>JAWMQM010000001.1:0-1850782 GCA_033283175.1 Cellvibrionaceae bacterium SEMH9 | reverse complement strand
TTGGCACCGGCGGCGCAGGCGTTATCCAGTTTGTTGTCGGCCATGCGGCCGGAGACGTCGCTGAACTTCACGCAGAAAGCGCCGCCGAAACCGCAGCAAACATCCGTGTCGACCATCTCGGTGACGGTGACACCGCTACTCTTCAACAACTCGCGGGGCTGAGCCTTGATGCCCATCTCCCGCAGGCCGGCGCAGCTGTCGTGGTAGGTCACCACATCGGTGAGTGCCGACGCGGAGGTGATGTCATCCAGTGAAACACTGGCCACCTCAGAGAGGAAAGTGGTGAGCTCATAGACCCGCTCACAGAACTCCCGCACCCGCGGCAGGCGCGGATCGCCTTTGAACAACTCGGGGTAGTGATGGCGGATCATGCCGCCACAGGAGCCGGAGGGGACCACGGTGTAGTCGTAGACTTCAAAGGTGGTGACCAGCTGCCAGGCCAGCTGCCGGCTCTGCTCCGGCATGCCGCTGTTGAAGTTCACCTGCCCGCAACAGCTCTGCGGCGGTACCTCCACCGCAAAACCGGCGCGCTGCAACAGGGTGGCGCTGGCAAAGCCGACGCTGGGTCGCAACAGGTCCACCGGACAGGAGGCAAACAAGCCCACCCTCTGACGTACAGCCATTCTCTCCTCCACGCCGCCGGCCCATTTGGGGTTTTCAAAGGCAGTAGCCTGCGGTCGCGGCAGTGTAGCACCGGTCTCCACAGGGAGGATTCAGACTATGGTCTACCGCTGCGCAGTTCAGCAGCCCTCGTTGCAGCAGCCCAGGTTACAGCAGCGAACCGCCGTCAACGGACCACACCTGGCCGGTGACAAAACCGGCGCGCTCCGACGCCATGTAGAGCACCAACCCGGAAATCTCCTCCGGCACGGCAAAGGGACGCCCCACCACCGGGCGGCGCTGGCGCATGCTGCGATCGTAGTCGGAGAGCTCCGGTGCCTGGCCGCTGAAAAAACCGCTCTCGGGGTGGAAGCGGCTGCCACTGCTGAAGGCGGACGGGTCCTTGGCAAAGGTGGCGTAAGGTGCGACGGCATTTACCCGCACACCATGCTGCCCCACCTCTTTCGCCAGCACCGTGGTAAAACTGTGCACCGCCCCTTTCATGGCCGAATAGACCGGCAGCATGTAATCCCCCACCAGCCCCGCCGTGGAACCGAATTTGATGACACTACCACTCTTGCGGGCCACCATGCCGGGCAGTACAGCCCGGGTCATGCGCAGCAGGGTGCCGAAGTTGAGATCCATATCGCCGGCCCATTTGTCGGGATCGGAGTCCACAAAGAGGCCCCGGTCCACATTGCCGCCGACGCCGTTGACCAGCACATCCACCGGTCCCAGGGCCTCGGCAGTCGCCAGTATGTGCGCCGGCCTCCTGGTCGCGACCCACGGCCACCAATCGCACACCTTCGGCGGCAAACTCCAGCGCCACCGCGCGGCCGATATTGGCAGTGGCGCCGGTAACGATCACCACCTTATTGGCTAAACCCAGTTCCATAGTTATCTCTCTTATTCGCCGCAACAGGATATTTAACGGGACTGATTGAACGCCGGTCGTCATTCGCTGGCAACCCATCCCGGACCGGCAGAACAGTGAAACTGTCCTGCTCCGTGCACGCTGGCCACCTGTCTATATCGAAACCTCTACCCGGATCGAAACCCTGGCAGCGCGCTATTCCGCAAGCCGGGCGGCACGCAGATGATCGATAAAGGCCCGCAACTTTGGCAGCACCTGCGCCCGGTGCGGGTAGTAGAGATAGAAGCCTTCCCGCTGGATGGTGAATTCACCCAATACCGTTTCCAGTCGCCCCTCTGCCACAAACTGGCTCACCATATCGGCGGTGGCAAACACCAGACCGGTGCCCCGGCAGGCAGCGTCCAGCATCAGCAACGTATCGCTGAAAATCAGGGAGCCGCTGACCTGTACCGCCACCTCCTTCCCGTCCACCACAAATTCCCAGCTGTCATAGATCCAGGAGCCGGAGCGGGGGCGGATACATTGGTGGTGCAGCAAATCTCGCGGGTGCCGGGGCCTGTCATGCTGCCTGAAGTACCGGGGCGCCCCGGCTACCACGAACTGCACCGGACCATACAGTTTCAGCGCCACCATATCCCGCGCCACCACGTCCGCAAGGCGAATGCCACAGTCAAAACCACGCCCAACGATATCGGTATGCTCATCCTCGAAATGCAGCTCCAGCGTTATTTCCGGATACTTCTCCGTAAAACTGGCAATATGGTGAGAGAGGAACGCCGGATAGACCGCCCGGGGCAACGTCACCTTCAAGGTCCCGGCTGGCTTGGCCGCAAAGGAGCGCACGTTTTCCATAGCCACCAGAATCTGGTCCAGCGCCACTCCCGCCTCCGCCATAAAGCGCGCACCCGCCTCTGTCAGGCTGGTACTGCGGGTGGTGCGACTCAGCAGCGCCACCCCCACCCGCTCCTCCAGCTGCTTGATCATCTGGCTTACCGCGGAAGGGCTCACTCCCAGGATTTTGGCCGCCGCGGTGAAGTGGCCGCTCTCGGCTACCAGTTTCAATGCCAGCAAGCCGTCCAGCTGTCGCTTATCCATTAATAAGCCTCACTTAATACATCATTAAGAAATCTAGCATTTTCCTAAACAATAATCTGATTTATCCTTGTCTCCTCTATCGGTACCGCCCAGTACCAGATTCTGCATACCGTCGCACAGCCTATCCGGACCTTGTCACTGCCACCGTCTGGGTCTATCTCGTTAACTGTGTCCGGAACTGTTGTCACTCCGAGGTAACTACGTGAAGAAACTGCTTGCCCTCTGCAGCCTGGTGCTGCCATTCGTACTGCTTGGCTGCAATGAACCCTCCGCCCCCGGCGCCGCCCCAGCGCCGCCGGAAGTGGATGTTACCCAGCCACTGCGTCACCGGCTGATTGAGTGGACCGAGTACCCCGGGCGTTTTGAGGCAGTGGCTCGTGTGGAAGTGCGTGCCCGCGTCACCGGCTACCTGCAGGAGAAGCAGTTCCGCGATGGCCAGTATGTAAAAAAGGGCGACCTGCTGTTTGTGATCGACCCGCGCCCCTTCCAATATGAAATGCAGCGCGCTGACGCCCAGTACTCCCTGGCCCAGAAAGCCTACAAACGCGCCGCCGACCTGATGCGCAGCAAATCCATCTCCCAGGAGCAGTTCGACCAGCGGCAGCAGGAACTGAAGGTCGCAGAAGCGGCTCTCAACGAGGCGCGCCTGAACCTGGATTTCACCCGCGTAACCGCGCCCATTGACGGCAAGATCAGTGACAGCTTCATCGATAGCGGCAACCTGGTCAGCGCCAACAGTACCGTCCTCACCCGCATTGTCAGCGTCGACCCGATCCATTTTGAGTTTGAGGGATCGCAGGGTGACCTGCTCAACGCCCTGCGCCTCGACCGTGCCGGCAAACGCCCCAGCAGTGACTACAGTCCCAATCCGATATTCATCAAGCTGCTGGACGAAAAACACTACGACCACTCGGGGCGGATGGAATTTATCGATAACGTGGTGGACGCTGGCACCGGTACCGTCAAGGCCCGCGCGCTGGTCTCCAACCCGCAGGCCATCATCTATCCCGGCCTGTTTGGTCGCGCCCGACTCTCCAGCAGCGGTGAATACGAAGCCCTGCTACTGCCCGAAAAGGCCATCAACACCGACCAGAACCGCAAATACGTCTACGCCGTGGATGCCAACAATCAGGCGACCCGTATTTACGTCGAGCCAGGCCCGGTGCAGGACAACGGCCTGGTGATCATCCGCTCCGGCCTCAGTGGCGATGAGCGGGTGGTCATCAATGGCATCCAGCGTATCCGCGCCCCGCAACAACCGGTCACCCCTAACGAAGTTACGCTGGAGTGGCAGGAGACTGACACCATGCCGGATATCAACATGGTGCCCTCGCTGGAGGAGATCATTGCCGGTGGCCAGCGTGCCGCCGGACAGGGTGAGAAAGCCTCTGCTGCTCCCGCAGCGAAATAAGGATCCGGCCCATGAACTTTGCCAAGTTTTTTATCGACCGGCCTATTTTTGCCTCGGTCATTGCCATCATCATCATGCTGGTGGGTGGCCTTGCCTACACCACCCTGCCGGTAGAACAGTACCCCCGGCTGGCTCCACCTACCATTCAGGTCACCGCCAACTTCCCTGGCGCCAGCGCTGAAACGGTGGCGGA
Source organism: Cellvibrionaceae bacterium SEMH9 (assembly GCA_033283175.1). Classification (GTDB taxonomy): domain Bacteria; phylum Pseudomonadota; class Gammaproteobacteria; order Pseudomonadales; family Cellvibrionaceae; genus Pseudomaricurvus. The sequence goes on along the minus strand of JAWMQM010000001.1, from coordinate 1,846,609 downwards.
TACCGTCGCCACCCCTATCGAGCAGGAGCTGAACGGTGTGGAGGGCATGATCTACATGTTCTCCCAGTCCACCGCCGATGGCAGCATGCGCCTCACCGTTACCTTTGAAACCGGTACCGACCTGGACGCCGCCCAGGTACTGGTGCAGAACCGGGTGGCCATCGCCGAAGCCAAATTACCGGAAGCCGTGCGTCGTCTGGGGATCACTACGGCCAAGAGCATGCCGGACCTGATGCTGGTGATTAACCTCTACTCACCGGACGGCCGCTACGACCAGACCTACATCGGCAACTACGCGGTACTGAAACTGCGGGACCGCATCCGTCGCATCAATGGCATTGGCGACACACGCATGTTCGGCGCCTCCGAGTACGCCATGCGGGTATGGCTCGACCCGGACCTGATCCAGTCCTACGGCATGACTGCCGGCGATGTGGTGAGAGCACTGCAAGCGCAAAACGTGCAGGTGGCCGGTGGAACCCTCAACCGCTCACCGCAACCGCAGCAGAACTATTTTGAGTACTCGGTACAGACTCAGGGCCGCCTGCGGGCACCGGAAGAGTTTGGCAATGTGGTAGTGAAAGCCGGCGACGATGGTCGCATCGTGCGCCTGCGGGATGTGGCCCGGATCGAGCTGGGGGCACAGGATTACATTACTCGCGGCTATCTGGGCAAATACCCGGCGGTAGCCCTCCCGGTCTACCAGCAGCCAGGCGCCAATGCGCTGGAAACCTCCCGCGCGGTGCTGGCGGAGATGGAACGTGCAGCAGCGGACTTCCCCCCCGGGCTGGAGTACAAGATCGGCTACAACCCCACCGAATTTATCCAGCAGTCGGTGGATGCGGTGGAGAAAACCGTCTACGAAGCGATCATCCTGGTAGTGCTGGTGATTGTGGTGTTCCTGCAGACCTGGCGCGCCGCCATCATCCCCATCGTTGCCATTCCCATCTCCCTGATCGGTACCTTCGCCGTTATGGCGGCGCTGGGTTACTCGCTCAACAACCTCACCCTGTTTGGTCTGGTATTGGCGATCGGTATCGTGGTGGATGATGCCATCGTGGTGGTGGAGAACATGGAGCGTAACCTGCGTAATGGCTTGTCTCCCCGTGAGGCCGCGCGCAAAACCATGGACGAAGTGGGCTCGGCGCTCATCGCCATGGGACTGGTGCTGGTGGCGGTGTTCCTGCCCACCACCTTCCTCGGCGGTATCGCCGGCAAGTTCTACCAGGCCTTCGGTATTACCATCGCCGTGGCCACCGTTATCTCGGTGGCTGTCTCGCTGATCCTGTCACCGGCGCTGGCCCGCATCCTCATGAAACCCCATGTTGAGGATAAGGGCCACGGCCTGATGGCCAAGGTGCACCACGCCTTTGATCGCTTTAACAATGGCATGGACAAGCTCTCCAACGGCTACGGCCGTTTTACCGGCTGGCTGATTCGCGCCAGCGGTCTCGCGCTGCTGGTTTACGCCTGCCTGATGCTGCTCACCGCCTGGCAATTCAACCGGGTACCCGGTGGTTTTATCCCTGCGCAGGACCAGGGCTATTTCGTCGTTGCCATCCAGATGGCACCGGGCACGGCGCTGTCGGAAACCGATCAGGTGGTACAACAGGTCACTGAAAAGCTGCTGTCGGTAGATGGCGTCGCCAACACCGTAGCCTTCTCCGGCTTCCACGGCGGCACCTTCTCCATCGCCTCCAACGCCGCAGCGATTTTCGTGACCCTGGAAGACTTTGAGGAGCGCCAGGCCAAAGGCATCACCTTCGACGGCCTGAAAGGCAAGCTGTGGCAGCAGGCAGGCCAGGTCAAGGAAGCGTTTGTGGTCGTCCTGACGCCACCACCGGTGCGCGGTATTGGCAGTGCCGGCGGTTTCAAAATGATGCTGGAGGATCGCGGCGGTCGCGGCCTGGAAGTGCTGAACGAAGCGCTGCACACCATGGTCAATGCCGCCAACAGCCCCGATGCACCGGCGGTCACTTTCGCGCGCAGCTTTTTTGAAATCGGTACACCGCAGATCTATCTCGATATTGATCGTGAGAAGGCCGAGCGTCTGAACGTACCGGTATCGAGAGTATTCGAAGCGCTGGAGGTCTACATCGGCTCCGCCTTCGTTAACGACTTCAACTACCTGGGCCGCACCTTCCGCGTAACCGCCCAGGCCGACGCTCCCTATCGCCTGAGCACTGAGGACGTTATGCGTATCCGGGTGCGCAGTGACAGCGGCGCCATGGTGCCACTAGGCTCCATCGCCACGGTGGAAGACAAGGCTGGCCCGTCCCGCGTACCCCGCTACAACCTCTATCCGTCCGCCGACATGCTGGGGGATTACAGCCCCGGCTACAGCTCCGGCGATGCGCTGGACACCATGGAGCGACTGGCCGACGAGCTGCTGCCCGACGGCATCAGTTACGAGTGGACCGACCTCGCCTATCAGGAGCGCAGCAGCAGCGACACCGCCGCCATCGCCTTTATTCTGGCTGTGGTGTTCGTGTTCCTGTTGCTGGCGGCCCAGTACGAGAGCTGGACTCTGCCGCTGTCGGTGATCCTGATTGTGCCCATGTGTCTGCTGTCCGCCATCACCGGTGTGTGGCTGGCGGGTATGGACAATAACATCCTTACCCAGATCGGCTTTGTGGTACTGGTGGGACTGGCTTCGAAGAATGCCATCCTGATTGTCGAGTTTGCCCGCGAACTGGAGCAGCAGGGTAAAGAGCTGTGGGAAGCGGCGATTCAGGCAGCACGCCTGCGCCTGCGCCCGATCCTGATGACCTCTTTCGCGTTCATTCTCGGTGTACTGCCGCTGGTGCTGGCGGAAGGTGCCGGTGCCGAGATGCGCCGCGCATTGGGTGTCGCCGTATTCTCCGGCATGCTGGGCGTCACCTTCTTCGGGCTGGTTTTCACGCCCGTGTTCTACGTGCTGTGTCGCAAGCTGTCGCTGATCCGCCTGCGTCGCTGAGCACCGCACTTGCCTTAGTGCCGTTCATGGACGAGGATTGAAGCATCACATACAACCACCGCCAGTCCTGGCGGTGGTTGTATGGCTCTCCGGGAAACCAACAAAAGGAGCCGTTGATGTTTCTGGATTACTTCGCACTGTTCATGGTCCTTTTCGTGGCGATCTTTATTTTCTACGCCGTCATCGCCATCCATGACATCCCCTACGATATCGCCAGACACCGCAACCATCCCCACCAGGATTCCATCCACGTGGCCGGCTGGATCAGCCTCTTTACCCTGCATGTGATCTGGCCGCTGCTGTGGATCTGGGCCACCCTCTACCGCGAGGATCGCGGCTGGGGATTCCATCACACCCCCAACGCTGACAGCACTGCAACGGATTCCACCGACGCCCTCGCCGAACTGGCCCAACAGGTAGCACAGCTGCAGGCGGAAGTGCAGCAACTGCGTCAGACCCGGGAGCGCTGAGTATGGACCTGCTTCTTATTCTGACCTATGCCGGTCTCTGCACACTGGTTTTCAAGGTTTTCAAAATTCCGCTGACCAAGTGGACGGTTCCCACGGCAGTGCTGGGTGGTGTCGCCCTGATCGGTGCCCTGCTGATGGTTATGAATTACAACCACCCCTACAGTAAAAACGCCCGCGAGATTTTTTTCAGTGTGCCAGTGATTCCCGCCGTGGACGGTCTGGTGACGGAGGTAGACGCCGTTGCCAATACCCCCATGCAACAGGGCGAGGTGCTGTTCCGCATTGACCCGGCACCTTACGAGGCCCGTGTCGCTGAAGTGGAAGCCGCCCTGCAATCTGCGCAAATCGACCTTCAGCGGGCGCAGGAACTGGTGAAACGGCAGGCCGGCAACAAACGCAACGTCGACCTGGCCGAGGCACAGGTGGGCAGCCTGAAAGCCCAGCTTGCCCGCGCCACTTACGACCTGGAACACACAGTCGTGCGGGCGCCTGCCGACGGCATGGTGACCCAGCTGGCGCTGCGGCCAGGCACCATGGCCGTGACCCTGCCACTGCGCCCAACCATGGTGTTTATCCCCAACCAGAAGCGGATGATTGCCGGCAGTTTCTGGCAAAACTCCCTGCAGCGCATGCAGCCGGGTTACAAGGCGGAAGTGATTCTGGATGGCGTGCCAGGCCATGTATTCGCGGGTCGGGTCAGTTCCGTTCTGCCAGCACTGGCGGAGGGTGACCTGCAATCGTCGGGCAATCTGGTGGCCGCCAGTCAGCTGGCCGTGCACGGCCAGGCGGTGGCGGTCATTGAGCTGGACGAAGACCTCGACGACTACCAGTTACCGCGCGGGGTACAGGGCAAGATTGCCATAATCTCCGATCACGACCCCCTGCACGTCTCGCTGATCCGCCGCATCCTGCTGCGCATGATGGGCTGGCTCAACTACATCTTCCCCATTAAATAGCTGCCTGCCCGGGCAGATGCCCACCACCCGCCTGCAGTTGTTATCTGCAGTCTGCTGTGCGAGAGTTGGAACCACAATAACGATGTCAGGCCACTGACAATAATTCTGATTCCCGCCTATGGACACCCAGCTTCTGAACACCCTGCCGCAACCGGACCGCTTCTGTGAGCAGCCGGACGATAATCCCTACTGGAACGAGAGCGTCTGGTTCTCTATCTCCATTCCGGAACAGCGCAAGCACGGTTTTATCCAGTACTACTTCCGGCCCAACATGGGACTGCTCAACGGCGGCCCGGTGCTGTGGGATCCCAGCGGCACCCAGCCCTGGAACTGCCTCTACTACAACTGGAGCCAGCTGCAGGCCTGCCCCGAAGGCGCCGAAAAATTCAACATGACCGCCAACAACTCGCTGTCGGTAAAGGTGCTGGAGCCACTCTCCCGCTACGCCATTCACTACGACAACGATGGCTTTTTCATGGATCTGGAGTGGCAGGCCATGGCGCCGCTGCACCAGCTGAAAAGCAAAACTGCCGCCCAGCAGGCCGCACAGAAATACCACATGGAACAACCGGGACGCATGACCGGGGTAATCCGCTGCGAGGGCGACGAGTGGGCCATCGACTGCTACTCCATGCGCGACACCTCTTACGGCCCGCGGATCTACGACAAGTCCTCCTGTGGCGGCTACTTCTGGGGCATTGCCGATGGCAGCGCCTTTCACGCCATAGCCAAAGGCGAGACGGCGGAGCAGGAGGTCATCGGCGGTTTTATCTGGCGTGACGGCAAACTCGGCAGTCTCGTATCCGGCAAACGCCAGGTATTGCACTACGGCCGTGTCGGCCCGCGGGAAGTCTTGTTCGAAGCCACCGATGAGCACGGCCGCGACATTCGCGCCCACGGCCAGATCGACGAGGGACTGATCTTTACCGGCTACAGTGATCGCACCGTGGTCTGGTCACTGCTGCAGTGGCAGTGCAATGGCGTCACCCATTGGGGCGACAACCAGGAGTTCTGTAACACACGCCGCTTCCGCCAAATCGCCCGCGGGCAATTGAAGCCCGGGCAGCCGTCCCACAGCGCGGAGTAGCGGCCATGGCTGGACAGATCATTCTGATTAACGGTACTTCCGGTTCCGGCAAATCCACCACCTGCGAGCAGTTTGTGCGTGACGCCGACGACTTCTGGCTGCACTACGGTGTGGATCACTTTTTTGCCTCCACCTTCCCGCGCCGCTTCGGTCACCACGGTGACCGGGCTGCCGAGGGATTCAGTGCCGTGCCGCTCGACCCGGAACAACCGGACGCTGCATTGCGCTGGCAGTTCAGTAAGCAGGGGCTCAACGCCATGAGTGTATTTCACGAATGGATCGCCGCCGCCTCCAGGCAGGGGTGTAATATCATCGTCGATCACCTGCTGATGTGCGACCCACCGCTGCTGCAGGACTGTGTGCAGCGACTGGCGGGCCTGCCGGTATTACTGGTCAACCTGCAGCCCCCCTATGAGGTACTGGCAGAACGGGTGGCCAGCCGTGAGATCGGCAGCCGCTTCACCAACTCCAGCTACTCGGAACAGCAGAAAAGTCTCTCGCGGCAGCGCCTCGACCGCTTGCGTCCCTGGTTTTACCGGGCGATCTACCAGAACACGCGCTACGACCTCAACATAGATACCTCAAGCTGCCCGCCAGAAGAGGTGTGCCAGCAGATCCGGCAGCGCCTGCAGCAGGACAGCGGCCGCGCTTTTAAAGAGCTGCTGCAACAGCACAATCCTGGATGACGCAGGTACAATAGCGAAGCAATAACCCCGGACCGCTGCCCCAGGAGACAGGAACCGCCAACCTGCCATGCATACCCCCAGACTCCAACCGCTGATTGCGGTGATAGGGTTGTTACTGACAACCCTTTTTGCCGCTGTCGACTACAGCCACTCCCGCGACCAGCGCACCGCGCTGCTGAGCCGCGAGCTGGCGAACGTCAAGGACAACATCGAGATCACACTGCAGCGCTACCTAACCCTGGTGCTGGCACTGGAAGCGTTTGTACAAGCCAACGCCGAGCAGTCACTCTCCAACAGCGACGCATTCGGGGATCGCTTTCTCGAGTTCGCCGAATTCCTGGAACTGAGTAATCCCTACGTACAGAGTCTGCAGCTGGCTCCGGCCGGCGTCGTCACCTATATGACCCAGCTGCGCCGCAACCACGCAGCTCTCGGCCTTGATCTGCTGTCGGACCGGGATCAGCGCCTGCGCATGCTGGATATCATCCGCAAGCGCAGCATTGTGGTGGAAGGTCCTGTCAAGCTGATACAGGGTGGCCAGGCGCTGATCATGCGCAAGGCGATCTTTACCCACAAGGGGACACTGGATCGCCAGGCACTGCGGGCGCGACTGCAGCTGGGGGACGAGGTGCACTGGCCGGATGACGTAGCCGCAGATTTCTGGGGCTTTGCCACCCTGCTGGTAGGGGTCGACTCCCTGCGCGAAGACCTGCGACTGCTGGAGGTGCCCTCCTATTACCGCCTTGCCCTGCGGGACGAAAACAATACCAGCACGGTCTACTGGGACGATGGCGCCATTTTTAACAACGCCGATATGCTCACCACCATCCAGCTGCCCCACGGCCGCTGGACACTGGCCATACAGGATCGGCAGACGCCACTGTGGGTGCGCCCGCTGGTACTTGGCGTCACCGGCCTGCTGCTCACTATCATTGCCATGCGCATCGCCCGCCTGCTGGCACGCAGTGCAGCGGCCCGCGCCGAAGGCGCCTCCCGCAGTCGCTTCCTGGCGGCCATGAGCCACGAAATCCGCACCCCCATGAACGGCATTATTGGTGTGGCGCAACTGCTGGAGCAGAGCCAGCTGGACCCGCGCCAAAAGGACCTTCTCAATCGCATTCTGGTAAACAGCAAATTGTTGTTGCGGCTGGTGAATGACGTCCTCGATTTTTCCAAAATCGATGCCGGTGCCATGCGCTTCACCAACGCCCCCTACAATCCCCGCGAAGTGGTGGAAAACAGTGTGGCATTGATGGAGGTAGAGGCCCTGGTCAAAGGGCTGCAGATCTACACCCACTTCCAGGGTAACCTGCCACAGGCGCTGATGGGGGACGAGATTCGCGTTGAACAGATCCTGCTCAACCTGCTCGGCAACGCCATCAAATTTACCGAGCGCGGCAGCATTACCATCAGTGTCAGTTCACTGCGGGCCAATGCCGGCCAGTACATCTGCTACGCCGTCACCGACACCGGCAGCGGCCTCAGCGAAGCCGAGCGCAAGCGCCTCTTCCGGCCCTTTGAGCAGATGGAAACCGGGGTCAATTTCCGCCGCGACGGCACCGGCCTGGGGCTGGTCATCTCGCAGCAGCTCACCCACCAGATGGGCGGCGAAATCACCGTCAGCAGTACCGTGGGCCAGGGCTCTACCTTCAGCTTTTACCTGCCACTGAAGATCGTCGACAGCAGCACCGCAGCGCCCGCAGACGGACTGGTGATAACCAGCGCCACCACCGCCGTGCCCCTGCGCATCCTGGTGGTGGATGACGTTGAGATGAACCGCGACATCGCCCGTATGATGCTGGAGAGTCTCGGCTATGCCGCTGACTGTGTCGGCGATGGCGGCGAAGCCATCGAAGCCGTGCGCCGCCACAGCTACGACCTGATTTTAATGGACCGGCAGATGCCGGGAATGGACGGGCTCGACACCACCCGCCGCATCCGCAAACTGCTGGCTTCCGACACCCATCCCTGGATCATCGCCATGACCGCCAGCGCCCAGGAAGATGAAAAGGCCGAGTACCTGCAATCCGGCGCCAACGACTTTATCGGCAAGCCGGTGGAGCTGAATACCTTGCAGGAGAAGATCACCGTCTATCTTGACCAGCGCGAGTCCGGCCACTAATCCATTGGTTGCACCTTCCCAGATCCTCACGCAGTAAACGGATGGGGGCACTGCCAACAGACGTCAGTGCAGAGCCAACCACAAAGTCTCGTTGCGGCACTGCCATATTTACCGCCACAATGAGTCCTCCCGAGAACCTGTGTAGAAGACATACCATCCATGTTGACTGAATTACTGCTCGGCACCGGAGTGGGACTGGCCCTGGGATTAACCGGCAGTGGCGGGGTACTGGCGGTGCCGGCACTGATGCTGGGGCTGGGCTTCAGCCTGCAGCAGGCCGCCCCCGTCTCGCTGATCGCCATTGGCATCGCCTCCCTGGTGGGCAGCCTCGACGGCCTGCGCCAGGGCATCGTCCGCTATCGGGCGGCCCTGCTGATGGCGCTGGCAGGTACCGCCTGCGCCCCCCTTGGCATCTGGCTGTCACACCAACTGCCCACCCACTGGATCATGGTGGTGTTTATCGCCCTGCTGCTGTTTATCGCCGGCCGCATGACCCATCAGGCCCTGCAGCCAGCGGTGGATACCAACCTGCCCCTTGGCAGCCAGGGTAACTGCCTGCTGGATGAGGACACCGGCCGCTTCCAGTGGAACCTGCGCTGTTTCACGACCGTGTTCGCCATCGGCGGTAGCGCCGGGCTCACCAGCGGCCTGCTGGGGGTTGGCGGCGGCTTCCTGATTGTGCCCGGCATACGTCATTTCAGTTTGCTGGGTATGCACAGTGTGGTGGCCACCTCGCTGGCGGTCATCACACTGATCTCGGCCGGCACGGTGGCGCAATCGCTCTGGCACGGAGCGGTGATTCCTGTCTCTGGCTGGTGGTTTATAGGCGCCACCATTGTCGGCCTGGTCGCCGGCCGCGCCCTGGCGCCACGCCTGCCTGCCAAAATGTTGCAGTTGAGTTTCTCGGTGCTGGCGGTGCTGGTAGCGGCCATGCTGGCACAGCGCTTTTTGCTGGGCTGACAACACCATCCATCCCGCTCCATAAGTCGGCCTGAATTGCGCATCGCTGGCGCTCGCGCCAGCCACCCCACCCCCTACAATAATCCCCTGCAAACACCATTCAGCAGACAGGAGGGGTTATGACCCCGGAACAGATCGTGCGCGCATTTTGCGCGAACGTCAGCGACCGCGACCTCAGCACCATCGAACCGCTACTGGCCGGCGATATCGAATTCATGAACGTGGGTCTGGAGTTCTACCGCGGCAAAGCCGCTGTGCTGCAACACTTCGGCCCCGACGGCGTCTGGGACATGTTTCCCGATACCTTTGATTTCCGCATCCGCCACCTCGCCTGCAACGGCAACACTGTGCTTACCGAGCGGGTGGATGTGGTGGGCAAGGATGGCTATGGCGCGACTACGCCGACATGGGCATAGTGCAACGCCTGCTGCGGGGCGAGCAGGTCAGTGCCGACGAGGGGTTCCCACCCGGCACCGAACAGGTCTGAACCGCCTCAGCGCTTTTCGATCACCAATAACATGGAACCCACGTTGATACCGAATTTGCTGAGGTCGGATTCGTTCAGCAGCACCGACTCCGACACCAGGTACATGCGGTCATCAACGCGGATATCCAGGGTGCTGTCGTTGTAGGGGATGCGCAGTACGTAATTGAGAAACATGCTGTTGCCCGCCACTTCAATCTGCGCCGGACCGATCACGTCGCCAGCTGTGCCTGTATAGCTGCCGTCTTCGTTGCGCCTGAGTGTCCAGATACGCTGCTGCTCTTCGCCATCGTCAAACAGGAAAGATTCCTCCAGCCTGCCGGTATCGCCACTCCAGCTGGCGTCGATGGTGGCATTGAAGTAACGGATCACCTTGCCGCTGCGATTCTTGATCACCCCATGGGCGCTGAGGCTACCGTTAAAAAATGTCTCCGGGTGCAGCTGGGGCTTATTGTCCGCGTAATCTCCGGGCACCACCGCGCTGCAACCGCACAACAGGGCTAGTACCCCCAAAACCATGACTTTCAAAGTCCGCATGTTGTATCTCCCACCCCATACCAGTAAACCGATCATGGGTACGCCGGCGGCAGCCACCTGGCTCACAGGGTCTCTCATGCGCACGCTTCATTGACATCCACCTTGCGGCGCATTGAACAATGCCGGAGTGTGTAACATCATGGCTGACGCCCATCCCGGCAGAGCACCCACCTCGCATTCCCATAACCACAAGCACCCGGAAGGCGCAGCCCGTGTCAGTAAACGATAATGGAGTATCACCCCATGCATGACCTGCCCGCGGCCGCCCCCCGCCATGTCCGCTAATCCTTATTTGCGCTGGCTCGCCGGCAAACTGTTGCGCCTGCCACCACGGCAGACCGGCGATATCCAGCTGGAAACCGATATCCCTGTCGCCATGCGCGATGGCGTGGAGCTGCTGACCGATCACTACTGGAGTGGCGACCAACCTCAGGGGCCCCTGGTGCTGATCCGCAGCAGCTACGGCCGCGGCGGCATGTTCGGTTTGATGGCCGCACTGATGGCCGAGCGCGGCCTGCAGGTGATTGCCCAAAGCGTGCGCGGCACCGCCGGTTCCGGCGGGCAACTGGATCCCATGCGCCAGGAGCAGGCCGATGGAGCCGATACCCTCGACTGGATCCGGCGCCAACCCTGGTACAGCGGCCAGATCTACACCTTCGGCCCCAGCTATCTGGGCAACGTGCAGTGGGCCATGGCCGCCGGCCGCGGTGAACAGCTGCAGGGCATGTTGCTGATGATGACACTCTCCAACTTCGGCAATGAGCTGCGTGCCGGCGGCGGCTATACCCTGGAGGGCACCCTGGGCTGGACCCAGTTGATGCAGCAGCTGGTGGGCGCACAGGCACTCAACAGCATGCAGCGCCCGCAGCCCGAGCGGCTCAAGCCCTTCCACAACCAACTGCCACTGGCACAGCTGGACCAGCAGGCGTTCGGTAAAACGGTGCCCTGGTGGCAACAGTGGATCCGTCACGAACCGGACGATGAGTGGTGGCAGTCCATAGATTATTCCGCGGCAGCCACCACCCTGGAGGCGCCGGTCAATATGGTAGCCGGTTGGCAGGATGCCTTCCTGCCCTACCAGCTGCAGGATTTCAGCGTCCGCCAGCAAGCGGGCAAAGCGGTCTGGATTACCATCGGTCCCTGGTACCACGCTTCACCCGCCGGCATGGTGCGTGGACTGCGGGAAGCCATCGGTTTTTTCGGCGATCTTGGCAGCGGTCGCGCGCCCTGCGCGGATCGCCAGCCGGTACGCCTCTACCTGCAGCAGGCCAAACGCTGGCTGGAGTTCCCCGCCTGGCCTCCGCCCGAGGCCAGGCCCCTGCGGCTCTATCTGCGCCAGGGTCAGGTGCTCTCGCACTCCGCTTCGACCCTCGATGAAGGCAGCGTTGGCTACACCTATGACCCGGCCAATCCCACCCCCTCCATGCACGGTCCCACCCCCATGGGGCACTCCAGGGTACGGGATATGTCGGCGCTGGAAGCCCGTGATGACAGCGTCAGCTTTACCGGTTCAACCCTGAGCCATGACCTGGACATCATCGGGCCGGTGAGCGTGGAGCTGAGCGTGCACTCCGACCGCGAGCACACCGATTTCTTTGTCTGTCTCTGCGATGTGGATCGCAAGGGCCGCCCCATTCAGGTGAGCGACGGCTACCTGCGATTGCGCCCCGGACACCCCGCCGCCGACGCCGACGGCGCTCGCCGTATCCGTATCGACTGCTGGCCCACCGCCTGGCGCTTCAAGGCCGGCCACCGCCTGCGCCTGATTGTGGCCAGCGGCGCCCACCCCCGCTACGCCCGCAACCCCGGCAGTGGCGAGCCCCTGGCCAGCGCCACCCGCCTGTTGCCGGCACAGCAACAGCTGCTGCTGTCGGCACGGCACCCCTGTCGTCTGCTGCTGTCTGAGGTCACGCTGAACGGATGACGACACCTCCGGTATGACGGCCGGGGTTGACCGCCGTCAATAGAGGGTCCCCGGGTTTTATCCTATGCTCAAAAGGCAAAGCCCGCAGGCAAGGACAGGCAGGATGATCACACCGCTCAGCGCCGCGCAGCTCTACAACAGCTGCGACCCACAGAGTTTCGGCTTTACCCTCAGCAGTGAGCTGGAACCCCTTGGAGTCCCCCTGGGACAGGAGCGGGCGCTGGAAGCCATTGAGTTTGGCGTGGAGATCAATCGCGAGGGCTTTAACCTGTTTGTGCTGGGTGCGCCGGGGCTGGGCAAACACGAACTGGTGAAGCAGATTTTGTCCCGCCAGGAGCAGCCCCGCACTGAGCTGTTTGACTGGTGCTACGTCAACAACTTCGACGATCCGCAACGGCCACAACTGTTGCGCCTGCCACCCGGCATGGGCCAGATGCTGCGCAAGGATATGCAGCAGCTGGTGGAAGACCTGCTCACCGCCATTCCCGCGGCTTTCCAGAGCGATGATTACCAGCGTCGCCGCGAGGAGATTCGCTCGCGCTCCCACGAGCGTTACGAGAGCGACTTCCGCGCCCTGGCCGATGAGGCACAGGAGAGCGGTGTGGCCATGATGCGCACCCCGTCCGGCTACACCATGGCACCCATGGTGGATGACAAGGTGATCACCGCCGAGGAGTTCGAGACGCTGCCGGAGGATCAGCAAAAGGCCATTGAGCAAAAGATCGAGGAGATGCAGAAAAAACTGCAGGCCCACGTGCGCGAGATGCCACTGATCCGCCGCGAAGTGAGCCGGCAGCTGAAAAAGCTCAACCAGGAGATCACCCAGCTGACGGTAGAGCAGTTTATCGACAGCATCGAGAAGCGCTACGAGCAGCAGGACAATGTGCTGGCCTACCTGGCGGCGGTGCAGAAAAACGCCACCGAGAACGCCGACGATTTCCTGCCGGACGGTGAAGCTGCCGACGATGAGCAGGTGGAGAACCGGGCACAGGGGTTTCACCGCTATCAGGTCAACCTGCTGGTGGACAATACCCACCAGCAGACAGCGCCGATCATTACCGAGGACAATCCCACCTACCAAAACCTGGTGGGGCGCATCGAGCACGTCTCCCACATGGGTACGCTGGTCACCGATTTCACCCTCATCAAACCCGGGGCCCTGCACCGCGCCAACGGCGGCTACCTGATTCTCGACGCGCAGAAAGTACTGACCCACATGTACGCCTGGGAGGGATTAAAGCGCTCGCTCAAATCCCGCCATGTGACCATTTCCTCTCTGGAGGAGGTGTTAAGCCTGGTGAGCACCATCTCGCTGGAACCAGAGTCCATGCCCATCGACGTCAAGGTGATCCTCACCGGCGAGCGCCTGCTCTACTACCTGCTCAAGCGCTACGACAACGAGTTCAGCAAACTCTTCAAGGTGGTAGCCGACTTTGCCCACAGCACCGGCCGCAGCAGCGACAGCCAGTTGCTCTACGCCCGCATGATCGCCACCCGTCAGCAGTACGACGATCTTCTGCCCCTCACCAGTGAGGCAGTGGCACGAATCATTGAAGCGGCCTCGCGCCAGACCGACGACAGCACCAAGCTCAGCCTGCAGGTGGATTTCGTCAGCGATGTGCTGAAGGAGGCGGATTACTGGGCCGGCAAGGCAGGCAGCGCCAGCGTCACCCTGGAACATGTGGAACAGGCACTGGAGAAGCGCCGTTACCGCCACGACCGCATTCGTGAGCTCTACCACGAACAGATCACCCGCGGCATCAGCATGATTGCCACCAGTGGCAGTGCCGTGGCCCAGGTCAATGGCCTGACGGTGATTGCACTGGCGGACCAGGCCTTCGGCAGTCCATCGCGCATCACCGCGACCGCCCGGCTGGGCAGCGGCAAGGTAATCGACATTGAGCGCGAGGCCAAACTGGGCGGCGAAATTCACTCCAAGGGGGTGATGATCCTCAGCGCCTACCTGGCCAACCGCTTTGCCCGCAACCGTCCCCTGCCGCTGGCGGCGACACTGGTGTTTGAGCAGTCCTACGGCGGTGTGGATGGCGACAGCGCTACCGCCGCCGAACTCTGCACCCTGCTCTCCGCCATAGGCGAAATTCCCCTGGCCCAGAACCTGGCCGTCACCGGCTCCATGAACCAGCACGGCCAGATTCAGGCCATTGGCGGGGTGAACGAAAAGATCGAGGGTTTCTTTGATATCTGCCAGGCCGCAGGGCTCACCGGCGACCAGGGGGTGATTATCCCCGCCAGCAACCAGGTGCACCTGATGCTGCGCCGTGACGTGCGCGAGGCGGTGGCGGCCGGACAGTTTCACATCTACACCGCCGAACAGGTGGATGACGTGATGAGCACACTAAGTGGCCTGGCGACAGGTGACGCCGATGCCGACGGCCACTACCCGCCGGACAGCATCAACGGCCGTATCGCAACCCGCATAGAGACCTGGCAACAGCTGCAGCGGCAATTCGCCCGTCACGACGACGGTGAGGAGAGCAGCAACCAATCCGCCCGCTCCTGCGATAAAAACGACGACGGGAACGGGGAAGGCAATGGGGGAGATAACCCCGATGAGTCACCGGGGCAACCGCAATGAATAGTCCAGGACAGCCCCCCCAAGCCCGCGTGGTCATTACCACAGACAGCGCGCGGATTTCCGACGCCGTATTGGAGTATGCCCTGGCCATGGCGGCGCAACTGCAGCTGCCGGTGGTAGGCCTGCTGATTGAGGACACGGACCTGATCAACTCCGCCAGCCTGCCCTTCAGCCGCGAGATCTGCCTCTTTACCGGTCAGCCCCGGCAACTGGATACCCTCACCCTGCTGGCAGGCTTCGGTGATATGGCCCGTCGCCTGCAACAGCGACTGGCCCAGCGGGCGGAGCCTCTGGCACTGCACTGGAGCGTCAGCAGTATGCGCGGCCGGCGCCGGGATTTTCACTTCGAACATCTGGGCGAAGCCGATTTTTGTATCTACGACCCGTGCATCTACGACAACAATCGCCCCGGCTATAACAGCGCCCGCAACGGCAAACACCTGTTGGTAATCGACGGCGCCGGAGCCGCTTTCTGCCACACCCTGTCCGCGCTGCTGGCGCCCTTCAGTGGCCAGGCACTGCAGGTCAGCCTGGTGCACACCAGTGAGCGGCTGCCGGAACCCCCGCTGGCAGATTTGCTGCCGGCAGGCACGAGTCTGCACCACCTGTCCCGGGAACAGCTGCCACAAGCCCTGCTACAGGCCGGGCGGCGCTTTGACTATGTGGTGGTGTCACGCCGCCACTGGCTGGCGGAGCTGGCGCCGCAACTGGCCCGACTCGACTGCCCGCTGATTGTGGTGGGCTGAAGCCGACATTGCGGCACTGACTCAGGCGCGAATAAACTTGAAGACGTTGGCAGAGGTGATAACCACCCTCTCGCCGACCCGCACCTCGCAGTTACAGAAGACAATATTGCCGGAACCCTTGCGCACCGAGGTGTGGACCTCCAGCCAATCGCCCAGCCGGGCGCTGCTGAGGTACTTCAGGTCCAGGCTGATGGTGACCACCGGCCGGTTGGTCTCGGACTGCTGTCGCAGGGCACGACCACAGGCAACATCGACGATGGTGGCCAACATGCCGCCGTGGGCAACCCCCAGGGAGTTGCTGTGGTTGGGCTGCACCCGCAATCCCAACAGCAGATGATCGACACCGGTGTGCACATACACATCCCCGAAACCGGACAGGTACGGCATGCTGCTCAGGTCATAGGGTTCGAATCCCGCCGGGATCATCTCATTGGGGTTATTGCTCACGGGTACCTCTCCAACGACGGCTGGCCATGAATGCACCAGCTGAAAAAGGGCGCCATTATCCCCCAGTGGCGCCAGAATTTCAGCTGCAAAGCCCGCTCCCGCCGGCAGCCGCAAGCGTAAGGAAATGTTGGGGCAAGGTGAACATGGGCGGCTGAGACGATACACTTCCGTGCTACCCGCTCGCGGCTGATCCGCAGCCAGCACTGGTTAAAAGCGGAATTACAGGGCAATGGTCAGGGCGAAACCCGGCCAGCCCCACATAACAATGAGATCCACATCATCATGTCTACTGCTGTACCCACCTCGTCAGGCACCTTTTACGGTTGGAGAGTACTCTCCATCTGCACATTCAGCCAGTTTGTGGCAATGGGCTGCACCATGTACCTGCTGGGGCTGTTTATCGAACCTCTCTCCCAAGCCTGGTCCGCCACCCCGGGCCAGATAGGTTCCGCGTCTGCCATGTTTGCTGTGGGCGGCGCACTGCTGGGGCCGGTGCTCGGCCATCTGGCGGATAAGGGCTGGACCAAACGTATTATGCTGGTCGGAGCCACCACCATCAGTCTCGGATTTATTGCCCTGTCGCTGGCCCAGAGCCTGTGGCAGGCGGCACTGATCTGTGTTTTTCTGCTCGCTCCCGGGATTGCCATGCTCGGCGCCATCCCCACCACGGTCATGGTGGCACAGTGGTTCTCAAAACGCCGTGGGCTGGCCATTGGTATCACGGCGGCCGGCATATCCCTCGGTGGCTTTATCATGCCCATGATCGCCGCCCAGCTGCTGGCCCGTCTGGAGTGGGATGCCACACTGCTCACCATCGGCTGCGGAATCGCCCTGCTGCTGATACCCGGTGTGGCCCTGTTTGCCATCAACCGCCCGTCCGATGTCGGACAGTTTCCCGATGGCATTGCGGTCCCCGACGAAACCTTGTCAGCCACAGCGCCAGCCGGCTCCATCAGCACCAGCGCGCTGCTGGCCGACCGCAACTTCTGGCTGGTCGCCCTCTGTATCGGTTTCCTCAGCTTCCTCGGTCTGCTGTGCGTCACCTACATCGCACCTTACGCCCGTGAATCCGGCCTCAGCCTGCAGAACGCGGCGCTGATGATCTCCCTCTATTCCATTTGTGGCATCAGCGGTAAATTCGCCCTCGGCTGGCTCTGCGATCACCTGCAGCCGCGGCGTATGCTGAGCGTGACTATGGCGCTGGCCGCCATCGGCTGGTTTCCCCTGCTGGTTTCCAACAGCGTACCCACCTTCCTGATTGCCGCCGGCATGGTGGGCTTCGCCATGGGCGGCATGATCCCGGCATGGGCGGCCCTTATTGCACAGCTGTTCGGGCTGGAGAACTTCGGAAGGGTACGCGGCATCATGAGCCTGGCACTGGTAGTCTTCACGTTCCTGCCAGGGCCATTGGGTGGCTACCTGCGGGACACTACCGGCACTTACGCCACGGCATTCAACTGGCTGTGGTTTATGCTTCCGGCCGGTGTGGTACTGTCACTGTTTGTGGGGCAGCGCGCCCCTGCCCTCGCGTCACAAGCTGCGGTCGGCAATCCGGCGGACTGAGGACACCGCAGTGCCGGGCGGGGCAATCGCCCCGCGATTCCCGGCAACCCGCTACACTGTCATCAGGTTCAACCTTAGCCAGGAAACCGTGATATGAGCCGCAACTGCAGACTGTGGCCATCATGACGCTCCGCAGGCAGTGCCCGGCCGCAGTACAATGGTTAACATGGACAACCGCGGGCACCGATAGGCTGCCGTGACGGATTACCCTGATGCATTTCGTTTCAACTATTGGGAATATTCTGCCAGACATGGAAACGCCGACAGACTCAGCTCCCGCCCCAAAACGCCAGATCCCCTACTTTCGCATCGCCGCTGGTGTAGTCATCGCGCTGCTGCTGACCTATGCCGGACTCTGGCTGTATCAGTTCACCCTGCCGTCGCTGGGCCTCTGGCACACCACCACACTCAGCTATGAATTTGATGCCGACACTGCGCCGCCGGAGATGACCCTGGCCGATTACCAGGAGCTGGAAGGACGCCTGTTCCGTGAGCTCACCAGCCGCATTTACGACCGCCTCGGCGAAACAGAGGGTGCCGCCCAGGGGCGCTACCAGGCCGGCAGCAGCATGGATCCCACCGCCTACCCGGACAACTGGAACCGCACCCACGAGCTGCCCCAGCCTGAAGCCAGGGCAGGCGTACTGTTGCTGCACGGTCTCAGCGATTCCCCCTATGCCATGCGCGGGCTGGCAGAGCGTCTGAGCAAGGAACAACTGTGGGTCGTGGCCCTGCGACTGCCGGGGCACGGCACCACCCCATCATCGCTGCTGCAGGTGGAGCACGAGGATTGGCAGCGAGTGGTAGCCCTGGCGATGCAGCACCTGCGCACACAGCTGGGCCCCGAGACGCCCATCTATATGGTGGGCTACTCCAACGGTGGTTTGCTGGCGGTGGACTACGCCCTTGCTGCCATGGTGGGCGACCAGCCGGTGGTACCCGCCGGACTGACTCTGCTGGCACCGGCACTGGGAGTCTCCCCTGCGGCGGGCTATGCCTGGCTGCCCAGCCTGCTCTCTGGTCTGCCGGGGTTGCAGAAACTCGCCTGGCAAAACCTGCTGCCTCCCTACGACCCTTACAAGTACAGCTCATTCACCATGAACGCCGCCACCCAGATTCACGATCTGATCGATGATGTGAAACACCGTATCCGGGAGCAGCAGACCCCGGCCGGGGGTGTTCCCTTCCCTCCCACACAGGTGTTTACCTCCGTTGCCGATGCCACTGTCGACAGCGGGGCCAATGTCAGCGCGCTGCTGGAGCTGCTCAACCCGGGGCGTCACCACCTCTATCTCTACGACATCAACCGCAGCGCCTGGTCCGAATTGCTCTTTGACCGGGATTTCCGTCAGCTTCCCGACGCACTGCTCAACAGTAACCACCCCTATGATGTCAGCCTGATCACCAACGCCAGTACCGACAGCCGCGATGTGGTGCTGCAAAACCGCTTACAAGGCAGCGATGCCGTCACCACGGAAGTCACTGACCTGAAGTGGCCGCTGGAGATCTACTCTCTCTCCCACACGTCCATTCCTTTTGCCCCCCGGGACCCGATCTACGGAGACGGCAGCCAACGCCAACCGGGAATGGTCAACCTCGGTCGTATCCCCGCACGTGGTGAGAGTGCCCTGCTCAACAACGACCTCGCACGACTTCAACGGCTGCGCTACAACCCGTTCTATCAATGGCAGGAAGACGCCATTGTGCAAGCCATTGAGGCCGCCAGCACCCGCTGATTCCCGGCTGCTAGCTGGCCGTCACACCTGCACCACCGACACCTGCTGACGCACCGGGGTCAAGGCCGGTCCGAACTGATTGTAGATGGCCACATCCGCCGCATCACGACCATAGCCCACCGCTACATAGCCACCCCGTTTCTGAGCCTGGGTGGCATCGAAGATATACCAGCGGTGATTGACGTAAGCTTCGAACCAGGCGTGCAGATCCATGGGCTGTAACCCGTACAGGTAACCCACCACCAGGCGCGCAGGAATACTGAGACTGCGACAGAGCGCCACTCCCAGGTGAGAGAGATCACGACAGACCCCGGAACGCTGTTGATAAACCTCCACCGCTGATAGGGATGAAAAACTGCTGCCCGGTGCGAACGGCACATTGCCCTGCAACCAGCGTTCAATCGCCACCACCTGGTCGTAACCCGGTAAATGACCTGCAGTAATCTGGCGTGCCAGATCACCGAATCGATCCGACTCACAAAAGCGACTGGGCAGCAGGTAGCGCAGCACCCGGTCGGGCAGGTTCTGGATTTCCACAAACACACCACCCGGCGCCTGGTCCACCTGATCGGCAGTCTCAATACAGGCTGAGGTGGAGATGGTAAAGTTGCCCACCGGGGACATCAACCGCTGGCACAAGTTGCCGTACTCGTCGGTAAACTCAAACGCCGGCACCGCCGGTTGCAGCAGGTACTCTTCACTGGCCACCCACTGCTGGGACCCGCTGCGCGGTCGCAGCATCAGCACAAACGGCGTCGGCATATCGGTGACAAATTGCAGTTCACAATGGGTCTGTAATTTCATCCCTGATCTCCCGCAGTCAGGCCATTCAATCCAATAACGATACCCGCACATCCACCGTCATGCTGGCGCCGGGCGCGCCGTGATAGGCCCCGGCTACCGGTGGCACCGACCGCGGTGTACGCGCCACGGCCACGGCTATGTGTGCAGGCCCGGCCAGCTTGCCGATGGTGGGATCGAAACCTTTCCAGCCAGCGCCGGGGATAAAAACTTCCGTCCAGGCATGGGTAGAGCCGGACTGTGCGGTGGTTGCGGCGGTATAAAGGTAGCCACTGACAAAGCGCGCCGCCAGCCCCAGCCGGCGCGCCGCAATCATCATCAGGTTGGCAAAGTCACGACAGGAACCCGAGCCGCTGAGCAGGGTTTGGGCGGCGGTTTGCACACCCTCCTCCTCCCGTCTCTGGTAGCGAAATGTGGTGTGAATTTTTTCGTTCAGGCGCAGCAACAGCGCCGCGGTCTGCACCGGTGTACCCGGCAGCCAGATACCGCTCAACCACTGATCCAGCAGAGCATAGTCCAGCTCTTCAGTGGTACCGAGATAGCCAGCCAATAAAATGCTGTCTTCGGGCTGATAGGCAAACGGGTAGCTGACCGCGTAATCCGCCACCAGAAAATCATGGGGCAGCTGATCGTATTGCTGGATAATAATCTGGCTGTTGATATTCAGCGACTGCGCCGCACCCATAAAGATAAAGTGGGCTGTTGCCACACAGTTGCCCTCCACATCCCTGTGCCAACGCAGCCTGGCTTCCGGCACTATGGCCAGGGTTGAACTTTCAATACGCAGCTCATGCCCTTCACGGGGGCGTATCCTCAATGTATGCGGTAACAACTGTACCGGCCCGGGAAACTGGTACAAGGTCTGATGGACTATCCGGTAACGTTTCATGCTGCAGCTTGTCCCGTCTCCACACACTCCCCCACTCTCACCATTAAGACCCCTGCCTGAGCTTGCAGGAACTGCCTGACCTGAGATAGGGTTCGTTGCATTCCCAACCGTTCCCGCCTGCATCCAGGTGCGAATTTTGTGGCAACTCTATAAACGCACAACGGTTTTGCGTTTTGCTGTAGCCCCGCCGGCAACGCCAGTCGTCGCCGGCACTTGAAAGAAAAGCATGCTCCGGAATCGGCACCACCTCACAATGGCTTTGCGTCTTGCGGTATCCACGCTGACACTGCCAACCCAGACCGGCGTGATCCAGATAGGCAAACTCCGGCAGCGGCAACGGTTCACAACCACCCAGCGTTTCACTAAAACCTCGCTTGCAACGCCAGCCCTTCCCTGAGCGGGAGTGTTCCGAGATGGCATTGGCGGGAACCACAATAGCCGCGCACCGATCATCTTCCAATTTGTAACCCGGCTCGCACTCCCAGCCACGGCCATAACGCGCCTCGGTCAAAAACGCGTTCTGCGGAACAGCAATTCTGTCACAGGTCGGTTGACGATCTCCGTAACCGCTCCTGAGTCGATAACCTCGTTGACACAACCAACCCGGACCGTACTGGGAATCCACCAGATAGGCGTTATCCGGCAGCTGTACCGCGTCACATTGATCCCGTCCTTTCACATAACCCCGCTCACAATCCCAGCCACTGCCACTGGCATTCAGGTAGGCGTGGTCTGGCACCACCATCACCTGACAGTGGTTTTGCACTCGTTGATAACCTCGCACGCAACTCCAGCCGCTACCGTAGGTACGCTGGTAGGCATGCTCGGGCAAGTCCGGGGCTACATCGGCCAATACGCTCCCCGCAACCAGGCAGCTGCTGATACAAAAACATAAAACAATCAGCGACTGGGGAAGCGAGACTTGAGATTTCCAAATAATTCTCATGGGATTAACAGCGGCTCCAGTGCCGGCAAAACTTCTGTATCAGGCGACGCATGCTGTGAGCATGTAGCTCTTGGAACGAGACTTCTTCGCCCCGCCCAACAGGTGTGCTTGCAACCCACGACTAGCAAGGTCCTGCCCGGCGGATACAGAGCAGAGCCAGCGGGTTGCCAGCTATAATGAATGGTTCAAGTACCCGGGGAAGATGCAGGTGGTGAAATCCCGGCGATAATCGCGCCCCCAGGTGACCCACTGCTTGCCGCTATCACGCCAAGCAGTAGCTACGCCCCACTATGGGCGCAATAGGTGTAACTTACAAGGCACAACACTCTCGGCCATAGCCTACCTTCGATTACGCCACGACAGCAGACAAGCACCGATGACTGGCACAGGGAGTATTACTACTATGAGCAACCCGCAATTTACCGACCTGTTCGGCACAGAACTGCCGCTGATCCAGGCGCCCATGGCAGGCGCCCAGGATTACCGCCTCGCGGCTGCGGTAAGCAGAGCCGGCGGATTGGGGTCTATTCCCTGTGCGACTCTTGATGCAGATTCCATCAGACGTGAAGTGGCCAGCTTTCGCGCGCAGAGCGAAGGCCCGCTCAACCTGAATTTTTTCTGCCACCAAAGCCCCGCCGCCAATCAGAATGACTTACAGGATTGGTACGCACTGCTGGCACCTTACTGCGCCGAGCTGGGTGTGGACGTAAGCCGCATCAGCAGCACTCCGGCCCGCCATCCGTTCAATGCTGACCTGGCCGGGGTGGTGGAAGAACTGCAACCGGAAGTGGTGAGTTTTCATTTTGGTTTGCCGGAGCCGGAGTTACTGCAGCGTGTTCAGGCCGGTGGGGCAAGGGTTATTGCCAGCGCCACCACCACAGACGAGGCACTGTGGCTGCGAGCCCGGGGCGTGGATGCCGTCATTGTGCAGGGCACCGAAGCAGGCGGACATCGCGGCCACTTCCTCAGCCACGATTTGAATGTGCAGGAGAGCACGCTATCGCTGCTGCCCAAAGTCGTCGCGCAACTGGAGATTCCGGTGATCGCCGCCGGTGGCATTGCCAGCCGGACGGACATCGAAGCCGCCATGCGAATGGGCGCCGCCGGGGTGCAGATTGGTACTGCCTACCTGTTGTGCGAGGAATCCCTGATCAGCCCCCTGCACCGGCACGCCCTCACCTCCGGGCAGAGTCAACAGACGGCGATCACCAACGTCTTTACCGGTCGTCCGGCACGGGGCATCGTCAATCGCCTGATGAGAGAAATTGGCCCCCTCTGCGACAAGGCGCCGGCATTTCCGCTGGCGGCGAATCTGGTGAACGCCTTGCGGGCAGAGGCGGAGAAAAACGGCAGCACCGATTTTTCCCCTATGTGGTGCGGTGAAGACACGGCAGGCTGCCGGGAAGTCTCGGCGACGGAATTAACGCGTCAATTAATGGGGTTGATGTGAAGTAATGCCGACGCGACAACACAGCCCCTCCAGATAGGGATACAATAACCAGCCGGCAACAAAAAAGGCGGGTATTGCTACCCGCCTTTTTGCAATGCTGAAAACTTGCATCCGGCTCAGTTGTTTACAGCGACTTCGAGACCGGTATCCGCCAGGTTGCCCTTCTCCTCCAGCCACACCTTGCGATCAGACGCGCGCTTCTTGCCCAGCAGCATATCCAGCATCTGATTGGTGTCGTCACCCGGCTCGACGCGCAGCTGCACCAGGCGGCGGGTATCCGGGTCCATGGTGGTCTCCCGCAGTTGCAGCGGGTTCATTTCACCGAGACCCTTAAAGCGCTGCACGCCGATAGTGCCCTTTTTCTTCTCTGCCTTGATGCGCTGGATCACACCATCCTTCTCGGCGTCATCAAGGGCGTAGTAGACCTCTTTGCCGATATCAACGCGATACAGCGGCGGCATCGCCACGTAGACATGTCCTGCCGCCACCATGGCCTTGAAGTGACGCACGAACAGGGCGCAGATCAGGGTGGCGATGTGCAAGCCGTCGGAGTCGGCATCGGCGAGGATGCAAACCTTGTGGTAGCGCAGGTTGGAGAGATCGTCGGAGCCGGGATCGATCCCCAGGGCCACCGAGATGTCGTGAATCTCCTGTGACGCCAGCACTTCCTGGCTGTCCACTTCCCAGCTGTTGAGGATTTTTCCCCGCAGCGGCAGGATCGCCTGGAACTCGCGGTCGCGGGCCTGCTTGGCAGAACCACCAGCCGAGTCACCTTCCACCAGGAACAATTCACTGCGCTCAGGCTCGCCGCTGGAGCAGTCTGCCAGTTTGCCCGGCAGTGCCGGTCCCTGGGTAATCTTTTTACGCGCCACCTTCTTGCTGGAGCGCACCCGCTTCTGGGCGTTGCTGATGCAGTACTCCGCCAGCTTGTCGCCGTCCTCCGTGTGCTGATTGAGCCACAGGCTGAAGGAGTCTTTCACCACACCGGAGACAAACGCTGCCGCCTCACGGGAGGAGAGACGCTCCTTGGTCTGGCCGGAGAATTGCGGATCCGCGAGCTTGGAGGAGAGCACAAAGCAGCAGTTGGCCCAGATGTCCTCGGGGGCCAGCTTGACGCCCCGGGGCAGCAGGTTGCGGAATTCACAGAACTCCCGCAGCGCATCCAGCAGGCCGGTGCGCAGGCCGTTGACGTGTGTGCCGCCCTGGGCAGTGGGGATCAGGTTAACGTAGCTCTCCTGAATCAGCTCGCCGCCTTCCGGCAGCCACTGCACGGCCCAGTCGGCGGCCTCGGTATCGGCGCTGAAACTGCCGATAAAAGGCTCTGCTGGCAGGGTTTCCCAGCCGTTGGTAGAGGCGGCGAGGTAGTCCTTGAGACCATCCTCGTAGTACCACTCATCGGTTTCGCCACTCTGCTCATCCTTGAACACCACCCGCAGACCGGGACACAACACCGCCTTGGCACGCAGCACATGGCGCAGCCGCGACACAGAGAATTTGTTGGAATCGAAGTATTGGGGGTCCGGCAGGAAACGTACGCTGGTGCCGGTGTTGCGCTTGCCGCAGCTGTCGATCACCGCCAGGTCACTGGCCTTGTTGCCATCTTTGAAGCCGATGCGGTGCACCTGGCCATCGCGCTTGATGGTCACTTCCAGCGCTTTGGAGAGGGCGTTCACCACCGACACACCCACACCGTGCAGACCGCCGGAGAACTGGTAGTTCTTGTTGGAGAATTTACCGCCCGCGTGGAGGGTAGAGAGGATCACTTCCACACCGGGCTTGCCCTGCTCAGGATGGATATCCACCGGCATGCCACGGCCGTCATCGGAGCAGGTGAGGGAGTGATCCTTGTGCAGGACCACTTCGATATTACGGGCGTGTCCCGCCAGCGCCTCATCGACACTGTTGTCGATCACTTCCTGGGCCAGGTGGTTGGGGCGGGTGGTTTCGGTGTACATGCCGGGGCGTTTCTTGACCGGATCCAGCCCCGTTAAAACTTCAATATCCTGAGCGGTATAGTTCGACATAGAGTGGTGTCTGTATTACTGCGTGATTGTCTGTGTGGATTACGTGCGTGACGAAGGAGGCAGTTGTACCACAATCGCTTCGCCAGTGGCACCTGCCGGGCCGCGTATCCGGGATCAGGTGCGCGCCGGGAAGAGGAATTGGACGATATCGGGCAAAAAGCGCTCAAACCCCTGGAAGCCGTGGTCGCCGCCCTCTTCAATGGTCTGCCGGCAACCGGCGTAACGGGCTTCGGCTTCACGGTAGTCGAGGGTCTCATCGCCGGTCTGGGCCAGCAGCCAGTAACGACTCAGGTCCCGCAGCGGCTGGCAGTAGGCATCGCGGAACTGGCCGGCGTGCACTTCAGTCATGGTGTAGACATCATCAGTGTGGAAATTGTGCTGCGGCACGCCACACACGCGGTGCACCAGCTCGAAAGGACGCACCGAAGGGTTGACCAGCACGGCCCGGTGGCCGTAGTGCTCCACCAGCCAGGTGCTCCAGAACCCCCCCAGCGAGCTGCCGACAAAACCAATTTCGCTCTCCCCCTCCAGCTCCGCCATCAATTCCCGCAACTGGTGCTGGGTTTCCAGTGGATAGGGGCAGAGGTAGGGGCAGCGATAATCTATATCGGGGGCATTCTGCTCCAGCCAGCGGGCCGTGAGCTCGGCTTTGAGCGATTGCGGGGAACTGAGGAAGCCGTGGATATAAATCAGGGTAGCCATACCGGAGCCTGTACGTTGGGCGGACTGTTCACCGGTGTGCTGGCCTTGGCGGCTGCCTGCGTAAGGTCAATAACCACCGGAGGCAAAGTCTATAGCGTAGGACTTTTCCGCCGTTCTCTCCCCCCCTGTCACCAACTCGCCGTCGGCGTGCAGGTCAAACCAGCGGTAGCCCGGCATGGCCGTATCGAGGGCAAAATCGTCGCAGCGGGGCTTGAACTGAATGCAGGTGGAAGGGGCGCTGTAGAGCCCGAAGTGGCCCCAGCGGGAGGAGAAGTCCTGGTGTACATGGCCCCAGCAGAGAGCCCGTACATGGGGATAGCGGCTGAGCAAGCCGAGCAGGGCGCCGGCGTTGCGGATCACGTACTGGTCAATCCAGCGACTGCCCACCAGCACCGGCTGGTGGTGCACAAACACCAGTGCGTGTTTGTCACAGGCTTGCAACTGTCGCTCCAGGCGCTGCAGTTCCTCGTCGGCAATCAGGCCGTGTTCATGGCCCGGCAGGCTGGAGTTGAGCAGGATCAGCTGCCAGTGCTCCAGTTCGACCAGCTCCCTTGCCACTCTCTCGCGAGGGAAAGCACGCATGGACTGGTCCCGGTCGTGGTTGCCGGCCAGCCACGCCAATGGACGGCCGTAGCTGTTCTCCAGGGAACGCAGGAAGCGTTCGTAGGCCGCCATCTGTCCGTTGCTGCTGATGTCCCCGGTGGCCACCAAATAGTCGGCACGTGGCTCAGACTGACGCAGGCACTGCAGGACATCCTGCAAACTCTCGTCGGTATCGAGGCCCAACAGCGTCTCTCCGGGCCTGCCGCCCAGATGACTGTCGGATATCTGTAGCACGCGCTGTGGTGCTGGCCGTAAGTCCATGTCTGCGTTCGTTAATCGGGTTTAAGCCATAGTGCGCTGTCGGCACACCTTACTGAGGCTGGCAGGTGCAGGTCGATCCTTCGCTTCCTGTCATCCGGGGATCGCCACCCCGGATTGGGGGGCAGATTGGGCGCAAGTATAGCAATGGCCCCGGTCAAAGTGTGTGCGGAAGATCTCGCTTCCTGCCGGTGTCACATTCAGGTACCGGAGGACTGTGACACCCGTGACCGGCTCTGGCCATGGGCCAGGCTGTGGCTGAGCCAGTCACTGAGAAAGCGGTTGAACTGGGCTTTTTCATCCTGCTGATACATCTGGCGGTTGGGGTAATCGTAGCGCGGCAGCACCCGCCGATGCCCCTGGCAGGAGACCACTTCCGCCATGCGGGCATCGTGGTAGAGGCGCACCTGCAAAGTCGGCGAGCTGCCCCAGTGGTGCAAGGTATCCTGCTGGCACACCTCCAGGGTGGTGGTGTAGGGAGCCCGCTCGGTAACCCGCAGGTGGATCTGCCAGGTCTGGCTGCCCGCCTGTACGTCGTAGTGCCAGTGCTCGCACTCGTCAAAGGTGGGCATCAGCTTGAGCAAACGCGCGTAATTGGCTTCGCAGTGTGCCATCTGCTCACTGAGATTCACCCGGTACTTGTGCTTATGAGTCCCCAAAACGTTTACCACCTGTCAGTTACCCGTAGCTGACGCAACGCGAATCCGCTCCCGGTTGAGCTGCAACCACTGCAACCCGATCAAGGTCGCCGCATTGTTAAAGCGGCCACCGTAGAGGTTATCGAACACCAGTGTCGCCGGTAAAATCAACAGGCGGATATCCTCGCCCTCTTCAGGCAGGCCGTTGACCCCGCCATTCAGCCCCTGCAGGTCGGCCAGCGCGCAGAAGATGTGCAGCCGCTCGTCGCAGCCCCCCGGGGAGGCCATGTATTCGCAGATGTACTCCACCTGTCGCGGCACCAGGTCGGCCTCTTCCTGCAGTTCGCGCCAGACCACGGATTCCAGCGGCTCATCCGGCTCCACCATCCCGGCCACCACTTCGATACACCAGGGGCCGTTGACATCACCGAAGGCGCCGGGACGGATTTGCTCCACCAGGCCGATCAGGTCATGGTCCGGGTCGTAGAGCACCACCCCCACCGCCTGGCCGCGCAGCAGCAGCTCCCGCTCAATCACGCCGCTCCAACTGCCATCATAGCGACGATGGCGATAGCGGCGGCGGATCATGGAAAAAAAACCGCGGTGCAGGATATCGGGCTCCAGCTCTTCGACATCGCCGCCCCGGTACACCGGTTGCAAGACCTCGGGTAAAACTCTGCTCACATAACTCTCCAGACGAACCGGCTGACACCGGCCTCAATAGCAGCCCCTATCATAAACATCGCCGCAGTAATCACAAATTGCAGGCCATTTCAGCAGCACCACTCCTCAACGCCCGGTTCCCCTGGCAAGCTGCGGAGTTAACACTAATTAACCCCCTGCTCCAGCCCCCCTGTCGACGCTCCCCCGGCAAAGGGGTAAACTGCCGCCACCCCGCCGAAAAGACCATTTTTCGCAAAAAACAGGATTTTTCCATGCTCAAAAGACGTCTCTCTCTGGCTATTGCCGGAATTCTGGGTTTGTCTTCAGCCAACCTGCATGCCGATACGCTGCAGGATATCTACCAGCTGGCGCTGGAGTACGACCATCAGCTGAAAGCAGACGAAGCTGCTTACCGCGCCGCCCAGGAAAATATCACTATCGGTCGTGCCGGACTGCTGCCACAGATCAACGCCTCGGCCCGCTACAGCGAAACCGATGGCGACGCCATTGGCTACCTCTCCTCCGTCCAGCCACCGGCTTCAACCGACTACGAGCAGGACAGTGAGAACGAGCGGTATATGCTTACCCTCACCCAGCCACTGTTCAATATGGCGGCCTGGTTTGGCTACAAGCAGAGCAAAACCGTCAGCCAGCAGGCAGAGGCCCAGTTCAGCGCCGACCAGCAGAGCTTTATTGTGCGGGTTACCGAGGCCTACTTTAATGTGCTGCGCGCAATTGATGCGACGGAAACCGCACGCGCCGAGGAGACCGCCTACGGCCACCAGCTGGAGCAGACCAAGCAGCGTTTTGAGGTGGGACTGACCGCCATCACCGACGTGCACGAAGCCCAGGCCGCCTATGACACCGCCACGGCCTCTACACTGGAAGCGCAGGGCAACCTGGGTATCGCCTTTGAGCAACTGGAAGTGCTGACCGGCAGTGAACACGCCGAGGTCGCACCACTGGTGGCGCAGTTCGAAGTGGTCAACCCGCAGCCGGCCACCCGCAGCGAGTGGGTAGACTTCGCCCTGGAAAACAACTACCAGCTGAAGGTAGCCCGCTTCCAGGCTGATGCCGCACAGAGCAACGCCCGCGCCAAGGCCTCCAACCACCTGCCCACCCTGACGGCCAGCTACAACTACGTGGACCGGGACGATACCAACACCGACATCACACCCAGCGGTGGTTCGGCCTTTCCCACCGACACCCGCTACGATGAGCAGAGTACCATCGCACTGGAACTGAACGTGCCGATCTTCAGCGGCCTGCGGGTCTCCGGCGAGCGCCGCCAGGCCTACGAGCAGCAGATGCAGGCGGAAGAGATCTACAACCTGACCCAGCGCAACATCATCCAGAACGCCCGCTCCCTGCACCTGCAGGTGGTGACCGATGTGGCACAGGTGCGCGCCCGCAAGCAGGCGATCATTTCCGGCAGCAGTGCACTGGAAGCAACGCAGGCTGGCTATGAAGTGGGAACCCGCAACCTGGTGGACGTGCTGGTAGCCCAGCGCAACCTCTATCAGGCGCAACGCAACTACGATAACAGCCGCTACGACTACGTTATTAATATGCTGCGTCTGAAGCAGGTCGCCGGCAACCTGTCGCCGGAAGATGTGCTGAAGCTGAACCAGTGGCTGGATGCCGGCAACCAGGTGCAGCGCAGCAAATACGAATAAACGCCGGCAGCCCCGGCACCGTGGCAGCTGTCCCCCGCTAACTGAGCAACAGTCAGGGGCGGGGCAGCAGCCGTTCCACTTCCTGCAGCAGGCGCTGCAAGGCACCACGATTCGCTTCCGCCACCCCCCTGGCAGCCTCCCCTACCTGCAACCGCCGCTGCGGCGACTGCAACAGCCCGCGAATGTGGCCCGTCAGCTCTTCCACATCGGCCGCCACCAGCAACCCTTCCGCCGCCATCAACAGGCGCGACACCTCGGCAAAATTGTAGAGTGAATCGCCGCTCACCATGGGCTTGCCCCAGGCCGCCGGCTCAATGAAGTTGTGACCACCATGCTGAATCAGGGTGCCCCCCATAAACACCAGGTCACAGGCACCCAGCAAGACCATCAGCTCACCCATGGTATCGCCGATGATCACCTGGGTATTTGCAGCAATCGCCTCACCACTGCTGTGGCGGGCAACCACAAACTGCCGCGCAGCCATTTCCGCCACCACCTCAAAACGCTCCGGGTGACGCGGTACCAGCACCAGCAGCAATTGCGGGCAGTCAGCCCGCAGGGCCCCGAAAGCCTGCAACAACAACTCATCCTCGCCAGGGTGCGTACTGGCCGCTAACAGCACCAGCCGCTCGCCACTGTGCAGCCAGCGCTGACGTACCTGCTCGCTCCTGAAACGCAGGGCATCATTGAGGGTGAGGTCAAATTTGATATTGCCGGTAATGGCCAGCCGCTCTGGCGGTAACCCCAGCGCCACAAACCGTTCGCCATCCTCACGATGCTGTGCTGCCACACAGGAGAGCTGTTGCAGCATATGCGAGGCGAGGCTGGCAAAACGCCCATACCCCCTGGCCGACCGTTCCGACAAGCGGGCGTTAGCCACCAGCACCGGCACCTGTCGGGAGGCGCAGGCCGCAATGGTGTTGGGCCACAGCTCTGTCTCCATAATGATCGTCAGCTGTGGCCGGGTACGACGCAGAAAACGGCCCAGACACCCCGGCAGGTCGTAAGGGGCATAGACGTGATAAACCGAATCGCCCAACGCCGCCCGCACCCGCTCCGAGCCGGTGGGAGTGGTGGTGGTCACCACCAGGTCATAGCCGCTGTCCAGCAAGCGGTGCATCAGTGGCAGCGCAGCGAGCGTCTCACCCACCGATACCGCATGTACCCAGACACGCGGTGCAGCGGTGGCGGCCAGCGGCGGCACCCAGCCAAAACGCTCGCGCCAACGGCGGGCGTAGGCAGGCGCCTTGCGGGCTCGCCACAGCAGGCGCAACAGCACCAGCGGCAGGATCAGGTAGAAAACAGCGGTGTAGAGAATTCGTGCGGGCATCAGGGGGTGTCTTCAGCAGGTAGCGCCATTGGTGGCCACTCTGGCAGCGTCGGGTATTGAAAGGTGAACCGGCTCCGGAAAGGCGCTCATACTACCACACGCCAATCGAGTATCCGCCCATTTCAGGGTAATATGCCCCGCTAACGAACAGCAATGCCAGAAGCGTTAATGAATATTCTCTGTGTCACCGATGACAAATCCGGTCACGTCAGCCAATTGCGGGGACTGGCGGAAGCACTGGGCAGACTGACGCCAACGGATACCCGCTGGCTGAGTATTTACCAGCCCTCCGACATAGATCCAGCCTTCCGGCCCGACCTGATTCTCGGCGCCGGTCGCCGCACCCACTGGCCGGCCCTGAAGCAGAAGCTGCGTCGTGGTGGCAGAGTGGTACTGCTCTCCAAACCCACCCTGCCCAAATGGCTGTTTGATCTCTGCGCGCTGCCGCGACACGATGGCCAGCAGGAGAGCCACCGGGTGGTCAACACCGAGGGCGCGCTCAATCCCATCCTGCCCTCCACTGAGGCTGACCCGGACCGCGGCCTGTTGCTGATTGGCGGCCCTTCCAACTACTACGGCTGGGATACGGACAATCTTGTACAGCAGCTGCTGCAACTGCAGGCGAGCCAGCCACAGATACGCTGGACCCTGACCACTTCGCGGCGCACCCCCGACGCCTTCGCTGCGGCCACCCCGCAGCTGCGCGCCGCCGGAATTGAGGTTGTCCCGCTGGAGGAGACCGATCACCAGTGGCTGCTGGACCACTTCCGGCAATGCGGGGTTATCTGGGTCACCGAAGACAGCGTCTCCATGGTCTATGAAGCCCTCAGCAGTGGTGCCCGCGTCGGCCTGCTGCAGATGCCACTGCTGAAGGCCAATCGCTTGAGCGACAGCTTCAGGGACCTGACAGAAGCCGGCCGCCTGATGCAGATTGGCAACACCGGCAGCGCTGACCAGACACCCGCGTTTGCGCCCCTGCAGGAAGCGGAACGCATCGCCAAGCTGTTGCTGGCCCGCTGGCCTGCCGAACAGGAATAAACCATGAAAGTGTTACAAGTACTGCCGGAGCTGAACAGCGGAGGCGTAGAGCGCGGCACCGTCGACTTTGCCCGCTATCTGGTGAGCCAGGGGCACGACTCCCTGGTCATGTCGGCCGGCGGCCGCATGGTGACACTGCTGGAACAGGAAGGCAGTACCCATGTCACCTTTCCGGTACACAAAAAGTCACTCAGCTCGCTGCTGCGCGTGCGTGAATTGCGCCGTCGCCTGCTGGAGCTGGAGCCGGACGTGATCCATGTACGCTCACGCATACCGGCGTGGATGGTGTGGCTGGCCCTGAAAAAAATTCCCCCGGAGAAGCGCCCTGCGCTGGTCTCCACCTTCCACGGCCTCTACTCCGTCAGTGCCTACAGCGCCATTATGGGCTGCGGCGACCGGGTGATTGCCATCAGCCAGTGCGTCAAGGATTACATCCTGGAAAACTACCCGAAGATTGACCCGGGCAAGATTGAGCTGATTCATCGCGGCGTGGATACCGACCAGTTCAACCCTGCCCATCAGGTGGATAGCGACTGGCAGGAACAGCTCTACCAGAGCTTCCCGCAATTGCGCGCCGGCAATATCGTGCTGATGCCGGGACGCCTCAGCCGCTGGAAAGGACAGATTGAGTTTATCCGGATGATCGGCCAGCTGGTCAGCCAGGGGGTGGCCTGTCACGGCCTGATTGTGGGCAGTCCCAACCCCGGTAAAGAGGAGTACCTGACGGAGCTGCAGGAGATGGTGGCCAGTGCGCAACTGCAGGAGCACATTACCTTTCTTGGCTACAGCGACCAGATGGCCAACCTCTACGCGATCTCCTCGGCGGTGTGCAATCTCTCCCAGCACGCCGAGCCTTTCGGTCGCACCGTTATCGAGGCCCTCGCCATCGGCACCCCGGTGGTGAGCTATGACTATGGCGGACCGGCAGAGTCCCTCAGCAACAGCTATCCCGACGGGCTGGTACCGGTGGGTGACCAGCAGGCGCTCTGCAGCGCCGTCGCCCGCTGCCTCGCCAGCCGCCCCACCATTAGCCTCGACCCGCAATTTACGCTGCAGCACCAGGCCCGCGCCACACTGGCAGTGTACGACAAGGCGCTGCAGGGCAACCCCCGCTATCAACAGCAGCGGGGCTGACGCCAGCCCCGCAACAACCTCTGTGACTGGCGCACCATTCCGGGGCCGGAACCCCCGGGGCCGGCTGTACTTGGCGACGCCATCTGGGCTATCATCGCGGCTTTATTTTGCAGCCGGTTTTTCCTCATGCGCATCGTTCACGTCGCCCACCAGCAGTACCGCAAGTACGGCTACACCCGGGTCAACTGGGCGCAGAAACTCTTCTACGGCCTGATCAAAAACGATCACCATGTACAGCCCTTCAGTGACCGCGACGTAGCCGCCTTCGAGGCGCCGTTTGGCATCCGCGACCTGGGCGTGAAAAAGTCCAACAAGCGCCTGCTGCAGACGGTGGAGGCCTACCAGCCGGAGTTGGTAATTGTTGGCCACTGCGACATCATCACTAACGAAACCCTGGCAGAGATTCGCAGACTCTGCCCCGGTGTAGTGATCGCAGGCTGCAACAACGACCCGCTGTTTGTGCCGGAAAATGACGCCAAAATCCGCCATCGTTGTGATGTGGTGGACGCCATGTTTGTCTCTACCGGCGAACGGGAGCTGCAGCGCTACGCCGGCGCCCGTGCCCGCCTGCTGCACATGCCCAATCCGGTCGACCCGGCAGTCGAATTCTACGACGCCAGTGCCAGGAGCAAAGCCGAGCTGAAGCACGACCTGATCTTCTGCAGCAAGTCCGAGGCTTACACCGAGCGCGGCCGCATCGTGCAGGATATCCACGATAATCTTGCAAACCGGATTCGCTTCCACACTCCCGGCAGCTTCGGTGTACCCGGGGTCTGGGGCCGCGACTACGACCTGGCACTGGCGGACAGCGCCATGGGGCTGAACCTCAATCGCCAGGAGGGCCTGCACTGGTACTCCTCTGCCCGCATGGCACAGATGGCGGGCAACGGCGTTCTCACCTTTACCGACGGCAGCGCGGATTTTGCCTCGCTGTTCCCCGCAGAGACTCTGGTCTACTTTGATTCTGTAGAAGCGCTGAAAGAGAAACTGCTGGCCTTCCACCATGACGACGATATGCGTCGCCACTGGGCCAGCAACTGCCGCCAGTTTTTCCACCGCGAGATCAACAACACGCTCTACGCCCAATACATCGTCGAGGCCAGCATGCAACTGCCCTTCAGTCACCCCTACGTCTGGCAGGAGAACCATGGCTGACACCATCAAAATCGTACAGAGCCTGGCCGG
The DNA here is from genome assembly GCA_033283175.1 of Cellvibrionaceae bacterium SEMH9. Taxonomy (GTDB): domain Bacteria; phylum Pseudomonadota; class Gammaproteobacteria; order Pseudomonadales; family Cellvibrionaceae; genus Pseudomaricurvus. The sequence goes on along the minus strand of JAWMQM010000001.1, from coordinate 1,812,002 downwards.
CGCCCCCTTTGGCGGTGCAGAGAATTTCTACACCCGGCTGGTGTGCGCACTGGCAGAAAACCCGCGCCTCGAGCAAACCGCGTTTACCCGTGCCAATCCCCATCGGGTTCCGCAATTGTTAGCCGCCGGCGTACCGGTACAAACTTTCCGTTTTGGCAACAAGCTGGATCCGCTGGATCGCGCGGCCTACCGCCATGCCCTGCGCGAGCTGGCACCGGAGATTGTGCTCACCTATATGAACCGCGCCAGCGAGATTACACCGCCGGGGGATTACCAGCTGGTCTGCCGCCTGGGGCACTACTACGACCTCAAGTATTACCGTCACGCCAACTACTGGGTGGGCATCACCCAGGGTATCTGCAATCACCTGATCAAGGGCGGCATGCCTGCAGATCGTGTTGTGCAGATCCCCAACTTCGCAGACGAAAGCCCGGTAGAAGCAATACCACGCGACAGCTTCAACACCCCCACCGACCGACCACTGCTGCTGGCAGCCGGGCGCCTGCACACCAACAAAGCGTTTGATGTGCTATTGCAGGCCCTGCCGCAAATCCCGGATGCCATACTGTGGCTGGCAGGAGATGGACCGGAGCAGAAAGCGCTGGAGAAGCTGAGCAACCGACTGGGACTACAGGAGCGGGTACGCTTCCTGGGCTGGCGTGACGACGTTGCCAGCCTGATGAAGACCGCAGACATGTTTGTCTGTCCATCACGCCACGAAGGCCTTGGCAGTATTGTGGTGGAGTCGTGGTTTCACGAATGCCCGATTGTCGCCGCCAACTCACAGGGGCCCGGCGAGCTTATCGAGGATGGACGTACCGGTCTTATCACCCCGATCGATGACGCCGGGGCACTGGCGACAGCCATTAACAGTCTGCTGCAGGACCCACAACTGGCTTCCACCCTGGCCAGCAATGCGAAGGCCCATTACGACCAGCACTACAGCAAGGCCACCATTGCCAGGCAGTACGCCGAGCTCTTTGAGCGCATCACCGGCTGACCGGAATGGAGCCCACCGACATGCAGCAGCCCACCCTGCACCTTGGAGACAGCAGCGAAGCCTTCTCCAAAGGCGGCAACCGCCTCTGCTTTGTCGACCCGGGTGACAGTGGCCGCTGCATCAAGGTGTTGCGGCCGGATCGCAGCCCGGAGAAGAAACGCAGTGAAAAATCACTGCTGAAACGCCTTAAGCCGCTGGACAGGTTTAACGACAACCTCCAGGAGCTGCATACCTATCAACTGATTGAGCGGCATATCGGCGAAGAGGCGTTTGAGCTGGTGCCGCGCTGCTACGGCCTGGTCAATACCAACCTGGGCGAGGGCCTCAGCAGCGAGCTGATACGGGATGACGATGGCCAGATCTCCATCACCCTCAAACAATATCTCTGGCAACAGGGGGAGACCCCGGCCATCAGTGCCTGCCTGCAACGCTTTGGCCAGCGCTGGAGTGAGCTGGGCATGCCCTCCCGCAACCTGCTGCTACACAATGTGGTTGTACAGTGCCAGCAGGGGCAGCCACAGAAGCTGATAGTCATCGATGGATTGGGCTGGTCGGACACCATTCCTGTTGCCTACTGGATTAAAGCCATGGCCCGCCGCAAGGCCGCCAGAAAGGTGCGCCTGATCCACAAGGCTATCGACCAGCTGCTGTACAAAAAGGCTCATAACCTTAAATACGGCTATCACGGCTGGCTGACGGATGAGGCTCGCAGTGAGGCTGCCAGCCCCCCGCAGGATAGCTAACCCCCCAGTCCCCCCTTCGACTACCTGCCACTGGCGCTCCGGAGCAGCCAGGCTTGTGGCCGCCGTGGCAGTTTCGGCAAATAATGGGATCGCAGCCCTTCTGTTAATTGCACCCACTTCCTATAATGACCGGAGGTAATAACAGCTATTAACTCCCGTTATACATCCTGTTCAGGCCGGCCATGTCCCACGGCCAGCTACACCGAGGTAAAAAGCCAAATGGCAGCAGAAAGAGCCCACGTCCCTCACCTGTGCATTTGCGTCTGCACCAGGGAACGTCCACAGATGCTCTCCAGGTTTATCGAAAGCTACCTGCAACTGAAGTTGCCGGCGGGGCTCAGTATCAGTCTCGAGGTGGTAGAAAACGACCAGCAACAGCATATGCAAGGGTTGGTCACCAGCGCGGGCACCACCTCCCACCCGGCCTATTATCATCACCAGCCCAAGCTCGGCATTCCCTGCGCCCGCAATACCAGTATCCATGCCGCGCTGGACAGACAGGCCAGCCATATTGCTTTCGTCGATGATGATGAGCGCTTTGACCCTGATTGGCTGGTGAACATCTGGGCCTACCTCAATAGCCAGACCGAGGAGACCGTCGTGCACGGCGCCGTCTATTCCGTGCTGCCGCCATCGGTCCCCAAATACTACGAGGCTTTTTTTCAGCGCCAGATCGAACCCACCGACACTGAGCTGGATTTTTGCCGCACCAATAATGTGATCCTGCCGCTCACGGTACTGACCCGCCATGGGCTCTGGTTTGATGAATCCAAACCCCTGGCAGGAGGCACCGATAGCAAGCTGTTTCGGGCAGCCCATGCATTGGGCGTTCCTATCAAAAGCTGTGCTGAGGCAGTCATCTACGAGGACATACCACTGGAGAGAGCCAACGTCAGATGGCTCTCCCACCGCAACTTCCGCATCGGACTGACTATGGGAGAGCAGGCCTCACAAGGAGCCGACGCCAACCAGGTCACACACTTTTTGCGGCAATCCGGCAAGGCCACCTCATGCCTCACCAAGTACCTCGCCCGCACCCTGCTGCTGCAGCGGAAGGAAAAGAATATTCGCTATTGGTTCAAAGCCTGCAAAACTATTGGCTGTGGACTGGGATCTCTGGGCGTCAAGGTAGACGCCTACAAAAATGTACAGGGGCACTGACAGCGACCTCAGTCGCTGCCCTGCTGCAGATACTCGGCTGAATAGAGCCGCTTGTAGTATTCGCCATTCTGCAACAACTGCTGATGGCTGCCCTCCTCCTTGACCACGCCGTCTTCCATCACGATCAACCGGTCCGCACGCTGAATGGTCGAGAGGCGGTGCGCGATCACAATGGTGGTGCGCGATTTTGCCAGCTCTTCAATGGCCGCAGTGATCTTTGCTTCCGATTCGTTATCCAGCGCCGAAGTCGCCTCGTCGAGAATCAGGATAGGAGCATCTTTCAGGAACGCCCTGGCTATCGCCAGCCGCTGACGCTGGCCCCCGGACAGTTTGGAACCGCTCTCCCCCACAACACTGTGAATACCATCCGGCAGCTGTTCCACAAAATCCAGCGCCTCGGCCCTGGCCAGAGCCTGGCGAATCTCCTCCTCGCCATACTGCGCCATACCGTAACCAATATTATTGAATACCGTATCGTCAAACAGGGTGACCCCCTGGCCGACCACAGAAAACTGTTGGCGAAGATTGCCGAGGCGGTAGTCATTTACATCCACGCCATCCACAAAAATGGCCCCGGACTGTACCTGATAGTGGCGGTAGAGCAGGCTCGCCAGGGTGGTCTTGCCACTCCCGGAACGCCCCACCAGAGCCACCATTTCACCGGCTTTGACATTCAGGCTTATGCTGTTGAGAACCGGCTTATCCAGTGACGGATAGCTGAAGGTGAGGTTGCGGATCTCAATCTCTCCCTTAACCCGCTCACTCTCATGGGTACCGGTATCGCGCTCCTTGTCGGCGTCCAGTACCTCGAACACCAGCTCGGCACCGATAATACCCCGCTGGATAATCACACCCACACCACTCAACTGACGCATTGGCTTGGGAATCAGGGCAATTGCCGTCAGGTAGCCGACCAACTCACCGGTGGTGTACTTCTCCAGAATGGCCGGATCCAATAACAGGGCCACAATTGCCGCCACGGCCATCGCAATAATGGTTTGGGAAATTGGCGAGTAGCAAGCCTGCACCAGGCGAATCTTCATCTGCGTCTTAAACGCCGCACTCAAAGCCTTGTTGTAACGTTTGGACTCGTAGCCTTCCGCACCAAAGGTTCTGACCACCATAAAGTTGCTGAGGGTTTCCTTGAGAATCTGCAACCCCTGACTGAGAGCCGCTTCATTCCTGCGGGCGTACTTGCGAAAGTATTTGCCGGTACGGGAAACCAGCAACCCCAAAATGGGAGCTGCCACCAGAAACACCAGGGACAGCTCCCAATTAAGGTAAAAGGCATACCCCAACAGTACGATTACCGAAAGGCCTTCCTGAATCAGCTTTTTCAGCGCATTGGTAACCGCGGCCTTTACCTGCCCAACCCCGGAGCTGACCCTGTGCATAATCTGCCCATGGCTGGTGCGATCGTAATACTCCGCGGGCAGCACCAGCAGCCTGGCGAAAATATCCTCGCGCAAGGAGTGAATAATCTTCGCGCCCACATACTCGTTGTAGTAAGTACCGAGAAAGGTACCCAGGCCACGAATCATAAAGATTCCAACCGCTGCCGCTGGCAGGTAGAGACGCGCGTCGCTGTTTTTCTGGTTCAGAGCCTCGATAATCAGCTCCATCATCTTGGCCATCATGGCCTGACTGGAGGCGAACATGGTGAAGCCCACAATGCTGACCACAAAGGGTATGATCAGCGGTCGCAGGTACTTCAATAGTCGCAGGTAAGTGCGAAAAGCATTCCCGGACTCAGTAGCTTTCATATCAATAAACCTAATTTAGCGCTCAGGGTCAGAGCTGATCTGTTCAGCTCAATATTAGCGGGCTATCTGGCCCGGAGAGGGCGTCATCATACGTTAACCTCCCACTAATGTCCCAAGAGGTGTTGGGCCAGAGGAAAACCCATAAAAAAAACAACTACCGCAACCCGGAGACCTGGCCAACGGGTCAAAAAACCCGCTCAACCGGCACACCCAAGTTCTGGCTTGAAGTATTTACTTGCAGCGCTCTCACCCTGATTGACTGTAAAGACTTCCGGGTAGCCTGGTCCTGCAGTCCAGTCCAGCTTCTCTCCGTAATATCGGTATTCTTCATAGAATCTACTTTGGAATTCAGGATAGGCAGCAAACTCTGGGGCTGAGGCACATGCTCAAATACAACTCCGACATAATTATAGGCTCTCCATAACAAGTCCTTATCTTGCCCTCCCATAGGCGGCAGCGATTCATCGTAACCACCAATTCGATTGAACAATTCCCTTGAAATACCTATATGACCATAAGTACCGTTGAAGTCGCCTCCCCCCTCTTTCCGCTTACTGCGCAGCAAAACCGGCCGCCACTTCATCCGCAAACCTGACCTCAACCCGTCGAGAGAGCTGACGAAAAACCTGACCGCACCCTTGATGCGCCCCAGGATCTTCTTGTGACGGGTAAACTCTTCCCGAAAACCGCCGGTAAACCCACTAAACAACAACGCAGGAAACCCGGCCTTCTCTTTGTCCACCAATACACTCAAGGAATCTGCGGACAAGTAATTATCGCAATCCAAATTCAGGAGAACATCTCCATCACCTTGCATGTGAGCGGTATTCTTTGCCACTGAGGCATGCCACACAGACAGCTCTCTGGTGACGAAGTATTTGAAATGAGGCCTCGAGCCAAGCGACCTAACCCAGGTATCAATCCGCTCCCCCTCCTCATCCTTAATAAAGTTGACCAAACAGAGCTCCACCAGCCCACCAAAGCCGGCAACTGTGCTCAAGTTATGTTCGAGGGTCTGTTTTAGCTGAGCCCCTCGATTCATGCAGGTTATACAACAGGATACGACGGGCTCAACCACAACCAATTACCTCAGCCCCGAGATAAGCGAAGCCGAACCCCACTACTGAGGAAAAATAAAAACCTGACATTTCTTTCATCAACACTTCCTCATCGCATCACTCAAACAGTCAGTTCTTCCAGACTGCGAATCACATCCACACCAAAACAGAGCTCAAGAAGCCTGGCCACAAAGCCGGTACCCTTCTGGTCACCTACATACCCAAACGTTCTGTGGCCACGCAGGGCGCGCACAACAACAAAGCTCAAAGCCCTGCCGTACTTTGACCAGGATTTCCCTCTGCGTAAATCAACCAAAACTGGACAGGATTTGGGAGCATCCGCAGTATAGACGATAGCCACTCCCCGCTTCGCTGCCGCCACGATCTGCTCGCAAACTTCCTCTAAAAAGCTTCGCTCAAATGAGGCCAGGAACACTGTACTCGCAGGATGACTGCTCACCTCATAACCAAACTTGCTCAACCACTTTCCGGAAACATAGTCAAAGACTACCGTCTGCTCCGGGTCAAGCTGCTTCTTCCAACGATAAAGGCGACTTTCATCCAACTCTCCAGTCACCTGCTGTTTCCAGGATTCGTTGCGGGACATGACATCCATCCCCGAGGAGCTGGTATCAAGCATTCCGCTCTCGAAAGACTCGCCAATAAAACTGCAAATCTCCGTCAGCACCTTTTCTGGCTCCCGCACCAGGGTTTCATACTTCACGGTCAGGCTTTTGTCGTCCTGAAGGAAGAAGTCACCTGTCCTTTCAAACCACTCGCTACAAATATAGCAATTGACCAATGCCTGGCGGCTGGCCCAGGGAAGCTGCCTCATGGAAATCGCAGAATCGCGAAAATCCCGCACTATCCTGATAATTTTTGCATCCGGATAGGCGGCCCTTAAGGTATCCAGATGCAGCAAATGACGCGGTGTCTTCTCCGCCCAGCGAGGCTTACCTTTCTTTGCAGCATAAGTACCCACCAGCGCATCAAACAGCGCCGCCACCGACGGCTCCCGATCTTTAAGCGCGGTAAACAGCTCCTGTTCGCTGACACCAAAAAGATCAATAACCCGCTGCTCTGCCAGAACCACACTACTGACACGCTCCACAGCCATAGCCGGCCAATTACGGTCCCGAAACATCCTCTTCAGCACCGCCGGCTTCAGTTTGTTCAGCAACTGTGCCTCCGGCCCACAGGCGATACGACTGTGGGCGTTCAACATGGCCGCCAGCAAGCTGCTACCGGAACGGGAAGCTCCTACCACGAAGACAGGTGGCTCCGCTGACTGCGAACCAACTATGGGATCAGGGTTATTTTGCATCCGGCTGTATGCTCGCCACCAGGTCAATGGATTGTGAAACCACTCTATCCCAGCCAAACTCGCTCTCGGCGAACTCGCGGGCTTTGTCACCCATCCGCCGGCGCAAAGGCTCATCAGCGAGCAGCTGCCCAACAGCCCCGGCAATGGCCCCGACATCGCCCTGCGGCACCAGCAACCCGGTTGTACCATCCTGCAGCATCTCCGGGACACCGCCGGCATCGGTTGCTACCAGCGGCACGCCGTTGGCCTGCGCCTCACAGATACTGCGTCCCATGGTTTCAGTATGAAGGTAGCGACGCCCTTTCGACTCCCGCATCACATCTTTTGATGTCGACAGATACAGCGCGCTGCGCTTATAAAAGCCCTGCACCATCAACGGACTGACCTTGCCATAAAAGCAGACATCATCAGCGAGGCCCAGGTCACCAGCCAGATTCCTGAGATCCCTTTCCAGTTCTCCCTCGCCGACAATCACAAAAAGAAAACTCAAGCCCTGGCGCTTCACCTCAGCCAGCGCATGCAAGGCATCCTCAAGCCCCTTGAAATCCACCAGCCGACCACAATTGAGAATGACCGGCCGATCGTCTGCAAGCTCAAGGGCGGGGGTTTGATCAGGCGCCGCTTCACAACCTCCCTTGATCACCCTCAAGCGTTTCACCTCAATACCCAGCTCCGCGGAACGGCGCATACTAAAGAGGCTGTTGACTATGAGAAAGTCGAGCTGATTGACAGCGTCGATAAACGCACCGCTGGTACGATCCATAAAAAATATGTCGTTGCCACCGGAGCGGGCAACCTGGCGGTATCCCGACGATTTATAACTCGCGTAAAAGGGGAACAGATCGAGCGTATTGTGGTAGATAAGGGTTTCCTCCGGTTTGAAGCCGGCACTGCTGAAAACCTGCTCCATCACGGACTGATCTTTCATTTCGCTTTTCCTGAGGTAAGCCGTTGACACCTGCTCACCGTCGAAATCACGCAGGCGCGGCCGCCGGGACCTCCAGAAAGCCCTGCCCACAGTCACCACCAGAAGGTTGTAGGCTGCCGCCCTGGCCAGGTTGCGAATCATGTAGTGGGCACTGGTTTCAATACCACCCACGTGCGCCGGAGGCAGATTTTTGGAGAAGACAATCAGGTTCTTTATAGCCATGACGCTCAGTCGGTTACCTTATAACTTTCTACTTCCTTGCCTCTCAGACCGGCACAGGCACCCAGCGCCTTGTGCACACGCAACCACGCCTGGTTGCGTTTCAGCTTGCGTCCAATGCATGTAAATACCAATGTTTTTATCAGATTGCTGATAATCGAGAACAGCGCGGAGGCCAGTATTTTTGCCGCCCCCTGCCCCTGCTGCCGGCGCCGCCAGGTTTCGGTAATACCAGCCCGGTACTTGCGCCCCTGCATCCACTTGATGCGTGCACGGGACTCGGGAATACGTTCGAAAACAACCGCCTCATCGCATTTTTTAATTTCCACGCCAAGCTGATGTGCGGCGAAGAAAAACTTGGTATCGGTGCCACCGGCCAGGGGCACAGAGGTATCAAAGCGCAGCCCCAGCTCCCGGGCCAGGCGTATGGGAAATATCACGTTATTGGTGGCACAGGCAGTGAGGTGAGTACCGGTAGGCCGCTCCTTCGCCTTGATCAGCCCACTGATCTCGGGAGGAGTGTTTTCCGGAAATATCGGGATCACCTTACCGGAAACAACGATATCGCCCCCCTGTTGCTGGCAATAGCTGTACAGCTCGGACAACCAGTCAGTATCAACCCATTCATCATCGTCGATAAAAACCACATAGTCACAGTCTTCCGCCAGACAGAATTCCAGCGCATTGTTGCGCGCCACGGGAATGCCCCGCTGCGGCTCGCAACGGTAGTGGATTTCGAACCGGCCCTGGGTATCAAACTGCTCAACCAGCGGCCTGGAGAGCTGCTCAGTATCATTTTCAATCACCGTCACCAGTAATTCGACACCGTCAATCTCACGCAGCCCGGTCAGTGATTGCAGGCAATTACCCAGCAGGTCGGGGCGGCGGTATGTGAGGATACAGATATTGATCCGCACCCTCTTGTCACCAACGGAAATCATCCTACGCGATTCTCCAGATCATTCTTTTGCATAATTGCTGCAAGAGCAAAGGCGATGGGAACCCAGGTCCAGAGCCAGGAGTCTTCCGGACGCACCAAGGGGAATTTACCACCGGACAAGGAAGCGAACAGGGAATACACCAGTACCACCCCCCACATCCGATGCATGGCTGTCGGGCCGCGAAAACACAAAACCACCAGCCATAGCAGCGGCCCCAGAAACAGCACAAAGCCCACCAAACCTGATTGCCTCAGCAAGGCCAGGGGCAGGTTGTGCTCATGGGAAAATATCTCGCCATTGGTAGCCACAATTTCAGCATCACGCATGTAGCCATGACCAAACACAGGGTGCTGCAGCCACTCCTGCAACGCCGCCGGCCAGATAAAATTGCGATTCGACCAGCCATCGCCGGAAAAGTCTCCCACTACCCCCAAGGCCAGCACCAATCCGGCCGCAATCAGCAGCAGTACCAACAAACTGCGCCAATGGCGCTTCAAAACACTTTTGACATGCTCATCCAGCAACAGCAGGAAAGGCAGCGTCAACACAACGGCATAAGCGGCGCCTTTTGAGCGGCTCAACAGTATCACAGCAACCGCCAAATAAATGTTGAACAGCGCAAGACCTTTGCTCCAGGCACCTTGCAGCAGGTAAAGCCCGCCCACGCCGAGAAACAGCATCACACCGTAGGCTTTTGCCAGTCGGTTCTGGTTGCCAAATTTCCACTCGGGCACCATGGGCTCATCAATGCTCCAATCGTTGTGCAGGCCATATTGCAGGATGAAAACAATGGCAGCCAGTGAGGCGACAAGATACAAGGGCGGCAACAGCTTCTGCACCAGCCCCGGATTGCGGGTGCATGCAAAACCGACCAGTAACAGCCAGCAGATGACATAGCACACTTCACGCAGTGCTCTCAGCAGGTGCCGTGAATCACTGACATCAAACCACAGCGCTGTCACGCCCAGGTACAACACGGTGACCAGCATCAGCTGCATCAACGGTTCTGACCATATCGGCCGGTAGCTCACCAGAAACAGGGAGATCAGCCAGGGTACGGCCAGCAAGCCCTGAAATAGCTCCCGCTGTGCCCCCTCATCAGGAATGACAAAGAACGCTATAACAAATCCACAGACGGCCAACAAAGACCACCAACGCGCCCAAATATCCACTTTGCTCACGTTATGCTCATCACTAATTGCAGTGCGCAACACTCAGATCCATCCTGTCTGCATTTGATATCGTCTCGGGCACGTCCGGGTGTGGCCTGCCGTAACCGCAGCATCGCCCTCCCCTGCTGCCCACGGCCTAACCCCAAACCCGCTGCACATGATCTGCCAGCTGTGACGGGGTCAAGGTATGAAATGCCCGGCGATCTACCCACCCGTCATCACAGTCACTGCTGCCGGTCAGCCCGTCCGGTGCGGCTGTTGCTTTGTCATCCGCCCCAAAGAACGATAACTGCTCTGCGGTCGTGTCGCTACAGGGCAGGCAGGCAGTGCCAACACTGGCCGCCAGCAACATACTGTCGGGGTCATCGCCGCAGGCCACCTCACAGGCAGAGAGCAATAGCGCCTGCGTCCAAAGCATATCCGTATGACTCCGGTGACAATTATCCAGGTGACGGCCACTCAGGTCACAGAAATGGGCTGCCAACGACTCGTCCAGCTCGGAGGCAAGTACCTCCGCATCCTCGGCGCCACCGAGGTAGATCACCTGCCAACCGGCCTCCAGCAGCAACAGCGCTGTCTCAGTCACCCTCTCTTCGGGCCAATCACGGCTGCCGGCCAACGGACACAGTGCCACCAGCTTCTCCGGCTGCAGACCTCGTTCCTGCAACAGCGCCTCGCACGCCTCCCCAACCAACTGCAGTTGCGGCAGCGGATCCGCCGGGCTCACAGTCCCCGCATCTGCCGCTAATGCGGTATAGCGCTGGTGCAAGGCCATGCGCCGACTGTCAAAACGGCGCGGATCGTTGAGCAGGAAGTAGCGCATCGAACCCAGCCAACCGGTGCGCAGCGGTATGCCCGCCAGCCAGGGCACCAGCGCCGACGGCAGATCATCAGGGCAGACAAACGCCTGCTGATAGCCCCGCTGGCGAATGTGTTGCGCCAGCTGCCAGCGCACCTCCAGCCGCCATTGCCCGGCAGGCACCGGCCGGGCAATAAAATTTGTCACCTCCGGCATCAGTGTAACCAGCGCCTGAAAGTGCCCTGCTGCCAGCAGATCAATCTCTGCATGGGGAGCCTGCGCCCGCAACTGACGCAGCAGCCCCTGGCACCAGAGCAGCTGCTCAAGGCTCTCGGGTGCGACAACAAGTATTCTGTTACTCATGCGTGAGAGAACCGGTCTGAAAGCCTGTGAAATCAGGAGCGGATGATACCGAAGACCAGAGGAAACGCCAGTGAAAGCACTCTGCCGCACGCCGACTGCTATTCCAATTTCAACAGCCCCTGATTACACTTTCCAGCCCGGTCGTGAGTTGCCTCCCTGCATCGCGCTGTACACTTGGCCCCGCGCGACGGCGCTTTGCTGCAGCCGTTTGGCAGCAGATGTACCCACGGACCCGGGCTGGCAGCGAAAGGTGGCTGTTAGCAACAGCCCGAGACCAGATCCGGTTCACGCCAGCACATGGCCAGCACCTGAGAGGTAGGCCCGCAAGCCTTCTGTTACGCCAACCCAACGCAAAGATATTTCGCATGGACGCCAATATCACACCGAACAGAGAACGGCTGGCTCCTTCAGCTATGAACAGCAACCTCCCCGCCGCACGGGAGGTCCATGGCTAATACCATCAGAGTTGTACAGAGCCTGGCGGGCGCCCCCTTTGGCGGGGCGGAAAGTTTCTACACCCGGCTGGTGTGCGCCCTCGCACAGAACCCCGCACTGCAGCAGACCGCCTTAACCCGCGCCAACCCCCAGCGGATCTCGCAATTGGAGGCCGCCGGCGTGTCCGTACAAACCTTCCGTTTTGGCAGCCCGCTGGATCTGCTCGATCGTCACTCGTATCGCAAGACCCTGCGAGCACTGGACCCGGATGTTGTACTCACCTACATGAGCCGTGCCAGCGACATTACGCCTGCGGGTAATTACAGAATGGTTTGTCGCCTGGGCCACTTCTACAACCTGAAGTATTACCGGCACGCCGACTACTGGATTGGAAACACCCTCGGTATCTGTGACTATCTGGTCAAAGGCGGCATGCCTGCTGAACGGGTGGTGCACATCTCCAACTTCGCCGACGAAGCCCCGGCCGCCCCGCTGCCCCGGGACAGTTTCGGCACCCCGCCTGATCGCCCGCTGCTACTGGCTGCAGGGCGCCTGCACACCAATAAGGCCTTCGACACATTGTTGCGAGCCCTGGCCGGGGTGCCTGAAGCAACCCTTTGGCTGGCCGGAGACGGTCCCGAAAGGAACAACCTTGAGACCCTCAGCACGGAGCTGCACATCAGCGACAGGGTTCGCTTCCTCGGCTGGCGTAACGACGTGGCCAGCCTGATGCAAACCGCCGACCTGTTTATCTGTCCGTCACGCCATGAAGGGCTCGGCGGTATCGTGCTTGAATCCTGGTTGCACGGGTGCCCGGTTATCGCCACCGACTCCCAGGGGCCCTCCGAGCTTATCCAGGACGGCCACACCGGCCTTTTGACGCCCGTTGACGAGTATGCCCCACTGGCGGATACCATCAATCAACTGCTGCAGAACCCCCGGCAAGCCACCTGTCTCGCCGACAACGCTCGTGTCGAATACAGCAAGCACCACAGCACGGCCAGCATCAGCCGGCAGTATGCAGAACTGTTTGCGGGCATTGCAGGCTGAACGACGCCACGCCCCGTCAACACCGGCGGACCAGGCTGATCGCCCTAAAATGCCGGGGGCGACACCTCGGGACGCTCCGGGAAATGCCATTGAAAGCGTTCTAATGAACAGAGGTCAGTATTCCAATTTTGCCGGGGTCTAATTACAATTCGCGGTCTGATTTTGATCTGTCCCCCGCCGCACCCAGTTTTCGAGGTTTCGCCCTATGACCGCCTTCGGTAGTGTTTTCATGCCAGAAATGGCCCTGACCGTATTTGACGGAGAAAAGTGGAGCGAAGCCGCCATGGTGCCCAGTGACAGCATCAGCCTGCACCCCGGCGCCCATGTCCTGCACTACGCCAGCACCTGTTTTGAGGGGCTGAAAGCCTTCCGCCACGCCGATGGCAGCGTCAAGATCTTCCGTATGGACGCCAATATCGCCCGCTTTGCCCAGAGCAGCGAGCTGCTGGCCCTGCCTGCCATCGACAGCGCCCAGACCCGAGCTATGATCGTGATGGCGGTCAAGAGCTTTGCCGGCCAGGTGCCTGAAGTACCCGGCTCTCTCTATATCCGCCCTACCCATATCGGCACAGAGCCAGCGGTGGGCAAGGCCGCCGGCCCCTCTCTCACCTCCATGCAGTACGTGCTGCTGTCACCGGTGGGCGACTACTTTGCCGGCGGCTCTGATGTCGCCCTGCGACTGCTGCTGGAAGAGGACGGCATGCGCTGCGCGCCGCATATGGGCCGTATCAAGAGTGGCGGCAACTACGCCAGCGCCCTGCGCCCGACCCTCAACGCCAAGCGCGACCTGAAGGTGGACCAGATCCTCTTCTGCCCCGGTGGGGATGTACAGGAGACCGGCGCCGCCAACTTCCTGCTGCTCGATGGCAACACCCTGATCACCAAGGCGCTGGACGACAGTTTCCTGCACGGCATCACCCGCGACTCCATCCTCACCATCGCCCGCGACCTGGGCATGACCGTGGAAGAGCGCGACCTGAGCGTCAGCGAACTGCTGGAGCGCAGCCAGAAGCCCGGCTGCGAAGCGGCCCTGTCCGGCACTGCGGCGGTACTGACCTCTGTCGGCACCCTGCTGCACAAGGGCAAGGAGTATCAGGTGGGTGACGGCAAGGCCGGTGCGACCACCAACAAGCTGCGCAAGGCACTGAACGACATCCAGTGGGGTCGTGCCGAGGATACCCACGGCTGGCTGACCTGCGTTTCCAGCTGCTGACTTGTCCACCGGTTCAAGGGCGTACCGGGTTCGATTACTCCTTAGCAACCTGAACATTGTGTAATTAAAAGGCTCGCCCAGGGGACTGGGCTCCTACGAGAATCTGAACGTTGCGTAATTAAAAGGCTCGCCCAGGGGACTGGGCCCCTGCGAGAATCAGATCGTGCGCCGTAGGAGCGCGGTCCACCGCGCGATCTTTTTGGTCTCAATATCGAAGCAGAACGTGGCACTGCCCCTGGGCCCGGCAACTAACTTAGCCCCCCAAATACTTCCCCCAAACCCGCCTGACATTGCCCCGCTCCGCCACAAACTGATCCCCCGGCACCACCCCCGGCTGCCGTTGCAGCGCCAGCAGGTGCCCTGCCGAGCGATAGGCTTTATAGGCCTCAATCAACTGTTCAGCATCCTCAGCTTCCATCAAACCGGCCGCCTGCAGGCTCTCCAGAACGCGGATGTTGTCGCTCCAACGGGTCAGGCTGCGGTCCTGATGGGCCCAGGCCAGTACCGAGTACTGCACCAGGAATTCGATATCGACGATGCCACCGGCGTCCTGCTTAAGGTGGAACTGGGCCGCCTTCTCCTCCTCGCCACCCTTGGTACCCAGGTGACTGCGCATCTTTTCGCGCATCTCCACCACCTCCTGTCGCAGCTTGTCCAGCTCCCGGGGCTGGGCCAACAGGTCGGCGCGCAGCTGCTCAAACTGCTCTGCCAGCACGCCGCCACCGGCCACCACCCGGGCACGGGTGAGGGCCTGATGCTCCCAGGTCCAGGCCTCTTCCCGCTGGTACTTCTCGAACGCGGTCAACGACGACACCAGCAAGCCGGAGTTGCCCGAGGGGCGCAGGCGCATATCCACCTCGTAGAGCTGGCCGGAGACGGTCTGGGTATTGAGGATGTGGATCACCTTCTGCCCCAGGCGGGTGAAGTAGGTCTGGTTATCCAGCTCCTTGTCGCCGTCGCTGTAGCGGTTGGCCGGGGCATTGTGGATAAACACCAGGTCGAGGTCGGAACCGTGCCCCAGCTCAATGCCTCCCAGCTTGCCGTAGCCAACCACCACAAACTCCGGCTCCGGCTCGCCCTCGCCGGCGGTAGGGCGACCATGGCGCACCTGCATCTGCTGCCAACCCAGCTCCACCACATGCTCCAGGATAACCTCTGCCAGCCAGGTTAAGTAATCGCTCACTTTCATCAGCGGCAGCATATCTGCTACTTCACTGGCGGCTACCCGCAGGCCATGGGCCATGCGGAAGTAGCGCAGGGTCTCCATCTGGCTCTCCAGGTCATCCCAACTGATGCGCAGCATCTGCTGGCGTAACTCGTCCCGCAGCTGGGCCTTGTCCGGCGGCTGGTAGAGGGCGCGGGGATCCAGCAGCTCGTCCAGCAGTGCCGGGTGCTTGGCCAGCTGGTCGGCAATCATGCTGCTGACACTGCAGAGGCGCACCAGCTGCTGCAGGGCGCCGGGGTTTTCCACCAGCAACAGCAGATAGGCGGTGCGGCGGGTGACCGCCTCCACCATTGCCAGTACCCGGCGCAGGGTCTCCACCGGCTCCTGGCGCTCGGCCAGCAGTTTCAGCAGGCGCGGCATGAGCGCGTCCAGTCGCGCCCGCCCCTCCGGCTGCATTACAGAGACCGCACGGCTGGTGGCCAGGGTCTGCAGCACACCGGCAACGTCCGTGGCATCCTGCAGTCCGGCCAGTTCCAGGTGACGGGCCCAGCCCTCCAGGTCGGTGACCTCCAGTTGCGGCCCCACACCCTTGGGCCACAGGCTCTCCCACTCTCGCAGCTCATCGCCCTGCTGCTGCTCGCGCTCCGGCTCGGCGATAACCTTCTGGAAGTGATCGTTGACCAGCGCCCGGTGGCGGTCCAGCTCCGCGAGAAAATCGGTCGCAGACCCAAAGCCCATCACCCAGGCGAGCCGCTCCAGGTCCGGCTGGTCTACCGGCAGCGACTGGGTCTGCTTGTCCTGGTAGCCCTGGATGGCGTGTTCGGTATTGCGCAGGAAGGTATAGGCCTGTGCCAGCTCATCGGCAGCCCCCTCCGGCAGGAAGCCCTCTTCTTCCAGCAGCGGCAGCAGTTTCAGCACCTGACGCTCGCGCAGGCGCACATCGCGGCCACCACGAATCATCTGGAACACCTGCACGATAAACTCCACCTCGCGGATACCACCGGCCCCCAGCTTCACATCGCTGTTAATGCCCTTGCGCTGCACCTCGCGGTTGATCAGCGCCTTCATGTCACGCATGGACTCGATGGCGCTGTAGTCCAGGTAGCGGCGGTAGGTAAACGGCCGCAGCATCTCCATCAGCTGCTCTCCGGCCTTGACCCCGCCCGGCATCACGTCACCGGTACGCTTGTCCCCGGAGACCACCCGCGCCTTGATCATGGCGTAGCGTTCCCACTCCCGGCCCTGGGTCTGGTAGTACTCTTCCAGCGAATCAAAGTTGGCCACCAGCGGGCCGCTCTGGCCATAGGGGCGCAACCGCATATCCACCCGGAAGACAAAGCCATCCACGGTGGTGGCGTCGATGCTGGTAATGATCTTCTGCCCCAGCTTGATGAAGTACTCCTGGTTGGAGATGGGCTTGCGCCCACCTTCGGTCTCGCCGCTCTCGGGATAGGAGAAGATCAGGTCGATATCGGAGGAGACGTTGAGCTCATAGCCCCCCATTTTGCCCATGCCCAGCACCACCAGCGGCTGTGGCTGTTTGCCGTAGCGACCAATGGGCTGGCCATAGCGTGCCTGCAGCAAGCGGTCATGGAACGCCATGGAGGCCTGGATGACCACCTCGGCGAGGGCCGTCATATCGGCGGTGGTTTCGGTCATGGGGGCCAGGCGACAGAAATCCCGCCAGACGATGCGCAGCATCATGTCGCGGCGGAACTGCCGCAGGGCGCGGTCGAAGGCCTTGTCGTCGTCGCCGACCGAGGCCAGTCGCTGGCCCAGCAGGGCCTGCATCTCCTCCTGCGTCAGTGGCGCGCCCCACAGGCCGCTGGCCACCCACTCCACGAACGCCTGCGGCCGGTCACAGGCGGACTGCAGCACAAAATCACTGGCGACAAACATGCGTGCCAGCTGTGGCGGCAGCTGCGGGTGCTGCTGCAAGAGCTGCTGTAACTGTTGCTGCTGCTCCGCCGGGGCACGGTGCTGCCAGAGTTCCTGGCTATGTTGCAGGCGGGAATGAAGAAACGGGGGAATGGAATCGATCGGTAGCATGATGATCCTGTTAGGCAGGGTTCAGTAATCGGTTGTTTGGGGGGGGCGGCGAGCGGCTATCGCCCTGCCACCGGGGCCGGGCCGGGGATCAGTACTCCACCGGTGGCGCCACCCGCATAACCTCTTCAATGGTGGTAATGCCCTGTGCCACCTTCTGGGCACCGGACAATCGCAGGGTGCGCATGCCTTCACGCATGGCCAGCTTGCGCAGCTCCGACAGGTCACAGGGGGCTTCGACCAGCCGCTGCAACGATTCGCTTAAGGGCATGATTTCATAGATGCCCTGACGGCCAAGATAGCCGGTATTGCGGCACTCCAGGCACCCCACCGGCTTGTAGAACGCCTTCGGTGCCGGCGCGCGCCAGGGCGAGACCAGCTGCTGCCAGGCATCGCTGTCCACCTCGCCCGGCTCCTTACAGTGGGGGCAGAGGGTGCGCACCAGTCGCTGCGCCATAATGCCCAGCACCGTGGAGCGTAGCAGATAGGAGGGCACACCCAGGTCCAGCAGGCGGGTAATGCCGGTGGGGGCGTCATTGGTGTGCAGGGTGGAGATCACCAGGTGGCCGGTAAGGGCCGCCTGCACCGCCATTTGCGCCGTCTCCAGGTCGCGGATCTCCCCCACCATGATGATGTCCGGGTCCTGACGCATCAGGGTGCGCAGGCCGGTGGCGAAATCGAGGCCGATATTGTGCTGTACCTGGGTCTGGTTAAAGGCCTCCTCCACCATCTCGATGGGGTCCTCGATGGTGCTGACGTTGACCTCACTGGTGGCCAGGCGCTTGAGGGACGAATAGAGGGTAGTGGTTTTACCGGAGCCGGTGGGGCCGGTGACCAGCACAATGCCGTGGGGACTGCCGAGCATGGTCTGCCAGCGCTCGTAGTCCTCGCCGGTGAGGCCCAGCTCGGTGAAGCTGCGCAGCAACACATCCGGGTCAAAAATCCGCATCACCAGCTTTTCGCCAAAGGCGGTGGGCAGGGTCGAGAGACGCAACTCCACCTCGGTGCCGTCGGGGCGCTTGGTCTTGATACGACCGTCCTGGGGCTTGCGCTTCTCGGCCACGTTCATACGACCGAGGATCTTCAGGCGGCTGGTGACCGCATTGGTGATGGCCGCCGGCAACTCGTACACCTGATGCAGGACACCATCGATGCGAAAACGCACGCGGCCAATATCACGGCGCGGCTCCAGGTGGATATCACTGGCGCGCTGGTCGAAGGCGTACTGCAGCAACCAGTCGACGATATTGACGATGTGTTGGTCGTTGGCCTCCGGGTCCTTGCTGGCACCCAGCTCCAGCAACTGCTCGAAGTTGGTGACCGCCGAGGGGCCCGCCATGCCGGCGGCACCACTGATGGAGCGGGACAGGGTGTAGAACTCCACCATGTAGCGGTCGATATCGGACGGCAGGGCAAACACCCGCTTTACCCGCCGCCGGGAGACATGCTCCAGCTGCGGCACCCAGTCATCCAGGTAGGGCTGCTTGCAGGCCACCTGGATCTCGTCACTGTTGCTGTTGACGCAGAGGATTCCGTGGCGCTTGGCAAAGGCGTAGGACATCACTTCGGAGGCCTTCGCCACGTCGATCTTGAGGGGATCAATGTGCACCAGTGGCAGACCCGCCCGCTCCGCCAGCCACTGGCAGATACGCTGCTCGTCCAGCGTCCGGCCGGGATGGGCGCGGTCCTCCAGACGCTGGCTGGCCACATAACTGGCCGGGTGCATGGTGGCCTCTTCACGGGTACGGCTCTGGCCGGCGATAAAGTTGGCGTCGGTGGCGCTGAGACGCCCGTCCGCCACCAGATCATCCAACAGATTGCGCAGTTCCAGCACGCGCCCGATCATGACCGCTTTATTCATAGATTGCCCTGTAACACCCTGATATTCAGTAAGCGCTATGCTTCTTTATTTGTAATCTGCATGATGACAGCCATTGTAGTCTCAATTCCAGTCCTGCGGCAGCGATGCCCGCCGCAGCGGGAGGCAGTTCTCACGCCCGCCGCCGGCATTTGCCAGGGCCGCCGGCGGCGTAAGAAAAATGTCATTTTTTTAATGAGTTCTGGCGCGGCACTCTTTATACTCCGCGCCAGCAAACAGAGGGAGCCTAGTCATGCCCATCTCCAACCCCCTGAGCAACCTGTTTGGTAAGTCACCCATCAAGCCCATTCAGGAGCATATGGAAGTGGCCCACCAGGCAGTACAGCTGCTGACGCCGTTTTTCGACGCCGTCATCAAGAACGACTGGCAAGCCGCCGGCAAGGTTCAGAAAGACATCGGCGAGCTGGAAAACAAAGGCGACACGCTCAAACGTGAAATCCGCCGCCATCTCCCCAAAAGCCTTTTCCTGCCTGTGCCTCGCTCGGACCTGCTGGAGCTGCTATCCATGCAGGACAGCATCGCCAACCGAGCCAAGGACATCGCCGGCATTATGCTCGGCCGTGAAATGTCCGTGCCTGCGGCAATCGAAGCCGACATGCTCAAGTTTGTCGAGACCTGCATCGCCACCAGCGCCCAGGCACTGACCGCCATTAACGAACTCGACGAGCTGCTGGAGACCGGTTTTGCCGGTCGCGAGCTGCAAATCGTGGAAAACCTGATCCAGGAGCTGGACAACCTGGAGAGCCTGACGGACGACCTTGAGGTCACTGTCCGCAGCACATTGTTCAAAATCGAGAAGGAACTACCACCGGTGGATGTGATTTTCCTCTACCGGGTCATTGAGTGGGTAGGAGACGTGGCCGACCGGGCACAGAAGGTCGGATCCCGCCTGCAACTGTTGCTGGCCCGCTGACGCGGGCACAGCCAGAGAACGATAACGACTCAAATAGGTACGACTCACCATGTCTATTCTTGCAGAGCACGGCCAGACCCTACTTATCCTGGCCTGTATTTTTGGTGTCTTTATGGCCTGGGGCGTAGGTGCCAACGATGTGGCCAACGCCATGGGCACCTCCGTCGGCTCCCGGGCCCTCACCATCAAACAGGCGATCGTCATCGCCATGATCTTCGAATTCCTCGGTGCCTACCTGGCCGGTGGTGAGGTGACCTCCACCATCCGCAAAGGCATCATCGATCCTGCGACACTAACTGACACGCCGGAACTGCTGGTGTTCGGCATGATGTCGTCGCTGCTGGCGGCGGGCACCTGGCTGCTGATCGCCAGCTTGCTGGGCTGGCCGGTCTCCACCACCCACTCCATCGTCGGCGCCATCGTCGGCTTTGCCGCCGTGGGCATCTCGGTGGACGCGGTAGCCTGGGGCAAGGTGGGCACTATTGTGGCGAGCTGGGTGGTATCACCGCTGCTGGCCGGCACCATCAGCTTCTTCCTCTTCCGCACCGTACAAAAGCTGATCCTCAACACCGAAAACCCCTTCGCCAACGCCAAGCGCTACATCCCCCTGTATATGTTCGCCGTGGGCTTCCTGATGGCCATGGTCACCATGCTCAAGGGCCTCAAGCACGTGTTCAAGGATATGGGCGTGGAGCTGAGCTTTGCCCAGGACGCCGGTATCGCGTTTTTGATCGGCCTGCTGGTGATGGGTATCGGCATGCTGCTGCTGCGCAACATCAAGGACGAAGGCAACAAGGGCAATCGCTTTGCCAGTGTTGAGCGCGTATTTGGCGTACTGATGATCTTCACCGCCTGCGCCATGGCCTTTGCCCACGGCTCCAACGATGTGGCCAACGCCGTTGGCCCACTGGCAGCGGTGTACGGTGTCATTGCCACCGGTGCGGTGGCCTCCAAATCGGTTATGCCCAGCTGGATCCTGCTGCTGGGCGGTATCGGTATTGTTGTCGGTCTGGCCACTTACGGCTGGAAAGTAATCGCCACCATCGGCAAGAAGATCACCGAGCTGACCCCAAGCCGCGGCTTTGCCGCCGAGCTGGGCGCCGCCGCCACCGTGGTGCTGGCCTCCGGCACCGGCCTGCCCATCTCCACCACCCACACCCTCGTGGGTGCGGTGCTGGGCGTGGGCCTGGCCCGCGGTATCGGCGCCCTGAACCTGGGTGTGATCGGCACCATCTTCACCAGCTGGCTGATCACCCTGCCCGCCGGCGCCGGCCTGGCAATTCTGTTTTTCTTCTTCTTCAAGGGCCTGTTCGGCGCTTGATGTACCGACGGCATGACCACCCCGGTGTGGTCATGCCAGCACCCCAACCCAGAACGCCGTGTTGGCGACAAGCCCACTGGCCTCCCAAGCGGCTCAACACGAAACCATAAATCTGTAACGCCTGCGGCCATTGCCCAGTCACCCTGACACCGCAATCAACCCTTGCCCCCAATAATGTAGAGCCCGCTGCCATCCGGTTATGCAGGGCGATTTTTATACTGATTTC
The DNA here is from genome assembly GCA_033283175.1 of Cellvibrionaceae bacterium SEMH9. Taxonomy (GTDB): domain Bacteria; phylum Pseudomonadota; class Gammaproteobacteria; order Pseudomonadales; family Cellvibrionaceae; genus Pseudomaricurvus. The sequence goes on along the minus strand of JAWMQM010000001.1, from coordinate 1,790,283 downwards.
GTCTTTTCACTTTCGTATGAGCACTACTATGCTTCTGTGCACTCGTAAGAAGCTCCAATAAGACCGGCTGAAAACCGATAGTTAATGACCGCAGGATGCCGGTCACGTGTAATGGTTTACAGAAGAAGGGATTCCTATGTTCAGCAAAAACCTCGGGGTTTGGCATGTGGGGTTTTGTGCACCGGAAGAGACACGCGCGCTGGCGCAGCAACTGCCAGACTGGCGGCTGTTCCCGGTCCACCTGCCCCACTCCCTGCCCGTTAACCTCTCCCACCGGCCCATGGCGGCCGCCATTGTCTGCCTCTCCTCCGGCATGACTGACGCCCAGATCAATGACCTGAGCGACACCATCCAGAACAACCCCCAGTTGCCCTGGGTGGCGCTGCTTAACAGCGACGGACTGCAACAACCGCGACTGCGACAACTGGTCAGTGATTTCACCTTCGGTTTTCAGTTGCAGCCGGTAGACGCCGGCGCGCTGGATCATATGTTGCGTCACGCCCACGCCATGCATCAGTTGCGGCACTTGAGTCGCTACCATCACACCCGGCAGCAGGCGAGCAATCGCGGCACGTCACTGCTGGGCGGCAACAGCCCGGCGATCCGGCACATTCACCACCTGATCGAGCGCGCGGCAGCGGTAGATGCCCCGGTACTCATCACCGGCGAAAGCGGTACCGGCAAGGAGCTGGTAGCGCGGGAGCTGCACCGTCAATCCCGGCGCCACAGCAACCCTTTTGTAGCCGTGAACTGCGGCGCCATTCCCCAGGGGTTGACCCAATCCGAACTGTTCGGACACGAGAAAGGCGCGTTCACCCACGCCACCGAACGGCAGATCGGCAAGGTGGAATCTGCCCACAGGGGCAGCCTGTTCCTCGACGAGATCGGCGAGCTGCCCCTGGAACAGCAAGTGAACTTCCTGCGCTTTTTACAGGACGGCGTGATCCAGCGAGTGGGAGGCCGGCAGAGTATTGATGTGGACCTGCGTATCATCGCCGCTACCAACGCCGATCTGGAGACAGCGATCCGGGAACAACATTTCCGTGAGGATCTCTACTATCGCCTCAACGTGCTGCATATCCATATGCCCCCCCTGCGGGAGCGTGAAGACGACTGCATATTGCTGGCTGAGCACTTCCTGCAGGAACAGCTCTCCGGCACCCGGCCCATGCGCTTTTCACCACAAGCCGCCACGGCCATACGCCTCTACCATTGGCCGGGCAATGTACGCGAGCTGAAAAACCGCGTGTTCAAGGCAGCACTGATGGCCGAAGGCCAAATGATCACGGCCCGCGACCTGGACCTGGACTACGACGAACAACTGCCGCGCCCCGGCACCCTCAACGAAGCCCGCGAACAGGCCGAGGCCGACAGCATTCTCGCCTCCTTGCGCTACGCCAATAACAATGTCTCTGAAGCCTCACGGTTGCTGCAGATATCGCGACCGACACTCTACAAACTCATGAGCCGGCACAACATTTCACCCGACCACGAGGAGTGCCCCGGGCGCCAGCCGATCATCCCCGGCCTGGAGGACAACCGCCGCGCCGGGTGAACCAGCACATAAAAACAACTCCTGACTGCAATCCTTAACGGCAAGGAGGCCACGATGTTCTCTGCCCTAACTGCGCGCCCACGGCGACCTGCGCCCGGCTCACTGCCATCCCTGTTGCTGGCGGTTGGCATCATGGGCGCCAGCGCTCCCTTAGCCGCACAATCGTCCAGCGGCACCAGCACAGGCACCGAAAACAAGGCTCGCGAGCAACAGGTAAGCGAAGTCGTCTCCAGCATCAGTAATCGCGGCATCCTCACCACCCGCGGCTCTTTCATTGTGGAACCCTCTTTCAGCTACACCCACAGCTCCTCAACGGTTGTCGCTATCGAAGGTTTTACCGTGTTGCCGGCGCTGATTATCGGCCTGATCAACATCAGCCAGGCTGAGCGGGACATTCTCACCTACGCACTGACGTTTCGTTACGGCATCACCTCACGGCTGGAGGTAAGCCTGCGTGCCCCCTATCTCGATATTGACGAGAGCATCCGTGAGCGTCAGGCGCTGGACGGTACTCCGATAGACCTCATCAGTGATACCAGCGGCGACGGCTGGGGTGACCTGGAGATGAGCATTAACTACCAGCTCAACGACGGCGGTTATGGCCTGCCCTACTTTATCGGCAACCTGCGCATCAAGAGCGACAGCGGCACCAGCATTTTCGATCTGGAACGCCGCACCCTGGTGAACGACCAGGGCGCCATTGTGGGCGTGATCTTTGATGAGCAACCCACCGGCTCCGGCTTCTGGGCGGTGCAGCCGGGACTGACCCTGCTCTACCCGTCGGATCCGGCGGTGGTCTATGGCAGCATCAGTTACCTGTGGAATATCAAGGAGGACAAGGGCCCGGAGTTTGGCGGCACTGTTAACCCGGGTGACATTATCGGCTTCAGCTTCGGCATGGGCTTCGCGGTCAACGAACGCACCTCGTTCAGCCTGGGCTACGAACACAACATCATAGATCGCACCACCGTTGAGGTGCACTCCGATGTGACCGACGCGGAGTTCGATCGCTTCCACGCCGGCAGCCTGCTGTTTGGCCTCACCCAACAGGTGACCCGCAAGCAAACCGTCAACCTGTCACTGGCGGTGGGCGTCACCGAGCAGAGCCCGGATGTACAGATCACCCTCAAGGCGCCACTGCAATTCTGAAATTCTCTCCACCCGCCAGCACATCCCTGGCCATCAACGACTGTAGTACTGGAGGCTGGGCAACATGTGACGTCCCAGCCCCGGCACACCGCGAGGACCAAGTCCCGACAGTTCGATGTTCAGGGTCTCCAGTGTCTGGATCATGCGATTATCTGCGGCATTCTGGATCAGAGTGGTGGTGGCCGTCTGGGCAATATTGGTCATCGACTGACTGACATGCACCGGCGTATTCAACGCCATACTGACCGCTTGACCGGCGTCTGCCGACAACGCCCTGGCAGGGGTGAGACTCGACGCCGATTGTACCTGCGTCGCATCCACCAGACTCAGGGTTGCGGTGTCACGCTTCACACCTGTCTGTGCATTGGAATCCACTTGCAGGTCGAAGCCATTACCACTGGCAGCGACGGACGGGTTCGACTGCAGCGCCTGTGCTGTGGTGGCCAGTGCCTGCTGGCCCCTGGCATCCAGATCTGGATGATTCTGTACCTGTGGGCTGGACAGGGCGGACTCCATGGCATTCACGCTGGAGGCCATATTCTCCTGCATGGTGTTTTTCATGGCCTCCATATCCTGGCTCATGGCCTGCATCTGTTGATCCATCGCCTGCATACGATTGTTCATATCGGGCAGCGTCAGCGTGGAGCGCGCCACCACTACGCCATCAATCAGGGTTACCCGCTCGAAACCGATACGCACGTTAAAGCCTTCGGTGGTCAGAAAGCCGCCACGCTGGTCATTGAGTTCAGCCTCTGCCAGAGGCCGGGGCAAATTCTGCAACAGGGCATTGGCACGCCCGGTCGACAGCTCCGCCGTGAACGACTGCAGGCTGTGGACGCCCAGCAACAGGCACACTCCCCAGCCGGTATTTCGTAATGCGCGGTTCATGCAATGCCTCCTGGCGCAACGCTCCTCACGCTCTATAAACAGAGTTGCTGTTGCGGGGCACAGCCCCCTTCCCTTAGCAACTCAGTAGTTACCCTGGCCGGGCAAACCGACCAGGAACTGCGACACACTCTGACGTCGTAAAAAATTGCCATAGCGAAATTCATTGTGCCCCTGCCAGGCCAGGTCGGTGTTGTAGCTGCTGCGCCCGGCATCGGCGTGACTGCGGATCAGGAACACCAATCCGTTCCAGCCCGCCTCGAACTCTTCGCGGGTAAACACCCGCGCACCCACGGCGGGGTCCGCCACCAGCACCCGCTCCTCCCGCACGCCACGCACCACCACAAAATGGTTGTAACCGTTGGTGTTGATAATCGTGACCGCTGGTACCTTCACCGTGCCGTTGAGCTGATCCAGGGTCAACCGGAAGCCGTCGGCCTTGTAGCCACGGGCCTGCAGGTAGCGCTTCATGTCCAGCATGGAAAACCCTTCACGCCGGACCTTTTCTGCATCGGCATGCTCCAGCATGCCTTCAAACACTTCCTGCTCGTTGACCCTGAACTGGTAGTGATAGGTCAGCAGGGTCGCCAGCGCGGCGGAACCACAGCTGAAATCGTACTGCTGCTTGATAACATCCCGAAAACGCCGCTCCTTGTAGCTCTCTACGGGGAACTGATAGGAACCTCCAATACCCGGCAGCAATACCCCGCCTGCGACGACATTACCTGCAAGACAGAAAAAAAGCAGGCAAAAACCAACTATTTGCCTCCCCGGATTGCCACCTGCTTTAACAAATCTTCCGTGCACATCATCACCTGTCACTGCTGGAATATCACATTTACCATGGTGGATTTCTGGATAACAACACCATTACCACTGTTCTGGATTACCGAGGTAATTCCCGAAGCGCCGGAAAAGGCATTGTCCGAGATGGAGTTGTCACCGGTGACCGAGTCGCTGATATGGTTATCCCGCAACAGGGCGTTCTGCTCTGATTTGTTGAGTTGAAACGTCATGTCCAGCGACACACCGGCTGCGGCACTTTGACCGGCCAGCTGATCACCATCCAGTGCTTCAGCATCCAGCTGCAGCAACTGACCGTCGGCATTTGCCAACGGCAACTGTCCGAGCAAACCCAGCAGCATTGCGACTGCCCACAGAGATTGACGAGGTTTCCGCTCACTGCTGTCAGCCGATGTGCAGTTATCATTCAGTAGCCTACACATAACGGGCTCCTTTCCCTGGCTGTCGTGTTGCAAAGCCGACCAGCGGGGTAACCACTGGCCGGCTATGACGCTTGCGCGTCACAGGGTTGTTACAACGACAGGTTGGACTGCACAGTCACGCTGCCCTGGGTAAGGGCTCCGGCACCGCTGTTCTGGTTGATGACCGCAATACCGGAGTGGCTGACACCACCGTTAATGGTGTTCTGGTTATTCACCACACCACCGCTGTTGGCAGCAGAACCGATGTAAGTGTTACCAGAGACAGTACCGCTCAACTCAGACTCGTTCAGCGCCATGGAGATATCGATATCGCCAATATTGGTGCTGTTATCAGTCATGGAGTTATCGCTGTTATCCATCTTGAACGAGTCATTGATGGCGACACTGTTATCAGAGTTATCAGAGTTGTCGGAATTATCGGAGTTATCTGAATTGTCCGAATTATCTGAGTTGTCTGAGTTGTCAGCTTTAAACGAATCGTTGATCGCTACGCTGTTGTCCGAGTTGTCTGAATTATCAGAGTTGTCAGAATTATCCGAGTTATCTGAGTTGTCTGAATTATCAGAGTTATCTTCCATGGAGTTATCCTGGAAAGAGTCACTCACCGCCAGGTCGACATTGCCCTGATCGCTGTTATCAGAGTTATCAGAGTTGTCGGTGTTGTCGTTATCCTGGAAGGAGTCACTGACAGCAAGGTCAACATCGGTATTGCCCTGATCACTGTTGTCGCTGTTATCAGAGTTGTCGGTATTGTCGTTGTCCTGGAAGGAGTCACTGACAGCGAGATCTACATCGGTATTGCCCTGATCACTGTTGTCGCTGTTATCAGAGTTGTCCGAGTTGTCTGAATTGTCCGCCTTGAACGAATCGTTGATGCCAACATCGGTATTGCCTTGATCGCTGTTGTCGGAGTTGTCTGAGTTATCCTCCATGGAGTTGTCCTGGAAGGAGTCGCTCACCGCCAGGTCGAGATTACCCTGATCAGAGTTGTCGGAATTGTCTGAATTGTCCGAGTTATCCGAGGCGTCCGCCTTGAAAGCATCATTGATGCCGACATCGGTATTGCCCTGATCGCTGTTGTCTGAGTTGTCTGAGTTATCTTCCGCGGAGTTATCCTGGAAGGACTCATTCACCGCCAGATCGGTATTGCCTTGATCGCTGTTGTCGCTGTTATCGGAATTGTCCGAGTTATCCGAGTTATCGGAGTTGTCCTGGAACGAATCCGAGGTTTTGAAGGAGTCGCTGGCGTTGGCACTGTTATCTGAGTTATCGGAGTTATCCGAGTTGTCAGAGGCGTCGAACGTACCATCATCCTGAGCGACTGAACCGTAGCCCGCCACATTGTTGTTGTCCGCGTCTGCCCAAACAGGCGCTGCGGAACACATGCCTACTGCTATGGCAGCTGCCAGAAGATTGCGCTTGAAGTCCATCATGGTAATTCTCCTTAAATCAAACCAGATTTTTTAGATACCGCGTTCCTGCGGTCGCACCTTTGTGTCGCTGCCACGCTGGTGTCCTGCTCTCGCGTTACAACGACCCGGCATAGTGAAGAGCAGAATGCGTACCAGCCACCGGAAGAGAGTTGGCAAGCGCCTGATTTACAAGTAATTTGCGAACAGACCGTAAGGCAGGGCTACGGTGCCCCTGAGACTGAATAAGACGAGCGACGCCAGCAACGACGGGAAGCTGTTAAGCCGGAGAAAGCATTCGGTGCCGATGCCGGATAAGCATCATCGAATCAGGCACTTAGGCTGCGACCACAGGTGTTAACTGGCGTTAACAGCCACCGGCTGGCGGGAAACCCCGCAACGGGCAAGAACCCGCGATTCAGTGCCTCTACCGTCGGGAAATAGCGTCACCGCACCCGCTTGTGGCCGCAGATGACTCCCCGACAAGACGCTTAATACGTAAACCGGCCCCATGGCGCCTGCTATCCCTGTAAGCGCGCTGGTAGAATGGCGCGACTTTTGCGTGAAATGCAGGACACACCAGGCAGAACAGCCACGCCGGACAGAACAGAACCAGCAAGCCGGCACCCGTCCATCAAACAGGAAATACTATGCGGGCCACACAATCCATCTTCCGCGTCCGACGCCAATACAATAAATGGGTCGGCGACGAGACCCTGGAAGATTACGCCCTGCGCTTTACCGCCAAGGGCGCGCGCCGCTGGAGCATTTTCCATATCGGCTCCACTGCCCTCGGCGCCACCGCCTTCCTCGCCCTGGAGGCACTGGCCGCCGCGGCCACCATCCAGTACGGTTTTATCAATATGCTGTGGGCCATGCTGGCGGTATCGCTGGCGATCTTTATCATCGGCTTTCCCATCAGCTACTACTCCGCCCGCCACGGCCTTGATATCGACCTGCTCACCCGCGGCGGTGGCTTTGGCTATTTGGGCTCCACCATCACCTCGCTGATTTACGCCTCCTTTACCTTTATCTTTTTCGCCATCGAAGCCGCCATCTTTGCCTCGGCACTGAAAGCCCTGTTCGCCATCCCCCTGTGGCTGGGCTACATCATCAGCGCCCTGATGGTGGTGCCCATCGTCACCCACGGTATCAAGGCCATCAGCCGCTTCCAGGTGGGCAGCCAGCCCATGTGGCTGCTGCTGCAGATTGTGGCGCTGGCGGCGGTGGTCTGGTTCGAAGCGCCGCGGCTGGAGAACTGGACCCAGTACACCGCGCGGGAATACCCGCAGCACCAGGGCTTCGACCTGATGCTCTTTGGCGCCTGTGTGGCGATCTTCTTCGCCATGATTGCGCAGATTGGCGAGCAGGTGGACTACCTGCGTTTTATGCCGCCGAAGACGCGGGAGAACCGGGTCAGCTGGTGGTTCTGGCTGATTCTCTCCGGCCCCGGCTGGATCTTTATCGGCATCATCAAGATGTTGCTGGGCTCCTTCCTCGCCTATCTGGCCATTACCCAGGCCATGCCCATCGAGAAGGCCACCGACCCGGTGTACCTTTACCAGATGGCCTTCAGCTACATCACCGACATGCCACACCTGTCGCTGATCCTCTCCGGGGTGATGGTAATCCTGTCGCAGATGAAGATTAACGTCACCAACGCCTACGCCGGCTCCATCGCCTGGTCCAACTTCTTCTCACGCCTCACCCACAGCCACCCCGGGCGAGTGGTGTGGCTGGTATTCAACGTGAGCATCGCCCTGATCCTGATGGAGGTGGGCATCTATCAGGTGCTGGAAGCGGTTCTGGGGATTTTCGCCATTGTCGCCATCAGCTGGCTGGCGAGCCTCGCTGCCGACCTGCTGATCAACAAGCCGCTGGGGCTGAGCCCGCCGGTGACCGAATTCCGTCGCGCCCACCTCTACGACATCAACCCGGTGGGCGTGGGCTCCATGCTGCTGGCGTCGGCACTGGGACTGGTCTGCTACCTCGGTTACTTCGGCCAGAACGCCAGTTACCTGGCCCACTTCATCAGCCTCGGCGCCTGCTTTGTGCTGGTCCCCGCCATCGCCTGGCTCACCGGTGGCCGCTTCTACCTGGCCCGCTCGCAGACACTCATTCCCGTCGCCGAATGGCAACCCGCCGAGGGCACCAACGACGCCACCACCGCCCAGCTGCTGCTGGGCGAGCCGGACGGCAAGGCCCAGTGCTGCATTTGCGAGAGTGAGTTTGAGCTGGAAGACATCAGCCACTGTCCCGCCTACCAGGGCGCCATCTGTTCCCTCTGCTGCTCGCTGGATGCCCGCTGCCTGGACGCCTGCAAACCCGACGCCGGCCTGCGGGCACAACTCAACCAGTGGCTGGAGGGCTTTGCGCCGCCGTCGGTACTGCGCCTGTTCAACTCCCGCATCATGCGTTTTCTGGGCATCCTGGCAGCGGTGGGGCTGATTAACGCCGCCTTCCTCTCCGCCATCTACAGCCACCTGCGACCGGACAACGCCGCCGAGGCGGAGCTGCTGCGCACCACCATCTGGATGATCTTTTATGCCCTGATGATTATCTCCGGGGTGATCTCCTGGCTGATCCTGCTGGCCCACGAGAGCCGGCTGGTGGCGCAACAGGAGTCCAACCGCCAGACGCAGCTGCTGATGGACGAGATCGAGGCGCACAAAGAGACCGACAAGGCGCTGCAGGCCGCCAAGGAGCAGGCCGAGCGCGCCAACGACGCCAAGAGCCGCTACCTCTCCGGCATCAGCCATGAACTGCGCACGCCGCTGCAGTCGATCCTCGGCTACGCCCAGCTGCTCTCCGTCAAACAGGATATCCCCCGCCAGCACAACAACGCCCTCAACATCATCCGCAACAGCGGCGAGTACCTGGCCGGGCTGATCGAGGGGCTGCTGGATATCTCCAAGATTGAAGCCGGTCGGCTCGACATCTACCGCAACCAGGTACGCCTGCCGGAACTGCTGGAGCAGCTGGTGGAGATGTTCCGCCAGCAGGCACAACTGAAAGGAATCGAGTTCCACTTCCACCAGCACCACCGCCTGCCGCAGGTGGTGATCACCGACGAGAAACGACTGCGCCAGATCCTCACCAACCTGCTCTCCAACGCCGTCAAATACACCGAGAAAGGCCGCGTCGATTTTCACGTTTACTACCGCAACCAGGTGGCGGAGTTCGCCGTTATCGACACCGGCATCGGCATTCACAGCCGCGACATCGAGCGCATCTTTACCCCCTTTGAGCGGGTGCGTAACCGCCACTCGTCGCACATTCCCGGCACCGGCCTGGGCCTTACCATCGTGCGCCTGCTGACCGAAATCATGGGCGGCAACCTGGATATTCGCAGCACCCCCGGCAAGGGCAGCTGTTTTACCGTCTCCATGATGCTCTCCTGGGTCACCGGCGACGCCACCGAGATCCCGCCCAACAAGGTGATCCGTGGCTACTCCGGCCCCCGCCGCACGGTCATGGTGGCGGACGACGAGCCCCTGCACCGCGGCCTGCTCACCGACATCCTCGCGCCGCTGGGCTTTAACGTTATCGAAGCCCAACACGGCAGCGACTGCCTGGAACAGCTTAAGCAACTGCAACGCGACCAGCAGATGCCCGACGCCTTTGTGCTGGACGTCAACATGCCGGACCTCAGCGGCCTGGACCTGGCGCGGCTGATTCGCGACAAGGGCTTCAGCGGCCCGATTATGATGATGTCCGCCGAAGCCAACGAAAAACACCGCACCCCGCCCTACCAGCGCCAGGGCGCCCCGCTGTCAGACGACGACGGACTCGCCCACGACGACTATATGGTGAAGCCCATCCGCAACCAGCTGTTCCTCGACAGGCTGGGGCAGCTGCTGCAGCTGGAGTGGCTCTACTGGTCCGACAGCGACGATATTGAAGCCGCCCTCCCCCCGCAGGAGACCACCACCCTAGACCTGCCGGAACACCCCCTGCTGCAGCAACTGCTGCGCAAAGTGCAGGTGGGCCACCGCAAAGGCGTGCTCGATACGCTGGATGAGATACAATCGGCGGCGCTACTGAGCGAGCCGCAGCTGGAACTGCTGCGCCAGTACGCCTACGCCCTGCGTTTTGAGGAGCTGGAACAACTGCTGGAGGCAAACCACGCATGAGCGACATGGACCGACAAGACATCATCCTGGTAGTGGACGACTCCCCGGACTCCCTCAGCCTTATCAGTGACGCTCTGGAAGAGGCCGGCATCAGCGTGCTGGTAGCCCTGGACGGCCAGCTGGCCATCACCATCGCCCGCCGCCTGCGCCCCGACATGATCCTGATGGACGCGGTGATGCCAAAGATGGACGGCTTCGAAGCCTGCCGCACCCTCAAGGCCGACCCCGACCTGGCCTCCATCCCGGTGATCTTTATGACCGGCCTCGCCGACACCGACAACATCGTCAAGGGACTGGAAGCCGGCGGTGTCGACTACCTCACCAAACCCATCAAGCCCGCCGAACTGCTGGCGCGCATGAAAGTACACCTCTCCAACGCCCGCCTCACCAGCAGCGCCCACTCCGCCCTCGACTCCGCCGGCCAGTACCTGCTCACCGTCGACACCCGCGGCCAACTGCTCTGGTCTACCCCCCAGGTAAGACAACAATTGGCCATCACCGACACCCCCGGCCAACCACCCCTGAGCGAGACACAGAGCCAGCGCATTGCCGAATGGCTCGCCAACCACCCCACCCCGCAACAGAAAATGCGCCTGCCCGAACTGCCGGAAACCATGGCCCTGGCTTTTGTGGAACAGCGGGGCCGCGAAGAGTACCTGCTGCGCCTTTCCGGCAACGACGAAATCTCGCAACAGCAACTGTTCCAGAAAAAACTCAACCTTACCGGCCGCGAAGCCGAAGTCCTGCACTGGATCGCCTGCGGCAAAACCAACCGCGAAATCGGCGAGATCCTCAGCATCAGCCCCCGCACGGTTAACAAGCACCTGGAGCAGGTGTATCAGAAGATTGGGGTAGAGAACCGGACGGCGGCGGCCAGTGTGGCGTTGCGGACTATGGGGGAGGTGCAGTAGTGAGCCGGAAGACTAATTAAAAGGGCGAACTGGCAATGAATCAGGTCACTGACCTCATATCTGATTTTTTACTGGTTCAGGAAAAACGGAGCTGGCGAAAAACATAGAGCTACCCAGCATGGAAGCCCCTAGAGTTCAGGTCAGCACACCGCTCTCCCAGAATAGATGCACTGCCAAAGAAAGCAGGAATTTGTAAATGTAACTGTCCGATCTAGATAGAAACATCAAGGATAGCAATGAAACCAAGGAGCAATAGCCCATGAAGTACCAGTACATCCTGGATAAGATTCAGTCAGCAAACCTCATCGAAGCCCCCTTCCCACACTTAGAAATTGAGAACCTATTTGAAGACTCAGACTTTGAGATGATCACCCAAAGCTTTGACATCAAAGTATCTCCGGCAACAAGCGACGAGAACCTTCTTGACATTCTGTTCAGCAATGGATATCGGATTATCGAATTCCCTGGGTGCACAGAAAATCATAAGGAGTACCTAGAGTGGCACAGTAAAAAAAGTATCTCACGAAGAACCAACACCGCATGTGAAGGATTCGGTATTGTTTTAAGGCAAGAATCACCAAAATCTGAATCTGTAAGATCACTAATGAAATTTCTAGAATCACCTGAATTTATTGCATGCCTAGCTGAAAAGTTCGGGATAGATAAGAATGACTGCAATTACGATTGCGGAATACAAAAGTATCTGGATGGTTATGAAATCAGCCCCCACCCCGACATCCGTAGAAAAGCCTTGACCTACATGGTAAACATTAACCCCAACAGCGACTCGCATTTACTGGATCATCACACACATTATTTACGCTTTAAAAGTGAATTCGATTACGTCAGCTCTTACTGGAAGGGAAACCCCAAAATAGATACTTGCTGGGTCCCCTGGGAATGGTGCACAACCCACAAGCAACAGACCAGAAACAACAGCATGGTTATATTCTCACCTAGCTTCGACACACTTCATGGTGTAAAAGCTAACTATGACCACCTGAACAACCAAAGAACACAACTGTATGGCAATCTTTGGTATAAAAATAACCCGGCAACAAACTCCGAAAGTAAATGGGAAAATCTAATTATAAAAAACTCACTTCCTTCGGAACAAAAACTAACATCAAAAATTGGAAATAATTACCGTAGAATTAGAAATAAAATTTTAGGAAAGAACCTCAATAGATCTGAAAAAACCCATTCGAATAGGCACTATTAATAAGGAAAACCTATCAATATCTCAAGAGTACGATATACCCGAACCCGAAGATTTGACGCTGAATCTGAAGTCACTGGAAGAGAACACCCAGCTCGAGAAAGAGGAGCTGGCCCACATCTACGTCACACGCGGGCTTGAACCGGCACTGGCGAGCAAGGTGGCGGAACAACATCAATGGGGTCAGAGTCATTTGAAATCCATTAAATTCTCCTCATTTCCTCCCCTATTGAAACAGTAAACACACAGGTCCAGATATTGTTTTCCAAACGTAACTGCCGGACTTTGGCAACAAACTCACTACCCCAATCCCTCCCGACCAGGAAATTATAAGGCTCAAAAATGTCACACCACGAAATACATCGCTCCCACCGTATTGGCTGGCTACGCGCCGCTGTACTTGGGGCAAATGACGGTATCGTTTCCACCAGCAGCCTTATTATCGGCGTGGCAGCAGCAAGTGCCGTACAGAGCGACATTCTCCTTGCCGGTTTGGCCGGACTGGTGGCCGGTGCCATGTCTATGGCCGCAGGGGAGTATGTCTCCGTCAGCTCACAGTCCGATACCGAAGCGGCGGACCTGGCGATCGAACTGAAGTCACTGGAAGAGAATACCCAGTTCGAGAAAGAGGAGCTGGCCCACATCTACGTAACACGCGGGCTTGAACCGGCACTGGCGAGCAAGGTGGCGGAACAGCTTATGCAGCATGATGCACTGGGCACCCATGCCAGGGATGAACTGGGGATAACCGAAGATGGCAAGGCGAGGCCTGTACAGGCAGCACTCTCGTCAGCTGCCACCTTTACCGCGGGGGCCCTGTTGCCATTGATCGTGGCGTGGCTGGCACCGCCGTCACTGCTTATTTTTCTCGTCGCAGCCTTTTCGCTGGTTTTCCTGGCGCTGCTGGGGAGTCTTGCGGCACGCGCAGGCGGTGCACCCATACTAAGAGCGTCTGCCCGGGTCACATTCTGGGGAGCGCTGGCCATGGCATTGACCGCGGCGGTCGGGCACCTGTTTGGGGTTGCGGTATAAGCCATACCAACACCCCTGACATAACGATGACTCTGGGCGAGCGGTCACGACGCCCAACAAGATAAACGGCGTAAGAAGTAACAGAATTACTGTAGGTGGCAGCATGTCGACACTGCTAAGAATCTCGGCGCTCTACTTCATCATTGTATTTTCGGCTGGGTTTGCACTGGGTGTGGTTCGGGTTCTGGCAGTTGCCGACCTGATTGGCGAACGCTATGCAGAGCTGGCCGAGATGCCGGTCATGCTCCTGATCTGCGGTATAGCAGCCCACTACCTGACCGGCAGGTATGCCACCTCCCTCAACCTGGGCAGGGCAGCGCTGGTAGGCATGATCGCACTGCTCATGCTGCTGGCCATCGAGTTCTCGTTTGTGCTATCGATCCGGGGACTGACCATGGCCGAATACCTGGCAGGCAGGGATCCGGTTGCAGGAGGAGCGTACATCATCGGCCTTATCTGGTTTGCTGCCGCCCCGATGATTTTCTGCTGGCGCAGATCACGCTGAGACACCCAGAGACTGCTTCAATCTGCCGTCTCAGGCTATTCGATCCCCCTGACACAAACTTTACAGTCCCTTTTTTATGGATCTTTTTACAAGCCAGGGGCCGATTAACATTTATGCAGAAAGACAATCCAGGTGTTACTCATAGAAAAATAAGGATGGCTTGATCACCATCCTTGCGTGTCACCTCAGGGAATAACTGCCTTGCTTAAGCCGGCGTAAAATTTACATGCAGAGACGAAAGGCCCCGAATGAAGAAGCTGGCGTCGTACTCTATATTACGATCTTCTGCCGGCCCATGGTGATATTCCGACAGCTCGATGGCCGATGTTTGCGCCAAAAACTCCTCGAGGATCATTCGAATCTCTGCTCGAGCAAGTGGAGCACCTGCGCAGGCGTGTGCTCCCCTGCTGAATGACAGGTGTTCCTGCGCCCGGCGCCGGCCCATCTGGAATTCATGCGGGTTTTCCCAGCGCTCGGGATCGCGATTACCTGCCGCCAGGGCAACCACAATACGCTTTCCAGCCGGAACCTCTACACCGCCAATGGTGCTATCCCGGCGGGCAAGACGGAACGTCGCTTTGGTTGGCCCCTCCAGCCGGAGAACCTCTTCAATAAAGGCCGGAATGAGATCGGGGTTGGCCCTCAGCTGCCCCTGCAACTCCTGATTTTCCACCAGATAACGCATGGAGGTACTGAGCAATTTGGCACTGGTGTCCTGGCCCGCGCCAAAAATAGTGCCAGCCAGGGTAACCAGGTCTTTTAACTCCGGCAGCTTTCCGTCCGGATAAGTGATGGTGGCCAGCTTGGTCAACACATCGTCACGCGGGCTGTTACGACGATCAATAATATACTCGGCAAAAAAGCGCGCCATGTACTCGAGCGGCCCCGTAAACTCTTCCGTATTTGAGTCCTCCGTCATGCTTCCGGGCCTGGGAGCAGAGTCAATAACCGCCCGGAATTTAGCTCTGTCTTCAACGGGAACACCTAACAGATCAGCAACAACCATGGTCACAAACGGCGTGGCGATTTCATTTACCATTTCCCCACTACCCTTACTCACAGCATCCTTAACAACCTCAGCTGCATACTCCTTGATAAACGCCTCATTGGCTTTCAGGCGGCTGGGGGTAAACAGTGGATTCATCAATGACCGCAGCTCACTGTGGCGCATGCCATCCTGATTAACCAGCAGCTCGCCATGAGGCATTTTATCTTTATTGGCTTCCATCTGTTCGGAGATATCACTGCCTTCCGGCACGAAAGGCAATGGATAGCCAGCACCAACACTGGAATTGTAGGAGGAAAAATCCTTGTGGTTACGGAGCACTTCAATGCACTCGTTGTAACCTGTCACCATCAGAGCATCGGTTGACTCCATTTGCACAACAGGGCCAATTTTCAGCATATCGCTGAAGTATTGATAGGGCTCTCGACAGATCGCCAAGTCTGCAAAGTAATCTCTTTTTTCCGGGGAAAGCGTTGTCATTATATTTTCCTCATTGGTTCAATCGTACTTAAAACTCGCGGTATAGCTGCTTATTCGTCTTCGGCGATTATCACTCGCATACCATTGTTTTCATCTGTTAAGCGGATCTGGCAGGAAAGTCGTGAGTTGGCGGTCCGGTACGGAACACCATCCAACAATGCGTCCTCGTCTTCACTCATGGCCGGCAGCCCTTCCAGGAATTCATCAGCGATGTAGACATGACAGGTCGCACAAGAGCAGACACCCCCGCAAATCGCGGCGAGTTCGTCAATGCCGCCATCACAGATGGTCTGCATTAACGACATGGAGGGCGTAAATGCGAGAGCAGTTTCGGTCCCGTCCCGTGTGGTAACAAGAATTTCTGTCATCTTATAAAACTCCAACAAGCTTTTTGTTTATTGTGAGATCCAAAGGTCTGTTAACCCCGTTTCTTCGCAGCACTGATTGAGCGGTTTTTCCAGCGGGGCCACTCACCGAACCCGACCTTGAAAACGGGTTCGGGCGAGAGCAGTGCAGTGGAAATCCCTACTTGATAGGTTCGATACCTGAAGTTTTCGTGCGTACCAGAAGCCGACCGCAGTCCGGGTCGTAAGGCATGGCACGATGCATGGTCCCGGTATTGTCCCAAATCACGGTGTCGCCCAATGACCATTCGTGGGTGTAATGGAAAGGCGCGCTGGTCGCATGTTCCCGCAATCCATGCAACAGCAGTGCGCTTTGCATGGGTTCCATACCGACAATCCGGGCCGCAGTATTACCAAGCACCAGGGACTTACGCCCGGACTCATGTGTCCACACCAACGGCAGCTCAACCTCACCTTTGGTCATGTAATCTTCAAGCTCCTGACGCGTGGGCTCAGGTGTGTGGTACATGAGGGTATTCCACATCGAGTGCACTACACGAAGGTCTTCAATCTCTCGCTTAGTGGCTTCCGGCAGCGCCTCATAGGCCGCGTAGGTGTTACAGAATTCGGTATTGCCACCCCATGTTGGCAGCACCTTGCTGCTCAGCACAGCCGCGCCAATGGGTTCACTGTTCATGGTGCCGTCGATGTGCCAGAAGAGGGAGCCTTTCAGGTAATCACGGTTGGCGTTCTTCTCTTTATCGAGGGAAATATTGTAGAGTTTCTGGCCCGCCATATCTGGCATGAAGTTGCCCAGCAGGTGGGTGAAGGCGAGCTGCTCTTCGTCGTTGAAATTGATCCGCGGGAGGACCAGTACACCCCGATTTTCCAGTAGATCCTGCAATTCCTGAGCAAAATCACCACTGAGTATTTCATCTTTTGTATTTAAAACCCGGGCCCCAATGTTCTCTGAAATGTTCACGGATTCCAGTACGGCTTTTTGATTGACTGCGGTGCTCATCGTTGTACCCATTCCTGACAGATATGTATTTATTTTCGAGGTTCAGACCAAACAACGGCGTTACTGGAAAGCATGCTACTCGGCAGGACTCCTCCCCCACTTGATTCAGGTCAATATAATACGACCATTTGGTCGGAAAAGTAGTCCATAAGGTAGGCGACTGTTAGACCAGCATGAAATGGCTCGCCAACCACCCCACCCCGCAACAGAAAATTCGCCTGCCGGAACTGCCGAAAACCATGGTGCTGGCGTTTGTGGAACAACGCGGCCGCGAAGAGTACCTGCTGCGCATATCGGGCAACGACGAACTGTCGCTACAACAGCTGTTCCAGAAAAAGCTCAACCTCACCGGCCGCGAAGCCGAAGCCCTGTACTGGATCGCCTGCGGCAAAACCAACCGCGAAATCGGTGAGATCCTCAGCATCAGCCCCCGCACGGTTAACAAACACCTGGAGTAGGTGTATCAGTAGATTGGGGTGGAGAACCGGACGGCGGCGGCCAGTGTGGCGTTGCGAACTATGGGGGAGGTGCAGTAACTTTTGAGTGCAGGGCTTCTTTTGATGTAACCGACTTCAGCACCGGAAGTAGCCTTACGGCAACCAATAGTAGCAGGGCCACTTGAAAGAGAAACGCTGCAATCAACACTGAAAAACCCATTCAAATCTACTTTTTGTCCGTCTGATCTGATCATCCACCCCATCATGGCTAACAACAGCAGGGGCACACCGCATGATCAGCGAGAAACTCTCACTATTGGCAATCTCAATGGCGGTTATTTTCGTGCATCGAAAAGCGTCGGAATAGTTTACGGTCGAAAAGTGGTTTCTGAAAAAAGCTTTACAATTCAAAGGTTTTTTTGATGGCACAAATTATGCTTATCCAGAATTAAGTTTAAAATATCAATCATTTTCAAGGAGAAAGGTAATGAGGGATAAGCTGGCGACAATAATACTGGCGATGGGAATTTCCGTTCTTTCCAGCACTGTTAGCGCAGCAATCATCCCTTATGGGATCGAAAATGATATTAACGTAAGCGAAATCCTGAATGACGGCTGGTCATACCACTACCGTGAGAATTTCGGCCTGACTTCTGAGATTGCTACAGTATTTGGCGGCCTGAGTGATTCTGACTGGATCTATCTTGCAGGAATCCGCAATAGTGACGACATGGTTCTTGCGGGCGCAGCTGTTACTTGGGGCGAGTTTTCTACTTATACCGCTCACAACACAACGCACGACTTCAACGGCGCTTCGTGGTATTACAATGGCTTCTCGTTTGGCTTTACTGCTTTGGGCGATGCGATAACACAGAACTCTGCAGACACAAGCAGTTATGTGGGTGGAAACCAAGCACTTTCAATTCACACTAATTTTGACAGCGGGTCACACGGCACTTATTTCAGCACACAGAATCCAGGGATTACACCTACGTATTTTGGTTCTGGATACAGCGTTGGGGGAGTTAGAGGTCTAAATGCTTCTCGTGATTACGACATTGCTTTTTTTGTAATGTCAGAGGTCGCTTCCGTTCCGGAGCCCGGCAGCCTGGTGCTTCTTGGTTTGGGGTTGGCTGGTTTGGGTCTGACCCGAAGAAAAGTAAAAGCCTAAAAATTGGATTAATTCGGACAAACAGAAAGGCGGGGCTATTAAGCCCCGCTTTTTTGTTTGCGTTTATGCAGGCGCTACGCACCCATCCGTTGTTTTTGTTAAGGTGTAATTTTTACAAGAATATGTGCCAATACGTATTGCTCGCCGCCAGAACCGATTAAAAATTAATCATCCTCCTGTGTAGGTTACCCGCCGGAGGTGTGGCTGCCTCTGCCCAAAGCGTCAATGAGACCAATAGACCAATGGAAATAGACCAATGTAGACCAATGGGGTCAGGGTCATTTGAAATAGAGATTCCGAGCGATCAATTACCCTGATCCCATTAATTCCTTCCCCCCCTTGATCTCCGAAATCATTCAAATCTGCTTTTTGTCCGTCTAACCAGATCATCCACCCCATCATGGATAACACCAGCAGGGACACACAGCATGATCAGCAAGAAACTCTCATTTTTAGCCCTTACCACGGTGGCTATTTTCTTGATCGCAGGCCCCGCGCTGGCGGGCCCGGGCGGGAAGATTGCCAGCGCCGCCTTCGAAACCTTCTGGGGCAGAATCCTGCTCGCAGTATTGGTCGTATTCTTCATGCCCCTGATTATCAGCGTGTTATGGCGCGAAAAGGTGGCGGAGCGCCGTGCCAAAAAAGACCTGCACTTTATGTCCGCGTACAACCCGAACTTTGAATGGTTAAGAATTCAGGGACGGGCTGTGGAGTGCTTCTACCGGGTGCACTCCAGCTGGGAGACCGAAAACCTGTCTGACACCTCCGGCTGGATGACCGACTGGTACTGGCAGCATCAGCAACTGGCACATTTGGACAGATGGAAGCAACAAGGGCTGCAGAACATCTGTAAGGTAAAGAAAATCACCAACATCAGGCCGCTGCTCTTTGTCCACAGAAACCAGGGCGCAGAACATGAGGACTCCATGGTGGTGATATCCATATCGGCCAATATGCGGGACTACCTTCAGGACCGCAAAAGCGGGAAGGTTGTTGAGGGGAGCAAACGCTATAAAGTGGTGGAAACCATATGGTCGCTTACGCTGGAAAACGGTCAGTGGAAGGTTGCAGCCATTGAGGAAGCCAGCATGTCCCTGGCCTACGCGAAGCTGGTGAAAGAGCTACCGGATATAGAGACAACCGTATCCATGAATCTGCGCGCCTGACGGTGAGGCAAGCTGTTAGTTAGTCCGTCCAATCAGGACCTATCGGGTCATAACCCTTTAAAACAGAGAAACCGATTCCTACCGGGACAGCCGCGATACTTTATCAGATTTATCAATTACTCTGACCCCAACAATCCCCTACCAGACAAAAACAGGAGTTTTAAATTGGTTGCACGACACAATTACCACTGCGATGAATGTGGTCACAATACATTTACCCTCTCACGCCTTGTCCTGGATATGCCCGGGGACAGGAATGACTCCGGGCCTTCCTCCTGGCTGCTCCTCTGCTGCTCGGCCTGCCATGCGCACATGACCCAAGTGGAAATCAAGGAAAGCTACCTCGAACAGAGCAGTGCCCGGACGGTCCAGAATCGCTCACCCACCCCAATCGGGGGCCCGACAGACACCCTCCCGGTACCGATCTCATCCGAACAGCCATACAAGCTGCAGCGGCCAAAACCGCCAAAGATGCGACCTGCGCAATTGAGTCACTGCATCCACTGTGGTGAGGGTGTTGCTCCCTATCAGTACTCTACTACGGAGTACTCCTTCCCTTACAAGTCCAGCCTTTTTCCGGCAGATGAACGCGCAGATAATATTCCTGAGTCGGACTATTACTATTGTGATAGCTGCCAGCAGAAGCACCAGGCTCCCAGCTTGTTAAGTACCAGCTTTGGTTGCCCGACCTGCAGAGCCTTTATGCCCTTTGTTGTTGGCCATTGTGGATACTGCGGGACCAGGATCCAAAATCTCGAACTTTAGGCAACCTTGTCGCTGGCTTCGCGACCGGGATGACAGGCGCGGATCTGGTGAGATCCACATCTCACTTGACCTGAAAAGCCAGCTTCACGACGAGCGATGCCGCGCTGGGCAATGCATAATTGGTGTACCACCGAATTTGCAAGGACATACTGGATTCAATGAGAGAGCTGACACCGCGGGATAAAGGCCAAATACAGCGTTTTAAGGACACCACCGGCTCAGACATCACGGAGCTGGACCGCTACCGGTCGGGCGAATGGGAGTGGGATGAGTGGTGGGATTTCAATTTCGCCCAGGCAGACGTCTCTCACCTGAAATGCACCTGCACTTTCGAGGGCCTGAGGGCGTCCGGCCGCCACAATGGCTACCCCAGGAGCATTCACACCCTGCAACAACTGGGATTCGAGTTTACGCTTATCGCCGGCGGTGGCAGCTGGTACGTGGATGCCTGGTACCAATGCTCCTGCGGCCAGAAATGGGAAGAGGTTTTTGTGGAAGCCATGCAGTATATGGGCAATCACGCCCGCCCAATCGACGATAGCGAATTTGAGCAGATACGTGCGGATATTGAGAACCAGGAGCAACCGTGAGCGGGACTCCTGATGCAAAACAGGGAACAACACCCCATGTACGAACATACCCGCAACGGCATTATCAAAGCCGGGTTTGATCCCACTGTTATCGAAGCGATTGGGCAGGTAATGGCCTCAACCCCAACCTCAAAAGATGCTGACGCACATTACCATTCGTTCGAGCTTGAAGCTGACAAACTGCCATGGCCGCAGGACCATGACTTCGGCGCCCTGGTGCTGCAGGCTGCGAGCGGGAAGGTCTCTGACACAGGTGTGCGGGAATTTTTGCTGGCCAAAGCGCTGGAACGCGCCCAGTGGTGTGCGACCTGCGCGACCTCCGGCGGCGAGGGGCTGGCCCGGATGCAACACGTTCAAGCCCTGAAAGCCGAACTGTCGGCACTGAAGCCCTGATCAACTCCGCCCGGCTATTCTCCCCTCGCCGGACGCGATAAGGATTACCTCATGAGTATGCCTCAATACATTGAAATCGCCGTGGTGGGCGCAACAGAAGAGACGGTCAGCGCCATGACCGCCGGTGCCGTGTTGCCAAACAGTGGCATTGCCCCACGTTACCACCTGTTATCACTGACCATACCCGACAAAGGCATCTGCCAATGCTTCAGTGACGTCAACACCGACCGGGTGTTGTACTGGGTGGCACTGGATCAGGAGTCCCTGCTTGCCAGCCAAAATGCCAGCCAGCACAACAGTTCCAGGGACGGTTTCAGCCGCGGCTTTTACGACAGCTACCTGCCCGAAACCGTTGTGCTGGTTGACGATAACCAGCAGTTTATCGCCGAAACACGCAAGATCATGGAAGCTTTTTGTGCGACCTCCTAGTCTATACAGGAGACGACGGGGCTGGGTCAGACTATTACTTTGCGATGTCCGGCAGGTAGCGCCGCTTCCGCCCCCTGCTGGCAGGTGCATTTATGATCATTGAAATCGTTACACCGGTTTGCCGGTGCCAGGATGAAGAAGATATCTTTTACCAGCGTCTCACGGAAATTGCCGGCGCCGATCACGTCACCACCTGCGGGCCCAGGATCCAACTTACCCTTACCTCCGAGGCTTGTGCCGAGGCACTGGAGCAGGTCACCGCCATTTGCGATATGTGGCATACACGCTGGGATATCATTTCCAGCTAGCCCGCCTTTTGTACAGCGCCAACAGGTTCGTTCACAACAGGCAAGTAACCCCTTTTGTCCGTCCAACACATACAGAAGAAGTACATTAACCTGTTACGAACCGGCACCACAAAGAAGAACACTGCTTATGAATATCCCGCCCTCGCAATCCCGCACGCTTGTGCTACTGATCCTGTCGACCAGCTCACTCTCACTGAGTCAAACCACCCTCGCCTGCCCTGACCTTGCTGGCACCTGGAAATCGTCAAAAGAGATCAGCCTGCAGCACTACGACAGCACCCCCGACGCCATTATGGAAGTGCGCCATTTTTTGGAACAGATACTGGGACGTACAGAGATCACCTACACCGCCAGTACCATCCGCAACCATGGCCAGGAACCGGTGGAGGTGGAGATATACGGCCAGACAGGAATACTCAAGTCAGAAGAGCGATCGGCAAACTACGAGATGGTCGCCTGCGACGAAGACTCAGTAACCATAAGGATTCAGGGTTCGGAGTTTGCAGGCACAGAGGTGACAGCCCATTTTACGGACAAGAACACCTACTGGTATGTCGATGAAGAGCTACCGGATATCCGTGAATACTTTGTGCGTAGCCGTTAATGCGTACGGGAAACCTGTTTCGGCAACCAGCGCTGGTTACCGAAACAGGTGCTCTGCGTCACCGGACAGGCAGACAGTCAGGTAACCGCTCCTCCAGTTGCATGCTTTAAGCCGCTGGGGTCACCACTGATTCACCTTGCGCCCGGCCAACCGTCCGGGTGGCCAGGGTGCAGATAGCAGGGTTGCGAAGGGTCTGCAACACAATGCAACTCTGTTCCGCCGCCTTGATCAGTAATTCAATTACCTTCTCATCCCCGTCACCGGTATCAATATCCACACAAACAGCAAAGCCCTGAAATCCCACCGGAGTCTCCTTATCCACGCGCAAGGTACCGCGCACATCCACCCTGCCCTCCACCTGAACGGCCAACGACCTCAACTCCATCCCCAGCTTGTTGGCGATGATACGCAGGGTACTGTCCATGCAGGCGGCCAGCGCACCACACAGCAGGTCACCGGGTGTGGGGAAGTCGCACTCGCCACCCACGGCGGTGTGTACACCCACGGGAATGGCATGGGGCAGGTGCCGGGTAAGGCGGACTTCGCCGTAGAGCGGCGCTGTTGCTGGCACCCTGTCGCTGGAGGTGGAGGCATAGTCCACCACCTGCGCGCCAGCCGCCCCTTCTGGCCCGGAACAGTAAGCTTGCGTGAGGGGAGCCTGGCGTTCATTCATGGACTCGGTGGTGGATTCACAGGCAAGTGCTATAAAGGTATTCGTAAGGTTCATGGCGTTATCCTCCAAAGGAAAGTGTCATTGGCAGAATATCGCCGGGCCTTCAGCCAAAGCAGTGCCGCATCCGTAGTAAATGGATCTTCCGCACGTAGCAAAGCGCTACGTAAAACGTAGTAACCCGGGAACACCTATCATGAATACCCCTGGCAGCCTGTGCCCCACGGTCAAGGCGCTGGATATTGTCGGCGACAAGTGGACGCTGCTGATCCTGCGCGAACTCTTTTTTGGGTCATACCGTTACAACCAGTTCCAGCGCGCCATGCCGCGCATATCGCCCACCGTGCTCAGCAAGCGGTTAAAGCACCTGGAGAACAGCGGCCTGATCGTGCGCAAATCCGCCGCCGGGCAAAAGAATGTGGAGTACCGCCTCACCAAGTGCGGCAGGGAACTGGGGCCCGTGGTGGATGGACTGGCCCGCTGGGGACTGCGCTGGGCCAGGGATCACATGTGCAACGCCGACCTGGATGCGGGCAGTTTCATGTGGGATTTTCACCGCACGCTCAAGACCGATGAGCTACCGGAAGGAGAAACCGTCTTCTGTGTCATTCTGGATGGCATCAAATGGTGGCTGATTGCCGGTCAGGAGGTGGTCGACCTCTGCAACGAAGACCCGGGCCGGGACGTCGATATCTACCTGACAGCCCCCCTGCCGGTACTGGCCGAACTCTGGATGGGAGACTCCGGCGTCGATGAAGCGATCCGCAACAAGACCCTGTTGGTCAGCGGCTCAAGCCACCTGACCCGCAACATCGCCCGCTGGTTTCCCAGATCCAGCTATGCTGATGTACGCGCGGAACGATTTTTGTAGGCTGCTGCCCATAGACTTTATGCACGCTGTTGCGGCGTAAGGTGAAGCACGGCACTTGTCAGTGCACACCCCCTGCAAACCCCAACCACTCAAAGGAGCCCGGCAATGAAAGTACTAATCGTCCTGACCTCTCACGACCAACTGGGAGACAGCGGTGAACCAACCGGATTCTGGCTGGAAGAGTTCGCCTGCCCCTTCTACCGCCTGCAGGACGCCGGTGCGGAGATTACCCTCGCCTCACCCAAAGGAGGTCAACCGCCACTGGACCCCAAAAGCCACGCGCCCGACTTCCAGACCGACGACACCCGCCGCTTTGACAGCGACCCGGCAGCGCAGCAATTACTGGCCAATACCCATAAACTGGCAGAGATGAAGGCGGAGGAGTTTGACGCGATTTTCTACCCCGGTGGACATGGCCCACTGTGGGACCTGCACAGCGACTCTCACTCTATAGCCCTGATCGAAGCCTTCCTGGCGGCAGGCAAACCGGTTGCTGCGGTATGCCACGCGCCAGCGGTATTGCTGCAAGCCAAAAAGGCCAACGGCGATCCACTGGTAAAAGGCGTCAAGGTCACAGGCTTCAGTAATTCCGAAGAGGCGGCGGTTGGTCTGACCGACGTCGTGCCCTACCTGCTGGAAGAGCAACTGAGCAGTCTGGGAGGCCTGTACCAGAAGGTGGATGACTGGAACCCGTTGGCGGTGGTCGATGACCTGCTCATCACCGGGCAAAATCCGGCTTCTTCAGAGGCCGTGGCGGATGCCCTGATCAGGGCATTGCGTTAACGGCAGCGCATCCTTGCCACGAACAGGGCAATCCCTTGTAACGACAATCACAAGGCAGGCAACCCGTGGAGCGGATATTCGAGAAAGTAATCAGTTGCCCTTATTGCGGCGAGCAGATCAGTGTGCTGATTGATACCCAGGAAGTGGGGCAGCAGTATATAGAGGATTGCCAGGTCTGCTGCCGGCCGATTGTCTTTCACCTTTGGGGCGAGGCCGGGGAAAACATAGAGGTCATGGTACAAACCGAAGACGATACCTTCTGAGGTCGGGAAACAGAGTGAACGGGAGTTTCGGCAATGCCAGCTCCCGCTCCGCCCAGGCAACAAACAGCAAACCGCAGGTAATTCCAACATGAATGACATCAGGGCCTGCTTCCAGGTCAACGAACAGCTGGCGACCTCCGGCCAACCAACCGCAGAACAATTCGCCGAAATCGCCGAAGCCGGCTATTCGCTGGTGATCAACCTTGCCCTGCCCACCAGCAGCCACGCGGTCGCCAACGAGCAAGAGATCGTTGAATCCCTGGGAATGACCTACGCCCACATTCCCGTCAGCTGGGAAGAACCCCAACTGGAGGACCTGTACCGGTTTTTTGATGTCATGCAGGCGGCTCAGGCACAGAAGGTCTGGGTTCACTGCGCCCTCAACATGCGGGTTTCATGCTTCGTCTACCTCTATCAATCCATGGTGCTCGGTCTTCCGGAAGAGCGGGCGGCCTATCCCATGTCAGAAATCTGGCAACCTGACGGCGCCTGGGAAGCACTGATTCATGCGGCAAAATCCAGATTGGGAATGGGGACAGACAGCCAGGATTCAGACCACCAGTAAGGAAATCGCCATGTACACCATCGCAGAAAGCAGCAAGACATTCGATAGCTTGTGTCAGGACCTGGAGGAGGCCGTAAAAAACAACGGCTTTGGGGTGCTGCACACCCACAACCTGGGCGACACCTTGAGAAGCAAGGGCATTGCCTACGGCGAGGAGTGCAAGGTGTTCGAGGTTTGCAACCCGGTGCAGGCGTCAAAAGTGCTGGCCATCGACGTTCGCCTGAACATGGCCCTGCCCTGCAGGATCTCTGTGTACACCGATCGGGGCAGTGTAAAAATCGGCTATATCGATCCGGCCGCCATGCTCAGCTCGCTATCCAGTGATCCGGCGCTGGTCGCCATAGCGGAAGAGGTTGAATCATCTATGCTTAGTATCCTGCAACAAGCCCAGTAGCCAATCACACAGCCGTGATCCAGCCTCAGCGCTGGCGCAATGGATGGGCAGAATTGCATAGGCGAGGCCAAATCAGCGGGCCTGAATCTTGTGAGAGTGCCGCCACTGTCCGTCGGGCTGGCAATTGTTTTGGGGCATGGACATGAACACATCCGCACAACCCATATCCGCTCAGGAGCAGAAGGAGCGGCTCTTCTTCCTCGGTATGGCCCTGTTCATTACGGTTACGGTGGTCTCGGCCTTTGGACTGTTCTTTACAGCCGGCTACTCCAGCTTCGGGGCCCCCTGGTGGGTACACCTGCATGCCGTCTCTTTTATGGGTTGGATCGGCCTCTACCTGACACAGAATATCTTCGTCTACAGGGACAACCTGACATACCACCGCAAGCTCGGGCGTCTGGGTGCGGTCTATGCGGCGTGGGCAATATTGGTGGGACTGGTGCTGACGCCAGTCACCCTCGCCGTGGGTCGGGTGCCGCCCTTTTTCACATCAGCCTACTTTCTGGCGCTGGACTGGACCAACATCACGGTTTTCGCCGTGCTGTTCTATGCCGCCATTATTAACCGCAAGCGCACCGACTGGCACCGACGCCTGATGCTGTGCGCCACCATCAGCCTGATCGCCCCCGCGTGGGGGAGACTGATTGTCTTGGCGGGTCATATGATGACCACACTGAACGATGTGGGCGCCCTGCTCGGCTATATTGTGATCGCCATGATCGCCGATCGGGTGATCAACAAACGCGTCCACCCGGCCTACTACTGGGGTGCAGCCGCCCTGGTCACCATGGGTATAGTGATAGAACTGCTGTCACGGGTTCCGCCCTTTGTTCAACTCGCCACAATGATCGCCGGGGCCGCGCCTGGCTAAATTCACGCACCAGGGAAATACCCTCTCAACACTCATGAAAAAACTGCCGCTCAATAAAGTATTCACCCTGATCGAGCCCGGCCCCGTGGTTCTCATCACCACCAGCGATGGCAACCACAACAACATCATGACCCTCTCCTGGACCATGGTGATGGACTTCACCCCGCGTTTCGCCATCACCACCGGCCCCTGGAATTTCTCCTATACTGCCCTGAAAAAATCCCGGGAGTGTGTCATCGCCATTCCCACCATAGACCTGCTGGATACAGTGATTGGCATAGGCACCTGCTCCGGCGTCGATACCGACAAGTTCGAGATCTTCCAGCTGACGCCTGTTAACGGACAACAGGTAAAGGCACCGCTCATCCAGCAGTGCCTGGCCAATATCGAATGCCGGGTAGTGGAGATCATGCCCAGGCACAACATCGTCATCCTCGACGCGGTCGCGGCTTCCATGGATACCAGCCGCAGGGAGAAGCGCACCTTCCACGCCGTAGGCGACGGCACCTTTGTGGTGGACGGGCGTAAGTTTGATCGCCGAACCATGATGCAGTCGAAACTACCCGAGGGCGTCTAGTCTGGGCGGCCTGCACGCAATTCGCTACACTGGCTCCTCTGCTTTCAGGCACCGGAGTACCCATGAGCCGCACCGAAGAACAATCCTGGTTGGACGCACTGCCACAGGCGTTCCAGAAATACCGCAACGGCCGCAAGATTGATGAAGTGGAGTGCATTGTCCCCGACCTGAACGGCATGTCCCGCGGCAAGGCCATGCCGCTGAACAAATTTTCACCGGACACACCCATCTTCCTGCCCATCTCCATCTTCTACCAGACCATTACCGGCCAGGATGTGGATATGGAGATCAGTAACCAGTGGGCGGAAACCGATATGGTGCTGGTGCCGGACATGTCCACTGCCATGGCGGTGCCCTGGGCAAAGGAAGCCACCCTGCAGATAATTCACGACCTGCAGGACCACGAGGGAAATCCCATAGCCTGCGCGCCGCGCAATATCCTCAAACGGGTTATCGAGCTGTATCGGCAGTCCGGCTGGCAACCGGTGGTGGCGCCGGAGCTGGAGTTTTACCTGATCCAGCCCAACATCGACCCGAATGAACCCATTCAACCACCGGTGGGGCGTACCGGACGTTCCGGCACGGCACTGCAGTCCTACTCCATGTCCGCGGTCGATGAGTATGGCCCGGTCATCGACGCCATCTACGACTACGCCGAAGACGCCGGTCTGCACATCGACTCGGTAATTCAGGAGGATGGTGCCGGGCAGGTGGAATTTAACCTCAGCCACGGCGACCCACTGCTGCTGGCCGACCAGGTCTTCTATTTCAAGCGCATTATCAAAGAAGCCGCCCTGAACAACGGCCTGTTTGCCACCTTTATGGCCAAGCCCATGCGCGATCAACCCGGCAGCGCCATGCATGTGCACCAGAGCGTAGTGGACATTCACACTGGCAAAAATATTTTCTCCGACGCCAATGGTGAGGCCACTGACCTGTTCCGCTACTTTATCGGCGGCACCCAGAAACATTTGGTAGAAGTAATGCCGTTGATCGCGCCCAACGTTAACTCCTATCGTCGCTTTGAGTCGGAAGCCAACTCCAGTGCTCCCACCAATATCGCCTGGGGGCACGACAACCGCGCCACCGGCTTGCGTATCCCCAACTCCGGAGCCCAGGATCGCAGGCTGGAAAACCGGGTTATCGGTGTGGACACCAATCCCTATCTGGCAATCGCCGCCAGTCTCGCCTGTGGTTACCTGGGCATGACCAATAAAGTGGAACCCAGCGAGGCCCTGGCCGGGGAAGTGGACGAGGAACAAAAAGCGCAGGTCTCCATCCCCACCACCTTCAACGAAGCCCTGAGTAATTTTGCCGACGCGCAGGAGATCCGCCAGCTGCTGGGTGAAGATTTCTGCCAGCTGTATGGCGAGATTAAAAAAGAGGAATTGCGGCAGTTCCACCGTGAGATTTCCCCCTGGGAACGCCAGCATCTGCTACTCAGTGTATAGCCGGATTTTCTTTTGGTTTGCAATTGGAGTTTTGGTTTAATAGCGCGCCGGCACCAGGCAAGGATTATGTCTCGGTACCGGAGCAACACTAAAAATCCAACTATAACCATCAAGGAACTTTCAATGATTGGACGCATTACCCGCTTTGCAGTTTTGGCCACTCTGGTCGTATTAACCGGCTGTGCCGGTCTGGGGAAAATGAAAACCGTCAGCTTTACCGAACAGGCTGAAGCCGACAAGGCATTGGTGAATATCGTCAGACGCAGTGTGTTTATGGGCGACGGTGCCAATGTGGAGATGTGGGACGGTGAGAAGTTCATTGGTACGCTTGCGGCAGGTAAACTCCTGCAGTATCAGGCCGAACCCGGTGAACACACCTTTATGGCCTACATCCAGGGCAACTGGGGTACTGCCCGTGGCGAACTGGAAGCCGGCAAAACCTACTACCTGAAGTTTAATATGTCCGGCTTCGGCCCGATCAGTCTTGGTGTAGCCTCTGCAGAAGATGAGCGCATTGACGAGTGGAAAACCATGAAGACTGTGGTCATGGATGAATCCTCCACCAAAGCCGTGCCGGAGAAGTATCTTGCCAAAGCCCGCCTGACACTGGAAAAGGTTGAGTCAGGTACGGTGATTCCTACCGCGATCACCGCCGCCAACGCGCAGTAACCAGATTGCAGTAACACCTGTGGCGCTCGATCCCGGGTGGGTTAAACAGGCGGGCTACAAAGCCCGCCTTCCTGCAGGCTCGCGCTCCTGCAGACTTACCGTCCTAAAGTCTCACTTTCCTAAAGACTAAATAACCGGCCCACAAACCAGACACTGGCAATCACACCATTGGGCCACGAGAGCCAGCTGCCACCGGTGACGCTGGCAAGTATACCCGCCGACAGCTTGTCGGCCGCCCGGCACACACACCTGGCCAACAACACCATCGTCAGCACAAACAGTAACTGACCGGCCTCGATACCAAGGTTAAACGCCAGCAGCGGCAGCTCATACTCCGGCAAGCCGATTTCCCGCAGCGCACCGGCGAACCCCAATCCGTGCAACAGACCAAACAGGGTCGCCACCTGCCATGGCCGGCGCCACATCAGACTGTTGTTCTGGCCGAAAGCGGCAGGCCTCTTCCTGGCCGATACGGCGGGCGCCGTTGATGTAGGCGTCGGCAGAGAGCCGGGTATGGAGGTGCAGGTCCCCCCAGTAGAGGTTGTTTTCCGCCGGCTCACGCAGCGGTGGGGAGAAGGCCTCCTTGGTCACTGCACCGGGCGCCACCAGGCTGCCTTCAGGAGCAGCAGCGGTGGCCAATGCACCCGAACCGTGGCAACAGAGGCCGCTGACTGGATGCACATCCGAAGCGACGCGCAGGGGGTGCGGAAAACACGGAAATTTCCCATGACTCTTGTCCTGATTATTGAGTTTTTATAGGCGGATTATCACATCCCAGTTAAACACCAACATTAGTCCGATCACCAGAACCCTGACCAATATCCAATACCGATGTCCGGAAGCATATACACCTTCACCAAGGCAGCCAGTCATCGGCAAACACGCCATCCATCTCAGGGCCTCTGGCTCCCTGCGCCTGCTTGACTATGCTTAAGGGTAGTCGCTCGTCAGCCCCGGGGTGCCAACCCCTGTCCGGAGGATCCCATGAGCCCCACCGATGAATGGATTACGGCTACCCACCAGTTTGCCAACCGCCTTGCCACCCATGCCGACGGCATCCGGGCACTGAGCGAAGGTGCAGTGCCCGCCCTGCAGGCCGAAGGAAAATCGCTGCTGCAGACACTGCTCACTGGCCTGGGGCTGCTGCCGGACTGTGAAAGCCTTGAGGTGGTACAGTCACTGGCAGCACCCGCAATGCGGATAGACGCTGACACTGCTGAGCAGCTGGTACCCCTGCTCGACCTCTCGAACCAGTTGGCCACCCTGGGCGCCGGCAGCCGCGGCCCCGCCATCTGGGCACAGGAGCGCGACGCCCTGCCAGATGCCCTGCGTCGTATCCCCCTGCCGGATAAACACCGCCGCGTAGTGGATAACGTCCTGTGGACGCGGGATATGTTTGAATCATCGACGCGGGCACTGGAAGGCGTCAGCGAAGAGATCGAGCGACAGGACGGCTCCGGCGTACGCAAGGCCAAAGCCGCAGCCCGGGAGATTGAGGAACACGCCAACAATCCCCCCGCTAAACCCGGCTTTTTTGAGCGTATCGGCAGGGCCCTGTACGCACTGGCCGACGCCATTTTCGGTTAATCAGCTGCTGCCTATCTTTTCTGCCCACCCGGAGGAAACACCCGGTATGAGTGCCCTGCCTAATCTACACGGACTGCTGATCGATATTGATGGTGTACTGTATGTGGGTGACCACGCTATAGCCGGCGCCGCCGATACCATCCAGCTGCTGGCCGATCGTGGTCTCCCGTATCGCTTTGTCACCAATACCACCACCCAGTCCCGGGAACAGATGGCCGCCAAATTACAAGCCATGGGCTTCAACATTCAGGCGCCGTCGATTCTCAGCACCCCGGCAGCGACAGCCGCTTACCTGCAGCAGCAGAATCACCACAGCTGCCATTGCGTGGTTGGCGATACCATTCGCGCGGAGTTTGCCGGCTTTGACAGCGATACGGAGACACCGGATGCCATTGTGATCGGCGACATAGGTCCCAACTGGAGTTATGAACTGGTCAATCATCTGGCGCGGCAGGTGATGGATGGCGCCGAGCTGATTGCCTTGCACAAGGGGCGCTTCTGGCAGACCGAAGAGGGGTTGCAGGTGGATATCGGTGCGTTCGTGGCGGGCATCGAATATGTCACCGGCGTTACTGCCACGGTGATTGGCAAGCCATCACCGGCTTTTTTTGACACAGCCCTGCAAGCGCTGCAGTGCACTGCGGAACAGGTGCTGATGATTGGTGATGATATCGAGTCCGATGTGGGCGGCGCCCAGCGCTGTGGCATACGCGGGGCGCTGGTTAAAACCGGTAAGTACCGACAGGCCCAGGCTGATGCATCTGCCGTGACACCTGACCTGTTGCTGGACTCCTTTGCCGACCTGCCCGACTGTCTGTAAAGCAGGGGCTGTAAAGCAAGGATCAGAGTTTACGCACCACCTCTTCACTGAACCACTGCACGTTATCGAGATACGCACGACGATCCGGGTGCAACAGCTTGACCGTCACCCAGTTCACACCGGCTTCCTGCAGTTGCGCCACGTCATCAAGGAAAC
The DNA here is from genome assembly GCA_033283175.1 of Cellvibrionaceae bacterium SEMH9. Lineage (GTDB taxonomy): Bacteria > Pseudomonadota > Gammaproteobacteria > Pseudomonadales > Cellvibrionaceae > Pseudomaricurvus. The sequence goes on along the minus strand of JAWMQM010000001.1, from coordinate 1,757,868 downwards.
GTTCCGCCTCGGCGCGACTGCGATGGGTGAAGTTATCAGTTGAACTGATGGCAATATTCACATCAAACGCCGCCGGTCTCTGTTGCCCCTCGCGCTGCTCTGCTATCCATGCAATCTTCTGTTGCAGGTCCGCCACCGACTGAATACCGGAGTCCTGGTTGAGTTTGCTGTGACGGGCAATGGCAAAAAACGGACACCAGCCATCCCCCTGCATCACGGCACGCTGCAGGGCCTTGTCGCTGCTGCCACCAATCCAGATCTTCGGCGCCGGATCGGGTGCCGGTCTGGGCTCGTTGCCACGGGCCTCAAAGCCCATGCCGCTTTTCACCACACTGCCACCACGCCAGATCTCACGAATGGTCTCCAGCGCCTCGTCAGTGAGTTTTCCACGCTTGTGGAAATCCACCCCCAGCGCTTCGAACTCCGCTTTCTGGTAACCGGAGCCGATACCCATGATAAAACGCCCGCCGGAAAGCACCTGCAGTGTGGTCGCCGCCTTGGCGGTAATAAACGGATTACGGTAGGGCAATACCACAATGTTGGTGAGCAACTGCAGTGTGCGGCTGTGGGCAGCAATAAAGGCCAGTGCCGTGAACGGGTCCAGGGCGTCGTGACCATTGGCGTGCAGCCACTCCGACGCCGGTGCCGGGTGATCGGTGACGCAGCAGCCATCGATCCCGGCGGCTTCCAGAGCTGTTGTCATCTCCTGTACTGCATCCAGCGACTGGAATTGTCCGGGCGCCACATTGCCAACGGGAATGTAGAGACAAAACTTCATGTTGCAATTCCTGATTTATTATTAACGTTATGATCAGTAGCCGGGGCGGTGAAATCGGCGGCAGCTGCTAGTATAAAAACGGTAAGCTCGGGTATAAAAACAGTAGGCTCCAGTATAAAAACAGTAACGTTCCGAATCTGTTGCATTAATGCAACACGGTTTTTCAGACAGCCAGGGAAGCAGATGATGATACGGGGCATTCACCACATAGCGGTACATGTACACGATCTCGAACGCATGACGCGCTTCTACCGCAATGCCTTCGGCTTTACCTGCTTCAGCGATCCCTATCGCTGGCAACAGGACGCCAACTTCGACGCCGCGGTTAACCTTCACAACACCGCCGGCCGCTGTTGCCTGCTGCGTTCCGGCAACTGCTATATGGAACTGTTTGAGTACGCGCAACCGGCACCCGACAGCCGCCACCCCAAGGGCCCCCACGACAAAGGCTACACCCATTTCTGTGTCGATGTGGTGGGCATAGAGGGAGAGATGGAGCGCTTGCGGGTACTGGGTATGAGCTTCGGCCAGCCGCAGCCGGTCAATATGGGTCCGGTGAAATCCATCTACGGTCGCGACCCCGAGGGCAACATCATCGAACTGCAGGAAACCCTGGAGCAGGGCTTCGAACTGGAAGACCTGCCATCCCTGAAACAGAAACCGGTGCGCCGGCTGTAACCCTTGCCCCACACCCCATACTGACAGCTCACGGATAACATTTTCGCCATGACCAGGCCCATACTGCAGGGAACTCACCACACGGCCATCATCTGCTCGGACTACCCTGTGTCGAGATACTTCTACACCAGCGTGCTGGGGCTGAAGGTGATTGCCGAAAATTATCGCCCCCTGCGGGACTCCTGGAAACTGGACCTGGGGTTGCCTGATGGCACCCGCATAGAGCTCTTCTCCTTTCCCGCCCCACCGGCGCGCCCCTCGCGGCCGGAGGCCTGCGGTTTACGCCACCTGGCGTTCAGCGTCACCGATCTCGATGCCGCGATTGATGCACTGGCTGCCCACGGCTGCGATGCCGAGCCCATAAGGGTAGATGAGTACACCGGCAAACGCTTTACCTTTATCGCCGACCCGGACGGCCTGCCACTGGAGCTCTACCAGCTCTAACACCACCCAATTTCCCGCCTGTCACATTACAACCATAGCCTGACCATTCTCTCGGCCCGAGCCGTGTTATAAAGACAGCACGACATTACGCCGCACGCCCGGACACCGCCACCGCGACGGCCATCTCACAGAACAGATAACAGAGCAGCCTGCATGACCAGACTCGATTGGGTACGGGGCGACAGCCTCGGCCTCGATATTCCCGCCCACAGCGACGCCCTGGCCGCCGGCGGTTGCGACTTCCTCACCCGCGCCTTTCGCGCCAGCGGTATTATCGACAGCAACAATGCCGTCACTGCCATCACCGAATGCCGTGAGGTCGAAGGCGGCAGCACCGGGCGCAAACTGCTGCTGGCGGTGAACTACCAGCAGCCGCTGCCGCACCTGCACCAGCAGCTGTTTGTAAAGTTCTCCCGCGATTTTGCTGACGCCCACCGCGATGCCGCGCGGGTGCAGATGGAGCTGGAGGTACACTTCGCACTACTCTCCCGCGACCCCGACTTCCCCATTCAGGTGCCGGTTTGCTACTTCTCTGATTTTCATCACCACAGCGGCACCGGTATCCTCATCACCCAACGTATTCCTTACGACTGTGATGGCGTAGAACCCCACTACCCCAAGAGCCAGGATTTCCTGATGCCGGAGCCCCTGGCCCACTACGAGGCCCTGATCCGGGCGCTGGCGCGCCTGGCCGGCACCCACAAGGCCGGCAAACTGCCAGACCTGGTGGAAGACTACTTCCCCTTTGACCCGGACAAACTGGTGGTCAGTCAACGGGCGCCCTACACCCCGGAAGAGATCCGCAAAAAAGTCGCTCGCTACACCGAGTTTGTGCAAAAGCATCCGCAACTGATACCTGCGCACCTGAGCTCTGCAGCGTTTCTCTCCCGTCTCGCCGATGAGGCACCGCGCTTTCAGGCCAAGCTACCGCAGGTGCACCAGCTGCTGCGCAGCCAGCCCGACATGATTGCCCTCTGCCACTGGAACGCCCACGTGGACAACGCCTGGTTCTGGAAAGACGCGCAGCAGCTGCTGCAGTGCGGCCTGATGGACTGGGGCAATGTCAGCCAAATGAATGTGGCCATGGCGCTGTGGGGCTGTCTCAGTGCCGCGGAGCCGGAATTGTGGGACGACCACCTGCAACATCTGCTGCAACTGTTTGTGCAGGAGTTTGCCGACGCCGGCGGGCCGGCGCTGGAAATCGGGCAGCTGCACCAGCACCTGCTCGCCTATGTCGCCATGATGGGCCTGGCGTGGATGCTGGACGCCCCCTACCTGATCCTGAAATACGCGCCGGACGTGGCCACTGCCCGCAACCGCTTTGACCCGCTGGTGCAGCAGAGCGAGCGCGCCCGCTCCCAGCTGCTGATCCTGACGGTGTTCCTCAACCTGTGGGAGAAATCGGATATGGAGACGCTGATCAAGAAGTTGGGGCAGGATGGCTGAGGCTTGAGACCAGCTACCGATTCAGGCTTGGCCCCCGCCCCCAAAGATCTCGCAGGGGATAAGGTGAATTCCCCCGGTGTGGGATCACGGCTCCAATCGCGGTAACCCGGCCCCGGATGCAGGAGCCCGGCCCTCCGGGCGAGCCTTTTGAGAGAGCCACCGCTTTCTCCCGCTTTTAAAAGATCGCGCAGGGGACTGCGCTCCTACGGGAGCAATTACCCGGCGAAGGATCACGGCCCCCGGTGTGGGATCACGGCTCCGATCGCTGCAACCCGGCCCCGGATGTAGGAGCCCGGTCCTCCGGGCGAGCCTTTTGAGGGCGCCACCTCTTTCACCCGCAGAGCAATTGCCCCCCCCCTACGGAACCACCATCTTGCAGTCCCACCGCATCCTGCTATATTGCCGCCATGAACGCTTACCCGAACCAACATCTTCCCTGCGCCACGGCTGAACTGGTCAGCCGCTGCTGCGCCTTTCCCCGCTGTGGCGGTTAAGTTCCCTTTCGCTTAACCGCCCGCACACCGTTCGTTTTTTATTTCTGCATCACATTTTGAACCTATTGTTCTGCGCCGTTGCCCCGGGCCTGCTTCCGCATAAGACCCGCCGACGGCTCAGCGTTGCCTGTGTGGAGTACCGGATATGCGCAAGCGCCGTAACAGCCAGATTTACCTGAAAGAGTCGGAGTACAACCTGCTGCTGAAGCTGTTGGAGCGGATGGAGTACACCGATGCCGTCGCCGCCCTGGAGGAAGAACTGAGCCGGGCAAAAGTGGTGCCCGGCCGCAAGCTGGGCAAGGACGTTGTCTGCCTCAACGCCACCGTCACCTATGTGGATGAGGAGAGCGGGCAGCAGACCCGGGTACAGCTGGTACTGCCGGCGGACGCCAGTGTGCAGGAGGGCAAAATCTCCGTCCTGTCGCCCGTGGGCAGCGCCCTGCTGGGCCTGAAAACCAACGGTTATATTGAGTGGCCCCTGCCCTCGGGCAAACGCAAGAAACTCTCCATTATTGAGGTTTCCCAACCGGCGGAAGCCGAGCAACCATTGGCGTGAAGCACCGCGGCACAGGGATCAGTCGCCGCCTATAATCAGGTTTCAGCCCCACCCTGAGACGCGAGGGAGTGCGCATGAACAACCTGATTCTACTGGGTACCCGCAAGGGTACGGTGCTGGTGGAGCACACCGCCAGCGGCTGGCGCCCCCGCCCCGTAGCCCACGATGGCATCCCGGTCTGCTACGCCGCCTGCGATCCCCGCGACGGCACCCTGTGGGCCTCGCTGGACCACGGCCACTGGGGGCCCAAGCTGTCCCGCTCCCGTGACGGCGGCGGTAGCTGGGAGGAGACACCGCCCATCAAATACCCGGCCGGGGCGCGCTATATCACCCAGTACCTGCCCACACCGGACTTCGATCCTGACGCCCCCAGCGGACAGCCCGAGTACACCGACGCCACGGTGTACAAGATCTGGAACATCAGCTTCGGCCCCCCCAGCCAACCCGGCCGCCTCTACGCCGGCACCATTCCCGGCGGGCTGTTTGTCAGCGACGACGGCGGCGACAGCTGGGAACTGAACCGCCCGCTGTGGAACCACGACAGTCGCGGCGGCGACCTGTTTGCCGGCGATGCCACCAGTGACAACTGCTGGGGCGGCACCCCCGCCAGCATCGATTACGGTGTGTTCGAGCCCGGCATCCACTCCATCGTGGTGGACCCCCGCGACCCGGACCGCATCCAGGTGGCCGCCTCCTCCGCCGGCGTTATCACCAGTGCTGATGGCGGTCGCAGCTGGAGCGGTAGCAATCGCGGCATGCGCATGGACTACCTGCCCAACCCGGAAGCGCCCTGGGGACACGACCCGCACTTTATCACCCACTGTCCGGGCCAACCGGATCACCTGTGGCAACAGAACCACTGCGGCGTCTTCTACAGCAGTGACGGCGCCGCCAGCTGGAAGAAAGTCAGTGTGCCGGAGGCCGGTGTGCATTTCGGCTTTCCCATCGCCGCCGATGAGAAGGACGGGCGCACCGCCTGGGTGGTGCCCGCCCGCTCCGACATGGAACGCATGACCATCGGTGGCGGCCTGTATGTGGCCCGCACCAGTGATGGTGGAGAGTCCTGGCAGGCATTCCGCGAAGGGTTGCCACAGGAGAACGCCTACGACATCGTACTGCGCCATGCCCTGGATATCAGTGGCGACCGGCTCTGCTTTGGCAGCACCACCGGCAACGTCTACCTCTCTGAAGACCGGGGCGAGAGTTGGCAGTGCCTCGGCCACAACTTCCCGCCGGTCTACTCCGTGCGTTTTGGCCGCGGTTGAGTACCGGGAGTAAAAGGATGGTGACTGTGGAGATGACCTCACACCTGTACCGCTTTTTCCCACAACTGGAGAATCGTGTGGTGCAGGTGCAGCCGGGGTCTGTGGCGGCGGTGCTACAGCAGGTTGAGCAGCAGGCGGCGGGCTTTACGGACTATGTGCTGGATGAGCGCGGCGCACTGCGGCGCCATGTATTCGCCGCCATCAATAATGCGTTGGTGATTGACCGCCAGACCCTGTCGGACAAGGTGCCGGAGGGTGGCACCCTCTATATTTTCCAGGCCCTGACCGGCGGCTGACGGCGGCGCGTTACGCCAGCCGTTGCAGACAGAAAAACAGCAGTGCGTTATCGCCCTTGCGATCCATCACACCCAGCACCCGCTCGCTATTGATCTTGCGGAAATAATCAAACACCGGATGCTGGTCATAGACCATGGTGGCGGTGGGCAGGCCGCGAAACACCACCTCCCGCAAACTCGCGGTACAGGGTACCGGATTCAGAACCCGCGATCCGCCCAATCCGACAGTCAGATGTTCGAATCCGCCGTGCGGTTGATTGTGGATCGGGGTCCTGGCAAGACGTCGCTGACCGATATCGGTGTGCCGGCAGGCTACCGCCTGGCACTGATGGTGCCGGCAGCGCAATAAACGCAAGTACGACAAACAGACAGTCAAAAAAGCGAGAAAAAAAACACGACAGCCGGTTAATATAGCATCGCCAATTACTTTCAGCGCCCGACAACCAATAACGAGAAGAGAGTCCACCATGCACAATCCCTTCGACCTCACCGGACATACGGCGCTGGTCACCGGCGCCTCCAGTGGCCTCGGCGCCCACTTTGCCAGAACGATCGCCGCGCAGGGTGCCGCGGTGGCAGTGGCTGCAAGACGCGCCGAGCGCCTGCAGGCCCTGGTGGCAGACATTGAAGCCAGCGGTGGTCGCGCTATGGCTGTAAGCCTGGACGTCACCGACAGCCAGCAAGTGACGCAGGCTTTCGATGACATCGAAGCGCAGCTCGGTACAGTGGACCTGCTGGTAAACAACGCCGGTGTGGCCGCGCCCAAACGCTTTATCCGGACTGAGGAGACCGATTGGGATTTTGTACTGGATACCAACCTCAAAGCGGTGTGGCAGGTGGCGCGCAGCTGTTGTGAACGGCTGGTTGCCACCGGCAAGGGCGGCAGTATCGTCAATATCGCTTCAATCCTTGGGCTGCAGCCGGGGTTCGGTGAGTCGCTGTACGCCACCTCCAAGGCGGCGGTGGTGCAGCTGACCCGCAATATGGCGCTGGAGTTGATCGGCAATGGCATTCGCGTCAACGCCCTCTGCCCTGGCTATTTTGAAACCGAGATGAACCGCGACTTCTTCGCCTCGGATAAGGGACAGGAATATCTGCGCCGCATTCCACCCAAACGACTCGGCAACCTGGCGGAACTGGACGGGCCGCTGCTATTGCTGCTGAGTGATGCGGGTTCGTTTGTGAACGGCGTAGCCCTGCCGGTAGACGGTGGCCATCTGGCACAGTCGCTCTGATCACGTCTTCCCGGCAGCAGCCAACCGGCAACCCACGCTGCCGGTGACAGCCCTTAAACCGTCTTATCCGATTCCAGCAAGGCGGCGGCCATTGCCGCCAGCGGGCCTACCATGGCCCCCATCTGCAGTGCCTTGTCACTGGAAGCATTACCCTCCAGCGCGCGTTTTTTCACCCCCTGCAAAATGGCTGCAAAGCGGAAGAAACTGAACGCCAGGTAGAAGTGCCAGTGATCGATACCCGCCAGCTGCATGCGCTGGCAGTACTGCTCAACATACTGCTGCTCGGATGGAATACCCAATGGGCTGCGCTCCACACCGCCGAGACCGGGCATCACCCCCTCGTGAGGCATACGCAGCTGCATACATTGGTAAGCAAGATCGGCAAATGGGTGACCCAGTGTGGACAGTTCCCAATCCACCAGCGCCAGCACCTGCGGCTGCTGCGGATGAAACATCATATTGTCGAGACGGAAGTCGCCGTGCACCAGTGACACCCGGCCATCATCAGCAGGCATATGGGCCTGCAGCCAGGGCATCAGCGCTTCCATATCGGCGATGGTCTCTGTCTCCGATGCGCGGTACTGCCGACTCCAGCGATCCAGTTGCCGCTGGAAATAGTTACCGGGTTTACCGTAATCCGCCAGCCCCACCGCCTCGACATCGACACTGTGCAGCGCCGCCAGTACCCGGTTCATCTCGCTATAGACCGCACTGCGCTCCGCCGTCGACAACTGCGGCAGCGCCGGATCCCAGAAGACACGACCGTCTATGTACTCCATGACATAGAACATGCTGCCGATGATCGCCGGGTCGTCGCACAGGTAATAGCTGTTTGCCACCGGTACATCGCTGGCGGCCAGCGCCGACATCACCCGAAACTCCCGATCCACCGCATGGGCGGATGGTAACAATTCCCCTGGCGGCTTACGTCGCAGTACGTAGCGACCGCTTTGCGCCCGCAGCAGAAAGGTGGGATTAGATTGGCCGCCGGCAAATTTCTCTGCCCTCAGCGGGCCGTGAAAACCCTCGATCTGTTGCTCCAGATGAGCCGCCAGCTGCGTGCAATCAAAATCGAAATCGGTGTGCTGCATAGCGCGCCCCCTCACCCGGCATAGCGGGAGATAATCTGCTTGCCCAGCGCCATCTGGTGCACCTGGTCGGGGCCATCCGCCTGCCGGCACCAGCGCGCATAGTTAAAGGCCTCGGCCATGCAGTAGTCTTCGGTGAGTCCGCCGGCACCGTGCATCTGCATGCAGCGATCAATCACTGTCTGCACCATCAATGGTACCGATGTCTTGCTGGCGGCGATCAAATCCTTCGCTGCCTGCGCCCCCACATCATCCATATGGGCACAGGTCTTCAGCACCAGCAGGCGCGCCATCTCCAGCTCGGAGAATGATTTGGCAATCTCTTCGCGCACCGATTGGTGCTGACTCAGGGTCTTGCCAAAAGTAGAGCGCCGGGTCACCCGCTGGCACGCCAGCTCCAGTGCCCGCTGACCGGCTCCGATCAAACGCATGCAGTGGTGCAGGCGACCGGGACCGAGGCGGCCCTGGGCAATTTCAAAACCGCGACCTTCACCCAGCAGTACATTTTCCATAGGCACGCGCACATTCTCAAACACCAGCTCGGCGTGACCAATGGGGGCGTCGTCGTAGCCCAGGGTGGTAAGGGGACGGACGATGCGAATACCGGGGGTGTGCTTGGGCATCAACAGCTGGGTCTGTTGCAGGTGACGACTGGGATTGTCGGGATCAGATTTCCCCATAACGATAAACAGCTGGGTACGCTCGTACATAGCACCGGTGATAAACCACTTGCGACCGTTGAGCAGCCAGTGGTCGCCCTTGTTTTCAATGCGCAACTCAATGTTGGTGGCATCACTGGAGGCCACCTGCGGTTCGGTCATGGCGTAGGAGGAGCGGATCTCGCCATCCAGCAGTGGCTGCAACCACTGCGCGCGCTGCGCCTCGGTGGCGTACTTCATCAGTACTTCCATATTGCCGGTATCGGGGGCGTTACAGTTAAACACTTCCGGCGACCACAGCACCCGCCCCATAATCTCTGCCAGCGGCGCGTACTCCACGTTGGTGAGACCACCAATTGCACTGTATTGCCCATGCGAAGGAGGGATAAACAGGTTCCACAGACCGCGGTTTTTCGCTTCCTGCTTCAGCTCATCCATCAGCGGTACAGCGGCGAAGCGGTTGGCGGCAGTGTGCAGCTGCTGGTGGTAAAGCTTTTCATTAGGGTAGATAAAGTCTTCGAAGAACTGCGTCAGCTGCGCCTGTAACTGCAGTGATTTTTCGCTTTGCTCAAACATGTCTGCCTCACTGTTGTGATTGTTATGGTTATCCGGTTTCAGGAAAACGTAATGCCGTGCCGGCGCCCGGCATGTTGCAGGTGCGCGACGTCGTTGAAACTGTCCAGTGTTAGCTGGCGGCCGTTGTAGAGAATGCGGCTGACGCTGGTGTTCTTGATATGCAGCATCAAGTTGACGGTCGCGGCGGCATCCAGGTTGAGCACGCGGGCCAGGATCACCGCAATGGGCCCACCAGAGCTGACCACCAGGCTGCTGCCGGAACGCGTACGTAATACCGCCTCGAATGCCTCGTTTATGCGCTCGCAAAAGGATTGCCAGCTGTCCGTTCCGTCACTGGCGATGAAACCTTTTATCCAGCCACCCAGGGCCTGGCGTATATTGTGGTAGTAATCCCTTTTGGGATCGCCGGTGTCCACCCACTCCTGCGGACGCTCGCGCTGCAGAGCCGCCAGCAGCTCACGAAAGTGATACTCATTAAGACCGGGGTGCACAGTCTCAGGCGGCGTCTGTACCTCCGCATGGGCCTGCAGAATACCGGCAGCAGTGGCACGATGACGATCGAGGGTGCCGATGACTACTGCATCCACGGGCTGCTGCAGCTGACAAAAATAGTCTCCCAGCCACAGCGCCTGCTGCTCTCCCAGCTCACTCAGCCGATCATAGTTGGCGGCACCAAAAGAGGCCTGCCCGTGTCGCACCAGAATTATTTCCGCCATTACTGTCATTACCACCTGATATCAATTGGTAAATTATAGACTCGCAATCAGAATCACTTAAATTTATTATAGTGATCAATATAAATTCATATTATGAATACAATATCTGATACTCGCCTATGCGTCTGGACAAGATCGACCTTAATCTTTTTGTAGTGTTTGAAGCCATATATCGGGAGCGCAGCATTACCCAGGTGGCCACAGCCCTGAACCTCACACAACCGGCGGTGAGTAATGCGCTGGCGAGACTGCGCCAGAGCCTGGACGATCCGTTGTTTGTACGCACCCCGCAGGGGATGTACCCGACACCGGTGGCAGACAACCTGATTGGTGACGTCAGGGCAGCACTCGGCCTGCTGGAACGCGGGGTCGGTGCAACCGCCCGCTTCGACCCCCTGCGTTCGGAAAAGGTTTTTAACCTCGCCATGAACGACTTGGGGGAAGCTCTGTTACTGCCACAGCTGCAACAGCAACTGCAGCAACTTGCCCCGCTGACATCCCTGACCAGCTACTACGTCTCCCGCGATAAAGCCACTGAAGAGCTGAAAGCAGGTGTGATCGACCTGCTGCTGGATGTGCCCGCGGTCAACGCCAGGGAACTGCAATTTGCGCCAGTGGCGGCCCTGGATTATGTGGTGGCCATGCGCCCGGGCCATCCGCTGACCGCTAAACGGCGCCTGGGGTTAAAGGAGTATCTCGCCTGTGATCACCTGCACGTCTCCAGCCGTCGCCGCGGCCGCGGCCAGGTGGATATCGCCCTTCATACCCTCGGCGAACATCGGCGCGTCGCATTGCGCGTCGCCAACTATCTGGTGGCAGAGCGGGTCACAGCGCAAAGTGACCTGCTCTGGACCCTGCCTGCCACCCTGACCCGGCAACTCAAGCTGGAGGTACGCAAGGTACCCTTCACCATCGAACCACTGGTGTGGAATCTATACTGGCATAAGAGCACTGCCGACGACCCCGCCAATAGCTGGCTGCGGGAGTTGCTGCTCGGGGTCGCCGGGCAGGTGCTCAGCAAGCGTCGGCAGGCGGCCAATTAAGCGGTGACTATTGCACAGCCGCGACCAGGTGCGTCACACTGTCCCGCCTGGGCTATTGGCTACCACGCTATTAAAGGATTAATTCGGACCGCTACCCTATGTATCTCTCCTACGTACACAGCTTCCGGGGGCTGGCCATACTCGGCATAGTGGGCGCCCACTGCATCCACTCCCTGGACTGGTCATCGGACCAGCTTGCCTTTCGCCTGTTTGACACTCTTTTCAACCAATCCTCCATCTGGTTTTTCTTCATAGCAGGCCTGCTGTTCCAGCACCTCTCGGGACGCTTCACGCCAAAGAGTTTTTACAGAACCAAGCTGCGTAATGTTATTACCCCCTACCTGATCCTCTCTGTCCCGGCGTTGATTGTGGTGCTCTTTTTCATTCCGGCACCGAGCGTGCCTCCCCAGATCTACGACTACCCCATAGCGGGCCAGGCGCTGCTGTTCCTCATCACCGGCAAACATCTGGCACCCTTCTGGTTTGTGCCCACCATCAGTCTCATTTTCCTGTTGGCGCCGCTGCTGTTGTGGCTCGATAAACGGCCACGGGCCTACCTGTTGCTACCGTTTTTTCTCGCCCTTTCCGCCTGGCTCGGCCGGGGGGGCCTGCAGGGCCTGCTGGGGGAGCCACTGTTCGCGGCCACCCCCTCCAAGGCCCTGTACCTGTTTTCGGTCTACTGGCTGGGCATGTGTGTCAGCCACTACCAGGCAGAAGCCATGCAGGTTTTCAGGCGTTTTGAGTGGCTGTTCTGGGTACTCTCACTGCTGTTTATGATGCTGAACATAGGTTTTTATCAGCAGCAGCATCACTGGTTGTTCTTCTTTAAACTCGCCGCCATTCCTCTGCTGCTGGTTAACCTGGAGCGCTTCGACACGCAAGTTCGGGATACCTTCCGCACCCTGGGTGACCTGAGCTTTGGTATCTTTTTTATTCACGGCTACCTGCTGGCGGCTATCAAGCTGGTGCTGCCGCAATTGGGTTACTCCAGCCTGCTGCCCGGCAACCTGCTGGTCTACCTGGCGATGATCGCCTTCATCAGTATCAGCTGTGTTTTCCTGCTGCGGCTCAGCCAGACGGTATTTGAAACCCGCAGCCGTATGCTGGTGGGCTGCTGACCGCCCCCAACGGTACTGGACAGGGCATCGACACGCCGCCATCATGTAGGGCTTGTATAACAATCAGAGCCAGCACGCAGGCAGCCAGACGGTGCCTGTGGTTGTGTGCCGAGGCCAGCCAGTCATGACCACCCGTACCGCCCCCGAAAATACCCCACTCAACCCGGACTACGGCTCCGGTGTCTACCGCCGCCGCATTCGCCTGCAAGGCGAAGAGAGACGTGTTGTGGCGGAACTTGAGGATACCAATCACGGTTTTCGCAGTATTGTGAGCCACGATGGACACTACATAACCTCAATTAAGGGAGAAGCCCTGCGCTACCCCATGACCACCTGCCCCGGTGCGCTTCCCCTGCTGCAAGCCCTGGTTGGCACACCCGTTGATGCCGACGTCAGCAGTATCAACCAGAGCACCAACCCCAAATCCCACTGCACCCACCTGTTCGACCTGACCGTCAGTGCCATACAGCATTGCAAGGCGGGCGAGGTCACCCGGGTGATCGACATAGTGATTCCCGACGAACAGGACCAAAGCAACACCGCAGAGATCTTTTACGACGGCCGCCGGGTACTGAGCTGGACCGTCTCCAACTGGGCGCTGCAGGACGAAGCGTTACGGGGTAAATACCTGGCCAGCGGCTTTGGCAAGTGGGTGCACGACGTCTACGCCGGCGAGCAGCTGGAGGCGGCCTTCCTGCTGCAGAAGGGCTATATGGTGAGCTACGGCCGCCGCTTTGACATGAACAAGTTACAGGGCACACCGGCCGGGAGCTCCGGGAGCATGCTCGGCGTCTGCCACTCCTACACCCCCGGCATTGTTGAAGATGCTGTGCGCACCGTCGGCAACACCCGCGACTTTACCGACACTGAAGAGCAGCTGTTGCAGTTCATCAATCCCCTCTCTCACTGACGCGCCCACATATCGCCTCCAGGTTTCCGATCCGCTAATTGCTGCCTGCGCTGAACTTAAGTTTTTCTTAAGGTTGCCCTGCCACTCTGGCGGGGTTACTGCCACAACGCCCTTCAAGCAGCCCGGAAACCTCTATGCAATCCATGTCTCCACGACTGCTGATTATGATCAGCTCGCTGTTCCTGCTGCTCACTGCCAATGTCAGCTTCTTCCGCGAAACCCTGCACGCCTACCCGTTAAGTGACGGTAACTGCTTGTTTATACTGGGTACCGGTCTCGCCTTGCTGGCAATCATGGTATTTGTGATGAGCCTGTTTGCACTGCTGCTGCCGGTGCGGGCGGTGGCCACGCTGTTTGTGCTGCTGGCGGCAGTGTGCGGCTACTTCACCGATCAGTTTGGCACCATTATCGACACCGTAATGATCGAAAACACGTTGCAGACCGACCCGGCGGAAGTGCGCGATCTGTTGAGCGCCGGCTTTCTGATGCGGGTCGCGTTGCTGGGTGTTATCACCACGGTGCTCATCTGGATGGTGCCACTGCGCTCCATGAGTCTGTCGCGGCGCTTCGGCCACCACAGTCTCACCGCCGCAGGCTCGCTGGTGGTACTGGTGCTGGTCCTGCTCAGTAACGGTGACCAGTTTGCCGGCTTCTTCCGCGAGCACAAAGCGCTACGCAGCTACACCAACCCGCTGACGCCAATCTATTCCGGCATCCACTATGCCAGCCACAACGCTGGCGGTGCTAAGGCTGCAAAGCTGGCCCCGATTGCTGCCGATGCCCGCATGCCACCCCATGAAGACCAAGCCCATGAACTGATCATCTTGGTGGTGGGTGAAACTGCACGCCGGGATCACTTTTCCCTCAACGGCTACGAGCGCAAGACCAATCCGCTGCTGGAGCAGGAGAACCGGCTGGTGGACTACACCAATATCTCTTCCTGCGGCACCTCCACCGCAATTTCCGTACCCTGTATGTTTGCCCGCGAGGGCCATCGCGACTTCTCCCTGGACGACGCCCGCCATGAAGAAAACCTGCTGGACATTCTGCAGCGGGTGGGCGTGAGCGTGTTGTGGCGGGACAACAACTCCAGCTCCAAAGGGGTGGCAGATCGCGTGCCCTATGAGGATTTCAAGACACCGAAAAACAACCCGGTGTGTGACGAGGAGTGCCGTGATGTGGGCATGCTGGCGGGGCTGCAGGAGTACATCGACAAACAACCGGGCGATATCCTCATTGTGCTGCACCAGATGGGTAACCACGGCCCAGCCTACTTCAAACGCTACCCGCTGGAGTTCGAACGCTTTACCCCGGCCTGCAAATCGCTGGATCTTTCCGGTTGCAGTCAGGAGGAGATCGTTAACGCCTACGACAACGCCATTCTCTACACCGACTACTTCCTGTCGCAGGTGATCGCGTTACTGAAACAGAATACCCCTGACTACGCCACCGCCATGCTCTATGTCAGCGATCATGGCGAATCCCTCGGCGAAATGGGGCTCTACCTGCACGGCATGCCCTACGTGATGGCACCCAGGGAGCAGACGGAAGTTGCCACCATGTTGTGGCTGGGAGAATCGGCGGATATGGATTTGCAGCAGGCACTGGCGCTAAAAGACAAGCAGAGCTCCCACGATGCCGTCTTTAACAGCGTGCTGGAAGCGTTTGAAGTGGAGTCCGAGGTTATCGACAGGAGTAACGTCCTGTTTCAGGCGAGCAACCCTTGAACGACCAGCCCTTCAACTGTCTGCGTCATGCCGGGGCCAGCCTGTTGTTGCTGGCCATCACCCTGGTGCTGTTTGAATGGCTGCCCATCGATGTCACCGTACAGCGCTGGTTGTACAACGACTCCGGTGGACACTGGCTGCTGTCGAAAGATGACGCCCTGTTACAGCTGTTGTTCTACAGCGGCCCCAAGCGGTTGGTACAGATTGCGGCGCTGGCGATTCTGGTGGCGCTGCTGGCCAACCGTAAATGGCCTCGCTTGCGTCCCTACCTGCCGGGCCTGCGGATTGTGCTGGTATCCATGATTCTGGTGCCGGTCAGCGTGGGGCTGCTGAAAGCCACCACCAACATGCCTTGCCCCAAAAGCCTTGCTCTGTTCAACGGAACCCTGCCCCACCTGACCCTGCTGGACCACTTGTTGCAAGCGGTTCCCTACCAGCACCAGCGCTGCTTCCCGGCGGGTCACGCCAGCGGTGCCTTTGCGCTGCTGTCGCTGGTGTTTTTGTTTCGTTCTGCGCAGGCAAAACGCCGGGCACTCCTGGCCACACTGTCACTGGCGTGGGTGTTAGGTCTTTACAAAATGGCGATTGGCGATCATTTCCTCAGCCATACCATCGTCTCCATGCTGTTGGCGTGGATGCTCATTAATCTGGTCGTATGGGTTGAGTGGCGAGTGACAAACAGGAAAGTGCGCGCACAGGCTTCTGCACGCAACTCGGTGGCAACGGCAGAATTAGCCGCAGAAGTAACCGGGTAGAGGGACAGGGACTCCCCGGAGTGCAACCACCGGTTTCACTCCGGGGCCGGGGAAATTACTTCCACCAACTCCACTTGCCGTAGCGAATCAGCGCCACGGCTACCGCAGCTACCGCAATGCCGCCCAGCAGCCACATGGCGTGTTGCAGGTCGTGCGATGCGCCGGTACCGCCGGCATGTCCTTCATGGGCCCACAGCAGGGGAGATGCCAGGCTGGCCACCAACAACACTCCGATTTTTTTCATGACCGTCTTCCTCTTTAATGCAATCTGGTTTCTGAACCGTTAAACAACCGCTTTGGCCGGTGGCAGCTCTTTGGCTGGCAACATACCTTCGCGCACGATGAACTGAATAATCTCATCCACGCCTTCCCCTTTTTTCAGGTTGGAGAAGACGAAGGGGCGCTCGCCGCGCATCTTTTTCGCATCCAGATCCATCACCTCCAGTGACGCGCCCACCAACGGAGCCAGGTCAGTCTTGTTGATGATCAGCAGATCGGATTTGGTAATACCGGGGCCACCCTTGCGGGGAATCTTGTCGCCGGCGGAGACATCAATCACGTAGATGGTGAGATCGGAAAGCTCCGGGCTGAATGTGGCACTGAGATTATCGCCACCACTCTCCACAAAAATCACATCCAGCGCACCGTGGCGACGCTGCAGTTCGTCGATGGCGGCGAGGTTCATTGAGGCGTCTTCCCGAATGGCGGTGTGCGGGCAGCCGCCGGTCTCGACACCGATAATGCGATCTTCACTCAGCGCCTCGTGGCGGGTGAGGAATTGGGAGTCCTCCTGGGTGTAGATGTCGTTAGTGACCACGGCAATATCGTAGTGGTCGCGCAGCGCCGCACACAGGGTGCGCAGCAGCGCGGTTTTACCGGAACCCACCGGACCACCCACACCGACGCGCAGGGTTTGTTTGGGAGCGGCATTCAGGACTTGTGCGGTTTCCATAGTCAAAGACTCTTTTACTGTTACGTTCGAATAATGTTTCTTGAAAATCTTGCTGCGCTCTGCAATTACTCATCCATCAGGAGCGGAACAACCGGGTGTACTGCACCTCGTGCAGGCTGCTGGCAATGGCCAGCGCCGGCAAACTCGCACCCAATTCCTCATCCTGCAGCGCCTGCGCCTGTTCTATACAGGTAGGCACATGCTGTTGCAGCGCACTGATCAATTGCTGCGCCTGGGTCTGCCCCAGCGGCACCAGTTTGGTGGCGGCGGCCACCTGGTTCTCCAGCCACGACCAGACATAACCCGTCAGCGCCGAGTTCAGCGGCACTTGCCAGTAGTGGGCAGTCCAGCCAAACAACACCACAAAACTGATATCGTTGCTGTCTGCGGTTTTCAGCTTGGGCAGCGGCACACCCACGTTGGGCAGCAGCCGTGCCAGCGCTTCACCCATGGCGGTGTCGGTCAGCCGCAGTTCGCGGGTTTCGCGACAGGCCAGTGCCGTGGCATTCCAGTGCTGCAACATGGCTTCATCGCCGGCGTCGGCACTGTCATAGACCCGCGCCAGAAGTGGCAGGTCCACCCGCGCCAGGGCATCGAACATCTGCAACTCCAGCCACTCGCTGGCATCGCGGAAATTTTTCACCCAACCTTTCTCCACCGCCAGCTCCAGCCCCTGGGAAAAGGCGTAACCGCCCACCGGCAGACTGACACTGGAGAGCTGCAGCAGGCGCAGCAGATTAGTGGTGGTGATGTCCATGGGGCTCATGATCGTGGGAATGGTCGGGCGTGTGATCGTGTGCATGGCCATGCTCATGTGCATGGTCGTGTGAATGCGAATGAGCGTGTGAATGGCCATGGGAATGACCACCACTGTAGGCTCCCGATTCCGGTACAAACACCGCCACGCGACGCTCTGTCTGCAGCCCCAGTAACTGCAGCATCTCTTCCAGCACATGGTCCGGTGTCATCTGTAGCCAGCGCTCGCCGATCTGCAACTTCACGTGGCGATTGCCGAGGTGATAACAACCGCGGGTAAAGGTGTACCAGTCGTCACAGGAGGCAAAGGTCACCTCCTCTTCAGCGCCCTGCACTTCCACCAGTTTTCCACACTGGCTGCGCAGCTTTTCACCCACCAGCAGCGGCTTGCCTCGTTCCAGAAACAGGCGCACCTCAGCGCCGCTCAGCGCCTGCAGGCGCAAGCGGCCACGGTCGCGCTGCTCTTGGGTGAGCACCACCACTTCGTCGGCGACCTGTTGATGATCGATACCCAGACGCTCGTACACATCCAGGGAAGGTATTTGATTCATTCAGAATCCTTAGCAAACATAAAACCGGTCTGCGGTTTGCAACCACAGGGCTATTTGATCCGTCAGTCTTAAAACAGGGAGTACAGTTGCGCCAGCGGCAGCTCAGTAGCCGGATCACAGGTGAGCAACTGTCCATCGGCCCGCACCTCATAGGTCTGCGGATCCACATCAATGGTGGGCTGCCAGTTATTGAGCACCATGTCGTCCTTGCTGATGTTGCGGGTATTGCCACAGGCTACCAACTTGCGGCGCAAGCCCAACTGCTGGCCGATACCGTTCTCCAGTGCCACCTTCGACACAAAGGTCACCGAGGTTTCCGCCGGGGCGTGGCCCATGGCACCAAACATGGGGCGGTAGTGCACCGGTTGCGGCGTGGGGATGGAGGCGTTGGCATCGCCCATAGGTGCCGCGGCGATCATACCGCCCTTCACAATCAGTGCTGGCTTGATGCCAAAAAACGCCGGCTTCCACAGCACCAGGTCCGCCAGTTTGCCCACTTCAATGGAGCCCACTTCGTGAGAGATGCCGTGGGTAATGGCCGGGTTGATGGTGTACTTGGCCACATAGCGGCGGGCGCGGAAGTTATCCGCCGGGCCGCGCTCGTCGGTGGTGTCGGCGTCTTCCGGCAGCGCGCCGCGCTGCAATTTCATCTTATGCGCCGTCTGCCAGGTACGGGTGACCACTTCCCCCACCCGACCCATGGCCTGGGAGTCCGAAGAGATCATGCTGAAGGCACCCAGGTCGTGGAAGATGTCCTCGGCGGCGATGGTCTCCTTGCGGATACGGGAGTCGGCAAAGGCCACGTCTTCCGGAATACTCGGGTCGAGGTGGTGACACACCATCAGCATGTCCAGGTGTTCGTCGATGGTGTTGATGGTGTACGGCCGCGTCGGGTTGGTGGAGGACGGCAGCACATTGGGGTAACCACAGGCGCGGATAATATCCGGCGCGTGACCACCGCCGGCACCTTCGGTGTGGTAAGTATGAATCACCCGGTTTTTAAAGGCGCCGATGGTGTCATCCACAAAACCGGATTCGTTGAGGGTATCGGTGTGAATCGCTACCTGCACATCGTATTTGTCCGCCACACTCAGGCAGCAGTCGATGGCGGCCGGGGTGGTACCCCAGTCCTCGTGCAACTTCAGACCACAGGCACCGGCTTCAATCTGCTCTTCCAGGGCCTGCGGCAGACTGGCGTTACCTTTACCGAGAAAACCAAAATTCATGGGCAGGTAATCGGTGGATTGCAACATCTTGCCGATGTACCAGGGGCCGGGAGTACAGGTGGTGGCATTGGTGCCGGTGGCCGGGCCGGTGCCGCCGCCAATCATGGTGGTGACGCCACTCATCAACGCCTCTTCCACCTGTTGCGGGCAGATAAAGTGAATGTGCGCATCAATACCACCGGCGGTGAGAATGGAACCCTCACCGGCGATCACTTCGGTACCGGGACCAATAACGATGGTGACATTGTCCTGCACATCCGGGTTGCCGGCCTTGCCGATGGCTACGATGCGACCGCCATTGATGCCCACATCCGCCTTGACGATGCCCCAGTGGTCGAGGATCAGGGCATTGGTAATCACCAGGTCGACACTGTCACTGCAGGAGACCTGGCTCTGGCCCATGCCATCGCGAATCACCTTGCCGCCACCAAATTTCACTTCGTCGCCGTAGGTGGTGAAATCCTTCTCCACCTCAATCCACAATTCGGTATCGCCCAGGCGCACGCGGTCGCCCACGGTGGGGCCAAACATGTGGGCGTAGCTGTGTCTGTCCATGCTGGTCATGAAGCGTCTCCTGTGTTGGCGATGGGACCCATGACGTCGCCGCGGAAACCGTAAATGGTTTTGCTGCCAGCGTAGGCCACCAGTTCCACCTGCCGGCCCTGTCCCGGCTCAAAACGCACGGCGGTGCCTGAGGCAATGTTGAGGCGGAAACCGAGCGCCTGCTGACGATCGAACTGCAGCGCCGGGTTCACCTCGTAAAAGTGGTAGTGGGAGCCCACCTGCACCGGGCGGTCGCCGGTGTTTTCCACCCGCAGGGTACGGGTCTCGCGGCCGACATTGAGCTCAATATCGCCCTTGGCAGTCTGGATTTCTCCGGGTTTCATCGCCGTTATCCTTTTCATTCAGGGCCTGCTGTAACAGCAGTACACTCAGTTAATGGGGTCGTGTACCGTCACCAGCTTGGTACCGTCAGGGAAGGTGGCCTCCACCTGCACCTCGTGAATCATATCCG
Organism: Cellvibrionaceae bacterium SEMH9; assembly: GCA_033283175.1. Taxonomy (GTDB): domain Bacteria; phylum Pseudomonadota; class Gammaproteobacteria; order Pseudomonadales; family Cellvibrionaceae; genus Pseudomaricurvus. Next base: position 1,737,584 of record JAWMQM010000001.1, on the reverse strand, counting down.
CCACGCCGTCCATCACCTGATCCGCACGCAGGATGTTCTTACCGTCGCTCATCAGCTGCGCCACGGTCTTGCCATCGCGGGCGCCCTCCATGATCTCCATGGTGATCAGGGCGACTGCTTCCGGATAATTCAATTTCAGGCCTCGGGCCAGGCGTCGCTCCGCCAACAGCGCGGCGGTGAATACCAGCAGCTTGTCTTTTTCTCTTGGTAACAGTTCCATGGGATTTCCCGGTCTCTTGTTCTCTGTTGCGAGGTTCTCGACGGCGGGGACTGGGCCCCACTCTCTTTGCGGATAAATTTACTGGGCAACCGCCATTATTTACCGATCCTGCCGCTCAGTAACATACGTTATTCATGCACCGGGCGTTATTCATGCATCAGGCTTCCTGCATCATGTTAGCCAGATGCGCGGTTCACAGGCGGGCCGTTGCAACAATTGCGGTCGCACCACATGCCACCAGCGGGTAAACAGCTGACGTCCCTGTTCAGAACAGCCTCCCAGGTAGCGTCCCACCAGGCAGTCATCCACCAGGCTGACACCGGCGAGGAAAGGTGCCTCGCTGTCTGCTGCCTCTCCATCCACCAGGCTCTGGTTAATCGCGGTACACCAGCTTCTTATGGCGGCTCTCTGCGCCTCATCCCGGAAGGGGCCGGCCACAAACAGCCCGTTAATAGGGTTGCCCTGCATGCCCACCCGGGCGGCATACAGCCGGCGGGTGCCGGCATCCAGCTGGAAACGTTCGATAAACAGGGGCTTTCCGTCACCGTAAAGTGCAAAGCGCTGTCGCACCTCACCATCCTGCAGGTCTGCACCACAGGCAGGCAATCCCAGCGACGTCACCTCCCAACCGATAAAGGTGGCGTCGCCTTGCAGGTCAATGCGTGTTGCCAGGTCGGTGCGGGCATTGGGATAGACAATGGTCTCCAGCGGTAGCCACTCGAGACTGCCACCGGCCGCCACACGGAAATGGTTGCCCTGGTACTGCCAGGCACGATCCGGTCGCGCGCGATAGACACGACCGGCACCGGGCGTGGTCAGCAGCGCACGCGCCTGCTGGTGCACTTGCACCCCAATCTGCAGCTGGTCGCCGGAGACCAGTCCGCCGGGGGGATGCAGGATATACACGTGGGCCAGGTCGTCACCTTCCGGGTAGAAAGGCTTTTGCACATAAAGTGGACCCTGGTGGCGATTGGTGGTGAGGCGGGAGCCGCGGGCACCGAAACTGAATTCCAGTTCCAGACTGGCGGGCCAATGCCCCCAGTCCGTTACTGCGGTGCGGATTGTTGACGCTGCGGGTTCGGTGTCGTGAGCAGTCGCTGCTGTCGCTTCCGATGGGTCCGGTTCGTCCAACGCTGTGGCAAGCGTTAATGATGAGGTCACTCTTATACCGCCAGATGCTGCCTGATCAATTCATCGTTAAGGTTAGCCATCTTGTCGCTGGCTACCACCCGACCGCGCTCCATGAGGCGAAACTCCTCACCGACCCGACGGGCGAAGCCCAGTTTCTGCTCTACCAGGATAACGGTCAAGTTTTCTTCCCGGTTGAGCTTCACAATTACATCACCAATCTGCTGCACGATATTGGGCTGAATGCCCTCGTTGGGCTCGTCCAGGATCAACACCTTGGGTTCGATCACCAATGCCCGGCCAATGGCCAGTTGCTGCTGTTGCCCACCGGAGAGGTCGCCACCGAGCCGGCTCTTCATATCCTTCAGCACCGGAAACAACTCGTAAATTTTTTCCGGGATCTGTTTCGCCTTGTCCTTGCGAATACCGAGACCGGTGCGCAGGTTCTCCTCCACCGTCATCAACGGGAATATGTGGCGCCCCTGGGGCACATAGCCAATGCCCAGTGGCGCCCGGTCTTCCGCCGGACGATTCTGGATGGGCGTGCCTTCCATCAGGATTTCGCCACTGCTCACCGGCAGCAGTCCCATCAGCGCTTTTAACAGGGTGGTCTTGCCAACACCGTTGCGCCCCATGATGCAGGTGCAGGAACCCGCTTCAATCTCCAGGTCCAGATCCCACAGGATCTGCGTACCGCCGTAACGTTGGTTGACCCGCTTGATACTGATCATGCCTCTTCCCCCAGGTACACAGCTCTTACATCGGCGTTGTTCTGCACTTCGTCCATGGTACCTTCCGCCAGTACAGTGCCCTGATGCAGAACGGTGACGTGGCGGGCAATGCTGCGTACAAATTCCATATCGTGTTCCACTACCACCACAGTGCGCTCACCCGCCAATGAGGTCAGTAACTCGGCGGTGCGCTCGCCCTCCTCGGCGGTCATACCGGCCACCGGCTCATCAATTAACAATAGCCGCGGGTCCGACGCCAGCAGCATGCCGATCTCCAGCCACTGCTTCTGGCCGTGGGAGAGAGCACCGGCCTGCTGGAAGCGCTGCTGCTTGAGCCCCACCAGGTCGAGGATGCTGTCGATGCGGTCGATGTCGCTGCTACTCAACGCGGCGCGCAGCGTGTACCACATGCCCTTGTCCGCCTTGAGCGCCAGCTCCAGGTTATCGAAGACGGTATGGGCCTCAAACACCGTGGGCTTCTGGAATTTCCGGCCAATACCCAGCTCCGCAATTTCCGCCTCGCTGTGCTTCAACAGGTTGATGGTCTGGCCGAAATAGACACTGCCCTTGTCACAGCGGGTCTTGCCGGTAATTACATCCATCAGCGTGGTCTTGCCGGCACCGTTAGCGCCGATCAGGCAGCGCAGCTCGCCATCCTTGATGTAGAGGTTGAGATCGTTCAGCGCCTTGAAGCCGTCGAAGCTGACGCTCAGCCCCTCGACATAGAGAATCATCTGCTTTGATACATCCACCGGTGCGTGGTCTTCCAGCAGGAAGGGCCACACCTGATCGCGGCGGAATACCTCGCGGGTGGTATCCAGCAAACTCATGATGACGCCCCCCCGGCCGCTACGCCGCCTTCGCCGTTACCCGAACCCTTTGCCGGTTTGATTTTCGCCAGCAGGCCGGCAATGCCCTTGGGCAGGAACAGGGTCACCAGTACAAACAGCGCTCCTAACGCGAACAGCCAGCCATCGGGCAGGATGGCGGTGAAACGGGTCTTGGCATAGTTCACCAGGATCGCGCCGATAATGGCGCCGTAGAGGGTGCCGCGGCCGCCCAGCGCTACCCACACCACCACCTCAATGGAGTTGATGGGGGAGAACTCACCGGGGTTGATAATACCCACCTGCGGCACATAGAGGGCACCGGCCACCGCCGCCAGCAGTGCCGAATAGACAAACAGCCACACCTTGTAGTGCTCGGTGCGGTAACCCATAAAGCGGGTGCGCGCCTCGGAGTCACGAATGGAGACAATCACCCGCCCGAAGCGGGAACCCATGATGAAGTGACTGGCCACGTAGGCGGCGGCCAGCATAAAGGCAGTGGTGGCAAACAGCACCACCCGCACCCCATCGGACTGCAGGTTAAAGCCGAGGATGTCCTTGAAATCGGTGAGGCCGTTGTTGCCACCAAAACCCATCTCGTTGCGGAAGAAGGCCAGCATCAGCGCATAGGTAAGCGCCTGGGTCATGATCGACAGGTAGACACCGGTAACCCGCGAACGGAATGCCAGCCAGCCAAACACAAACGCCAGCAGTCCCGGCACCAGCAGCGCCATCAGCATGGCGAACCAGAAGTGATCCATACCAAACCAGTACCAGGGCAGGGCATCCCAGTTGAGGAACACCATAAAGTCCGGCAGTTCGGGGTTGCCATAGACACCACGATCGCCGATCTGGCGCATCAGGTACATGCCCATGCCATAGCCACCCAGTGCAAAGAAAGCGGCGTGACCCAGGCTCAGCACACCGCAGTAGCCCCACACCACATCCACCGCCAGCGCCAGCAGCGCGTAACAGAGGTATTTACCCAGCAGGGTAATGGTGTAGGTACTGACGTGCAGGGCAGAATCCTGCGGCAGCAGCAGGTTGGCCGCCGACGCCAGCAGCGTCAGCACAAAAAGAATTCCCACTACCCAGCGGGTGGTGGTGGCAGCGAAGGTGGCGCCCAGGCCACCGCGCTCCAGTAACGCATTCCCGGACATCATTCTGCTGCCCTCCCTTTCTGCGGGAACAGCCCCTTGGGACGTTTCTGAATAAACAGGATGATAAAGACCAGTATGAGAATGTTGGCCAGTACCGCACCGGTGGCCGGCTCCAGGAACTTGTTGGCAATACCCAGCGAGAAGGCGCCAACCAGTGTGCCAAACAGGTTACCCACACCGCCAAACACCACCACCATAAAGGAGTCGATGATGTAAGACTGGCCGAGGTTTGGTCCCACGTTGGTGAGCTGGCTCAATGCCACACCCGCAACCCCGGCAATACCGGAGCCAAGACCAAAGGTCATCATGTCGACGCGCTCGGTCTTGATGCCCATGGCCTTGGCCATATCGCGGTTCTGGGAGACGGCGCGTACATAGAGACCGAGAGAGGTTTTTTTCATGATCAGCAGCAGCGCCACAAACACCACCAGCGCAAAGACCAGAATGGCCAGGCGATTGTAGGTGAGGGAGAACACCGGGTTGATCACCCAGGAACCGCTCAGCCATTCGGGCGTGGCCACCTGGCGGTTGAGCGGCGAGAAGATGGTACGCACCAGCTGCTGCAATATCAGGCTGATACCAAAAGTGGCCAGCAGGGTTTCCAGGGCGCGGCCATGCAGGTGGCGAATCACCGTGCGCTCGATCAAGACTCCCATGGCACCGGAAACCAGAAACGCGGCCGGAATGGCGATCAGCACACTCAGCTCCAGCCACTGTGGCAACAGCAACTGCACCACGTAGGTGGTGTAGGCACCGAGCATAATCATCTCACCGTGGGCCATGTTGATGACCCCCATCACACCAAAGGTGATGGCAAGTCCGATGGCCGCCAGCAACAATACAGAGCCGAGGCTCATGCCAAAGAATACGGTTTCGGTCAGCTCAAAGAACTTGATTTTGCCTTCGATATCTTTCAAGGCTCTGACGGCCGCCTGACGCACCGCGTCGTCGGCCTCACGCTCCTTGTCCGCCAGTTGCGACAGCAGGTTACGCACCGGGGATTCCAGTCGACCGGAGAGCGACCTCACCGCGCTGACACGTTCTGCGGAGTTGTCGGACGTGGCCGCTGTGTACATGGCGATACCCGCATCCAGCAAGCCCAGCACCTCGCTGTCCTGCTCACTGTCCCGCGCTTTTTGCAACAGCGCGACAGATTCATCAGACATGTTATCCAGCAGCGTTGCTGCGGCCGTCTCGCGCTCGTCCTTGTCACCATAGAGCAACTGAATGCGTGCAATGCTTTCGCGCAGCTGCTTGCGCAGGGAATTATTAACGCGAATTTTTTCCAGGTCATCCGCCAGCGCATTGGCAGCAGCCTGGCTGGTAAACAGTGACGTCACCTCACCGGCTTCGGTCACGCGGTAGAGCGACAGGTCACCCGGCATATAGTGCAGTTCACCTTCCAGCATGGCGGAGTAAAGCGGCAACATCTCTTTGCCGGAGAGCTGGTCCAGGGTGGTAATCAAGCGGGCTTTTTCCCGGTAGTTGGCTTCTGCCAACTGTCGCAGAATGTTTTGCACCCGCTCAGCGGATGACTCTGCGGGGGCTTGAACAACAGCTTCGGTCTCCACCGCCGCTGGCGATTGGGCCTGCTCCTGCCCCAGGGACAGGCTGCTTGCCAACACCAGCACCAGCGTCAGACACAACCGGCTAATCGGTAATACATTCACGGCCAGATGCCTCGTAGTCCGGACACTCTCACACCGGTATGACATGCACTGCAAAAATTGGCATGAGAGTTAAAGAAAGACTCCACCGGCCGGTGCGGCGCGGTGGAGTACAGATCATCATGAAGATGATTTAGTCTTGCGACGGGTCAACATACAACTCAGTAGTTCTGACCAGAACAGGTTTTGGTCTTGGTGTTGTAGTTGCCGCACTTGATAGGCTTGGTCCAGTCAGCAATCAGGTCCTTGGAACCTGGCAGGAAGTCGGACCAGGCATCGCCGGGAACCACACCATCGGTTTCCCAAACCACTTCGAACTGACCGTCATCCTGGATCTCGCCAATCAGCACGGGCTTGGAAAGGTGGTGGTTCTTGTTCATCACCGCCATACCACCAGTCAGGTTAGGCACTTCAATGCCGATCAACGCCTGCTCAACCTTGTCCACATCGGTGGTGCCGGCCTTTTCAACCGCCTTGGCCCACATTTCGAAACCGATGTAAGTGGCTTCCATTGGGTCGTTGGTTACGCGCTTCTTGTCACCGATGAATTTGTGCCACTGTTTGATGAACGCAGCATTGGCCTTGTCGTCGACGCTCTGGAAGTAGTTCCAGGCCGCCATATGGCCCACCAGTGGACCGGTGTCGATACCGGAGAGCTCTTCTTCACCCACGGAGAACGCCACAACAGGAATGTCTTCCGCAGAGATACCCTGATTCGCCAGCTCCTTGTAGAAAGGTACGTTGGCATCACCGTTGATGGTAGAGACCACAGCAGTTGCCTTGCCTTCGCTACCGAACTTCTTGATCTCGGACACGATGCTCTGCCAGTCGGAGTGACCGAAGGGGGTGTAGTTGATCATGATGTCCTTGTCGGCCACACCCTTGGCCTTCAGGTAGCTTTCCAGGATCTTGTTGGTAGTACGTGGGTAGACATAATCGGTACCCGCCAGCACCCAACGCTTCACACCCAGGTCGTTCATCAGGTAATCCACCGCAGGAATGGCCTGCTGGTTTGGCGCCGCACCGGTGTAGAAAACGTTTTTGGAAGACTCTTCACCCTCGTACTGCACGGGGTAGAACATCAGGCCGTTGAGCTCTTCGATGACCGGCAGCACCGACTTGCGCGATACCGAGGTCCAGCAACCAAAGATCACGTCCACTTTGTCCTTGGTCAGCAGCTCGCGGGTCTTTTCCGCGAACAGTGGCCAGTTGGATGCGGGATCAACCACCACGGCTTCCAGCTTCTTGCCCAACAGGCCGCCCTTTTTGTTCTGCTCTTCCACCATCATCAGAACCGTGTCCTTGAGCGTGGTTTCGCTGATGGCCATGGTGCCGGAGAGAGAGTGGAGAACACCAACCTTGATGGTTTCTGCGGCTTGCAGTGCCATGGAGGCGGCCAGCGAAACCCCCCATGCCCCTGCCATAAGAGTCTTTTTAAAGTTCATAATTAAGCTACCTGTTGTTTATAGTGAAAAATCCGTCTTGCCCTTGATACGTCAGGACCCATCTGACTGCTTTGTGTCTCACGCTACAGCATTAATCCACAGCCCCGACCAGGCCACCATTCGGTAACCTACGTACCCATATACGTCATTTGACGTATATGGGTGGCACAAGCGACGTAAGGCTCCGGTCTGAGTGGCGTAGGGCAACAGGGGCTCACACCAATCTCGCCCGCCTCCCGGCAGCTCTCCGGTGCTGGCGCAATCGGCCCGGAATTCTGCTAAATTGGGCGCAGATACCCGACCCACTTTTCCGCCGCTTCAGGTGATACCCATGCCACTCCCCGACCTGTTCACCCGCCTGCAACAACTGGTGGCAAGCCCATCTGTCAGCAGCCACGATCCGCTGTGGGACATGAGCAATCGCGGCGTTATTGAACTGTTGGCGGGCTGGCTGGAATCCATCGGTTTCGATTGTGAGATCCTTGAGGTACCCGGCAGCAAGGGCAAGAAATGCAACCTCATCGCCACCCTGGGCCAGGGCCCCGGCGGGCTGGTGCTGGCGGGACACACCGATACCGTGCCGTTTGACGACCAGCGCTGGCAGACCGACCCCTTCACCCTGACCGAGCGCGGCCAGCGCTGGTACGGCCTCGGGGCCACCGACATGAAGGGCTTCTTCCCCATTGCCATTGAGGCCGCCAGCACCTTCAGCGCTACGCAACTCAAACAGCCGCTGATTATTCTCGCTACCGCCGACGAGGAGAGCTCCATGAGCGGAGCCCGGCTGCTGGTGGAACAGGGACGCCCCAAAGCCCGCTATGCGGTCATCGGTGAACCTACCGGCATGCGGCCGATCCGCATGCACAAGGGCATCATGATGGAGAAGATCACCATTGAGGGTCAGTCGGGCCACTCCTCCGACCCATCCCTGGGGCGCAACGCGCTGGAATCGATGCACCGGGTGATCTCTGAACTGATGGATTACCGCCGCCACCTGCAGCAGCGCTACAACAACCCCGGCTTTTCGGTGCCCGGCCCCACGCTCAACCTCGGCTGCATCCATGGCGGTGACAACCCTAACCGCATCTGCGGGCAGTGCGAACTGCAGTTCGACCTGCGCTCGGTACCGGGCATGGACAACAACGAACTGCGCTCCGCGATTGATGCCAGGCTGGCGCAGATTGCAGAAGAGACCGGCTGCCGGATTGAGCGCCTGCCGTTAATGGGGGATGTACCGGCGTTTGAACAGGGACAGGCGACCTCACTGGTGACTGCCGCCGAGAAGCTCACCGGCCACAGCTCGCAGGCGGTGGGGTTCGCCACCGAGGCGCCGTTTCTGCAGCAACTGGGCATGGAGACCCTGGTGATGGGGCCCGGCTCCATCGATCAGGCGCACCAGCCGGACGAGTACATCCCGCTGGAACAGATTCAACCCGCCATTGCCACGCTGCGGGCGCTGATTCAGCAATTCTGTTTATAATGCGCCAATAACCCCACTAACCGGCCCCGGGGCCGGCGATACCTTGCACCATTATTAGTGCCACCAAGGGATGCACCGTGAACGACAGACCCGACACTCCGCCGCCAGCTGCCAGCCAGGCGACCGATGCCACCAAAGACTACGTCAAGTGGTTCCGTCAGTCGTCGCCCTATATTAATGCCCACCGCGGCAAGACCTTTGTGCTGATGCTGCCCGGCGCGGCCATCCTGGACGCTAATTTCAGCAATATCATTCACGATATCGCCCTCCTTAACAGCCTCGGTGTACGGCTGGTGCTGGTGCACGGTGCGCGGCCACAGATTGATGCCCGCCTCGCCACCAGTGGTATTGAGTCCGCCTTTACCGAACAGCTGCGTATCACCGAGGTGGATCACCTCAACGCTGTTGCCCAGGCCATCGGCGAGGTGCGTCTTAATATAGAAGCTGCACTCTCCACCGGCCTGCCCAACTCCCCCATGCACGGCGCCCATATCCGGGTGCTGGGTGGCAACTTTGTCACCGCCAAACCCATGGGCGTGATCAATGGCACCGACCTGCAACACACCGGCAAGGTACGGCGGGTCGACAAGGCTGGCCTGCAGGCGGCGCTGGGCCAGGGGGCCATCGCCATACTGTCACCACTGGGCTACTCCCCCACCGGTGAAATTTTTAACCTCAGCTTTGCCGAAGTCGCCACCGAAGTGGCGGTGGCCCTGCAGGCGGACAAGCTGATCGCCTTCTCCAGTGAGGCGGGTTTTGTGGATGGCGAAGGCAACCTGCTGCGGCAGCTGAGCCTGCCGGAGTGTGAACAGCAACTGCAACGCCTGCAGCATGACCAGGATCGATCGCTGTCGCTGCAGGCCTGTTTCGATGTCTGCCAGCGGGGTGTGCCACGGGCACAGATGGTCAGCTTTCGGGAGGATGGCGCCCTGTTACAGGAGCTCTTCACCCGCGACGGTTCCGGCACCCTCGTGCACCGGGATAACTATGAATTCGTGCGCCAGGCCACCATCGACGATGTAGGCGGCCTGCTGGGCCTGATCGAACCGCTGGAGCGCCAGGGCGCGCTGGTGCGGCGCTCCCGCGAACTGCTGGAGAGCGAAATCAGCCGCTTTACCATTATGGAAAAGGATGGCGCCATCATCGCTTGCGCCGCCCTCTACCCCTACGCAGGAGACCGCAACGTGGGGGAGCTGGCCTGCGTCGCCACCCACCCGGACTACCGCAAGGACGGCCGCGCCGCCAAGGTGCTGGCCACCATCGAGAAAAAGGCCCGTGGGCTGGGGATTACCGAGCTGTTTGTACTCACCACCCAGACTGCCCACTGGTTTATCGAGCAGGGCTTCCGCAGCGCCCCGCTGGAGTGGTTGCCGGAGGAGAAGAAGACCTTCTACAACTACCAGCGTAATTCGAAGGTGTTTGTAAAACCGCTTTGAGGTTACAGGGTTAAGGACGCTTCGCTACAGGACGCTGGCGCTACAGGTTAATATCCCGAGCATCTGAGATGATGACACTGAGGCGCAAAAAGATCGCCCGCGGGAGCGGGCTCCTACAGTCAGGGTGCGTTCTTTCGTAGGAGCCCGCTCCCGCGGGCGATCTTTTTGCAGTTATCTAATAAATGAGGATAGCCAGCCCCACCACTCACCGGCCCCGCCCCTGTAGCGAAGCGTCCTGATCCCTGTAGCGCCAGCGTCCTGGAACCTGGAAGCGAAGCGTCCTCACACCTGTAGCGAAGCGTCCTAGATCCTAGTAGCGCAGCGCCCTGCATCTGCCTGTGCTAAAATCCCCCGCCTTACTTCCCGTGTATTGGTAACGAGACCGAGATTATGCCTGCCTACCGCTCGAAGACTTCCACCGCCGGCCGCAATATGGCCGGAGCCCGTGCCCTGTGGCGTGCCACCGGCATGCAGGACGAAGATTTTCAAAAGCCGATTATTGCCATCGCCAACTCCTTCACCCAGTTCGTGCCCGGACACGTGCACCTGAAGGACCTGGGTCAGCTGGTGGCGCGTGAAATCGAAAAAGCCGGCGGCGTAGCCAAGGAGTTCAACACCATCGCCGTGGATGACGGTATCGCCATGGGCCATGACGGCATGCTCTACAGCCTGCCGTCCCGTGACATCATCGCCGACTCGGTGGAGTACATGGTCAATGCCCACTGCGCCGACGCGCTGGTGTGCATCTCCAACTGCGACAAGATCACCCCCGGCATGCTGATGGCCGCCATGCGCCTCAACATCCCGGTGATCTTTGTCTCCGGCGGCCCCATGGAAGCCGGCAAGACCAAGCTCTCCGAGCACAAGCTGGACCTGGTGGACGCCATGGTGATCGCCGCGGACGACAGCGCCTCCGACGAGTACGTGGCCGAGATCGAGCGCAGCGCCTGCCCCACCTGCGGCTCCTGCTCCGGCATGTTCACCGCCAACTCCATGAACTGCCTCACCGAAGCCCTGGGCCTGTCCCTGCCGGGTAACGGCACCGTGGTGGCCACCCACGCCGACCGCGAGCAGCTGTTCCTGGAAGCCGGCCGCAAGATTGTCGAAATCACCAAACGCTACTACGAGCAGGACGACGCATCCGTGCTGCCGCGCAGCATCGGTTCTTTCGAGGCATTCGAGAACTGCATTGCGCTGGATATCGCCATGGGCGGCTCCACCAACACCATCCTGCACCTGCTGGCCATCGCCCAGGAAGCGGAAGTGGATTTCACCCTGGCAGACATCGACCGTCTGTCAAAGACCATTCCACAGCTGTGCAAGGTGGCGCCCAATACCCAGAAATACCACATTGAGGACGTGCATCGCGCCGGCGGCATCATGGCCATTCTCGGCGAGCTGGACCGTGCCGGCCTGCTGCACACCCACCTGCCTACCGTACACAGCAACACCATGGCAGAGGCCCTGGCGCATTGGGACATCATGCGCGGCGCCACAGAAGAGGTGAAAACCTTCTACAAAGCCGGTCCTGCAGGCATCCCCACCCAGGTGGCGTTCAGTCAGGATACCCGCTGGACCAGTCTCGACGCCGACCGGGAAAACGGCTGCATCCGCTCACTGGAACACGCCTTCAGCCTCGAAGGCGGCCTCGCAGTACTGCACGGCAACATCGCCCTGGATGGCTGCGTGGTGAAAACTGCCGGCGTGGATGAGTCCATCCTGGTGTTCGAAGGCTCCGCCTATGTCACCGAGTCCCAGGACGAAGCGGTGGCCGACATCCTGGCGGACAAGGTGAAAGCGGGTGATGTGGTGATCGTACGCTACGAAGGCCCCCGCGGCGGGCCCGGCATGCAGGAGATGCTCTACCCCACCTCCTACATCAAGTCGAAAGGACTGGGCAAGGATTGCGCCCTGCTGACCGATGGACGCTTCTCCGGTGGCACCTCCGGTCTCTCCATTGGCCACGTCTCCCCGGAAGCCGCCGCCGGCGGCGCCATCGGCCTGGTACGCAATGGCGACCGCATCCGCATCGACATCCCCAACCGCACGATCGATGTGCTGCTGAGCGATGAAGAGCTGGCCGGCCGCCGCGCCGAGCAGGACCAGCTGGGCTGGAAACCGGTCAAGGAGCGCCCGCGTAAAGTGAGCGCGGCACTGAAAGCCTACGCCAAACTGGCCACCAGTGCCGACAAGGGCGCGGTGCGCGACCTGAGTCAGCTGGACTAAGCAACCGCCCCCCTGCAGCAGGTGCCGAACGTTATCGCACCTGCTGCCTCTTTCCTTCCCCCTGCCCTTTTCCCGAGTTACCCCTGCCCACGCCTTTGCGATGACCGCAGCCGCGCTCGCACTCCCATCCGGCAACCACGTCCCCGGCTTCGCTCACAGCGAACGACGCTGGCCGCGCCCGGCAACACCGCCTGGCTCAGACGGGAGCGTGCACTTCCACGCAGCAAAAACAGTACTCCGAAACGAAACCGGCCCCGACTCTTTGCAGAGGCGGGGCCGGTCTCAGGTGCGACAGGTTTTGAGGTCTGTCAGAGGTTGAGGGAACGCTCGCGTTCCAACTCACCCTGGGCAAACTGCAGCCACTGAACAGCAAACTGCTCACTGCGCTTGTCCTTGGCAGCCTCTTTAAACGCCTTGATGGCCGCGTCGTACTTCTTCAGGTTGGTGTTGGCCATGCCCACAACAATCTGCAGCTGATCCGGACGCTTGATACCACCACGCTGCAGGGCCTTGGAACCGGCTTCCAGCGCTTTCTCGTTGTTGTCGCTATCCAGGTAGATACCGGCAAGACGTGCATAGAGGTCACCATCACCAGACTTGGCAGCCGCCTTTTCCATAATCGGAATAGCGGTTTTGACGTTTTGCGCCATACGCCAGGCGGTAGCCAGGACTTCCAGATTCTTGGAAGACTCTGGGATCTTGCCCTCTTTCATACCCTTATCGATGATCTTGGCGGCCTTGTAAGGCACATCGCTACCCAGGAACAGGTAGGCCAGGTTCATCAGCTCGGTCTCTTTGTCCAGGGCACCCATCAGGTACGCGGTTTCCATGGCGTACATCTGGTTGCGTTCCTGCTCCACGGCACCGTACATACCGGCCAGCTGCTTCCAGTAGGAGCCCTTCGGATAGTGGCGTACCAGCTTGGTCAGGATATCAATGACCTTCTTGTAATCGCCCTTATCGTAGTAAATAGCGCGCTGCAGGGTGTACCAGTTTTCCTTCGGAATCTTGCCGGTACCCTCAACTTTGGTCACCGCAATATTGATGTTTTTCAACGACTGGTTCATGTCACCGTCCTGGTAGTAGGCCTGTGACAGGAGCGCATAGTCGTCTGCACCAATAATCGGGTTAACCTTCATGTACTGCTGCAGCATCTTGATGGCGCTCTTCCAGTCCTCCTGCACAAACATCAGCTGTGCCAGAGTTTTCAAAGTACCAATTTCAAGCGCATCACTCAGCTCGGTCTCCACCAGCACCTTGCGGTAGTAGCGGATAGAGCTGTTGTAATCTTCCAGCGAGTAGTACACCCAGCCGTAGTAGTTCCAGAGGTTGGCCTTCTCGAAGCTGGTATAACCCGGGGCCTTGCTGCGCTCCAGGTCCTTCAGTACTGCCAATGCCCCTTTCCAGTCATTGGCGTCGGTCTTTTCCTGCACACGTGCAAAATCTTTAAAGACCGGCTGACGCAGCGAGTAGGTTTTCTTGGTTTTGTATTCTGGTTTCGCTTCCTGGGCCTGCACAGAACCGGAGGTCAGGCTATCGAAGCCTGCGGTTTGCAGCAGGACACTCGTGGCCGCCGGCGCGAACGCCAGTGGTGCTGCCACCAGAGTGTGTCTGACAAGCCTGGAAACCTTAGCCGTCATAGTCATAATCATACCCACCGTTTACTCGGCAATCGCAAAGGTGATCTTGTTGCGAACGCCTGGCACCTCGATCGCCACACCATCAACCACACGCGGCTTGTACTTGAACTTCGATGCCGCTTTCAGTGCTGAGCTGTTAAAGATGCTGGATTCGGAATACTGCCCGTTACGCCCGGCCATGCCTTCAATCACAACCGGGTCACGGACTGAACCATTGGTGGTTACGGTGAACTCAACGATCACGTAGCCCTCAATCCCCCGCGACAGAGCGCGGCTTGGGTAGTTCGGCTGAACCTTAACGATTGGCAGATATTCGCCGTCACCACTGAAACCGCCCACACCTTTAATATTCATCTCCGGCTTGACCCGTGGAGCATTCATATTAAGTGCATCCGGCTTCAGATCAGGCTGGTCGAAATCCGGCTCAGGCATCTCTGGTGGCGGCGTCTCTGGATCTTCCGGTTTTTCCGGCTTTTCGACGTCGTACCGGGTTTCAATTTTACGCTCAGGCATAAAGATGTCGGCAATGCGATTCTCCTCCACATCTGCTGGAGGCTTATCGTTTGCCGCAATCAATGCGTGCATCAAATACAGCAGGGCGGTGGTGGTCACCGCCGCCAACAGCCCTGCTAATCCTAGTCTTGCAACATTCATAGCGCTCTATTTCTTCTCAGTAGATACAGAAACGTCTGACACTCCCGCTTCACGGGCTGCCTGAGCAATCTTGGTCATGGTTTCAATATCGGATTCATCGTCCGCCTGGATAACTACAGCACCCTTGGGGTTCTCTGCGTGGAGGCGCTCGATGGCGCCTTTCACTTCACGCAGGTCGATCCGGGCTTTGTCGATCCAGACTTCGTTGCTAGAGCTGACAGCTACAAGAATATTGGCGTTTTTCTTCAGCAGGGCAGTGGTAGCCTCAGGCCGATTGATCTCGATGCCGGCTTCTTTAATAAAAGAAGCCGTCACGATAAAGAAGATCAACATGATAAAAACCACGTCGAGCATCGGTGTCAGGTCAATCGCGCCCTGCTCGTCTTCAGCTGCCTTTTTTCGTCTGGCCATGATAATTCTCTCAGTAACCGGTTAATGCTTTACCAAGCCTTAATGGTCCATCGTCAAATGGTCTTCGAGCAGCTGATTTTCGCGTTCTGCAATCCGGTTGACGTAGGTGTTACCAAACACTCCGGAGAGTGCAGCCACCATGCCCGCCATAGTCGGGATGGTCGCCTTGGACACACCACCAGCCATGGATTTGGCGTCGCCGCCACCGGTTACAGCCAGTACGTTAAACACTTCGATCATACCCGTCACCGTACCCAGCAGACCCAGCAGAGGAGCCAGGGCCACCAGAGTAGCGATCATATCCAGGTTGGCATTTACCTTTTCGGATACGCGGGAGACGAGTGCATAACGCACCTGATGGGCATTCCAGGATTTGCGCTCGGGACGTGATTCCCAGCTATCCAGGGCGGTCTGAATTTCACCTTTCAGACCGCTTTTGAAATACCACAAACGTTCAAAAATCAGGGTCCACATGACGAGGGTCAGGGCGGAGATCCACAACAGTATAGGTCCACCCTTAGCCAGTAAGGCCTCAATGGCTGCAAGTGCGTCCATTAATGCCAACATGCGTTATCTCCTACTTGCGCTCTGCGTTTTCGGCAATGATACCGGCAGACTGTTCTTCCAGAATCTGAAGAACACGCTTGGCACGACCGTTAACCAGGGTGTGAACCAGTACGGTAGGAATAGCCACTACCAGACCCAGTACAGTTGTTACCAGAGCAGAGGAGATACCACCGGCCATGGCCTTCGGATCGCCGGCACCAAAGATGGTGATGGCCTGGAAGGTAATGATCATACCGGTTACGGTACCCAGCAGACCCAGCAGCGGGGCGATCATGGAGATGATCTTCAGCAGCGTCAGGCCGGATTCGATAGCAGGACGCTCTTTCAGTACTGCTTCTTCCAGTTTCAGCTCCAGGGATTCGCCATCCAGGCCCTTGTTCTCTTCCGCGACTTTCAGCACGCGACCGAGTGGGTTGTTGGTGTTGGCGCTTTCGCTCTTCAGCTGGGAAGTAACCTTGCTGCTCATGCCCATCAGGACAACGAAGCGCCAGGCACCCAGCAGCATGGCAAACAGACCCACTGCAGAGATGATGTAACCAACGATGCCACCCTGGTGCCAACGCTCAACAATAGATGGGCTGTTGATCAGGGCAGACAGGAAGGTACCACCGGCAGGACCGGTAGGGTCGATTGCTACACGGGTAAAGCCGTCGGTGGCGTTTTGCAGGGCGTTAGCCTGACCCAGGGCAGTAGCAGGTGGCTGACGGGTCAACTCCAGCATACGGCCTTCGCGCAGCTCCAGGTACTTGCCATCGGACAGCAGCTGGAAGTTACCCACACGAACCACTTCGCGATCTTCGCGGTCACCGTTTGGCTTGATTACAGCGCCGTTGAACTTGACCACACGGCCACCCTCAACAGTTTCACGCTGGGTTTCAAACCACAGTTGCTCGATCTCTTCGATGGTTGGCAACTGGGTGTTGCTGTTCATCTTGTCGATCAGGCCATCCAGGAAGTCGGCGCGGCCAGGGTACTGGGCAGACACAATAGAAGTACCCAGGCTGGAACGCAGGTCACCAGCGGTAGAGGTCAGGTGACCAAACAGCTCTTTCAGGGAACCGAGACGCTCCTGCAGCTGGGCACGCTTGGCAGAGACCTGCAGGTCCTGCTCTTCGTACTTCTTCTCCAGGGTAGTGGAACGCTTCTCTTCGCTGGCCTTGGTGTTCTCGGCCTGCTTCAGCAGATTGGCCTGCTCGCTCTTCTGGCGCAGGAACTCCGCTTCACGCTTCTTGTGCTCAGAGCTTTCGGCGATCTTGCTCTGCTGCACCATACGCAGCAGTTGATCCAGGGATTGGGCCTTTTCTTCAGCCACAGCCACACCAGAGGTGAGCATTGCAGCAGCCGCCACGGCCAGGCAGCGTTTGGCAAAAGTCATTTTCATTGCGCAGCCTCCGGAGACAGAATCGGCAGATTCAGCAGTTCAATAGATGCTTGTTTCTTCGCGATGCGAATGCCCTTGAGAATGGCAGCGCGGTATTCGGAAGATGGCAGCTCAACCCAGGCTTGCTGACGCTTGTCCCAGGCACCGGAGAATTCCAGATCAGTAGTCTGGTACATCAGGGCGATACGACCAACGCGCAGGATGTTCACTTCGCGCTCCTGGCCACCAACAGTCAGGGTGTCCTGGTAGGTATCAATCTTGCGACCGTACTCGGCCTCAATCTTGTAGGCTTCCAGAACCTGGCGGAATTTCTCGGCAACAGAGATATCGGCGCGATCCATGTTGCGATGGAGGGCCTCCAGACGCTCGTTACGCTCGTCGGAGTGGAAAGGCATATCCAGAGAGATGAACTGCTCCAGACCATCCAGCATCTTAAGAATCAGGGGCTGAATCTGACGCTCGATAACGGTGACGTTGCCAATGGACTCTTCCAGCTGTGTAATTACTTTCAGCTGGTTGGCCAGCTGCTTCTCCAGCTGCGCGTTATAGACGCGAAGACCTTCGATCTGCTTGTTCACCACTTTAAATTCATTCAGCAAACTGGTGGTCTGATCAGCGATCTTGTCGATCTTTTGCTGAGAGCTCTGAGCCAGTTTGGTTTTCTGCTCACCAACTTGCAGAATGGAATTCAACGTTTGATCCGCCTGAGCAACACTGCCAATGAGCGCGCCAGCAGAAAGCACAGTGGACAGAGCCACGGCTTTAAATCGCTGCTTCTTCATATTTCCCCCAGTGTGGGTGCGTACTATCAACTCTATAAAACGGCGTCTAACCGCTATTGTTTTCATGATTTTCGCCATGCGGCGATAATTTGAAGCTGGCCATTTAATAACACCGGACTTAAACATTCAACGGTTTGTCCGCAAACTTCTGGTGATGTGTAAATTGGTATCAGGACGGGTAACAACTGCGATATAGCTATTCAATACGAAGTAACAATTTGGGTTTATTGTTAGGAAAAATTATAAAAACAGCACCAAAAACGGTCGGTGCGAAGCGGTGTGGGTGCTTACACCCCACCCTCCGGAGACGCACTGATCAAATATTAGACAACTCTTTCTCCAGCACGCAGAAAGAAAAAGACAATCCTGACTGTTCTGATTTACCATCTTTGTGACTTACTTCACACCACTCACTTCCCAGCTCAGGGAACCAGGCGTCACCCTCAAATTCACCCCGGATCCGGGTCAGGTAAATCCGCTGCGCCAGTGTCAGCGCCTCGGCGTAGACCTGACCCCCGCCGATCACCATGACCTCCGGTGGCTGTTCCTGCTGTGCCAGGGCGATGGCATCGGCCAGGGATGCAGCCACAGAGACGCCCTCACAGTACCAGCCGGCCTGACGGGTTATGACGATGTTGTGGCGCCCCGGCAAGGGCCTGCCGATGGACTCAAAGGTCTTGCGCCCCATGATCACCGGTTTGCCTAAGGTGACCTGCTTGAAATAGCGCAGGTCCTCCGGCAAGTGCCAGGGCATGGCATTGTTGAGGCCGATTACTCGGTTCTCCGCCTGCGCCACAATCAGGGCTACGGGAGCGTCACTCATAAACAGCCTTATACGGAAAACGGGTAGTTGATGGGGTCGTGGTGCTCATAGCCCACCACCTCGAAGTCATCCATGGTGACCCAGGTTTCCAGGTCCTCCAGCTTACGGATGTCGGGGTTGATATTGAGCTGCGGTGAGGCAAAGGGGTCACGCTGCAGCTGCACATCGCGCATCAACTCCAGCTGGTCCTCGTAGATGTGGGCGTTGACGATCTTGTGATAGGCCTGCCCCGGCTTGTGGCCGGTGATCTGCGCCACCAGCGCCAGTAGTACAAACACCTGGATCTGGTTGAAGTTCAGGCCCAGCGGCACATCACAGGAGCGCTGGTAAGAGGTGAGGTAGAGGGTGTCCCCCAGCAGGGAGAAGTTGTGGGTATGCATGCAGGGACGCAGGCACCCCATATGGAATTCGCCAGGGTTGTAGAAGCTCAGGATCTCGCCACGGTCGTCGATGCCGTTGCAGAGGTTGTGCACCAGTTTGGCCAGCTGATCGACACTGCCGCCGTCTGGCTTGCCCCAGCTGCGCCCCTGCACGCCGTAGACCCGACCCATGTCGTCATCGCCCTTACGGAAGGGGCTCTGCAACCACACCTCATTGTCGTTGGCATTGGCATCCCAGGTTTTGGTACCCAGCTTGCGAAAATCGGCTGCGCTGTCGTAACCGCGCAGGTAGCCCAGCAATTCGGCAATGGCCGATTTCCAGTAGCTCTTGCGGGTGGTAATCAGGGGAAATTGATTGGCGGCCACATCGTAGCTGAGGTCGGCATTGATCACTGTCAGGCAGCGCTTGCCGGTGCGCTCGTTTTCGACCCACACCCCCTCGTCAACAATGCGACGACACAGATCCAGATACTGCTTCATTACGCTTTCCCCTCACCGTTCACACCTGCGGGTGCAACCTGCCCTTCCTTGCCGGCACGACGATAGGCCAGCACCAGCAAAACCGCTCCCAGCACAATCATGGGCAGTGACAGCTCCTGACCCCGGGTCATCCAGCCCAGGGCATCGAGACCGAGATGACTGTCGGGCTCACGCACAAACTCCACCGCGAAGCGGAAGCTGCCATAGAGCAACAGGAACAGACCGCTCACGGCCATGCGTGGCCGCGGTTTTGATGAGAACCAGTAGAGCACCAGAAACAGTACCAACCCCTCCAGCGCCGCCTGGTAGAGCTGGGACGGATGCCGCACCAGCCCCAGCGGGTCACGGGGAAAGATCATGCCCCAGGAGACGTCCGTGGCGCGCCCCCACAGCTCCTGGCCAATAAAGTTGCCCAGGCGGCCAAAGCCGAGCCCGAGGGGCGCCAGTGGGGCGACAAAATCCATCAGGCGGAAGAAGGGCACCTTGATTTTCCAGGCGTAGAGGGCCATCGCCAGAATCACCCCGATCATGCCGCCGTGGAAGGACATACCGCCCTCCCACACCCGCAGCAGCCACGCCGGCTCCTGCAACAGGCGATCGAAGTGGTAAAAGAAGACGTAGCCGAGGCGGCCTCCCAGCACCACCCCCATGGCACCCCAGACAATCATGTCTTCCACCTGGGCGCGCTGCAGCGGGGAGTGGGGGCTGCCGGCCCGGTGCAGCGCCAGCAGCCAGGCACAGCCAAAACCGATCAGGTACATGATGCCGTACCAGTGGACTTGCAGCGGGCCAAGGGTGTGACCGAACAGTTCGAAGGGGCCCAGTGCAATGGCAACCGGGTCAATAACGGGGTATTTCAGCATAAGTCCTGCGGATTACTTTGTCTGGCGACGGGCTGCCCTGGAGTGAGTGACTCCAGCCTGACCCGCTCTCGCGTTACTCGTCCTTTGTCACCCCGGCGCCAGGCACCTCAGGCGTGGCTCGCCATCATACCACCAATCAACAACTGCCCCGCAATGAGCAGCAGGACCACGGCAAAGGCCTGCTGCAGGCGACGGGCCGGCAGCCGGTGAGCCAGCTTGGCCCCCACCCGCGAGGCGGGAGCACTGCACACCACCATACCCGCAAAGGCGGGCAGGTAGATAAATCCGACCGCAAACTCCGGCAGTTGTTCATGTTGCCAGCCCTGCACCAGATAGGAGAGCGACCCGGAGAGGGCAATAGGCAACCCCAGGGCGGCTGACGTGGCTACCGCGCGTGCCATGACCATGCCGCAATAGCGCAGAAAGGGCACCGTCATGGAACCGCCACCCACACCGAACAGGGCCGACAGGGTGCCGATCAGGGTGGCAACCCCGGTCAGGCCAACACGCCCGGGCAGGCGCACCTGACCACTGGGCACCGAGCGCAGCATGGTAATTGCCACAAACACCAGAAACACCGCAAAGGCGGTCTGCAGCTGCGGCCCCTTGAGCTCCGCCGCCACCATACCGCCAATCCAGCCGCCCACCAGCACCCCCGGAATCAATGCTGGCAGGATGCCGAGCTCAACCGCCCCCTTCTGCCAGTGGGTCCAGGCGGAGGTGATGGAGGTGACCACAATACAGGTGAGTGATGTCCCCACCGCCAGGTGGGTAAGGATCTCCGGCGGAAAGCCGAGGGCGGCGAAGGCATAGATCAGTGCCGGCACCATGACCACGCCGCCACCGAGCCCAAACAGGCCCGCCACGAGGCCCGCCAGCGATCCCACCAGAGCAAAAAGAAGTAACAGTGTCAGCATAAGGCCCCCTCGGCAGCTGGCGGCATTATCCGGATTTCAATCAGGGCCGGCAAACTCATCCACCTGTGCCGGCGCTGCGTAACCCTCTGTAATGCGACTGACACCGGGAGAGACGAGGCATGTGGTTCAGTGGGCCCTTCAACAGCCAGCAACTGCTGCTCAATGCCGCCGGCTTTCAGCTGCTCTGGTGGTGCTGCATCCTGCTGGGTAACAGCGCCCTGCCCCTTGCCGCCCTCCTGCTGATCCTGCACCTGCTGCTGCACCCGCAACCACAGGCAGAACTCCGCGTCGTGACACTGACCGCCGCCATCGGCATGGGCCTGGATGCCCTGCTGGGCCACGCCGGCCTCTATCGTTTTGCCGATCAGTCCCTGATCCCCCTGCTGCAATTGCCATGGTGGCTGCTACTGCTGTGGCTCGGCTTCGGCGCCTGCCTGCGTCAGAGCCTGGCCTGGCTCGGCCCCCGCCCGCTGCTGGCGGCAGTCAGTGGCGGAGTGGCGGGTGGCGCCTCCTACTGGGCCGCGGCCCGCCTGGGCGCGGTTGAGTTTCCCATGGGGAATGCCCTCACAACCCTGCTGATAGCCTCACTGTGGCTGGCACTGCTGCCACTGCTGCTGCATCTGGCCCGGACCACCCCCAGACCAGTCCCGGGAGGTAAGCCATGTTGATCCGCCGACCTTCAATACTCAAACAACCTCTTGCCTGGGCCTTTCTATGGCTGCTGCTCCAGCCCGCCTGCCTGCACGCCACAACCCCGCCCCTGCCCCGGGACTGGCCGCTGGTGGGTGAAGCACAACTGAGTGTGCTGTGGTGGGATATCTATCGCGCCCGCCTGTTCCACCCCGACCACGCCCGACCACACCAGTCCCCGTGGATGACCCAGCCGCTGCTGCTGGAACTCACCTACCAGCGCGACATCAGTGCTGCGCAACTGCTGCGCGAGACAGAGAGCCAACTGCAACCGTTCAGCAGCGGGGAACAGCGGCGCCAATGGTTGCCACAGCTGGCGCGCCTCTGGCCCGATGTGCGCAAGGGGGATCAACTCAGCCTCTTTACCGATGCCGGAGGCGCCGCCTGGTTCTATGCCAACGGTACAGCCCTCGGCAGTATCAGCGACCCGGAGTTTGCGCCGGCGTTCCTCAGTATCTGGCTGGCCCCGGACAGTCAGTTCCCGGAGCTGGCCCGTGCCCTGCGCGGTGAGCACCACTCCGGACATTAGCCACTCCCAACATCAGCCACACCAGACAGGCCTGACACATGACCACACCACAAACTCTCCCCTGGCGCCACGCCTGGGTCACAGGCGCCGGCCGCGGCATCGGTGCCGCCCTCTGCGAAGCCCTGAGCCGTGCCGGCGTGAGGGTGACGGCCTCGGCACGCAACCGCGACGAGCTTGAGGCCCTGCAACAGCGCTGCGCCAATCTGCCGGGGCCCATCGAGCCGGCACCGCTGGACATCACCGACCCTCACCAGATCAACGACCTCTGCCAGCACTGGCAGCAGCACGACGACTGGCCGCAGCTGGCGGTCCTCAATGCCGGCACCCACGACCCGTTTGGCGCCGCCGACTTCAGCACCGAGCGCTGCCTGCAGCTGTGGCAGACCAACCTGCTGGGCACCTGCCAATGCCTGGAACCGGTCATGCAACAGATGCTGGAAGCAGGCAGCGGCCACATCGCCATCATGGCGTCGTCCGCCGGCTATCGGGGACTGCCCACCGCCGCCGCCTATGGCGCCGGCAAGGCGGCGCTGATTCACCTGGCCGAGGCCCTGTACCTGGAGCTGCAGAACCACGGGGTAAAATTGCAGCTGATCAACCCGGGATTCATACGCACCCCACTGACGGACAAGAATGAGTTCGCCATGCCGGACCTGATGGAAGTGGATGACGCCGCCAGGGCGTTGCTGACGGGGCTCTGCAGCGACCGTTTCGAGATCATCTTCCCGCGCCGTTTTGTCACCTTCCTGAAGCTGCTGCGACTGCTGCCCTACCGCCTCTACTTCCCGCTGATTCGTCGCATTACCGGTGTATAGGAGACGGCGCGGATCCACCCTCTCCGTCTTTACAGAGGGCAGCGCTTTGCGCAAACTGCCGGACCCGAACGTTGAAATACCCGCCCATGTGCCTGATTGTTTTCGCCCTGCGCAGCCACCCCGACTACCCGCTGATCGTTGCCGCCAACCGCGATGAGTTCTACCAGCGCCCCACGGACAGCGCCAGCCTGTGGCAGCCACTGCCCAGCGGGGAGACTGTTCTCAGCGGCCGCGACCTGCAGGCGGGCGGCACCTGGATGGGCGTGCGCGCCAATGGTCGTTTTGCCGCAGTCACCAACATCCGTAACGGCCATATCACCGCCGACCGACCCCGCTCCCGCGGTCAGCTGGTGCTGGACAGCCTGCTGAGCCCGGACGCGGCGGCACACCTGCAGCAATTGCAGTCGCAGGCGGCGCAATTCAATGGTTTTAACCTGCTCAGCGGCAGCGCCGACAGCCTCTGGTACAGCTCCAACATCGACACCTTTGGCAGCGATACCCATCAGAGCCGGCAAGGCGCCAGCCGGGAGCTGGAGGCGGGGGTTTACGGGTTGAGCAACGGCCTGCTGGACAGCTCCTGGCCCAAGGTGGAGCGCAGCCGCCAGGGCCTGCTGCAGTGCCTGCAGCGGGACTGGTCACACCCCGCTGCGCGCTGTGACGAGTTGTTTGAGCTGCTGGCCGATGCCACCGCCGCGCCCGTGGCGCAGCTGCCCCAGACTGGTATTCCGCTGGAGCGGGAGATCCAGCTCTCCTCGGCCTTTATCCACAGTGCCGACTACGGCACCCGCGCCTCTACCCTGGCGCTGTTCCACCGTCAGCGTGGCTGGCAGTTTATTGAACGGCAATTCGATGAGCAGGGATTCAGCGGGGAGCAGAGCTGGCAACTGGGCTGAAACCCGGTCGCCGCGGGTCTGAACGGCAGAGGTAACAAAAATAGGGGGACAACAGGAGCGAGGAACAGCCCTGTTATTCGGTCAGGTCGGTAGGCGGCCCGCTCACCAGGCGGGAGAGACCGGCGCTCTCCAGGCCCTTGTCGAGACACTGCAGTACGGCGTCAACGTCGTCCTGCACCATTACCTGATCCAGCAGGTCTTCCGCCTGCTCCAGGGTAATGCTGCGGATCACCTTCTTCACCTTGGGCAAGTTGGTGGCGTTCATGGAGAGCACATCGTAGCCCATGGCCATCAGCAACACCGCGGCGGCCGGATCGCCGGCCATTTCACCACAGATCCCGACACTGGCACCCTGGCTGTGACCGTCGCGCACAATCTGGTGCAGGGCCCGCAGCACCGCCGGGTGGAACGCCTGGTAGAGGTCGGCAACCTGCGGGTTATTGCGGTCCACCGCCAGCAGGTACTGGGTCAGGTCGTTACTGCCCACCGAGAGGAAGTCGGAGCGCGCCGCCAGTTCACGGGCCTGGTAGACCGCCGCCGGCACCTCGATCATGACGCCAATCGGCGGAATCTCGATCTGGTAACCGTCTTCCAGCAACTCCTGGTGAGCGCGGTAAATCAGCGCCTTGCTGGCGTCCAGCTCACCCACGCTGGAGATCATGGGCAGCATAATGCGCATGTTGTTGAGCCCTTCGCTGGCCTTGAGCATGGCGCGCACCTGGGCCAGGAAGATCTCCGGATGATCGAGGGTGACGCGGATACCACGCCAGCCGAGGAAGGGGTTCTCCTCCTCGATGGGGAAATAGGGCAGTGACTTGTCACCGCCGATATCCAGTGTGCGCATGGTGACGGTCTTGGGGGCAAACGCCTCCAGCTGCTCGCGGTAGGTGAGGCGCTGCTCCTCCTCGCTGGGGAAACGCTCGCGCAGCAAAAACGGAATCTCGGTGCGGTAGAGCCCCACCCCCTCAGCGCCGCGCTCCAGTGAACGCACCACGTCGGCCATCAGGCCAGTATTCACCCACAGCGGCACACGGTGTTTGTCGGTGGTCTCGCAGGGCAGGTCCTTGAGCGCCTCCAGCCCCTTGACCAGCTCCTGCTCCTCGGCGCAGATGGCCTCGAAGTGCTGACGCAGGTCCTCCCGCGGGTCACAGTAGACGTTGCCACGGTAGCCGTCGACGATCAGCTCCCGCCCCTCCAGCTGGGTGAAGGGCATATCCACCGCGCCCATCACCGTGGGAATGCCCATGGCGCGGGCGAGGATGGCGACGTGGGAGTTGCTGGACCCCTGCACCGACACCATGCCGCCGAGGCGGTCCTTGGGCACCTCCCCCAGCATGGACGCCGTCAGCTCCTCACCCAGCAAAATCGAGTTTTCCGGGAAGACCCGACTCTTCTGGGTGGACTCCTGCAGGTAGGCCAGCACCCGCCGGCCCAGGTCTCGGATATCGGCAGCGCGCTCACGCAGGTAGGCGTCGTTCATGCTGCTGAAATTGCGCTCGTGCTCGAGGATTACCTCACTCCAGGCGTAGGCAGCACCCATGCCGTTGCGGATACGTTCCACCACCTCGCCACCCAGGGAGGCGTCGTCGAGCATGGAGAGATACGCATCAAACAGCGCCTGCTCCTGGGCATTGAGGCGCGACTCCAGCTGCTTGCCCAGCTCTTTGATATCGTTGCGCGCCGAGGCCAGGCAGCGGTTAAAAAAGGCCAGTTCGGCATCCACATCGCTACAGGCACGGTAGGGCACACTGCGCAGATCCGCCGCCGGGGACATCACCACAGCGCGACCGATGGCCACACCCGGCGAGCCTGCCACCCCCTTGAAACGCGCCGAGCGGGCTTTCTGGCCCATCACCTTCAGCGCACCGGTGGCCTCGGCATGAGCAATAACCCCGGCCAATTGCGCTGACATGGTGACCAGGAAGGCCTCTTCGCCCTCATCGAACCGGCGCCGCTCCACCTGCTGTACCACCAGCACCCCCAGCACCTGGCGCTGGTGAATAATGGGCACCCCCATAAACGAGGAATAACGCTCTTCGCCGGTGGCTTCGAAGTATTGGTATTTGGGGTGAGCGGTGGCCTGCTCCAGGTTGATTGGCTCTTCCCGCTGGGCCACGTAACCCACCAGACCCTCACCCAGTGCCAGGGTTACCTGACCCACGGATGTCTGGTTCAGGCCGTCGGTAGCCATCAGCACAAAATTGCCCTGGCCATCGCGCAGGTAAGCAGAGCACACCTCGGTGACCATCACCGACTTGACCCGCTGCACAATAATATTCAGGGCCGACTGCAGATCGCGGGCGGCGTTCACTTCCTGAACAATACTGCGCAGATAATTCAGCATAGAGGGGGCCCTAGCCACTGCTGGCGACGCTGCGGGATTCCAGCAGCGCGTGTACGGGTGCCAGCTCTTTCATGGCCCGGCGGTAGACGTCACGCTTGAAAGCCACTACCTGATCCAGCGGATACCAGTAGCTGACCCAGCGCCAGTGATCAAATTCGGCTTTGCCATGGGTATCGAGGCGCACAGCGTCGTCATCGGAGATCAGCTGTAACAGAAACCATTTTTGCTTCTGGCCGACACAGAGGGGATTGCTGCCGTGGCGCTGCAGCCGCTGGGGCAGGCGGTAGCGCAGCCAGCCGCGGGTGCGGCCGAGAATTTTCACGTCCTTGCGGGTCAACCCAACCTCCTCGTTGAGCTCGCGGAAGAGGGCCTGCTCCGGGTCTTCCCCCTCCTGGATTCCACCCTGGGGAAACTGCCAGGCGTCCTGGCCGCCGACGCGGCGCGCCCACAATACCTGTCCCCGGGCATTGGTGAGGATTATGCCAACATTGGGCCGGAAACCGTCTGCATCAATCACTCTTAAATTCTCCCACGGTACCTGATTGGCCAATGTCTATAACGAACAGCTATTGTTCCACACTTCTTCGACTTTCATCAATGCGACCGGCAAGTCAGTAGCAGCGCGCCATGTTGCCGTCACCTGACGGAAGTTTTGTGACAGTGGCGCCAGGCAGGAGCGCTAATTTTTTTCACACTCCAGCGCCGCTCCTGTATCCTAGCGCCCTTTGCCGGCCCCCGCCTGCAACCTGCGCCAAACACTCCCAGCCAACAACCCGGAGGTGACA
The DNA here is from genome assembly GCA_033283175.1 of Cellvibrionaceae bacterium SEMH9. GTDB lineage: Bacteria > Pseudomonadota > Gammaproteobacteria > Pseudomonadales > Cellvibrionaceae > Pseudomaricurvus. The sequence goes on along the minus strand of JAWMQM010000001.1, from coordinate 1,710,310 downwards.
CCGTGAGACTGGCAATTTTTGACCTGGACAACACCCTGATTGCCGGTGACAGCGACCACGCCTGGGGCGAATTCATGGTGCAGGAAGGTATGGTGGATCCACAGGCCTATAAACAGGCCAACGACCAGTTCTATGCCGACTACGAAGCCGGCCAGCTGGATCTGGAAGCCTACCTGGAGTTCAGCCTCGCCCCGCTGACCCGCTACAGCCTGGACGAGCTGGCGCAACTGCACCGCAAGTTCATGCAGCAGGTCATCGATCCCCTGCGCCTGCCCAAGGCCGAGACGCTGCTGCAGGAGCACCGCGACGCTGGCGACTACCTGCTGATCATCACCTCCACCAACGGTTTCATTACCAAACCCATTGCCGAGTCACTGGGTGTGGACGACATTCTCGCCACCGATGCCGAAATTCTCGATGACCGCTACACCGGCCGGATGATCGGCACCCCCTGCTTCCAGAGCGGTAAAATCACCCGCCTGCAGGAGTGGCTGCGGCAGGCGGGCGAGCGCGGCTTCAACGGTTCACTGGAAGACTGCTACTTCTACAGCGACTCCATGAACGACCTGCCGCTGCTGTTGCAGGTGGACAACCCGGTGGCAGTAGACCCGGATCCAGCCCTGGCAGAGCACGCACAACAGGCAGGCTGGCCCATTATCAGCCTGCGCTGACCCCGGGCCAGACCCGCGGCACCCGCAGATGACACGACACGCGACACCCACGAGAGTACCGACACCCATGATCCTTGCACCGCGGCCCAAGACCACATCAGCTGTGCTGCTGGCCATGCTGCTCTGCCTGTGGGGCTGTGACAGCGACCAGCCCGACACCACCGAGACCGGGGAGACCGCCCCGGCTGCCGTCATGGATCAGGCCGATGCCATCAGCAACCGGGTCTGGCGGCATTTCGACACCGCCACCACCAATGCCATCAACAGCATAAGCACCCTGCAACAAACGCTGCAGGCACTGGCAGACGACGCCAGCGACGTTCACCTGCAGGCGGCGCGGGACGCCTGGCGTAACAGTCATCAACAGCTGCTGCAACTGAGCCCGCTGTTCGCATTGGGACAAGTGCAACCCACCCTCTTCCGCCAGCTGGACGACGTCCGCTGGCAGAGCGATGCCTGGCCCATCGAGCCGGGCTACCTGGACTACTTCGATCTCTATCAGCACAGCGGCCTGGTGAATGACATTGTCATTCCCATTGATGCCGAAGCAGTGCGCCACCAGCACGGCTTCAGCAGCGAGGCCGATGTGGTGCTGGGCCTGCACGCCATGGAATACCTGCTGTGGGGTGAGAAGGGTGAGCGGCCGCTGGGCGACTTTGTGGCGGGCAGCCCCAGCAGCGAACAGCAAGCCAGTGGCATGACTGCCTCGGACTTGCCCGGCCACCGCCGGATCGCCTTGCTGCAGCTGCAGGCCGCACTGCTGGCAGAAGATCTCGGCAGCCTGCAGTACCGCCTCGCCCACCCAGCCAGCGGTATTCGCAAGGCTTATCAGTCACTGCCTCCCAGCGGTCGCCTGCAGTTGTGGCAGCAGGCGGCGGCGCATCTGCTGCAGCAACTGCAAGCCGACGGCGAGTCTTCTCCCGCCTGGCACGCACCGTTTGCCGACGACAATCGCGCCAGCATCAGGGCGCAGCTGCAAGCCATTGACACCCTGCTGAGTGACGCCGACGAGAGCGCCCCGGCGCTGCTGCAGTGGCTGGCGCCACAGCAGCAGGAGAGCATCAGTGGCGACCTGCGGGCAGTCATGGACAGCCTGGCAAACAGGGGTGAAGCAGAAGAGGATCCTGCAACCCTGCTCTCCGGCGAACAACTGCAGCAGCTACTGAAATTGAGCCAGGGCTTGCGCTAAAACGTAAAACCGGGGCACAGGGCCCCGGTCATCAATGCGTTAGCGTCGGCGATTCAGGCCAGGCTTCAGGGTAAATAGACCCGGGCAAATACCGCTTTCAGGTAGTCGGTTTCCGGAATGGCCGGGTGTACCGGATGATCGGCCCCCTGCCCCCCCTGATGCAGGATCTGGGCGTGGCGATCCAGGTGGCGCGCCGCGCCGCGAACTATCTCCACCAGGGTGTCGCGCTGCAGGTGCATGCTGCAGGAGGCCGACACCAGCAGACCATCCCGCGCCAGCAGGCGCATGGCCAACTCATTGAGGTGACGGTAGGCCGCCTCACCGGACTTCTGATCCTTCTTGCGCTTGATAAACGCCGGCGGATCCAGCACCACGATATCAAAGCTCTCGTTTTGGGCGATCAGGTCTTTCAGTACCGCCACCGCCTTGCCGTGCAGGCCGCTCATGCGCTCATCGACCCCATTGAGGGCCGCGTTCTCCCCCACCCACTGCAGCGCCTGCTCGGAAGCATCGACACAGATCACTTCACTGGCACCGGCGGCGGCCGCCTGCACACCCCAGCCACCGACGTAGGAGAAAACATCCAGCACCCGCTTGCCCGGCGCCAGCCGCTGCAACATGGCGCGACTGTCGCGGTGATCGTAGAACCAGCCGGTCTTCTGGCCAGTGGCGATAGGGGCGAGGAAGCGCACACCGCTCTCCTCCAGCTCTACCGCTTCCGGTACATCACCAATGGCCTCTACATATTCCGGCAGCCCCTCTGCCGCCCGCGCCGAGTGGTCATTGCGCAGCAGGATGGCGCTGGGTTTCAGGCACTGCTGCAGGGCGGCCACCACCGACTCTTTCAACAACTCCATGCCCCAGGTCGCGATCTGCACCACCAGGTAGTCGCCGAAGCGGTCCACCACCAGACCCGGCAGCAGATCGCTGTCGCCGTAGACCAGGCGATAGAAGGGCTTGTCAAAACAGGCTTCCCGCAACGCCAGCGCCTGCTTGATGCGATGCACCAGCAGCGATTTGTCCAGCGGATGCGACACATCCCGGTTAACCACCCGGCCGCAGATAAGACCACCGGGGTTGAGGGTGGCAATGGCCAGCGGCTTGCCCTGCTGGGTGCACACCTGCACCTGCTGACCGGGAGTAAAGTCCTTCAGCGGTGTCCGTTCCACATCCACTTCGTTGGAGTAGATCCACAGATGACCGCGCTTGAGACGACGATCCGCCTGCGCCTTGAGCAACAGTTGGGGCAGTTGGGATGCAGATGACATGTGGCCTCCGGCGGCGGTCTGACGGGTAGTGAAGAAGGGCGCGCATTATAGGGGAAAAGCTGCGGCATGGGTGAACCGCCTTTTGGCGGCCTCACACCACGGCTGGGCTGCAATTACTGACGGTTGCGCAAGATGGCTTCGTCCTCGCGGCGCGTATCGGCCCAGCGCCGCAACTCCGGCAGCAGCTGCAGGAAATGATGCTCAATGTCAGGTCCCCGGGCCACCACCGCCTCACCGGCGGCGCGCAGGTCCAGCGGGAAGCGCAAGCGCTGCTCAATGGCCGCCAGCACCTGACGGTAGGTGGTCAGTTCACCATAGCCGCGAAACAGGTGATTGTCGCGGGCGCGCCCCAGGTAACGCTCTGCCCGAGCCGGCAGCCGCCCCGCGTGCTGCAGGCTGAAGTCGTAGAATCGCCGGCTGAACTGGTCCAGCGGTTGATCGCAAAAGGCTGACCAGTGGCGCACCAGCAGGTAATCAAAGTAGACATCCAGCGCCACTCCGGCAATACGCCGCTGAGTCGGCGGCAACAGCTGCAGGCAAGCGCGATAGTTTGGCAGTTGCTCTACCCGGGCATCCAGCAGCCGGTGCAGGCGCACACCACCGCGCACCGCTGGCGGCCACGGCTGGCCGCCGCTGTCGGGCAGGAGGTCCGGCAGCGGCCCCTTGATAAAATCCCCCAGCAGGCCGCCCAGCTGCCAGTGCAGGTCGGGACCGGACAGCCAGATGTGGGCCAGGTAGTTCACGGTCGCCCCGCTACCCCTGACAGCAAGTGTACTGGGCGTAGTAGTTGGCGAGGTAATCCTCGAACGGCTCCCACGGGCGCGAGTCCAGCTCCTGCTGCTGCGCCAGAGATTCTCGGGCCAGTGCCTGCATGCGCAGCAGCTCCTCACCCAGCAGCGGTCGCTGGCGATAGTAGTCGGCGTGGCGCAATGACTGGTTCATGGCAAAACGGAAGAAAGTTTCATCCCGTGCCGCCATGTCGGTGAGAATCTGCGCCGATGGTGTCAACTGCGGCTGAGCCAACTTGATACGCTGTGCCTCTACCGCTTCCGAGTACAAACTGGTGTCGTAGCTGCGATCGAGCAGCTGCGCAACGCGCAACATATCATCCAACATGGCATTGCCCCACTGCTGCACGGATTGATCACCGGCGGCGCTGTGCAGGCGCATGGCAGTATCCCGACCACGAGCAACGATAAGACGCTGGTTTTCCTGCGCCCGCTTGTATTTCACGCAATCTGTCTCGGGGCTGTCACTGAGCAGGCAGTAAAGCAGGAAGACATCCATGAAATCGATCTGCTGTGCATTGATCCCCAACGGCTCGTAGGGGTTCAGGTCAATGCAACGCACTTCGATGTACTCCACCCCGCGGTTGTGAAGTGCCCCCAACGCCGTCTCTCCGGAGCGGGCGGTGCGTTTGGGACGGATGGTGCTGTAGAACTCGTTCTCGATCTGCAACAGACTGGTGTTGAGCTGCTTGTAGTTGCCTTCTGCGTCCTTGAGTCCACGTGCCGCGTAATCCGGGTGTGGCTGGGTGATCGCCGCACACAAGGTACTGAGGTAAGTTTCCAGGTGGTTATAATCCACCACCAGCGAATTTTGCGCACTGCTCTGGTAACCTAGGTCACCCATGCGCAGGGAGGTGGCGTAGGGCAGGTGCAGGCTGTGGGTATCACTGCCAAGGGGCACCAGGTTGTGATCGCGACCACGCACAAAGCTGCTGCACACCGCCGGTGACGCACCGAACAGATAGAGCAGCAGCCAGAAGGTGCGACGGAAGTTGCGGATCAGGTCAAAGTAACGCCGGTTCTTGTAACGCTGCAGGCTGTCACCATTGCCCTCGCGCCCGTGCCAGAAGTGCCAGAACTCGTCGTTGAGGGAGAAGTTATAGTGAATGCCGGCAATGGTCTGCATGGCGCGCCCGTAGCGCTCCCCCAGCCCCAGCCGATAGATGGTCTTCATCCGCGCCGGGTTGGAAGTGCCGTAACGCCCCACCGGGATCCGCTCGTCACCGGCGAGCATGCAGGGCATACTCGCCACCCACAGGTATTCGTTCTCCAGCATCTGATAAGTGTAGCGCTGAATATCGTCCAACTCTTTCAGCAGGCCATCGGTGCTGTCACCGGGCGGGGTAATAAATTCCAGCAAGGCTTCGCTGTAGTCGGTGGTAATACCCGGATGGGTCATGGCCGACCCCAGCGCAGCAGGGTGTGGCGTCTGCGCCAGTGTGCCCTCGCCATTGACGCGCAAGCTCTCTTTCTCCAGACCTTTGTAGACCCGGGTCAGGGAGGCATGTGCAGTATCATTGAGTACGGCAAGACGTTGGGTTAGCAGTGACAAGCTGTGATCCTCAAGCGCACACCGGCATAACGGTGTGTGAGTACAGATGGGAAAACGCTGGCAGTGTGGCTGCCCGCCTCAGGTCAGCGCACCAACGTCGATGATGATGGATTATAACCGCTCAGGAATTTTCCGCCGCCAGTTCGGGCTGCGCCTGCAGGTCTTCGCCGTCGTCGCCAACAGCTTTGGCAACCGCCAGCGGCGGCAGGTCCTCATCCTGCAGCAACGGCAGGCCGCGATCATTCAGCGGACACTCAAGGATCTTCATGCGCAGCGTGTAGTCACGGGCATTGGTTTCAATCATCTGATTGAGAGCTTCGTCGCGGTGTGCAGTGCGAAAGAGCGTCGACGCCTCCCGCCCATCCACCCACTCGCCCTGTTTGCTGAGCAGTTGCTGGTACTGGTTCTGTAGAAGAAAAACGTTGCTCATGAACCCCTCAGATTCTCCGGTCAGACATTGGATTGGAACTGAGTTTACTTGCATTCCCGCAGCAGTGCCAACGCCTCAGCGCGCCCGGCTGCCAGCCCGCGGGCATAAAAAAACCCGGTCAGCACACGATCTGAACCGTGGCGGCCGGGTTTCCGGAGTACCGCGACACCGACAGCTGCCAGCGCCTGCGGCGGTCTCTCGCTTGGCTTACAGAGGAACGATCTCTTCAGCCTGAGGACCTTTCTGACCCTGGGTCACTTTGAATTCCACTTTCTGGCCTTCGGCCAAAGTGCGGAAGCCAGCGCCCTGGATAGCGCTGAAGTGCGCGAATACATCAGGACCATTTTCCTGCTCGATGAAACCAAAACCTTTGGAGTCGTTAAACCACTTAACGGTACCGGTGACTTTAGACATGGATCATTTCCTATCTTCAAAAGTGTGTATGCGCTCGCAGTGAGCAGTGGTGCTGAAGTGTGTTGCTAGCTACTTATGAAAACAGGACGAGGTGCCAGAGGTCTTTCCAGAAGTGGTGCCAGAGGTACTTCGAAATGTGCATAAATATTAAGGCGCACTTTCAAGCGAGGTTTAGCTTATAAAGCATCCAACTTCGCCGTCAAGCAGTTCCTGCAACCTTAACAAAACATTTTCAGCAATTTTTCCCCAATAAAAAAGGGGGTACTGTCGTACCCCCGCAATCGCTCGTACTTACTGTTAACGATTCAGACGATTTTCAATCAGCTGCTCCACCACCGATGGATCGGCCAGGGTTGAGGTATCCCCCAGACTGTCCAGTTCGTTGGCGGCAATCTTGCGCAGGATACGGCGCATGATCTTGCCGGAGCGGGTCTTCGGCAGGCCCGGGGCCCACTGGATCCAGTCCGGCTTGGCAATAGGGCCGATCTCCTGCACACACAGGTTTACCAGCGCCTTTTTCAACTCATCGGTTGGCGTGACACCGGCCATTGGCGTGACATAGCAGTAGATGCCCTGCCCCTTGATATCGTGAGGGGCGCCGACCACGGCCGCCTCTGCAATATCGTGGTGCAATACCAGGGCACTCTCGACCTCGGCCGTACCCATGCGGTGACCGGAAACGTTGAGTACGTCATCCACGCGACCGGTAATCCAGTAGTAGCCGTCCTCATCGCGACGGGCGCCGTCACCGGTAAAGTAATAGCCTGGGTAGGTGCTGAAATAGGTTTCCACACAGCGCTGGTGATCACCGTAAACACTGCGGATCTGGCTCGGCCAGGAGGCCTTGATGGCCAGGCTGCCCTCACCGGGACCTTCAATCTCCTTGCCTTCTCCGTCCAGCAGCACCGGCTGTACACCGAAGAACGGCAGGGTCGCCGAGCCAGGCTTGAGCGCCGTGGCACCGGGCAGGGGCGTCAGCATATGAGCGCCGGTTTCGGTCTGCCACCAGGTGTCGACGATGGGGCAGCGGCTCTCACCCACGACGCGGTGGTACCACTCCCAGGCTTCCGGGTTGATGGGCTCACCCACAGTGCCCAGCAGGCGCAGGGAATCGCGGGTTGAGTTGGCCACGTAATGGTCGCCGGCACCCATCAGCGCGCGGATGGCGGTGGGAGCGGTGTAGAAAATATTGACCTTGTGCTTGTCCACAATCTGCCAGCAGCGTGAGGCATCCGGGTAAGTGGGCACGCCCTCGAACATCAGGGTGATGGCGCCGTTGTTCAGCGGGCCATAGACGATGTAGCTGTGGCCGGTCACCCAACCCACATCGGCGGTACACCAGTAGACCTCACCCTCTTTGTAGTCGAAGGTGTACTTGTGGGTCATGGCCGCCTGCAGCAAATAGCCGGCAGTGGTGTGCAATACGCCCTTGGGCTTGCCGGTGGAACCGGAGGTGTAGAGGATAAACAGCGGGTCCTCCGCCGCCATTGGCTCGGGCGCGCACTGGGCCGGCACACTGGCAGTAGCCTGGTGATACCAGACGTCACGACCATCCTGCCAGTTCACTTCCCCACCGGTGCGTTTTACCACCAGACAGGTGTGTACATCCGGGCACGCCTCCAGAGCACGGTCAGCGTTGGCCTTCAGGGGTACCGCCTTACCGCCACGCACACCCTCATCGGCGGTGATCAGCACGCGGCAGTCGGAGTCGAGGATACGGCCCTGCAGGGCATCGGGAGAGAAACCACCAAACACGACGGAGTGCACGGCACCGATACGGGCACAGGCAAGCATGGCGTAGGCCGCTTCCAGAATCATCGGCATATAGATGCAGACGCGGTCGCCCTTCTTTACGCCACGGTCGCGCAGGACATTGGCCAGCTTGCACACTTCGTCGTGCAGCTGCTGGTAGGTCACCTTCTTGTCATTGTGAGGGTCGTCGCCCTCCCAGATGATGGCGGTCTGGTCGTGACGCTGCGGCAGGTGACGATCGATACAGTTGACGCTGACATTGAGTTCACCATCGCCAAACCAGCTGGCAGTGCCCTTGTGAAAATCAAATTCCTGCACCTGGGTAAAAGGCTTGCTCCAGGTAAGAAACTTGTTGGCCTCCTCGGCCCAGAAAGCGTCAGGGTCTTCAACCGACTGGCGATACATCAGCTCGTAAGTGTGGTGATCAATCCAGGCGTTATTTGCGACTTCGCGCGCCACCGGATAGACGTGAACCTCTGACATGGTAACTCCCTATTTTTAAACTGTTATAACTATTAGGGAAATCTTAAACCAGAGGAGGCCGAAAGCAGAACCCTACTTTAGTAGACCAGACCGGGGCATGGCCCCATACCTGAGCCCTAGTGAGCCGCCGCTGGCGCCTGTCGCGGCGGACTCATAAGGGGCAGCAGCAGTAACGACAACACCAGCGCGCCCCCCATCAACAGCTGAATGTCATTGAAAGTCATCATCAGCGCCTCGCGACTGGCCAGCTGCTGAGCCAACGCCAGCACCCGCTGATCAGACCCCAGACCAGCACTGTCGAGGTAGAGGCCCGCCTGTCGGACAAACTCCTGAAACTCCGGCCGCACCGGATTGATCCAGTCGCTGAGGCGCGCCATATGCAGGTTAAAGCGCTGGTCCAGCAGGGTATTGATCGCCGCCAGCCCCATGGCGCCCCCCATATTGCGCGACAGGTTGTAGAGGCCGCTGGCATTACTCATCTGCTGCAATGGCAGGGTCCCCAGGGCGATGGTGTTGAGGGTGATAATCATGGACACCAGCCCCATGCCGCGGATAGCCAGCGGCCAGAAGAGCTGATCGCCCGCCGCCTCCGAACTCAACAGGCTGGCACCGAAAAAACCGCAGGACGCCAGTAGTATGCCGCCAGCCAACACCACACGGGCACCAAAGGCCGCTGCCAACCGCCCCGCCAGAGGCGCGGCCAGGAACATGGCGATGCCACCGATACTCATGACGGTACCGATCTGCAGGGCATTAAAGTGCTGCACCCGGGCCAGGTAGAGGGGGGTCACATAAACGCCCCCAAACAGCCCCATGCCCATCACCGCTGCTACCAGGCAGCCCAGGAAGAAATTGCGGTTGGCGAAGATGCGCAGGTCAATCAGAGGTTGACGATAGGTCAGGCAGCGCCAGAAAAACAGCAGCCCCGAGATGGAGCAGACCAGGACCCAGAAGGTGATAACCGGCTCATCAAACCAGTCATCCCGCGGCCCCTCATCCAGCACGAACTCCAGACCACCGAGGAACAGCGCCATCAGCACCAGCCCCGGCAGATCTATCTGCCGGATCAGCGAGGAGTCTGCCTGGTCAAAGTCCGGCATCGCCGACACCAGCATGATAATCACGAAGCCCGGCACCACGTTGATCAGAAACAGCCAGTGCCACGAGAAGGTATCCGTAATAAAACCGCCCAGGGTGGGGCCAATGGCCGGCGCACAGGTCACAATCATCCCCACCACCACGTTGGCGGTGGCCTGCCGCTGCCGGGGAAAGATCATGTAGATGGAACTGAAAACGCAGGGAATCATGCCGCCGCCAATGAATCCCTGCAGCACCCGCATTACGATCAGGGATTGCAGCGACCAGGCAAAGGCACAGGCAAAACTCGCCGCGGTAAATCCTATGGCGGAAATCACAAACAGGCGCCGGCTGCCCCACATACGGGCCAGGTAACCGGACAGGGGAATCATGATGACTTCGGCGATCAGGTAGGCGGTCTGTATCCAGCTGATCTCATCAGGGCTGGCCGCGAGGCCAGCCTGGATATCCGACAGTGAACTGGCCACAATCTGGATGTCGAGAATGGCGAGAAACATCCCCACCACCATCGCCACCCAGCCAATCAGCAGGCGTCGCGGCACCGCTGCTGCCGGAGCCTGCCCAAGTACCGCCTCAGCCACACCTCACCTCAAAAGCCGAGGCGCGCCTGGGCCGGGGCGGCGGGACTGGAGAGCTCCGCCGGCTCAGCCACCACCAGCCGATCGCTGCCACTGCGGGTATCCACTTTGGCCACCACGGACATGCCGGGACGCAGCCTTCCCTCCTGCGCCGCCAGGTTCTGCACCCGGATACGGACCGGGATACGTTGCACGATTTTGGTAAAGTTACCGGTGGCATTTTCCGGCGGCAGCAGGCTGAAGCGAGAACCGGCGGCCGGCGAAAAGCTGTCGATATAACCCTGCAGCGGCTCTCCTGCCAACGCGTCCACCTCCAGCGTTACCCGCTGCCCGCGCTCTATGGAGGAGACCTGGGTCTCCTTGAAGTTGGCAGTCACATAGACCTCCGCCAGAGGGACAACGGTCATCACCTGCACCCCCGGCTGCAGAAGCTGCCCCACCTGTACCCGTTTGTTGCCCAGCACCCCGGCGACCGGCGCGCGCAACACGGTATTCTCCAGGTCAATCTGCGCCAGTTGGCGGGAGGCTTGCGCCTCCGCCAGCGCCGACTGCAATTCCAGCCGCCGGGCCCGGAACACGGCCAGGCGGCCCTGCTCCGCCGCCAACCGGGCCTCTGCCGCCACCAGCGCCGCATCCGCCTGCACCGCCTTGGCCACAGCGTCATCCTGCTGCTGACGACTGGCCGCACCGCTGCGCCCCAGCTCGGTAAAACGAACCCGGTCACTGTTGGCCCGCTGCTGCTCAGCCCTGGCGCTGGTCAGTTCTGCCTGTGCCTGTCGAATCACAGACTGCTGCAGCCGAATCTCACTTTGCAGGGTCTGCAGCGCCGCCACCTGTGCCCCCAACGCCGCTTCAGCGTAGGCGACCCGCGCCCGATAATCGGAATCCTCAATCTTCAGCAAAGGCTGGCCTGCCACCACCGGCTGATTGTCCTGCACCAGGACTTCCGCCACATAGCCGGTAACTATCGGGGCCAGCACGGCCATATCCGCTTCCACGTAGGCATTGTCGGTCGACTGCAGGTGACGGCTGACGAAAAACCAGTGCGCGCCCAAAGCCCCCAACAGCAGGACCACCCCGGACACCAACAACACCAGTTTTTGTTTCGCTGCATCGGCAGTCATGTGAATACCTCCGAAAAAGGTACCAACCAGTACCAAAAGGGGTTGAAATGGTACTTTTCAGTACCATAGACTGTCAATCACATATCCACCCATTCCCCCCTCAAAGCCCGGCCAAATCGCGCTAAACTAGGGACCCTTACACCAGCTGAACCGCTTAGCCCGCCCGGACCTGACCATGAGCTTTACCGATAACACCGCTGCCGTTGTCAGCGACAACACTGCGCCCACCAAACGTGGTGAGTCCCGCGCCCAGGCTGTGCTGGAGGCGGCTCTGGAGCTGTTTCTGGAACTGGGGTTTGCCAACACGTCCCTGGATAAGGTGATTGAGAAGGCCGGCGGTTCACGCCGCACCATCTACCAGATGTTTGGCAGCAAGGAGGGGTTGTTACAGGCCGTAGTGAAAGAGAGCTGCGACTCGATCCTGGGACAACTGGAGACGGACAAACTACTGGACATGCCACCACGGGATGCACTGATCAGCCTCGCCGAGCAGTTCATCAGCCGACTGATCACACCCAGGCGCATCGCCTTTTATCGACTGGTAGTGGCGGAATCCACTCACGCCCCGGAGCTGGGGCGACAGTTTATGGCCGCAGGACCCGAGCGGGCGCAAGCCATTCTCTGCAACTACTTCCGCGCCGCCATGGCAGCAGGGCAGCTGCAGCTGGACAACCCCGAGATCAGCGCCCGGCAGTTTTTTGAATTCGCCCGCGGCGACCTGCACTTCCACGCCATGTTCGACAACCATTACGTCGATGGCGCAACCCTGCGCAAACATATAGAGATAGCGGTGGATGTGTTTTTGCGCGGAGCCGAGGTGCGGAACTGAACTTCAGGATTCAGGATTCAGGATTCAGGATTCAGGATTCAGGATTCAGGATTCAGGATTCAGGATTCAGGATTCAGGATTCAGGATTCAGGATTCAGGATTCAGGATAATGAAAACAAAACGCCTGCAACCACACCAGGCTTTTTGTTTTTCCTGTAGCGAAGCGTCCTGTAGCAACGCGTCCTGAACCCTCTAGCGCAGCGTCCTGCCCCCTACAACTCCACCGACACGTTATCGATCAAACGCGCGCCGCTGGTGTACATCGCACCCAGGATGGTGATCTCGGTATCGTCCACTGCCGCCGGATTGAGGGTACGACTGTCAGAGACGGTGAGGTAATCCACCCGGAATCCAGCCGCTTCGATCTGCGCCCTGGCCTCGCTCTCCAGCAGCTCAAAATCCCGACGCCCGTCGCGGATCTGGTCAGCCACCCAGTTGAGACTTTTGTTGAGCTGGTTGGCCCGCGGCCGCTCCTCCGGCGTAATAAAGCCGTTGCGGGAGCTCATGGCGAGGCCGTCGGCTTCACGGTGAATGGTGCCGGCGGTAATTTGCACCGGCATGCAGAGATCCTCCACCATGCGACGGATCACCGCCAGCTGCTGAAAATCTTTCACACCGAACACCGCTTCGTCCGGCTGCACAATGTTGAACAGCTTGGTGACCACGGTGGTGACGCCCTCAAAGTGGCCCGGACGACTGGCACCACACAGCACATCAGTCATGGTGGGACAGACCACCCGCGTCTGGGTATCCATACCATTGGGGTACATCTCCCGGTCATCCGGGTGGAACAGGAAATCGCAGCCGGCATCTCGCAGGCGCTGGCAGTCGGCCTCAAAGGTGCGAGGGTACTTGTCCCAGTCCTCATTCAGGCCAAACTGCAGACCATTCACAAAGATCGAACAGACCACAATGTCGTTGGTCTGCTGTGCCTGCTTAACCAGCTCGATATGGGCGTCGTGCAGATTGCCCATGGTGGGCACAAAGCCAATGCGCTTGCCCGCCAGACGCTCGGACCTGAGTGCATCTCGCAGGGAGACGATATGATGGAAAATCTGCATAGGAACTGTCTCTCGTTACAAACCGGCTGACCGGACAGGGGGAAGTGTTGAGAAAGGGCTCGGGCTGGATAACGGGAGCGGATGCTCAGTAGCCGTCATCCTGCATGAAATACTCTGGCGCCAGGTTTTCAAAGCGTGTGAACTTGCCGAGGAACGCCGCTTTCGACGTACCCACTTCACCGTTACGCTGCTTGCCGATAATCAGCTCGGCCACGCCTTTGTCCTGGCTGTCCTCGTTGTAGTACTCATCGCGGTAGATAAACAGGATCACATCGGCGTCCTGCTCGATGGCACCGGATTCCCGCAGGTCGGAGTTCATGGGGCGCTTGTTGGGGCGCTGCTCCACACCACGGTTCAGCTGCGACAGCGCGATCACCGGGCATTCGTACTCTTTGGCCAGCGCCTTGAGGGAGCGGGAGATCTCGGAGATCTCCTGGGTACGCCCCTCACTTTTACCCGCCACCTGCATCAGCTGCAGGTAGTCGAGCATGATCATGCCAGGCTTGCTGAGACGCTCCAGCTCCTCCTGCGGCAACTGCGGCTGCTTCTGCTGCAACTCCATCTGGTGGGTACGGCAGACCCGCTTCACCCGGGCCCGCACCTCCTGCGGCGTCAGGCCGGGGGTGTCATCGATATAGAGCGGCTTGTCTTTCATCTTCGCCACGGCGGTGGAGAGCTTGGGCCAGTCCTCTTCGGTGAGACTGCCGTCGCGCAGCTTGCCGGCATCAATACGCCCCACCGATGAGAGCATCCGCATCACCAGCGAGTCGGCGGGCATCTCCATACTGAACACCAGCGCCGGCTTGGGCTGGGTCATCAGTGCCGCTTCCACGAAATTCAGCGCCAGGGCGGTTTTCCCCATGGAGGGACGTGCTGCCAGAATAATCATCTCTCCGGGCTGCCAGCCGGAGGTACGGCGATCCAGGTCTGTCAGGCCAGTGGAGAGCCCGGTAATGTCGGAATCGGAGCGGAAGCGCTCATCGATCTTTTCAACCGACTTCTTCAGCAGGGTGTTGACGTCGAGAAAGCCCCCCTCTTTGGGGCGATCCTCGGCAATCTCCGCCACCCGCTTTTCCGCCAGCTGCAACAGGTCGTCGGAGTCGAGTCCGGCGGGATTGAGGCTGCTGCGACTGATCTCGTTGGCCGCCTGGATCAGCTGGCGCAGGGTGGCGCGTTCGCGCACGATATGGGCGTAGGCGGTGATATTGGCAGCGCTGGGCGTGTGGCTGGCCATATCGGAGAGATAGGCGAGACCACCAACACGCTCCAGCAGATCGTGGCGGTTGAGCTCTTCGGAGAGGGTGATAATGTCGAGCGGCTGCCCGGCTTCCTGCAGCGCCTGCATCATCTGGTAGATGTGGCGATGGCTCTCGCGGTAGAAATCGTTCTCCCCCAGCACCTCGGCCACCGCGTCCATCCGCTGGTTGTCCAGCATCAGGCCACCCAGCACGGCCTGCTCGGCCTCGATGGAGTGCGGCATGGGATCTTTCTGCGCTTGCGCCATCACGTCACCGTCAAACGGTTCGTCGTCGTAATCGGGGCGGAAGTCAGGGTCGTAGGCGTAATCGCTCATGGGGTCTGGGGTCGGTCAGTCCGGATCAGCTAGTTTGCTACTCAGGCGGTATTGAATCAAGGCGCCGGAAGACAAATCCCCCCGACAGAAGAGAACGCGGCTCGCCGCCAGGTGGGCAGCGGCCAGATGCGCGTCGGGCGCAGCTCCACGGCAGGCCCGAAGGCCCGGCAGAGTGCGCCCGATACAAATGCTGCGAAGACTGCAGCCGGGTTACACGCCCCCGGCGACAAACCTCTTACTCAGCTACAACTACCAGCTTGACAGCCTGAGTCACTTCAGAGTGCAGCTGTACGTCGATCTCGTACTCACCTACTTCACGCAGGGTGCCTTCCGGCAGCTTCACTTCGGACTTGGCTACAGCAACACCAGCTGCAGTGATGGCTTCCGCGATGTCGCGGGTGCCCAGGGAACCGAACAGCTTGCCTTCGTCGCCAGCGTTGGCAGCGATGGTTACAGTCAGTTCAACCAGCTGTGCAGCACGGGCTTCAGCAGCGGATTTTTTCTCGGCAGCAGCAGCTTCCAGCTCAGCGCGACGAGCTTCAAACTCGGCAACGTTGGAGGCAGTGGCAGGGATAGCCTTGCCCTGGGGGATCAGGAAGTTGCGACCGAAACCGGCCTTAACGGAAACCTGGTCACCGATGGTGCCCAGCTTGCCGACTTTCTCGAGCAGAATAACGTTCATCTCGTTAATCCTCTAAGTTAATTTCATTGTTCACGCATCGCGCTAGTGGCCGTTACCATCCCGCTTGTCTGGCGGGGCGGCGGCCCGGATGCGCGAACGAAAGTCTGTCCAGGAATCCAGCGCTGCAAACACCATCACGATGATGCCGGCAAACGCCAGAGCCAGGTAAAACACAATCAGCCATTGCCCGCTCATGCGTCGCAACTTCACAACGCCGTGGGCCAGTGCTGCACCGGCGACCAGCAGCGGCAGCCCGAACAACGAGCCCCAGTACTGGTAATCCAGCCCCCGGTTCCAGCAGTAGACGACAGCCAGTACACATACCAGCGCCACCACCGGATGCAGGCGCAGGCGATGAAACTCCGCCTGAAACCCGCCGGGGTTGTACAGCATCGCCTGCCACCAGCGTGCCAGCAGCAGACTCAGCAGTGCACTTACCGCAACCACATAGCCAATCAGTCCCAACACAAAGGTGTCGGTGGGCCTGATCAGGACCGCGCCCTGGGGCTGCTGCGATTCGATCTCCGCAAACAACTCACCCAGCGCCTGTGTCACCCCGGCAACCGGGTCCGGAATCACCGAGCCGATCAACACCCCACTGAGGGCGCCGAAACCGGACATGGCGAACAGGGCCTGTTGCCAGGAGCTGCTGTTACGCAGCAGTTGCGCTGCCAGTGTCACTGCCAGCAGTCCCAGCACAGTGGCCGCTGGCATCAGCGGCCCCATGTCACTCAGCCAGAAGGTGGCGAGCGCGGGACAAAGTGCCCACAACAGGATCATGGATCCGTCGAGGCTTCCACGGCGCAAGGTGACAAGCGCCACCGCGGCCGGGCTAATCAGTGGTAACCAACTGCCCAGCAGGGCAACCACTGCGGCCTGTGCGCGGCCACGCATAATAAATTCAGCAAGAGCGCGCACTGATTTTGTGTCTTACTCGTGGCTGTCCGTGTATGGCAGCAGGGCCAGGTAGCGGGCGCGCTTTACAGCGGTGGCCAGCTGACGCTGATATTTGGCCTTGGTGCCAGTGATACGGCTGGGTACGATCTTGCCGGTTTCAGAAACGTACGCCTTCAGGGTGTCCAGATCTTTGTAATCGATCTGCTTAACGCCTTCGGCGGTGAAACGGCAAAACTTACGACGACGGAAAAAACGTGCCATGGGTCGACTCCTTACTCTTCTTCGTCTGCATCGTCAGCAGAGTCGTCCTGCGCGGACTCGGCTTTCTCGGCGTTGTCATCGCGACGCTCCTGGCGGTTAGCCTTGCGCTCGCGACTCTCTTTCTCTGCCTTCATGATGGGAGACTCTTCAGTTACAGCCTCATCAGCACGAATCACCATGTTACGCAGCACGGCATCGTTGTAACGGAAGTTGGTAGTCAACTCTTCCAGCACTTCTTCGCTACACTCGACGTTCATCAGAATGTAGTGAGCCTTGTGCACCTTGTTGATGGAGTAAGCCATTTGACGGCGACCCCAGTCTTCCAGACGGTGTACAGCACCACCGGCATCCTTAACGGATGCAGTGTAACGCTCTACCATGCCTGGCACCTGATCACTCTGGTCCGGGTGAACCAGCAGTACGATTTCGTAATGACGCATTGTTGCTCCTTACGGGTTATAGCCTCCCGGCAATACCGGTGAGGCAAGGAGTACCGGCTCCTGGGCTGCCTGACGGCAGTACGGGCTCCGGCGGTATTTTGGGCCGCGTATTCTAGGGAGAGTACGAGCAGATTGCAACATCCTGTCTGTTTTTTGTGCAACCCCGTTGCCGCCATCCTCACCGGGGCTGCCCTCACAGGCCAGAGTTTCTGTATAGTCGACCCCAGCCAACTTCCTGTGACACCGACAACCCGCCGCCATCCATGACCATCTACGACCTGATACTGATCTCCATCCTGCTGCTGCCCGCCCTGCTGATCTGGCAAAACGCCGCGTTCCGCGACCGCGCCATGGGTCAGGCCCGCCGCTATTGCGAGTCCATGGATGTGCAGCTGCTGGACGATACCGTGGAACTGGTGAGCCTCAGGCCCGGCCGCGACAGTCGCGGTAACTGGGGCCTGCAGCGCAGCTACCAGTTCGCATTCACCAGCAGTGGTGACGCCCGCTACCTGGGGCATTTACGCTTTCACGGCCGCCACCTGATCAGTGCCAGCCTGCAGCCCCACCGCATCTGACCCAATCCCACCGCGCCTATTACGGGGTGCCGCCCCTTTACCTCAAAGAACAAAGCCACACAGATCTTTACCGCGACTTAAACCTACTTTGGATTGCCAGCGCTACACTGTCCCCAAGCGTACAGACAACGCCATAACTGGCAGAAAAGGAGATGGTTATGTACATACTGGTATCCACTTTCGCATCCGCCTTCATGCTACTGGGCATGATCGCCGCAGACGACCTGGCCCCCGCTTTCCGCAAGTGACGTAAAAGCCCTTGGCGGGTGTCCGTTCCCCCACGGACGCCCGTTTTTTTTGCCCGCCGCAACACACTCCTGATCCCCCCTCGGCCCAGCCCCTGACGCCACCGCCCCCAACCCTATATAATGCCCCCACCACTAACGGACCGGGCCAGCAAGAGCCACGGCCAACCCCTTAATAACGACACAACAAGAGTGAAACCCGTGGACAAGAAATGCATCGTGATCACCGGAGCCAACTCCGGTATCGGATACGCCGCGACGCAACATTTTGCGCGCAAGGGCGACAGGATCGTCATGGCCTGCCGCAGCATCGACAAAGCCGAAAAGGCGCGTCAGGAGATCCTGGCCGAGGTACCGGAGGCCGACCTCACCATACTGCAGCTGGATGTCTCCGACCTGGAGTCAGTGCAGGCTTTTGCCAGCCAGTTTATCGAGCAGTTTGGTGAACTGGACATACTCATAAACAACGCCGGTATTGTCGCCATCCCGCTGCAGCGCAACAGCGCCGGGCACGAGATGCAGATGGCCACCAACTACCTCGGCGCCTTTGCCCTCACCGGCCTGCTGCTGCCCCACTTCCGCCAGGAGCGCGAGTGCCGCATCGTCAACGTCTGCAGCCTGGCCCACCGGATGGGCAAGCTGGTGGTGGATGATCTCAACTGGGATCAGGGCGAATACGACCAGTGGCAGTCCTACGGCCGCAGCAAGGTCGCTATGATGAGCCACACCCTGGAGCTGAATCAGCGCCTGCAGGCGCAGGGCAGCAATGTGATCGCCCTCGGCGCCCACCCCGGCTTTGCCAACACCAACATTCACACCAACAGCCCGGCTCTCTCCAAGGAGAAAACCAACCCGGTCAGCAAGTGGTTCCACGGCCAGATGCAAAAGATCATCCCCTCTGCCACCCAGGCCGCCCAGCCGATCATCCTCGCAGCCGAGGGCCCGGACGTTAAAGGCGGCGACTACTATGGTCCCGGTGGACTGCTGGAGACCGGCATCTGCGGCAAGCCCGGCAAGGCGCGCATCAACAAGGTGGCGTTTGATGCGTCACTGGCCAAACAGCTGTGGGAAAAATCCGAGCAGTTGAGCGGCGTCAGCTTTCTCGGCACCTGATGCTGCTCTGCCAGAGATAAAAAAAGGGCTGCAGATGCAGCCCTTTTTTATTGCCCTGCCGACGACTCTGTCAGCCCTGGGCAGTTTTCTCTTTCTCGCGCTGCGCATACCAGTCGAGGGCATCATTCACGGTCTCGCGCACCGGTCGCGGATTAAAGCCCAGGTCACGACGCGCCTTGCTGTTGTCCATCTCCTTGAACGCGCCGGAGAGAAATACGGCGTCCTTACTGAGGATGGAGTCCTTGATGCCGAAGAGTTTGATAAACACTTCGGCCACGGAAGCCACCACCGCCGCTACCCAATGTGGAATTACTTTGGGTGGCTTGAGGCCACCCCACTCAGCGGCCATGGTGAAGAATTCACGGTTGCTGATGTACTCGTGGGCGATGATATAACGCTCTCCCAGCTTACCCTTGGTCTCCGCTGCCACCGCCGCCTGGGCCACATCGCGGATATCCACCATCGGTGCACTGGAGTCCATCACGGCACTGGACTGGCCGGAGCCGACTTTCCACAACATGCCACCGTGCGGGGTGGGCTGGTAATCCTGGGGACCGTAGGTATTGGCCACACACAGGGCCACCCCGGGCAGGCCCTTGTCACGGCAATATTCGAGGAAACGCTCTTCCGCCTGCAGGCGGGCCAGAATGTAGGGGGAGGCCTTGTCGCGCCAGTTGAATTCAATGTCTTCCGTTACCGGACCATTGGGGTTAAAGCCCAGTGCACCCATGGTGCTGCAGAAGATAAAGCGCTCGACACCCAGCTCCAGCGCCACGTCCATGGCGTTCACCAGGCCATCCACGTTGTTGCGGTAGAGCGGCGCGGGATCGGAAAGCCAGAAGCGCGGATCCACCACGCTGTAGAAAACCGAACCACAGCCCTCCATCGCCTGGCGCAGGGAATCCGGGTCCAGTACATCGCCATAACAGATCTCGACCGGCAAGTCTTTTACCGCATCAGTACTGCTGGTCTTGCGCAGCAGTACCCGCACCTTGCGACCCTGCTCACACAGCAGTCGCGCCTCGTGACTGCCCACAAATCCACTGGCTCCGGCAACCAGCACCGGCTTGTCGATAAAACTCTGCTGTTGATCTGTCACTTCGCTCTGTACTCCTGGCTATGGTCCGTATCGCCATCATGGGCGGTTATTGTTATAGGCATCCGACGGTGAGCCGGTGCGGCCCTCGAAGAAAAAGGGACGCCACATTATCCACACAATAAGAGGCAGGGCAAAATAATTGAACAGGCCTGTTCAGTTTGAAGCCGGCCTCGCTGCGCGGGACAGCCAGCGGTCGAGGTTGTCCGCAAACAGCTTGCGATCCGCCTGATTCAACGGCGGCGGGCCGCCGGTGTTGACACCACTGGAGCGCAGGGTGTCCATGAAGTCGCGCATGTTAAGCCGGGCACGGATATTGTCAACGGTGAAGCGTTCGCCGCGGGGACTGAGTGCCTGGGCGCCCTTCTCAATCACGTCCGACGCCAGCGGGATGTCCTGGGTAACCACCAGATCCCCGGCCGCCACCCGCGCCACAATCTCGTTGTCTGCCACATCGAAGCCCTGCATGACTTGCAGGGTGCTGATGTAGCGCGAGGGTGGCACCTTGATGGGCTGGTTGGCCACCAGCACCAGTGGTATTTGGGTGCGCTCAGCGGCGCGAAAGAGAATCTCCCGGATGACGCCCGGGCAGGCGTCGGCATCAATCCAGATGGTCATCGGTGGCCCCCGTTACTTGCAAGGCCACTATTGTGACGCCTGGGCCGGAGTGGCGATAGCCCTCTGTACTCAGGCCAGCGCCTCAGGCACCGAGGGGAAATTCAGCAGAAAAGCGACGCGACATGCTGCGGGTAGCCCGCACCAGCGCATCGGTGATGCCCGGCTCTCCCGCAGCGTGACCGGCATCGCGAATGATGTGCAGCTCCGAATCGTGCCAGACGTGGTGCAGCGCCTGGGCGTTGTCCAGCGGGCAGATCATGTCGTAGCGACCGTGCACGATAATTCCGGGAATGCCCTCCAGCCGCGCGGCGCGATCCAGAATCTGGTTCTCCTCCAGGAAGGCATCCTGCATCAGGTAATGCACCTCCAGCCGCGCCAGGGAGAGTGCCAGGTGCGGCTCGCTGCAGGCCTCCATGAGATCGACACTGGGCCGCAGTGTGGCACAGCGAGCCTCCCACAGCGCCCAGGCCTTGGCGCAGGCCATCATGGCGAGTTCGTTATCACCCGTGAGGCGACGGTGATAGGCCCGCAGCAGGTCATCCCGCTCCGGCTCTGGGATGGGGTAGAGAAAATCCTCCCAGTAGTCGGGAAAGATGCGGCTGGCCCCCGCCTGGCAATACCAGCTGATGTCCTCCGGCCGGGCCAGGAAGATACCCCGCAGGATCAGCCCCATCACCCGATTCGGGTAAGTCTCCGCATACACCAGACTGAGGGTCGCCCCCCAGGAACCTCCGAACAGCACCCAGCGCTCCAGTTGCAGGTGTTGCCGGATGCGCTCCATATCCCCCAGCAGGTCTGCTGTGGTGTTATGTTGCAGCGAGGCGTGAGGCAGGGAACGGCCGCAGCCGCGCTGGTCAAACAGGATGATGTGATAGCGGTCCGGGCTGAAATAGCGGCGATCGCGGCAACTGCTGCCGGCACCGGGACCACCGTGCACAAACAGCACAGGGATGCCTCCCGGATTGCCCGACTGCTCCAGATAGATACTGTGCCCGTGGCCCACCTCCAGCAAGCCACTGCTGAAAGGTCTCAGCTCGGGATAGAGAACGTGCATGGCACCTCCCTCAGAGCCCCTGCTCCGGATCAACCACCCGGCAACTGCCAGCGGGGCAGCTGCATTCAGTGTAGATCATGGCTACAGTGACGCTCTGGCGACACCATTGCCGTCCCCACCACCCACGTCACGGAGTGAATGTATGAGCGACAATGCCTGCCCCTGGTGCCTCGGCGATCCCCTCTATCGCCGCTACCACGACGAGGAGTGGGGCGTACCCTGCTACGACGACGACAAGCTGTTCGAATTCCTGTTGCTGGAGGGGGCGCAGGCGGGTCTGGCGTGGATAACCATCCTGCGCAAGCGGGACAATTACCGCCAGGCATTTGACCAGTTTGATGCGGCAAAGATCGCCCGCTACAGCGGCAAGCGGGTGGCGACGCTGTTGGCCAATCCCGGCATTGTGCGCAACCGGCTGAAGGTGGCCAGTGCCATCCGCAACGCCAACGCCTACCTGGAGGTACGGGACCGCCACGGCAGCTTCACCGACTACCTGTGGCAGTTCGTGGACGGCCAACCGCTGGTCAACCACTTCAGCACCATGAAGCAGGTACCGGCCTCCACACCCCGGTCAGACCAGATGAGCAAGGTCCTGAAGAAGGATGGCTTCAACTTTGTCGGCAGCACCATCTGCTACGCGTTTATGCAGGCTACCGGCATGGTCAACGATCACCTGGTGAGCTGCCCGCGACACAGGGAAGTGCAGCTGCCCGGCTGAACCAGCGGTTACATACTCAGCGCCACGCCGGATGGAACTTTGGCCGCCCCGTCAAACTCCGGCAGGCAGCGCTGCAGCTGGGATGCCTTTACACCGCCGCCCAGCAGCTGCTGGCGCACGGCTGCGGCACGGGCCTGGGCCAGGTCGTGCAGCGGCTGCTGCAGCTCATCCGGCACCACCAGTGGGTTTTCGACCGCTACCTGCTGCGGATCACGGCCACCCAACGCAGCCAGGTCGCCACGATTGGTGGTGCCGCACAGACGCACACTGAGAGACTCGCGGCTACTCAGCATCTCAGCCAGTTTGCCGGTGTAATCCAGCCCCACCGAGTCCAGCTCCGCCTGCCCTGCCGCAAACTGCACCGGTTCCAGCCGCACACGGCTCATCTCGCCCTTGGCGTAATCCGCCGCCATCATCAACGCACCGTAGGGCTGCAACATGATTTTCAGGGCCAGTACCGTGGTTTTGGTGACAGCTCCGGCCAGCGCCTTGTTGATAATTTGCTGCAGGCTGATATCCGGATCACTCAGGTCGCCATTAACCGGCACATCCAGGGTGATCCGGCCCTTGCCGTCACGCAACAGGTCCAGCGCCTGGTCCAGTGGCATGCTCAGTTCAAGTGCCGTCTTTTCAGCCTGATCGGGCTTCTCGGCACGCAACCTCACGCCATCCATCACAATATGGTTTTTGCTGTTGATCTGTTGCTGGTCGAGGGTCATGGCCGAGGTGAAATTAAGGCGTCCGCTCTCAACAGAGTAGCCCGTCGCCTCACGACTGAAGCCGCTGACACTGAGCAGCTGATAACCCTGCACATCGGCATCCATCTTCAGCGAGGGGCGCAGCACATTGACCGCGCCCCTAAACGACGCCGCGGCATCGTTGGAGAGCTGCAGTTGCAGCTCGAAAGGCGATTGCTGCTGCTCATTCTGCAGCTGCAACTGTTCCAGACGGCCCTTCTCGACCGTAATGGTCTCGCGGAATTTGGGCCGTACACTGGCATCCTCAAACGACACCACCACCTCCGGGCCCAGCTCGATCAGACCCACATCCACCGCCAGCGAAGAGCCCGGCTCACCCGACCCGGCCGCCGCGGCCTCAGCCCCGGTGGCTGCCTCTGGCGATTCGCCAGCAGCCGGTTCCGAACCACTGCTGAAGCGTTGCGCCGCCACCAGGAAGGGATCCAGCTGGGGCATGGAACCATCTTTTTTGCGCACCGCCCTGATCTCCGCTTTGGGCATGCTCACCTGCCCGATGGAGAGGCGCCGGGTTTCGCCCTGCAGCGGCAACTGCAGCACCTCAACCTTCAGGTCCAGCCCCTGTACCAGGGGATCGAGTGTATCGACGCTTAGCAGGGAGAGCTGCTGCAGGCTGAGCTCATCCACCTGCAGACTGGCCGGAGATACCTCCCCCTGTAGTTGCAGCGCCTGCCAGCCAGCCCAGCCCAACTGGCTCTCCTGTTCCCGCAGCTGCAGGGGACCGAGGGTGGTCTGCCACTGCAGCTGGTAATCCAGCGCTTGCCCCAGGGTAAGGTCACCGCGCAGCCCCAGATCTACCGACTTCAGACTGAGGTCCAGTCCCTCGGCCTGCAACTGCCAGTCACGCATCTGTGAGTTGCTGTCCACCCGCATCTGCCAGGCATCGCCTTTGGACCGCAGTGTCAGGCTCCCCTGCAGGGACTGATTACTGCTCCAGCTCAGGTTGCCTTGCGGGGTTTCGATTTGCAGGCCACCCAGGCTGCTCTCCCAACGGGTCTCAACCGAGGTCTCCTCAGCCAGAGCGACCTGCGTCTTCAACTGCAGGTCCATGGAGTCCAACTGGAAACTGCTGTCCGTATCCTGCAGTGCCTGCCAGCTCCGCAGCCGCACACGGGAATCCAGGGCGATCTGCCAGCCATCGTCCTGTGGCGTCAGTTGCAATTGACCATCCAGCACCAGCCCACCCTGCAAACTGACCGCATCGGAGACCAGGTCCAGGTTGGGCAGTTGCACTTCCGCGTGCAGCTGGGACTCGGAGCCGGCACTGTTGAAGTTGGCGATGCTGATGCGATGAATCTGCACCTGCGCGCCGATATCCTCGTTGTGGAAACTGATTTTCAGGTCTTCAAAGGCAAGGTTATCCAGCTGCACATGCCAGTCACCATAGTCCGACTCCGACTCCGACTCTGACGGGGACTCTGCGTCCTCGACACTCTCCACCGCAGCCGCCTGGGCAAGCAGGAGGCCGTCAATAACGAAGCCCTCTTCGGTCTGCCGGGCCACCAGGTCAACACCGGTCAGCGCCAGCTCACGGATGTGAATGCGACGGCTCCAGAGCGCCCACAGTTCGACATCGAAGCGCAACAACTGCAGTCCGAAATCCTGGTCGTTTAATCTGTAACTGACGGCTTCTGCGCTGCCGGTGCCGGTATAGGGATTGACCTGCAACCGCTGTATTTGTACGTTTTGCGCCCCCTGGCCGGATAACCAGTGGCGCACAAACAGTTCCAGCCCCAGCGATGTCAGCAGGGGCAAGGCCGCCACCAGGGCCAGCATCGCCAGTGACAGATACGCGATCCAGCGCGGTGGTTTGTTAGGCAGACGCATTGACTACAACTCCTTTGTACAGCCGGGACTACACAATCATCCATCTATTACGACAGTTCCGCCGTCACCGGTTCATGGCATCGCACGGCAGGCGGAAGACTTACTGTTCCGGGGGCAACTGAATGCCGAGGCTATCCCACATATCATCAACCCGGGCTTTGACGGCCGGGTCCATGAGGATGGGCTCACCCCACTCACGGTCGGTTTCCCCCGGCCACTTGTTGGTAGCGTCCATCCCCATTTTGGACCCCAGCCCGGAGACCGGTGAGGCGAAGTCGAGGTAATCGATCGGGGTATTTTCCACCAATGTGGTATCGCGGGCCGGATCCATGCGGGTGGTGATGGCCCAGATCACATCCTTCCAGTCGCGGGCGTTAACATCGTCGTCAGTGACAATGACAAACTTGGTGTACATAAACTGCCGCAGGAAAGACCACACCCCCATCATCACGCGCTTGGCGTGACCCGGGTACTGCTTCTTCATGGTGACAATGGCCAGGCGGTAGGAGCAACCTTCCGGTGGCAGGTAGAAGTCGACAATTTCCGGAAACTGTTTCTGCAGGATTGGCACAAACACTTCGTTCAGGGCCACGCCCAGCACCGCCGGTTCATCCGGTGGACGTCCGGTGTAGGTGCTGTGATAGATGGGATCCTTGCGGTGAGTGATGGTCTCCACGGTAAAGACCGGAAAGCGATCCACCTCGTTGTAGTAGCCGGTATGGTCGCCAAAGGGCCCTTCATCCGCCATATCGTCGGGATAGATATACCCCTCCAGCACAAACTCTGCTGACGCCGGCACCTGCAGGTCGTTACTGATACTGCGGGTGACTTCAGTCTTGTCACCGCGCAGCAAACCGGCAAAGGCGTACTCACTGAGAGTATCCGGCACCGGTGTCACGGCGCCGAGAATAGTGGCGGGATCCGCCCCCAGCGCCACCGACACAGGATAGGGCTGGCCGGGATTGGCCTGCTGCCACTCACGGAAATCCAGCGCGCCGCCGCGGTGGGAGAGCCAGCGCATAATCAGGCGGTTTTTGCCGATCAGCTGCATGCGGTAGATGCCCAGGTTCTGGCGCGGCTTGTTGGGCCCTTGGGTGATCACCAGCGGCCAGGTCACCAGCGGCGCGGCGTCGCCGGGCCAGCAGGTCTGGATGGGCAGTTTATTGAGGTCGACATCCTCGCCCTGCAACACCACCTGCTGGCAGGCCGCCTTGCTCACCACCTTGGGGCCCATATTGAGTACCTGGCGGAAAATGGGCAATTTTTCCCACGCGTCTTTGAAGCCTTTTGGCGGTTCCGGTTCGCGCAGGAATGCCAGCAGCTGCCCCAGTTCCCGCAGCGCCTCAACCGAGTTTTCCCCCATGCCCAGCGCCACCCGTTCGGGAGTGCCAAACAGGTTGGCCAGCACCGGTGTGTCAAAGCCCACCGGATTTTCAAACAGCAGTGCCGGGCCTCCGGCGCGCAGGGTGCGATCGCAGATTTCGGTCATCTCCAGCACCGGATCCACCGGCACCTTGATGCGCTGTAACTGGCCGCGCTTTTCCAGCAGCTTGATAAAATCCCGCAGGTCGCTGTATTTCATAAAGTCAGAATTCCACACCGTCAGCCGCGGACCGGCGCCGGCATTGGCCTTGTATTGCCCAGTAAAGGGTTATTGTAGGGCAGCATTGTTTTTGGCGCCAAACTACCGCTCTGTTATGGCCCCAAAAAACCGAGGCACAAGGTTAAGCACGTGTGAGGCTACAGGCCAGACAGCGAGGTTGAAGGCAGGAACCAGATAGCAAACAGGCCGGCTACCCAAGGGAGTGACCGGCCTGCCCGCAACGCACCAAGAGAAATCAGAACTGATAGTTGACCGACAGCGCGGCAATTTCGGCGCTGGCGCTGGAGGTACCGCTGAAACTGGTACCCAACTGGGATTCCTCTGTCAGGTCCACATCATCGCCATCCAGATAGGCGAAGCCCAGATCGACACTCAGCTGGTCGTCAAACTGGTAGGTGACACCCGCGCTGTACCAGAGGCGGTCGGTATCGGGAATGCTGAGCGAGCGGTGCTGGGCAGAGACAGCACTCTCGTCCAGCGCCAATCCGGCGCGTACGGTCCAGCCATCACTGAGCTGATAGGCGGCGGCGATGGCGTAACGCCAGCTGTCATTGAAGTTTTCTTCCTTGAGGAAGAGGCTGTTGCCATCGTCAAAGTCCACCACCAGCGCTTCGAACACACTCCATTCGGTCCACTGGGCACTGGCGGAGAGGGTCCAGCCCTGCACCTCGTAGACCGCCGACAGCTCGGCACCGGCCGGCAGGTCCAGTGACAGGGAGCCGCCCTGGTTGTAGGCCGGTGACAGATCAGAGGTGGCCTTGCCGTCCAGCTCCAGCTCTACCTCGCTGCGGTAGGCCAATCCCAACCGCAGGGCATCATTGACCTGCCAGCTGGCACCGAGGTTAACACCCCAGCCAATATCGTCCCCTTCCAGTTTCAATACCTGTGAGCCCTGGGGTACGGACACCGGAAAGAAGGGAGGCCCCAGATCCAAGGGGACCGAAGTGCCAAAGGTGGCATCGGCCTTCACCAGGCTTACCCCCATCCCGAGACTAATGGCGTCGGTGAGGCGATAGGCCACGCTGGGATTGATGTTATAGGTGATGATCTCGGCTTCATCGGCGATATCGGAGGCGGCGTAGGTGCTGCCCAGATTGGTGCTGAGGCCAAAATGGGAGTTCAGGGACAGCCCCCAGCTCCAGCGGTCGTTGAGCTGCACACTCAGGTAGGCGTTGGGTACCCAGGCGTCCGGGGCATAATCATCACGCCCGGCATCCACTGTGGGACCAAAGCCACCCAGATAGGAGGCGGTACCGTCGGCGCTGATCTCGGGATTGATGTAGGTGACACCTCCGGAGACCTGAGTACCCTGCAGCTGTGTTGCCAGAGCCGGGTTGCGGCCGATGGCAGCGGCGTTATCACCCATGGCCGCTTCGCCGGCAAAGGCACGCCCGAGACCGGCGGCACTGTGCTCATTGAGTTGAAACCCGGCCGCCATGGCCTGGGAGGAGAGTCCAACAGCCGATACCAGTCCACCGGTAACCAGCCACAAGGGTCGCTTGACGCTCTTCATAACGTAATCTCTCTGACTCGATGTATTTATTATTGCGGCAGGGTTCGAAGTGACCCACCTTTTGAAACGTACGTTTAATACGATCGTGCGGATACTAACACGGCCGCAACACAGCACCACCCCTTTCGATCACTTTTCGCACACAATGTTCACCAAAACCCGGCAGACCGCCTGCAGCAGGCCAAAAAAAACCCCGCTTTGCGGGGTTTTTTGATCCGGCGACAGCTACAACCGGAGGGATCTACAGTGCAGCAGCCTGCTGCACTGCGCTTACTTGCGCTTCATAGAGAGGAAGAACTCATCGTTGGTCTTGTGATCCTTGAGCTTATCCACCAGGAATTCGGTCGCGGATACGTCTTCCATATCGTTCAGCAGCTTGCGCAGGATCCACACGCGCTGCAGCTCGTCCTCACGCATCAGCAGGTCTTCGCGGCGAGTGCCGGACTTGCGGATATTGATGGCCGGATAGACACGCTTCTCGGCGATCTTGCGATCCAGATGCAGCTCCTGGTTACCGGTACCCTTGAACTCTTCAAAGATAACCTCGTCCATTTTGGAGCCGGTTTCCACCAGCGCGGTGGCGACGATGGAGAGGCTGCCGCCCTCCTCAATGTTACGGGCCGCACCGAAGAAACGCTTGGGGCGCTCCAGGGCATGAGCATCCACACCACCGGTCAGTACCTTACCGGAGGATGGCACAATAGTGTTGTAGGCACGGGCCAGACGGGTGATGGAGTCCAGAAGGATGATCACATCCTTCTTGTGCTCCACCAGGCGCTTGGCTTTTTCGATCACCATTTCTGCCACCTGTACGTGACGGGCAGGTGGCTCATCGAAGGTGGACGCGACCACTTCACCGCGCACCGAGCGCTGCATCTCGGTCACCTCTTCCGGACGCTCGTCGATCAACAGCACGATCAGGTAGCACTCCGGATTGTTGCGGGTAATCGCCTGCGCGATGTTCTGCATCATGATGGTCTTACCGGCCTTGGGCGGCGCCACGATCAGGCCGCGCTGGCCTTTGCCGATCGGCGCAATCAGGTCGATGATGCGACCGGTGAGATCCTCGGTAGAACCATTACCGGCTTCCAGCACCAGGCGCTCGTTGGGGAACAGCGGCGTCAGGTTCTCAAACAGGATCTTGTTCTTGGAGTTCTCCGGCTTGTCAAAGTTAATGTCGTTAACCTTGAGCATGGCAAAGTAACGCTCGCCATCTTTGGGCGGGCGGATCTTGCCGGAGATGGTGTCACCGGTGCGCAGGTTGAAGCGGCGAATCTGGCTGGGCGATACGTAGATATCGTCAGGACCAGCCAAAAAGGAGCTGTCGGCTGATCGCAGGAAGCCGAAACCGTCCTGCAGGATTTCCAGCACACCATCGCCGTAGATATCCTCGCCGCTTTTCGCGTGGCGCTTGAGAATATTGAAGATGATGTCCTGTTTGCGGGAGCGGGCCAGACTTTCCATGCCCATATCTTTGGCGATAGTAATCAGCTCTTCGATGGGCTTTGTTTTCAGATCAGTAAGGTTCATAGGCTCTTGAGATATAGGGGGGTTGGGGCTGGTGGGGGTTGGGGGCCGGAAGACACGACGCTCGGGCTGAGGCCGTCGCCCACCGTGGTTAATTGCGGTAACGGGTTTGCGGTTTACCTTATCAACTTCAAGTCTGTTTTATTTCAGCCTGGGGCCGGAGACAAATCGCACGCAACAGGTGCAGACCTTCGCCAATCATTAGCTGATTAGAAATCGTACAAGAAGATTCGGGAATTACTTGGCCAAGCCTGCTGTTGGACCAACACTTGATGCACAGTAACGGGCGCTTAAGAGTAGGATCAGGGCGGGTGTTTTTTTGAAATTACCATCCACTGATGGGCAGGACTGTTGGCCAGACGACCAATTGATAGCGGCGAGTATAACGGCAAATCCCCGGCTGTGCAAAATTAAATCAGAGCGGCCGGAAAGTGGCAGGGACAGGCGCCGGAAGCGCCGCCCCTGAAGCGGCTGTCAGAGACAGCCGTTTACGAACTCCACCAGCTGGGCCTTGGAGAGCGCGCCAACCTTGGTGGCTTCCGCTGCACCGCCCTTGAAAATAATCAGGGTCGGAATACCGCGAATGTTGAACTTGGCCGGAGTCTCCTGGTTGGCATCCACATCCATTTTGCAGATTTTTACCTTACCGTCGTACTCGCTGGACAGCTCATCCAGAACCGGGGCGATCATTTTGCATGGACCACACCATTCGGCCCAGAAATCGACCAGGACCGGGCCTTCGGCTTGCAATACTTCAGCTTCGAAGCTGGCATCGGTTACATGCACGATGCTATTACTCATAACGGTTCTCCTGAGAGTGACGGATTCGCAGAGCGCAGGAAAGCGCCCCTGAAAAGCGGATAGTGACGCTGAATGATAAAGACTGCGCCCCCAACACTCAAGCCTGATACTGTGCCGCCACCGGTGCCACAGCCTTTAGTCGGCACCGCAGAGACTCAGGAATCGGACACTGCGCCCTGCAACGCCCGGTTGCCGGGACGCCGGGCGACAATTTTTTCCAGGGTGGTGCGTAGCTCCGCCAGCGTCAGTGGCTTACAGAGAAAATAATCCATACCGCAGCTGAACACCTGTTCCCGATGCTCGCTCATGGCATGGGCGGTCAGGGCGACGATGGGTAATGCCCCTGCCCCCCGCTCCTGCTCCAGGCGACGAATCCGGCGGGTGGCCTCGAAGCCATCCATTTCCGGCATTTCGCAATCCATCAGGATGACATCGAAGCGGCGGCCAGCAGCATCCCAGGCATCCAGTACCTGGCGCCCGTTTTCCACCAGCTCCGGCTCGATGCCCAGCTTGCCCAGCAAACCCTTGATCACCAACCGGTTGACCGCGTTGTCCTCCGCCACCAGCACTTTCAGGCCAGAGAGATCGATACGCGTCCGCGCCTCAGGTGCCTGCGGCAGGCTGCCGCTGCTATGGCCCAGCATGGAGTAGAGTTCGGCGCGCAATTTGGCCGGCGACAGGGGTTTGCGCAACACCCGCACAATGCCCCGGGCCTGCAGCAACTCCGGCTCAAAAGTGTCATCGGCGGCGGTCAGCATGAAGAACTGGCTGCTACAGTCCGGGTATTGGCGCCGGATCTCCTGCGCCACGCGGATACCGTCATCACCCGGCAGGTAGTAATCCAGCGAGATAAAATCAAAATCCTCTTTGCCACCGGCCTGGCGCCCGGCCAGGGCTTGCAGGCAGCTGCGGCGGTCAGTGGCGGTGACCACTTCCATGCCCCAGGTCTGACCGTGCAGTAGCAGTGTTTCCAGCAGCAGCGGACTGTCCTCCACCACCAGCATGGAGCGCCCTGCCAGCAGGGGCAGGGAATCGTCGTCTACGCCGCTGCCGGCGGCGGCCGTCACCGCCGGGGTGAAGTCGGCGGTGAACCAGAAACTGGAACCCTGCCCCGGCGCGCTGCGCACACCAATCTCACCCCCCATCAACTCCACCAGGCGCTTGCAGATAGCCAGACCCAGCCCGGTCCCCCCGTATTTACGGGTGGTGGAGCTGTCGGCCTGGGTGAAGGAGTGAAACAGGTGCTGCTGGGTTGCCGCCGGGATCCCGACACCGGTGTCGGTTACGGTAAAGCGCACCTGCAGCGCCTCGCTGTGACTGTCACTGCAGGGCTCTGCCCGTACCGTCACACTGCCCCGCTCGGTAAATTTGAAGGCATTGCCCAGCAGGTTGATCAGTATCTGCCGCAGCCGGGTCGGGTCGCCGTACACTCGCGCCGGCAGGTCCGGGCTGACGCTGCCGATCAATTCAATACGGCGCTTGTTGGCCGAAGCACCGAACAGCTCAAGGCAGTCGTCCACCAGTGCTTCCGGGCTGAAGGCCACCGACTCCAGCTCCATCTTGCCGGCTTCAATCTTGGAGTAGTCGAGGATGTCGTTGATGATGGTCAGCAGAGTTTCGCCGGAGCGGTGTATCACCTCCAGGTAGTGCTGCTGGTTGTCGTTCAGTGGTGTGTCCCGCAGCAACTCCACCATGCCGATCACGCCGTTCATGGGCGTGCGAATCTCGTGACTCATGGTGGCCAGGAACTGGCTCTTGGCGCGGTTCGCCTCCTCCGCCACCGCCGCCTCCCGGCGGCTGACCAGCTTCTCCTCTTTCTCGGCCCGCAGCGCCTCCTCCATCAGGCGACGGGCCTCGATGTCCTCTACCAGCGACAGCCGCATCTGATTGATGGCTGAGACCACATTGTCCAACTCATCGGGAGCCGACTCCGGCGTCTTGGGACGGGTGAGGCGCAGGCCGATATTGAGGTTCTCGAGATTGAGGCGGCGGGTGTAGGTGGCGATAGCTTCGATATGGCGGGTCAGCAGGTAGCGCACCAGCCAGAGGATCAGGACCGATACCAGCAGCGCCTGTGTCATCTGCACCCCACCGGTAATCCAGGCACGCTGGTAGAGCTTTTCATAGACACTGGCCAGACTGACCGTCACCACCAGCGTGCCCAAAGCCTGGTCCGGCACGCCTTCGGCCCGGTAGACCAGCGGGTACTCTTTCACCATCACCTGGCGGGTGATACGGTCCACGGTGTCCAGGTCCAGCTCCTTGTCCAGCGAGCTGGCCATCATCGCCTGCTCGTCGTCATTCCAGTCGCGCCACAGCACCGTCACCTGCACCACGTCCGCCACCTCCAGCACACTGCGGATCTGCACCTGCAGCTGCTCTTCATCGAAACTCCAGAGGCTTTTGGTGATGCTGGGCAGGGTGCTGATGCGCACCTGATCCAGGCGGCTTTCCAGCTCCGCCATATCATCCTCGTAGGCGAGGTAGACCTGCAGGCAGACTACCGCCGCCGCCAGCAGCGTACTGATCAACAAGATCAGCACCATCAGGCGGGTGGCAATAGGGTTGCGGCGGCGATAGTTACGGAGATTCAGCATGAACAGAACAGGAACCGGGCGCTCCCCGACACTATGGCCGAGATCTGGGCTGCAACAGGGTGCAGCAGGTGGATTGACATTCCTTCGTCCAAGCGTGGCTCCCGGGCACCAGTGATAAACTTGCGGTACTTCCGCGGCGCATTAATCGGCTCCGAGGAAGGCTGACAATACCTCATTCAGATAGCGCTGGCCAAGGGACGTGGTCGCAATCCGGGCTTCATCGGCAACCACCAGACCGCGCTCACACAGATTCCCGTAAACCCCCGCCACCTGTGACCAAGGTAGCCCTGTGCGCTCGCCAAACAGGCGCCGCTCCACGCCGTCACAGAGACGCAGCGCATTCATCATAAACTCCAGCGCCAACTCGTCCGCATCCACCGGCTCGGCCGCCGCCAGACCAGTTTCTTCCCGCTGCAGGTAGTGCTGGGGCAGGCGGGTCATACGGGTACGCTCAATCCGCCCCGGCTGCGGCCAGGTAATCTTGCCGTGGGCGCCTGCACCAATTCCGAGGTAGTCGCCAAACTGCCAGTAATTAAGGTTGTGACGACTGCGACGCCCCGGGCGGGCAAATGCGGACACCTCATATTGCTGCAGCCCCGCCTGCGCCAGAATGACCTCACCGGCCTGCTGGATATCTGCCAGCGTGTCATCTTCCGGCAGCAGCGGCGGGCGCCGGTAAAACTCCGTATTGGGCTCAATGGTGAGCTGATACCAGGAGAGGTGCTCCGGCTG
Organism: Cellvibrionaceae bacterium SEMH9; assembly: GCA_033283175.1. Classification (GTDB taxonomy): domain Bacteria; phylum Pseudomonadota; class Gammaproteobacteria; order Pseudomonadales; family Cellvibrionaceae; genus Pseudomaricurvus. The sequence continues at coordinate 1,676,446 of JAWMQM010000001.1, read as the reverse complement.
CAACGCCAGCGCCTGCTGCAGATCCGCGCAGGCATCGGCGGGGGTCTGGCCCGGCAGGCCGTGCATAAGGTCGATATTAAGATTATCGAAACCCGCCTCCCGCGCCATGGCCACCGCCCGCACCGCTTCACCGGCGGAGTGTATGCGACCCAGCTGCTGCAGGTGCAGGTCGCTGAAACTCTGTACCCCGATGGAGAGACGGTTAACACCGGCGGCGCGAAAGCCGCGAAACTTCTCCTGCTCAAAGGTGCCGGGATTGGCCTCCATGGTGATCTCGGCCCCGGCCTCAAAACCGATATATCGCTCCGCTGCCGACAAAACTTCAGCAATGGCATCCGGCGAAAACAGGCTGGGCGTACCGCCACCGAAGAAGACACTGTGCAGGCGCCGCCCCTGTACCGCCGGCAAACTCTGCTGCAGGTCCGCCAACAGCCGCTGCACGTAATCTGCCTCGGGCAGGTTGTCACCGGCGCGATGGGAATTGAAGTCACAATAGGGACACTTACGCACACACCAGGGGATGTGCACATAGAGGGATAGAGGCGGTAAAACGAGCATGGCAGTCCCGCGGCACTGGCCGCTTATACGGTGTAGCGAGCTTTCAACTGCTCGAGCAATTGCTGCATGGCGCGCCCTCGGTGACTGATACGGTTCTTCTCTTCTTTGGGTAGCTGCGCCGAGCTGCAATCCAGTTCCGGCACAAAGAACAGGGGGTCATAACCAAAACCACCCTCGCCCGCCACTTCGTGCAGTATGCGTCCCTCCCAACTGCCCTGGCAGATCAGCGGGGTGGGATCATTGGCATGCCGCATAAACACGAGCACACACTGGAAGCGGGCGCTGCGCTCTTCGCTGGCCAGTCCCGCCAGGGCATTGATCAGCTTGCGGTTGTTGGCCGCATCCTTGTCATCGTCATCAACGCCGGCATAGCGGGAGGAGTAAATACCCGGCTCGCCGCCGAGGGCATCCACCTCCAGGCCGGAGTCGTCCGCCAATGCCGGCAACCCGGTCAGGCGGGCGGCGTGGCGAGCCTTGAGAATGGCATTTTCCACAAAACTGAGCCCGGTTTCATCGGCATCCGGCACACCCAGTTCCGATTGCGCCACCACCTCGCAGGCGAGCGGCTGCAGCAGCAGCTGAAACTCCAGCAGTTTGCCGGCATTACCGCTGGCCAACACCAGCTTAGTCAGTTGTGTCACGTTCTATTACCTGCCATTCAATCACGGAGCCCTGACCGGCAAACTGCTTGCCGAAGTGACGCGCCAGAGCAAAACCGCAACCCCAACCCGCGGCGACCACTAACGCCGTATCCAGGTTGAGCCCAAACTGAAACTGACCTATGCCGAACAACAGGCCACAGCCAGCGAGAAAGTTGATGCCACCCCAGAGGACATTAGCGCGCGGCGTTGAGGGCCCCACGCCGGGCGGTTTGGAAAAGGGGCTGGGAAAGCATTCGCCGCACAAGCCTTTCACCGAGTGCGGCACACTGTTTACCAGCAGCGCGGCACCGGCCATGTGCGCAAGATAGGTGACCATGACTGCCTCTCCTGACCGTCAGTCGCGGTAGAGCTTGCGGTCAAAATTCACGTCGTAGTGCTTGCCGTCCAGCTCCACCTGAAAATGGAAGTGCAGCACCTCATCGGCATCCAGTCGCAGGGGAGCCAGGTAGTAGACCGCCCCTTTCTCGTGAATCTCGGTGAACTGCAGGGTCTTTTTCTGCTGCATCAGGTTACTGACCTCGCCGCTGAGCTTGACCGGCAGGCCGCCGGAGGCAGTTTCGCCACGCACCACCGCCACATTCACCAGCATCTGGTTACCGGCGCGCTTGAAGCCGTAAGTGGCCGCCACCTCAGGCTGCAGGAAACTGCTGCTAAACACCGTGTGCAGCACCCTCACATCGCCAAACTGGGTGTAGACCTGCTGCTCCCGGGCCTCCTCCTGCGCCAGGGACGACAGCGGCAACAGCAACAGGGCAGCGGCAGCAATGTGCAAAATATGTCGGGTAAAGCGGGCCATGATCGTACCTCCCTGAGCCGGTTGCCGCAGTCCTGCACCGCAACAGCCGTAAATAGTTATCAACGCCGGGTGAGATGGTAGATGGCCGTTTCACCAAACAGGTTCGGACGCGTCTCTTTCAGGAAGCGGCTGAACGGCCCCTCGGCCACCACCTGACGCTGCAGGATGGTGATCTGCAACTCGCGGCACAGCACTTCGAAATCGCGGAAGGTGCAGAAGTGGATATTGGGCGTATCGTACCATTCATAGGGTAGCAGGTCGGAGACCGGCATGCGGCCATTAAAGAACAGGTGCCAGCGCGCCCGCCAGTGGCCGAAGTTGGGGAAGGTGACAATGCACTCCTTGCCCACCCGCAACATCTCCTCCAGCACCCTGTGCGGCTCGCGCAGGGTTTGCAGTGCCTGGGTCATGACCACCGTGTCAAAACTGTTGTCGGCGAAGTTGGAGAGCCCCCGGTCGAGGTTCTGCTCCACCACGTTGAGACCGCGGGCGATGCAGGTGGTGATCTGCTCCGGGTCGATCTCCAGGCCGTAGCCGGTGACCTGTTTGTGGTCCCGCAGGCTAGCCAGCAACGTGCCGTCGCCGCAGCCCAGGTCGAGCACCCGTGAGCCGCCGGCAATCCACTCCTGGATCACCGACAGGTCAATGCGCAGGTCGCCGACGAAGGTGTTGTTAGAGGCTACCGCAGTCATGACAACTCAATCCCCTGCATGAAGGCCTGAAACAGGCGGTAGTAGCGCTCAATGGGCATCAGGAAAGCGTCATGACCGTAGGCGGTATCCACCTCGGCGTAACTGACCTGCTTGCTGGCACCCACCAGGGCATCAACAATTTCCCGTGAACGCTGCGGCGAGAAACGCCAGTCGGTGGTGAAGGAGACCACCAGGAAGCGACACATGGCGCGACGGAAAGCCTCCACCGCGTCGTCATCGTACTCCCGCGCCAGGTCAAAGTAGTCCAGCGCCTGCGTCATCAGGATGTAGGTATTGGCATCAAAACTGTCGGAGAACACATCACCCTGGTGACGCAGATAGCTCTGGATCTGGAACTCCACCGGCTCCTCAATCCCCTGCGCAAAACTGCCGGAGCGGATCTCTCGGCCAAACTTCTCCCCCATGCCATCGTCGGAGAGGTAGGTGATGTGGCCGATCATGCGCGCCACGGCCAACCCCTCCTTGGGGTAGGTGTCATGGCTCAGGTAATCACCATCGCAAAATTTCGGGTCCGACATAATCGCCTGACGGGCAGTCTCGTTGAAGGCGATATTCTGCGCCGAGAGCTTCATGGCCGAGGCCATCACCACACAGTGGCGCACCCGCTCCGGGTACTCCAGCGCCCAGCGCATGGCCTGCATACCGCCGAGACTGCCACCGATGACGGCCGCCCACTGGTCTATGCCCAGACGATCGGCCAGCCGCGCCTGGGAGTGCACCCAGTCGCGCACCCGCAGCATGGGAAAATCCTTGCCCCAGGCCTTGCCGGTCTGCGGGTTGATGCTGCGCGGGCCGGTGGAGCCGTGACAACCGCCGAGGTTATTCAGCGACACCACAAAGAAGCGGTTGGTATCAATGGGTTTGCCGGGGCCGATATAGGCATCCCACCAGCCGGGCTTGCGGTCATCGGCGCTGTGGTAGCCGGCGGCGTGGTGATGCCCCGAGAGGGCGTGGCAGATCAGTACAGCGTTGGACTTGCTGGCATTGAGGGTGCCATAGGTCTCGATCACCAGCTGGTAACTCTCCAGCGTGCGCCCACAGGCAAGCTGCAGCGGCTGGTCAAACTGCAGGGTCTGGGGAACCACCACTCCTACGGAGTCCGGCGCGTGAATATCAGCCATCGGGATACCAGTGACAGAAAGGACGACATGGCCGCAGGCAAGGCTGCGGCGGGCAATGGAGCGCAAGTCTAAGGATCAGACTGCGCTCCTGCAAGCCTTGAACGGAGACGACCTCAGGCGAGGCTGACTCCATCGGGAAGAGGCGCCGCCGGGGTGGCCTGGGCACTGGTGATAATGTGGTCCAGCTCGCTCAGTGCCGCCTCCTGCACCGCCAGCTCCTGCTTCAGCTCCTGCACCCTGGCCCACTGTTCGCTGCGCTGCTGGCGCAGCTGGGTCATCTGCTTGAGGTAGCTGTCCAGGGTCTCCTTCTGCTGCTCGGTCTCCTGCAACATGGGGGTCATGGCGGACTCCACCCAACTGTCCAGCTTTTCCTGCAGCTGATTGTTGATGGTGCGCACCTCCTGGCCGAGGGTGTGCATAAAGCGTGCGGCCCGATGGCGGCGCAGGCCCAGCATGGTCACCAGCGAGCGCCGGAACTCCCGCGCCTGCTGCTCCAGCAGCCCCAGCTGACGCTGGTAGGGCTGCAGGTCAAAGCGCCGCGCCAGCGCCTCCTGCGGATTGCGACGATGGTAGCGCGCATTCTCGTAGATGCGCAGCAGCGACTCATTGGCGGCCTGCACCTCCAGCCGCAGCCGGTCACTGCGCTGGTGCAGCTGCTCGAAAAACTTGCCCAGTACCCGACCCAGGCCGACGAAGGTCCAGCTTTTCAGCATCTCTTCGTAGGTGGCATTGATCAGCCCCTCCAGGTGGAAGGCCGCCATGGGCACCCGCATGGATTCGCAGCGTCGCTCCAGCTCCCGCTGGTAGGCGCGCAGGTCCAGAGACTGGCGACGGTAGAGCTGGTGCAGGTGACGCACCTGCTGGCGCAGGCTGTTGATCTGCGCCGCCGACTGCGCCGGGCTGTCGAGCACCTTGCGCAACTGTTCACGCTCCTGGCGGGCGCGCTCCAGCCGCTCTTTCATCAGCTTGCGGGTGCTCTGCATCACCTGGATGGCATCGGTCACCTGCACACTGCTGCTCATGCGCTCCTGATTACGGATCAGCTGCTGCGCCAACTGCTGCTCTATCTGCGGCAGGCGGCTGAATTGCAACAGCTCCTCGTTGGGCTGCTGCTGCGCCTGCAGGGCCTGGCGCGCTGACAGGGTCAACACCTGCTCTTCACTCATGCGCAGGGCGCGGGCGGTGCTGGCCCGAACACTGGCAGAGACCTGCGCCTGGTCTTCACTGACCTCGCCCCAGAGGCTGTCCATCTTGTTGAGCAGCACCAGCACCCGCTCCGGCGTCTCCTCCGCCATGGGCTTGATGTGGTCGCGCCAGATCTGGGTATCGGATGCTGACAAACCAATATCCGCCGCCAGCATAAAGAGAATGGAATCGGCGTCGGGCAGGTTGCTCAGGGTCAGTTCCGGCTCGTTACCCAGCACATTCAGGCCGGGGGTATCCAGCAGGCGCAAACCGTGGCGCAACAGCGGATGATCCATGTTGAGCAGTGCGTGACGCCAGGCAGGGATCTCCCACAAACCATCGCTGGCCGCCTTCAGGTGGCCGAGGTCAAAACCGAGGGAGTGGGCCTCTTCGGTGGTCACCCGCTTCACCTGCGCCAGGCGCTGCAGCGCCGCCGCCAGCGCGGTGGGATCGCTGCTGTCCAGCGGCACACTGACCCAGTGCTTGGGAATACGCCGGAAACTGGTCAGGGTGGCGGACGAGCGCCGGGTCTCAATGGGCAGCAGACGCAGGACGTTAGTCTGCTCCAGGGGATCGTAATAAATTTCGGTGGGGCACATGGTGGTGCGCCCGGGGCCCGAGGGCAGCAGCTTGCAGTCGTACTGGGGATAGAGCAGCGCGTTGATTAATTCGGTTTTGCCACGCGACACCTCCCCCACCAACACCAGCAGGAAGCTGTCGCTGTTAAGGGTCTGCAACGCCTGACGCAGGCAGCGCAGGGCTGTTGCATCGGCCGGCTGGTAGGTTTTATACCAGCACAGGAAAGCACTCAGCTGTGTGCTGAGCGACGATTTCCAGCGGACGTAATCCGCCATCTGTCGATAAAAAGACTGTACATCCACGCCATCACACCTCGGGGGTTCCGCTCTCCGGCAGAATCTTTTTTTCTGGTTATTTATTGTTGTTATTGTGGGCTGCGCCAGTTACCTGGCGCGCAAGCCCTCTATTAAAACCCAACAACGGAGAAACGGAAAGGGCGTCAGGGGTAGAAGCTGACAGTTATGGTGTGATCAGACTCCCACAACCAGCTGTGCCGCCCCGCCGGCGAGGCCCACGGCAGCGGCCAGGTGGCGCAGCAGAATCTGCACCACACTGATGGCAAGGAAAGCAAATATGGGGGAAATATCGATACCACCCAGGTCCGGCAGGAAACGACGGAAGGGAGCCATAACAGGCTCCACCAGCTGTCGCACCAGCAGCAGCGCCGGATGCCGGCTGTGGGGGGCCACCCAGCTGGCCACCACCATCACCACCAGGGTCCAGAAGTAGATATTGACCACCAGCGACAACACGCCGATCACGCCCCACACCACCACGGTCAGCAGGCCGATAAAGCCCACCCCCAGCACCAGTGCGGTGGCCTCAATCAGGACCAGCTGCACCAGCAGCGCCAGTGCCAGCGAAGCGACATCGATGCCCATCACGCCGGGAATAAGCCGGCGCAACGGAATTAACAGGGGGTTGGTGGCCTTGACCACAAATTGCGACAGCGGATTGTAAAAGTCGGCCCGCGCCAGCTGCAGCAAAAACCGCAGCAACACCACGATCAGAAACAGCGATCCCAGTGTCTGTATCAGCAAGGTACCGATTTCCTGCATTGGCCCCATCTCTATCTCCTTCCTTAATGAAATCCCGACCCCCGCCAACCGGCCGGGGTTTGCGACAGCCCACTCAGATCGTGGTTCAGGCGCCCAGTTCCGCAGCCATCTCCCGCGAGCGCTCGGCGCAGGCCTCCATGGCCTTCTCCACCGCAGCCCGCAATCCCTCCTCCTCGAAAGAGAGGATCGCCTGCTCGGTGGTACCGTTGGGCGAGGTGACCCGGCGGCGCAACTCCACCACATCCACATCACTGCCCAGTGCCAGCTGCGCCGCACCCAGCGCGGTCTGCAGGGTCAGCTGGGTGGCGCTGTCGCGACTCAGCCCCTGGGCCACGCCGGCATCGATCATGGCTTCCATAAACAGGAAGAAGTAGGCCGGGCCACTGCCGGAGACGGCGGTCACCGCATCCAGCAGGGCTTCGTTCTCCAGCCACTGCACAATGCCCACGGCGGAGAGTATGTCATCGGCCAGCTGCCGCTGTTGGTCGTTGAGGCGGTCGTTGCCAAACAGCCCGGTTGCGCCCAGTTGCACCAGCGCCGGGGTGTTGGGCATGCAACGCACGATGGGCAGGTCGTTGCCGAGCCACAGATCCAGGCTGCGCATATCGATCCCGGCAGCGATAGAGATCACCAGCGGCTGGTGCCCAAGGCTGCCGCTCAAGCCTTCGGCCACCTGCTGCATCACCTGCGGCTTGACCGCCAGCACCACCACATCGGCGGCCGCAGCGGCCGCGGCGTTGTCCTGGGTCACCTCGATGCCGAATTGCTGCTGCACCCGCTCCAGGCTCGGCAGGTAGGGATCGGTGGCGGTGATCTGCGCTGCGGGGTAACCCTTGGCCACCAGACCACCAATAATACTGCTGGCCATATTGCCCGCGCCGATAAACGTAATCTTTGCCTGAGTCACCGTGGCTGTCCTCTCTGTAAAAATGCTGTGCGTCTGTGAAAATCCTGTGCGGCCCGCACAGTTGCCAATTTGATCCGGGCGCCGTCAGCGCGCGCCAAAAATATCGGTACCCACACGTACTATGGTAGACCCCGCCGCAATGGCCGCTTCCAGGTCGCCGGACATGCCCATAGAGAGCGTATCCAGCTGCGGATAGCGTTGCTGCCACTCCTGCAGCAGGCTGGCCACCTGAGCCAGCACCTGCTGCTGCCCGGCATAGTCGCTGCGGGGTGCCGGTATCGCCATCAAGCCCCGCAGACGCAGGTGCGGCAACTGCGCCACGCTCTCCAGCACCGCCGGCAGCTCTGCCGGCAGCACCCCCGCCTTGGTGGGCTCGGCATCGATATTGACCTGCACACAGACGTTCAGCGGCGGCAACGACGGCGGCCGCTGGTCATTGAGGCGGACAGCGATACGGGCGCGATCAACACTGTGAACCCAGTCAAAGTTTTCAGCGATGGCGCGGGTTTTATTGGATTGGATGGGGCCGATAAAATGCCATTCGATGGGCAGGTCCCGCAGCAGCTGCTGTTTCTCCAGAGCCTCCTGCAGATAGCTCTCACCGAAGCAGACCTGCCCGCAGGCAAAGGCCTCGCGGATAGCGGCGGCACTTTTTTTCTTGCTCACCGCCAGCAGCAGCGCGGCATCATCGGCGCGTCCAGCCGCCGCCAGGGCAGCCTGCACGCGGTTTTGCACTTGAGCTAGTTGCTCGGGTATCTTCGACATATACTGGTCCGGCCGCCTTGCGGCGTTGCCACCGGCTGTTAACGATCAATCACTGGCAGCTGCTGGCAACCACCGGGGAATCAGAACTACCAATTACTAGAGTCGCAGTATGGATATTACGGAACTTCTGGCGTTCAGTGCCAAACAGGGCGCTTCGGATTTGCACCTTTCAGCTGGCTTGCCTCCCATGATCCGGGTCGATGGCGATGTTCGACGCATCAACCTGCCCCCCATGGAACACAAGCAGGTGCATAGTCTGATCTACGAGATCATGAATGACAAGCAACGCAAGGACTACGAAGAGTTCCTGGAAACCGACTTCTCGTTCGAGGTTCCCGGTGTTGCCCGCTTCCGTGTAAACGCCTTTAACCACAACCGTGGTGCCGGCGCCGTGTTCCGTACCATTCCCTCCAAGGTACTGACCATGGAGGAGCTGGGCATGGGCCAGGTGTTCCGCGATATCGTTGCCGTACCCCGCGGCCTGGTGCTGGTAACCGGCCCCACCGGTAGCGGCAAGTCCACCACCCTCGCGGCCATGATGGACTACCTCAACGACAACAAATACGAGCACATCCTCACCATTGAGGACCCAATCGAATTTGTGCACGAATCCAAGAAGTGCCTGGTAAACCAGCGGGAAGTGCACCGCGATACCCACGGCTTTGCCGAAGCCCTGCGCTCCGCCCTGCGGGAAGACCCGGACATCATCCTGGTGGGTGAGCTGCGGGACCTGGAGACCATTCGCCTGGCGCTGACCGCGGCGGAAACCGGCCACCTGGTATTCGGCACCCTGCACACCACCTCGGCGGCCAAAACCATCGACCGTGTGGTGGACGTATTCCCCGCGGCCGAGAAAGCCATGGTGCGCTCCATGCTGTCGGAATCCCTGCAGGCGGTAATCTCCCAGACCCTGCTGAAGCGCAACGGCGGTGGTCGTGTGGCGGCCCACGAGATCATGCGTGGTACCGCGGCGATCCGTAACCTGATCCGGGAAGACAAGGTGGCGCAGATGTACTCTGCCATCCAGACCGGCGCGGCGCTGGGCATGCAGACCATGGACCAGTGCCTGGCAGACCTGGTGGCCAAGCGCATCATCAGCCGCGATGTGGCTCGCGAAAAAGCCAAGATGCCGGACAACTTCTGAGCGCCGGACAAGACCTGACCATCCCCGGTAACCGGCGGCCCACTGAGCCGCCGGTTGCCAGCTGAACCCCGCACGGGGCCAAGGACACCGCATGGATTTCGAACGACTACTGCAATTGATGGTTGAGAAGGGCGCTTCCGACCTCTTTATTACCGCCGGCATTCCGCCTTCCATCAAATTGCATGGCAAGGTTGTGCCGGTGACCACCACACCACTGTCGCCGGAAAAGACCCGCGAAACCGTGCTCTCGGTGATGAACGAAAAGCAGCGCCGCGAGTTTCTCGACACCAAGGAGCTGAACTTCGCCATCAGCGCCCGCGGTATCGGCCGTTTCCGCTGCAGCGCCTTCTACCAGCGCAACCTCGCCGGCATGGTGTTGCGTCGTATCGAAACCAATATTCCCAAGATTGATGACCTCGGCCTGCCGGAGATCATCAAGGAACTGGCCATGACCAAACGCGGCCTGATCATCTTTGTGGGCGCCACCGGTACCGGTAAGTCCACCTCGCTGGCGTCGATGATCGGTCACCGCAACCGCAACTCCAAGGGCCATATCATCTCCATCGAGGACCCCATTGAATTCGTGCACCAGCACCAGGGCTGCATCATCACCCAGCGCGAAGTGGGTATCGATACCGACTCCTTCGAAGTGGCCCTGAAAAACACCCTGCGTCAGGCACCGGACGTCATCCTCATTGGTGAGGTGCGCTCGCGGGACACCATGGAACACGCCATCGCCTTCGCCGAGACCGGTCACCTCTGCCTGTGTACCCTGCACGCCAACAACGCCAACCAGGCGCTGGACCGTATCATCCACTTCTTCCCCGCTGACCGTCACCAGCAACTGTGGATGGATCTGTCGCTGAACCTGAAAGGCATCGTCGCCCAGCAGCTGATCCCGACGCCGGACGGCAACGGTCGCCGCGCCTGCCTGGAGGTACTGCTGAATACGCCGCTGGCCTCGGACATGATCCGCAAGGGCGAAGTGGCTGACCTGAAAGAGCTGATGAAGAAATCCACCGAGCAGGGCATGCAGACCTTCGACCAGGCCCTGTTCGAACTCTACGACCAGGGTGAGATCACCTACGAGGATGCCCTGGCCCACGCCGACTCCTCCAACGACCTGCGTCTGATGATCAAGCTGAAGTCGGAGACCGATTCCGAGTACCTCTCCCACGCCGCCGATGAGTTGACACTGCAGCGGGACGAGGACGACCGCTCGAGGCTCATATAAGCAGCGAGGCTTGAGTGGCGAGGGACGGCAGCTTACCTATAGCCACTCGCCACTCAATCATTATGCCCCTCCTCTCCATCCTCGCCGGCCCCACCGCCCTGCGCCACCTGCAACAGCAGGGGCTGGCGCCTGAGCATCTGGCCGCCATCTTTGCCGCCTCCGGCGCCGCCAAGTGGCTGGCCATCTACGGCCTCGACCGGGCCATTTTTGGGCAGTGGCTGCCATCCCGCCAACAGCCACTGCCGCTGTTCGGCACCTCCGTCGGCGCCTTCAAGCTGGCGGCCGCCTGTCGCCGCGATGCAGAAGCCAGTCTCGACACCCTCGCCAAAGCCTACCAGCTGCAGACCTACCCCGACGGCATCTCCGCCGCTGCCATTGAGCGGGAGTTCCGCCAGCTGCGCGACGGCGTGCTGGGGGACGGCGGCGCTGACGAAATCCTCTCCCACCCCAGCCTGCGTCTGAGCTGTGGCGCAGTGCGCTGTCACGGCGGACTCGCCAGCCACAACCAGCGCCGCCAGACCCTGGCCTGCCTGCACGCCTCGCTGCGCAACCTCAGCGGCCGCAGTGGCATGCAGGGGCTGGTGGAACGGGTGGTGTTTCACGACCCCCGTACGCCACCGCCGGTGGCGGCGCTGGATGGCTACCCCACCGAAACTGTGGTCCTGGATGCCGGCAACCTGGAAGCGGCACTGACCGCCTCCGGCTCCATCCCCGTCTATATGTACGGCGTGGAGGAAATTGCCGGTGCCGGCCCCGGCGTCTATCGCGATGGCGGCCTGCTGGACTACCACCCGGTACCGGGCAACTTCTGGCGCGACCCGGGGCTGGTGCTCTATCCCCACTTCTACCCCTTTTGCAAAATGGGCTGGTTCGACAAGCAGCTGCCTTGGCGCAAGGCACCGTCAACCCTGCTGGGTAACACGCTGCTGCTCACCCCCTCGACAGAGTTCTTTGCCCGCACCCGCCTCGGCCGGGTGCCGGATCGCGCCGACTTCAAGCGCCTGGCGGGGCGCGACTCTGAACGCATCGACCTGTGGCAGGAGGTGATGGACCTGAGCCTGGAGCTGGGGGAGGAGTTTCTCAGCCTCGCCCGCCAGGGTGATCTCGCCAGCCGCGCCCGCCCCCTGTGAGCGGTTTTGCCGGGGCTCCCGCCCCTTTGCAGCCCCTACCGCCCCGCCCTTGCACAGCAGCAGTCAATTTTTAATCAGATCGACGGAAAAATTGGCAATTATTTACCCGGCGCTCCTTTACCTGCAGAGGCTGGTAAGGGAAAATACCGCCCCTTTTTTGACGCCCCCGCTGACCGCCAGTCCCGCGACTCGCCGCGGCAGGGAGTTAATGCCTCAACAGGAGCCCCGAGCCCATGCCAACCCGCGCCGAACTTGCCAATGCCATCCGCGTCCTCAGTATGGACGCCGTACAAAAAGCCAACAGCGGCCACCCGGGTGCCCCTATGGGCATGGCGGACATCGCTGAAGTGCTGTGGAACGACTACCTCAAGCACAACCCGGCCAACCCCGACTGGGCAGACCGCGACCGCTTTGTGCTCTCCAACGGCCACGGCTCCATGCTGATCTACTCGCTGCTGCACCTGTCCGGCTACGACCTGCCTATCGAAGAGCTGCAGAACTTCCGCCAGCTGCACTCCAAAACCCCTGGCCACCCCGAGTACGGCTACGCCCCGGGCATTGAAACCACCACCGGCCCTCTGGGCCAGGGCATAACCAACGGCGTGGGCATGGCGCTGGCAGAGAAGGTACTGGCCGGCCAGTTCAACCGTCCCGGTCACGACGTGGTTGACCACCACACCTATGTCTTCCTGGGTGACGGCTGTCTGATGGAAGGTATCTCCCACGAGGCCTGCTCCCTGGCCGGCACCCTGGGCCTGGGCAAGCTGATCGCGTTCTACGACGACAACGGCATCTCCATCGACGGTGAAGTGGCCGGCGGCCACGGCACCCCTGGCTGGTTTACCGACGACACCCCCAAGCGTTTCGAAGCCTATGGCTGGCAGGTTATCCCTGCGGTAGACGGCCATGACAGCAACGCCATTAAAGCCGCTATCGAAGCCGCCCGCGCCGAGACCGGCAAGCCCACCCTGATCTGCTGCAAGACCGTGATCGGCTTCGGCTCCCCAAACAAGCAGGGCAAGGAAGAGTGTCACGGCGCACCGCTGGGTGCCGACGAAGTGGAGCTGGTGCGCAAGACCCTCAACTGGAACCACGGTCCCTTCGAGATCCCCGCCGACATCGCCGCCAGCTGGAATGCCCGCGACGCCGGTGCCGTTGCCGAGAACGACTGGCAGGGCCGCTTCGAAGCCTACAAAGGTGCACACCCTGAGCTGGCCGCCGAGTTCGAGCGCCGTGTGATCAAGGGCGAGCTGCCCGCCGACTTCGCCGAGCAGGCCGACGCCTACATCCGCGAGTGCCAGGAAAAAGGCGAGAAGATCGCCTCCCGCAAGGCCAGCCAGAACACCCTCAACGCCTTTGGCCCGCTGTTGCCGGAACTGCTGGGCGGCTCCGCCGACCTGGCCGGCTCCAACCTGACCCTGTGGAAGGGCTGCAAGGGCGTGAGCGCGGAAGACGCCAACGGCAACTACCTCTACTACGGAGTGCGCGAGTTCGGCATGAGCGCCATCATGAACGGTATCGCCCTGCACGGCGGTTTCGTCACCTACGGCGCCACCTTCCTGATGTTTATGGAGTACGCCCGCAACGCTGTGCGCATGGCGGCGCTGATGAAGCAGCAGAGCATCTTTGTCTACACCCACGACTCCATCGGTCTGGGTGAAGATGGCCCTACCCACCAGCCGGTAGAGCAGATTGCCAGCCTGCGCATGACCCCCAATATGCAGGTATGGCGCCCCTGTGACACCACCGAGTCCGCGGTCTCCTGGAAGGCGGCAATCGAACGTCGCAACGGCCCCACCTCGCTGATCTTCTCCCGCCAGAACCTGGCCCCTATGCCACGTAACGACGAGCAGCTGGCCAACATCGCCCGCGGCGGGTACATCCTGAAAGATTGTGACGGTGCACCAGAGGCCATCATCATCGCCACCGGTTCCGAAGTGGAGCTGGCCGTAAACGCCGCCGACCAGCTCAACGCTGCCGGCAAGGCTGTACGCGTGGTCTCCATGCCCTGTGCCGAGATCTTCTGTGAGCAGGACGCCGCCTACCGCCAGGCCGTACTGCCACTGGAAGTATCCGCCCGTGTGGCGGTGGAAGCCGGTATCGAGGACTACTGGTACAAGTTTGTCGGCCTCGACGGTCGCGTGGTGGGCATGACCACCTTTGGCGAATCCGCCCCCGGCCCGCAACTGATGGAAGAGTTCGGCTTTACCGTGGACAATGTGGTAGCCGCCGTGGAGGAAGTGCTGGGCTGATTACCGCCCCGCCTCCCCCGCTCACTGCCCTCCTCCCCGGAGGGCAACCACCACAGGGAAACCGCTACTGGTGAGTCGCACCACACCCCCAAGTGCCAGGCCTGCGCGCCTGGCCATTAATGGCTATGGTCGCATCGGCCGCTGCGTGCTGCGCGCGCTGTTTGAGTCCGGCCTGCAGGATCAACTGCAGGTCGTGGCCATCAATGAGCCGGCGGATTGCCGCACCATCGCCCACCTCACCAAGTACGACTCCACCCACGGCCGCTTTCCCGCCGAAGTCAGCGTAGACAACGACTGCCTCAGCATCGACGGCCACAGTATCCGCATCCTGCACGAAGAGCGACTCGACCAGCTGCCCTGGGCCGAGCTGGATATCGACCTGGTGCTGGAGTGCAGCGGCGCCTTCTCCGATCGCGCCAGCGCCCTGCTGCACATCGCCCGTGGTGCCAAACGGGTGCTGTTCAGCCAGCCGGCGGAAGCCGACGTCGATGCCACCATTGTCTACGGCGTCAATGAGCAGGAGCTGCGGGCGGAGCATCGCATCGTCTCCAACGCCTCCTGCACCACCAATTGCAGCATTCCGGTGATCACTGCCCTGCGGGATGCCTTCGGCATCGACAGCGGGGTGATCACCACCCTGCACTCGGCCATGAACGACCAGCCGGTGATCGACGCCTACCACCACACCGACCTGCGCAAGACCCGCTCCGCCATCAATTCCATGATTCCGGTGGACACCGGCCTGGCCCGCGGCATTGAACGCTTCCTGCCAGAGCTGGCAGGCTGTTTTGAAGCCCAGGCGATGCGTATCCCGGTAGCCAACGTCTCCGCCATCGACCTGTCGGTAGTGGTGCAACAGGACGTCACGGTGGAACAGGTCAACCGCATGTTGCAGGACGCCGCCGCTAACCGCTTCCACGGTGTGCTGGGGTATACCGAAGAACTGCTGGCCTCCTGCGACTTCAACCACGACGCCCGCTCCGCCATTGTCGATGCCGGCCAGACCCGGGTGGCAGGCCAAAGGCTGGTGAAACTGCTGGTGTGGTTCGACAACGAGTGGGGCTACGCCAATCGCATGCTGGATGTGGCACGCAGCTGGCTTGCCCTGCCGTAGGAGCCCGCTCTGCGGGCGATCCAGATGGCGAGCAGTGCACAGAATGCGGGTACAATGCCCCATCGCAACACCCATTATTACAATGACTGATACAGAGGAATCACAGCCATGGCTGTAAAACTGATGACGGAACTGGATCTGGCCGGCAAGCGCGTGCTGATCCGTGAAGACCTGAACGTACCGGTAAAGAACGGTGTGGTCACCAGCGACGCGCGCATCCGCGCCTCCCTGCCCACCATCGAGCACGCCCTCAAGGCCGGTGCCAGGGTAATCGTCATGTCCCACCTGGGACGCCCCACGGAAGGGGAGTACGCGGAAGAGTTCTCCCTGCAGCCGGTGGCCGACCACCTGGGCAAACTGCTGGGCCGCGACGTGCCCGTCATTAAAGAGTGGCAGGGCGGTATCGAGCTGGCCGACGGCGAGCTGGTGCTGCTGGAAAACGTACGCTTCAACCCGGGCGAAAAGAAAGACAGTGAAGAGCTCTCCAAAGCCTACGCTGCCCTGTGCGACATCTTCGTTATGGACGCCTTCGGTACCGCTCACCGCGCCCAGGCCTCTACACACGGCGTGGCTAAATTTGCACCGGTTGCTTGCGCGGGCCCGCTGCTGGCCGCCGAGCTGGACGCACTGGAAAAAGCATTGGCCAAGCCAGCCCGCCCCATGGTGGCCATCGTCGGCGGCTCCAAGGTCTCCACCAAGCTGGACGTGCTCAACTCCCTGTCTGACCTCTGCGACCAGATCATTGTCGGTGGCGGTATCGCCAACACCTTCCTCGCCGCCGCCGGCAAGCCGGTGGGCAAGTCCCTGTACGAGGCCGACCTGATCGACAACGCCAAAAACCTGATGGCCAAGTGTGACATCCCCGTTCCCACCGATGTGGTTACCGGTAAGGAGTTCTCCGAAACCGCCGCCGCCACCCTGAAAAGCGCCGACGAAGTGGCCGACGACGACATGATTTTCGATATCGGTCCGGACTCTGCCAAGGCCCTCACCGAGATTCTGAAAAGCGCCAAAACCATCATCTGGAACGGCCCTGTGGGTGTGTTCGAGTTTGACCAGTTTGGTGAGGGCACCAAGGCCCTGTCCCTGGCCATTGCCGACAGCGACGGCTTCTCCATTGCCGGCGGTGGCGACACCCTGGCCGCAGTGGACAAATACGGCATTGCTGATAAGGTGTCTTACATCTCCACCGGTGGTGGCGCCTTCCTGGAATACGTCGAGGGCAAGGTACTGCCGGCCGTCGCCATTCTGGAAGAGCGGGCTCAATAAACCGCGTAACGACGGCGCAGCGGTACCCCTTCCGGGTGCCGCAATGCGACAACAACACACTGAATTCAATACAGCTACAGGACGAACAACATGGCCCTTATTAGCATGCGACAGATGCTGGACCACGCCGCCGAATACGGCTACGGCGTGCCGGCCTTCAACGTAAACAATCTGGAGCAGATGCGCGCCATTATGGAAGCGGCCCGCCAGACCGACTCGCCGGTGATCGTGCAGGCCTCCGCCGGTGCCCGCAAATACGCCGGCGCCCCCTTCCTGCGCCACCTGATCCTGGCCGCCATCGAAGAGTTCCCGGAGATCCCCGTCTGTATGCACCAGGATCACGGCACCTCCCCCGCCGTGTGCCAACGCTCCATCCAATTGGGCTTCAGCTCGGTGATGATGGACGGCTCCCTCGGCGAAGATGGCAAGACCCCTGCCAGCTACGAGTACAACGTCGACGTCACCCGCCGCACTGTGGACATGGCCCACGCCTGTGGCGTCTCTGTGGAAGGTGAGCTGGGCTGCCTCGGCTCGCTGGAAACCGGACAGGCCGGCGAAGAGGACGGTATCGGTGCCGAGGGCATCCTGGATCACAGCCAGATGCTCACCGATCCGGAAGAAGCCGCCGACTTTGTGGCCAAAACCAATGTGGACGCCCTCGCCATTGCCATCGGCACCAGCCACGGCGCCTACAAGTTCACCCGCCCACCCACAGGTGACATCCTCGCCATCGATCGCATCAAGGCGATCCACCAGCGCATCCCCAATACCCACCTGGTGATGCACGGCTCCTCCTCCGTGCCACAGGACTGGCTGGCGGTGATCAACGAGTTCGGCGGTGCCATCCCGGAAACCTACGGTGTGCCGGTGGAAGAGATCGTCGAAGGTATCAAGCACGGCGTGCGCAAGGTGAACATCGATACCGATCTGCGCCTGGCCTCCACCGGTGCTGTGCGCCGCTTCCTGGCCCAGAACCCCGCCGAATTCGATCCGCGCAAGTTCCTGCAGCACACCATCACCGCTATGAAGGAGATCTGTGTGGCGCGCTACGAAGCCTTTGGTACCGCTGGCAACGCCAGCAAGATCAAGGCCCTGAGCCTGGACGATATGTACCAGCGCTACGCCAGCGGTGAGCTGGACGCCAGGGTCAACTGAGCCTTGCGACTCCGGTGACTGACAAAAACGCGGGCCCAGGCCCGCGTTTTTTGTGCCCGCTGTTTTCCCGCCACGGCTGAGCAGGATCAAGAAATCCCCGAAATACCCTGTTCAGCGCGCTTAGAGCGATTGCCGAAACCCGGCAAAAGGTTTACTCTAATCGCTAATCAATCTCATTTAACCTGTCGCCGTAGTAGTCCGCTTATGTCAATTGCCCAACCCGTTGCCGCCAGCGAAGAGTGTCTGGCTCAGGCCCATCTGCGCACCCTCGATCAATGCCATAAGGGTGAAACCCTCTGTATCGAGGCACTGGTAGAGCAGCCGGAATTCGGCGACGGTGACGCCTCGGTCAGTATGCGGCTGAAAGAGCTTGGGTTCCTGCCCGGCGCACGCCTCACCATCCTGGGCTACGGCTTCCTCGGTCGCGATCCCCTGTCGGTCAAGATTGCCGGTACCAAATTTGCGCTGCGCCGCCGCGAGGCGAGCAAACTGCTGGTCAGCAAGGTCGAGGCAAACGCATGAGTACGTCGGCCCTGCGCTTCGCCCTGGTAGGCAACCCCAACTGCGGTAAAACCTCCCTGTTCAATCACCTCACCGGCGCTCGCGCCAAGGTGGCCAACTACCCCGGCGTGACTGTTGAACGCCGCGCCGGCATGGTCACCGATATCGATGCCCCGGTGGAGCTGATGGACCTGCCCGGCACCTACAGCCTGCACGTCTCCTCCCTCGACGAGAAGGTAGCCCGGGACATGATCCTCGGCCAGATGGCCGGCGAAGCGCCGCCGGATGTGCTGGTGGCCGTGGTCGATGCCACCAACCTGCGCCTGGGCCTGCGCCTGGTGCTGGAGCTGGAGCAACTGGGTCGCCCCATGATGCTGGCCATCAACCAGATGGACGCCGCCCGCCGCCGCGGCATTGAGATCAACACCACCGGATTGCAGGAGGCTCTCGGCATTCCGGTGATTGAGACCATCGCCCTGCGCAAGCCCGGTTCGGCACAACTGCGCGCCACCATCGCCGAGGCCGCCCACCGCTTCCGGGGGCAGAAAGCACAGGTGATCGGCGACGACGAAGCGGTGCGCAAAGAGTCGGTGGAAGCGGTCTACGACCGTATTGAGACCCTGCTGGATGCCCATGTGCGCATGCCCCCCGAGCAGAGCAACTGGCAAGACATCCTCGACCGGGTGGTAATGCACCCGGTGGCCGGCCTGGCCATTCTCTTTACCGTCCTGCTGACCATCTTTCAGGCGGTATTCGCCTGGGCCTCACCGGTGGTGGACCTCATCGACGGCGGTTTCGGAGTGATGGGCGACCTGGTGGCGGCATACATGCCGGAAGGTATTCTCAAGGACTTTGTGGTGGACGGACTCATCGCCGGCGTCGGCGGCGTACTGGTGTTTTTGCCCCAGATCGTCATCCTGTTCTTCTTTATCCTGCTGCTGGAAGACTCCGGCTACCTGACACGCGCCGCCTTCCTGCTGGATCGCCCCATGCGTGGCGTCGGCCTCTCCGGCCGTTCGTTTATCCCGCTGCTCTCCAGTTTTGCCTGCGCCGTGCCCGGTATCATGTCCACCCGCACTGTGCCCGACCCGCGGGAGCGCATGATCACCATCATGGTGGCGCCGCTGATGACCTGCTCGGCGCGCCTGCCGGTCTATACCCTGATCATTGCCGCCTTTATCCCCGAGCAGAAGGTACTGGGACTCTTTAACCTGCAGGGGCTGACGCTGTTTGGCCTCTACATTGCCGGTATTATCAGCGCCGCGGCTGCTGCCTGGGTGCTGCGCCTGCGCCATATCCGCGAGGAGTTCCCGCTGCTGCTGGAACTGCCCTGCTTCCGCTGGCCCTCCCCCTACCACCTGATGATCGGCTTGCGTGAGCGTATCTGGATCTTCCTGCGCCGCGTGGGAACCGTGATCCTGTCCCTGTCGGTGCTGCTGTGGGCGCTCGCCTCGTTCCCGGCGGCACCGGTGGACGCCCTGCGCCCCGCTATCGAGTACAGCTTTGCTGGCCAGCTGGGCTCCCTGATGGCACCGCTGTTTGCCCCCATGGGCTTTAACTGGCAGATGTGTGTGGCACTGATTCCGGCCATGGCGGCCCGTGAAGTGGCGGTCAGTGCTCTGGCCACCGTCTATGCGGTGGGCGCGACCACTTCCGAGCTGGCACTGGGGCAAACACTGGGTGTGAGCTGGGAGCTGCCGGTGGCACTGGCCTACCTGGCCTGGTTTGTCTACGCCCCCCAGTGCCTGGCCACCATCGCCGTGGTGCGTCGCGAGACCAACTCCAACACCGCCACCGCCTTCTTCACCGTGTACCTGTTTGCCCTGGCCTACCTGGCGGCCATGGCCACCTATCAGATCGCATCGCTGTTCCTGTAACGGAGGCAGAGACCATGTGGCAGGAGATCATCGTCGGCATCTGTATCGCCCTCGCCGTGGCGGCAGTGGTACGCAAGGTGTTTTTCAGCAAGGGCTGCGGCAGTGACAGCGGCTGCAGCAGCTGCTCCTCCCAGGGCAGCTGCCACTCCGGATCAGCGCCGTCCGACCAGCCACCCACGCCACCGAGTCGATAACATTAGCCCGGGACACCTGCAGCATCCCGGGAGCTGGCGCCCGCAAAGAGCTCGCCCAGAGGACTGGGCTCCTACATCAGCGCACCGGCCTAGCGTAGGAGCCCAGTCCTCTGGGCGAGCCTTTTTCCACCATCATTCACACCAGCAGCGCCACCCCTAACAGCGCCGGCGTCAACACCGCGGTAACCACATTGGCCGCCAGGTAGGGCGCCAGCGACGCACCACTCTCCGCCTTCCTGGCCATCCCCTGCAGCGCAAACAGACCTCCGGCCATGGGCAGCAGCGCCAGCCAGCCCCAACCCGTCACCTGCATAACCAGCAGCGCAGAGACCAGCACCAGCAGCGCCAGCAACCACTGCAGGCCGTAAACCCACAGCACCATCTTCAGACCATAGACGATGGCCAGGTGACGACGCCCCACCAGTCGGTCCGGCTCCCGATCCGGCCACTGGTTCAGCAACAGCAGGTTGTTGCTCAGGGCAAAAGGCAACAGCGACAACCACAGCGCCAGCGGCTGGAAATGACCACTGACCACCCAACTTCCCCCCACCACCATCAGCGGCCCGAAAGCGAGCCCGGGAGCCAGCAGACAGGGCCAGGGCGAACGGTTGAGCCAGCGGGTGTAGGTGACGATCAACAGCGCACCGGCGAACCCCAGCGGTAAAAGACCCCAGCCCCGCTGCCACACCAGCCACAGGCCACCACCGATGGTCAGCAACAGGGTCACCACCCCCAGCGCTCCCACCGCAGCGGCCGCCTTCGGCTCCGCCGGCAGGGCACCACTGCCGCCACTGAAGGGAGTACGTACCGTCATGGCATCCAGGCCGCTGTGAAAATCACTGTACTCATTGAGCGCATTGACACTGATATGAGCGCTGATGGCGGCCAGCAAGGCCACCGCCACATAGACCGGCTGCAACCCGGCGCCCGCGTACAAACCAATGGCCAGCGCCAGCAGCAGTACCGCAGGGGTCAGCACCAGAAACGGCACCCGGGCCGACTTCACCACAGCAGCAGGAACAGGCAAGGTATTCTCCTTAATCGAGGGGGTAATAACAGATTGT
Organism: Cellvibrionaceae bacterium SEMH9; assembly: GCA_033283175.1. Taxonomy (GTDB): domain Bacteria; phylum Pseudomonadota; class Gammaproteobacteria; order Pseudomonadales; family Cellvibrionaceae; genus Pseudomaricurvus. The sequence continues at coordinate 1,655,168 of JAWMQM010000001.1, read as the reverse complement.
TAAAGGGGCGCACCTTTAACCGTCACAGTGACCCTATTATTATCAGGTCTTTGCTGGAGACGGAACGCCGGAGACCTGTATGACCCAGATCTGTAACAGCGCCGCGGAGGCCCTGCAGTGTGTGCGCTCCGGCGACCGCATCTGGTGCCACTCCATGGCCGCCACCCCCTACCGGCTGCTGGAAGCGCTGGCGCAGCGGGCCATGCAGCTACAGGACCTGGAGCTTCTGCAGCTGCACCTGGAACACGCCGAGCCGGTGTGCCGGCCAGAACTGGAGGGCCACCTGCGTAACCGCTGCTACTTTGTCAGCAGCAACACCCGCGACCTGGTCAACAGTGGCCGCGCCGACTATGTGCCGGCCTTTCTCTCCGATATCCCCCGCATTTTCCGCCGCGGCGACCAGCCCATCGATGTGGCACTGATCCAGGTGTCGCCGCCGGACCGCCACGGCAACTGCTCCCTCGGCGTGTCGGTGGAAGCCACCCTCACCGCCTGCGAAATGGCCACCACCATCGTCGCCCAGATCAACCCGCAAATGCCCCGCACCCACGGCGATGCCGCCATTCCCCTGAGCCGCATTCACTATGCCGTCACCATCGACAGTCCCATTCCCGTCCACGACCCGGCACCGCTGTCTGCCACCCACCGCCAGATCGGCGAGAACATCGCCGAGCTGATCAAGAGCGGCGACTGCCTGCAACTGGGCATCGGTGCCATTCCGGACGCGGCGCTGGCGGCGCTGGGGGGACACAGGGACCTGGGGATACACACCGAGATGTTTGCCGACGGTGTGCTGCCACTGGTGCACAGTGGCGTGATCAACAACAGCCGCAAGGTGATTCACCCCGGCAAGATAGTCACCGGCTTTGTCCTCGGCTCACAGGGGCTGTATGACTTTGTGGATGACAATACCGAAGTGCTGTTTCTCGACATCGCCTACGTCAACTCGCCGGCGGTGATCCGCAAGAACCCGCAGGCGGTCTCCATCAACAGCGCCATTGAGATCGACCTTGGGGGCCAGGTGAGTGCCGACTCCATCGGCAATCGCATCTACTCGGGCTTCGGCGGTCAGGTGGATTTTGTCACCGGCTCGCAGCTGTCCGAAGGCGGCCGTTCCATCATTGCCCTGCCCGCCACCGCCAAAGGGGGCAGCCAGTCCCGCATTCGCGCCCAGCTCACACCCGGCGCCGGCGTGGTAACCTCGCGGGCACAGGTGGATTATGTGGTAACGGAATACGGTATCGCCAAACTGCGAGGCACCAGCTTGCGGGAACGGGCCCAGGCGCTGATCAATATTGCCCATCCGGACTTTCGCGACGCCCTGCGGCAGCAGTGGCGCCAGCTGCAGTCGGGCTGACCCCCCCCCCGGTCAGCCGCCGGCGCGAATATCCTTGAGCTTCATGGGCTTGAGCAGTAACACCACCGGCGCCACACACAACACACCAATGGCCATCAGGTGAAAGTTATCCAGGTAGCCAATCATCACCGCCTGACGATTAATCTCCGCCTCCACCATCTGCAGCGCCGCCGTGCCGGCATCGCCGAAACGACCGCTGAGTGACGCCGGGTCCAGCCCGCCCAGGGTGTTGGTGGTAATGTGGGAGGCCAGGTCTGAATGGCTGGTCTGGGTGTTGCGCGACAACAGGGTGATGATCAGCGAGATGCCAAAACTCCCCCCCAGGTTGCGCATCAGGTTGAGCAGGCTGGCACCGTCCGGCCGCTGCTCCATTGATACCGTGGCAAAGGCGGCGATGTTCATGGGGGTAAAGATCAGCCCCAACCCCAACCCCTGGATAAAGCCGGTAACCATTATGGGCTCACTGCCCATGTCGAGGGCGAAGCCGGACATGGACCAGAGCGCGCCGCCAGCAATCAGGTAACCCACCAATACCAGGTGGCGCACATCGAAATACTGCATCAGGCGGTTGGCCAGCAGCATGGAGATAAACACCCCGCAGCCCCGGGGGATCATCAGCAGGCCGGTGTCCACCGGGCTGTAGCCATACACCGTCTGGTACATGGTGGGCAGGATGGAGGCGATGGCCACGTTCGCCACCCCCAGCACAAACATGAAGGCAAAGGCGCCGAGAAAATTGGGGTTGGCAAACAACGACGGCTGGAACAGGGGGTTTTTGGTGTGCAGGGTATGCACCAGGAACATCCAGAAGGCGGACAGGGCAATCATCAACTCCACCACAATCTCCCAGGAGTCAAACCAGTCCTGGTGCTGCCCCCGGTCGAGCATCAGTTGCAGGGAGACCAGCGCCGTGGCGATCAGGAGAAAGCCCAGATGGTCCAGCTTGCGCGGCAGTATGTCACGGGACGGTAACAGCCACACCAGCAGCAACAGGGTCGGTATACCAATCGGCAGGTTGATGTAAAACACCCAGCGCCAGTTGAGGCTGTCGGTGAGGTAGCCACCGAGGATAGGGCCGGAGATGGGCGCGATCATCACCACCATCCCCCAGATGGCCATGGCCGCCGAGTGCTTGCTGGGGGGGTTGATGTCAAACAGGATGGTCTGTGACATGGGGCCGATAAACGCAGCACAGACACCTTGCAGGGCACGGAAGAAGACCATCTGTGCCAGCGACGTGGCGGCACCGCAGAGCATGGACGAGAGCACAAAACCCGTCACCGCCCAGAGAAAAACCCGTCGCGAGCCCAGCCTGTCAGAGACCCAGGCCACCGCCGGGGTCACCATCACCCCGGCAATGATAAAACTGGTCAGCACCCAGGTAATGGAGTCCGGCGAGGCGCCCAGGCCCGAGCGCATATGGGGCAGCGCCACATTAGCAATGGTCATATCCAGCAGCTGGATGATGGAAACCCCCATCACCGCCGCTGTCAGCAGCCCCCGGTGACGGGTCTCCAGCGCCGGCTTGTCGGCACTGGCCGCGTCTGCCGTATCAGTGCTTGATGTCGACACGGACATGCACCGACAAACCGGCAATCAGCTCTGGCTGGGAATCGCTGATAGCAATACGCACCGGCACTCGCTGTGTCACTTTCACCCAGTTGGCATTGGCGTTCTGTGCCGGCAGGATGGAAAACTCCGAACCGGTGCCCGCCCCGATGCTGGCGACAGTGCCTTGCAGCTTGTGGTCCGGAAAAGCATCGACGTGAATATCCACCGGCTGGCCAATACGGATGTCGTTGAGTTCAGTCTCCTTGAAATTGGCTTCCACCCAACTCTCGCCGGTATCGACAATAGTGACCGCCGACAGTCCCTGCATCATCAACTGCCCCAGTTGCAGGCGATCCGACTGGCTGACAATACCACTGACAGGCGCCCGCACTGCGGTGCGCTCCAGGTTCAGCCTGGCCCGCGCCACTTTTACCTGGGCTGCCAGCACCTGGGGGTTAACGGTGTTATCCGCCGAGCCGGTGGAGAGCGCCGCCCTCGCCTTGGCCGCATCAGCGCGGGCCGTCGCCAGCTCCGAACGTGCGGCAGACAGCGCGTGCTCGGCGGCGCGCAGCTGGGCGTCGGTGGAGACACCGGTCTTGGCCAGTGCCAGATGGCGCTGCAGCTCCTTCTCGTAGAAGCGCACATCCTCCTCCGCGCGCTCAATATCCACCGACGACGTCTGCAGGTCGGTCTCCAGCTGCTCCAGTCGGGCCCGGGCATTGGCCAGCTCCGCCTGTGCCTCCTGCAGCGCCAGCTGGTAGGGTTCGGGATCGATGCGGAACAGCAGGTCACCGGCCGCTACGCGCTGGTTTTCACTCACTGCCACCTCAACAATGCGGCCCCCCACTTCGGCGCTGACACCTACCTTGTGCTGCTGCACATAGGCGTTGTCGGTACTGGCATAGGAGAGGCCCGGGAAGTAGTAGGCGCCGGTTGCCGCCGCCAGCAGCAGCGGCACCCCCAGCATCAGGGTTAAACGTCGGAATGATTGCGACATATACAGCTCCGCATGAGGTCGGACGGAAGGCAGGCGCCTTCAGCGCGTGAGATTGTCACGGACGCAGCGCAGCGCCCGCCGCAGTTGTTCCAGTTCACCCGGCTCCAGTCCGGCAAACGCTTTTTGTACCAGCTGCTCACCCACCGGCTTCAGGTCCGTGAGTAACTGGCGGGCCCGATCGGTGAGGAACAGCAACCAGGCCCGGCGGTCATTGGGGTCGCGGCGGCGCTCCACCAGCTCCGCCTCCTGCAGGCGATCCACCATGCGGCAGAGGGTAATGGGTTCCACTACCAGCAGCTCCGCCAGGCCACCCTGATTGATCCCCTCATGCCGGTTCAGCATGGTCAGCACCTGCCACTGGGGCCTGGTGATACCAATTTCGCGCGCGCGCTCATCAAAATAGCGCCGCATCAGGCGGGAGGTATCGGAGAAAAGGGAGGCGAGTGTGTCTTCCATAAGCCTACACTTAATAACTATACTTATTATAATTATAGTCAAAAGGAGAGCCCACCGTAAACCTCGGCTACTGCCCCCAGGTTGCAGCCTGCCGCGGTTGGCGGTCATACTGGACACCTTGCCGCCGGTCGCAATGGATGCCTGAAGCAGGCCGGATACTCAGCAGAAGGGATTGCCGCATGCAGAAAGTCATCAGACTGGTCGTTCTCTATTTCGCCCTGGCCGGACTGGTCGCACACCTCTCCGCCCTCACCGTCTACCTGTTTTTTCCTGGCGTCATCTACAAGGTGCAGGAGCGCATGGTGGAGCGCTTCAACGACAGTTTCCCGATGCTGGCGGCCATGGCTGGCACCATCCCGGTGGAGTATGACCTGGAGAGTGAACTGCAACAGGTGCTGCCCCCATGGCAACCGCAAGCCGGCACCCCCATGGCAGCGGGGGAGATCCGCATCGGCACGCGCCTGTTCCCCAACCTGCAGCAGGCGGTCAAGGCACTGCGCGACGGTGATACCCTGATGATCGGGCCCGGCATCTACGAGGAAGCCTTTATCCTCACCGCCAGCAATACCAGGATCATCGGCAATGGTTCGGTGCATATCCGCAACAAGGCCACCGGCGGCAAGGGCGCCATGGTAATCCGGGGCCACAACACCCTTATCCGTAACATTGAATGCAGCGGCATCTCCGTCAGCGATCGCAACGGTGCCTGCGTACGCCTGGAAGGCAAGAACATCATCCTCGATCATGTCTATTTTCACGACAGCGACCAGGGCCTGCTGACCGGCTACACCCCCGGCATCATGCGCATCCACGACAGTCGCTTTGTGAAACTGGGTCGCGGTGGTCGCGCCCACGGTGTCTATGTCGGCGGGGGAGAGCTCTACATCAGCAACAGTATCTTTGCCGCCGCCCGCGGTTCGGGCCACGAAATCAAATCCCGCGCTGCCGTCAACGAGATCCGCAACAGCCTGCTGACCTCCCTCTCCTCTGACGACAGCCGGCTGGTGGATATCTCCAACGGCGGCAAACTGGTGATTACCGACTCGGTGTTGCACCAGGGGCCCGGCACCACCAATGGCGACGTCATCGGCTTCGCCCTGGAAGACAACAAGCGCAACAACCAGCTGCAGATCACCAACAACCTCTTCATACTGGAGCGCGACGGCCCCAACTACCTGCTGCACACCCGTCAGAAATACGACCTCTCCAACGTGCGCGGCAATGTGATTGTGGGCCGCGATGCCTCTGGCAGCAGCGAGGGCAGCATCACCTTCCCGGATCGCAAGAAAGCCGGTATCGGCGACTACCCTGCCTTGCCGGACCGCACCGACGACAGCCCGGACACCAGCGGCCTGCAGTGGCAGTAAACCTTGAAGGCGGCCAGCCCCTGTGTCAGTCTGGCCGCCCCACTGCCACTGCCACCGGTTTGAGCCATGCCCTTCACTGTCGCTGACGCCGACACACTCAGTCGCCAGCTTCCCGGCCTCCACAGTCTGCTCAACGGTCCCGGGACCGAAAACCTGCCGCTGCTTGCCAGCTGGTGCCGGTATTACCACACCGACTTTGTGCAGGAGGGTCACTGCCAACAGCACCTGTGCGGCACCTTTGATGCCGCCAGCTACCGCATCGTCAGCCACCTCTGGTTGCAGGCCAACCCCCGCGGCACACTCTTTTTCCTGCACGGCTTTACCGATCACGTCGGCCTGATGCAGCACGCCCTGCGCTACCTGTTGCAACAGGGCTGGAACCTGGTGACGTTCGATCTCCCCGGCCACGGCCTCAGCAGTGGCGAGCGCTGCAGCATTGGCTCTTTTGATGAGTACCGGCTGGTGCTGGAGGCGTGCCTGGACCTGTGCGCCAGCGCGCCCGGGCTGCTGCCGCGCCCCTGGCACGGTGCCGGCCAGAGCACCGGCGGCGCCGTGTGGCTCAATTACCTCTGCCAGCACCCCGCGCAGGAGGCGATCAACCGCGTCTGCCTGCTGGCACCACTGTTGCGCCCCAAAGGCTGGGGGCACCTGCAATACGCCCTGCCGCTGCTGCGGCACCTGGGCCAGCTGCCGCGCAAGTTCACCAGCAACTCACACGACGAAGAGTTCCTCGGCTTTGTGCGCAACGCCGATCCACTGCAATACCGCCACACCCCGCTGCGCTGGGTGGAAGCCATGCATCGCTGGCAGCAGCAATTTGTGCAACAACCTGCCCAACAGCGCCCGCTGCTGCTGGTACAGGGGGATGCTGACGGCACCATCGACTTCCGCTACAACCTGCCGCAGATACAGGCGGTCTTTCCCAACACTGAGGTGAAGGTGGTTGCCGGCGCGCGTCACCAGCTGGTGAATGAGCTGCCCCGCTATCGCGACCTTGTGTTCCAGGCCATGGGCGACTGGCTCAAGGCCCCCTCCGGGCAGGTGGATTAGGGCCTGCCCCGGGCCCGGCAAAACGCTATAATCCCGCCCCAACCTTTTCGCTGCGCAACCCAAGGAGCCCGCCGTGACCCTTTTCCGCCCCTGTATCGATCTCCACCAGGGCCAGGTAAAACAGATTGTCGGCGGCAGCCTTAACGACAGCGGCGCCACCACCAACTTTGTCAGTGACAAGGACTCCGTCTACTACGCTGAGCTCTATCGCCAGCACCAGCTCACAGGTGGCCATGTCATCGCCCTTGGTTCCGGCAATGAAGCCGCGGTACTGGCAGCTCTGGCAGCCTGGCCCGGCGGCCTGCAGTTTGGTGGTGGTGTCACCGCCGACAACGCCGCCCGTTACCTGCAGGCCGGCGCCGCCCAGGTGATCGTCACCTCCTGGCTGTTTGAGGACGGGGAGTTCTCCTGGCAGCGGCTGGAGCAGGTCAAGGCCGAGACCGGCCGCGAACGACTGGTACTCGATCTGAGCTGCCGTCGCACCGGCGACGGCTGGAACATCGCCACCAACCGCTGGCAGACAGTTACTACCACACCGGTCAATGCCGACACCCTGCAGGCACTGAGCGAACACTGCTGCGAGTTCCTGATCCACGCCGCCGATGTCGAGGGGCTGCAGGGTGGCATCGATGAAGCCCTGGTCAGCCTGCTGGGCAGCAGCTGCCCCATTCCTGTCACCTACGCCGGTGGCGCCCGCAGCCTGCAGGACCTGCAGCTGGTGGAGCAGCTCTCCGACGGACGGGTGGACCTTACCATCGGCAGCGCGCTGGATATCTTCGGTGGCAGCGGCGTCACCTTGCAGGAGTGCATCGACTGGAACCAGCGGCAGCAATAAGCTGTCAGATGAGCAGCCACAAAAAAGCCGCCATGAAAGGCGGCTTTTTTGTGGCTGCGGATGGTTCTAACCATCCGCAGAGTGCACGTCGGTCAGGCGAAGGGGTGACGCAGCACGATGGTCTCCACCCGATCCGGGCCAGTGGAGATGATATCGGCAGGGGCGCCCACCAGCTCTTCCAGACGCTTGATGTAGGCCTGGGCCTCCGCCGGCAGCTCGTCCCAACTCTTGGCGCCCACGGTGCTGTCGCTCCAGCCGGACATCTCTTCGTAAACCGGCACCACCTCTTCCCAGCCTTCCGCATCCGCAGGAATACCAATGGTATTGCCCTGGCTGTCCTGGTAGCCGATACAGATTTTGACCGTCTCCAGGCCATCCAGTACATCCAGCTTGGTGAGGCAGAGGCCGGAGATGCTGTTGATGCGGATGGCGTGACGCACGGCGACGGCATCGAACCAGCCGGTACGGCGCTGACGACCGGTAGTGGCACCGAACTCGTGACCTTTCTCACCCAGGTGCTTGCCCACCGCACACTCCAGCTCGGTGGGGAATGGGCCACCGCCGACGCGGGTGGTGTAGGCCTTGGTGATGCCCAGTACATAGTCCAGGTAGAGAGGGCCAAAACCGGAACCGGTGGCGGTACCGCCGGCGGTGGTGTTGGACGAGGTCACAAACGGGTAGGTACCGTGGTCGATATCCAGCAGGGAACCCTGGGCACCTTCAAACAAAATGCTTTCGCCATTTTCGCGGGCGGTGTGCAGCAGGTCAGTAACGTCTGCCACCATCGGCCGCAGCTGCTCACCCCAGGCCAGCGCGTCCTGCAGCACGGTGTCGTAGTCCACCGCTTCGGCCTTGTAGTAGTTCACCAGTGCGAAGTTGTGGTACTCCAGCACCTCTTTCAGCTTGGTGGCAAAGCGCTCGGGACACATCAGGTCACCCAGGCGCAGGCCGCGACGGGCCACCTTGTCTTCGTAGGCCGGGCCAATACCGCGACCGGTGGTGCCGATCTTGGCATTGCCGCGGGCCGCTTCGCGGGCCAGATCCAACGCCACGTGATAAGGCAGGATCAGCGGACAGGCGGGGGACAGGCGCAGGCGCTCGCGCACCGGCACACCGGTGGCTTCCAGGCCAGCCATCTCCTTGATCAGGGCATCGGGGGCCAGCACCACACCGTTGCCAATCATGCAGGTCACATCGGCACGCAGGATGCCGGAGGGGATGAGATGCAGAACCGTCTTCTTGCCGTCGATCACCAGCGTATGGCCGGCGTTATGACCGCCCTGAAAGCGGGTCACCAGCGACACCTGGTCGGTCAGCAGGTCAACAATTTTACCTTTGCCTTCGTCACCCCATTGGGTGCCCAGCACAACAACGTTCTTGCCCATCGTTCAGATAACTCGTGTAGAGGGAATTAACAGATTCAGAGAGACTTCACAGAGAAGCGCCCATGTTCGAATACCAGCTGCCGGTCGCAATCGGCGTGTACATCCGCCACGCCCTGACCGGGAAAGCCACACACCACCACTTCGCCCTGCTCTCGCAGGCGATTGATCTCCTGCCACCAGCCGGGCTCATCACTGTGGGGCGCAAAAACAGCACCGTGGGACGGGGGCGGCACCCGCACCAGCTTGTCGATGGCGGTAATATCGATCGCAAAACCGGTGGCCGGGCGGGCATTGCCAAACACTTCACCCACGTGGTCGTAGCGACCGCCGTTGGCCACCGAGACACCAAAGCCCGGGGCGAAGGCCGCAAACACCACGCCGGTGTGATAGTTGTAGCCCCGCAGCTCACTTAAATCAAAGTAGAGGCGCGCCTGCGGATAGCGCTCTGTCAGGCTGGCCGCGATCGCGTCCAGGGTATCCAGCGCCTCAGACACCGCTGCCGGAGCGGCGGTCAGCTTTTCCCGCGCCGCCTTGAGGATGGTGCGGTCACCCGCCAGTTGCGGCAGCGCCTTGAGCATGGCGGCGACCGCGGCCTGTTTGACGTTGGCATCCACCCAGGCGCTGATATCGGCCACTGCCTTGCTCTGCAGCAGGTCAAACAGCTCGCTCTCCTGGGTGGTGTCCAGGCCGGCCATGTCGGCCAGGCTGCGGTAAATCTCCACGTGCCCCAGGTCGATATTCAGCTGCTGCAAGCCACAGGCCTGCAGCGACGCCAGCAACAGGCAAATCACTTCGACATCCGCCTCTACCCCGGCCTCACCATAGAGCTCGACACCGGCGTGGATCGGTGAACGGGTACCCAGCGGGGACTTGGGGCGGGTAAAGAGTACATGGCCGGCGTAGCAGAGTCGGGACGGCCCGCTGCGCTGCAGGCTGTGGGCATCAATACGGGCGGTTTGCGGGGTAATATCCGCACGAATACCCATGGTGCGACCGGAGAGCTGATCGGTAATCTTGAAGGTCATCAGGTCGATGTCACTGCCCAGACCGATCAACAGGGACTCGGTGTACTCAATCAGCGGCGGGATCACCAGCTCATAGCCCCAGCGCTGGTAGAGATCCAGCAGCCGCCGTCTCAGCGTCTCTATACGGGCGGCCTTCTCAGGCAGGATATCTTCGACGCCATCAGGCAATAACCAACGGTCAGCGTAGGTCATGGGTGATGTTCAACCTCTTGAGGCAGGCCAGGACTCCGGCACCGGAGCCGGCAACCCGCCGTTCAGTGAATCAGGTACAGCAGGCCGGCACCGGCCAGCATGCTCAACAGTCCCACCAGGCGCAGCTGCTGGTCGCTAACCTGCGCGAGGGTCGCCACCATACGGCGCCAGCGCTGGGGGTAGAGGAAGGGTAAAATCCCCTCCAGTACCAGCATCAGGCAGAACGCCTTTCCCAACTCTTCCCACATGACCGGCGCTTGCCTGTATTCCGAGGACTGTAAAATCTTGGCGCCGGCAGAATTACGGATCTGCCAGACACAAAAAAACCGGGCCTGTTCGGGCCCGGTTGATGCATTCTACCACCGATGCGCACTGCGTAACAACGCAGGCGCGGCGCGGCTTTCGACCTACTCGGGGGTCTTGTCCTTGAGGTAGCGGAAGAACTCGCTGTCCGGCGCCACCAGCAGCACATCGCCCTTGGTCTGGAAGGACTCCTTATAGGCAGTGAGACTGCGCATAAAGCTGTAGAACTCCGGATCCTGATTATAAGCGGCCGCGTAGATGGCTGCCGCCTTGGCGTCACCTTCACCACGCATCTGCTCCGCATCACGATAGGCCTCGGCCTCGAGAATGGTGCGCTGGCGATCGGCGTCGGCGCGAATCACTTCAGCCTGCTCCTTACCCTTGGAGCGGTGCTCACGGGCTTCCCGCTCACGCTCGGTGGTCATACGGCTGAACACCGAATCACTCACCTGCTCCGGCAGGTCGATGCGCTTCACGCGCACGTCCACCAGCTGGATACCGTAGCGCTCCAGAGTGAGCTTGTTGAGGCTGCCGGTCAGGTCTTCCATCAACTGGTCACGCTCACCACTTACCACCTCCTGCAGGGAGCGGGTGGCAAACTGGTTGCGCAGGCCTTCGTTGATGCGCTGCGCCAGCAGCTGCTCGACCCGAGACTCCTCACCGTTGGTGGAGGTGTAGAAAGTGCCGACATCCTGAATCCGCCACTTGGCGAAGGAGTCGACGATAATGCCTTTCTTCTCCACCGTCAGGAAACGCTCGGGGCGCGCATCCAGGGTCAGGATACGGGCGTCAAACTTGCGCACCTCGTGCACCATGGGCAACTTCCAGTGCAGACCGGGCGGCAGATCAGCCTCCACCACCTTACCGAACTTGAGCAGCACCCCACGCTCGGTGGCGTGAATGATGTAGAGGGTGTTGGACGCCAGCACAACCGCCAGCAACACCGCCACCACGGCGGCAAACAATTTGTTATTCATAATCAGCGCACCTCCCTGCGACGGGTGTTGTTGATTGACTCACGGCGCAACTGATCGGCCACCTGATCGGCAATCTCACGAATCACATCGGGGGAGACATCCTCCGCGCGACCGGAAGTCACCGGCTTGCTGCCACTGCCGATGATCTTGTCCAGCGGCAGATAGAGCATGTTGTTACCACCCTTCACATCCACCATCACCTTGGAGCTGTTTGACATCACTTCCTGCATGGCATCGATATAGAGACGCTCACGGGTCACTTTCGGCGCCTTGCGATACTCGGTCAGCAGCTGCTCAAAGCGCTTGGCCTCACCCTCTGCCTTGGCCACCACCTGTTCGCGGTAGGCCATGGCCTCCTCGATCACGCGCTGCGCCGCACCACGTGCTTCCGGCAGGATGCCGTTGGAGTAGGTCTGGGCTTCGTTCTTCAGCCGCTCCTCATCTTCCCGCGCCTTGTTCACGTCATCGAACGCCGCCTGCACTTCACGAGGCGGAGAGGTGTCTTCCACGTTCACCGTACCGAGACTGATACCGGTCTGGTAAGAGTCCAGGTACGCCTGCAAGCGCGTCTGCACTTCAATGGCGATCTTCTCACGGCCTTCAGTCAGCACCTCGTGCATAGGGCTGGAGCCCACCACATGACGCAGGGCACTGTCGGTGGCCTGTACCAGTGAGCTCTCGGGATCACGCACATTCAGCACGAAGCTTTTGACATCACCGATCTCGTACTGCACGGAGAGGGTTACGTCGACGATATTCAGATCCTGGGTCAGCATCTGACCGCGGGCACTGCGCGAGCGCACCTTGGTGACGTTGACCGGAAAGACCTGATCAATCAAAGGCGGGTTCCAGTGCAGGCCCGGCCCCACGGTATCGTGATAGACCCCCAGGCGCAGCACCACGGCACGCTCCTGCTCGTTGACCTGATAGATACCGAACAGGCCATAGACCACCAGGGCACCTACCAGCAGCAGACCCAGCAGGCTGCCACTGAAGCCACCTCCGGAACTCCCGCTACCGCCGGAGCCGCCGCCGAATATGCCGTTCAGTTTCTCCTGAAATTTTTTCAGGGCCTCATCCAGATCCGGTGGTCCATCACCACCTTTTCTGCCTCCCCATGGGTCCTGATCGTTACCACCCGGTTCGTTCCAGGCCATAGTTCATCTCCGTTTTTAAATTTCCTGGTCTGCGACCATCAAAGCGACAGCGATTCTAACAAAGCCACTGTTATTGTTAACCGAATTAACTCTGCCTTAACGGTTGCTGATCTGTGTTCTTTAGCGTCTTTGCTTATTTGTTCTGACGCGCGCCGGTTCAATGCCAGCGCAACTCGTCATACTGCAGATGCTCCTGACTGAGGATACGCAACAGATCGGACTTTGGCACATTGATGGCCAGCTCCATATCCCCACAGTCAGTGTAGTCTTCGTGAGTCACAGCGTGACAGGCATAGAGCCGGGCACGCAAGCGCGCCTGCGCCGGCGCCAGAATGAGAGTCTGCACCACCCGGTCCTCGCCCAGCAGTTCCGCCAGCGCTTCCAGCAACAGCTCCACGCCGACGCCGCTCTGCGCCGACAACCATACAGCAATCGGTCGCCCCTGGTCGTTGCGATCAATGCGTGGCTGCAACTCCTCCAGCAGGTCGATCTTGTTGTACACCTTGAGCTGGGGCAGGTCAGCAGCGCCAATCTCCTCCAGCACCTCTTCCACCTGTTCAATGTTACGGCTGCGCTCTTCCGCGGCGGCATCAATCACGTGCAGCAGCAGATCGGCACTGGCCGCTTCTTCCAGGGTTGCCCGGAATGCCTGCACCAGGCGGTGCGGCAGGTGGCTGATAAAGCCCACCGTATCCGCCAGCACCGCCGGCCCCAGGGTGGGCAGCTCGATGCGGCGCATGGTGGGATCCAGCGTAGCAAACAGCTGGTCCTGGACGTAAACCCCGGCCGCAGTGATGCAGTTGAACAGGGTGGACTTGCCGGCGTTGGTGTAACCCACCAGCGACACGGTAGGCACCTCGGCACGGCGCCGGGCACGACGGCCCTGGTCCCGCTGCTTGCGCACCTTTTCCAGCCTTTTTTCGATGGACTTGATGCGTACCCGCAGCAGGCGACGGTCGGTTTCCAGCTGGGTTTCACCGGGACCGCGAAGGCCAATACCCCCTTTCTGACGCTCCAAGTGGGTCCAGCCGCGAATCAGCCGGGTGGACATGTGACGCAGTTGCGCCAGCTCCACCTGCAGCTTGCCCTCATGGGTGCGGGCGCGCTGGGCAAAGATATCGAGGATCAGGCCGGTGCGGTCCAGCACCCGGCACTTGAGCTCCTTCTCCAGGTTGCGCTCCTGGCTGGGGCTCAGGGTGTGATTGAAGATCACCAGCTCGGCACCGTGCGTTTCGACACACTCCCGCAGCTCTTCGAGCTTGCCGGTACCGACAAAGTAGCGGGCGTGAGGAGTGGCTCGATGGCCGGAAATCATGGCAACGGGATCACCGCCGGCTGACAGCACCAGCTCTTCGAATTCGCGGGGATCATCCGGGTCGGTGTGTTGGGGAAATTCCAGGTGAACCAGCACCGCCAGTTCACCGGATTCGGGACGCTCAAAAAACAACCACGTACCTCAGGGTATCAGGACTCGCTTTCTTCCCCATCGGCAGAGGCCGCAGGGTTCAGCATGGGAACACGCACCGGGCGGGAAGGCACCACGGTAGAAATCGCGTGTTTGTAAACCATCTGGCTGACGGTATTTTTCAGCAGTACGACAAACTGATCGAAGGACTCGATCTGCCCCTGTAACTTAATGCCGTTAACCAGATAGATGGAAACCGGAATGCGCTCTTTGCGCAGAACATTCAAATAAGGGTCTTGTAAGCTGTGCCCCTTTGACATAGTTATTCTCCTTCATTCAGAAACAAGCAAAAACACCAATCTGCTAATGGTCAGACTGGCCAACAAGCGTTTAATGAACTGACTTTGACTGACGGCACACCAGAAACCTGATAGCACCGCCCTATTATAGGGGCAGTTTCGGTAAAAAGTTCAAAAATTCGTTCAGCAGCTCAAAATTTTGACGATTTTGACCAGCCTCCGTGTCCGTATAGATCGTATGCAGATCGGGCCAGCCCCGCAGCCAGGTCAACTGGCGCTTGGCCAGCTGACGGGTGGCGGCAATGCCCCGCTCCACCATCTCTTCGTAGCTGCAGTCGCCATCCAGGTACTCCCACACCTGGCGGTAACCCACAGCGCGGATTGCCGGAAGCTCACGGTGCAGATCCGGTCTCCGGTGCAGCGCCTCCACTTCCGCCAGAAAACCCTGCTCCAGCATACGCAGGAAGCGCCTCTCGATACGCTCATGCAGCACCTTGCGCTGGCGAGGCATGATGGCCACCTGCAGCACGTCGTAGCGCTGCCGCAGATCCTGATCCTGACGCTCCTGTTTCTGGCGCAAGGCGGTCATGGTCTGGCCGCTGACACGGTACACCTCCAGTGCCCGACTCAGGCGCTGGGAGTGATTGGGGTGAATCTGGGCGGCAGAGTCGGGATCGACTGCCGCCAGCTGCTGGTGCACCCAGGGCCAGCCGTGGCGCCCGGCGTCGGCCTCAATGGCAGCCCTCACCCCCGCATCGGCGGCGGGCATATCCGCGAACCCCTCCAGCAGCGCCTTGAAATACATCATGGTGCCACCCACCAGCAAGGGTATGCGACCCGCCGCGTGAATTTCCTCAATCGCCCGCAGTGCATCCTCGCGAAAATCGGCGGCGGAATAGGGTTCGGCCGGATCCCTCAGGTCCAGCAGTCGGTGCGGAGCCTGCGCCAGCTCCCGGGCATCGGGTTTGGCAGAACCAATATCCAGCCCCCGGTAGACCAGTGCCGAATCGACGCTGATGATATCCATGGGCAGTCGCTGATGCAGGGCGATGGCCAGATCGGTCTTGCCCGAGGCTGTAGGCCCCATCAGGAAGACCACCAGAGGGCGGCCATTGTCGCCAGAAAAAACATTGCTGTCGTGCATTATTGCATTTTACCATGAAGGTATTGTTAACCATCAACTCATCCGGTAATTGGGTACGAATCGGGGTAACAGGAGGGTCTATCTTGCATTACAATGCCAGAATCTTGAATCGGCATTGCCAGTGCAATTTACCCCAGCGTGTGGAGGACTTTTGCACCAAAGCTCCATGACGCACCATCATCGTCACATTCCCGCCCCGCTCTCATACCTGAGATGCCTTATGCTGTGGCTGCTTATTGCCGCCTGCGGGAGTGCGCGTGCCGCCGATACAGACAGCGCACCACACCGGATTGCCGTATTACTGAATCCCCCTCCCTACCGGGAAAACCTGCAGATCAACGAAATTCGCGCCATCTTCTCCATGAATGCCCGCCGCTGGAGCGATGGCACGCCGATCCGGGCCTATGTCATGCCCGACCAGAGCCCCGCTCACCAGCACTTTGTGCAACAGGTGCTGGCATTACTGCCACATCAGCTGCGCCGCCACTGGGACCGACTGGTCTACACCGGCACCGGACAGGCCCCCAATGAAGTCCCTGACAGCACCACCATGTTGCAACAGCTGCGCCGGCACCCGGGCAGCATAGGCTATCTGGAACTGACCCCGGATATCTCCGAACTCCTACAAGAGAAGAGCAATGAGTCTCTTATTATTGTCGACATTACGCTCTAGCGAGCAGCTCGTCCGGCGCGCGCTGGCCCTGCTCTGCTGCCTGCTGAGCCCGCAGCTGCTGGCGGAGTCCGGCCCCCAGTGGCATGGCTTCCTGAGTCAGGGGGTCATAAAGACATCCGATAACAGCTTCTTCGGCGACAGTGAAAACACCAGCTGGGAGTTCAGCAGCGCCGCGCTGGGCCTCAACTGGCGCCTGCACCCGAAACTGACCGTCTCCGGGCAGGCGCTGTACCGGCGCGCGGGTAAAACCTCACCGGATGGTATCTATACCGACTACGCTTTTGCCGACCTCAACCTCTTCGAGAGCATGGATACCCAGTGGGGCCTGCGTGCCGGACGGGTGAAAAACCCCTACGGGCTCTACAGCGAGACACGGGATATCGCCGCCTACCGGCCCTCCATCCTGCTGCCGGAATCCATCTACATTGATCCCTTCCGGGACGTATTCCACAGCTCCGACTCAATCTCGCTCTATGGCCACTGGTATCTGGGTGACCACCTGCTGCAACTGGACCTGCTTACCGGCAAGCCGATCATTACAGAGGAGGCGGAAAACGAATTCTTTATCCCCGCCGGCCTCAAGGGCGAGCTGGTCAACGAAGATATCACCATCGCCCGCATTACCACGGAGTCCTTCGGTTCACGGCTGAAGCTCGGCTACACCTACACCGAAATCTATACCGAGTTTGAGCCGGATCCCGGTACCCGCCAGATTACCGTCGGTCCCGGTGTGACGCAGCTTGTACCGCTGAACGGCTACCCCGGCCACACCACCACTTATATTCACCTGTTTTCACTGGACGCCAACCTGGAGCGCTGGCAGTTCACCGCTGAGCTCCAGAACCTGACCTACGACCGCTACGACTCCTCACCCCGGGGACGCCAGGACCAGCCCACCCGCGGCCTCTACGGCGCCATTGCCTATCGCTGGCCCAACGGTGTGCGTGTCTACGCCCGACGGGACATCTTCTACGCCGACAAGGACGACAAGGACGGCAGTCAGTTCGCCACCACCACCGGACGGCCGGCCCATAACCGTTACGCCTACGACTCTACTTTCGGTGTCTCCTACAGCCCCAACAAGAATTGGCACCTGGCGCTGGAACTGCACGAGGTTACCGGTACCGCGTGGCTCTCCTGGAACGAGAACTGGCTGCCGGATACCGAAAAGGATTGGTCCATGGTAGCAGCCCAAATCCACTACCAGTTCTGAGGCAATTGCCGTGTTCGTCAGCCTGAGATGGAAAGCCATTGGCCTGATAGCCGCGATTCTGATCGGGCTCTGCAGCCTGTTATTATTTCTCAACCAGCGACAGATGCAGAGCCTGGCACAGCAGCAACAGCAGCAGAACTTTGCCTCCATTAACAAGGAGCTGGAGGGGCTGTTGATTCAGTCCTACCACCACTATCTGCAGCTGATCGATCTGATGCCGGCGCTGGGCAGCAACGACCCACAACTCTCCCTGCAACAATTGCTGCTCTCCAACTGGCCCACACTGCAGCTGAACTGGGGCATTGAAGATGCTGCGATTTACGACCACAGCGGCAAGGTACTCTGGCAGACCAGCAAGGTGCAGGCCCCGCTGCCACAATCCTCCGACATCAACCCGACGCCCCACTGGGGCATTGTCTGTGAACGCTCCTGCCGCCAGGTCATCATCGCGCCCATTCTGACCGCCGACAAACAGCCGCAGTACCTGCAGCTGGAGATCACCATGGCAGATATGCTTATCGACTTCGCCCGCATATCCGACACCTATATCGGCATCATGCTACCGAGCACCAGCAACAACGGGTCGGCGGTAGAACAGTTACCGGGGTGGCAGCAGGATATCAAGATCATGACCTCCCCCGGCAGTGCAGTGCCCATCCTGCAAGCGCTGACGGAACGGGTGGGGATGCACAGCGCCCTCAACCAGAGCAACAGCATTACCTTCCAGGGGCGCACCTACGATATCGACATCGTCTCCATTGAAGAGAGCCGCAGCCCCGGCTATTTCGTGATCATTGCCGACACCTCTTCCAGCGCCTCTATCATGCGCGCATCCAGCGCCTCGCACATGGTGGCGGCGGTGGCCGGGATACTGTTCTCCTGCCTGCTGTTACTGCTGTTCATCTGGCAGCCTATCCACCGCCTCAACCGGCTGGCCGAGATAGTGCCGATGCTCACCAGCGGCAATTTCCGCACCGCCCTGGAGCGCCTGCGGGAGAACCGCTCCAATCATTGGCTTACCGATGAGATCGACCAACTCAACACCATTGAGGAGAATGTCTGTGAACAGCTGACCGCCATGAGCGACGAGCTGATCCAGCGCAGCAACCGACTGCACACCCTCGCCACCTTTGACACCCTGACCCAGCTCAATAACCGCCCGGTACTGATCGAGCAGATCAATGCCGCCCTGAAAGTCAGCGCGGCAGACAACAGCTTCTTTTCACTCCTGTTTATTGATCTCGACAACTTCAAGCGCATCAATGACTCACTGGGTCACTCCGCCGGAGATGAACTGCTGAAAGTGGTATCACAACGGCTGCGTTCGTGCGTACGCACCACCGATACCATCGCCCGTCTTGGCGGCGACGAGTTTTGCATCATTCTCACCTCCATGACCTATCCGCAGGATCGCTTTGGTGTGGCGCAGAACATACTGCGAGCCGTCAGCACCCCCATCAAACTTGGCCACGCCGATGTCATCGTCTCCGCCAGTATCGGCATTGTTTCGGCTCCCGCCGACGGCAGCAGCAGCGAGGAGCTGCTGCGCAACGCCGAAATTGCCATGTACAAGGCCAAGGCCCAGGGGCGCAACAACTACATGCAGTTCGAATCCTACATGACCGACGAAGCGGTACACCGGGTCGCGTTTGAGTCGGAGCTGCGCCGCGCCATTCGCGCCCGTGAATTTATCCTCCACTACCAGCCACAGATCGAGCTGGAGAACGGCCGCGTGTTTGGCTTCGAGGCGCTGATACGCTGGCAACACCCGGAGCGCGGGCTGCTCTACCCGGATATGTTTATCAGTGTGCTCGAAGAGACCGGACTGATTGTGCCACTGGGAAGTTGGGTCATCGATGAAGTGTGCCGGCAGATCGCCCACTGGCACAGTCTCGGACAAGAGGTGACATGCACAGCCATCAATCTCTCTCCCAGCCAGTTGCAGGATACCGACCTGGTAGAGCAGGTTTCCGCCTCACTGGAACGCCACCAGATCCCGCCTCACAGCATAGAGCTGGAGGTGACGGAGACGATGCTGATGGCGGATGTGGAGCTGACCCGCAAACAGCTCAGCAGACTGCAGGCGCTGGGGGTTTCCGTCGCCATTGACGACTTTGGCACCGGGCACTCGTCACTCAGCTACCTGAAATCGCTGCCGGTCAACGTACTGAAAATTGACCGTTCGTTTATTCAGGACATCACCAGCGATAACGACGACCGCGAGATTGTCAGCGCCATTATCGCCATGGCGCACAAGCTGGGATTGAAGGTGGTGGCAGAAGGAGTGGAGACACTGGCGCACCAGAACATTCTGGCCCACAATGCCTGCGACTTTGGCCAGGGCTTTCTCTACTCCAAACCCGTGGATGCCGAGGCCGCGCTGGAGTTATGGCAGAAGGGATGCCGGCCGCCGCCTCTGGCCGGCGTAAAAAGCTAGCGGGCTACTGTCCGCGCAGGAACAGTTTATCCAGCTCGGTCATGCTCATCAGGGTCCAGGTGGGGCGGCCGTGGTTGCACTGGCCACTGCGCTCGGTGGCTTCCATATCCCGCAACAGCGCGTTCATCTCCGCAATCGACAGACGCCGGTTGGCACGCACCGAGCCGTGACAGGCCATGGTCGCCAGAATGGTGTTCATGTGCTCCTGCAAGCGCCGGGTACTGCCGTGCTGCATGAGGTCAGCAAGCACGTCGCGCACCAGCTGTTCTACATTGGCGCGATTCAACAGCACCGGGATCTGGCGAATGATCAGGCTCTCCGGCCCCGCCCGCTGCAGGTCAAAACCGAGCTGCTGGAACAGGGCCCGATTCTCCTCGGCGTAATCCGCTTCTTTCTGACTTACCGCCATGGTTTCCGGCACCAGCAGCGGCTGGGTCTGCAGCTGCTGGCTGTCGGTGGCCTGCTTGAGGCGCTCATAGGTGATGCGCTCGTGGGCCGCGTGCATATCCACCAGGATCAGGCCTTGGGCGTTTTCCGCCAGGATATAAATCCCTTTCAGCTGCGCGATGGCGTAACCCAGTGGTGGAATGTCCTCATTATCCTGCGGCTGCTCCGTGGGCAGAGGCCCACCGAGTGCAGGCTCGGAGACACTGTAGAGCGAGCGGTAGCCATCCATTGACGGTGCCGTACCGCTGCCACCGCCATAGCCCATGGGGCGGCTGCCGACCTGGGGCTGGAAGCGCATCGCCTCCTGCCCCTGAAACTCACCGGTACCGACACCACCACTGACTTCGGTCTGTGGCTGTGACAGCAGTTGCGCCGGCTCACTGCCCGGCAGCCGGTCCTGTGGTCGCACATCCGCCAGCGCCTGGTGCAGACTGCGGAACAGGAAGTCGTGCACCATGCGGCCGTCGCGAAAGCGCACTTCGTGCTTGGTGGGGTGCACGTTGACATCCACACTGGCGGGATCCAGCTCCAGGTAGAGCACAAAGGCGGGATGACGACCGTGGAACAGCACGTCCTGATAGGCCTGGCGCACGGCGTGGCTCACCAGTTTGTCGCGAATGGAGCGGCCATTGACGAAGAAGTGCTGCAGGTCTGCCTGACTGCGGGAGAAGGCCGGCAGTGCCACCCAGCCCCATAGTCGCAAGCCGGAGCGCTCGATATCAAGATGCAGGGCGTTCTCCATAAAGCTGGGACCGCACACCTGCGCCACCCGCCGCTCCTGCTCCGCCTGCGTCTGCGCCGCACGCCAGTTGTGAATGGCGCGGCCGTTGTGGCGCAGGTTAAAGGTGACGTCAAAACGCGACAGCGCCAGGCGCCGTACCACCTCTTCGATACGGTTGTACTCGGTCTTCTCGGTACGCAGGAATTTACGCCGCGCCGGGGTATTGAAAAACAGGTCACGCACCTCAACCGTGGTGCCTCTGGGATGCGCCGCCGGCATCAGCTCCGCCTCCATGTCCCGCCCTTCGGTGCGGGCGCACCAGCCATTACTACTCTCTTCGGTGTTGCTGGTGAGCGTCAGCCGCGACACGGAGCTGATACTGGCCAGTGCCTCGCCGCGGAAACCGAGGGTGCCCACCGCCTCCAGGTCATCGAGATGATAGATCTTGCTGGTGGCGTGACGACTCAACGCCAGCGGCAGGTCGTCCCTGTCGATGCCACCGCCATTATCGCGCACCCGCATCAGCTTGATACCACCCTGTTCCACATCCACATCCAGTCGGGTGGCCCCCGCATCCAGGCTGTTCTCCAGCACCTCCTTGATCACCGACGCCGGGCGCTCCACCACTTCACCCGCGGCGATCTGGTTGGCCAAACGGGGGCTGAGCAACTGAATTTTTGCCATCAATCTTTCCATTAAACGGTTGGGTCTGGTTCGGAGGTGCGGCGCCGCTGCCGGCACCACGGCGGCATCAGGAAGCCGGAATCTTCAATTTCTGACCGACACGAATCACACTGTTGTTCATGCGATTGGCCTTCTGGATGTCAGCCACACTGACATCGTAACGACGGGCAATGCCACTGAGCGTGTCACCCGGGGTGATTACGTGTTCAACTTCGCCCGCCACTTTTACCCCCCCCTGTTTACGGGCGGCGACATAGGTACCGGCCGGTGGCAACGCCTCAAAGTGCTGCCGGATACCGGTGAAAATGGATTTCGCCATCTGCTTGCGGTAGTAGCTGCTGTTGAGCTTTTTGGCTTCATCCGGGTTGGAGATAAACCCGGTCTCCACCAGGATGCTGGGCACATCCGGTGACTTCAGCACCGCAAAGCCCGCCTGCTCCACGTTGCTTTTGTGCAGCTTGGCCACCGAGTCCATGGATTTCAGTACCCGGTCACCCGCCAGCAGACTGTGTTCCAGCTGTTTGTTCATGGAGAGCTCCACCAGCACACCGCGCAGCAGTTCGTCCTTGTCATCCAGGCTCAGGCTGCCGGCACCACCGATAAGGTCAGCCTCGTTTTCGCTCTGGGCCAGGAAGCGTGCGGTCTCGGAAGTAGCTCCGCGCAGCGACAGCGCGAATACGGATGCACCGCGCGCCTTACTGTTGGTAAAGGCATCGGCATGCACCGAAACAAACAGGTCGGCGCGCTTTTCACGGGCGGCGTCGCGGCGCTTGCTGAGGGGAATATAGTAATCACCGGTACGCACCAGCTCCGCACGGTAGCCTTTTTCCGCGTTGATCATGGCAGCCAGCTCTTTACTGATGGCCAGCACCACATCTTTCTCCCGCAGTCGGCTGCCGCCGATCTTCGGGCCCAGTGCCCCCGGATCCTCGCCGCCATGGCCCGCGTCAATGGCAATCACAATATCGCGCTGGCCACTCTGCTGCTGCACCGCCTGTTGCACGGTTTTTTCCACTTCCGCAGCGCGATCAAAGAGGTCAACCACCAAACGGTCACTTTTATCGGCGTGCTTGCGCAGGAAAAAACTTTTCGGCCGGATGGCACCACTGAGGTCCAGCACCACGCGCAGGTCCCTGCCGTTACGCACCGCCGATCGCACGCTGCGGATAGGTGTACCGTCCAGTTCCAGTTGCGACAGGGAGGTACTGAGGCTGGCCTGTTTGAGATCGATCACCAGGCGGTCGGGGTTGCTGAGGGGAAACAGTTTATGTTCCACCTCACCACTGAGGTCAAACACCAGCCGGGTGCTGTCCGGAGCCCGCCACAGGCGCACACTGTCCACCACCGCATCGGCCAGCGACAGTGGCGCGGCCAGCAACAGCCACAGGCCGGCTGCCATCGCGATTATTGCCTGTCTCCGCTGCGACATAATGTTCAGGTGCACTCTCGTAATCAGTGGTTGGCAGGCGCAGTGCCTGCGTATTGCCGGCGAAACTGTGCCAGCGCTGCCCGTCCTGCGTCAGTACCCGCGTCCAGCTGCAGCTGCCGTCCCGGCGCCGCCGTGGTCAGGGTCAGCTGCAGGTCCGGCGCCGGCAACACTCCGGTTCCCCGCGAGGGCCACTCCACCAGACAGACAGAATCGGCAGTGAAGTAGTCGCGGATGCCCATGTACTCCAGCTCTTCCGCATCTCCCAGACGATAGAGGTCGAAGTGGTAGAGGGTCAAGCCCGCAAATTCATAAGGTTCCACCAGGGTATAGGTGGGGGACTTAACTGCGCCTGAATGACCAAAGGCGGAGAGAATACCGCGGCTGGTGGTAGTCTTGCCGGCGCCGAGGTCGCCCTGCAGATAGATCACCATACCACCCTGCAGGCAGCCACCCAGCTGGCGGCCGGCAGCCACCGTCGCCGCCTCGTCCGCCAGATAGAGCTGTAAACAATCCGGCCCCTCGATCATCAAAGCATCTCGCTGTTCAGCAGGTGGCGCAGGTAGGGCATCAGGTCTGCGGCCAACAGTCCGCGCTGGCCCTCTTCTGCCACCGCCAGATCGGCAGCAGTGCCATGCAGGCAGACCGCCAGTTTGGTGGCTGTGCAGGGCTCCAGCCCCTGCGCCAGCAAACCGCCGATAACACCACTGAGCACATCACCCATGCCGCCGGACGCCATGCCCGGATTGCCCACATTGGCCACACTGAGGCTGCCGTCCGGGGCACAGATAATGGTGCCGGCGCCTTTCAGCAACACTGTGCCGCCGAAGGTCTCCTGCAACTGGCGTGCAGCGGCGAAACGATCCTGCTGCACCGCTTCGGCGCTGGTGTGCAACAGGCGCGCTGCCTCACCCGGATGGGGCGTGAGAATCCAGTTGTCACGACGCTGTTGCGGCAGCACCCGACCCTCGGCCAGCAGGTTGAGGCCATCGGCATCCAGCACCACCGGCAGGCCACTGGCCGCCGCCTGCTGCAGCATCTGCTCGGACCAGCTGGACTGACCCAGCCCCGGCCCCAGCACCAGTACCGTCGCGCGTGCCAGCTGCGCAGCCAGCTCCTGCCCTGAGCTCACCCCCAGCACCATCAATTCCGGACGCCGCGCCACAATGGCAGGCACATACTCGGGACGGGTAGCCACGCTGGTGAGCCCGGCGCCCATACGCGCCGCCGCCTCACCGGCCATGGCCGCCGCACCGCCCAAACCGGTGTCGCCGCCCACCACCATGACGTGACCAAAGTTGCCCTTATGGGCATCGCCGTCACGCTGCGGCAGGCACTGCAACAGCTGCGGCAGCGACAACCGCTCTGCACTGACACCCTGGCTCTCCAGCACCGCCGCTGGCACACCCAGGTCGGCGTAGTAGAGTTTTCCGGTGAGCGCCGGCCCGCGACCGGTAAGCAGGCCACGCTTGACACCAATAAAGGTAACGGTGACATCGGCGTGCACCGCCGAGCCCAGCTGGCGACCGGTATCAGGACAGAGGCCGGACGGCAGGTCCAGCGACAGCACTGGCAGGCCACAGGCGGTCACCCGCTCAATGGCGGTGACGTACTCCGGTCGCATCTCACCGCGGGAACCGGTGCCCAGCAGGGCATCCACCACCACGCCGTGAGGGCACACCATCTCTTCCAGCGGCAGCATGATGACGCCTTCGCGGCGCGCATACTCGTAGGCCAGCCTGGCGTCCCCGGTCAGTTTCTCCGGGTCCGACACCCAGGCCACGGTTACCGGGATGCGACGCTGCGACGCCAGCGCCGCCACCACATAGCCATCGCCGGCATTATTACCGGCACCACAGAGGACGGTAATCTCATCCGGGTCGGGCCAGTGGGTCAACAGCGCATCGAAGGCCGCCCGGCCAGCCCGCTTCATCAGATGAATACCGGCAATACCATGCTCGTCGATGGCACAGCGATCCATGGCGCGCACCTGCTCGGCAAGGAACAGGTCGGCGGGCAGGCAATCGCTGTAAGGCAGGGAGTGATCTGCAGGCAGGGTGTTGGACATGAGGGTTTCCCGAGTGTTGTCGTTCTGTGGGACAATTATACACAGATCCCCCTGCCAGACCTGCCCCCATGACCGCACCAACGTCACAGCCTAACCCCCTGTTGAGCCACAAGTTTCTGCTGGCCCTGCGCGAGCGGATCCGGGTCTGGGGACGGGAGCTGGGGTTCCAGCAGGTGGGCATTTGCGACACCGACCTGGCGCTGGACGAAGAGCGCCTGCAGGCGTGGCTGGCCAGGGGCTACCAGGGTGATATGCAGTGGCTGGGGGAGCACAGCCACAAGCGCAGCCGGCCACAGGAGTTACTGCCGGGCACGCAACGGGTGATCTGCGCGCGCATGGATTACCTGCCGGCGGATACCCGCCAGATTGAAACCCTGAAAGATCCGCACAAGGCCTACGTTTCCCGCTACACCCTCGGTCGCGATTACCACAAGCTGATTCGCAAACGCCTGAGCCAGCTGGGTCAGCAGATTGACAGCGCCGTGCAACAACAGCTGGCCGCAGAGGGCACGACAGAAACCGAACTGGTGCAGCGCGCCTTTGTCGACAGTGCGCCGGTGCTGGAGCGACCGCTGGCCGCCAAGGCCGGACTGGGCTGGGTCGGTAAACACACCCTGATCATCAATGAGAAAGCCGGCAGCTGGTTTTTTCTCGGCGAGCTCTACACCAGCCTGCCTCTGCCAGTGGACAAGTCCCTGCAGCCGGATCGCTGCGGCGATTGCCAGGCCTGCCTCAAGGTCTGCCCCACCGACGCCTTTCCGCGCCCCTACGAGCTGGATGCGCGGCGCTGCATCTCCTACCTCACCATCGAAAACAAGGGGCCGATACCGGAGATCTTTCGTGAGCCCATGGGCAACCGGGTGTTTGGCTGTGACGACTGCCAGGCCATCTGTCCCTGGAACAAGTACGCGCAATTTTCCAGCGAAGCGGATTTTACCCCGCGCCACCAACTGGACCGCGCCGATCTGATTACCCTGTTCAACTGGACTGAAGCGGAGTTCCTGCGCAACACCGAGGGCTCCGCCATTCGTCGCGTCGGCTACGAAGGCTGGTTGCGCAATCTCGCCGTCGGCCTCGGCAACGCGCCCACCAGCGACGCCGTTGTCACAGCCCTGCAACAAAAGCAGGACTATCCTTCGGCGCTGGTGCAGGAGCATGTATCATGGGCCCTGCAGCAACACGCCAACCCGGCGCGCCGACGGCGGCGCAAATTGCGCCGCGACTAACGCCACCACGCACCTGCTACCCAAGGATCATCATGCCTGAAACCGACAGCCGCGAAGCCTTTGGCCTGCAAGTCCTGAAGAACAGCCATCCCGACATCCGCCGCATCCGCGACAAGGGCAACTACACCTCGCTGCACGGCAACAAATTCTGGAAGTCCACCTACGTACTGATGGACTACCTCTCCGAGTGTCCACCGGATCCAGGCATGCGCATCCTGGAACTGGGCTGCGGCTGGGGCCTGGGCAGCATTTACTGCGCCAAGAACTTTGACGTTTCCATCACCTGCCTGGATGCCGACGACGCGGTGTTTCCCTACCTGAAGCACCACGCCAAAATCAACGGCGTCAAAAAGCCGCAGACGGTGCAGATGCTGTTTGAAGACATCACCACCGATTTCCTGCTCGACTTCGATATGATCATCGGCGCCGACATCTGCTTCTGGGATTCACTGGTGCCCACCCTCACCGGGGTGATCGAGCGGGGTATGGAAGCGGGCCTGCAGCGGGCGGTGATCACTGATCCCGGCCGTCCCACCTACCGCGAGATGGGCGAGTACTTCTATGAGGAGTGGGATGCGGTTTACAGCGATTGGGATGTGCCCGCCCCTTACAATGTCTGGGGGCTGGTGCTGGACGTCTACAACACCAAAGACTAGTTGAGACCAATGAGCGGCAGGAGCCCGGTGGCCCAGACCATCTTTTCTTCCGCTTGCACCGGAATTCACCTTATCCCCCGGCGATCCTTATACGGGGCGCGCACAACCTCAGATACATGATACAGAGGGTTTAAAAGATCGCGCAGGGGACTGCGCTCCTACGATAGAGCGGTGACTACAACCGGATAAACTCCGCCCGGTAGTGCTTCAGCTCTTCAATGGAGTCGCGAATATCCTGCAGCGCCAGATGCGCAGCGGACTTGCTCACACCGGCCAGCACTTCAGGTTTCCAGCGCCGCGCCAGCTCTTTCAATGTGCTCACATCCAGATTGCGGTAGTGGAAAAAGGCCTCCAGCGTTGGCATATAGCGGGCCAGGAAGCGACGATCCTGACAGATGGAGTTGCCGCAGATGGGCGAGGCACCGGCCGGCACCCACTGCGCCAGGAAGTCGATGGTGGCCTGCTCCGCCTGGGCCGCCGTGACCTGACTCTCCAGCACCCGCTGGGTCAGCCCGGACTGGCCATGCTGGCGGGTATTCCACTCATCCATGGCCGCCATGACGTCTGCCGGCTGGTGAATGGCAAACACCGGCCCCTCTGCCAGTACATTGAGGTGTGCGTCGGTGACGATGGTGGCGATCTCGATAATCACATCCTGCTCCGGTATCAGGCCGGTCATTTCCAGGTCGATCCAGATCAGATTGTGGGGGTTGGTGGCGCTGACACTACTCATAATTGCTAAATCCCTTACAATGCCGGGGTTTCAATGGGCAATAATGGTAACTGCTTTTGCGCCCTTCCGCCCATTTGCCAGCGAATTTTCCTCCATGAGTAAACGCAAACTGTCCCGGCGTCAGCGCTGGCGCATCGAAAAGATCCAGCAGGAGCGCACCGACCGCGCCGCCAAACGCGAGGCCCGCGCCGAGGAGGCCCTGCAGGAGAGCGACCTGGGGCCGGAACAGCATGGGCTGGTGATTGCCCACTACGGCACCCAGGTGTCCATTGAAGCCACCGACGGCGACAACGCCGGAGAGGTGTGCCGCTGCCACCTGCGCGCCAACCTCGGCTCGCTGGTCACCGGCGACCGGGTAATCTGGCGTATGGGAGCCACCATGGGTGTGGTGGTGGCGGTGCTGCCACGCCACTCGGAGCTGAGTCGCCCCGACCCCTACGGCGACCTCAAGACCGTGGCCGCCAATATCGACCGCATTGTCATTGTCATCGCCCCCTACCCGGAGCCCCACGGCAATCTCATCGATCGCTACCTGGTAGCGGCGGAGACCCTTGAGATCCAGCCCATTATCCTGCTCAACAAGACCGACCTGATCGACGACAAAAGTCGCCCGCGACTGGAGGAGATGGAGACCCGCTACCGCGCACTGGGCTACGAGTGGCTCAACGTCTCCAGCAAAACCGGCGACGGTATGGAGCACCTCACCGAGTACCTGACCCACTACACCAGTGTGTTTGTGGGGCAGTCCGGGGTGGGTAAGTCGTCCCTGATCAACACCCTGCTGCCGGATGAGGACCTGAAGGTGGGAGCGCTGTCGGAGGTGAGCCAGAAAGGTACCCATACCACCACCACCGCCCAGCTCTACCACTTCCCCGCCGGCGGTCACCTGATCGACTCCCCCGGCATCCGCGAATTCGGCCTCTGGCACATGGACGAGCAGTCGCTGCTGGAAGGGTTTGTGGAGTTCCGCCCCTTTCTCGGCGAGTGCAAGTTCCGCGACTGCGCCCACCAGACAGAGCCTGGCTGCGCCATCCGCCAGGCACTGGAGGACGGTCATATCAGCCAGCAGCGTATGGCCAGCTTCCGCCATATTCTGTCGACGCTGCAGGATCCCTGAGGAGAACCGCTCATGACAGAGCATGAGAATCAGGAGACCCCGCAGAACAGCACCCTGCCCCCCGACCCGCCAGCGCGAATCGCGCCACTGGCACCGGAGGAGCGCAGCGCAGCGGCGCAGCAGGTGGTCGACATCTTCTCTGCCCCCGGTCGGCTGCCGGTCAATCTCAACCCGGTACTGGCCACCCTGGCGCAACACCCGCCGGTGGCCGCGCCCTTCCTGCGCCTCAACAACTACCTGCTCACCGACTCCACCCTGCCGGTGCGCCTGCGGCAACTGGCCATCCTGCGCACCACCTGGCTGCAACGGGGCGTCTACCCCTGGTCCAGCCATCTGCGCACTTCCCTGCGCAACGGCTTGCAGGAGAGCGATTTTGCCCCGGCGCAGGAGGGCTCAGCAGCCGCTTACTGGAACGAAGAGGAGAAGGCTGTACTGCGCGCTGCCGAGCAGCTGCTGGCCCAGGCGCGCCTCGACGACGACCATTGGCAGGCGCTGACGGCGTTCCTGTCTGAGCAGCAGATCATGGACCTGCTGTTCACCATCGGTACCTACAGCATGCTGTGCATGGTCAGCAACAGCCTGGGCATCGGCCGGGAGGAAGACCTGCGCCAGCTGGCCGCCCGCTTTGGTGCACCGCACTGGTGAGCGTCGCCGCCCGCGAACCGGCCCCCGTTATTCAACGCCACGCGCCGATCGGGTTTCCATTGCAACTTTCCATTAGAATAAGCGCCGTTGATATACGGCCCGGCAAGCGCCGTAACGGCCAATAACAGGAGACCCCCATGAGTTCCAGCCTGCCCCTGCTGATCGAACCCGCCCAGCTGCAACCGCACCTTGACGACAGCAACCTGCTGATCGTCGACCTCTGCAGTGAGGCCTGCTACCACGAAGGCCATATCCCGGGAGCCCAGTACGTCTCCCCCAAGCGCCTGGTGTGCGGCGAGCCACCGGCGGCCGGCAAGATTCCCGCCCTGCACCTGCTGGAGCAACTGTTCAGCGGCCTCGGCCTGACCCCGGACACCCATGTGGTGGCCTACGACGACGAGGGCGGCGGCTGGGCCGGGCGTCTGATCTGGACCCTGGACGCCATCGGCCACAAACACTACTCCTACCTCAACGGCGGTATTCAGGGCTGGCGCTCGGCGGGCCTGCCACAGTCACAGGCAAGTGCGCCACGCACACCGGTGCCGCAGTCCCTGTCACTGGATCCGGAGGTGGTGATTGAAGCGGACTTTATTCTGCAGCACCTGGGAGAACCGGATTTCCGCGTCTGGGACGCGCGCAGCGCCGGCGAATACCGGGGCGAGAAAGTGCTGGCCCAGAAAGGCGGCCACATCCCCGGCGCCATCCACTGTGAGTGGACCTCCATGATGGATCCCGCTCGCGACCTGCGTATCCGCGAAGACGCCGACGCAGCCCTGCAACAGCTGGGTTTCAGCCGCGTCCAGACCATCGTCACCCACTGCCAAAGCCACCACCGCTCAGGCTTTACCTACCTGCTGGGCAAAATCCTCGGCTATAACGTCAAGGGCTACCACGGCTCCTGGTCCGAGTGGGGCAACCTGCCGGACACCCCGGTGGAAGTCTGAAACCTCAATCCAGGGGACAGCGGTACAACCCATTCCGACTGCCCCTGAGTAACTTTCCAATAAGCCCAAATAAAGCACCCCTATGAAAGACTCCCTGTTTATCGCCTTCCAGCACCTGGTGCCACAGCACCTGCTGTCACGACTGGCCGGCTGGCTCGCCAATACCTCCATCAGCTGGATCAAGGATCCGTTTACCCGCTGGTTCGTGCAGCGCTACGGCATCGACATGAGCGAAGCCGCCGAGAGTAACCCGCTGGCCTACGCCAGCTTTAACGACTTCTTTACCCGCGCCCTGCGCGACGGTGCCCGCCCCATCTGCAGCGACGAAGACGGTGTGGTCTTCCCTGCCGACGGCGCCATCAGCCAGCTGGGCGATATTCGCCACGGCCGTATCTTCCAGGCCAAGGGGCAGGACTACAGCCTGCTGGAACTGGTGGGGGGCGACCCACTGCTGGCCGAACCCTTCGAGGGCGGCAAGTTTGCCGTGGTCTACCTGTCACCACGGGACTACCACCGTGTACACCTGCCCCTGGCCGGCACCCTGCGCACCATGGTGCATGTGCCCGGCGACCTGTTCTCGGTAAACGACACCACCGCCGCCAATGTGCCGCGACTGTTTGCCCGCAACGAGCGGGTGGTCTGCATCTTTGATACCGCCGCCGGCCCCATGGCGGTGATCCTGGTAGGCGCCATGATTGTCGCCAGTATTGAAACCGTGTGGGCCGGACAGGTTACGCCGCACAAACGCCAGATCGTCACCACCCAATACCCTGACGAAGGACCAGCGCCCTTTGCCAAGGGGGATGAGATTGGCCGCTTTAAGCTGGGCTCCACCGCGATTGTGCTGTTTGGTGAGAATGCGGTGGCGTGGGACGAGGCGCTGAGCGCCGGGTCGGCGACGCGCATGGGCGAACTCATGGGACGGGTTACGGCGGACTGAACACCGCAGGGATGGGTGCCGGGCTCAGGCCCGGCGGCCTTTCAGGAAGGAGAATAACCCCTTCTTCTCCTCTGATTTGACCAAGTATTCATCGCGGATACGGGCGATATCGATATCGAAGCGACCCGGCTCCAGGTCCTGGGCGATCTCAATCTTCTCTACCTCGTCGAGGGTTTTCTTGCCCGCGTCCACCAGCGCCTGCTTCTGGCGGTCATCCAGCGCCAGGTCCAGCATAAAAGGCTTGCCGAGCGGGTGCTTGCGGGCGTCCAGCACTACCATCACTTTTGGCTTCAGGCGGCGTTCGAAATTCTGCTCCAGCACCACCGCCACTTCGCCGGTGGTGAGTTCCACCAGGGTACCGGTGGGATAGAGGCCAATGGCGCGGATAAACTCCACCACCAGCTCCTCCTGAAACTCCTTGTCGCGGGTTTCATAGAGCCGGGCTACCGCCTTGGAAGGCGACAGCGGGTACTTCTGGCCGCGGGGATTGGTGGTTTCATCGTAAAACGACACAATCCCGGCGATCTTGCCCAACAGGGGGATTTTGTCGCCGCGCAGGTGACCGGGAAAACCACTGCCGTTGACCCGCTCACAGTGGGTTTTCACCACAGCAATGACTTTGGGATCAATGTCCGGCGTCTGCCGCAACAGCTCCACACCCAGCTCCACGAAGCGTTCAAACTCACGCTCCTCGGCGGCGCTGCGCTCAGATTTTTCGATAATCTCCGCCGTAATCTGCGCCTTGCCCACATCCTTGAGCAACACACCCAGGGCGAGGGTATCCAGGTCTTTTTTGGGAATACCAATGTGACGGCCGAAGATAATGGCCCACACGGCAGAGCGCAGGGAGTGGGAATAGGTGTATTCGTCCACCTCACGCACCCTGGCGAGCCAGGTGAAGGCGTCGGGGTTACGCAGGATGCTGTCCACCATCTCACTGGCGACGCGGCGCGTCTCCTGGATGGGCAGGTCGTTGCCTGACTCCAGCTGCGCCACCACATCGCCGATGGTTTTAAACACCCGCTGGTGCAACTGGCGGGCACCGGAGATCTCTTTCTCCAGTGAGGTCTGCTGCTCGTAGAGATTGCGACGAATCTTAAGGGGGGCTACATCGATCTTAACCTTGGTAGCACGTGAGACCCGCGCCTCCCTCCTGGCCGCATCGAGATCCAGCGTCTTGAGTTTGGTCGCCACCGGGCCCTTACCCTTGGCGATATCGATATAGACGTGCCGGCAGTGGGTCTTGAGATCGCGAATCTCATCGAGGTCACGGATGTAGAAGCCCTGCAGGGGGAACGGAGTCTGCGTCCACGGGCGATCCAGCCCGGAGACAAACATCCCCACGCTCAACTCGCTGACATCGATTTTTATCTGCTTGATTCCCACACAACCACCTTACTTGTGCCGCGCAGTCTGATTCCCTGAATCCTGGACCCGGAAAGCCCCATTATTCACAACCTACTCTGCGGCGCGGGCCTTTTTTCCCTAAGACCTGCAAGTCCTGAATGGCTTGCACTTGTCGCCTATTTTCCCTTTCGGTTGAATTCTGGTCAACTAATAGCCTACATGAAATTGCGCCGACAGTTCGTGTACCGCTTCAAAGAATGCACCGGCATTGGCTGGCTCCACTTCTGGCGTGACCCCGTGGCCAAGATTAAAGACGTGACCTGAACCGGGGCCATAAGCTTCCAGTATCGAGGCCACTTCGCGGCGAATGGCATCCGGTCTGGAGTAAAGTACCGCCGGATCCATATTGCCCTGCAGCGCCACCTTGCCGCCAACCCGTTGACGGGCCTGGCCGATGTGCGTGGTCCAGTCCAGGCCCAGCGCTGTCGCGCCGGAGTCCGCCATGGTTTCCAGCCACTGGCCGCCACCTTTGGTAAACAGGATCACCGGCACCTGGCGGCCATCGTGTTCACGGATAAGGCCATCAATAATGCGCTGCATCGGCTGCAGGGAGAACTCCTGATAGGCGTTGTAGCTGAGCGCCCCGCCCCAGGAATCAAAGATCTGTACCGCCTGCGCGCCCGCCCGAATCTGGGCGTTGAGGTAGTCGGTAACGGAGAGCACCAGTTTGTCCAGCAACTTGTGCAGCAGCTGCGGCTGATCGTAGAGCATCGCCTTGGTACGGCGATAGTCTTTCGACGAACCACCTTCAACCATGTAGGTGGCCAGGGTCCAGGGACTGCCGGTAAAACCGATCAGCGGCACGCGCCCATTGAGCTCGCGACGGATCAGGCTCACCGCATCCACGACGTAGGAGAGGTCCTTACTCATGTCCACAACAGGCAGCGCCTCGATATCGGCCTCGGTGTGCACCGACTTGCGGAAGCGCGGGCCCTCGCCGGTCTCAAAGTAGAGACCCAGCCCCATGGCATCCGGAATGGTGAGAATATCGGAGAAGAGAATGGCCGCATCCAGCTGTGGGTAGCGGTCCAGCGGCTGCAGGGTGACCTCACAGGCCATCTCCGGATTCATGCACAGGCTCATAAAGTCGCCGGCGCGGGCGCGGGTAGCGCGGTATTCCGGCAGGTAACGACCGGCCTGGCGCATCATCCATACCGGGGTAACGTCCACCGGCTGTTTCATCAGGGCACGCAGAAAACGATCGTTTTTCAATTCAGACATGGGGCTACACTTCGCTTACACATTCGCAGAGGGGGCATTCTACTGGGGTTGGGAGTCAGGGGCTAGGCAGTGTTGCTTCAGGGTGCCGCCGGAGAACCGCAGCGCAAATAAAAACGGCCGCAATGGTGCGGCCGTTTTCGGGTACAGCGACTGAACGCTTACACATCCAGGTAGTCGAGAATGCCCTCGGCAGCCTCGCGACCTTCCCAGATGGCAGTCACCACCAGGTCGGAACCGCGCACCATATCGCCGCCGGCAAACACCTTCGGGTTGGAGGTCTGGAACTTGAACTGCTGCTGTTCCGCGGCTTCCACACCACCCCAGTCGTTGACGCTGATGTCGTGATCGGCAAACCAGTCCGCCGGGCTCGGACGGAAACCGAAGGCGATCAGCACTACATCGGCAGGCAGGATCTCTTCACTGCCCGGGATCGGCTCGGGACGACGGCGGCCGTTCTCATCCGGCTCACCCAGCTGGGTGGTCACTACCTTCACGCCCTCGACCTTGTCTTCACCGACGATGGCGATGGGCTGGCGGTTAAAGAGGAACTTAACACCCTCTTCACGGGCGTTGGCCACTTCGCGCTTGGAACCGGGCATGTTGGCCTCATCACGGCGATAGGCACAGGTGACGCGGGACGCCTGCTGACGCACGGAGGTGCGGTTACAGTCCATGGCGGTATCACCACCACCCAGCACCACCACTTTCTTGCCGGCAACGCTGATGAACTCTTCGGGATCCTTTTCGAAACCGAGGTTGCGATTGACGTTGGAGACCAGGAACGGCAGCGCATCGTACACGCCCGGCAGCTCTTCACCGGGGAAGCCGCCCTTCATGTAGTTATAGGTACCCATACCCATAAACACGGCGTCGTACTCGCTGAGCAGCTCGGCCATGGTAATGTCCTTGCCCACTTCGGTATTGAGACGGAACTCAATACCCATTTCAGTGAACAGCTCACGACGACGGGACATCACCGACTTTTCCAGTTTGAACTCCGGAATACCAAAGGTCAGCAGGCCGCCGATTTCGGGGTACTTGTCGAACACCACCGGCTTGACGCCGTTGCGCACCAGCACGTCGGCACAACCGAGGCCGGCAGGACCGGCACCGATCACCGCCACCTTCTTGTCGGTCCACACCACCTGTGACATGTCCGGCTTCCAGCCCATGGCCAGCGCGGTGTCGGTGATGTACTTCTCGACGTTGCCAATGGTGACCGCACCAAAGCCGTCGTTGAGGGTACAGGCGCCTTCACACAGTCGATCCTGCGGGCAGACGCGGCCGCACACTTCCGGCAAGGTGTTGGTCTGGTGGCTGAGGGTAGCCGCTTCAAAAATATTGCCCTCCGACACCAGCTTCAGCCAGTTCGGAATAAAGTTGTGTACCGGGCACTTCCACTCACAGTAGGGGTTACCACACTCCAGACAGCGGTGTGACTGGTGCTTTACCTGCTCCTCCTTGAAGGGCTGGTAGATCTCCACAAACTGTGTCTTGCGGGTTTTGATCGCCTTTTTATCGGGATCCTGACGGCCCACATCCAGAAACTGAAAGTTGTTTTTCAGACGGTCAGCCATAATTCGTTCTCTAAAGTCGTTTGTCGCCGTGACGGTTGCAGATCAGCGCGGTTATTCGCCGCGCTGAGTCACGTTTTCCAGCATCTGGCCCAGGCTGGCGGCTTTGGGTTTCACCAGCCAGAACTTGCCAATGTAGTCGTCGAAGTTGCTGAGCAGGGTTTTACCCCAGGCGCTGTCGGTCTCTGCGACAAACTCTTCGATGATGCCGCGCAGGTGGTTGCGGTGTGCTTCCAGCTCTTCGCGGTTGATGCGGTGGATCTCGATCAGTTCGTGGTTGTACTTGTCCACGAAGGTGTTCTTCTGATCCAGCACGTAGGCAAAACCGCCGGTCATACCGGCACCGAAGTTAACACCGGTATCGCCCAGCACCGTCACCACACCACCGGTCATGTATTCACAGCAGTGATCGCCGGCACCTTCCACCACCACATGGGCGCCGGAGTTGCGCACACCACAGCGCTCGCCGGCAGTACCCGCAGCGAACAGCTTGCCGCCGGTGGCACCGTAGAGGCAGGTGTTACCCATGATGCTGGTGTCCTGCGACTTGAAGCCGGAACCCACAGGTGGACGCAGCACAATCTTGCCGCCGGCCATGCCTTTACCGACGTAGTCGTTGGCATCACCTTGCAAATACAGCTCCAGGCCGCCGGCGTTCCAGACACCGAAGCTCTGGCCGGCAACACCTGTCAGGTTGAGCTTGATCGGCGCATCGTTCATGCCGTGGTTGCCATGACGCTTGGCGATCTCACCACTGATGCGCGCACCGATGGAGCGGTCACAGTTGGTGATGTGGAAACTGAACTCACCGCCGCTCTTGCCCTCAATCGCGGGCAACACTTCCGCCACCATACGCTCGGCACACTCGCCCTTGTCGTAGGGGTGGTTGCGATCAACGTTGCAGATCTGCGGCTTGCTGGCCAGCAGGTCATCGCTGTAGATGATGGGGCTCAGGTCCAGCTTGGACTGCTTCTGCGTCTTGCCAGCGACGGCTTCCAGCAGGTCCACGCGACCCACCAGCTCGTTGAGGGTGCGCACGCCGAGGCGGGCCATCCACTCACGAGTCTCTTCAGCCATGAATTTAAAGAAGTTCATGGCCATCTCGACGGTACCGATGTAGTGATCGTCACGCAGCTTCTGGTTCTGCGTCGCCACACCGGTAGCACAGTTGTTGAGGTGACAAATCTTCAGGTACTTACAGCCCAACGCCACCATCGGCGCGGTACCG
The DNA here is from genome assembly GCA_033283175.1 of Cellvibrionaceae bacterium SEMH9. Classification (GTDB taxonomy): domain Bacteria; phylum Pseudomonadota; class Gammaproteobacteria; order Pseudomonadales; family Cellvibrionaceae; genus Pseudomaricurvus. Next base: position 1,618,308 of record JAWMQM010000001.1, on the reverse strand, counting down.
AAGCCGAAGCTCTCTGCACCCAGCATGGCGGCTTTCACCACATCCAGGCCGGTTTTCAGGCCGCCGTCGGTTTGCACCCGCACCTTGTCACGCAGGTCGTTGGCACGCAGGGTCTGGTGTGTCTCGGAGAGACCCAGCTCCCACGGCGAACCGGCGTAGCGGATGGAGGTCAGCGGGCTCGCGGCGGTGCCGCCGTCGTAACCGGAGATGGTGATCAGGTCAGCATAGGCCTTGGCCACACCGGCCGCGATGGTGCCAACACCGGGGCGTGATACCAGCTTCACGGACACCAGCGCGTCCGGGTTGACCTGCTTGAGGTCGTAGATCAGCTGCGCCAGATCCTCGATCGAATAGATATCGTGGTGTGGCGGTGGCGAAATCAGGGTCACACCAGGCACAGAGTAACGCAGGCGGGCGATCAGGTCATTGACCTTGCCACCGGGCAGCTGGCCACCCTCACCGGGCTTGGCGCCCTGAGCCACTTTAATCTGCAGCACCTCGGCGTTAACCAGGTAGTGCGGGGTCACACCAAAGCGACCGGAGGCGATCTGCTTGATCTTGGAAACCTTGTTGGTGCCAAAGCGGGCCGGGTCTTCACCACCCTCACCGCTGTTGGAGCGGCCACCGAGGGTGTTCATGGCCTGGGCCAGCGCCTCGTGAGCTTCCGGCGACAGGGCCCCCAGGGACATAGCCGCCGAGTCAAAGCGACGCACAATGGCCTCCACCGGCTCCACTTCGTCCAGTGGCACAGGGGAGAGGCCATCCTTCACTTTCAGCAGGTCGCGGAGGGTTGCTGTCGGGCGCTCATTCACTAGTTCGGCGTAGTCACGCCAGGCAGAGTAGTCACCACTGGTAACGGCTTTCTGCAGCGCCTGCACCACATCCGGATTAAAGGCGTGGTACTCCTCACCATGCACATACTTCAGCAGGCCACCCTGATTGATGGGCTTACGGGCCTTCCAGGCATCGGCGGCGAGTGCTTTCTGGTCGGCCTCGATATCTTCAAAGCCCGCACCCTGGATGCGGCTGGCGGTACCGGCGAAACAGAGGTCAATAACAGACTCGTTGAGGCCGATGGCCTCAAACAGCTGGGCGCCCCGGTAAGAGGCCACTGTGGAGATACCCATCTTCGACAGGATCTTCAGCAGGCCCTTGTTGATGCCCTTGCGGTAGTTGGTGTAAGCCGCGGACGCGTCCAGCAGCACCTCGCCGGTAGTGATCAACTCACTGATCACCTGATAGGAGAGGTACGGATAAACGGCGGTAGCACCGTAACCGATCAGCGCCGCCACATGGTGCGGATCACGGGCAGTGGCGGTCTCGACGATGATGTTGGCATCGCAGCGCAGTCCGTCCTGCGTGAGGCGGTGGTGCACGGCACCTGTCGCCAGCAAGCCGTGAATCGGCAACTTGCCTTCAGCAATGTTCTTGTCAGACAGCACCATCAGCACCTTGCCACTCTTGACCGCGGCCACGGTGGCGTCGGTCAGGGCACGAATCGCCTGCTCCAGCGTCTGCTGTGCCGGGTCGTAGCAAAGGTCAAAGATCTCATGACTGTAGTTGGGGCGATCCAGTGACAGCAGGGCGTCAAACTTCACCGGTGACAGTACCGGCGAGGTCAGGATCACGCGGTCGGCGTGGGCGGCAGTCTCTTCGTAGACGCACAGCTCACGACCGATACAGGTCTCCAGTGACATAACGATCGCTTCCCGCAGCGGGTCGATCGGCGGGTTGGTGACCTGGGCAAACTGCTGACGGAAATAGTCGTAGACGCTGCGCTGCTTCTCGGACAGCACGGCCATCGGGGTGTCATCACCCATGGAACCCACCGCCTCCTGGCCACCTTCGGCCAGCGGGCGCAGCACCTGGTCGCGCTCTTCAAAGGAGACCTGGAACATCTTCATGAAGCTCTTCAGGGTCTCGCGCGGCATGATCTCGTCAGCCACTGCCGACTCGAGAGTCTCCTCAATGCGCATGGCCTTGTCGCTGAGCCACTTCTTGTAGGGCTTGCTGGCCTTGAGCATCTCGTCGATGTCTTTGGTGTGGTAGAGCTTGCCGGTGGCAGTATCCACAGACAGGATCTGTCCCGGGCCCAGACGGCCCTTGGAGACCACGTCCTCCGGTGCGTATTTGTAAGTACCCACTTCCGACGCAACAGTGATGAAACCGTCTTTGGTAATCACCCAGCGGGATGGACGCAGACCGTTACGGTCAAGGGTACAGACGGCGTAGCGACCGTCGGTAATGACCAGGCCAGCAGGGCCATCCCAGGGCTCCACGTGCATGGAATTGTATTCGTAGAAGGCACGCAGATCCGGGTCCATGTGCTCTACATTCTGCCAGGCCGGCGGTACCAGCATGCGGATAGCGCGGTGCGGCTCCATACCACCGGTGAGCAGGATCTCCAGCATGTTGTCGAGGCTGGAGGAGTCTGAGCCGGTGCGGTTGACCAGCGGTGTCACGGAATCCAGTTCCGGCAGCAGGTCGGTTTTGAATTTGGAGGTACGGGCCACCGACCAGTTGCGGTTACCCATCACGGTGTTGATCTCACCGTTGTGGGCCAGCATGCGGAACGGCTGCGCCAACGGCCACTGGGGCATGGTATTGGTGGAGAAACGCTGGTGGAACACGCAGATCGCCGTTTCCAGCCCCGGATCGGCCAGATCGAGGAAGAACTTGGGCAGGTCCACCGGCATCATCAGGCCTTTAAAGGAGACGACGCTGTGGCTGAGACTGGCTATGTAGAAGCTCTTGTCAGACTGCAGGCGCTGCTCGGCGCGACGGCGGGCCATAAACAGGGCTGCGGCAAAAGCCTGCTGGTCCATGTCACTGCCCGGGGCAACGAACAGATGCACGAATTGGGGCAGGGATTCCAGGGCAATAGGGCCCAGGCAGCCGGAATCGGTGGGCATAACACGCCAGCCGAGGGTGCTCAGCCCGGCAGCCAGCAGTTCAGCTTCAACCACCTCTTTGGCAGCGTCGGCACGGGCCTGGTCACGGGACAGCATGATGGCGCCAACGCCATAGCTCTCAGGCAGGGTGACATTGAGCTCTTCCTGAGCGACACGACGCAGGAAGCCGTCAGGCTTCTGCATCAGCAGGCCACAACCATCGCCGGTTTTGCCGTCAGCCGCGATACCACCGCGGTGCGTCATGCACGTCAGTGACTCAATAGCGGTCTGCAGCAGGCGGTGACTGGTCTCACCCTCAAGATGGGCGATAAGACCAAAGCCACAGTTATCTTTAAACTCGTCGATCTGGTAGAGGCCAGTGCTCATAGGCGGTCTCTCAATATTCCGAAAATCTGTGTCAGCAGCCCAACCCCGGAAAATGCCGGAGCTGAGACAAAAAAGCCCCTGACTGAGTGAGGGGCTCCTTGGCAAACGGGCGCAGAATATTACCCGCTCGACAGTGGGTTGGCAAGCTGACCCCCGTGAGGAGCGGGGGTCAACCCGGGAAACCTGCGCTTACTTGGGGCTATCTGTCGCGATATTGGCGAATCTCCCCCTGAACATCAGCCACACTCCGGATCCACGGCCCCGCCTTACGCTGCTCTTCCGGGAGTCCCGCCCGGTGCCAGTCAGCCCGGTTGCGGTCGGCAAAACTGCCAATCACCACCACATACCAGGGCTTGCCATTGCGACTGACCTCGTACATCAGCAGTTCATCACGATTGCGCTGGCGACTGACAAACGCCTGCAGGGAGTCCTTTGCGCCCGCCGCCACTACCTGTAGCACCAGATGCTCCGCCGGCATCGCCAGCAGCTTCCGCTCAGCTGGCGTGTACGCCGGTGCTGGCTTCGGCGCCGCCCCGGCAACCTCCCTGACCTCCGTCTCCACCACTTCAGGCTCTGCGGCTGCAGCTTCAGGCCCTGCAGCAACGACAGGCTTTTCCACCGCCTTCACAGAAGGTGCCAACGAACCAGAATCGGGCACCGGCGCGCCCTCCCCTGCGCTGGCGCCTTGATACGGTGCAGACGCAACCCGGGAGTCCGGAGCAGGAATCTGGCTCGCGCCACCGCTCTCGACCCTGGGCGCCGGCACCTGCACCGGCGCTATCAGGCGGCGGGCGCCCTCGTCTGGGGGTACCGAAGGTCCGGCCGCAGAGGACGCCAACCTGTCATCCTCCCCCCCGGATTCAAACCATTTATCCCAGTAGAAGAAAGCTACTAGCAAAATACTCACCAGTGCGACCAGCGCGAACAGGTGAGCGATGGGAACCGTCGTACGGCTATCCGCCTCGGATGCCAATTGCATCAGCGCGGTTTCCGCCAGGCGGTCCAGAGCGCCGGGAATACCACTGCTGCGCTGCCACAGGCGCTGCAGCTGCAGCGGCGACAACGGCAGGCTCTGGCTGGCTCCTGCCAGATTCCACTTGTATTGCAAATAGTCTGCCGACTCCTTGATCGACAAGGGGGACAGCAGCAGATCCTGCAGTAATACTTCCACCGGTGCATAGCTGTCGAGCCTGGCTGTCAGATCTTCGTCGCCAAACATCAGCAGATGCAGGTAGCGCTCGCCCTCGCCGGCATCCACCAGCAAGCTCATTAACCCGCCCAGCAAGCTGTCATCCAGCAGGTGAGCATCGTCAATCAGGATGGCCATTGGGGCACCCGGCCCCTGCAGCTCATGGCGCAGGGCTGCCATGATCTCTCCGGCAGAAGCCGTGGGCGAAGGTGCACACTGCAGATCGCCGGCAATGGCATGCAATACCTGCTCTGTACTGGTTAACAGCTGCGCCTGCAGGAACGCCACCCGGGCTTCACCCTGCAGCATCTGATGCAACTGCCGGCACATCAGGCTGCGACCACTGCCAGCGGCCCCGGCAATAATGGTTACCCCACTGCCGGTGAGGCAGGCCTCCGCTGCCCCCTCCAGTAACGACTCGCGTCCGGCGCCAGGATAGAAAACATCCTCCAGCAGTTCGGAACCATCACCCGTAACGGCAAAGGGGTTGTAAAAAGGGTTATAGCGCAGCCCGAAATGCTGCACCCAGACATCCGGCCCCTCCGCCGGATCGGTGAAATGCGTTGCTGCTGCGTGCTCCATCGTTGACACTCCCCCGCCAATCTCCGGATTAGGGCTCCTGCCCCGGCTCAGATAGCGGCTATCGTCTGGCGCAGGTGTTCCAGCGAAAACTGTTTGGTGACAATGGCCTTGCCAACTGACTCCAGCAATACCAGCCGCAGCTGACCATCCAGTACTTTTTTATCCACGGCCATCAGCGACAAAAACTGATCCACCGTCATGTCAGCCGGAGAGGTCACCGGCAATCTGGCCCGCTCCAGCAGCTGTCGCAGCCGGTCCAGCTCCGGCGCGGACACAAACCCCTCCCGCACCGACAGATCCAAAGCCATCAACATACCGGTTGCCACCGCCTCACCGTGCAGCCAGTTACCATAGCCCTGAGCCGTCTCAATGGCATGACCAAAGGTGTGGCCAAGATTCAGTATGGCCCGCAGCCCGCCTTCGCGCTCATCCGCCGCCACCACCTCAGCCTTGCACTCACAGGAGCGGCGAATGGCCATGGCGATCGGCTCAGGCTCCAGGCCCATCAGCGCCTCGAGGTTGGACTCCAGCCAGGCGTAAAAGTCTTTATCCACAATCAGGCCGTACTTGATCACCTCGGCCAGGCCCGCCGACAGCTCACGGGGAGGCAGGGTGGCCAGCACTTCCGTATCAATCAATACCGCATTAGGCTGATGAAAGGCGCCGATCATATTTTTACCCAGAGGGTGATTGACGCCGGTCTTACCGCCCACCGACGAGTCCACCTGCGACAGCAACGTGGTCGGTATCTGGATAAAGTCTACGCCGCGCTGATAGCTGGCGGCCGCATAGCCGGTCATATCGCCCACCACCCCGCCGCCGAGGGCAATCAGCGTGGTGGTGCGATTGTGCCGGTCCTGCAGCAACTGGTCGTAGATACTGTTGAGCACTGTCAGGGTTTTGTGTGCTTCACCATCCGGCAACACCACAGTACTGACCTGCAGGCCTTCCAACAGCTGCACCACCCGCTCCAGGTAGAGCGGGGCAATGGTTTCGTTGGTGACAATGCAGACCTGGGAGCCTGCGATATGGGGCCGGATCAACTCGGGCTTCGATAACAACCCTGCGCCGATATGAATCGGGTAACTGCGCTCGCCGAGATCGACCGTAACCGTGTGCATGCTCTGTATACCTGCAGCCAGAAAAGATGGCCGCTGATTTTATCACATCAGCGCCGGATGCTGCGGCTCTATTGAGGAGAAGCGTCCAGCTTGCGGTAGGCCTGCGCCACTTCCTGGGCTACCGCCCGGGGACTGCGGCGGTCGGTTTTTACACTCAGGTGCGCCACCTCCCGGTAGAGCGGGTCGCGCAGGGCTATCAACTCACGGATTTTCGCTTCCGGATCATCCACCTGCAGCAATGGCCGCTTCTTGTCCTTGTAGGTGCGCTCCACCAGCTGGGTCAGGGACGCAGTGAGGTACACCACAAAACCCTGCTCCTTCAACATCTGGCGGTTCTCATTCCGGATCACAATACCGCCACCGGTGGCCAGCACCATCGTCTCGCCCTGCAGCATGTCCGCCAGCACTGCAGTCTCACGCTGACGAAAACCCGCCTCGCCTTCAACGTCAAAAATCCACGGGATATCGGCACCGGTGCGCTCTTCAATCACGCGATCGCTGTCGTAAAACGGAAGGTTAAGAAGCCCGGCAACCAACCTGCCGATGGTGGACTTGCCGGCCCCCATGGGGCCGACAAGTATGAGACTTGGGGACATCCGTTATTTGACCAGAGTGTCTGAAAGGATTTTCGGGGTGATAAAGATCAGCAGTTCACGCTTGCTTTCACTTTTGACATCCTTGCGGAACAGGCGACCCAGGTAGGGAATATCACCCAGCACCGGCACCTTGGTTTCACCCTCGATCTGCTCGGTCTGGAAGATACCACCCAGCACCACCGTCTGACCGTTGGCTACCAGCACCTGGGTCTCCAGCTCGGTCACATCAATCGTAGGCACACCATTGGGCGCCAGGTCACCAACCGAGTCCTGGTTGACCTTGAGATCCATGATGATGTGATCATCGGGCGTGATCTGCGGGGTCACTTCGAGCTTCAATACCGCCTCTTTAAAGGAGGTAGAGGTGGCACCGCTGGCAGACGCCTCCTGATAGGGAATCTGGGTACCGGACTGAATGTGCGCCACCTGCTTGTCACCGGTGATTACCTTAGGCTGCGACATGATCTCGGCGTGCCCGGCATCCTCCAGGGCGGAGATCTCCCAGTTGAGCAGGATATTGTCGTTCAGGTAGCCCATGGCAAAGCTGCCGGTGGGGCTGGCCACACCCAGGTCAACCGCAAGGTTTTGACCGATATCGGTGGTACCACCGCCGAGGAAGAACTCGCCCGGAGAGCCTGGATCGCTGTCGAGGGAGTCAAAAGAACCGCCGAACTCCACCAGTGAGTTGCCGGGGGTATCCACCCCGATCACGCCCCACTTGAAGCCCAGCTCTTTCTGGAAGTCGGTGTTGGCAATCACAATCCGGGCTTCGATCATCACCTGGCGAATGGGGATGTCGAGCTGCTCCACCAGCTTTTTGAACTCGGCGATCTTGTCCGCCGTGTCGGTGAGGATAATTGAGTTGGTACGCTCATCCACAATGGCCGACCCACGGGAGGAAAGAATGGAGTCGGTAGAGTTTCGACCGGAACCACCTTTACTGCCGGACTTGCCACCGAACAGCTTGAACAAATCCTCTGCGCTGGCGTAACGCACGCGAACGTACTCGGTGTAGAGTGGCGCCAACTCTTCCAGCTGCTTCTGGGTCTCCAGCTCCTGACGCTCGCGCGCTGCGATTTCCGCCGCAGGGGCTACCATCATGACGTTACCCACAACACGCTTGTCCAGACCCTTGGCCTTCAGTACCAGATCCAGCGCCTGATCCCATGGCACATTTTCCAGGCGCAGGGTGATGCGGCCTTTCACGGTATCACTGGCCACCAGGTTGAGTTCGGTGAAGTCTGCGATCAGCTGCAGCACAGAGCGCACTTCAATGTCCTGAAAGTTGAGTGAGAGCTTCTCGCCCACGAAATCAAAGCGTGCCTTCTTCTCTTCCAGCTCGGCTTTGGTCAGCGGCTTGATACTGACCACATACATCTGGTCGGCCTGATAGGCCAGATAGTCGTAGTCACCGCTGGCCTTGACGGTAATGGTGGTATTACCGGACTTGTAATCGGAGTTTACGTAGGTCACCGGAGTGGCGAAGTCCATAACATCGAGACTGCGGCGCAGCTCATCCGGCAGCTTGGTATTGAGGAATGAGACCTCGATATTGCCGGCAGACTGGCTCACATCCACACTCACGGAAGGATCGCTGAGATCGATAATGACCTTGCCTTCACCGGACTCGCCACGACGGAAATCGATACCGGTAATGGCCCCGGTGTGATCCATATCCCTGGACGCCACCACGCTGGAGGTGCTGCTGCCCGGTTTGATGTACTCGTGCGCGGCCTCGCCACCCACCTCCAGAATCAGGTCGTTATTCTCCTGACGGGTGGTATAGGTATCCAGCTCTGCCAGGTTCAGGATCAGGCGCGTGCGGCCGCCACTGGTGAGCACCACGGCGGAGGAGGCTCCATCAAAGGCGAGCGGGTATTTTTTCTGGCTGAGAGCGCTGTCCACGCCCGGAAAATCCAGCACAATGCGGGCCGGCTGCTCGATGGTGTAACCGCTGGGCTTCTGCGGCTGCTCATCGAATTTCAGTCGCACCTCGAAGCGGTCGCCCGGCAATTCGGCAAAACTGATATCGTTCAACGTACTGGCAAAGGCATCAGAGAAAGCCGTCAGCACCCACAGCCCCACACCGGCAACCGGGGCAATAGATTTGATCATTCGCTGCACTGTAGACATGTTCTTTAATCCTTCTCTGATAACCGGATGACTTTTGGACGCTCAACCCAGCCTTCTGCGCCATCAGGTACAATTTCAATCAATTCAATATTGCGTTTATCCATGGAGGTAATCCGGCCGTGGTTCTTGCCCATGTAGCTGCCGACACTGACAAAGTGGACCCCCTGGCGGCCGTCGTTGATCAGCGCCCACAACTGGCCCTGCTTCTCGATCGTACCCACCATTTTCAGGGACTCGATATTGAACGACTCCAGATACTCCTTCTCCCGGCCAAGGTCAGGCTTAACGTCGCTCTTGACCCCCAGCACCACCCGCTCCAGCTCTTTTGACGGACGGTCAAAGGGCGAGCGCAGGGTCATGGCACTGTAGGAAAAACTCTTGTAGGGGACGAACGGCGGCAGCGGCTCGATCTGCCCGCCCGGACGCCGCTTGGTCTCCTTGATAAAGTTCCGCAGGTCGCTGTGGTCGGAACCGGCGCCGCAACCGACCAGCAGCAGCGGCAAGGTGACCAGGCCCAGGCGGCCAAACTGTTGCAGGAAAGCTCTCATTACTTGCCCTCCTGGTCGCGGTAGCGATAGGTGCGGGCCTCAATGGTCATGTCCAGCATGGCACCTGAGCTTTTATCTATCTTGTAGTTGTGCAGTGTCACAATGCGGGGCATCCCCGCCACGCCACTGACAAAGACGCCGAGATCGTGGTACGGACCGCGCACCTTGATTTCGATGGGCAGCTCCACGTAGTACTCACGGCGACGCTCGGGCTGCAGCACAATACTCTTGATCTGCAAACCGCTGGTAACGCCCTTCTCGTCAATATCTTCCAGCAAGCCCGGCACTTCAGTGTCATTTGGCAGCTGCGAAACCAGAGCGTCGAAAGACTTCTCCATCTCCACCATCTGTTCGCGGTAGGCCTCCAGGTTTGCCGCCTGATGCGCCTTTTTCTTAAAATCCGCGCGCAGCTTCTGCTCCTGTCCCTGCACCTTTTCCAGCTGCAGGTTCAGGTCCTTGATAAAGGCAAAATACCCACCAGCCGCTATACCGACCACCAGCAGGAGGCAGAAAACCACCTTCCCCGCTACCGGCCATACCCCCATACGAGTCCAGTCAATATCATTGACGTTAAACTCGTTGAGCTGGGCAATTACATCTTGCATCGCCATGGAATGACCTCGTTAGCTCTTCTTTTTCTGCTTATCTTTTTTCGGCTTGGTAGTGGCAAAGTGCATGGTGAATTCACTTGCCGATTTACCAAACTGGGGCGCCGCCTTTACGGAGCGCAGGTTCGGACTGCCGAACCACTCCGAATCGTCCAGGTTGCGCATAAACGCCGACACCCGCACATTGGATTCCGTGACACCGGAAATGGTGATGCGGTTGCCGCTGCGCTCCAGGGTTTTCAGGTACACACCTTCCGGCACAGCCCGCACCAACTCATCGAAGTAACGCACGATCACCGGACGCTCGCCCTGCAACCCCTGAATCACCTCTATGCGGGCCAGCAGCTCGGCGCGACGTTTTTTCAGCTTCTGGATCTCGCGCACCTGTTTATTGAGCACAGCGATCTCTTTCTTGAGCATGTTATTGCGCTCATTCTGTGAGTCGATGGCCCCATTAATGATGCTGATCCAGATATACACCGCCAAGGCCGCAGTGGCGCAGACCACGGCGATAACTGTAAAAAACTCTTTCTGCTTCTCGGCGCGGTATTCATCACGCCAGGGAAGAAGGTTAATGTTTGCCATCAGTCAAAACTCCTCAGCGCCAGCCCGACCGCAATCATCATGGCCGGGGCGTCATTTTTCAGCGCCACGGCATTCACATTGGACGCCACACTCATGTTGGCAAAGGGATTGGCGACGGTGACTTCCGTGCCCAGCTTTTCACTGATCAGCTCCGGCAGCCCTTCGAGAGCGGCAACGCCACCGGCGAGGACAATGTGGTCCACGTCGTTGTATTGACTGGAAGAGAAGAAGAATTGCAGTGAACGGGTAACTTGCTGAACCGCTGCGTCCTTGAAGGGCTCAAGCACCTCTTCGGCATAGTCGTCGGGCAATCCGCCCTGCTTCTTGGCGAGACCCGCCTCCTCCATTGAGAGGCCGTAACGGCGCTGGATCTCTTCGGTGAGCTGCTTACCACCAAACAGCTGCTCGCGGGTGTATACGGTTTTGCCGCCCACCAGCACACTCAGGGTACTCATGGTCGCACCGATATCGACGATGGCCACCACCTGGTCCCCCTGATCCTCCAGCTGCTCGGAGATCAGCCCGAAAGCGCGCTCCATGGTGTAGGCTTCCACATCCACCACTTTCGGTTTCAGGTCCGCCAGCTCCAGGGATGCTACCCGCAGGTCAACGTTCTCCCGGCGGCAGGCTGCCAACAGCACTTCGATCTGGTCCGGGCTGGCGTCAGACACCCCCTGGATCTCGAAGTCGATCGCCACCTCATCCAGCGGGTAGGGAATGTACTGATCCGCCTCCATGGCGATCTGGGTTTCCAGCACATCGTCGCTGAGCCCGGCCGGCATCTCGATCAGCTTGGTAATGACCGCCGAACCGGACACCGCCACCGCAGCGTCCCTGACCTTAGTGCGCGACTGCTTGATCAGCGTCCGCAACACCTCGGCCACCGCCTCGACGTCGTTGATGTTTTTTTCCACCACAGCGTTTGGCGGCAGGGCTTTCACGGCATAACTTTCGACGCGAAGACGCTCACCCTGACGGCTCAGCTCCAGCAGCTTGATTGATGTCGAGCTTATGTCCAGCCCCAGTACGGGCTTGGCCTTACGCTCTAAAAACCCCAAGATCCCCATTTTTCTATCAATTTCCGTAACTTATGCGCAAATGATGTTATAGCACTTTAACTCAAGCCTGCAACAAGGCCGGACGTATGTAAAGCACCAAAAACCGCTTATAATGGCGGGCACTTTCAGCCCGGCCTCATAAGCCTTTAATTATTCTAGAAAAAATGACTTCAACTAAACGTTATCTGGTGTGGACTTTCTGGCTTCTGCTAACCCTTGGCAGTGGCACATTAGCCCTCTTTTCCGGGATTACTCTTTACCTGACCCCCAAGCTGCCTGAAGTCGAGGCGCTGCGTCAGATAAAACTGCAAACCCCGCTCCGCGTCTACTCCAGCGACGGTTTGCTGCTGGGCGAATTTGGCGAAAAGCGGCGCACACCGATCGCTTATGGCGATGTTCCCCAGCCCTTTATCGATGCGATTTTGGCCGCCGAGGACGATCGATTCTACTCTCATCCCGGCGTCGACATTAAAGGCCTTTTGAGAGCGGCCTCACAATTACTGAAATCGGGCCAGATCCAGACCGGTGGCAGCACAATCACCATGCAGGTCGCGCGAAATTTCTTTTTGACGCGCAAGCAGACCTTCAGTCGTAAGTTTAATGAGATATTACTTGCGCTGCAGATCGAGAAGGAGCTCACAAAACAGGAAATTCTCGAGCTCTACGTCAATAAAATTTATCTGGGCAATCGCGCCTACGGTATTCAGGCCGCAGCCCAGGTCTATTACGGCAAACCAATTCAGGAGCTGAACCTGGCACAGCTGGCCATGATCGCCGGCCTGCCCAAAGCCCCTTCCGCCTACAACCCACTGGCCAACCCGGAGCGTGCCCTGGTGCGACGCAACTGGATTCTCGGCCGCATGCAATCCCTTGGCTATATAGATGCAGAAGCATTTAGCAACGCCATCGCCGAGCCGGTGACCGCCTCCTATCACGGTAACAAGCTCGACCTGGACGCCCCCTATATTGCCGAGATGGCGCGGCAGGAAGCGGTCGACCGGCTGGGCCCCGCGGCCTACACCGACGGCTACAGCATCATTACCACGGTGGACGCCCGCCTGCAGGCCCGCGCCCAGCAGGCTGTCATCGACGGCCTTATGACCTATGACCTGCGCCACGGCTACCGCGGCCCTGAAGCCTCACTGGTTGCCGGCGACGGCGCCGACACCGACAACCAGGACACCAGCGCCGGGGATACCACCGATGCCCGCATCACCCGCTGGCAGGCGGCGCTCAAGGACTTCTCCACCATTGCCGGCCTGCAGGCTGCGGTGGTCACAGCCGTCGCCGAACAGAGCGCCGAGTTCCTGCTGGCTGACGGCACCACTGGCTCTATCAGCTGGGACAAAGGACTCTCTGAAGCCCGCCCCTACATCAGCGAAAACAGCCGCGGCGCCGCGCCGGAAAAAGCCGCGGACGTCGTTGCCGAAGGCGATGTCATCCGCGTCTATCGCGACGACGAGACCTTCTGGCACCTGGCCCAGATCCCGGCGGCACAGGCCGCCCTGGTAGCCCTCAACCCCGAGAATGGCGGCCTCAAGGCACTGGTGGGCGGACTGGACTTTAACCAGAGTCACTTTAATCGCGCCACCCAGGCCACCCGTCAGCCGGGCTCCAACTTCAAACCGTTCGTCTACAGCGCCGCTCTGGAAAACGGCATGACCCCGGCAACCCTGATCAACGATGCCCCCATCGTGTTTGATGACGACTCCCTGGAGAACACCTGGCGACCAGAAAATGCCAGCGGCAAGTTCTATGGCCCCACCCGCCTGCGCAAGGCGCTCTACCTCTCCCGCAATCTGGTCTCCATCCGCGTGCTGCAGGCGATTGGCGTGGAGACCGCTATCCGCGACATGCACCGCTTTGGCTTCGACGAAGGCAAACTGCCTCACGACCTGTCCCTGGCACTGGGGAGCTCCGCCCTGACACCCTTGCAGGTAGCCACCGGCTACACCGTATTCGCCAATGGCGGCTATCAGGTATTCCCTTATCTGGTGGAGCGGATTCTGGATGAGGATGGCGAAGTGGTCTTTCAGGCCACGCCTGTGACAGTATGTCGCGACTGCGACCAGCCACAGGACGACACCAACGCCATTGAAGCGGTCGCACCCGGCGACGATGTGGCCGCCATGGAAGCGGCATTGGCGGCGGAGCTGGCCAAGCCCAGCAATGCAGACACCACTCTTGCGGCTGCCGCCGTCGATGGGGAGCCAGATACCGCCACTGCCGGCGACCTGACAGAGAGCCCGGCCGCAGAAGCCAACCTGGAGGAGCAGCCCCTGCCCCTCCCCAGGGCAGAGCGGGTCATGTCACCACAGGTCGCCTACCTGATTGACGATATGCTGAGAGACGTGGTGCGCCGCGGCACCGGCACCAAGGCCAGGAGCCTTGAGCGCACCGATCTGGCGGGCAAGACCGGCACCACCAACGGCCCCCGTGACGCGTGGTTCTCCGGCTACAACCACCACATTGTCGCCACCACCTGGCTGGGCTTCGACCAGAACCTGCCGCTTGGCCGGCGCGAGTATGGCGGCACCTCCGCCCTCCCCATCTGGATCGAGTTTATGGAGACCGCACTGGATGGGGTACCCGCCAAAAATCGCGTCCTGCCCGATGGACTGGTGTCAGTTCGTATAGACCCGGTCAGCGGCAAACGCGCCAGAGCGGGCCAGCAGGATGCAATTTTTGAACTTTTCCGTCAGGAGAATCTTCCGGATTACGCCGAGGAGAACACTCCTGAGCCCGGCAGTAATGGCATCAGCAACGGTGGCGATACCCTGCCGGAAGAGCTGTTCTGACAGCCTTCCGGCAAATCACGGACAATAAAAAAGCCCCTTACGGGGCTTTTTTATTGTCCTGCTTTTTATCAGCTAACCAGCTTACCGACACACCGGCCTGCGACTCAGCAGGCTGACCAAAGGCCGGCAGCAGAGCCAGCCCTCAGGATGTTTACCACTTGCAGTCCGCCAGCGTCTGTAGCGGATAGTGGGCAGGATAAGGCAGTCTCGCCACCCCGGTATCCACCGCCGCCCTGGCCACTGCCGCCGCCACCACACCCAGCAGGCGGGCGTCAGTTGGCTTGGGCAGGATGTAGTTGCGGCCAAAACTCAGCTCTACACCACCGTAAGCCTTGGTGACCTCGGCAGGAACCGGCAGCTTGGCCAGCTCTTTCAGGGCCTCAACTGCCGCCAGCTTCATCTCGGTGTTGATCTCACGGGCACGCACGTCGAGAGTGCCACGGAACAGGAACGGGAAGCAGAGGACGTTGTTCACCTGATTCGGATAATCCGAGCGGCCAGTGGCCATAATCAGATCCTCACGCACCTCGTTGGCCACCATGGGGCTGATTTCAGGATCCGGGTTGGAACAGGCGAAGACCACCGGATTGGCTGCCATTTTGGCCAGCTGCTCAGGCGCCAGCAGGTTCGGGCCAGAGAGTCCGAGGAACGCATCGGCGCCATCAATGGCGTCGTCCAGGGTGCGCGCCTCGGTATCGTGGGCAAACTGCTCTTTGTATTCATTGAGGCCGTCGCGACCACTGTAGATCACTCCCTTGCTGTCGAGCATGGTGATATTTTCACGGGCCGCGCCCGCAGCAATCATCAGGGTGCAGCAGGCATGGGCAGCAGCGCCGGCGCCCAGGCAGACGATGCGGGCTTCAGCGATGTTCTTGCCCTGGATCTCCAGTGCATTGAGCATACCGGCCACGGTCACAATCGCCGTGCCGTGCTGGTCGTCGTGGAAAACCGGGATTTGACAACGCTCAATCAGTGCTTTTTCGATCTGGAAGCACTCCGGCGCCTTGATGTCTTCGAGGTTGATGCCACCCCAAGTGTTGGCAATGCTGGCAACTGTCTCGATAAAGGCTTCCGGGCTCTCGCTCTCAACCTCAATATCGATGGAGTCGATACCGGCGAAGCGCTTGAACAGCAGCCCCTTGCCTTCCATGACCGGCTTGCTGGCCAGTGGCCCCAGATTACCCAGGCCCAGGATGGCACTGCCGTCGGTGATCACTGCCACCATGTTACCTTTGGCCGTGTATTTGTAGGCGTTTTCCGGGTCCTTGGCGATCTCACGCACCGGCTCAGCCACTCCGGGGCTGTAGGCCAGGGAGAGATCTTCCTGAGTCTCTGCGGAAGTAGTAATTTCGATCGCTAATTTGCCGGGTCTCGGAAACGCATGGTAATCCAGAGCCGCTTGTTTAAATACATCTGACATGGTCTTGTCCATTGGCTGGAGAGGCGCATACCCCAAGGGAGGAAGAGAATAGCAGACTATCCGGTCAAATATCCCTGCGTATTACGCCGCTTTCGCTTGGTAATTGCGCCAATCGGGGGGGTAATGAGAGCCACTACCCGGGGCCTGGCAAGCGCCGCCGCGATGGCGCTGCGCCCCTCCCGTATCGGCATAAAAAAAGCGCTGCAGTGACCTGGAGCGCTTTTCGAAACTGCGTATCGTCGGCGCGATTACTTGGCGCCGATACGGCTGCCAAAACGCTTCTTGAACTTGTCTACACGGCCGCCAGTGCTGGCTTGCTTCTGCTTACCGGTGTAGAACGGGTGGCAGTTGGAGCACACATCCAGGTGCATCTCGATCGCCTTGGTGGAGCCGGTGGTGATAACGTTGCCACAGCTGCAGGTAGCAGTCATCAGGCCGTAATTTGGATGGATATCAGTTTTCATGGGTTTCGCCTTATAGAATGTGTGCCGCCACCCGGTCTTGTGCCGGGCACCGCACAACGGTTAACCTTAGCGGGCTTAAAAATCAAGACGGCGCATACTACCAGAAACTTCCGTCGACGCAAGCTCGCTGTGCATTTTTTCAGCACCACCGGGCCTCACCATCCAAGGTAACCCCCGCTCCATGGCCGAGCCCCCGATCTACGCCGTTGCCCTGCCCGTTCCCCTGCGCAAGACCTTTGACTACCTGGGCTGGGAATCCGGCCGGTCTGGCACCGCTGGCGCACCCGGCTGCCGGGTGCAGGTGCCGTTCGGCAAGCAGCTGCTGACCGGGGTGATAACCGCCGTCAAACAGCACTCTGACCTGCCCCGAAGACAGCTGAAAGCGGTGTCACAACTGCTGGAGGAGCAACCGCTGGTACCCGCCGAGGTGCTGCAGCTGTGCCAATGGACCGCCCACTATTACCACCATCCACTGGGCGACGTGCTCGCCACCGCGCTGCCGGTCCAGCTGCGTCAGGGGGCCGCCGCCAACCTGGTGGAAGAGAGCGCCTGGCGACTGACAGATGCGGGCCGCACCTGCTCCCCGGCGGAGCTGGCGCGGGCACCGCGACAACAGGAGCTGCTGGCCCAGTTGCAGGCCCTGCAGACCGAAGTCAATCATGAAGCCATCCCTCTCTGGCATAAGGACCTCTTAGCCAGCGGCATCAAACGCCCGCAGCTGCAGGCACTGGCGGACAAGGGACTACTGCAGGAGCTGCAACTGTCACCGGCGCAGCTGGCCGCCAGCCTGCCTCCCTTGCCGCCACTGCGGGAGCCGCACCTGCCACTCAACACCGAACAGCAGCTGGCCCTGCAGCAGATTGAACCGGGTCGCTTCCAGAGCCACCTGCTCTACGGCACCACGGGCAGCGGCAAGACCGAGGTCTACCTGCAGGCCATCCACAAGGTGCTGGCAGCCGGTCAACAGGCGCTGGTGCTGATCCCGGAAATCGGCCTCACGCCGCAGACCCTGCGCCGCTTTCAGCAGCGCTTCCAGCGCCCCATGGCCATATTGCACTCGGGCCTGAACGATAGTGAGCGCCAACAAGCGTGGCTGCTGGCAGCACAGGGGCTGGCGGACATCGTTATAGGCACGCGCTCGGCCATTTTCACCCCCCTTCCCCGGGCCGGGATCATCATTGTCGATGAGGAGCATGACGGCTCCTTCAAGCAACAGGACGGCCTGCGCTACTCCGCCCGCGACCTGGCCGCCGTGCGCTGCCAGCAGCTGGGCATCCCCCTGCTGCTGGGCAGTGCCACCCCCTCACTGGAGAGCTACCACAACGCCCGCAGCGGTCGCTATCAGATGCTGCCGCTGACGCAGCGTGCCGGCGGTGCACAACCCCCGGCCATGGAGACCATCGATATCCGCAGCCTCGCCCTGCAGGATGGATTCAGTGAACCCCTGCTGGAGCGCATGCGCAGCCATTTGCAGCAGGGCAACCAGGTACTGGCCTTCCTCAACCGGCGCGGCTACGCCCCCACCCTGATGTGCCACGACTGCGGCTGGATGGCACAGTGTCCCGCCTGTGACGCGCGCCTGACGGTGCACCATCACCCCAGCCACCTCCACTGCCACCACTGCGACTACCAGCGGCCACCGCTGCAACAGTGTCCCAACTGTCGCAGCTACCAGCTGCAACCCCTGGGACAGGGCACCGAACGGGCCGAGCAACGACTGCTGGCGCTGTTCCCCGACGTTCCGGTGGTGCGGGTAGACCGCGATACCACCCGCCGCAAGCACGCCATGGAAGAGATCGTCTCCCGCGTCCACCAGGGCGAACCCTGCATTCTGCTGGGCACCCAGATGCTGGCCAAGGGTCACCATTTTCCGGACGTCACCCTGGTGGCCATTCTGGATGTGGATGGTGGCCTGTTCAGTACCGACTTCCGCGGGCCGGAACGCATGGGGCAACTGCTGCTGCAGGTGGCCGGCCGCGCCGGCCGGGCTGACAAGCCCGGTAGCGTGCTGATCCAGACCCACCTGGCCGACCACCCCCTGCTGCAGACCCTGCTGCACCAGGGCTACAGCACCTACGCCGACATCCTGCTGCAGGAGCGCCACGCCGCCTGCCTGCCACCGTTCCGCTATATGGCGCTGTTGCGGGCCGAGTCCAGTCGCCCTGAAAACGCCCATGGCGCCCTGCTGCAGGCGCGGCGCTGGCTGGAGCAACTGCCTGATATTCGGGAACTACAATGCCTGGGGCCGCTGCCGGCGCCCATGGAAAAGCGCAACGACCGCTACCGTTACCAATTGCAATTACAGAGCCCCAACCGCGCCGGCCTGCATCTGGCCCTGCAGCAGCTGATTCCGCAGATGGAGCAATCGGCCCTGGCCAAGCGGGTGCGCTGGTCCGTGGACGTGGATCCACAGGATATGGCCTGACGCTCGTCCCGGAATGGGACCCAGGCAATTGGTTCGGCACCACGGGTCGAGTACAATGGCCGCCTTGCAGTTACAAGACCAGCCAGACACCTGACTATGACCCGCGACTACGCGAAAAAAAGCCGCTCCAGCTCCGGCACCAGAAGCAGCAGCAGAAGCACCCGGAAGAGCAGCCCCAAGCGCAGTCAGGTTCCTGCGTGGGTGTGGCTGTTCACCGGCTCCGTGCTGGGTGCCTTTATTATGTTTCTGGCGTTTCTGTCGGGACTCACCCCCTCCTCCACACCTGCCCCTGCGCAGCCAGCGGCCCCGGTGGCGAGTAAATCCCAGCCCGACATCCCCAAGCCCCGGTTTGATTTTTACCAGCTGTTGAAAGAGACCGAAGTGGTGGTGCAGGAGCCCGCGCCCGGCAACAAAGGCAACACCAGCACCCCGGAACCGGAAGCGGTGCCGCAGGAGTACATCCTGCAAGTGGGCTCCTTCAAAAAGGTGGCTGACGCCGACCGCCTGCGGGCCGAGCTGATCCTGATGAACCTGGACGCCAACGTGGAAACCGTTACCGTGCGCAATGGCGAGACCTGGCACCGCGTGCTGGTGGGCCCCTACACTTCACAATCCAAGGTGGCCAACGCCCGCAGCACCCTGATCTCCAATGACATCAACCCCCTGCTGCTGAAGCGCAACCGCTCCTGAGTCTTGCGTCCAGCTTCCGGCGCCCTACCGGGCGCCCTTGAATTTCCCCATTCTGCCCCCATTTCTCGCGTGAGCTCTGACTACACATTCCGACTTTAAGGATCCCCCCGTGGAACAATATCGTGGTACTACCATTGTTTCCGTGCGTCGCAACGGCAAGGTTGTGATTGGCGGCGACGGCCAGGTCTCCCTCGGCAACACTGTTATGAAAGGCAACGCCCGCAAAGTTCGGCGCCTGTACAACAATGAAGTCATCGCCGGTTTCGCCGGTGGCACTGCCGACGCCTTTACCCTGTTTGAACGTTTCGAAGCCAAGCTGGAAGCCCACAACGGCCAGCTGGTACGCGCCGCCGTGGAGCTGGCCAAAGACTGGCGCACCGACCGCGCCCTGCGCCGCCTGGAAGCCCTGCTGGCGGTGGCCGACAAGGACGCTTCGCTGATCATTACCGGCAACGGTGACGTTATTCAGCCCGAGCAGGACATTATTGCCATCGGCTCCGGTGGCCCCTTCGCTCAGGCCGCTGCCCGCGCACTGTTCGAAAACACCGAACTGGAAGCCAAAGCCATTGTGGAAAAAGCGCTGGGCATTGCCGGCGACATCTGTGTCTACACCAACCACAACCACACCATTGAAGAGCTGGTTTATCAGCCCTGACAGCAGTGACCTCCCCCTGTGCGAGGTCCTGTAACCCCAACCCTATTCAGATACCGGAAGCGAATTCATGTCAGACATGACCCCCCGTGAAATCGTCCACGAACTCGACAAGCACATCGTCGGCCAGAG
The DNA here is from genome assembly GCA_033283175.1 of Cellvibrionaceae bacterium SEMH9. Lineage (GTDB taxonomy): Bacteria > Pseudomonadota > Gammaproteobacteria > Pseudomonadales > Cellvibrionaceae > Pseudomaricurvus. The sequence goes on along the minus strand of JAWMQM010000001.1, from coordinate 1,598,029 downwards.
TGCCGCCAAGCGGGCGGTGGCCATTGCCCTGCGCAACCGCTGGCGCCGCATGCAACTGGACGAGAGCCTGCGCAACGAAGTCACTCCAAAAAACATCCTGATGATCGGCCCCACCGGTGTCGGCAAAACCGAAATTGCCCGCCGCCTGGCAAAGCTGGCCAATGCCCCCTTTATTAAGGTGGAAGCGACAAAGTTCACCGAAGTGGGCTATGTCGGCCGCGATGTGGAATCCATTGTCCGTGATCTGGTGGACCGCTCCATCAAGCTCTACCGCGAACAGGAGATGTCCAAGGTCAGCCACCGCGCGGAAGATGCCGCCGAAGAGCGTATTCTCGACGCCCTGCTGCCACCCGCTCGCGGCGACAGCGACGACGGCGAGCGCCAGGAGAGCACCACCCGTCAGCTGTTCCGCAAAAAACTGCGTGAAGGCGAGCTGGACGACAAGGAGATCGACATCGAGGTCTCCTCCACCCCGGTGGGCGTGGAAATCATGGCACCTCCCGGCATGGAGGACATGACCAACCAACTGCAGAACATGTTCTCCTCACTCTCCTCCAAACGCAGCAAGACCGCCAAGCTGACGGTGCGTCAGGCCTTCCGCCAGATTCGCGACGAAGAAGCCGCCAAGCTGGTCAATGAAGAGGAGCTCAAGAGCAAGGCCATTGCCGCCGCCGAGCAGAACGGCATTGTCTTTATCGATGAGATCGACAAGGTGGCCAAGCGCGGCGAAACCAGCGGCACCGACGTCTCCCGGGAAGGCGTACAACGGGATCTTCTGCCCCTGATTGAAGGCTGCACGGTAAGCACCAAACACGGCATGATCAAAACCGATCACATACTGTTTATCGCCTCCGGTGCCTTCCACCTCTCCAAGCCATCGGACCTGATCCCCGAACTGCAGGGGCGCCTGCCCATTCGCGTGGAACTGGACGCACTGACACCGGACGACTTCGAACGCATCCTTACCGAGCCCAACGCCTCCCTGACCGAGCAACAGATCGCCCTGCTGAAAACCGAAGGTGCGGAGCTGCAGTTCACCACCGACGGCATTCGTCGCATCGCCGAAACCGCCTACGAGGTCAACGAGCGTACGGAAAACATCGGCGCCCGACGCCTGCACACCATTATGGAGCGCCTGCTGGAAGACATCTCCTTCGACGCGGGCGACAACAACGCCACCCTGGTGATTGATCGCGACTACGTCGACTCACATTTGGGCGCCCTGGCGCAGAACGAAGATCTCAGCCGCTACATTCTCTGAACCGGAGCGGTCCGCTGCAGGCCGGCGGACCGCCCACCAACTCCCGGACTCCCGCTGCTTATGAACGCGCCCCGTAAAGTCACCCTGCACAAAAGCAGCGCCGTGCTGGAACTGCAATACGACGATGTCAGCGCCCGGCTGCCAGCCGAGATGCTGCGTGTCTACTCCCCCTCCGCCGAGGTACAGGGGCACGGCCCCGGACAGGAGACGCTGCAGTTCGGCAAGCGGGATGTGAATATCGACAAGCTGGAGGCTACCGGGCACTATGGTTTGCGCATCTACTTCAGCGACGGCCATAACACCGGTCTCTTCAGCTGGAACTATTTGCGCCATCTGGCGGACAACCAGGAAACCCTCTGGCAGGATTACCTGCAACGCCTCAATGCCGCCGGCAAGTCCCGCGACCCACACGAAGCGGTAGTCAGACTGATTGACCCCAACTGAAGCCGGAATCGGTCAAGAGTCGCGACATTTCTGACGCACAATAAAAAAGCAGGCTAACGCCTGCTTTTTTTGTAGGGGATCTCCCGGCCTCCCCTCCGGAAGTCGGGAATACCGACTAACTCACGTAGACAGGTCCCACACCTACGGTCCAGACAATCACCGATGCGATCATCATGGTCACCATCAATACCAGTCCGGTAGTGACAGCCGACGAGGCGAAGATAAAGCCCTGGTCTTTGGGAATGTTCATCAGGATCGGGATGCCCTGATACAGCAGATAGACCGAATAAGCCCCCGCAATACCCATGACTGAAGTTACCAGCCACGGTGATGGGTAGAGCAATACAAGCCCGGCGATCATCATCGGCGTGGTGACATAAACGGCCATCGCCGTGCCTTCGTAGTGACGCTCTTCCGCCGAATCCTTAACCCCGAATGTTCGCTCCATCCAGTTGATAAACTCACCAAAGACGTAGACACCAAGATTGATACCCACGTAACTGAGAAAGCAGAGACTGGCTGCACTGACAGAGGTCAACCTGACCACTTCATCAGAGCCCACCTGCCATCCCACTGCAGTTACACCAATGTAGGCGCAGATGACCGGGATTAGCGCCAGAAAGGGAACGTGACTGACGAAAACCCCCATAAAGCCTTCGCGGCGCTGCTGCCGAATGGATTGCCACTCAGATTCGGGATGCAGAAAAATACCTAATGTGTGTTGCAAGATTGCCATAGGAAACTCCTGACTATTATTCTCACTGGGAGTGCAGATCCAGTATTGCACAAGGGATTTTCACACACATGGAAAAAGCTTTGATTTGTTGGATCGTTTATACATAAAGCATTTGATTTAAAGCACAGCAGGAAATAATAAAAAACCTTCTGAAATTAACGATGTTTCCCTTTGAAGTTAATCGAAGTTAAAAAAATATCCGGAAACGGTTTCGGTAACAGATTTCAAGAAATGGGTAAATGATTCACACACAGCCATCATGGCTATTGCTGCAAACTCAAAATACCTCTGTTTTTATTAGTATTAAAAATATAAACACCCACAGATATAAGAAAACAAATTATGAACCGGATTTTCAGGCTTCTTAAAAGTGTTACCGGCGCCTTCCTCGGCGTACAGAGTGAAAAGCAATTGGACAGCGATGCGAAAGAAAAGAGTGTCTGGCCTTTTGTGATCACCGGCATCTTTATGACAGTTTTGCTTGTTATCGGCCTCGCTGCGGCCGTTCGGATAGTTTTGACAAACATCAGTGGTTAAATTAGTTTCAGGCTGTCAAAAGCCAAAACCTTGACCCGCAGGATTCGTCGCGCCTGCGCACCTCTGACTCGCAGAGATCGCACGTCAGAACACGGACAGACCACTTCAATAATTACAAAAAGACAGGCACGTTGATTATGGATACTTCTGTGTGTCGGTGGCTGAACGCGCCACTGTCCCGGCTGCTGCAAGCTGCCTTTGCTTTATCTCTTCTGGCCCAGGACGCTGCTGCAGAGATGCCGCTCAACATGCCGGTAGGTGTTACAGACATCAGCCGCTCGGTCTACGACCTGCACATGACCATTTTCTGGATCTGTGTTGCCATTGCGGTCGTGGTGTTCGGCGTGATGTTCTGGTCCATCATTCATCACCGCAAATCCAAAGGCGCGAAAGCCGCCCATTTTCACGAAAACACTGTGGTAGAAATCATCTGGACCCTGATCCCAATGGCGATCCTGATCGCCATGGCCATTCCCGCCACCGCAACACTGGTAAAAATGTACGACACCAGCGATGCCGATGTAGACATTCAGGTGACCGGCTATCAATGGAAGTGGCACTACAAGTATCTGGACCAGGAAGTCGAGTTTTTCTCCAACCTTTCAACGCCAAAGGATCAGATAGAAAACAAGGCCGAAAAGGGCGAACACTACCTGCTGGAAGTGGATAACCCGCTGGTCATACCCACCGGCAAGAAAGTGCGCTTCCTGCTCACTTCCAACGACGTTATTCACTCGTGGTGGGTACCGCAACTGGCCGTCAAAAAGGACGCCATTCCCGGGTTTATCAACGAGTCGTGGGCCATCGTCAACGAGCCCGGCATCTACCGCGGCCAGTGCGCTGAACTGTGCGGCAAGGATCACGGCTTTATGCCCATCGTCGTCGACGCCCGTTCACCGGAAGATTACCAGCAATGGCTGCTGGCCAAGCAAGAAGAGAAAGAACAACAGGCCCAGCAGGCTGCGGCAGCTACAGCCCGCACCTGGACCCACGAAGAACTCATGACAGAAGGTGAACAAGTTTACGCCCGCGCCTGCGCCGCCTGTCACCAGCCCTCCGGTGCCGGCATGCCGCCGGTATTCCCGTCTCTGATCAAGAGCCCGATCACCACCGGCGACATTAACGCCCATATAGAAATTGTTTTGCACGGCAAACCAGGCACCGCCATGCAGGCCTTTGGTAATCAGTTGACCCCGGCCGAAGTCGCCGCCGTGGTGACCTGGGAGCGCAACGCCTGGGGTAATGACACCGGTGACACTGTGACACCGGCAGACGTTCAGCAGCATATCGAACAATAATCCCGCAGCAACACAGCGAACAGATAACGACAAAAATTCGGAGATGACTATGGACGCGGCCAGTGACATTGCGCATGCAGCCCAGCAACACCACGGACCGGCCAGCGGTTTAAGTCGCTGGGTGTTCACCACCAACCACAAGGACATCGGCACGCTGTACATGTGGTTCTCGTTCCTGATGTTCCTGACCGGAGGCACCATGGCGCTGGTTATCCGGGCGGAACTGTTCCAGCCCGGTCTGCAACTGGTAGACCCTGGATTCTTCAACCAGATGACCACCATGCACGGCTTGATCATGGTATTTGGCGCGGTGATGCCCGCCTTTGTCGGCCTCGCCAACTGGTTGATCCCAATGATGGTGGGCGCACCTGACATGGCCCTGCCACGCATGAACAACCTCAGTTTCTGGATCCTGCCGTTTGCCTTTACGCTCCTGTTGATGACCCTGTTTATGGATGGTGGTGCGCCCAATTTCGGCTGGACGTTTTATGCTCCTCTGAGCACGCAATACGCACCGCCCACAGTCACCTACTTTATCTTCGGAGTTCATTTGATGGGTATCTCATCCATCATGGGCGCCATCAATGTCATCGCCACAATCTTTAATATGCGCGCCCCCGGCATGACCCTGATGAAGATGCCACTGTTTGTCTGGACCTGGCTGATTACCGCATTTCTGTTACTGGCGGCCATGCCAGTGCTGGCCTGCGTGGTCACCATGATGCTTTTCGACATCAACTTCGGCACCAGCTTTTTCAACGCCGCCGGTGGCGGTGACCCCGTGCTCTTCCAGCACCTGTTCTGGTTCTTTGGTCATCCCGAGGTGTACATCATGATCCTGCCGGCGTTTGGCATCGTGTCGCAGATCATCCCTACCTTCAGCCGCAAACCCCTGTTTGGCTACGCCTCCATGGTCTACGCCACAGCCTCCATCGCCCTGCTCTCCTTTATTGTCTGGGCCCACCACATGTTTACCGTCGGCATGCCCCTGGCCGGCGAGCTGTTCTTTATGTACGCCACCATGTTGATTGCCGTACCTACCGGCGTGAAAGTGTTTAACTGGATCAGCACCATGTTTCGCGGTTCCCTGACGTTTGAAACACCCATGCTGTTTGCCATCGCCTTTATCGTTTTGTTTACCATTGGCGGCTTCTCCGGCTTGATGCTGGCCATCTCACCGGCTGACTTCCAGTACCACGACACCTACTTTGTGGTAGCACACTTCCACTACGTACTGGTGCCCGGCGCGATCTTCGCCATCATTGCCGCCGTCTACTACTGGTTGCCCAAGTGGTGTGGCCGCATGTATGACGAACGCCTGGGTAAAATTCATTTCTGGTGGTCGTTTGTCGGCCTCAATCTGACTTTCTTCCCCATGCACTTTATCGGCCTCGCCGGTATGCCTCGCCGCATCCCGGATTACGCCCTGCAGTTTGCCGACTTTAATATGCTCGCCAGTATCGGTGGCTTTGTGTTTGGTTTTGCCCAGGTGTTCTTCCTCTTTATCGTCATCCGATGCATTACCAGGGGTGAGAAGGCTGCAGCAAACCCCTGGGAAGGTGCTGAAGGGCTGGAGTGGACCCTGCCATCGCCCGCCCCCTACCACAGCTTCACTACGCCGCCGAAAATTGATTAACTCCCTTAAAGAGTGAGCCGATTAGACATGCAACCGAACTCCCGCAAGACATTGGTATTGGCGACCCTGATCCCGATTGTGATGTTCGGTTTCGGTTTTGCCCTGGTTCCCCTCTACGATGTTTTCTGTCGCGTCACTGGCCTTAACGGCAAAGTGAACACCTCACCACTTACGGAGGCAGAACAGAACAACAGAACCGGGGTTAGAGAGACGGTTTCTCGTGGAGTTCGTGTGCAGTTTGTCACCATGAACAATGGCGATATGCCCTGGGAGTTTGCTCCGCTGGAACATGACGCCGTCAAGGTTCAGACAGGCGAGGATTTCAAGGCCATGTTCCGCGTCACCAACACCACGAATCAATTCATGCAGGGTCGCGCCGTTCCCAGCGTCAGCCCTTCGGAAGCAGCGCAGTATTTTCACAAGGTGCAATGCTTCTGCTTTGACCAGCAGGATCTTGAAGCCGGTGAATCACTGGATATGCCTGTGGTCTTCGAGGTGGATAAAGCACTGCCGGACCACATTCAGACCATTACACTGGCCTATACTCTGTTTGATGTTACCCAGGTGGCCAATAATAACTGAGCAATAGCTAACAAAACACAAGGGTGCCCACAGCCGTATCTGCACCATCACAGGAGAGCATGTGTATGAGCCAGCAGCATTACTATGTCCCGGAGCAAAGCCACTGGCCAATTGTGGCCGCCGTCAGCTTGTTTATGTTGGCCGCCGGTACGGCACACACACTTATCCATGGTCAGAGCCTTCTGCTGCTGATCGGAATGGCCGGTGTGATCTATCTGTTTATCGGCTGGTTTACCACCGTGGTGAAGGAGAACCAGGAAGGATTACTCAACGATCCTCAGGTAGATCGCTCCTTCCGCCTCGGTATGAGCTGGTTCATCTTTTCCGAAGTGATGTTTTTTGCGGCCCTGTTCGGGGCCCTGTTTTATGTGCGCCACCTGGCTGTACCCTGGCTGGCAGGCGAAGGCGACAAACCCATGAACGTGCTGCTGTGGCCGGAGTTCATAAGCAGCTGGCCGGTGATGAACCCGCCAGACACCAAACTGTTCCAGGGGCCCACCACCACCGTTGACCCCTGGCACTTGCCACTGCTGAATACCCTGTTGCTGGTAACCTCCAGCATCACCCTCACCTTTGCCCACCACGCCCTCAAGCATGAAAAACGTATCACGGCGATCAACTGGATGCTGGCTACCATTGCCCTCGGCATTGCGTTCCTGTTTGTTCAGGCCTATGAATACTACGAAGCTTACACCCACCTGGGTCTGACACTGCACGCCGGCATTTACGGCGGTACGTTCTTTATCCTCACCGGCTTCCACGGCATGCACGTCACATTGGGCACGATTATTTTGATTGTGATTACCGGGCGCCTGATGCGCGGCCACTTTTCACCACAACGGCATTTCGGTTTTGAGGCCAGCGCCTGGTACTGGCATTTTGTGGATGTGGTGTGGCTGGGACTGTTTATATTCGTCTACGTACTCTGAAGGAATAACGGTTTGTCACCAGGGCGCCTGGCTGTGCAGGGTGCCGGTGGCAAAACCGATGATAAGACACAGCAGTATCAGAACCGCCAGTGAGATACGGAATTTAAGTGATGTCAGCAGGCGCTGCTGCGGTGCTTCCCCCTGATCCTTCATCAGGAAGTAGAAGCCAAACGACAGACTGATAAGCATCAGTACAAACAGAAAAAGAATAAAAAGTTTCAGCATGGGAGATCCCCGCCCGGCTGCAAAGTTGTCCTCAGTATAGCGGCAGTTGTAAATGTACCGGCAATGGATTTGGTGTTTTTGCTTGTTTCTTCTCGGCGGTGTCGGCACGTCCCTCTGCCTGTGGCAGTGGCACAAGGCCGAACGCAAGGAGATGTGGCAGGCGCAAAGCACCGGTGTGCTGACACTGCAGCAATGGCGCCAGCAGACCAGCCCGGACGCAGGACACAGTGACGACCCGACGCCGGAAGCGTGGCTCGGCCAACAGCTGCAGGTCACCGGACATTTCCTGGCGGGTTTCAACGCCTTTCTCGACAACCAGATTCACAACGGCAAGGCCGGCCTGGATGTACTGGCGCTGTTACGCACCAGCAGTGGCGACACCCTGCTGGTCAACCGCGGCTGGATTGAGTGGCCGGATCGCAACAGCCTTCCGGAGGTTTCGCTGCCGCAGGGCAGCATCACCCTGCGGGGTACGCTCTATCCCTTCAGTCGCCCCGGGCTCACCCTGGGTGACTACCCGGAGCTTGATAAAACGCCACAGCGCCTGCCCTGGGCAGACAGGGCGAAATTGCAACAGGCACTGGGGGTCACACTGCTCAACGCCGAGTTACGGGTAGCGGCAAATCAGCCGCACATGTTCCTGCCGCACTGGCAGCTATCGGTTATTACACCGGCCAAACACCGGGCCTACGCCTGGCAGTGGGCCGCACTCACCTTGCTAGCATGGGGTTATGCTTTATGGATAGTTTTTCAGGCTCTGCGTCGTCCACGGGCGCACCAACGATCCGGCGCGCGAAATTCAAACTGCTGATGCTACTGCTCATCGGCTTCGCGCCGATGTTAAGCGCCTGGGCGTTGTATCTGGGACAGTGGCAGCCGCAAACCAATACCGCCCGTGGCGAGTTAATGCAGCCGGCACTGACAGCGGGAGAGTGGTGGCCGGCAGCCGACAGCGGGTTGCTACAACAACTGCACGGCCACTGGCTGCTTGTGGAAGTGCTGCCCGCTGATTGCGACCAGAACTGTGTGCAACAACTGCAACAGGTGACGCAACTGCACCTGGCGTTGGGCAAGGAGGCGGAGCGGGTGCGTCGCGTCTGGTTCGGCACCACCACCCCCACCCAGGCCGACGACCCCTACCTGCAAATCCTGCCCCACAGCGACCTGCAGGTTCCGCAACAGCGCCAGCGTTTTATCGTCGACCCGCTGGGCAATCTGGTGCTCACCTACACGCAGGATCAGGACCTTCGTGATCTGCTGAAAGACCTCAAACGCCTGCTCAAGGCCTCCAGTATCGGTTAACCGGGAGCGCGTATGTCTTCGATTCAATCCGCCTTCCGCCTCAGCGCCTGCGCCGTCCTGCTGGCAGCGATTGTCGTCACCCTCGGTGCCTACACCCGGCTGGCCGATGCCGGTCTCGGCTGCCCTGACTGGCCCGGCTGCTACGGTTTCCTGACCGTGCCCCAATCCGAAGTTCATATCGTGATCGCCGAAGCCCGCTTCCCGGAAACCCCGGTTGAAGCACACAAGGGCTGGGCAGAGATGGTTCATCGCTATGTGGCCGGCATACTGGGAGTACTCATCGCCGCACTGGCCGTCATGGCCATCAGGCAGCGCCGCACTCCCGGCTATCCACTGGGATTGAGCCTGGGGCTTTTGCTGCTGGTGGTAGTGCAGGCCGCCTTCGGGATGTGGACGGTCACCCTCAAGTTGTGGCCACAGGTAGTCACCCTGCACTTGCTGGGCGGCTTCGCCACTCTGGGCCTGCTGCTGGTGCTCAGCCTGCGATTGCGCCACCTTATCAGTCACGACGCCCCCGAAACTCTCCAGCAGCGCACCGGCGCGCCCCGCGTCTTGATGTGGCTGGCTCTGCTGCTGGTGATTGTCCAGATCGCCCTCGGTGGCTGGACCAGTGCCAACTACGCCGCCTACGCCTGCCCCGATTTCCCCACCTGTCACGGTGAGTGGTGGCCTGAGCAAATGGCACTGGAGAAGGGCCTCAACATCACCCAGCACGTGGGCCCCAACTACCTCGGTGGCCAGCTCGAAGGGCCTGCCAGGGTGGGCATTCACATGATGCATCGGTTGGGCGCCGTCACCGTCACCCTGGTGATCAGCCTGCTCTGTGTTGCCCTGTGGCGGCGACAGCTGCGGGGCGAAGCAACAGCAGTTTTGGCCGCACTCGCACTGCAGCTGGCCATAGGTATTGCCAACGTCTTCTGGCAATTCCCGTTGCTACTGGCGCTGGCCCACAACAGCGGCGCGGCGTTGCTGTTACTGGTTCTCTGCGCCCTGCTCACTCAACACTACCTCGCACGCTCCCTTTCCCATTCCCGCTCCCGCAACAAGGAACTGACTTATGAAAACCACCAAACCTGCCCTGCGGGCTGACTTCAGCGGTGGGCTGGAGCTGCCACCGCTGCGCACCACCCTTACCGCCTACTACCGCCTGACCAAGCCACGGGTAGTGGCGGTCATGCTACTGACCGCAGTGGTAGGCATGCTGTTGGCCAGCGACCACACCATTCCCTGGAATGCTTTGCTCTGGGGAACCGTGGGCATTGGCATGGCCGCCGGCGCCGCCGCCGCGGTCAATCATGTGGTGGACAATCGCATCGACCGTCACATGATTCGCACCCGTGCCCGTCCGCTGCCCCAGGGCGAACTGTCTCCGGCCCACGCCCTGGCGTTTGCCTTCGTGCTTGGCAGCGCCGGACTGGCGCTGCTGGCGATAGCCGTCAACCCGCTCACCGCCTGGCTCACCTTCGCATCGGTGATTGGTTACGCGGTTATCTACAGCGCCTTCCTCAAGCGCGCTACGCCGCAAAACATCACCATCGGCGGCCTTGCCGGCGCCGCACCACCGCTGCTGGGCTGGACCGCCGTGACCAACCAGGTGTCGCCGGAGAGCCTGCTGCTGGTGCTGATTATCTTTGCCTGGACGCCACCGCACTTCTGGGCGCTGGCCATTCACAAGCGCGATGAGTACGCCAACGCCGGCGTGCCCATGCTGCCGGTTACCCACGGCAATGCCTTTACCCGTCTGCAAATTGTGCTCTATACATTGCTGCTGGTGCTCACTACCCTGCTGCCCTTTCTCTACGGCAGCAGCGGCCTGATCTACCTGGCAGGGGTCACCTTGCTGAATATGGAACAGCTGCGTCGGGTGGCCCTGCTGTTTGGTGACAATCGCCAGGCGCCACTGGCGCTGTTCCGCTACTCCATCACCTACGTCATGCTGCTGTTTGTGGTTCTGCTGCTGGACCACTACCTCTGATCCCGCACTCCCTGACTCTTCCCGGTTGTGCCCGCCGCTGACACGCGGCGGGCACACCGGCGCACCGCCTTCACCACACCCCGCCGCACTTCCCCGCCACTCAGACCAAAGAACCCTTACCCCCTGCGGTAAATACCAATATGCTATACAAGTAGCTATCGGCGGCCCGCGCGTGCCGCAATCGCCCAAGGAACCTGCAATGCCCCCACGCTTCTCCCCCCTGGCCACAACCTGTTACAGCCTGTTGATCGCCCTGGCCCTAACCGCTTGTTCCGACAAGGCCCCGGAAGTACAGACACCCCCACCCAGTGTGTCTGTCATTGAAGTGGGGACACAGGACGTCGGCCGGCACTCCGAATATGTGGCCCGCACCGAGGCGTTCAGAACCGTGGAGCTGCGTGCCCGGGTGGAGGGCACCATCACCCAACGGCTGTTCCGCGAAGGCGATACGGTGGCAGAAGGACAGCTGCTGTTTGAAATTGATCGCGAGAACTATCTGGCCGCCTATGAACAGGCCAAAGCCAATCTCAGCAGCGCACAAGTGGAGCGGCAGCGCACGGAGCGGGACTACAAGCGCGGGCAGGAGTTACGCCCGAACGGTTTTATCAGCCAGTCGGACCTGGACACCCTGGCCAGCAATTCCGCCAAGGCGCAGGCCGCGGAGAAAGCTGCCGAGGCCGCGCTGCAAAACGCCGAGGTCAATCTCAGTTATACCCGCATCAAGGCACCCTTTACCGGGCGCATCAGTACCGTCAACTATAACGTCGGCAACCTGGTAGGACCGGGCAGTAACCCGCTGGCCACCCTGTTGCAGGACGACCCCATCTACGTCAGCTTCCAGATGGACGAAGGCACCTACACCACCTACCTGCAGGCCTCCTCAAAACAGACCGGCGGCGAGCCGGTACCACCGGCGGATGGCACTCTGGTGTTGTCGCTGATCCTGCCCAACGGCACCGTGCATGACCAGCCGGGAAGATTTAACTACGCCGGCATCAGCATCAACAGTACCACCGGCACCGTGAACCTGCGGGCCGAGTTTGCCAACCCCAGGGGCATTGTGCGTCCGGGTCTCTACGCCACCCTGGTGATTGAAAGTACCGATAAACTGAACCTGCCCGTTGTCCCCCAGTACGCCGTGCAGGAGGGGCAGCAGGGTAAATTTGTGCTGATCGTTGACGCTGAAAACAGAGTACGGGCACGCAACATCAATGTCGGCCGCACCCTCGGTGCCCTGTGGGCGGTGACAGAGGGATTGCAGAAAGGTGACCGCATCATCGTGGAAGGGCTGCAAAAGGTGCGCACCGGGATTGTGGTTAACCCCCTGCTCAAGCGCCTTGATACGCAGACAGGCACACTGCACAGCGATCCGGCGACCTCCAGCGCCGACAACCAGCCGGCCAGTTAAGCGGCGGCGGCCAGCCGAAGGGATTGCCTATGTTCAGCCAGTTTTTCATCACCCGCCCGAAGTTCGCCTTTGTCATCTCTATTGTGCTGTCGCTGGCGGGCCTGATCAGCATGACCCTGCTGCCGGTCAATCTCTACCCCGAGATCACCCCGCCGCAGGTGCAGATCAACGCCACCTACCCGGGTGCCAGCGCCCAGGTGGTGGAAGAGGCGGTACTGCGGCCCATTGAAGAGCAGATCAACGGCATCGAGGGAATGCTCTATATCGAGTCCAGCGCCTCCAACAATGGCGCTGCCTCGATCACGGTCACCTTTGAACAGGGCACCGACGACGATACCGCGCAGGTGAATGTGCAGAACCGGGTCGCCGTGGCCGAACCGTCACTGCCGGCGGAGGTGACCCGCCAGGGGCTGAAGGTGGAGAAACGCTCCAGCAACATGCTGCTGGGGATCAACCTGGTCAGCTCCGATCCCACCGTGGACCGTCTCTACCTCTCCAACTACGCCACCAATTACCTCACCGAGCCGCTGGCGCGGGTGCCGGGCGTGGGCGGCGTGGAAGTGATGGGGGAGATGAGCTACTCCATGCGGGTGTGGATGGACCCGGTACGCATGGCCGCCCTCGGCGTCACCGTGTCCGACATACAATCCACCCTCAACGAGCAGAACCTGATTGTCGCCGCCGGCAAGATCGGCGCCCCACCAACGCCGGATCAACAGCAGTTTGAGTACACCATTCAAACCAAGGGCCGGCTGACAGATGTGCGGGAGTTCGGCAATACCATTGTGCGTGCCCAAGCTGATGGCTCCTTCATTCACCTGCACGATGTGGCGCGGCTGGAGATGGGCTCCCAAAGCTACTCCGCCACCGCCAAGCTGAACAATCACGACACCGCCTTTATCGTTATCTACCAGCTGCCGGACGCCAACGCCACCGAAGTGGCCAAACTCGTCTACGCCGAGATGGATAAACTGGCCGCCGCCATGCCCGAGGGTGTGGAGCACCACATCATCTACGACACCACCCGCTTCATCCTGCGCTCCATCGACGAGGTTAAAGTCACCCTCTACCAGGCGGTGGCGCTGGTGATCCTGGTGGTATTTATCTTCCTGCAGAACTGGCGCGCCACCATTGTGCCGGCGGTGGCCATTCCGGTGTCGCTGATCGGGACCTTCGCCTTCCTGCAGCTGTTCGGATTCTCCATCAACACCATCACCCTGTTCGGCCTGGTACTGGCCATCGGTATTGTGGTGGACGACGCCATCGTGGTGATCGAAAACGTGGAGCGGCTGATGACCGAAGGTGGGCTTTCGCCCATGGAAGCTACCCGCCAGAGCATGAAGGAGGTTTCGGGCCCTGTGGTGGCCACCACCCTGGTGCTGCTGGCGGTGTTTGTGCCAGTGGCGTTTATGCCGGGCATCACCGGTGAGATCTACAAGCAGTTCGCCGTTACCATCTCCACCGCGGTGGTGATCTCCTCCATCAACGCCCTCACCCTCAGCCCCGCCCTCTGTGCCTCGCTGCTGCGCGGTGACCAGACCAAGCGCATTGGCTGGCTGCGCCCGGCGGAGCTGGGTATTGAAAAATTGACCAGCGGCTACAAGCGTCAGGTGCGCGGCGTCCTGCAGCGCGCCACCCTGGCCCTGCTACTGGCCGCCGCTGGCGTGGTTGCCACCGGCTGGCTGGCCAGCAGCACCGCCACCGGCTTCATCCCCAATGAGGACCAGGGCATCCTGATGATGGATATCCAGCTGCCCGATGCCGCCTCCCTCAACCGCACCGAGAGCGTGATGGCGAGGGTGAGCGATCTGGTGGAGGCACAGGAGGGTGTGGCGGATGTCATTACCGTGGCCGGCTTCTCCATCCTCGCCGGCGCCGGCTCCAACCGCGCCCTGGGCATTGTGGTACTGGATGACTGGGACGACCGCACCACCGCAGAGACCCGCCTGCGCACCATCTACAACAAGCTGCAGGGTATCGTCTGGGGACTGCAGGATGCCCAGGTGATGGTCTTCCCCATGCCCGCCATCCCCGGCCTGGGCGCCACCGGTGGTTTCGACTTCCGCCTGCAGGACTCCCGCGGCCGCAGCCCGGAAGAGCTGGCGCAGGTGGCCAACGGCCTTATTTACCAGGCCAACAGCGACCCGCGGCTGGAGCGGGTCTTCTCCACCTATCGCGCCAATGTGCCGCAATACTACCTGGAGATTGACCGCCCCAAGGCCAAGGCCATCGGCGTGCCCCTGTCGGAGGTGTTTCTCACCCTGCAGGCGCAGCTGGGCTCGCTCTACATCAACGACTTCAACCGCTTTGGCCGCACCTATCAGGTGATCCTGCAGGCAGAAGGCAAGTACCGCTCACGGCCCGAGGATCTGGGCCACCTGTACGTGCGCAACAACCAGGGCGAGATGCTGCCACTGGCTACCCTCGGCCGCCTGCAGCCCATGCTCGGTGCCACCAGTCTCAACCACTTCAACCTCTACCGCTCCACCAGCATCAGCGGCCAGGCGGCCCCGGGTTACAGCTCCGGTGATGCCCTCAAGGCCATGGGCGAGCTGGCGCAGCAGCTGCCGGATGGCTATCTGTTCGAGTGGGCCGGGCAGTCGGCACAGGAGGTGGCGGCGGGCAACCTGGTGCCGATTCTCTTCAGTCTCGCCCTGCTGTTTGTCTACCTGTTCCTGGTGGCGCTCTACGAGAGCTGGAGCCTGCCACTGGCGGTAATGGGGGCCGTGCCCTTTGCCCTGCTGGGGGCCTTTACGGCCATGAACCTGGTGGGCCAGGCCAACGACCTCTATGCCCAGGTGGGGCTGATCCTGCTGATCGGCATCTCCACCAAAACCGCCATTCTCATTGTGGAATTTGCCATGAGCGAGCGCCGTGCCGGCAAATCCATTGTCGATGCCGCCTTCAGTGCCGCCGGCCTGCGCTTCCGTGCGGTGCTGATGACCGCCCTCTCCTTTGTACTGGGGGTACTGCCACTGGTCTACTCCACCGGCCCCGGTGCCGCCAGCCGTTTCTCCATTGGTGTCACCGTGCTCGGAGGCATGCTGGCCGCCACCGTGTTCACCACCCTGCTGGTGCCCATGTTCTACATGAGTGTGCAGCGGCTGCGGGAGCATTTCGATCCGCAAAAACGCTAGTGGTGCCAATTGCCACACGCAAATGCCCCCGGACGGGCCCTGAGCGTCGAACCGCGCCAAGGCTTCGGGTACAATGGCCGCAATTTCACCGATGATGACGCCTCAATGACTGACAAAAAGACCACCCACTTTGGCTTTCAGGAAGTACCCGTCGAGGAAAAAGCCGGTCGCGTAGCCGATGTTTTCCACTCGGTCGCCGCCAAATACGACATCATGAACGATCTCATGTCCGGTGGTGTGCACCGGCTGTGGAAGCGCTTCACCATCGAGATTTCCGGCGTCCGCCCCGGCGACAAGGTGCTGGACATTGCCGGTGGCACCGGCGACCTGAGCTACAAGTTCTCCCGCATCGTTGGCGCCGAGGGGCTGGTGGTACTGGCGGATATCAACGAGTCCATGCTGCGGGTGGGTCGCGACCGCCTCACCGACCGCGGCGTCAGCGGCAACCTGGTGGTGGCCCAGGCCGACGCCCAGTACCTGCCCTTCCCCGACAACACCTTTGACTGCATCACCATCGCCTTTGGCCTGCGCAACGTCACCGACAAGGACCTGGCGCTGCGCTCCATGCTGCGGGTACTGAAACCCGGCGGCCGCCTGCTGGTGCTGGAGTTCTCCAAGCCCCAGAGCCAGCTGCTGAGCAAGGTCTACGACACCTACTCCTTCCGCCTGCTGCCGGCCATGGGCAAGCTGGTGGCCAACGACCCGGACAGCTACCGCTACCTGGCCGAATCCATCCGCATGCACCCGGACCAGGAAACCCTGAAGGACATGATGACCGAGGCCGGCTTTGCCAACGCCCACTACCACAACATGACCGGTGGTATTGTCGCCCTGCACAAGGGTGTCAAACCCTGAGCCCGGGGCGATTGCCATCATGAAGATCGACCCGACACTGCACAGCGCCGCCACCGCCAGCCTGGAAGCGGTTATCAACCGGGCGCTGCGCTACGACCCGGCCACGCGCCTGAAACTGGCGCGACTGGCGGGCAAGAGCCTGGTCATTGATATCAGTGGCAGCGATCTCAGCCTCGGCTGCCATTTCGACGCCGACAGCATCCGCATCGTCGGTCAGATCGACAACCCCACCACCCGGCTCAGTGGCTCCGTCAGCGCCCTGCTCAGCCTGGCCCTGAGCGAACGCCTCAACCTCACCGGCAGCGGTGTGGAAGCCTGGGGCAATACGGCGCTGCTCACGGACCTGAAAAGCATCGCGGCACAGCTGGAGCTGGATTGGGAAGAAGCCGTTAATGAGCTGCTGGGGGACATCCTCGGCCACCAGCTGGCCAATACCGCCCGCGCCCAGCTGGGGTGGCTGCGCAGTCGCGGCGCCAGCGGCAAGCGCCTGCTGCAGGAGTTCCTCACCGAAGAGCTGCGCGCCCTGCCGGCGGCACCGCAACTGCAGCAGTTCAACGACAACGTCGATCAGCTGCGCCTGGCCGCCGACCGCCTCAGCGCCCGGGTGGAACGACTGCTGCGCAAGCGCCATCCGCCTGCCGCCGAATGAAATATGCCGAACCGTGAAGCCCCCCACCCCAGTGACCCCCGCTCCCGCCTATAAGGAATCCTGACTTGGTTGCCCTGTTACGCCTGCTGCGCATTGCCATTACCGCCCTGCGCTACCGTCTCGATGAGCTGCTGCCCCAGCGCCATCTGCCCTGGTGGCTGCGGCAACTGCTGAAACTCGCCGTGCTGCTGCCCGCCTGCCAGCTCAGTCGCGGAGAGCGCCTGCGCCGCTGCCTGGAGGACCTGGGGCCGGTGTTCGTCAAGTTTGGCCAGGTGCTCTCCACCCGCCCGGACCTGATACCGCCGGATGTGGCGGAAGAGCTGGATCACCTGCAGGACAACGTCGCCCCCTTTGACGCCGAACTGTCGCGGCAGATCATCGAAAAAGCACTGGGCAAACCGGTCGGCGAGCTGTTTGCCGAGTTTGAAACCACCCCCATGGCCTCCGCCTCGGTGGCCCAGGTGCACGCCGCGCGCCTGTTCGACGCCCACGGCCAGCCCGGTGACGAGGTGGTGGTGAAGGTGATCCGCCCTGGCATTGAGCGCACCATCGAGAAAGACATCGCCCTCATGTACCTGGTGGCGCGCCTGGTGCAGCGCTTCGTTGCCGAGGCCTGGCGCCTGCGCCCGGTGGAGGTGGTGGCAGAGTACGAGTACACCATCCTCGATGAGCTCAACCTGCAGCGCGAGGCCGCCAACGCCTCCCAGCTGCGCCGCAACTTTGCCGGCTCCCCCCTGCTCTATGTACCCGAAGTGCACTGGGACTTCACCCGTATCAATGTCATGGTAATGGAGCGCATCCACGGCATTCCGGTAACCGATCTCGAGCAGCTGCAAGCCCAGGACACTGACATGAAGCTGCTGGCGGAGCGCGGGGTAGAGATCTTCTTTACCCAGGTGTTCGAGCACAACTTCTTTCACGCTGACATGCACCCGGGCAATATCTTTGTCTCCCGCGAGCACCCGCGCCAACCCCAGTACCTGTGCGTGGACATGGCCATTGTCGGCTCCCTCAGCCAGGCCGACCAGTACTACATGGCGCGCATACTGCTGGCCATGTTCCGCCGAGACTACCGGCTGGTGGCGGAGCTGCATGTGCAGAGCGGCTGGGTGGATGAGGATACCTCCATCCGTGACTTCGAAAGCGCCATGCGTACCGTGTGCGAGCCCTTCTTTGAGAAGCCACTGCGGGAGATCTCCTTCGGCCAGATCCTGGTGACCCTGTTCCAGTGCGCCCGCCGCTTCAACATGCAGGTACAGCCACAGCTGGTATTGCTGCAGAAGACGCTGCTCAATATTGAAGGGCTGGGGCGTCAGTTGTACCCGGATCTGGACCTGTGGCAAACCGCCCATCCCTTCCTGGAGCGCTGGCTGAAACAGCGCTTCCACCCCCGCAGCCTGTGGCAACAGCTGAAGCGCTACGGGCCTGAACTCATGGAACAGGCCCCGCAGATGCCCCATAAACTCTCCGCCGCCCTCGACCAGGTACAGATGCTGGGGGAACTGACACCGCAGCTGCAGCGGGCCGCCGAACAGATTAACCAGCAGCGCGCCCGTGCCGGCCAGCGCCGTCGCCGCGCCCTTGTCGCCCTGCTCGCCGGCGGCGCTGCCGTGGCCGTCGCCCTGCCCGCCACCGGCGTCGCCCTGGCGGATATTCCCCAGGCCAGCTGGCTGCTGCTGGCCATCGCCGGCTGGGCCTGGCTGCGGCAGTAGCCGTTGGCGGCCACTTACTCAACACCCCGGCGATGGGGTACACTCGCAGGATAGGGTTAACGGCTGTGCAGCTTCCGATTGCACAGCTGCCAACCGCTGAAGCAGCAGGTAATACCGAGGTAGACATGTCCGCAGGACAATTTCTGGAGGCAGTCCGCTGGACCGGTGACGGGTTGGTACCCGCCATCGCCCAGGACGCCAAAACCGGCCGTATTCTGATGATGGCCTGGATGAATCGCGAATCCCTGCAGCTGACCGCTGATGAGGGCCGCGCCGTCTACTGGTCCCGCTCCCGCCAGCAGCTGTGGCGCAAGGGCGAAAGCAGTGGCCATGTGCAACTGGTGAAAGAGATTCGCCTCGACTGTGACGAAGATGTCATCGTGCTGATGGTAGAACAGCTGGGCGGCATGGCCTGTCATACCGGCCGCGAATCCTGCTTTTACCGGGTGCTCAAAGATGGCCAGTGGCAGACCGTCGATCCGGTCCTGAAAGATCCGAAAGAGATATACGCATGAGTAACAGCAGCGATGTGCTGGCAGAACTGACCAAAGTTCTGGAAGCCCGCAAGAACAGCGCCGACGGGGAGAGCTCCTACGTCGCCAGCCTGCACCAGAAAGGCCTCAACAAAATTCTCGAAAAAGTGGGCGAGGAAGCGGTGGAAACCATTCTCGCCGCCAAGGACGCCCAGAGTAGTGGCGACACCAGCGAGCTGATTTACGAAACCGCCGACCTGTGGTTTCACACGCTGGTGATGCTCTCCCATCTGGGTGAAGACGCCAGCGCCGTGCTCAACGAACTGGCACGCCGCTTCGACATGTCGGGATTGGAAGAGAAAGCCTCCCGCACTACAAAATAATTTATTCAGGAGAGATTCCATGGGTATTGGCGGTATCAGTATCTGGCAACTGTTGATCATTCTGGCCATCGTGGTCATGTTGTTTGGCACCAAGCGCCTGCGCAACATTGGCGGTGACCTGGGCGGAGCCATAAAGGGCTTCAAGAAAGCCATGAACGAGGAGCCGGCGGATAAGGTAGAAGATCAGGCCGGCAAGACAGAGGATCCCAAGGCGGACCTGCAGAACAACAAAGAGAGCACCCAGCCCGGAGGCGACAAGTCGTAAACCCCTGTGTTTGATATCGGCTTCTTCGAATTGCTGGTCATCGGTGTGGTGGCCCTGCTGGTGATCGGTCCCGAACAACTGCCCGGCACCTTGCGCACCATGGCGCTGTGGTGGGGGCGCATGAAGCGCGGACTGCAGGCCACCCGTACTGAACTCGAGCAACAGCTGGGGGCCGACGATATTCGCCGCCAGCTGCACAACGAAGATGTGATGAAACGCCTCGAAGCCAGCAAGCAGGACATTGAACGTACCCTGCGCGAAGATGTAGCAGACATAGAGCGGCAACTGAAAGCCTCGCCCCCGCCGCCGGAACAATCCCCAGACACCCCCAACGATCCCATTCCGACCAGCAAGCAATCCTCCGCCAATGACTGACGACAACACCCAGGATCAGGAAATGCCGCTGGTGCAGCATCTCACGGAGCTGCGCGACCGTATGCTGCGCATCCTGCTGTTTGTGCTGGTGGTGTTCTGCGGCCTCTTCTATTTCGCCAACGACATCTACACCTACGTCTCCGAGCCGCTGCAGCGCTACCTGCCGGAAAACAGCACCATGATTGCCACCGAGGTGGCATCACCGTTCCTGACGCCCTTCAAGCTCACCTTTATACTGGCATTCTTCGTCTCTATGCCTTTCGTGCTGTTCCAGTTCTGGCGCTTTATTGCCCCGGCCCTCTACCAGCGTGAGCGCCGCCTGGCCCTGCCGCTGCTGTTTTCCAGCATCCTGCTGTTTTACGCCGGCATCGCCTTCGCCTACTACGTGGTGTTTCCCATTATTTTCGGTTTCTTCACCAGCGTTGGCCCCAGCAACGTCACAGTGATGACCGACATCAACAGCTACCTCAACTTTGTCCTCAAGCTGTTTTTCGCGTTTGGCCTCGCGTTTGAGATTCCCATTGCCGCCATTCTGCTGATCCTGGCCGGCGTGGTCTCCCCCGATGCCCTCGCGCGCAAACGTCCCTACGTGGTTGTTGGCTGCTTTGTGCTCGGCATGCTGCTGACACCGCCGGACGTTATCTCCCAGACCCTGCTGGCGCTGCCCATGTGGTTGCTGTTCGAAACCGGCCTGCTGTTTGGCCGGCTATTGGCCCGGGGGCGAGGCTGAGCGGAACCGGGCAGCGCTTTCGCTATCCAATTTGATAGGTCTACAATGTCGGTCAGACCTCGCAGGCTCTGGCCTGCCGTAACAACCGGAGCCTCTATGTCCCTGCCGTTTGTCGCCCGCCCGCTGTTAGCGGCGCTCACCACCGCCCTGCTCTGCAGCCCTTTTGCCACTGCGGACAACGGTGCCGGCGTGCAAGCCGACGCCCCCCTGGATAATGGCCGCCTGCCACTGGAGGAGCTGCGTAACTTCACCAAGGTCTACCAACACATCCGCAAGGGCTACGTGGAAGAGATCGACGATAAAACCCTGCTGGAATACGCCATCAAGGGCATGCTCTCGGAACTGGATCCGCACTCCGCCTACCTCAATGCCGACTCG
Organism: Cellvibrionaceae bacterium SEMH9; assembly: GCA_033283175.1. Taxonomy (GTDB): domain Bacteria; phylum Pseudomonadota; class Gammaproteobacteria; order Pseudomonadales; family Cellvibrionaceae; genus Pseudomaricurvus. The sequence continues at coordinate 1,576,739 of JAWMQM010000001.1, read as the reverse complement.
TTTGGCGATTTGCAGGAGAACACCACCGGTGAATTTGGCGGCCTGGGTATCGAAGTGGGTATGGAGAACGGTTTCGTTAAAGTGGTAGCCCCCATGGACGGCACTCCCGCAGCCAAAGCCGGCGTGCAGCCGGGTGACCTGATCATCAAGCTGGATGACAAGCCGGTGAAGGGCATGGGACTGGGGGACGCGGTGGACCTGATGCGCGGCCCCAAGGGTACCGATATCACCCTCACCATCGTCCGCGAAGGCGTGGATCAACCTTTCGAGCTGGTCATCACCCGCGACATTATTAAAGTGGAAAGTGTCCGCGCCAATCTCCTGGACGACGACTACGGCTACCTGCGCATCGCCCAGTTCCAGCTGAGCACCGGTGCCGATACCGCCCGCGCGGTCAATAAACTGCTCACCGACAACCCCAAGCTGCGCGGACTGATCATTGACCTGCGCAACAACCCCGGCGGCGTGCTGCAGGCGTCGGTGGAAGTTGCCGACACCTTCCTCGACTCCGGCCTGATCGTCTATACCGAGGGCCGGGTACAGAACGCTGACATCCGCTACGAGGCCAAGCCCGGCGACCTGACCCAGGGCATGCCCATTGTGGTACTGATCAACGACGGCTCTGCCTCGGCGTCGGAGATCGTCGCTGGCGCCCTGCAGGACCACCGCCGCGCGGTGATCCTCGGCACCCAGAGCTTTGGCAAGGGCTCTGTGCAGACTGTCATTCCGCTGTCGGAAGAGGCCGCCATCAAACTCACCACCGCACTCTACTTCACCCCCAACGGGCGCTCCATCCAGGCCCAGGGTATTGTGCCGGATATCGAAGTGGAGCGGGCCAAGGTCACCGCCCTGCAACCGCGACTGCTGACCACCGAAGCGGATCTCAGCGGCCACCTCAATAATGCCAACGGCGGTGACGAAGCCAACAGTCGCAGCCGCAAGGACGCCAACAAACAGAAAGAGAACCTGTTCGAGCAGGACAACCAGCTGTTTGAAGCCCTCAATCTGCTGAAAGGCATCAACGTCTTTGGCAGCCAGCGCGCCTCCCTTAACGCCAAACGGGTAGCGGGGCTGGAAGAGCAGCAACCCTGACGGATGCTCAGCACAGGAAACTCAACAGCGCGGATTGTCCGCCACAAGGGATGATGTGACGCACAGGAAGGGAGTCTCTGGATGACCCGACGCCGCTACCCGCTGTCGACCTGGCTGACCCTAGCCACGGCCCTGCTGTTGGGCATCGCAGTTGGCGCCACGGCCAGCTCCGGCAGCAACGTCGCGGAGCCCTCTGCGCAGGCAAACCCGTCCAAACCCCCTGCACCAGCCACCCCGGCCAAGATCGCCATCATCATCGATGATATCGGCTACAGCCTGCGTCGCGGTGGTGCCATGGCGCGCCTGCCGGGCCCGGTGACCCTCGCCGTCCTGCCACATACCCGGCGCGGCCCCCTGCTGGCAGAACTGGGGTACCGGCGCGGCAAGGAGATCATGCTGCACGCGCCCATGAGCACACTGGCGGGCAAGGTACTGGACAAGGGCGCTCTCACCGAAGAGATGAGCCGCGAGCAATTCCGGCGCACATTGACGGATAATCTCGCCGCCATTCCCCACGTCAGCGGCATCAACAACCATATGGGCAGCCAGTTAACGCAGCTGCAGCAGCCCATGCAGTGGCTGATGAAGGATCTGGCGGACACCGGGCTCTACTTTGTGGACAGCCGCACCAGCGCGGCCAGCCTCGCCCTGGACACCGCCCGGACCATGCAGATCCGCAGCGGCAAGCGCGATGTGTTCCTGGACAATGAACGCGATGAAAGCGCGATTGAGGCCCAGCTGGAAACCCTGATACAGGTCGCCAGGGAACAGGGCAGCGCCATCGGCATTGGCCACCCCTACCCGGAGACTCACGCCGTACTCAAGCGCTACCTGCCTCGACTGCAGGCGCTCGGTGTGGAGCTGGTACCGGTCTCGGAGCTGTTGCTGGAGCAGGCACTGGCCAGGAGCAAAAAGGCGACTTCCACGCCATCGCACACCGCGGCACTGAACACGCCAGCGGACACTTTGTGAGCAGAACAATTTTTGCCGCCAAATTTTCACCCAACTGCACATTTTTGTGACACAGTTCCGCTTTTGAAACCTTGGGCTGGCACACACTAAAGTATTGAAAGGCATGCCCTTACTGCTACAGGGCAGCCACCCGATCGACGAATGAAGAATCCGGCGACAGCCAACCCAAATCATGAGGATGCAGAACATGATCAGCAGCATACGCCAGGGTGAACAGGGCCAACCCCCGCACAGATCCGAACGCTTTTTCGAGAAAGAGACCTACTGGTATTACGTCACCCGTGAAGGTGTGGAGATCGGCCCTTACGACAACCGCTCAATGGCGGAAGAGGGATGTGCAATTTTCGTAGATTACATCCGCAATAGCGACCCGTCCTTTGCGGCCACCCTGCAACAATACCGCCGTCATTGACGCTCACGGGTTACTGCCCCGGCAGTAACCCTTTTGCCAAACCTCCTCCGGCAACCGCTTTTACACCACGCCCGAACGTAACCAGGCGTCTCCAGCCCGACTCAGAGTCGCACCTCGACACCCTGCTCACGCATAAATGCCTTTGCCTGCGGTACGGAATACTCACCGAAATGGAAGATACTGGCCGCCAGTACGGCATCGGCACGCCCCTCCCTGATACCGTCCACCAGGTGCTGCAGGTTGCCCACACCACCGGAGGCGATCACCGGTACCGGCACGGCGTCAGAGATAGCGCGGGTGACGCCAAGATCAAAACCGTTCTTGGTGCCATCCCGGTCCATACTGGTGAGCAGGATCTCACCGGCGCCGTACTCCGCCATTTTCACCGCCCAGGCCACCGCGTCGATACCGGTGGGCTGGCGGCCACCGTGGGTGAAGATCTCCCAGCGATCCGCCTCGCCGGGGCTGTTGACCCGTTTGGCATCAATCGCCACCACAATGCACTGGGCGCCGAAGCGCTCGGAGGCCTCGCGCACAAAGTCGGGGTTTTTCACCGCCGCCGAATTGATACTGACCTTGTCGGCGCCGGCGTTGAGCATGGTGCGGATATCGTCGATGGTGCGGATACCACCGCCGACAGTGAGGGGAATAAAGACTTCTGCCGCTATTTGTTCCACGGTGTGTACGGTGGTATCACGGCCCTCGTGGGTGGCGGTAATATCGAGAAAGGTGATCTCATCGGCACCCTGCTCGTTGTAACGCTTGGCGATCTCCACCGGGTCACCGGCGTCGCGGATACCGACGAAATTGACCCCTTTCACTACCCGGCCATTGTCCACATCCAGACAGGGAATGATTCGTTTTGCCAGCGCCATCAGTGGTTGCCTCATTGAGTACATACAGAGAGGCGCGATTGTACCTCAAAAGTGGCCACACCACAGAGCCGGTACTGGTGAACAATGGCTGTCACAAAGGATGGCGATGACACGGCGATCATCATACACTTGGGGACTGCCGGCGGTATGCGGCTGAATGAGACCAACAGGCCCCACTTCAACTCACGGACCCGAACGAAAGACCATGGCCAGCAGAGTGGAACAGTACTCCGACTCCGAACGACGCAGACACCCCCGCTATCGCACCAGTTTCAGGGCGCAGATCACGACTGACGCCGGTACCGCCGACGGCACCGTCACCAGCCTGTCACTTTCGGGACTGCAGCTGCACTGCGGCCGCCAGGTGGCCGAAGAGGTACTGCCCAACGTGCAGCGCGCCGCGCTCAGCTCACCCATCAACATTGAAGTCAGTTTCGAGGTGCCCACATCCGGCAGCAGTCGCGAACCCATCAAGGTACAGTGCCGGATTATCAATGCGCGCCGGGAGTCACGCGACAAGTTCTGGCTGGGGGGGGAGTTTGTGGTCTTCAACCAGAACGGCGAAGACCGCCTGCAGGACTACCTGCGCAACTTCGGCCAGCGGCTCTGATCACCCGCCGCTGGCACCGGGCCTTCACCTCTAGCAGCGGCCATCCCAGTTAACAAAATTCTGCAGCAGCTGCAGTCCCGCGGTGTGGCTTTTCTCCGGGTGGAACTGCACCGCGAAGACATTGCCCCGGCTCAGGGCCACGTCAAAGTCCAGCCCGTAGTGACAACTGCCCACCACCTCATCGCGATCGTCGGCGGCGATGTAATAGCTGTGCACAAAGTAGAAGCGGCTGTCATCGGCAATGTTATGCCACAGCGGGTGCGCCGCCGTCTGGCGCACCTGGTTCCAACCCATGTGCGGCACCTTCAGGTGCTCGCCGTCTTCATACAGGGAGTTGCCGAAAAAGCGCACCTGGCCCCGGAACTGCCCCAGGCAGGGCACGCCACCATTCTCTTCACTGCTCTCCATCAGCGCCTGCATACCGACGCAGATACCCAGTAGGGGCTTGCCGCTGGCAATCAGCTCCGGCACCAGGGCATCGAAGTTGAGGCGGCGGATCTCCGCCATGCAGTCGCGAATGGCGCCCACACCGGGGAAAATTACCCGATCAGCGCTGGCAATGGTGGCCGGATCGGAAGTCACCAAGACCTCGGCCGCAGGCGCCACGTGCTCCAGGGCGCTGGCCACCGAGTGGAGATTACCCATACCGTAATCAATAACAGCGATGCGATTGCTGGACATAAACTATCTGCTCAGAGCGGGCACACAGAGCTCTGTGCGCCGGAAATCGTGGAAGTGGGGTGCCCGGTGGCGTGCGGGCTTGTGTGTCAGTCCCGGGTCAAAGCGTACCTTTGGTGGAAGGCATCATGCCCTCCATGCGGGGGTCCAGCTCCAGCGCCATACGCAGGGCGCGACCGAAGGCCTTGAATACAGTTTCAATCTGGTGATGGGCGTTGTGGCCACGCAGGTTGTCGATGTGCAGAGTGACCTGGGCGTGGTTGACGAAGCCCTGGAAAAACTCCCAGAACAGCTCGGTATCAAAGGCACCTACCCGCTTCTGGGTAAAAGGCACCTCCATAATCAGCTCCGGGCGGCCGGAGAAGTCGATCACAACCCGCGACAGCGCTTCGTCCAGCGGCACATAGGCGTGGCCGTAACGACGGATGCCTTTCTTGTTACCCAGTGCCTGGGCCACGGCCTGCCCCAGGGTAATACCGATATCCTCCACCGTGTGGTGGTCGTCGATATGGGTGTCGCCGTTGCAGGTGATGTCCAGGTCAATCAGCCCGTGGCGGGCGATCTGGTCCATCATATGCTCCAGAAAGGGTACCCCGGTGTTGAACACACCCTTGCCGGTGCCATCCAGGTTGAGGCTGACACTGATCTGGGTCTCCAGGGTATCCCGGCTGACGCTAGCGGTACGTTCCGCCATAGTAATCTCCTGCGGGTCACCCGCACTGCGGATGAACTTGTGTTTACGGCTCAGAAACGGCGGATTATACCCTGCTGCTGGCGGGAAGGCATCTCGGGGTTGTAGCGGACCACCGGCAAATGCAACAATATAACATCTTTGTGTCCGAGCGACCGGTTGCCGTGCCCATGTCCGCCCTGAACTTCAGTCATCGCCTTCGCCACAGCCTCGCGCTGCTGGCCCTGTTGCTGGTGCTCGGGCAATTGTCGATGGAGGTGCACTGGCACCTGCATGATGACAACAAGGCAGACTGCAGTGTCTGTGTCCTCAGCCACGGCACCGGCCACGCCCACACCGCACCCCTGCTGCTCCTGCCTCAGCCTGCCCCGCAAACGTGGCTGGCGGTGGAGCTGCCAGCGGAAGTCATCCTCCAGCCCCGCACCAGCGTTCGCAGCCGCGCCCCGCCTGCTCACTCCTGATCCCGACCCACAGCACCGGCATCCCGCGCTGCCCCGGCAGTCCGGCACCGGACCGTCTACAGTCTGTTACAGGAATGACTACGCATGTTGCGTTTAACCCCCCTGGCCACTGCCCTGTGTCTCGGCAGCGGCTTCGTATCGGCCACCAGTGCCCCCCAGCAACCACACCATAAACTGGAGGAGGTCATTGTCAGTGCCTCCCCGATTCACGGCAGCCACAGCGACAATGCCCGACCTATCGCGGTACTCAGTGGCGATGAACTGCGCAATCAGGCCAGCGCCACCCTCGCCGACACCCTGCAGGGCCAGACCGGCGTCAGCAACGCCTCCTTTGGTCCCGGCGTCGGCAACCCGGTGATCCGCGGCCAGAGCGGCAACCGCGTCAAACTGATGCAGGACAACCTCGACACCCTGGACGCCTCCGGCACCAGTGCGGATCACGCCAACAGCACCGAACCACTGCTGGCCGAGCAGATTGAGATCCTGCGCGGCCCAGCCACCCTGCGCTTCGGCAGTGGCGCCATCGGCGGAGTGGTCAATGTGATCGACAACCGCATCCCCCAGCAGGCTCAAACCTTCAGCGGCGCCGTGGAGAGCCGCTACAGCAGCCACAATGACGGCACCGCCAGTGTGCTGCGGCTAGACGGCGGCGGCGAGGTCGGTGGCCAAACCCTGGCCTGGCATGTGGACGGCCTGCTGCGCGACAGCAACGACAGCGAAATCCCCGGCTACGCCAACCCGCACGATAAGGAGCACAGCAGCGACGGCGTGCTGGAGAACAGCAGCAGCGAAGCCAGCGCCTATACCCTGGGCGGCAGCTGGGTGGGCGAGCGTGGTTTTATCGGCCTCGCCGTCAACCGCCTTGATAACGACTACGGCATCCCGGCGGGCGCTCACGAGCACCACGATCCCGGTACCGGCACGGTTGGGGTCGACGACGACGAAGAGCCAGTGCGTATTGTGGTCGACCAGACCCGCTACGACCTCAAGGGTGAATACAACACGCCGGATCAGCCCCTGCACAGCTGGCGCCTGCGCGTGGGACACAACCGCTATGAGCACCGCGAGATGGAGGGAGCGGAAGTAGGCACCCTGTTCAGCAATGACGCCTGGGAGGGACGCATCGAAGCCCTGCATGGCAGCGAAGAGCACTGGCAGGGCGCCATCGGCCTGCAATTCAACGAGCGGGAATACGGTGCCCGCGGCGAGGAGGCGTTTATCCCCACCAACAGTCGCATCCGCTCACAGGGAGTGTTCTGGATCGGCGAGCGTCACTGGCAACACCAGTGGATCGAAGTGGGGCTGCGCCACGAGCAGCAGAGTATCGATCCGGACGATCAGCGCGCCGAGCACCAGAACGCCAACAGTGTTTCCGGCGGCTACCACTTCAGTCTCGACGACATTCACAATTTCAGTCTGCAGCTGAGTCGTGCCCAGCGCGCACCCGGGCTGGAGGAACTGTTTGCCGATGGCGCCCATGTCGCCTCCCAAACCTACGACCTTGGCAACCGCCAACTGCAGGTGGAGACCAGCCACAATATCGATGGCGGCTACGAGTGGCAGCCGGTTGCTATCCGCCTGGTACAACACGTCAAACTCAACCTGTTCTACAACCGTATCAACGATTTTATCTACCAGGCCAATACCGGCGTCATCGACACAGGCAGCGATTTCACCATTTACGCCTACCGCCAGGAGGATGCCCACTTCCGCGGGCTGGAAACCGAGGCGCTGCTGCAGTTGGGTGAGCAGTGGCAATTGCGACTGTTTGGTGACGCCGTGCGCGCACGACTGCAGGATGGCGGTGACGTACCACGGTTACCGCCCTACCGGATCGGCGCGCAATTACGCTTTGAGACCACGCTGTTTTTTGGCGACCTGCAACTGATTCACGCCGGGGATCAGAACCACCCCGGTGTCGATGAGGAGTTCACCGATGGCTACCAGCGCCTGGACGCCAGCCTCAACTGGCCGCTGGCACTGGGCAACCAGCAAGCCCTGCTGTTTGTGCGCGGCAACAACCTGCTGGACGAGGATATTCGCCACTCCACCTCACAGCTGCGGGAAGTGGCGCCGGAACCCGGGCGCAGCCTGACCGCCGGTGTTCGCATCAGCTTCTAAGCCTGTCAGGCAACACATAAATCCGGCCGCCAGTGCCGGATTTATGCTTCCGTTGTTTTGCTTGATGCATGTCAAAAAACTTTCCCCGTCCTGAGCTATTCTGTACCCATGAACTACAGCGTTACGCGGAGGGCGAAGATATGCACGATGCAGTATTGGTTGGAACCTTGGGCATGGGATTGAGCATGGGCGCCATTGTGGTGGCAGCTACCTTGGGCGGATTGCTCTGCTTCTGGCTTGATCGCAAGATTGACCACGGTCACCACTAAGCACGTAGAAAGTTCAAACTGTTTTTCCAGACATCTGATAGTTGCGTTCAGATAGACTTATGGCTATCACTCTCGCCGCTCTTTTGAGCGGCTTTTTTTTGCCTGTGATTTCCTGTTACGCAGCACAATAGACGATTTGCGGTTGTTGCAGTCTTTGCTGCGCTACCTCATCGGCAATCAGGTTGGTTGCCACACCCCGCTCAGCCGCCGTGCGGAAGATCTGCAGCAGGGTTTGCGGAATTACCTGTTCCATATGGCGACGAGCCACCTCCGGCGGTTGCAACTGGCGCTGGTACCAGACATCGATAATGCCTCCGGAGTTGATGACGTAATCCGGCGCGTAGAGAATATTTTTCCGCAACAACTGCACGCCTGCCTCATCACTCTCCAATTGGTTATTGGCCGATCCGGCGATAATCGATGCGCGTAACAACGGCACAGCTTGTGTGTTGAATATGGCCCCCATGGCACAGGGTGCCAGCACATCCACCGGCTGTAAAAGAATATCAGCGGGACTTACCGCAGTAGCACCAAACTCTTTCACCGCCTGCTGCACACGACTGCTTACGGGATCTGCCACCACCAGACGGGCGCCGGCACTGTGCAAGTGCGCGGCCAGCCGATACCCCACATTGCCAAGTCCCTGCACGGCGACACGCACACCACTCAGGTCGTCGCGCTGACAACGAAACTGCAACGCCGTTTTGATCGCCATATACACACCGTAGGCAGTGGCCGGTGACGGGTCACCGCAGCTCCCCGCCACCGGCGAAAAGCCGGCCACCCAGGGCGTCTCCTCCGCCATCAATCGAATATCCTCCTCGTTAATGCCGGAATCCTCGGCGCCGATATAAACACCGCCCAACGAGTCGATACAGCGACCCATCTGCCGCAGCAGGGCCGGGGTTTTGTCCCGCAGCGGGTCACCGATGATCACGGATTTACCGCCGCCCAGGGGCAGTCCCGCCACCGCTGACTTGAAGGTCATGCCGCGGGAGAGACGCAGGACATCCACCAACGCCTCATCACTGTTGCGATAGGGATACATGCGGCAACCGCCGGTGGCAGCCCCGAGAGCAGTATTGTGCACGGCGATGATTGCTCGCAACCCACTCTCCTTATGGGAGAAAAAAACCACTCGCTCGTGCTGGTCGTAAGAGACATGTTCAAACAGGCCCATACCCACTCCTTATACACACGGTGAACAGAAAAATTCCCTATCCTGTTTTGCCAAAGTCCACCCAGCGCACGACGTCATCGGTACTTGCCGGCGAACCCGATCGCAACTGCGGCTGCAGCTCGGCACACAGCTGCCGCCACTGTGCAGTGGCTTGTTCGCGCACATGCCCGTAGCCGCGGATCTTTTCCACCGCCGCCACCAGCTGTACAGCCACTGCCAGATTATCGCTGTGCACGTGGCGCAGGATTTCATCCTGCACAAGCTGTTCAAAATCGTTCAGCAGGCGCAGCTGCTGTTGCTTCTCTGCGGTTGCCGCAAACGGATCCAGGCGCGTTCCACGCAACACTTTTGCCCGCGCCAGCCACGGCAGCAGGAACCTGAGCCAACTGCCTACCTCCCACTTGCGGCGCGCCAGTTTCGGAAACCACTTGCCAATCAACGGAGGAGCCAGATGGAAATGTATGCGGTAGTTACCCTCGAACTGTTGCCTCAGGTTGTGGTGAAAACTGTCGCTGCCCAACAGTCTCGCCACTTCATATTCGTCCTTTATTGCCAGCAGTTTGAAGTAGCTGCGGGCAAGGGCAATCAACAGCGCCTCACTGCCATCAAGGTGTTGCAGGGCGTTCTTGCAGTCACTGACAAAGGTACGGTAACGGTCTGCGTAGGCCGCATTTTGGTAAGCGGTAAGATAATCCGCGCGGTAGTCGACAATCGCTTGCAAGCTGGTGAGCTTTTTCGGCCTGGAGTGCACCTCCGGCATCCAGCGTTGCGCCTGCTGCGGTTGCCAGGCGGCCAGGCGACCACCAGCAAAGGCGCGCCGGTTGAACTCCACCTCCACGCCGTTCAGTTCAATGGCGCGTTCAATAGCCGCTGATGAGACCGGCACCAATCCCTTCTGGAAGGCATACCCCATCAGGAACAAGTTGCTGCCGATGGCATCGCCTACCAGACCTAACGCCATTAACGTGGCGTTGATAAAATGTGTTTTGTCTTCACCCACTTCGGCAGCGATCGCGGCTTTCATCTGCGCCGTAGGAAATTGCGCGTCCGGATTGCGGGTAAACTCTGCGGTAGGCGATTCGTACTCGTTAATCACGGCGGAAGAGATTTCCCGGTTCACTTTTGCCAGCGCTTCTTCGCCGGCGGACACCACCAGGTCACTGCCCAACAGCAAGTGTGCATCGCCGGCAGGCACCCGTACCGCGTGAATAGCCTCCTGGTGTTTACCCACCCGCACGTGTGACACCACCGCGCCAAATTTCTGCGCCAGCCCGGTGAGGTTGAGGACGGAGCAACCCTTGTTCTCCAGGTGCGCCGCCATCCCAAGAATGGAACTGATGGTGAGCACGCCGGTGCCACCAATACCGGTGATGACAATATTCCACGGTGTATCCAGTGCCGGCAGCTGTGGTTCCGGTACCTGCGGCCACTCACTGGCCGAGTCGGTTTGCGGGGCGCGACGCAACCGGCCGCCATGCACGGTTACAAAACTGGGGCAGAAACCTTCCAGGCAGGAGTAGTCCTTGTTGCAGGCACTCTGGTCGATACTGCGCTTGCGACCCAGCTCAGTCTCCAGCGGTAACACTGACAGGCAGTTGGAAGCCACACCGCAATCGCCGCAGCCTTCACACACTTCAGGGTTAATCACCACCCGTTTGGCAGGATCCGGATACTCACCTTTTTTACGTCGCCGGCGTTTCTCGGCGGCACAGGTCTGGTCATAAATGAGCACGCTGGTTCCAACCACTTGCCGCAGCTCCCGCTGCACGTCATCCAGTTGACGGCGGTGATCAATACTCAGACCAGGCGCCCTGGTTATTTGATCCCCGTACTTGTGCGGCTGATCAGTCACTACCGCAATACGCCGGATGCCCTCGGCCCGCAGTTGCTCGATCAGCTCCGGCACGCTGAGCTGACCGTCCAGTGGCTGGCCACCGGTCATGGCCACCGCATCGTTGTAGAGCAGCTTGTAGGTGATATTGACGCCGGCGGCGATGGCCGCGCGAATGGCCAGCAGCCCGGAGTGAAAGTAGGTGCCGTCCCCCAGGTTCTGGAAAATATGGGGCGTGTCGGTAAAGGGTGCCTGGCCGATCCAGCTGGCGCCCTCACCGCCCATCTGGGTAAAGGTGTGGGTGTTGCGATCCATCCAGGTCACCATGTAATGGCAACCAATACCCGCTACCGCCCGCGAGCCTTCCGGCACCTTGGTCGAGGTATTGTGGGGACAGCCGGAGCAGTAGTGGGGCGTGCGCTGAAGCACCTGCCGCGGCTGCGCCAGCACCTGTTCCTTCTGTGCCAGAAAACGCAGCCGCCGCTCGATCTCCTCACTCTGGTAAAAAGGCTTGAGCCGCGCGGCGATGGCCCGCGCCACCATGGCGGGGGTCAATTCACCCAAATTGGTGACCAGCACCTGACCATGTTCATCGTACTCGCCGACAACCCTGGGGCGTTCGTGCACCGGCCAGTTGTAGAGCTGGCCGGTCAGCTGGTCCTCAATCACCGAACGCTTCTCTTCCACCACCAGGATCTCCTGCAATCCCCGGGCGAATTCGTGGGTGGCCACCGGTTCCAGCGGCCAGGGCATACCCACCTTGAGTACCCGCAGACCGATCTGCGCCGCCAGCGATTCATCAATGCCCAGGTCATCCAGTGCCTGCAGCACGTCCAGCCAGGCCTTGCCGGAGGTGATAATGCCAAGCCTTGGGTGGGGCGAATCGAGGGTGATGCGGTTGAGACCGTTGGCACGGGCAAACTCCCGTGCGGCGTAGATCTTGTAGCGCTGCAGGCGCTCCTCCTGCGCCAGCGGTGTGTCGGGCCAGCGTCCGTGGACCCCATCCTGCGGCAGCTCAAAACCGTGGGGAATCACAATGGATACCCGCTCGGGATCGATGGCGGCGGAGATGGCGGAGTCCATATTTTCCGTAATTGCTTTCAGCCCCACCCAGCAGCCGCTGTAACGGGACAGCTCCCACCCCAACAGGCCGAGATCAAGAATCTCCTGCACATTGGCGGGCGCCAGTACCGGCGCTGCCACCGCCATGAATGCGTGCTCGGACTGATGAGGCAAGGTGGAGGATTTACAGGCGTGGTCATCCCCCACCACCGCCAGCACGCCACCGTATTTTGAGGTGCCGAAGGCGTTGGCGTGCTTGAGAACATCCATGGAGCGATCGAGGCCCGGCCCCTTCCCGTACCACATGGAAAAGACCCCGTCGTAGCGGGCACCGGGGAACAGGTTAACCTGCTGGGCACCCCACACCGCTGTCATGGCCAGGTCTTCATTGACACCGGGATTAAAGACGATCTGGTGCTGTTGCAGGAAGGGCTGCGCCTTCCACAGCGCCTGGTCCAGCCCGCCCAGTGGCGAGCCGCGGTAACCGGAGATATAACCGGCGGTATTGAGACCCCGCGCCAAGTCCCGCTGGTGCTGCAGCATGGGCAGGCGCACCAGCGCCTCAATGCCGGTCATGTAGGCCCGACCGCGATCCAGCCGGTATTTGTCGTCGAGTTGCACAGCAGCCAGAGCCATACCCACCTCCTGCGTAGAGGGCGACCGGGCAGCGGAAATCACACCCCGGTCCTGAATCTATTCTAGGTCAGGCAGAGCGGCATATTTTTGTTATATTTTCACTATATGCATAAAGCGCGCATTGATATTTCGCCAAACTGAATTTCAGGAGAAATTTTATGCAAGAGTCACTCTCTGCGATTGACCTCAAGTTGCTGGCGCTGCTGCAGCAGGATGCCAGCCTTACCGCGGCGGAGCTGGCGGAGAAGGTGGGGCTCTCCCAGAGCCCTTGCTGGCGCCGCATTCACAGGCTGGAACAGGAGGGCTATATCAACCGCCGCGTCGCCGTGCTGGACGCCGAAAAGCTGGGGATGGATGTGGTGGTCTTCTGCACCGTGACCCTCTCCGCCCACGGCCGCCGCTCACTGGAAGAGTTCGAACAGGCGGTGGCGGAGCTGCCCGAGGTGATTGAGTGCTACACCATGACCGGCGTGATGGACTACATGCTGAAAATCGTCACCCGCGACATCCGCCACTACGAGAAGTTTGTCCGCACCTTCCTCTCGCAGATGCCGGGCATTCACGAAATTCATTCCAACGTTGCCGTCACCACCATCAAGAACACCACCGCCCTGCCACTTAGTACCCAACTGCAATGAGTGGCAAACTGGTCTATCGGGACAAAGATGCCTGGGGCGAGTTGCAGGTGGTGGACGACGGCGAGCGCCGCCTGCTCAACTTTGGCACTGACACCGAGCAGAGTTGCATCCTGCGTCACGATCCGGCCCGGTTGCAGTACGAGTACACCCGCGCCATGTTGCTGCCCCTGCTCTACGCCCCCACGCCGCGCCGCGCACTGCTGCTGGGGCTGGGGGCCGGCAGCCTCGCCACCTGCCTGCACCGCCACTGCCGGGAGATGAAGATCAGCGCGGTGGAATTGCGGCCGGCGGTGATTGACGTGGCCTACCGCTACTTCGGTTTACCACAGGGGAAAAAGTTACAGGTGTTTGCCGACGATGCCCTGCACTGGTTGCATCAGCAGCCCGCCAGCAAGGCGCAGCTGATTCTGTCGGATCTCTACGGCGCCAGCGACGCTGATCCCGCCCAGCTCAATGGCGATTTCCTGCAGCTCTGCCAAAAGCACCTGCACAACGAAGGCTGGCTGGTAATCAACTGCTGGCAAAGCCATCGCCGCCTGCCGGAGTGGCGGGAAGCGCTGCAACAACAGTTTGGGTTTCTGGCCGAGTGCACCACCCAGGCGGGCAACTGGGTGATCTTTGCCCGCCGCACCACCCCGTCTGACAGTAACAATCAGTTGAAGAGCCGGCAGCGGGAGTGGTTACAGAAAACCTCTCTGAACCTGCCGCTGTCTCGCCTGCAGATCTGGCAGGCGTAAACCTCTCAGCGGACGCTCCCGAAGTAGTGATCGAAGGGCATGGGCAAGCCGATAAAATTGCCCTGGCCATGAGTGACGCCCAGGGTAGAAAGCAATTCCATGGTGGCCTGGTCCTCCACAAACTCGGCAATGGTTTTCATACCGAAGGCGTCAATCATGGCCGCCATGCTGCGCACAAACACCTGGTCGTCACGATTTCTCACCAGGCCGCGGATGTAGGAACCATCCAGTTTGACGTAATTGAGTGGCAGCATCTTCAGGTAGTTAAAAGAGGAGAAACCAACACCAAAGTCATCCAGCGCCACCTGCACACCGAGACTGACAATCTGGCGCAGGTTATTGAGTACCTGCTGGAAGTTTTCAATATAAGCGGTTTCCGTCAACTCGATAATAATGCGAGATGGATCCACACCATGACGACGAATACTGGCCATGACCAGGTCGCAGAAATCATCGGCCTGCAGGGTTGGCGCGGAGATATTGATGGAGAAGCCGACACCTTCGTCGATAGTGCCAACCCCCTTCAACGCACGGCAGGCACGATCCAGCACCCACTCGTCAATCTGGCGGATCTCGCCGGTTTTTTCCGCCAGCGGAATAAACAAGCCCGGTGAAATGGTGTTGCCTTTTTCGTCCTGCATGCGCAGCAAAACTTCGTAGTGGGTGATGTGACTACTGCCGATCTCCGTAATCGGCTGATAGACCAGGGAAAAAGCTTCATTCTTCAGGGCGTGGCGAATGGTGAGCAGCAGAGTGTGATCCTGGCGTATCTGCACCACCCTCTCATCGGCGGCATCGAACACATGCCAGAAGCCCAGTCCCTTGCTCTTGGCGTTATACATGGCGATGTCCGCGCACATGACCAGCGACTGCGAATCGTGGCCGTGATCCGGAAACAGCGCCGCACCGATGCTCACTGAGTAGTTCACCATCTGGCCAACATTGGTACGGATCTGTCCGCTCAGCTGCGCCGCCAGCTTCGACAACAGGGCAGGCAGAGTCTCCGCGTCCACATCGGCCAGCAGCACCGTAAATTCATCGCCGGCAAAACGGCTGATCACGTCGGACAAGCGCGTCTGCTTGCGTAACTGCTGGGCAATGTCGATCAGCACCTCATCACCGGCATGGTGCCCGTAAATATCGTTGATCTGCTTGAAGCGGTTAACATCGATAAACACCAGTGCGCCGGAGCGACCCTCCCGCAGCAACTCGTCAAAAGCCGTATTAAAGGAGCGACGGTTACCAAGACCCGTCAGGCCATCATGATTGGCCATCCAGCGCAGGTCATTCTCGGCTTTTTTCTGCTGGGTTTGATCCATGCCCACCGACAGCACAATCTCTTCGCCCTCTTCATCCTCAACCAGAGCGTGGTTCCAGGTAATGATCAGGCTGGTGCCGTGACGATCAAGAATGGCCACCTCCTGCTGGAAGCTGTCGATAATATGGTGGCTCAACTCCGCCAGGGATCGCTCAAACTCCAGGCGCTCATTTTCGCGCACAATCAGGTCACGAAAATTCTCCGGCTGGGTATCGTAGAGGGATTCAAACTTGCGATTACCCGAGCGAATCCTGTGTTCAAAACTGTGCGTGACAATGAAAATCTGGGCGTTGTCGAAGAGGCGGGTCAGGAAGGCACGGGAACGGGTTAACGCGTAGATTTGCCCCTTGAGGAAATCACTTTTGAGATCCAGCTCCTTGTGCAGCATATCCAGCTCGCGGGCGACATAGACGGTACTCTTCTCCAGCTCCCGCAGCTCATCTTCCACCAACAGTTCATTCAACGGCACCTGACTCAGGACATCGCCGAACTTCTGTTCCGGCAACAGATGCAGGGCATTGGTCAGTCGCACCAGACGTTTCATGGGCTTGTGGATCAGCAGCAACATCACCACCTCCACAATCAGCAGGCTCATTAATCCCGCCCATACACCCTGGCGAACCCCGCTGTTGAGATCCCGGTAGGCGCTGCTGACGTCGTTAATCGACAGAAAATAGGCCTCTCTGCCCAGCGACTGGAAACGCGGGTGCTGCAGCTGACGCAGATAAAACGTGTGCCCCCCCTGCTGGTATATCTCCTGCGCCTCCCCTTCCACCGGGAAGCTTGCAGAATAGGTTTTCAGTATGGGGAACACGTGACTGAAATCGCTGACCGCCCAGGCGTAGACATCCCAGTTTTTCAGGTAGCGGCCGTGGAAAGTCAGGTCATGGGGGCTATCACCCTCAATCAGTACGCCGAGGTCGGAACCGGTAAATTCATAATAGAGGCGCACCATGTCGGACAGGTTCTGTGCCAGCGCCACCAGCCCCATCCTGCCGGAACTGTCGATAAACGGCTCCAGCACCACCATAAAACAGGATTGCCGGCAGTAGAGAAAATCCCGTGGTTCGCCGCTGGCCAGGCTGCTTTGCAGCTCGATCCGGAATTTCTCCACAAAGGCGCTGTCGTTTTTCAGTTCCGCCGACCGCAACTCTCCCAACAAGCTTGCATCGGCGTTATAAACGGCGAGGAAATCGAGTCCGAGATTGATGTTATAGGAGAGCCACTCCTGCTCCAGGGTAGTATGAAAGGCAGCTCGCTTGTCCGGATCAGCCAGATACTCCCGCACCACTTCCTTGGCAGCAATCAACTGCGCAAACTGCGTCAGTTTAAGCACCGTATCGTCAACCAGTTCCTGCAGGAAACGGGTCTCCGCCTGATGACTGTCCTCGAGGGTTTTGTAGAAGGTATCCATCTGCCGGACAACCCCCATCCACACCCAGACCACGGTAACGGCCATCAGCACGATGCTGACAAACACCACCGACTTCCATTTCAGGCTGATATATAACTGCGGTAATTTCACGTGGCGACTCTAGAAGTGAAACGACAGCTGCACAATAAATGCATCCCAATTCTCCTGCAGATCTTCAAAATCCACCCCCGCCTGGCCGTTGAGAAACGCCGCCCCCTGGTTGCGACTGTATTCCGCAGTGAGCGCCAGATCGGCAGTCATAAACCAGCGGCCGCCAAATGTCAGCGCGCGGTTATATTGGGTGTCCGGATTGCAGCCGGTACGTAGATAGAAATCTCCGCCATCCTTGTCATTCCGGTTGTAGTACAACGCTTCGTAGCGTCCATATAAACTGACTCTTTCCCCTGCCAGCCATTCCAGTTGCAGGTAATAGCCTTCAGATGTCGTCGTAGAGTCCGGCTGATCACTCTGCAATATTGAAAAATCGCTGAGCCGGTTGCGAATCTGCAGATACTCACTGGTCAGGATCCAATGATGCCAGCTGTACTGCACTGACAACAGTTGCAGCAGGGCATCGATTTGGGCGCTGGTAATGTAGTTGACGTAATCCCGGGGATCGTTGGCCAGCGCCATCATACCGGCTTGTAACTGTTGCACGGAGAGGTCTGGCACGTTTTCCAGCGACAGGGAGGCATCCACCACACTGTAGGCCAGCACCAGGCCCGGCAGGATATCCGGCGCAATAGTCAGACGTAACCCCTGCTCATCAACCTCATCAAATTCGCCGGGACCGTCCGTCTGGGCTAACTGGTACTCAGCGGTGGGGTTTTCAATTCGCCCCGTGCCTTTATAAAGATCCACGCCCACACCACCCACAGGCGTATCAAAACGGCCGTAAAGGGAGCCGCCATCCACGGACAGCAGGGCGTCCCTGAAGGCTTCAAAATAGACCGATTGCGGCACAAAGACCCCGGGGTGCCCATGGGGTACGTCGCGCACCACATTGTAGAGACCGTACTCGTTTTTCACCCGCCCCAGGCGAACCCCGGCCGACTCATGTCCGGTGAGCCGGAAGTTGTAATCCAGCAACAGAAAATCAACCCGGGTTTTGTCATCGGTAAAGGCGCCGGCGTCCCGGTAGAGCAGCTGTCCTGCCATACGCCACGATGGCGCAATCTGCCACGAGCCGTTCAGTGCCGCTTCGCGGTAGTTGAAATGGGTACCGGCACTGTTATCAAAGTAGGGATTATCCGGGGAATCGATCCACGCCAGGCTTCCATAGCCGTGAAACTGTGGGCTCTCTGCCCATCCCGCACTGGAGGTTACGGCGGCGGCCATCAACGCCAGGCGACTCCTTACGTTGCGTTTAATCATTGCTCACCACCCTGGACACCCCCTCCGCCAGCTCATCGCTATCGCTGCGGCTGATGTACCCAACGGCGCCAGGGGTGGAGGCTACCCGCTTTAACATCTCTTCGGCGCTGTGCAGCTCTTCCGGCATCACCCCGGTACCACTGAATACCGTCCTGTGCCACAAGCGGTCCAGCTGATAGGGCTGCATGCGTAAATAGCCGGTGACAAAGGCCCGGTGCTCTGGACTGGTTTTGGGGAGGGTGTAGACCTTGACTGGCGTGCCATCCGACCAGACACGTTTTTGCATGGCATAGATACGAACCAGGTTGGCACTGCTGAAGTCTTCGCTGTTGAGATCCGGGTGGTGAATAACATAGACGGCAGCCTGCCCTGCCAACGGAAGTGACAGGCAGCAGATCAGCGTCAGGATCATCGGGATAGCGTTCGTTATTTTATTATTATTCATACATCACAAGGCCCATACAGGGGGCAAGCTGGCGACCTGCGACCCTCCGGCCCAATTCCCCGGAAAGCACTGTTCTACGCCAGTGCCGTCCTCAGGCATCCCCCAGATGCCGGGAACAGGTCGCCCTGTCGGCCTTCCTGGCCGCAAAGCAGGCAACAGGTTACTGTAAAAGTGCCCACCAGCGGTAGTACAAGCCTCACATTTAGCCCGCCCACAGGCCGGCAATGCGCTGACCAGGCGGGAGGTGCGATCAGCCCGACAGCGGGTAGCTGTGCTCCAGCCTCAGCGCGCCGCCAAGCTCATCGGCCGCATAGGACATCAGGCACAGTCCGTTAACCTGCAGGGTAAGTGGCGCGGGTGGGCTGCTGCCGATAAGCGCCGGCAGCAGTTGTCGGGGGGTAAGGGAGCGGCGGTAGTAGCCCAGGGTCAGATGTGGGTACCAGGGCTCCTCACGAAAGTCGTCCCGATGTACCACTACTTGCTGGCGCAGACGCCCCAATCCACCCTGCCGGTCGTCCACTTCCAGAAAAGGGGCGGCGGCAAAGCTGTTGATGGCACCCACCTGTACCTCGAAGGGTGCCACCCGGGTCGACGCCAGGCGCGCTTCGCAGAGCGCCAGTTGCTGCGGGGTAAAACTGTCGTTGTATACCCCCGGCAGGGGGCACAAGGGGAAGCCAGCCACCGCCAGTGTAATATGAGGCTGACGGCGGTAATCCGGTAAGAGCCAGTCCTGCAGCTGTGTGCGGCACTGTTGCCATTGCGCCAGCAACCCCGGGTCCTCAACCTCAATAGCCCAAACCCAGTACCGCTGTCGCCCACGATGCCAGAGCCGCAGTACCGTGTCGTCCGCCGATGGCGATACTGCCGTTACGGCGGGCAGTTTGAGAAATCGCTGCCAGACTTCAGGAAACAGGGGCATGACATCGATACCGTCAGAGGAAAGGCCGGACTATACCTCCGCCACCGATCCATTGCACAGCACGACGGCAATTCCGGCCTGATCGCAGGTGAAAAAAAGCCGCAGCATAACTGCGGCAGGGTTCGGAAAGCCACCAGCGAGGCTGCCGGTGGCAAGACACTCACCAGGAATCATCTCCGGCCGGTGTGCGCCGGTTACTGCATTACCCACTTAACGGCGACATGTTCAGTCCGCACAGACTCAGTTGACGATCTCATTAACGTAGAGCCCCGGCGCCGGTGACAGGGAAGGATTGGCTTTGCTGCCCACCTGACCACTGGCAACACACTTATGACCGCCACGCTCATCCAGCCAACCGGCCCAATGTTCCCACCAGCTGCCACTCTCTTTACTGGCACCCGCAAGCCACTTGTCGGGATCACGCTCTTCGGAGTCGTTGACATAGTAGAAGGTGTTACCAATTCCCGGCGGGCGCAGGATACTCTGGATGTGACCACTGGTACTGAGTACGAAAGTGCATTTCGACTGCACCAGGTCCGGCACCTCGAAACATTTTTTCCACGGCATCAGGTAATCTTCATCGCCACCGACGCAGTAAAAATCCATGGTCAGTTGTTTGATATCGATGGGAAAACCTTTCACTGTCAGTATGCCGGGTTTGGAGAACGCGTCCTGAATAAAGATGTCGAGAAAATCACTGTGCAAGCCGGCAGGTAAACGGGTGGAATCATTATCCCAATAGAGCACATCCATGGAAGGAGGCTCCTTGCCCAGCAGGTAGTTGTTGATCCAGTAATTCCACACCAGGTCTGTCGGGCGCAGCCAGTTAAAAATGTGCGACAGCGCTTTGCCATCCATGTAGCCAATCTTCTCAGACATACGCCGGCTGAGCTCCGCTGCCTCACGGGTTGCAAACAGCGCCATGGAGAAACTGTCGTCCGCCTGTAACGCCGTTACAAAAAGCGAGTGCGAATGCACCAGCGGTTTGTTGGCCGCCTGCAGGTAGCCCAGTAATGCCATGGAAGTCAGACCACCGGCACAGGCGCTGGTGAGGTTGATCTTGTCGGCCCCGGTAATTTCGCGCATGACTTCAATGGCGTTTTCCAGTTCCGACACATACTTATCCAGGTTCCAGCGGCCGTTATGGCGCGACGGGTTGCGCCAGCTGATAACAAACGGCTGCACACCGGAACTCTTCAGGTGGCGGACGATGCTGTTTTTCGGCGACAGGTCGAAAATGTAAAATTTGTTCAGCTGCGGCGGCACGATCAACACCGGACGCTTGGCCACCACCTGGCCCTCATCCATCCGGTACTGCAACAGCTCCAGCACCTCGCTGCGATAGACCACGGCGCCATCACTGGTGGCCAGGTCAACACCAACCTGAAAGGCATCGGAGCGAATCTGGCTTGGCATGCCGTGGTTTTTTTTCAGATCCTCCAGCAGATTGGTTACCCCGTGCAGTACACTCTTGCCACCGGTCTGGTAGGCACGCTTGACGGCCACCGGGTTGAGCGGCGAATTGGTCGGCGCCAACAGCGCGCTTACCTGTTCGTGGATAAACTGGCAGCGCCGGCGATCTGCATCGCTCAACTCCAGGTCGTCGACCCAGCCGGAGACCTCTTTATCCCAGGCCAGATAGGCTTGCATGGTAACCCGGTAGAAGACATTGTCCTTCCACACCGCATCCCGAAAACGCTTGTCGCTGCGTTCCGGCTCCAGCTGTGAGCGGGTCTGCAGAATGGTAAACAGTTCCCTGGCGAAATTGGTGTAGTGCTGGGTAAAGACTTCCGGCTGCTTCAGGGTCTGCTTCACGAACAGGGAAGCGGTTTCCAGCAGCCCCTTGCCCGGCAAGCTGCCTTCTACACGCCGGCGCTGCACCGGTGCCACGACTTCGGCAACGGCCTCAGTTTGGTGCTTGTCGGCGACAGCGGCACCAGAATCAGCCATAACAGAAGCGAAGGCTTCGGCCTCTTCCTCAAAGTGATACTGGCGGCGCAGGTCGGAAGTAAATTGGGTCAGTGCCGCCGAGCTGCGGCGCAACTTTTCGATGGCCGACATCACGCCGTCAGCCGACTCACCCCGCTCCACCATCGCTTCTGCAGCAGCGACTACCCGGTCGGCTTCCTTCGCCAATTGTTCGGCGGCCGCTTCCGGTGTTGACGCTGCAGCGACAACGGTCCCGGGCTCGCCGGAGATGTCTTCAGGTTGTTTCTCAACTGGTTGTTTTTTCGGAGTTTTGTCAGAGACTGGTGTTCTGAAGTAGTCGGCGGTCAGGTTTGTCCCCGCCTTGTCATTTCCTGGTACTGCGCTGGCATGATTCATAATCTGAACTCACTCCGATGCATTGGTTGGCTACTGCATCCCTGGTAACCAGGTTGCCTGCGGAGACTGACCGTCGGGCCAGCCGAGTGTCGGGCCATCGGCGGCCCCACTCAGACAACGAGGAAATCCTTATGTTGATGATGACTGGCAGGATCCCGGCACTTTTGTCGCTGTGACTCAGCGCCGCTTGCACTGCTTCCGATTCAACTACACTTCGACTAAAGCAATAAGCTTGCCTGTTTTGACAGGCGCTCCGTACTTTCCTGACCGGAGCGCCGATTGGAGGTCATTGCGACACTCCTGTCAGGCAGCACTGGTTTGGCTGTCAGCCGACTTGGCAGTCGTCTTCTTGGCGGTGGTTTTGGCGGGCTTCTGATCCGCCAGCTGGGTGGACAACTCGGCAATGGACTCGGCCATGTCCTTCATCAGCATGGTCATCTGATCCATGTCCTTGCGACTGGGGACACCGATAAAGTGCAGGGACTTGTTGACGCCCTTGTCGAATACCTCTTCCACATCAGTGATTTTGGTTTGCGCCTTGGTTTTGATTTCCGCCTTGGCGCTCTCCAGTTTGGCTTTCGGGGCATCCAGCTTTTTCACCAGCATGGCACTGGGCGAAGCGATTTTGGTCTTGGCCCCTTTGTCGGCCATCTTCTTGCCGAAATCTACCAGCTTCCCTTCCATATCCTTACTAAAACCAGTCAGCTTCTCCTCCATGGTCATGGCGGTACCCAGGCAGGTAAACCAGGCGTATTTGTACACGCCACCCACCTTGGTAATGGCACCGGTTACCTTCTTGGAAAGCTTCTTGGCCTTAGTTTCGGCTGTTTCCAGGAGCTCTTCTGCTTCTGCGACTAACTCTGACATATCTAACCTCGTGCGTTTCGTTGGACGGACCCGTCGGCCCGCTTGTGACTGACTTTGAGAACAAGGAAACATTCACTACCAAACGACAATTTCCGTTGCGGAAATTATTGGCCAGACTGCGTCCCAACTCGTGTTGGTTCTCTTGCAAAATAAGAACACACCGTGACAGTGTCAATGTCATTTTGTTTAAAAAATGATTAATTTTTTGTACCGGAAATTATTGCATTACAAGGGTGCAACCACACCGTCACGATGCTGAAACATAGTGCAACAAAAAATGAATAATGCGCCAACCGGAAAGGGCCGGGACATATAACAAAAAAATAATTTACTGGGCCTTGCTTATTAACCACACTTGAGGATACTGAAACGACAGCCCAGTCATCACCCCAATCACCATCAGGGAATTCCCACTTTGGAAATCGAAGAGTGCTTTGTTGAAGCAGCCGGGCTGCAGATCCATGTGGCTCGCAAACTGGATCGCAGCGAAAGGCCACTGCTGTTGTTCAACGGCATAGGAGCAAATGTGGAGCTCCTGACTCCCCTGATGGAAGCACTGGAAGGCATTGAGTGCATCAGTTTTGACATGCCCGGCATAGGTCTTTCCGAAGTGCCGCGTATGCCCCAGCGCTTCAAGGGCCTGGCAAAGATGTCGGCGGAAGTACTGGATCACTTTGGCTACGGCAAAGTAGATGTGCTGGGTGTCTCCTGGGGAGGCGCCATGGCCCAGGAGTTTGCCCACCGCTATCCCAAGCGCTGCCAGAACCTGATTCTGGCCGCCACCACCGCGGGTGCCATCATGGTACCGGGCAAACCGTCGGTGTTTATGAAACTCTCCAACCCGAAACGCTATTTCGACAAGAACTACCTCAAGGATATCGCCCAGCACATTTACGGCGGCGAACTGCGCAACGATCCGCAGCTGATGGATGAGTACACCGACCGGGTACGCGCCCCCAAGTCGCCGCAGGGCTATCTTTACCAGCTCTACGCAGCCTCTTACTGGACCAGCATCCACTGGCTGCACAAACTGAAACAACAGACGCTTATTCTTGCCGGCACTGACGACCCACTGGTTCCCATCGTCAATGCCCGCATCCTCCATAGCCGCATACCCTTCAGCCAGCTGATCGAGATCGATTGCGGGCATCTGCTGCTGATGACGAAGATGGACGAAGTGGCACCGATGATCACCGATTTCCTGACCTATTCGAGCCCTGAAAAGCTGCTGGAAGTTGTGCACTGATTCCCAAGGAGTGAGGATATGCTGTTGCCGACCATCATCTTTCTTGTTTTTGCCCTCTGGACACTGTTCCACTGGCAGGAGCTACCGGAACTGCTGAGAAACGAAGCCATAGGCGTGGAGTGGCCGCTAAGCATTCACCACACCGCCACCCCCATACGGCTGGTGGTGATGAGCGGGCTCTACCTGGTTTTTGCCCTCAGCCTGTTTTACGTCGCCGTCTGCCTGGCCCATATGGTGTGGGAGAGCGTCTGGACCACCTGGCTGGTGCTGGCGGCACTGATCATCGCCCAGTTCGCCCCCTTCACCGCCAAGCTGGCCAGCTATATCCGCTATCTGTTCCAGCGCCACCTGTTCTTCCCGCCACTGCCCTCTCACCAGGAAGACGCCATTATTGAGACCCTCATGTCCCAGGCCGAGCACGAAGGCGGTCAACTGGCCGAGATAGAGCACCTGCATGTGCTGCTGAAAAAGCAGTTCCGGTCCGGCCTCAGCGGTCCCAGCATGATGAGCCTGAAAGACGAGAAAGCGCTGGTGCGGCGGGAGTTCAAGCAGATGCGCAACTCCGGCATCTTCCAGTCACACAAGCTGAGCGACATCGAACTGCAGCAGATCCGCTTTCACCTCTACTCCTGCTACCGCCTGCTGACCCGGGTGATCCTCTCCAAACACTGGGCCGGCCGCGACCGCCGCAAGGTGTTCCGCGACCTGGGCTACAACATCAATACCGGCGACGGCAGCTTCTATTCCAACTTCCGCCGTATGAAGTACTCCGTGAATCACTACGTACTGCACCGCAAGCAGCACTGACCCGCCGCGCCCCGCGCTCGCGCGGGGCGCGCCTCCAAAGTCCCAACACCCTCCTCCTTCCTCCCTCCCGCCCCCGATTCCGTGCCACAGGATAATTTCCTCAAACCCTATTGATAACGCTTTTGAGAATTATTATTATTAAGATGTTACTGTAGGTTACGGTTTCTATCTGAAACCACTTTTTTGGGGGACCGGCCCGCATCCGCGGGCCATACAGCAAGGTGCAGAGCGTTATGGACGCAGTCGTGTTGTGGACGCTGAACGGCGGCCCGGTAGTTTGGATTCTTCTGGTCTGCTCGATGCTGGCTATCACTCTGGCCGCCGGCAAGCTCATTCAACTCTATCTGTTACTCAAGGTTCACCGCAGCAATGGCGAACAGGCTCTGGAGTTCCTGCGTCAGGGCCAACAGAAACAGGCCCTGCTACTGACCAAGGGCAGTACCACCCCCCGTGCCGCCATCATCGCCCAGGTTCTGGGACTAACTGCCTCCGCGCTGCCACAGCCACAACAGCGGGAAGAGGCCATGCGCCTGGCCAGGCGTCACGCCCAGCTGCTGACCAGCCATCTGCGCCCCCTCGAAGTTATTGCCACCATCGCCCCGCTGCTGGGTCTGTTCGGCACGGTGCTGGGCATGATCGAGGCCTTCCAGGCGATGGAAGCCGCCGGCACCCAGGTTAATCCGGCGGTCCTCTCCGGAGGCATCTGGCAGGCCTTGCTGACCACTGCCGTGGGTCTGGCGGTGGCCATCCCCACCTCCATGATTCACAGCTGGCTGGAGCGCCGCGCCGAGCTGGAAGTGGTTGCGGTGCAGGATCATATGGAAGCCACGTTCACTGAAACCGAACGTGCCGGTGGGCGTGCCGCCGTCGCAGGCCAGTCGCTGTGACCGCCCTGCTGGCCGCCCGGCCGCGCAAACCCATCAGCCTCACAGCGCTGATTGACGTGGTGTTTATCCTGCTGATGTTCTTCATGTTGACCTCCAGCTTTACCACCCGCCACGAAACCCGTTTGCACACCGCCACGGCAGCCGCCGGAGGCAGCACGCCAACCGAGCCGCTGTTGCTGGCATTAAGCCCGGCCGGCGAGTGGCTGCGACTGCCCGGACTGGAGACCACTGACAGCCAGTGGCTGCAGGGCCAGCCCGGCGACAGCGCCATACTCGTCTACCCCCAGGCAGCGACCCAGGTACAAACCATCGTCAGCCAGATGCACGAACTGCGACAGATGGGCTTTGCCAAAGTCAATCTCGGCGACGCGCTGGAGCCCTGAACTCCGGCATTCCGACCTTTAGAACACCAACACCAACCTGCAGGCAGCGGACAGCCATGGACAACCTCTGGAGCAAAGTCAAACCCGCCAGCGACGACAACCTGATCCCCTTGATCAACATTGTCTTCCTGCTGCTGATCTTTTTTATGGTAGCCGGCCAGATGCACCAGCAACTGGCCGCCGACCTGCAGCTGCCCCTCAGTGACGCCGGCATCAAAAGCGAAGCCTCCGAACTGCGGGTGGAGATGAATGCGCAACAGCAGCTGTTTCTTAACAGCGCCGCAGTGACCGAAGCGCAACTCAGCGAGGCGCTGGCCCAGCACACCGCCAGCGCCGACGTGCGTGTATTCCTGCACCGCCAGCTGACCGCGCAACAGATCCAGCCGCTGCTGACGCTGCTGCGCAGCCAGCAGATTACCAACGTTACCCTCGTCAGCGAGTCAGGTGGTTGAGCATGCAACGTCGTTACTGGCTCATCGCCCTGCTGATTTCACTGCTGTGCCACAGCCTGCTGCTGTGGGCCCTGGGCACACAACCGCAGACCATCGCCGCCGGCGCCGATGGCGACGGTGACGGCGGTCTGGAAGTGGGTCTGGGTTTGGCAGGCTCCTATGTCGACAGCGTCGCCAACCAGAGTGACACCGATAAGGCTGCAACAGAAGAGACTCCACCTCCGGAGCCTGCCAAACCGAAACCCGTGACGGAAGCGCCAGTGCCCAAGGAACCACCGCCGGAACCTCCAAAACCAGTCACCCCGGCGCCAAAACCGGTTGCCCCATCACCGGAGCCCAAAGTGGCAGAGGCGCCCGTCAAGGCACCAGTGAGCAGCGAATTCAGCAGTGCCGATGGCGTCCTGCATCAACAGACCACGGAGACTGCCGCGCAACAGCAAACCACACCGGCGCCAGCGGTCGCCAAAGCCACTGCCAGTGTCGCCCAGCAGCGCGCCTCCGGCACCGCCAGTGACCAGCAACGCGGCGGTCGCAAAGGCAGCACCAAGGATTACTTCGCCCATCTGATGGCGTGGCTCAACAGCTATCGCAGCTATCCCAAAGAGGCGAAGAAACAGAAACAGGAAGGGGTCGTGCAACTGCAGTTCACCATGAACCGCGACGGCCAGGTACTGAATAAATCCATAAAAAAAAGTAGCGGCTATCCACTCCTGGATCAGTCAGCACTGGACATGCTGGAACTGGCGCAACCACTGCCACCGTTCCCGGACAGCCTGAAGCGAGACAAGGTGACCTTGGTCATCCCCATTGAATATTCACTTATTACCAATAGAGAGTTTAGAGACTAGCCATGAAAACGGACAACACCATGCAACCCCTGCTCACACTGCGTAAACCGAAATTCAGCCCGTCTGCAGCACTTGCCATCGGCCTGCCTTCCCTGCTGCTGGCTACCCCGCTGCTGGCCCAGGACGAAGAGCCCATTGTTCTCGACACCATGCAGATCGAAGAACGCACCGTCGACACTAACCCCTACGCGGAACCCGGCGCCCCTTACAAGGCAAAGATCTCCGGCGACAGCCGCCACGTCAAACCGCTGGCGGAAACGCCACAGACCATCACCGTACTGACCCAGACCGCGATTCAGGAATCCGGTGACACCGACCTGCGCGCCATACTCGCCAACCAGCCTGGTATTACCCTGGGTACCGGTGAAAACGGTAACGCCTTCGGTGACCGCTACGTGATCCGCGGTCACGAAGCCCGCTCCGATGTGTTCGTCGACGGCCTGCGTGATCCCGGTATGACCATCCGCGAAAGCTTTGCCGTGGAGCAGGTGGAAATCACCAAGGGGCCAAGCTCTACCTTTGCCGGTCGCGGTTCCACCGGTGGCGCTGTCAACAGTATCACCAAGCAGGCCAGCACCGAGTACAACTTCAACAAGGTACAGGGTGGTGTCGGCACTGACGACTTCCGTCGCCTGACCCTGGACAGCAACGTCAGCGTGACCGACGACGCCGCGGTGCGCGTTAACCTGTTGCACGCCTACCAGGAAGTACCGGACCGCGAGCCCGCCGATCGCGAGCGTAACGGTGCCGCCCTGTCCGGCTCCCTGCAGGCTACTGAAAAACTGAAGCTGGTGGCCGACTACTACTACCTGAAAGCCGAAGACAAGCCGGACCTGGGTTCCTACATTGACCGCACCAGCGGCAAGCCGGTAAAGGACATCCCCGTCTATATGCAGGACGAGGATTTCCTGGAGTCTGAAGTAAACACCGCCACCTTCCGCGCCGAGTATGACTTCACCGACAACCTGCGCCTGATCAACGCCACCCGTTACGGCACCACCGACAACGGCTATGTGGCCACCGGTACCCGTGGCGGCACCAGCCTCAGCACCCACCAGGGTTGGCAGGAAGTGGAGTACTTCGCCAACATGACCAATCTGTTTTTCGACACCGAGATCGGCGGCCTGAAAAACCAGTTTGTAACCACCCTTGAGTACTCCAGCCACAAGGTGATCAACGGCGTCTACGACTACACCACTACCGGCACGCCCAACTGCGGCACCAACTACTGTTTCTCCGACGGAGCCGGCAACTACTACAGCGGCCTCAACGACCTGATGCAGCGCCAGATCTCCAAGGGTGAAAAGGATTCCGATTACAACATCGACACCTGGTCCCTGGCGGTCATGGACACCATCGACCTGACCGATGCCTGGTCTGTCTTCCTCGGCGTGCGTGCGGATTACTTTGAATACGACAACAAGGTGGGGCGTCCCGGCAGCGTAACCGAGTACAAGTACTCCGATACCCTGTGGAACGGTCATATCGGTACCGTCTACGACATTACCGAGAACGGCAACGTCTACCTGACCTACAGCACCTCCTCCAACATTAACGGTGGCGAATCCGACGTCGGCGGCAGCTGCGGCTACGGCGGCCTCTGTGGCGACCCGACTCAGGTGGGCGACAGCAAGCCTGAGCAGACCGAGAACATCGAGCTGGGCACCAAGTGGAACATCTTCAACGAGAAGCTGCTGCTGACCGCTGCCGTGTTCCGGATCACCAAGGATGACGTAATGGAAAGTGTGGGCGACAGCTACGCGACCCTCGGCACCCTCAACACCGGTAAAAACCGCGTCGAAGGTTTCGAGTTCTCCGTATCCGGTAACGTCACCGACAGGCTGAGCGTACAGGCCGGTGCCGCCATCATGAACGCCGAAGTGCTGGAGTCCTTCAATAACGGTATCAACACCACAACGCCAACCCGTGGCCCGAATGCTGGTATACCGCAGCTCACCAGCGTCGATGCGGGAAAAACCCTGGCCAACTTTGCTGACAAGAGTGCCTTTGTACAGGCTCGCTACCAGCTGACCGATGACTTCTCCTTTGGTGCCAACGCCACCTACTCCAGCGAAGTCTTCACCGGCCAGCCGGATACCGCAGCCAACGAAGACCTCGGCGTACCCAGCTACACCGTCTACGACCTGTTTGCCACTTATGAGTTCTCGCCACAACTTAACGTGCGCCTGAACGTGGGCAACGTCACCGACAAGGACTACTACCTGACCGCTTACCGCAGCGGTTCCTTCGCCTATATCGGCGACCGTCGTAATGCACAGGTCACCGTTTCCTACGAGTTCTGATGAACTCGGGCACAGGGAAGTGCCAACTTGTACAACAGGGTCGCCAGCGACCCACGGCAGGCCGGGCAGAGAAATCTGTCCGGCTTTGTTATGATGACTCCCTCTGACGAATGTGACCAATCCAGGCATAAACCATGAGCGACCTGTACCGCCCCAAGCTGACACAGCTGCCCCCGGACATGCTCACCCTGGCGGACTATGAACGCCGGGCTCCGGATTTTATGCCCCACCCGATTTTCGAATACATCGACGGCGGCTGCGGTGACGATCTCACCCGCAACAGCAACAGCAGTTCCTTCGATCGCTGGCAGATCCTGCCGCAGACCTTACAAAATTTTTCCCGGGCTACCACTGCCACCCGCTGGTTCGGGCAAACGCTGCCACACCCCATCGCGCTGGCGCCGGTAGCCTATCAGCGGCTGGTACACCCGCAGGGTGAACTGGCCAGCGCCCAGGCGGCTGACGCACTGGGGGCGCTCTACTGCACCAGCACACTCAGCTCCGTCACGCTGGAAGAGATTGCCCCGCAGCTACAGCAACGCTGGTTTCAACTCTACTGGCAGGGCAGTCGTGAACAATCACTGAGTCTGGTGCGTCGCGCCGAGGCCAGCGGTTACCAGGCCATAATCGTGACGGTAGATGTGCCGGTGAACGGCTTGCGGCAACGACCACAGCGCGCCGGTTTTCACTTACCCGACAGCGTGCGCGCAGTGAATCTCGATGGCATTGCCACACCCGGGGCGCACACCCTGAACCCCGGCCAAAGTGTGATACTCCACGGCATCATGTCGGCGGCACCCGACTGGGACGATATCCTCTGGCTGCGACAGCAGACACAACTGCCGCTGTTGCTGAAAGGTGTGCTCAACCCACAGGATGCGGCGCGCGCGCGGGACGCCGGCATCGACGGTTTGATTGTCTCCAATCACGGCGGTCGTTCTCTGGACGGTGTGGCATCGCCCATGCAGATGCTGGCCGCCATTCGGCAGCAGTGCGGAGCGGAGATGTTACTGCTGCTGGACAGTGGCGTGCGTCGTGGTACCGACGTTTTCAAAGCGCTGGCACTGGGTGCCAATGGCGTACTGATCGGCCGGCCGCTGCTGTACGGCCTCGCTATCGCCGGCGCCCTGGGTGTGGCACACACGCTGAAGTTATTACTGGAAGAGCTGGAGATGACCATGGCCCTGGCCGGTTGTCCGACCCTGGCTGACATCGGCCCGGAGAGGCTGATACAAACTTTTTAATTTTTTATTGTTAACGCGGAACCGGCCCATGCTGTTACCCATTGAAAACCTGCTGAGCAAAGAGGAAGTGAAACAGATACGTCAGCATCTGGATGCACACGGCTGGCTCGATGGCAGCGCCACCGCCGGCGGTATTGCCCGCACGGTAAAGTTCAATCAGCAGGCCGACGAGCAACAGCCACAGATTCAACAGCTGCAACAATTTCTGCTGCAGAAAATATCCCGTCACCCGCTGTTTATCAGCGCCGCGCTGCCGGAAAAAATTTACCCGCCCAAATTCAACCGCTATGCCGACGGTGGCAGCTACGGGCTGCACGTGGACAGCGCCATCCTGTACCTGGCCGGCGGCGAAAGCCTGCGCAGTGATGTCTCGGCCACCCTGTTCCTGTGTGAACCCGACAGCTACGACGGCGGCGAGCTGGTGATCGAAACCCAATACGGCGCCCAGAGCGTCAAGCTCAATGCCGGCGACATGATCGTCTATCCCTCCAGCAGCCTGCACGAAGTGCGACCGGTCACCCGCGGCGCCCGTGTCTGTTCGTTTTTCTGGGTACAGAGCCTGGTGCGCAGCGCCCAGCAACGTGAGCAGCTGTTTGATCTGGACCAGGTGGTCCAGACCCTGACGGTTGAACGCGGCACCGACGACCCTCAGGTGCGTTCCCTGAGTGCGCTCTACCACAACCTGATGCGCAGCTGGGCGACGAACTGACATTCCCGGCTACCAGGGAATGGGTTTACCCTGCCAGTCGAGATAGCTTAGTTCACCATCGGCCTGCAGGCCCGACATGATGCGATCCAGTTGCGTGGCAACGAATTCCGGTGTGAACAGTTTGCCGTTGGGAACATTTCCCTGAAAGGGGCGGGACAGATCGGTATCGGTAGTGCCCGGATGAAACGCCAGCAACTTCACCCGCCGCGCGCGGCGGGAGTACTCCACTGCGGCCGTCTGCAACAGCATATTCAACGCCGCCTTGCTGGCGCGATAGCTGTACCAGCCGCCGAGGCGATTATCGCCGATGCTGCCCACCCGGGCACTGAGTGTAGCGTACACACAATGGGGGGAGTCCTTCAGCAGTGGCAGCAGACGCGCCAGCCACAGCCCTGGCAGCAGGGTGTTTACCGCCAGCGTGGACATCAGGCTGTGAGCCGTAAACTCCTCCAGCCGCTTCTCCGGCGCCAGTTCCTGTTGCCTGTTGTGCAATACACCACTGCACACCACCACCCGCTGGATACGTCCGCGAAAATCCTCCAGCCGGGTGATCAGCTGTTCGATCTCGGTTTCATCACTGGCGCCGGCAAACCAGCTGAGCTGCGGGTGCATGAAAGCTTGTGACTGGCGGCTCACCGCCAACACCTGCCAACCGCCCTGCAACAGGCGCTCTGCTACGGCGCGGCCAATGCCGCCACCAGCGCCAATCACCAGGGCAGTATCCACACTGCCGTTCACTCGGCACCTCTCGACTTGTCACCTGTCGTGTTGCAATGATCGTCGCTGCACACGCGTGCACGGCCGGTCAACCAGCGGGAGAGGGTGTAGCGATGGCAGGCAAAGGCGCGATAGCAGCTGTCGGCAACCGGCCGCACCAGCGGCCAGCGCAGCCAGTTGTAACGCGTCACGCCCACCAGCGACCAGGCCCGTGCGGTGACATCCAGTCCCAGCCACCAGCGCCCCTGCTCGTCCACACCGTGCAGCACCTGCAACGCGCGCCACAGGTCCAGCTGCGGATATCGCTGCTGCAGCCCCGGCTGAAAGATATCTTCCAGTTGCAAACGGTGATGATGGTCGTGACGCCGGAGGGATTCCATCTCGGCCACGCAGAGGGGACAGCGACCGTCGTAAAACAGCGTCAGTCTCATAAAGGTACGCCCTCCTCAGTCACAACAATGCACGCTCTGTAGCAGGTTACGCAAGTAAAGGCCGCAGAGTTCAGGAGCAGGAATATTGGGGCGCCAGTTTTTTACGCAGGGCAATAATCGCTGCTATTGATGGCGGCGGTGGGTCAGAGTCCCATCGCCTGGCGCACCAGCCGGTTCTTCAGCGGGCCGAGGCGATTGACCTGGCGCATACCCGCATTGCGCAACCAGCGCAGCCCCAGGTAGTTGGCACCGAACAGGCGCTGGAACCCCTCCATTAACCCCATCATGCTGAGGTTGTGGGACTTGCGCGCCCGCTGGTAACGGTTAAGTACAGAGGGATCGGTGAGGGGCACGCCACGCTCACTGGCACGCAGGATTTCGTCGCGCATGGCGCGCACATCCAGGAAACCGAGGTTCACCCCCTGACCTGCCAGCGGGTGGATGGTGTGAGCCGCATCCCCCATCAGGGCAATACCACGCTGCACATAATCGATGGCATGTCGCTGCCGCAGCGGGAAACTGAAGCGGCGATCCACATGGGTAATGGCACCCAGCCGTCCCTCAAACGCCTCGCCCAACTGCGCCGCAAACGCCGCGTCGTCCAGTGCCATCAGCGATTCAACAACGTCATCGTTCAGGGACCAGACAATGGAGCAGCAGTTGCTGTCCATGCCTTCTGCGGTGACTGTCTGCAAGGGCAGGAAAGCAAGCGGGCCGCTGGCGAGAAAGCGCTGCCAGGCGGTGTATTCATGGGAGTGCTCGGTGCGCACGGTGGTGACAATGGCCTGCTGGCCGTAGCTCCACTCCCGGGTTGCCATGTTGGCCAGCTGGCGCACCCGGGAGTTGGCGCCATCGGCGGCCAACAGCAGCGACGCGGTGAGCAGGCGACCGTCCGCCAGCAACACCTGTGGCCGGCCACTCTCCTCGTCACGCAACAGGGTCTCTACCCGCGCCGGTTGCAGCAGCTCAATCTGCGGCAGCGCCCGCAAACAATGCAGCAGGGCGCGTGTGACCACACTGTTCTCAACGATGTGACCGAGGTTGGCCTGCTGTACCTCGGCGGCGTGAAAGTCGATGCTGCCGGTTCCCTCCCCATCCCACACCACCATATGGCGGTAGGGGCAGGCGCGCTCGGCCTCAATCAGCGACCAGGCACCGACACTCTCCAGCAGCTCGCGGGAGGCGTGGGTCAGTGCCACCACCCGCGGGTCAAAATCGCTACCACTGAACTGCGCAGGGTCGGCCCCCGCCTCCACCACAGCGATGCGCAGGCCTGCACCACGGGGGTCAGCCGCCAGCGCGCAGGCGATGGCGCTGCCCACCATTCCGGCGCCCACCACAACGATGTCATAGCTCAGGGTCTGCGGGTCAGTGGTGCTGGTCATAGTATCGGGAGCCTGCAAGCAAGGTGAAACGGTGTGAAAAGTTAAACATCGATGGGCAGCTGCACAAAGGTACCCGCCGCCCCCATGGTCTGGCGGGTAAACCAGGCCTTGGCCGGTGGCAACAGCTCCAGTCCCAGCAGCCCCAGCCCACGCAGCGCCGCCGGCGGCAGCCGATTACTGGAGAACCATTTGCTGAGCTGGTCACTGACAAACACCGTGGTGTCCTGATCCTGCTGCTGTCGCTGCAGATAACGCTGCAACAGTTTCAGGCTGCCCGGCGACTCTCCGGCCGGGGCCTGCATCAGGGTCTCCACCAGCGCCGCGGCATCCCGCAGTGCCAGGTTGAAGCCCTGCCCTGCCACCGGGTGCATAAAGTGGGCGGCGTTACCCAGCACCACAATGGAGGAGCGCACCTGCTCCGCCGCCAGCATCAGTGCCAGTGGGTAGGACTCACGCTTGCCCACCGCAGTAAATTGTCCGAGGCGGTAACCGAAACGCTCCTGCAGGCGCGCCAGGAACTGCGCATCACTCATCGCCAGAATCTCGTCCGCCTGCGCCATCGGCTGGGTCCATACCAGCGCGGCGCTGCGACAGTCACTGTCACCGGCCAGCGGCAACAGCGCCATCGGTCCCTCGTCGGTAAAGCGCTCATAGGCCACATGGTTGTGGGAGCGGTCCATACCGACATTGGCGATAATGGCTGTCTGGTCGTACTCCTGCACACGACACTCGATGCCCAGTGCCTGGCGCAGCGGCGACCCGGCACCATCGGCAATGACTGCCAGTGCTGTGGTCAGTGTGTAAGGCTCGGCACCCCGTGGCGCAACCTGCAGTTCCGCACCACCGGCCACCGGTCGCAGCCGGGTCACTGACGCCGGCGCAATCAATTGGATATTGGCACACTGCTGCAGGTGGCTGAGCAGTACGCGACCAATCCAGGCGTTGGGAATCACATAGCCCAGCGCCTCCACCCCCACGTCGCGGTGATCGATCAGGGTACCGCCAATATGGCCGCGGTCGGAGACGTGTACCTGTTCAATCACCGTGGCGTAACGTTGCAGCTGTTGCCACACGCCCGCCTGCTGCAAGAGGTAGACACTGCCCTGGGCGATGGCGGTGGAGCGGTCATCGTAGCTGGGCTGGTAGACCGGCTCTCCGGCGGCGGGCATGGGGAAACTCTCCACCAGGGCAATGCGCCACCGCGGCAGGGCCACCGCCAGCAACGCCGCCAGCGAGGCGCCCACCATACCACCGCCAATAATGACGATATCCCGCTCACTCATAGGTCTGTCCGTTCTGCTGCTGGCGTCAGGCCGCACCGGCCATCAGCGCTTCAATCTCATCCACACTCTTCGGTACCGCACTGGTGAGTATCTCGTAGCCCTCTTTGGTAATCAGTACATCGTCTTCGATGCGGATACCGATACCCCGCCACTTGGCTTCCACCGAGGCGTTATCCGGGGATACGTAGATGCCCGGCTCAACAGTCATCACCATGCCTGGCTCCAGCACCCGCCACTCGCCGCCAACCCGGTAGTCGCCCACGTCGTGTACATCCAGTCCCAGCCAGTGACCGATGCGGTGCATGTAAAACTCTTTATAGGCCTCGTCGGCAATCAACTGCTCCAGCTCG
This sequence comes from Cellvibrionaceae bacterium SEMH9, assembly GCA_033283175.1. Taxonomy (GTDB): domain Bacteria; phylum Pseudomonadota; class Gammaproteobacteria; order Pseudomonadales; family Cellvibrionaceae; genus Pseudomaricurvus. The sequence continues at coordinate 1,540,767 of JAWMQM010000001.1, read as the reverse complement.
CCGCGCAACAAACCCAGCTCCAACAGTCCCTCGGTGATGCAGCGTACCGACGCCTCGTGGGGCTCGTTCCAGTGACGACCGGGAGCGATCACCGCCAGCGCCGCCTCCTGGGCACGCAGGGTCAGTTCGTAGAGCGCCCGTTGTTCAACGCTGAAACGACCATTGACCGGAAAGGTACGGGTGATGTCCGCGGCGTACCCCTCCAGCTCGCAACCGGCATCGATCAGCACCAGGTCGCCGTCGCGCAGCGCATCGCTGTTCTCCACATAGTGGAGGATGCAGCCGTTGGCACCACCGCCCACAATGGTGTTGTAGGCCGGAAAGCGGGCGCCATTAAAAGCAAACTGGTGGTGGATCTCCGCCTCCAGTTGATACTCATAGAGTCCCGGCTTGCAGATTTTCATGGCGCGGGAATGAGCGGCTGCGGAGATCTCACCGGCGCGCTGCATCAGCCGGATTTCAGCCGCACTTTTATACAGGCGCATGTCGTGCAGCAGGTGATCCAGATCAAGAAACTCGCCGGGGGGAATGGCACCGGTGCGCACTCTTGCGCGAATGGTGTTAACCCACACCATGACCTGGTGATCGAACTCCTGATCGCGGCCCATGGCGTAGTAGACCCGTTCACGGCCCTCAATCAGCCCCGGCAGAATATCGTCGATATCATCAATGGGAAAAGCGTCGTCGGCACCAAACTTTTCGCAGGCACCCTCGGGGCCGGCGCGATAGCCGTTCCAGATCTCCTTGTCGCGATCACGCTCGCGACAGAAGAGGACATATTCGCCGTGCTCACGCCCCGGCAGCAGTACCAGTACCGCTTCCGGCTCGTTAAAGCCGGTCAGGTAAAGGAAGTCACTGTCCTGACGGAAGTTGTACTCCGTGTCGCGGGAGCGGGTTTTCTCCGCCGCCGAGGGCAGGATGGCGATACTGTTGGTTTCCATCATCGCCATCAGCTGTTTGCGACGACGGGCGAATTCCTGCTTGGTGATAGTCATGCCGATCCTCAACAGCCGCCCATCCCGGGCGGCAAAACGTCAATGCAATACCGGTTGTTCACTGTCGCCGGCGGGCTTGTTACCGAACTCCATAAACAGGGTCAGTGCCGCCATGCGCACATACTCCTCGATCTGGACCAGGTGCCCTTCGGCCTCGCCTTCATCTTCCTCGGCGCCATCACCGATCTGGGCGATGGCCGCCAGGTCGCGCAGGCAATCGGCGGACTCTTCGGAAAATTTGGTGCCGGCAGCGAGACCGGCACTGCCGAAGCCGGTGAGAAAACCGTGACACCACTCGCCCAGGGCCTGGCTGCGCCGCTCCAGGTCGGCATCATCGCCGGGCAGCAGCAGCTGGAAACCGAGCTGGTCATCCTGCAACTGCGCCAGGGTTACCGGGTAGAGGCGTGCCATGGCGGCTTGCCCGCGGCCCTCGGGATCGCCAACAACCCCCTCCTCTTCCGTGGTGATAATGTCCATAAAGGTAAGGGCTTGCTCCAGCCATTCGTCGGCTGGCAAGCGCTGTCCGCCGCACAGTTTGCCGCACAACATACCGTGCAGTTCCGAGGGACTGTTCAGTGCACCCAGCGGAATCAACAGATGGTTCATCTCCTCGAAGGAGATCAGGGGTTCAACGTTACTCATAAGGCTCCCTTGGATTAACGCCAACATGCTAGCAGAAATGGCCTTCCGGGTCGTCAGCAGCAGGCCTGACGGGAACTTTTCGCGGGCCACCGAAGTCACTCCATGGCATTCTGCAGACTGATTCTGTAAACGGGTGGCAGCCGGTTGACCCCTGTGATAGGGCGCAATATAGTAGCCCCAAACCCGACCACAGGCCCGCCACATGACCGATCAGCTCCTCGCAGCATTGGAAAGCAAACTGGATCGCTTGATCGGTGCCTGTGATCAGCTCAGTCGAGAGAATGACGAACTGCGTCAGCAAGTGGCCAGGGCGCGCGTCAAAGAGGATGAGTGGCTCGGAGAGCGCAAGCGTCTGATCGAAAAAAATGAGCTGGCAAAAAATCGGGTCGAGGCAATGATCACACGACTGAAAAGCCTCGAAGAGCACAATTGATGCAACCGCTTGCGGTTGAAGGAAGTCCCATGAGCAGCGAAACGGTATTTGTGAAAATCCTCGACAAGGATTATCAGGTGGCGTGCCCCGCCGGTGAGAAGTACGCGCTGACCGAAGCTGCCCGTAATCTCGATGAGCGCATGCGCTCTATCCGTAACCAGGGCAGTGTCATCGGTCTGGAGCGTATCGCTGTCATGGCCGCCCTCAACCTCAGCCATGAACTGCTGCTGGCCCGCGGCCAGGGCGGTGATGCCAACCTTAGTGACAGCGCCCTGACCCGGCTGAATGAGAAGCTGGAACAGGCGCTCAACAAACTCAGCTGAAACTCTTTTCCTGCCGTCGATTTGCGTCTGCGGGTGTTGGCCCGCATCCCATTGCGCTATAATGGTGCCCACCCTGAGGTGTTTGCCAGTCAACAAGTCCTCGAGCCGATAATCTATACCCCGGGGGTAGCTAGTCAGTACCCGTGTGCAGGTCCGGTCTACGGAAAGCCTTAGGTACTGCAGAGACCCCCACCTTGAACCTTACGGTTCAAGGCCAAGTTGACAGCGGCACCCTCGGGGCTCTATTACTCCCCCCTTCGCCCCGGACCCTTCTCCAGCCAGCGATGGAACCCGTTTCTATGGATGAGATGCGCGCGCAATTGCGCCAGACCCTGCGCAGCCGCCGCCGCGCGCTGACTGGGGAGCAACAACAGCACGCTTCCAGCCGTGTCTGCCAACGCCTGCTCTCCCTGCCGCTGCTGCACAACAGTCGCCACATTGCACTTTATCTGCCCAATGACGGTGAGGTGGACCCCACCCCCCTGCTGCAGGAGCTTTGGCGCCGCGACAAGTTCAGCTACCTGCCGGTATTGACCGCCAGCCGGCGCCTGAAGTTTGTACGCTATACCCCCGACACCCCCATGGTGACCAATCGCTACGGTATTGATGAGCCCCACCCCGACTACGATGAGCACATCGAACCGGAGCAGCTGCAACTGGTGCTGATGCCGTTGGTGGGTTTTGACAGCTGTGGCGGCAGGCTGGGTATGGGTGGCGGTTTTTACGACCGCACCTTCGCCTTCAGGATTGCCCATCCCCGCAAAGGGCCGGCGCTGGTGGGACTGGCTCACGAGTGCCAGAGAGTGGAACAGCTGCCCCTGGAGAGCTGGGACGTGCCACTGCAGGCGGTGGTTACCGACCAGCAGCTGATCGCCAACCCGGCACTGCCGGCCGATGGCTTGTTCTGATCATCGGGCACAGTGGCGGTCCGGTGACCGCCGCTGGTGACAACGCTTACAGCGCGGCCAGAATGGTCTCGGCGCTGCTCTTCTCAACAGCACCGCTGTCGTCCACATTAAGCAGTTCCACCACGCCATCGTTCACCACCATGGCATAGCGCTTGCTGCGCTGACCGAGGCCGAAACCGCTGCCGTCCATGGTCAGGCCCAGCGCCTGCGCCAGTTCTGCGTTACCGTCAGCCAGCATGGTGATGTGTTCGGCGTTCTGGGCCGTACCCCAGGCGCTCATGACAAAGGCGTCGTTCACGGAGGTACAGATCACCTCATCAATACCCTTGGCCTTGATGTCGTCCACATGCACCACATAACCGGGCAGGTGGGCGCGGGAGCAGCCGGGGGTAAAGGCACCGGGCACTGCAAACAGTACCACGCGCTTGCCCGCCAGCAGCTCGCCGGTGGAAACAGCCTGAGGGCCCTCGGCACCCATGACTTTCAGACTTACGTCCGGAATGCGATCACCAACAGAGATTGTCATAACAGTATCCTTATAATTCGCGTCAGATTGACTGATTGTGGTTGTTGTGCCGGCAGTCTGCGCCAAACCCCGACCCAGCTCAAGCGCTAAACCCGGCCACGGCGCCATGCATCTGCGCACGCCGATAAGTACAATGTGGGCGCCAGACAGCGCTGCGTCGCGCCCATTGCCCATACCCAGAGAAACCCCATGCCCCTGCTCCTGAACCGGCCCCTGCTGCTGGCCCTGCCACTGCTTGGCTTCGCCACGCCAGGCCTCACGGCTGACTGTAATACCATTGCCGACGACCAGCTGCGCCTGGAGTGCTACGACGCCCTGTTTGGCCCGCCCTCGATAATTGAAGAGGAACCGGTCGCGGCCGCAGAAGCCGAAGAGCTGGTGGTTGCGCTGGAAGGGGAGCAGGAGTCGGAGGTGAAAAAGCACCTGCAACGGGAAGACCTGCTGTTTGGCCACACCTTTGCCATCCTGCCCCACGACAAGACTTATATCCTGCCCTATACCTACATGAAGAGCCCCAACCAGAGCACCTACAGCACCCTGGCGCTGGGGCCGGATCAGGATGAGCCGCTGGACAATGAAGAGGTGAAATTCCAGATCAGCTTCAAGGTACCGCTGGTTGAGGATTTCCTGCTGCAGGACTCAACTCTCTGGTTCGGCTATACCCAACTCTCCCTCTGGCAGATGTACAACACCGGTGCCTCTGCCCCCTTCCGCGAGACCAACTATTCACCGGAAGTGGCCTGGAGCATCCCTACCGGGCTGTCAGTGCTCGGCGCCGACCTGGAATTGTTCAACCTCGGCTTCGTGCACCAATCCAACGGCCGCGGCGAACCACTCTCCCGCAGCTGGAACCGGCTCTACGCCGAATTTGTGCTGGCCCGCAATCGCTGGGCCTTCTCCCTCAAGCCCTGGTACCGGATACCGGAAGACGCCGACGACGATGACAACCCGGATATCGAGGATTACCTGGGTTACGCCGACCTGAAAGCGGCGTATAAATGGAACGACGACTGGATGCTCTCCACCACCTTCCGCAACAATATGCAGAGCGAGGAGAACCGCAACTCCATTACCCTGGGGCTCAGCTTTCCACTGCCCGGGCGCCTCAACGGCTACCTCGAATACGTAAACGGCTACGGCGAGACGCTGATAGACTACAACCACCGCACCCAGCGCATTGGCATTGGCTTTATCCTGACAGACTGGTACTAGGAGCGGCTCCCGCTATGACCGAGAACACCCGGCAACAGGTTATCGAGCGGCTGCAGCTGCAGCCCCACGTTGAAGGTGGCTACTTCCGTCGCACCTATGCCTCGGAGACGGCCCTGCAGACTGTGCAAGGCGAGAGGCCGGCACTGACCAGCATCTACTACCTGCTCACCCGTGAGCAGCCGCGGGGCCGCTGGCACCGCAACTGCTCCGATATACTCCACTTCTGGCATCTTGGCAGTCCCCTGCGCTACCACCTGATCCACCCCGACGGGGAGCTGCAGACAGTAGTGCTGGGCCCGGACCTGGGCGCTGGCCAGCAACTGCAAATGCTGGTGCCCGGTGGGGTCTGGAAAGCCACGGAACTGGAAGAAGGTGACTTCGGCCTCCTCAGCGAAGCGGTGTCGCCCGGTTTTGACTTCGCCGATATGACCCTTGGCGAACGCCGGGCCCTGCAGCAGCAATTCCCGCAGCACAGTGAACTGGTGCGACGGTTTACGCCCGCCCCCTGAACTCCCGCCTCGTTGACGCCAGACTGCCTGCACACCTATACTGGATATAAATACAGTATAGGTGTCGATTATGAATATCGCAGAGACCTTGCCCACCGCCATCCAGACCCAGCTCACCCTGCCCCTCTACCTGCACAGTGCCCAGGCCGGCTTTGACGGCCCCGCCGACGAGGATGAGCCTGGCGTGGACCTCAACGACCTGCTGGTACGCCGCGCCACCACCACCTTCTGCGCCCGGGTACGGGGCGAGCTGATGCGCGACGACGGCCTGTTTGACGGCGACCTGCTGATTGTCGACCGCAGCCTCTACCCGTCCCACGGCGATATTGTGGTTGCCGCACTGGACGGGGAACTGCTGTGCCGCCGGCTGGACCTGCGCAACAGCCTGCTGCTGGCCGCCGACAGCAGTGCCGAACCCCTGTCGCTGCACGACAGTGCCGACCTGCGTATCGAAGGGGTGGTTACCGGCAGCGTCCGGCAGTTCCGCTGACACTCAGGATTCCTGATCCTGTAAACCATCGTTTCCGCACTTGCCGTGAACAGCCATCGCACCGGGAGCCACGCCCCTGCAACCATCAACCTGTACCTGCTACAGGGACTCAGCCTCCGGCGCCGGTAAAACCCCTCACTTCAGATTCATGCAGTTGGCGTAGTAGCTGGTGGTAGCCGGCCAGTCGGAAAACACACCAATGACACCCACCTGCTGGGCCAGTACATCCAGCACCTTATAGGTGTCACCGTCGTTGTCGATCACCCCTGCCACCGACTGGTGATACCAGCCACCGCCATTGGCCAGAGGCCCGTCACGCTCCAGCGTCCAGGTAATGATTTTCAACCCAGCCTGCTGCGCCGCTTCGGCGTAGAGGGAGGGCACTATCTCACCCTGTGCGTTCACCGCCAGCAACATCCAGATGGGTGGCGCGATGATTTCAACACCGTCCTGTACCAGCTCCGCCATGGACGGCGACCAGGTGACCGGGTTGTTGTAATCAAAGGCGGGATCGTCGTAGCGACCGTCCAGGTAGACCGCCTGTTGGCCAAAACGCGGCTCCTGCGCGATCCAGTAGCGCACATCCTCGAGATTGAACGACTGCGGGTAGACAGCGCGGGGCGACACCCCCATCGCCTTGTACTCATCAATCATCTGCTGCGCGTAGGCCTGCTGGGTGTAGTCACCCTCGTAGGGCATATCGACACTGGCGCTCTTCAACTCCGGGGTCATCTTCACGCCCAACTGTTGAAACAAGGCAATACTCTCCTTGTGAGTCATCAGGGTGCCGCTATCCGCATAGAGATCGGTCCGCCAGTCCGGAGTGCCCCGCATAAACGCCTCTACGGTTGTCGCGCCAGGGTCATAGGCATCCATCTTGCCCTGCAAGGTTTTGAACTCTTCCAGGGTGATATCACTGGTACAGCAGCGAGCCTGTGCCGGGTAGACCAGATTGCCAGCGGCGTCATACACCGCCGGTGTAAAACCCTGGGAGCACTTGGCCGCCAGCGGCGTGGCCAGAATGTTGGTGGTGGTGTGCAGGTCACACTGGGAGTGGCGGCACACCAGCTCCCGGTCCTTGGTGAAGGTGACATCGCACTCGATAATACCGGCCCCCATTATCGCCGCCGCTTCGTAGGACTCCCGCGTGTGCTCCGGGAACTGCATGGCGGCACCGCGATGGCCGATGGAGAAATCGGTTTTCCGGAAGTCGGGCTTATGGGCAGCCCTGTTACGGGGATCCCGTTTTTCGCAGGCCGCCAGCCTCTCCTGCAGCGATCCGCTGTCCATATCCTGCAGCAGATAGAAAGGCCGCGGGCCCAACTGCACGTTAGTGTCATGCGGCTGGCCGCGCCACTGGGGTGGCTGTCCCGGGTGGATATCGCGATCCGCCTGCACGCAGGTCGCCGTGAACAGTGTTGCCGCAAACGCCGCGGCGGTCAGAAATCGTGTTGTGAATCCAGGTCTCATCGTGCCAACCTCCTGTCGGGAAATGTCCGTGAACTAAGGTGGCCCCAATGCTGGTCTGGCGCTGTGACAAATCCACGATGGATTTGTAATGCTTTTATAAAATATTTTTGAAAAGGTGATTGGGGTGCCGGATGCACTGCTGGTCGGTCCCCAGTTCATCGTTATGTTTTGGTGTAGCACAAAAAAGCCCGCTCAAGCGGGCTTGCAGAGGACGGGTGCCGGCCGATATCAGCCAATGGCAATAATATTGGGGTCGTCGTTCTCTTTGATGGATTCGTCGCGATTCTGCACCGCACCGGCGATCTGGCGGATGGGGCCGCGCAGCATCTCCTTCACTTCGTCGCTGGCGTCAATGCGCTCCAGCGCTTTCTCGAAGCACATAACCCACTGGTCGCGCTCTTCCGGGCCGATGGGGTACGCGGCATGGGGGTCGGTGAGACAAACGGTGCCGTGCTTGGCGTGGTAGACGGGGGGGCCCCCCATCCAGCCAGTGAGGTATTCGGTCAACTTGCCTTTGATATCGCCAAGGTCCTTGCCGTGCATGTCGCGGATCCGTCGCGCTTCGGGCAGCTCATCCATCACATCGTAGAAGGCGTGGGCCAACTGTTTGATGCCCTCTTCGCCCAGCAGCTGGTAAGGAGTTTTGAATTCGGACATGACATCTCTCTCTTTATCATCAGGGGTGCTCATGGCAGGAGCCGGTACCAGCACCAGAGTAGCGCTGACCGCCACCAGGGCTGTTGATACAGCGCAACAGCGCCGCATCGGCCGCGAACCCAGCCACTATAAACGGCCAATTTTCGCATATTCACCGCCACCTTCCTACGCCAGAGCCTCCTGTGGCGCCAAACACCTATATCAAAATATTTTGATATAGGTGTTTGGCCCTGCTACACTTCCGCCCATGTTACAGCCCCAGACCCTGCCGGCCCCGGCCGAGACAACCTTTGCCAGCAGCGACCTGGCGGCCCTTTTGAAGGCCGCCGGCGATCCCCTGCGGCTGGAAATCCTGCGCCTGCTGGCCCGGGATTCCTTTGGGGTCATGGAGCTGAGTCGTATTTTTGCCATCAAGCAGTCGGGCATGAGCCACCACCTGAAGGTGCTGGCTAACGCCGGTCTGGTGGCCAGCCGCCGCGAGGGGAATTCGATCTTCTACCGCCGCGCCCTGCCGGCCACCGACTCCCCCGCCCGTGAGTTGCTCAGCAGCCTGTTTGCCACCGTCGACCAGGCGCCGCTGGATGAGTGCTACCAGCAGCAGTTAATTGGGGTGCAACAGGAACGGGCGCTGGCCTCACAGGCGTTCTTCAGTGATAACGCCACCAAGTTCCGCGCCCAGCAGGACCTGATTGCCAGCCACCAGGTCTATGCCGAGGCAGTGGCAGAGCTGCTGGCCAACACGCCGTTGGCCGGACGCCGCACGGCACTGGAGATCGGGCCCGGGGAGGGTGAGTTTCTGCAGGTACTGAGCAGTGCCTTCAACGAGGTGATTGCCCTCGATAACTCCGCCTCCATGCTGGCCAAGGCACGCACCATGGCGGAGACCCAGGGGCTGGGCAATATCCAATTCGTGCACGGCGATACCGCGGACGCGGTGGCGCAAGGCCTGCGGGCCGACTGCGTGGTGATTAACATGGTGCTGCACCACGTGCCCTCACCGGCCCATATTTTTGATCACGTCAGCCAGCTGCTGCAGCCCGGAGGCTCATTGCTGGTGTCGGAACTCTGCCATCACCAGCAGCAGTGGGCGCGGGAAGCCTGTGGTGATCAGTGGCTCGGGTTTGAGCCCGAGGATCTCTCCCATTGGGCGGCACAAGCCGGCCTCACGCCGGCACAGAGCCAGTACATCGCCCTGCGCAACGGTTTTCAAATTCAGGTTCGTCAGTTTTTCCTGTCGCCAACGCGGCAGATTTGAGAGGAGACATGCATGTCTGAGTATTCCGTATTTACCTCCGAGTCGGTCTCTGAGGGTCATCCCGATAAAATGGCAGACCAGATCTCCGACGCCGTTCTGGACGCCATTATCGCCCGCGACAAACACGCCCGCGTGGCGGTAGAGACGCTGGTCAAAACCGGTATGGCGATTGTGGCCGGTGAGGTGACCACCTCCTGCTACGTCGACCTGGAAGACATTATCCGCGATGTGATTACCGGTATCGGCTACGACAGCTCTGACGTGGGTTACGACGGTGCCACCTGTGCCGTGCTCAACGCCATCGGCAAGCAGTCTGTGGACATCAACCAGGGCGTGGACCGCGCCAGGCCGGAAGACCAGGGTGCCGGTGACCAGGGCCTGATGTTCGGCTACGCCACCAATGAAACCGACAGCCTTATGCCGGCACCGGTTTACTACTCCCACCGCCTGGTGGAGCGTCAGGCCCAGCTGCGCAAAGAGGGCGTACTGCCATGGCTGCGCCCGGACGCCAAGAGCCAGGTCACCATGCGCTACGAAAGCGGCAAACCGGTGGCCATCGATGCCGTGGTGCTCTCCACCCAGCACAACCCTGACATCACCCAGGAAGACCTGCGCGTTGCCGTGATGGAGAACATTGTCCAGCACGTGTTGCCCGCCGAGCTGCTGCACGAAGGTACCCTCTACCACATCAACCCCACTGGTAACTTTGTGATCGGCGGCCCCGTGGGTGATGCCGGCGTTACCGGTCGCAAGATTATTGTGGACACCTACGGCGGCATGGCCCGTCACGGTGGCGGCGCCTTCTCCGGCAAGGATCCCTCCAAGGTGGATCGCTCTGCCGCTTACGCCGGTCGCTATGTGGCCAAGAACGTGGTTGCTGCCGGTCTCGCCGACCGCTGCGAGATTCAGGTTTCCTACGCCATCGGTGTGGCCGAGCCTACCTCAATTTCCATCAACACCTTTGCTACCGGCAAGGTGAGTGACGAGCAGCTGGTGTCCGCCATCCGCGAGGTGTTTGACCTGCGTCCCTACGGCATCACCAAGGCGCTGGACCTGCTGCACCCCATGTACCAGCTCACCGCCGCTTACGGCCACTTCGGTCGCGAGCCGTTTGAAGCCACCTACCGCTGGAAGGAGAACGGCGAAGAGAAGTCTGAAACCTTCACCGCATTCAGCTGGGAAAAGACCGACAAGGTCGACGCGCTTAAGGCTGCACTGGGCCTGTAACCGAACAACACATCGACAGGAGCACACACTCCTGCCGGGCAACAAATTTCAAGAGACACGAATATGAGTTACGACATCAATGGTTTTTCCGACTTTAAAGTCGCCGCCACCTCCCTTGAGCAGTTCCAGCGCGACGCCAACTGGGGCCGCAAGGAGATCGACATCGCCGAAGGTGAAATGCCGGCACTGATGGCACTGCGTCGCAAGTACAGCGACTCCAGGCCACTGGAGGGTGCCCGCATCATGGGCTGTATTCACATGACCATCCAGACCGCCGTGCTGATTGAAACCCTGGTGGAACTGGGCGCGGAAGTGCGCTGGTCCTCGTGCAATATTTTCTCTACCCAGGATCACGCTGCGGCCGCCATTGCCGCCGCCGGCATCCCCGTGTTTGCCTGGAAAGGCGAAACCGAGGAGGAGTTCTGGTGGTGCATCGAACAGACCATCCTGGCGCAGAAAGACGGCAGCGAAGCGTGGGATGCCAACATGATTCTGGATGATGGTGGTGACCTGACCCAGCTGGTACACGAGAAGTACCCGCAGCTGCTGGAGCAGATTCACGGCATCAGTGAGGAGACCACCACCGGCGTTCACCGTCTGCAGGACATGCTGAAAAAAGGCGAGCTGAAGGTACCGGCGATCAACGTCAACGACTCCGTCACCAAGTCCAAGAACGACAACAAGTACGGCTGTCGCCATTCACTCAACGACGCCATCAAGCGCGGCACCGACCACCTGCTGTCCGGTAAAAAAGCGCTGGTGATCGGATACGGCGATGTGGGTAAAGGCTCCGCCGCCTCCCTGCGCCAGGAAGGTATGATTGTGAAAGTCACCGAGATCGATCCCATCTGTGCCATGCAGGCCTGTATGGACGGTTTCGAAGTGGTATCGCCTTACAACAACGGCATCAACACCGGCAAGGCAGAAGACATCAATATTGCTGTGCTGAGCACCACCGACCTGGTGGTTACCACCACCGGCAACATCAATGTGTGTGACTCCGCCATGCTGCAGACGCTGAAAAACGGCGCCGTGGTGTGCAACATCGGCCACTTCGATAACGAAATCGATACTGCATTCATGCGCAAGAACTACGAGTGGGACGAAGTGAAACCACAGGTGCACAAGGTCTACCGCAACCGTGCCAGCAACGATCACCTGATCCTGCTCTCCGAAGGTCGCCTGGTAAACCTGGGCAACGCCACCGGCCACCCGTCACGCATTATGGACGGCTCTTTCGCCAATCAGGTGCTGGCCCAGATTTACCTGTACGAGCGCAAGTTCGCCAACCTGATGGAAGAAGAGAAGTCTGCGGAAGTGTACGTAAAAGTGCTGCCGAAGAAGCTCGACGAGGAAGTGGCCAAGGACATGGTGGAAGGTTTCGGCGGCGTAATCACCCGCATGACCCCGGCCCAGGCAGACTACATCGGCGTACACGCCGAAGGTCCTTACAAGCCAGAGAGCTACAAGTATTAATCAGCAACTGCCGGCGCCGGCAATCCGCCGTGCGCCGCAGTGTGTGACTGACAGCGAGTGAAAGACAGAGAGAATCGTCATGAGCAGCACCGACAACCTGCGCCTCAGCTTTGAGTTCTTCCCGCCCAAAAGCGATGAAGGCAGAACCAAATTGCTGGCGGTGCGCGATGAACTGCAAAAACTGCAACCGGAATTCTTTTCCGTTACCTACGGTGCCGGAGGTTCCACCCGCGACAACACCAAAGGCATCGTGAAGACATTCAAACAGGATGGCATTGCTGTCGCCCCCCACCTCTCCTTTGGTGGTGACGACGAAGCCACCATGAAAGCCCTGATCCAGGAGTACATCGACGCTGGCGTGGACCGCATCGTGGCCCTGCGTGGCGACATGCCCTCCGGCATGGGTGGCGCATACCAGATGGTCTACGCCAACCAACTGGTGGCGTTTATCCGCGAGCATTTCGGCGATCAGCTGCAACTGGAAGTGGCGGCCTATCCGGAGATCCACCCCGAGGCGACCAGCTACGACAGCGACATCCGTTTCCTCAAAGCCAAGTTCGACGCCGGCGCCAACAGTGCGCTGACACAGTACTTCTATAGCCCGGATGCCTACTTCTATTTTATTGATCAGTGCGACAAGGCCGGCATCGACAAGCCCATCTACCCGGGCATCATGCCGATCCTGAACTTTAAAAACCTGGTGCGTTTCAGCGACAACTGCGGTGCCGATATTCCGCGCTGGATACGCAAGCGCCTGGAAGCGTTTGGCGATGATCAGGAGAGCGTGAAAGCGTTTGGTCTGGACCTGGTAAGCGAACTGTGTGAGACCCTGCTGGACAACGGCGCTCCCGGTCTGCATTTCTACACCATGAACCAGGTAGAACCTACTGCCACTATCGTCAAGAACCTCGGTCTTACAGACTGAGCGCCAGCAGACAGGTAAACCGTGTATGCGCATCCCGCGAATCTACACCCCGCAACCACTGTCCGCGGACACCAGCGTCGCGCTGGATGAACAGGCCAGTCACTATGTGGGGCGCGTGCTGCGCATGCAGGGTGGTCGGCCGCTGATTCTGTTCAATGGCGAGGGCGGGGAGTTTGAGGCGGTCATCGGCAGCGTCGATAAACGCGAAGTTCGCGTCGACGTGGGTCGCTTTATTGCCGTTGAGCGGGAGTCACCACTGCATATCCACCTCGGGATCGGCGTCTCCCGCGGCGAGCGCATGGACTGGGTACTGCAAAAAGCCACCGAGCTGGGAGTCAGTGCCATCACGCCGCTGCTCACCGAACGCTGTGAAGTGAAGTTGACCGGGCCACGACTGGAAAAGAAGGTACAGCACTGGCAGCAGATACTGACCTCCGCCTGTGAGCAGTGTCAGCGCAATCGCCTGCCGCAACTGCACGAGCCCATGAAGCTGGACTCCTGGATCGGCACCCTGCCCGACGCCGGTGAGGAGCACCTGCGGCTGGTGCTGCATCACCGCTCGGAGGGTCGACTGCAGGAACGCGCACGGCCCCAATCCGCGGCACTGGTCATTGGTCCGGAAGGTGGTTTATCAGATGCGGAAATTAATGACTGTCTGCAACACCGCTTTGCACCACTGACACTGGGTCCAAGGGTGCTGCGCACCGAAACCGCGCCGCTGACCGCCATCAGTGTGCTGCAATTTCTCTGGGGCGATCTGGCCGGCTGAGCTCAGCTGGCGGTACAAGGTTCCGCCTCTGTCGCAAAACTGAAGCCACCACGCCCACCAGCTTTGGCCCTGTACATGGCTTCGTCTGCACGGGTCACCAGATCGTCAATCCTGCTGCCGTCCTGCGGGTAGAATGCCACCCCGATACTCGCACCCACTTTGCATGTGATGCCATCGACATGCACGTCCTGCGACAGCGTGGCGATCACCTTCTCGCAGAGTGCCGCCACCGATTCCCGGCCACCCACCGGCTCCAGCAACACCACAAACTCATCCCCCCCCAACCGGCACACAGTATCCGAGCGCCGGAAGCAACCCACCAGCCGGCCAGCCAGGGCCTGCAACAAACGGTCACCGGTGTCGTGACCATGGCTGTCGTTGACGCTTTTAAAACCATCCAGATCGATAAACAACACGGCGATGCCATCCTGCTGGCGCTGGGCTCGTAACAACGCCTGGCTGGCAAAATCAAAAAAGCGGTTGCGGTTTTTGAGTCCGGTGAGGGCATCCCTGTGGGCCAGCGTCTCCAGCTCACGCTCGTATTTTTTGCGCTCGCTGATATCCCGCACATCAATCAGCAACTCCTGCGGCTTACCGGCGGCGTCACTGGAAACCTTGATAATACAGTCCACCTCCAGCACCGAGCCGCTGCTCTGGATTACCTCACCCTCCAGGCGCTGCTCGGTAATCTGCTCACCCCGGCGCAGGGCCTGGGTAAGCTCATGAATCTGGCGGGCAGTTTTACGGGTGAAGAGCCGATCCATGGGCCGCTGCAGGTAGTAATGATCCGGATACCCCAGCAGGCGGCCAGTGTTGCGGCTGATAAACGTGATGGAACGGCCGGCAATATCCAGGCTGAGTACGATATCGCTGTCGGCCTCCATCAGGTTGGTGAAATACTGATCGGAGCGCTGCAAGCGCCGCAGCACCCACAGGAAGAGCAGGAAGATAGTGAACACCACCAGGGTCTGGAAGTAGCGCAGCACTTGCGCCTGGTGAGCCGCCTCCTGTTCCAGCTGCACGGTGAGGTCGTTCATCAGGGTCAGCAATTGCAGGTTGCGCCGGGAGAGAAACTGCAGCAGGTGCTGCAGGGCCTCCCGCCGATACTCATACTGCTGCGCCACCTGCAACTGCAGGCGAACCGGCTGCCACACCGCTTGCGCCTCGGCCAGGGTTTGCCGGGAAGCGGGTAACATCAGCGGTCGCACCTGTAACGGTTTGCCGCTGGCATCCTCGGTAGCGCCACCCTCGTCAAACGCCTGCAGAGTACGATCAAACAATGCCGCCGCTGCCTCCAGCTCCTGTTGCAGCGCCGCGGTATCAGCACCATCAGCCTGCTGATAAGAAATCAGCGCCGCAGACTTGCTGATGCGCTGGGTCAGCATACGCTGGCGCCCGGCAAGATTGATCTCGGAAGCGTAGAGTTCAAGACGGTGGGTCAGTACGGTATTGGTGGCCAGCAGCAGCAGATCCAGCAGCAGGGTGATGGCCAGGGGCAGCAGGACATTGCGGTAGCGGTTAAAGACAGAGCGGTAACGATCCACCCTGCTGCTGCCTTTGCCTGCTGTCTCTCGTTGCTGCACCCGCTTATACCCCCGGCGGCTTTTTCACCTGTCCAGCTTATGACAGATTGTCCTGCCAGACCAGCTCACCGCCCCCTTTGCGGGGGGGAAATTCAGCTTTCGCCGACCAGCTGAAAAAAACAGCGCTGATTGCCCTGAGCGATCTTGGCTGCATACATGGCCTGGTCCGCATACTGAATCAAAATGGCCAGCTCGTTGCCGTGCTGAGGCGAGATGGCTATACCGATGCTGGCACCAAGACCGGCCCGCTGGCCGCCCGGCAACGTCAGCGGTTGCTCGAAGGCTTGCAGTATGCGCTCCGCCAGTTGGTCGGCATCCTCCAGTCCCTGCGGCAGCTCTACCGCCAGAAGAAATTCGTCACCGCCCCAACGCACAATGATATCGTCACTGCGGGTCACCTTGCGCAAGCGCTCCGCTACCCATATCAGCGCGTGGTCGCCCGCATCATGACCAAAGGCATCGTTGAGGGGTTTAAAGCGGTCCAGGTCAAGCATAAAGATCGCGCACTGCCGCCCGCTTGCATGGGTATCCTGCAACAGGCTTTCAATGCGACGGATACCGGCCCGCCGGTTAAGCACACCAGTGAGGGGATCGTGTTCGGCCTCGAGGCGGAACTGCGCTTCCCGCTCACGGCGCTCGGAGACGTCATAACTGAGTACCTCCAGATAGCAGTCCCCATCCACCTCATCCACCCGCGACATGGCCAGGTGCACCCACGCCCCTTGCCGTGGGCCCACCGCCAGCTCGATATCGGTATTGACCACATCCCGGGTGTGGGCCGCATGCACAACCGCCCGTGCCAGCTCGTCACGATTTACTGCCAGTGCCTCAAACCCCATGGTGCCGGCGCAGATGCCCGCCACCGCCTCGGCTCCGATCATGGCCTCGAAGGAGGGGTTGAGCACCTTCGGTGTCCCCTGCAGGTCGAGAATGGCAATGCCGCTGCTGGCCTGCTCGAAAATATGACGGAACTGGTTTTCCAGCTGCTCCATCTCCTGGCGCAGGGCCCGCTCGCGCTTGAACGCCTCCGCCACCGAGCCCAGCAGTTTGTTGCTGTCTTCAAACAGGGCGCCGATTTCGTCGCCCTGGTGAAACTTCGGTACTGCTAAGGGCTGCGGGTTGTTGAGTGTGAAGCTGTGCAGGTGCTGTGACAGCAACTTGATCGGCTGTGAAAACAGTCGGTGCATCACCGTCATCAACAACAACATCAATACCACGCCAAATTCCAGCATGACACCGATCTGGCTGCCCGCGCGCTGCGTCGCACGCTGTTCGAAATAGCCACGGCTGGGGTAGAGACAGAGACTGCCAACCTGTTCCTCCACCACAAACGGCGACGAGAGAGACAGGCATTCGGCCTGATAGCCCGCATCCCATTCGGTGACGCCGGCGTCAATCAACAGACGATCGCCACTGTGTACCGCCACTCCCTGCACAATGTCGTTGCCCAACAGCCCGTCGGCCACTTCGCGGGCGAGCTGCTGATCCTGCAGGTAGGCAGCAATGGAGACGGTATTTTTGACGGTCGCGGCAAGCTGGCGCACGGCCTGGGTGGAGGCCTGCACTTCATCGTGATAGATCCGCTGAAAGGTGATAAAACCGATCAGACAGGCCACCAGCACCGACGTCACCAACATCGACAACGTCAGACGCAGAGGCAGCGACCTAGGGATCCGCTGTAATACGCGCGACAACTTTGACAGTGCCCGTTACCTCGTTGCTGTAGATATAGCCGATGGCCGAACGGTCACTGGCCACCGCGGTTATGACGTCCCCTGCACCGGCCACTTTTAGCGGGGGGCGGGCGCTGCCATTAAACAATAACCGTGCCCAGTAGGCGTTGACCTGTGCCAGACTTCTGCGCATCAACTGGTGATAAAATGCTGTCCTGATCGGCGCTTCCGACAGGTAATCCACCGCTGCCGCCGGCTCACCACCGGGGAATTGGCGCAGTCGCCCCATGTAGAGGTCAATAATCTCGCCACGGCTGAGGGACTGCACAGAATTCTGCGGATTGACCACCACCACGATATCCTCCGCCCCCCAGCTCAGTGGGGAGGCCAGCAGCAGGACCATGAGTAAGCAGCGGCAACTGTTCATCAGAAGACGAAATCCAGCTGCAGGGAAAACGTATCCACCCTTGCATCGCCCAGGGGCTGGTCCAGGTCGTTGAGGCCGAACAGCATAACCCCGTCCCGCTCCAGCCAGGTCCTGTCCCACTGTCCTTTCAAGGCCAGTTGCGGATGCAAATCCCAGCGCAGGCCCAGCGCCAGCGTCTGCTGGTTGGCCCGCGTGGTGCGGCTGATCAGGTCGGAGATCGCCGCCAGCTGCTCAGCGCCAGGAATCGGGAACTGCGGTGCCTGTGGCGCATCGCCCACGGAATGGGCGTAGCCGTAGACCCCGTAGACGGTTACCGAGGACAGGCGGCGGCCAAGGGATAGATAGCCGTTGGTTGAACTGTTGATGAGTTCGGCCGGCGAATCGATCTGGTTGATCTCAGCCTGCAGCAGCCAGCGACCGTTGTCGTAGGCGACTCCCGCGGCGGCGTAATAGGCCCACTCACCCTTGGTCTCAAATTGTGTGGCGTATTCCCCGGCGCCTTCGAAGCCCAGCGACTCCAGATAGGCGTAGGTTTCCCGCAAGGGCTTTCCGGAGCGGAAGTTATCGTCCAGGCGCGCGGCGGTCAGGGATATCTGTGCGCGCCAACTCTGGGTCTCGTAGCTGAGGGCGGTCAGGTAACCCGGCGCCAAATCGACACTGTCTACCTTGCCCTCGGAGCCGCTAAACGAGTCGCCAACGTAGAACGACAGGTCGGAAACCCCCGCACCCGTGCGCCAACGCCACAGGCCGTCGCCATCGTGGTGACTCCAGGTGATATCGATACCATCGCTGTGATGGTGAGGCAGCTGCCCGTAATATTCGGTGGGCGGGTGGGTCCACAGTTGCGCAAAACGCACGTTGCGATAGTCAGAAAGCAGGTAATTGCCAAGCCCCATTCGCCCCACGCGCAGATCGAGGCTGTCACTCAGGCCGTAGCCAAGATAGGCCCACTCCACCACATCGTCCAGCCCCTGGTGCTGCCGCTGCCGGGCTACCAGTTGCAGGCTGCCTTTCAGGCGCGGGCTGACGACCCCATCCAGCTGCACGCCAAGAATCGAGTTATTGGCCACTTCCCACTGGCCATCGTAACTACCCTCCAGATCCATGGTCGGGCGCCAGCCGTATTGCTCGCTGTCGGAATGGCTGGCGCCCAGTGTGCCAAAGCCGTGCAGGTGCAGGTCGGCAGCGTAGGATTGGTCGGAATAAAAGAGGCACAACGCCATCTGTGTGGCCACACAGACGTGAAAGAAGTGGAGTAATACCCTGTGCGGAATTACAGGGATATTTATTGCTGCCCCCTTTGCAGCCTTAACAATGCGGGTCACTGCCTTGTCTACCGTTTTGTTGTTATGTACGTGGCGCGGGCGCATACCTCGTGGTTACGCCCGCTGGCCGGTGTCCCTTACTCAGTAACCGTTGCTGCGCCAATTAATGTAGCGTTGCTCCAGTACGGAGAGGTCGGGAATAACCATTGAATTGCCCTCAAAGCCCACCAGCATGCGGGTCACTGAGTCTGGGTCCCCCTCGGACAGCAGCTGCAGGTCGCCCTCAACAATACGCAACAAGCGGGGAATGCCCGAGGTCAGCAGCGCAATAAACGGCAGCTCTTCACTTACACCGGTGTTGTTCAGTACGGCAATACGGGACGTCTCGCCCGGCACCGGCGCCGGTGCACCGTTGAGCACCTCAAACGCCAGCAAAGGCACTTCAGTGTTGCGCCAGTTAAAAGACCCCAACAGCCACTCAGGCGCACCCGCCACCGCTTGCGGCTGGCTATAAGGCACCATCTCCGCAACGGTTACGGTGGGCACCAGCAACGCCTGGTTTTGCATGGGAATCTGCAAGCTGGCGATCGACTCCATCACCTGCCTTTCAATGAGTTGTGTTGCACTTTCCATTCACAATACCTGTATTGATCAATGCCCTATGTCGCTCATCTGCGTCTGTCGCAGACGGGTCGCCAGCAGCATTGCAAGTTCGGCGGGACTCTCGCATTCGGTCACCACCCCTGTCGCCAGTGCGGCCTGCGGCATGGCATCCACGGCACTGGTTTGCGGTTGTTGCACCCACACACTGCCGCCGCGCTGCGCCAACAGCCGCGCCGCCAGTGCGCCATCATCGCCCATGCCGGAGAACACCATCACCCCGCAACGGCGGCCAAAACGGCTGCCCAGGTTGGCGACCACCTGATTGATGGATGGCTGGTAGGGCCCTGGCCAGGGTCCGGGCACACCCTGCGCGACACCGTTACCCAGCCAATCCAGCTGGCAGTCACCGCTTATCACTGTGGTGGTGCCACGACTGAGCCGGCTCCCCGGCGAGCCCAATTGCGCCGGATACTCACTGTGGCGATTCAACATCTCCACCAGCGACTGTTCAAAGCCCGGATTGATATGCTGTACATAGACAAATGCCACCGGCAGGCCCGCCGGCAAACGGGCAAAAAACTCCCGCACCGCTTCCGGGCCACCGGTGGACGCCGCCAGCACCCAGATGGCTTCCGCTACCCCGGCGTCGACTGCATCCAGCTCACCGGCCAGAGCCTGCAGCTTGCCGCTTATGCGTCGCAGCCACTGCGGCTGCAAGTCGCCATTGCCGGGATCGTCATCCACAATCAACGGACTTTGCAGTTGTGCCAGGGACTGTGTCAGGGCCGTGGCCGCGGCCAGTTCCTGGGGCAGTGAGATAAGCCAGGCATCCACCTGGTCGTCCACCGCCAACAGTGCCGCGGCACTGCTCTCATCCGCCTGCAGCATGGCAGCCACAGAGTGACCGGCCCCGACTATCAACTGTCGAAGGCGTCCTCCCTGCAATGCGCTGCCCGCCAGTACGCCGATCTGCAGTGCCGGCATGAAATGTTAATCCTGCAAGCCCGTCCCGGAAACCGATTCGCCAAGAACACCGCGAATGTTCTCGAGCAGTTTGTCTTCCTGGTAGGGTTTACCCATATAGATGTTTACACCCAGACCCAGCGCCCGATCGCGGTGCTTGGCACCGGTACGGGAGGTGATCATGATGATCGGAATATCTTTCAGGCGGCTGCTGGAGCGCACATTCTTCGCCACTTCGAAGCCGTCCATGCGCGGCATTTCGATATCCAGCAACATGACGTCCGGCACCAGATCCTGCAGCACCACCATGGCGTCGGCACCGTCCTTGGCGGTGAAGACTTCGTAGCCTTCACGCTCCAGGAAGCGCGACGTCACCTTGCGCACCGTTACCGAGTCATCCACCACCAGCACCTTGCGCACGGTTTCGACGCTTTCTGCACTCGCTTCACCCAACAAGGTCTCCGGCATCTGCGCCAGTGCCGCCACCTGACGAATCATGGCGTAAGGATCGAGAATCACCACCACACTACCATCACCCATCACCGTGGCACCGGACACACCGGTCACCGTCGCGAACTGGGCGCCGAGGCTCTTCACCACAATTTCGCGGCTGCCCATCAGCAGGTCCACCTGCAGTGCCACCGCGTTTTGCGCCGTACGCACCAGCACTACCGGCAGCGGCATCGCCTGACCTTCCAGCTTGGGTCGGGCATGACTGTGCAGCAGCGTACCGAGGTAGCGCACCTGATACTGTTCACCGGCGTACTCAAAACGTGCATCGGGGTTGTTGTAGTAGTGCTCCAGTTCAAATGGGCTGACCCGCACAATACCTTCAATGGTGTTGAGAGGCACCGCGTAGCGGTCCTCACCAATACGGACCATCAGGGCGCGGTTAACCGAAACGGTAAACGGCAGGCGTACAACGAATTCCGAGCCCTCACCAAATCGCGAGTTGATGGTCATGGAGCCACCGAGCTGCTTGATCTCGGAGTTCACCACATCCATACCGACGCCACGGCCGGAAATCTGGGTCACGCTCTCGGCGGTACTGAAGCCGGCGTGCAGGATAAACTGCATCACATCGCTGTCACTGAGACGCGCCTCGGCACTCATCAGGCCGCGCTCGATCGCCTTGGCCCGAACCCGCTCAAGGTTGATACCACGACCGTCGTCGATCAGGCGCAAGACCACATCGCCGCCTTCGCGGCCGAGGGTCAGGATGACACGACCGGTCTCTGGCTTGCCCGCCGCCATACGCTCGCCGGGGGATTCGATACCGTGGTCGACGGCGTTACGCAGCATGTGCTCCAGTGGCGCCACCATGCGCTCCAGCACGGTACGGTCCATTTCACCTTCGATATTGTCGAGCTCGAAGTTGACGCGCTTGTTCAGCTCGCTGGCCACCTGGCGCACGATACGGCGCAGGCGCGGCACCATGCGCGAGAAAGGCACCATGCGCGAACGCATCAGGCCCTCCTGCAGTTCGGTGTTAATCCGCGACTGTTGCAGCAACAGGGTCTCGGTGTCGCGGGTTTTATCCGACAGGGTGTTCTTGAGGTCCATAAGGTCGGACGCCGACTCGATCAGCGAGCGCGACAGCTGCTGCAGCTGTGAGTAGCGGTCCATCTCCAGGGGATCGAAATCCTCCAGCTCTGCCAGCTGCTCCTGACGGAACAGAATCTGTGCTTCGGTCTCGATATCCAGGCGTCGCAACTGCTCCTGCAAACGGCCGATGGTGGCATCCATTTCTTCGATGGCGAAACCCAGTTCGCTCATCTGCTCTTCCATACGGCCACGGCTGATGGAGGTCTCACCGGCCAGGTTAACCAGTTCCTCCAGCAGTTCGGCGGACACCTTGACCACTTCCTGCGGTGCCGAACGGCGAGCCTGCAGAGGGGATGCCACGGCGTTGGTGCCGCCGCCGGAAGGGGACGAGCCGCTGCGTCGCGCCGGCACACTGAAATCGTCGCCGCTGCTGACCACGGGGATATTGTCCCGCGGAGTGAAAGGCAATATCTCCGCGCCACTGGCCTCGCCGGCCAGAGCTGTCTCGTCCGCGGCCGGAGGCGTCTCCTGTTCCAGCTCCGAAGCTGGTTCGCTCAGCTCTTCTGTTGTCGCCGCTGATGGCTGTGCGCTGTCGATAACACCCGGTTGCAACAGCAGCGCGGCAACCAGATCACCGTCACCGGCCATGGCAGACTTCACCGCCTCCACACCACGCAGGATATGGTCCTGGTACTGGTTGAGGCGGGCAAAAAAGGCGTTGTCGATCTGGTGGTTGTCCGCACCGCGAATAACGTCGGTTTCGAAATCGTGGGCAAGGTTACCCACGCCCACCATACCCGCCAGACGGGCACCACCTTTCAGCGTGTGGAGGGCGCGCTTGAGGGCTTCGCTGGCGCTGGTTAGATCCCAGTTCTCGGACCAGTCGTGTACCGACTGCTCCACGTCTTCCACCAGTTCCTGCGCTTCTTCCAGGAAGATTTCGATAATTTCCGGGTCGATATCACTGCTGTCGAACGCGTCTGACTGGTCGGCGTCGCCGCCATAGGCCGCTGAGCTTTCGTGCTCGTAATCCGTGGTGGCGAAACTTTCTGCCGACGCTGGCTCATCAGCCGCCGCAAGCCCACCCACCAGGGTATTGGGGTCGCTATTGAGTGCCTGGCCGGAAGTGTCATTGGCGCTGAGCAGGCTGTCGCCCTCTGCACCCATCTCTTCTACCAGGAAGTCGTCTGCAACTTCCGGTGAAGTGTTTTCGTCGCTGTCGGGTGTCGCCACACTGTCAGTCGGGAGGCCGCCATCCAGTACAGTACCAAAGTCAGGTTCGCCGACACTGACCCCACTGTCCTGCAGACCATCATCGCTAACATTCTCAAACACCTCAGTGCTGCCGGTGTGCTGCGACGTGGACATATCGTCAAAGGTCGCGTGGGTGCGCAGGGGCGCATGACGCTCTTCCGGCCGCAGCGGCAGATCGAATTCGTTTTCCGGTGCGAACAGGCTGACACCCTGCCACTCCTGGTTGTCTTCAGTGGCTGGCGTCTCCTCACCAGCCGACTGCAGTCCGGCGTTGGCAGCATCCACAGGGGTATCGGACACCGTGTCGCCGGCGAGCCATTCGCTGTTGATACCGTCATCGCCTGCTGCTGCGGCATCGTCCTGCCAGCTGAGTTCAGCACCAGGCAGACCAGCGCCCTCATCAAGTACCGGTTCCTGATAGCCGTCATCAGTGGTGATGTCCGGCAGCCCGTCAAAGTTGATGGTCTCGCCAATCTCTATGGCGTCGGCCGTATCGTCGGAGCCCAGCCAGCCGCTGCTGTCCGCGGTCCCGGTCTCCCCGGCAACGTCATACTCGCCAGAGGATGGTGCGTCGTACGCGTATGGCTCGTCCGGAACAAGAGTGAGCTCTTCATTGTTGAAGGCTGAGAACTCTTCCAGAGCTGAGGGCTCCTCTAGCGCTGAGGCCTCATCAGTAAACACTGAGGGTTCTTCGGTAAACGCTGAGGGCTCTTCGCCAGCCGCTGAAGGCTCTTCGGTAAGCAGCGGAATATCCGCAGTTGGCGTCTCTGCCAGGGTAGACAACGCCTGCAACAATTCCGCGGGCGCTTCATTCAGGTTCTGCCCGGCGGCTACTGCATCCACCATATCCAGCAGCACTTCGTGGGCCTGCTGCAGGGTGGCAAAGTCGTTGTCGCTCAAGCCCTGCAGGTTGCCATCGAGAGAATCATAGACCTGCGCCAGTTGGCTTCCGAGGACGGCCATCGGCGGCAGGTTGGCCTGCTGCGCACCACGCGCCAGGGTGTGTACTTCGGTGACCAGTTCCGGCAGGCGCTGCGGGTTGGCCGGTTGTTGCTGCCACTGGCGCAGAATGTCATCCGCATCCAACAGCAGCTTCATCTCTTCGGCCATAAAGATGGAGAGCAGCTGTGGGTCTACAGCCGCGGCCTTGCTCTCTTCCTGCTGGCGAATCAGTGGTCCGACGGTGCGGTCGCGCAGTTCGGCAACCCGCGCCAGGTACTGGCTCAGACGGGCAATGGTGATGTCCTGCTCGCCGGCGCGGATCTGCTCCAGCGCCTCGTGAGTGTAGGCAGCGCCATCCTTGATCAACTGCAGGATGTCCTCGTCGATACTCACCTGGTAGGTGCGCAGCTCTTTGGCAAAACGCTCCAGCGGGGTCGCCAGTTCGGCCACCTCGTGCACGTCTGCCATGTGGGCGCTGCCCTTGAGGGTATGGAGCGCGCGCTGCATGGCTTCGCTGGGCGGTGAGTAGAGCGGTGCCGCCTGTTCCATCTCTGCGACAAACTCCTCGACTACCGCCAGGTGGGTACGCGCTTCGGTACCAAAGATTTCCCACAGCACCGCGTTGGATTCGTCCGCATCGTCGTCCACCAAACCGTCAGCGGGATAAACACTGGCAGAGACTGTGGCGTCTTCATCCTGCAGCAGCTCCTGGGGTTGCGCGCCTCCAGCAATGGCTTCGCCCCAGGCGGCCAGCTGGTGCAGCTTCGGCAGGTCTGGCGTGGGCTGCTTGGCTTCAAAAGCATCGATACAGGACGGCAGAACACGGCGTACCCGACCGATCAGTGCCACCTGCGTCTGGTGCGGTTGCACGGAACCGTCGAGGACGCGGTTGAGCATGCTTTCAATGCTCCAGGCCAGCTCACCGATATCCAGCGCTCCAACCATGCGACCACTGCCCTTGAGGGTGTGGAACGCGCGACGGAATTCTGTCAGGGCCTCGCTGTCGTTAAAGTCGTTGGCCCAACGGGGGAAGAATTCGTCAATATTTTCCAGCACTTCCCGCGCTTCCTCGACAAAAATTTCGAGGATCTCGTCGTCCAGCTCGTCGGCTGGATGCGCTTCGGCTGTGGCCGTCGCCAGCTCTGGCTCTGGCGCGGGCACCAGCTCAGCCTCAACAAAAGGCAGCAGCTCAGTGGTGCCATCGACTGCTGCGACGTCCGGAGTGACATCAGCCGCGCTCTCATTCGCCACCGCGTGATCATTCAACGTCTCTGGCTCTGCAGCCATCTCGACGTTGTCATAAATCAGCATCTCGCCGGAATCTTGCGAGGCCTCTGCCGTGTCACTGTTGCTGACCAGAGAGAGCGGCTGTAGCGGTTCACCGCTGGCTTTTTTGGTAAACGGCTTGCCAACGCCATAGCCGAGGGATTCAACACTCTCTTCCGCCAGCGTCAGCAGCATTTCGTCCGCATCGTCGCGATTGCCGCTGAGGCGTTCGAGGAAGTATTCAACACTGGCAATGGCATCGGCGAGGGTATCCAGTGCGCCCCACTCCGGGGTGCGCTCGCCACTCAGCAGTTCGTGCTGAATATAGGCCCCGCAGGCACGCAGAATTTCTGCCGGCCGCATCAGCGGAATGATGGTCAAGCCGCCACGCACATCTTCCAGCAGACGGGGAACATTGACCAGGTGCTGACTGTCCCACTGCGAGGCGATGTACTCAATAATGGAATCCTTGGTCTGCTCCAGACCATTGCGCGCTTCGCGCAAAACAGACTCCTGGGCCTGGCTGATCTGGATCTGTGCCGGGGTCTGCTGCGCCAGCGACGGTTCGCTGGCGGCGGCCGCCATAATGCTCAGGCGCTGCTCCACGTCCACAATCTGGTCCGCCGCGCGGGCCAGGATCTGGGGTGTCAGGCGGTCATGGGCTACGGCCTGCTCCAGCGCATCAGCCTGGTCCACGACTGCACTGCGCAGGTCGCTGACCCCCAGTACGGACAGGGTGTCTGCCACCCGCTTCATAATCGGCAAGGCGTCGGCGACGGCGTTGTCCCGCTCGTGCGCCAGCTCTACTTCCAACGCCTCCTTAATGGCGGAGAGCTCTTCGTTCAGCGCCTGCACCACAGTGCGGATGGTTTCCGGGTCCGGCCCCATCAGGTAGGCACTGTCGTTGCTGCCGCTGTCCAGCAGCTGGTCGTAGAGGTTGAAATCCTGCTTCAGGCGTTCGATGCGCGACGAGCTGTGACTGCTGCGCGCCACGTAATAAAGCACGTTTTTGATCAGCTCATCGCGGGGAAAACTGGACAGCGCCTTGGTACCGTACTGCACCAGCACACGGATCTCTTTTTCCAGCTGTCGCAACACGGCCTTGAAGGAGACGCTCAAATCCAGTTGATCGGCGTCCATTCCTTCCACCAACGCCAGGGAGATGTCCCACAACGGCTGCCGGGCGGTACCGGAGGTCAGGGTGAAGAGGCGGCTGAATACCTTTTCCAGATAGCGCAGGTTTTCATCGACGTTGACGCCCTTGATCAGGCCGGCCGCAGAGTACTGGTACATCTGGTGAAGCTTGTGCGCCAGGGCGCGGAACTGCACGTCGTTGGACTGCAGCGGGTTGGGTGTTCCCCGTACCCGTTTGGCGGCACTGACATCAGGACTGAAAAACTGGCTTTCGGACAGCAGTTCGGCACCCCGTGCCACACGCAGGTCGTTGAGCAGGGGCAGCAGGCTTGCGGGGTCGTCCCGACGGCGATTTTTGGTCTGCTCCAGATAGATCGGCAACTGCAGGATTGCGCGCATCAGCACTTCCTGCGCGTCGCGTTCCTTCTGCACGGTGCCGTTCATCATGGCCTGCGACACAGCTTCCATCTCTTCGGCCAGCAGGGCAGCGCCGAAGAACTCGATCATCTGCAAACTGCCGTGTACCTGATGGATATGGGTCAGGCAAAAACGGATGCGGGTAGAGTCCTGCGGATTCTCCACGAAGGCTTCCAGCGACTGGCGAGCCAGATTAAGGGTCTCCTCAATCTCGCCGATTACCCAGTCCAACGCTGCAAAATTGCGGCTTTCTGCCATGAGCAGATATCCCCTTACTTATAAGTTAGGCGGCGCTGGGCCGGAGCCCTTTAACGCCGGCGCACATACGCCTGAACCCTGTCATCAGCGACTCGCTGCAGATCAGGGTGCACCCAATCAATCACTTCCCCAAGACCGATCACCAACATGCCACCCGGCTTCAGCCGCCGTGCCAGTTCGTTGAGAATCTCCCGCCGCCGCCAGCGCCGAAAGTAGATCAACAGATTCTGGCAGTAGATCACGTCCATCGGCACCAGTGGCATGTCAGCCACCTGCAATACGTTGCCGTAGGAGAAGCAGACCCGTTCACGAATACCGGCAATAACCTGCCAGCTCTGCTCCCCTGGTGACACAGCGCGGAAATAGCGCCGGCGCTCGCTATCGGTCAGCGGCTCCAGTCGACGCTCACTGTAGACACCCTCGCGGGCGCGCTGCAGCGACGGCTGGCTGACATCGGTTGCGGTGATGCCAAAAAGAGGTTCCAGTCCCGCCAGCGCGAAGCAATCATTGATGACCATGGCCAGTGAGTAGGGCTCTTCACCTGTGGCGCAGCCCAGGCTCCAGGCCTCAAAGTTCTCATGCAACTGCTGGTTGTTAATGCGGGTCTGCACCAGACGTCGCACGGCTTCCAGGGAATCCCGGTGACGAAAAAACCGGGTCTCCTTGACCAGCAACCGGTCTACCAGAATCAGCCACTCCACCATTCCCTTAAGGCCGGCGGATACTTCATTGAAGTAATGACCGTAATGGTTGATCCCCAATTCGCGCATGCGCGCTGTCAGCTGCATTTGCAAATAACCCCGCTGGTGGGGAGCTACCTGTATTCCGGTGCGCTCCTCCAGCAACCTGTTCCACTGCTCAAACTGCAGATCGGACAGCTCGGGGGTTTTCTGCAGAGACCACGACATATATCAACGATTCTGCAGCCGCTTATACAGCGGACCGCTTGACCGGTTCAGCATCCTCGTCCATCGCGTAAGCATCCGCAGCAGCATCATCCATGCTGAAGTCCAGCGCCAACTCATCATCGGCGGTAGCATCACCGGCAGCCAGGTCATCAGCGAAGGCGTACGCTTCATCGTCCAGATCCGGCTCGTCGTTAACAGCCTCTTCCGGCAGGGTGAAGCCGGCCACCGACTCACGCAGTTCCAGTGCCATCTCGGCCAGACGTCCAATCGAGTCTGCCGTCGCACCGGTACCAGCGGAGGTCTGGGAAGTAATTTCCTGAATCACGTTCATCGTGTTGGAGATGTGGCCAGCAGATGTGGCCTGCTGACGGGCAGCGCTGGAAATGTTGTGAATCAGTTCTGCCAGGTTGGCCGATACGCCTTCAATCTCCTCCAGGGCAACACCCGCATCCTGTGCCAGGCGGGCGCCTCGTACCACCTCGGCGGTGGTTTGTTCCATCGAAATTACCGCTTCGTTGGTATCGTTCTGAATCGTCTTAACCAGCGCCTCAATCTGCTTGGTTGCCGCTGCAGAACGTTCCGCAAGACGCTGTACTTCGTCCGCTACCACCGCGAAGCCTCGACCGGCGTCACCCGCCATCGATGCCTGAATGGCCGCGTTAAGTGCCAGAATGTTGGTCTGGTCCGCAATGTCGTTAATCAGAGATACGATATCTCCAATCTCCTGGGACGATTCACCCAGTCGCTTAATACGCTTGGAGGTGTCCTGAATCTGCTCACGAATGGTATCCATGCCGTGGATGGTGTTCTGTACCACCTTGGCGCCGTTGTTTGCGATGGATACCGAACGTTCCGCTACCGCGGCTGATTCGGAGGCGTTGGCAGATACCTGGTCAATGGTGACCGCCATTTCGTTAACCGCCGCCGAGGCGCCGGCAATTTCCTGCGCCTGGTGCTCGGATGCCTCGGCCAGGTGCAGTGCAGTTTGCTGGGTTTCTTCCGCCGCCGCCGATACGTCTACCGCGGTTTCGTTAATGCGCGATACCAGTACCCGCAGTTGGTCGATGGTGAAGTTAATAGAGTCAGCAATCGCACCGGTGAAGTCCTCGGTTACCGTTGCGGTGGTGGTCAGGTCACCATCCGCAAGGTCCGCGAGCTCATCCAGCAGTCGCATAATCGCTTCCTGGTTACGGCTGTTGGTATCTGCCGTTTCTTTCAGTCGGCGGTTGGTGCCGCTATAGATGTTCACACCCAGCAGCAGCAGGAACACAACGCCGAGGACACCCAGGCCCAGGGAGGTGGTGTTGTTGTTACGGCGGGAGCTGGACAAACCGGCAATACCATCTGACAGCTCGTTCAGGGCCTCCAGCAGCAGGGGCGAGTTATCGAGCAGGGCGTTGGCTGACTGTCGGGCTTTAAACAGCGCAGGAGATGCCTCGAAGATATCCTGTACCGAGGAGCTCACAAACTGGAACAGGTCGGTAATATCGTTCAGGGATTCCACCGCGTCCTTGTCGGTTACGCGGGAGATGCTCATGGCGACGTCGCCCTCTTTCATCCCCTGCAGTACTTTACCGAAGAGGTTGGCATCGAGGTTGAACTGATCCGCCGCAGCGTCGGCGTCGGTACCGCCCCGCAGCATCTTGTCCACGTTTCGACCGATACGTTCCGCACGCCAGGACTGCATCTGGGCTACCGCCACCTGATCCGCCGGTGCGTCATTTTCCAGCAGGATCTCTACAATGTAGTTGTGCTCTGCCTGCAGCTCGGGCAGCGATTCGTTCAGGGTTATCGCTACGTCATTGAGGAAGATGATGGTGTCTTTGTTGTCGATAATGGTCTGCGCATCCGACTGTACCTTTTTCCAGACACCGCTATAGCTGCCCAACTGATCAGCCAGTGCAGTACGGGTATTCGGATCGGCGGAGCTCAACTTGCCCCAGATCTGCTCCATACTTTTCAGCACCGACTGCAGTTCAGCGAACGCCTCTTCGTTACCGGAAGTGGCATCCCGTGACAGGGAGCTCACCCGGTATGAGTAGGCCCGCAAGTCCGCGGTCAATTGCAGATAATCCTGGTCGCGGCTGGCGTCACGCTGCACCAGAATAATACTGATTACCGCGCCAACTAGAGCCATTACCAGGGCGACAACCAGAACCGTCACGGTTCGGTTTGCCCTGATAGCGGCAAAGACGTTACTGGATTGGTTTTTCATGCTACGCGCTCCTGACCGACGTTGCGTATCTGCCCGTATCAGTACTGAAAACGCTATGCCACGATTTGCTCGGGCCTGGGCCCGGACAGTCCGTGAAACACTTCGCCCTCGCTACCGCGGGCTGGATTTTTGCTAACCGGGTGACCGGTTATCAACTCCTGGTTTTATTAAAACTGTTTTTACCCGCCGACAGCAGTGCTGTGCGGCGGACACCCTGTAATACAAATACAGGCCGACACCTGGCTTACGCCTGTGCAGCCTGCATGAAATTCAGATCCAGCCTGAGGCGTGAGGGGTTGAATACCGCCCATTCCACGCCATTGACCCGATAGCAGCCGTCACAGTAGGCCGCAGCCGGGCCATCGACTTCGTAATCCTCGACATAGTCAGTCACCGGGAAGTGCTGCATCCCGAAGACCCGGTCGACCATCAAACCGCTGTACAGGTCTTCCAGCTCCAGCACCAGCACGCGCTGCTGCTTACGGGAGGAGTGAATGCGATCGTGCAGAAAGGAAGCCAGGTCACAGACCGGCAACAGGCGACCGCGGACATTGGCCACGCCGCGCACCCAGGACTTTACCCCCGGAATGCGGGTGTAATGTGGTACTTCCAGAATCTCCGACACTTCCCCCATCGGCGCCACAAACCGGCGCCCCAGCAGTTCGAAAGC
This sequence comes from Cellvibrionaceae bacterium SEMH9, assembly GCA_033283175.1. GTDB lineage: Bacteria > Pseudomonadota > Gammaproteobacteria > Pseudomonadales > Cellvibrionaceae > Pseudomaricurvus. The sequence goes on along the minus strand of JAWMQM010000001.1, from coordinate 1,509,827 downwards.
CACCCCGCTCCACTGCGGGGTAATATCCACCTGTGCCGGCAGACCACGGGCGTGGTTGCGACACTGCAGCGCCAGATCAGCCAGCGCCTCATAGGCGGCGCGGCTACCCTGGTCAACGGCTTCGGCTGTAGAGTTATCCTCTGACATGCTTATTCCTGCAGCTACTGCCGCTTACACCATGACTTCGCTGATGACCTGCATCAGTTGTTTCTCATCCACCGGCTTGGTGAGGTAGGCCTTGGCGCCCTGACGCAAACCCCAGACACGATCCGTCTCCTGATCTTTGGTGGAAACGATAATGACCGGAATGTGTGAAGTTTCCTTGGCCTTACTCAGCTGGCGGGTGGCCTGAAAACCATTCAGGCCGGGCATTACGATATCCATAAGCACCAAATCCGGCTGTTCCAGTTTAGCCGTCGCTACGCCCATCTCACCGGCTTCTGCAGTGATCACATTGTGACCGTTCTTTTCCAGAATGGTGGTGAGTTTGTGGGTTTCGGTTGGTGAATCATCAACAATTAATACTTTTGCCATGGGCACTCCTGGATCGCCTTGCTCATATATCTCAACCGGTCTTTGCCGGCCGTCATTACATTGCTTTTGCTGATTGTTTTTTTGCTCAGTAGGCTCTCTGTATTCCAGCCATCAAAACCCGGCCCGGCGCTCAACCGTTGTTCAGGATGCGCGGCGCGACTTGACGTGGGTTTCGATAGCACCCAACAGTTCGTTCTTGCTGAACGGTTTGGTGAGGTATTCATCAGACCCGACAATGCGGCCCTTGGCCTTGTCGAAAAGGCCATCTTTACTGGAGAGCATAATGACCGGAGTCGACTTGAACTCGCTGTTGTTCTTGATCAGAGCACAGGTCTGATAGCCATCCAGACGCGGCATCATGATGTCGACAAAGATGATGTCAGGCCGTGTATCAGCAATCTTGGCGAGGGCGTCGAAACCGTCTGTTGCCGTGATTACTGTACAACCTGCTTTATTCAGGAGGGTTTCAGCCGTCCGGCGGATGGTTTTACTGTCGTCAATAACCATCACCTTAAGGCTTTCAAGGTTCACATCCATACACTCTGACCCCAATACATTCTTATTGCTATAGTCGACCGCACGCTGTCGTTTGCCGACAGTTCTGAACAGCACGTCTATTGCCCGCCCCTCATGGCAATCCTTACCACTTTATATAACGCTTGTGCCAAGTGGTGTCCGACGAAACTGCCGGCCCCCAGCCTCCATCCATGGGCAACGCAGGGAAATATGGCTGCAACCCAAGGGCTGCCGCGACATGCCACGTTTTAACACACTCAATCGCTTTAATCTATAAGTGCCTGAAAGCAAACACCTAAGTGGGATATTTGCATCCAGTTTGTCGATTCGGTACAGCAAACTGGTTATAAGCGTGCGGCAGTTCGCAAGCTCCCTCCTGCCTGTTGTTGCTTTCACTGACGCTACGCCTTACCTTACAGCGCATGATCAGACCGCGACGGGGCCGTGCAGCATGACTGTTAAAGTGGGGGTTGTTATGGACCCCATCGAGAGCATCACCTACTACAAAGACACTACCCTGGCGCTGCTGCTGGCAGCGCAGGAACGCGGCTGGCAATTGCACTATATGCTGCCCGGTGACCTCTGCATCGACAACGGTATCGCCATGGCAAGCATGCGGCCGCTGACCGTGTTCGCCGATGCCTCACGCTGGTTCGAGCTGGGCGAAAGCACCCTGCAACCCATGTCAGCGCTGGATGTGGTGCTGATGCGCAAGGACCCCCCTTTCGACACCGACTTTATTTACAGCACCTATGTGCTTGAGGCCGCCGAAGCCGAGGGCACCCTCATCGTCAACAAGCCGCAGAGCCTGCGGGACTGTAACGAGAAAATCTTCGCCACCCGCTTCCCCCAGTGCTGCCCGCCGCTGCTGGTCAGCTGCAACAGCGAACAACTGCGGCAGTTCCACAAACAGCACGGAGATGTGATTTTCAAACCCCTGCACGGCATGGGTGGCTCCGGTATTTTCCGCTGCAAGACCGACGACCCCAATGTCGGCGTGATTCTGGAAACCCTCACCGACCACGGTCAGCACCTGATCATGGCACAGAAGTACATCCCGGAAATCAAGGCCGGCGACAAGCGCATTCTGGTGATTGATGGTGAGGCCGTACCCTACGCCCTGGCCCGCATTCCGGCCGAAGGCGAAACCCGCGGCAATCTGGCCGCCGGCGGCTCCGGCGTGGCCCAGCCACTGACGGAGCGTGACCAGTGGATCGTCAGCCAGGTGGCTCCGGCGCTGAAAGAGCGGGGCCTGCTGTTTGTGGGCCTGGACGTGATCGGCGACTACCTCACCGAGATCAATGTCACCAGCCCGACCTGCGCCCGCGAGATCGACAAGGCCTACGACACCCGCATCGGCACCCGGCTGATGGATGCGATTGCCACCCGCCTGACCGAGCGTTGATCCGGAGTTAATCGCTACACCATGCAGTCCGCCACTCTCCAAGACGCCAGCGCCGATACCGGTGACCGCCTCACTTTTACCCTCTTTCTGGCGCTGGCGCTGCATGCCCTGCTGATCCTGGGCATCACCTTCAAGGTGGATCCGGCCAATAAGCTGCCACCCACGCTGGAGATCACCCTGGCCAGCCACAGCACTGCCAAGGTACCGGATGAGGCCGACTATCTGGCCCAGTTTAACCAGCAGGCCAGCGGCACCACCGACATTTCACGCCAGATGACCACCGATCAGCTCGCCCCCATTGAGGACAGCCGCATCCGCGAGGTCAGCCCTACACCGCAGGTGAAAGCCGCGCAGCCCATACCCGAGCAGCAACTGCAACTGGTCACCACGGTAGGCGACAGCCCCTACCGCCTCAGCCAGAAAGCCCTGACTCCGGAAAAGGCCGAACAGCAGCCAGGACAGGATCCCCTGGACACCCCATTGAGCAGCGAGATTGCCAGCCTGCGTGCCAAGCTCGATGAGCAGCGGCAGGCCATGGCACGCCGGCCCCGGGTGCGCACCATCACCTCAGTCGCCGCCAAAGCCTCCGCTGACGCCGAATACCTGGTGAAATGGACCCGCAAGGTGGAACAGGTGGGCAACCGCAACTTCCCGGAAGAGGCCATCCGCCGGGGCATCGTTGGCAACCTGCGCCTGCTGACCGTGCTGCGCCCCAACGGCACCATCCACTCGGTGGAAATTCTGCAATCCTCCGGCTACCCGGTGCTGGATAACGCCGCCTTGCAGATTGTGCACCTCTCCTCACCGTTCGCCCCATTTCCTCCGGAAATCCGCAAAACCACCGATCAACTGGAGATTATCCGTACCTGGCATTTCGAGCTGACCGGACTCTCCACCAGCGCCCAAAATAATTAACGCGCCAGCCCGCTTGTATTCGCCCGCCACCACCCCAATACTAGGGTCATGGGCAGACAGATTGACGACCACAGCAGAGACACCATGAGCAGCTTGAGAAACCACTTCCTCATTGCCATGCCGAGCCTCAACGATTCCATCTTCTCGCACACCATCACCTATGTGTGCGAGCACGATGAATCCGGTGCTATGGGGCTGGTGATCAACCAGCCACTGGGTGTCGAGATGGATGAGATCTACCGGCAACTGGAGTGCAGCGACGAGCAACGTGCAGATACCCCGGTACTGTGCGGTGGCCCGGTACAGCCGGAGCGCGGCTTTATCCTGCACCCCGCCAGCAACCACGACTGGGAATCCAGCCTGCAGGTATCCGGTGACGTCAGCCTCACCGCTTCCCGCGATATCATTGATGCCATTGCCAATGGTACCGGCCCGCAGCAGTTCCTGATTGCGCTGGGCTACGCCGGCTGGGCGCCGGGTCAGCTGGAAGATGAGATCGCCAATAACGCCTGGCTGACGCTGCCGGCCGACAGCGCCCTCATGTTCGACACCCCCATTGAGCAGCGCTGGAGTGCCATCTCCCGCCAGCTGGGCATCGACCTTAACCTGATCTCCGGTACCGCAGGCCACGCCTGAGCTGCTGGCCTGCCCGGAAACTCCCTGTATGCATAAGTCAGTGCTGGCATTCGACTACGGTACCCGCAATATCGGGGTGGCCAGCGGTCAGACCCTGACCGGCAGCAGCTCCGAATTGCCCCCCCTGCGAGCCCGCGACGGCATACCCGACTGGGATGAACTGGGACACCTGCTGGGCGAGTACAAGCCAGACCTGGTGCTGGTCGGCCTGCCCCTGAATATGGACGACAGCGACAGCGACCTGTCCCTGCGAGCGCGCAAATTTGCCAATCGGGTCCATGGCCGCTTCGGCGTACAGGTGGAATTGGTGGATGAACGCCTCAGTACCTTTGAGGCCAAACAGGAAGCTGCCTCGCGGGGCCACAAGGGCAACTATCGCAACGCCCCTATCGACTCCATTGCCGCCCGCCTGCTGGTCGAAAGCTGGCTGAGAGAGCAGGGGCACTGAACCCGCAGCAGACAATCACTGCTATAATCCCGGCTTTTACGCACGATCCTTCCCAGCCTATGGCCAAACCTGCAAACCAAAATCTCCATGCGCCCCGCTACTGGTTGGCCTGGCTCTCCGTATGGCTCCTCAACCTGTGGAGCATGCTGCCCTGGTCGCTGCAGGTCGCTATTGCCCGCGCCATGGGCGCCGCCAGCTACTACCTGATCCCGCGCCGTCGCCACATCGTCGAGGTCAACCTGCGCCTCTGCTTCCCCGAGTGGAGTGGCGCCGAATACAAGCGCAAGGTGCGGGAAGTACTGTTCAACAACATGCTGGGGCTGGTGGAAGCCACCAACGCCTACCGCAAGCCGGTTGCGCAGTGGGCCTACCGGGTTGACGTTGAAGGCAAGGAGCTGCTGGATGAAGCCGTCGCCAAAGGGCGCGGAGTACTGTTGCTGGGGGCCCATTACAGCCACCTGGACCTGGGCGGGGCGGCCGCGGCCGTCGCCTGCGACCCCTACGCCATCTACCGCCCCAACAACAATCCGGTACTGGATGCCTATATCCTCAAGGGTCGCCAGCGCTTTATGAAGGGCATTGTCGACCGCTCCGATATGCGCGGCACCCTGCGACTGCTGAAAAAAGGCGAGCTGGTCTGGTATCCCCCCGACCAGGACTACGGTCGCCGCCACTCCGTTTACGCCCCCTTCTTCGGGGTGAATGCCGCCACCATTACCGCCACCTCGAAGCTGGCCAGCTTTAACCAGTCGCCGGTGCTGATACTCTCCTGCTATCGCGACGACCAGGCCCGCTGCTACCGGGTGGAATTCCTGCCGTCACCGGCGGGCTTCCCCAGTGGCGATGACACTACCGACGCCGCGCTGATCAACGGCGCGCTGGAGCAGTGCATCCGCCGCGCACCCACGCAGTACATGTGGACCCACCGCCGCTTCAAGACCCAGCCCGAGGGCAAGGGCAAACTCTACCAGTGAGGCGCCCCGCGTGACCGACAGCTCCCGCGTCTACTTTATCCCCGGCACCATGTGCGACCAGCGGCTGTGGCAATACCTGTGGCCGCAGTTGCCACAATTGGAGCCGGTACACCTGCCCATACCCGACGCCCCCAACCTGGAAGCCATAGTGGCCGAGCTGGCACGCCAGCTGCCCGAAGGGCCCAACCGGATAGTGGGCTTCTCCATGGGAGGCTATATGGCCGCCAAGCTGGCCTGCCGCCACCCCCAAAAAGTGGGAGAGCTGACGGTAATCGCCAACTCCCCCTGCCCACTGCCGGAGGCGGAGGTCCAACAGCGCCAATCCCTGCTGCAGAGTCTTGCCCAATACGGCTACCGCGGCATCAGCCAGGTGAAGGTGCGGCAAATGCTGGCCAGCAACAACCACGGCAACAGCGCGCAGCAGCAGATTATTCGCGATATGGATGCAAGCCTGGGTGAGAAGGTGCTGATACAACAGCTGAGCGCCACCACCGAACGTCTCGACCTGGCGCCACTGCTGCGCCAGTTGCCACTGCCCATGCACTTCGTTGTCGGCGACCAGGACCCGCTGGTAAACCTGCCGTGGCTGCAGGCGCTGGTGTCAGAGCTGCCCGACGCGCAGCTGACCCTGCTGCCTGATACCGGCCATATGGTGCCCCTGGAAAGCCCACAGGCACTGGCAGCTATCCTCTCTGGCTAGTCAGCTGCCAATCTGCAGGCATAAAAAAACCGCGCCAGAGCGCGGTTTTTTTATTTCCGGGCCAGCCTCAGCCAGCCCTTCACTCTCTTCAGCCTCTGGGGCCGGCAGCTTCTACGTCGGCGCTGACATCAAACTTCTTGATGTTCTGCGCGAACAGGCCAGCCAGCTTGCTGGCTGCGTCGTCGTAGGCAGCCTGGTCAGCCCACGCCTTGCGTGGGTTGAGGTACTTGGCATCAACGCCAGGCACTTCGACAGGCACCTGCAGGTTCATGGTATCGAGGGACTCGGTAGCCACGTTCTCCAGCGCACCGCTCTGACAGGCAGCAACAACAGCGCGGGTCACAGGGATCGGGAAGCGTGAACCGGCACCGCCAGGGCCACCGGCACCACCGGTCCAGCCGGTGTTCACCAGGTACACTTTGGCACCGGAATCTTCTACGCGCTTCATCAGCAGCTCGGCGTACTCACGGGCAGGGCGCGGCATGAAAGGCGCACCGAAGCAGGTGGAGAACGCAGGCTGGATACCAGCGGCAGCGCCCATCTCGGTAGAACCCACACGCGCGGTGTAACCGGACAGGAAGTGGTAAGCCGCGGCTTCCTTGGAGAGGATGGCAACCGGAGGCAGAACACCGGAAACGTCACAGGTCAGGAAGATAACAGTCTTCGGCTCACCGGCACGGTTCTCTTCAACGCGCAGCTCAACGTGCTCCAGCGGGTAGGAGCAGCGACCGTTTTCGGTCAGGCTGGTGTCGGCGTAGTCAGGTACGCGCTTGTCGTTGTGAGGAACGTTCTCAACGATGGCGCCGAACTTGATGGCATCCCAGATTACTGGCTCGTTCTTCTGGGACAGGTCGATGGTCTTGGCGTAGCAGCCACCTTCCATATTGAATACAGCGCCCTTGGTCCAGCCGTGCTCATCGTCACCGATCAGGAAACGCTCAGGGTCAGCGGACAGGGTGGTCTTACCGGTACCGGACAGACCGAAGAAGAGGCAGGTGTCACCGTCTTTGCCAACGTTGGCAGAGCAGTGCATCGGCATGATGTCTTTCTCGGGCAGCAGGAAGTTCTGCACGGAGAACATGGACTTCTTCATCTCACCGGCGTACTTGATACCGGCCAGCAGCACCTTGCGCTGGGCAAAGTTCACAATCACAACCGCTTCGGAGTTGGTGCCATCACGCTCTGGCTCACACACGAAGTTGGCGGCGTGCAGGATGTTCCACTCTTCCTTGGACTTGGGGTTGTAGTTGTCGGTGCGGATGAACATGTTGCGACCGAACAGGTTGTGCCACGCGGTTTCGGTAGTCACTTTAACCGGCAGGTAGTGGTCGGCATCGGCGGCCACGTGCAGGTGGGATACAAAAGTATCTACCTGGGAAACGTGCTCTTCCACACGGCTCCACAGGGTATCGAATTTGTCGGCAGGGAAAGGACGGTTTACAGAACCCCAGTCGATGCTTTCGGCAGTGGAAGGCTCTTCCACGATGAAGCGGTCTGCCGGAGAGCGGCCAGTGCGCTTACCAGTCTCACACACCAGTGCACCGGTGTGGGCCAGATAGCCTTCACCGCGCTGGATCGCCTGCTCAACCAGCTGGGCTGAGGTGAGGTCGGTGTACACTGTTGGGGCCGTATCATCAATCTGTGTCATTTGGTATGTAGTCCTGTCAGCTTTTGTGGCCATTAACTTTAATTCCCACCAGCACACAACCTTGGTTACAGGGTTTCATCAGTCTGGCGAAAAACTCGATATTTTTGTTTTTTTACCTGCCGATACACCGCCGACAGGAAATCGGGAAATTTTGGGGGCGCCATTATGTCAGAAAATTTTCGGCAAGGCACCTCCGATATGCCGTTTTTTTAATCAATGCAGGGGCGGTGTCCGGTCGCCGAAAATCTCGTCCAGGTCCGGGGCGCCGAAGACGTAACTCTGGTTGCAGAACTTGCAGTCAATGGTGATCAGGTCCTGCTCGGCAATCAGTGCCTCCACATCCTCCCGGCCCAGGGAAATCAAGGCGTTGGCGGACCTGGAGCGGGAGCAGCTGCAGCTGAACTCCAGCGGCACGGGGTCGAACAGGCGCACCCGCTCCTCGTGGAAGAGGCGGTGGATCAGCTCCTGGTGATCCAGCTGCAGCAGCTCCTCCTCCTTTACCGTATCCGCCAGCAATACCGAGGTATTCCACTGCTCGGCGTTTTCCTCAGCACTGGCCACCTGCTGCGGCAGCGCCTGCAGCATCAGGCCGGTGGCCGTACGGGCGTCGCTGGAGAGCCAGAAACGGGTTGGCAGCTGTTCCGAGAGATCGAAATAGTGCTGCAGGCAACCGGCCAGGCTGCTGCTGTCCAGGGGCACAATCCCCTGATAACGCTCCCCTTTTTCCGGCTCGATAATAATAGCCAACATTCCCTTTCCCACCAGTTTCTGCAGATCCTCCCCCTCAAGGGCGTCAAAATCGGCGTCGGCTTCTGGCTGGGCTATGGCGCGCAGGGTCTGCTGATGGGTGCACTCCGCCATGATCAGCGGCAGCGGGCCATCGCCCCGGGCCTGCAGGGTGATGATGCCGTCGAACTTGAGTGAGCTGGCCAGCAGGCTGGCAGCTGCCACAAACTCACCCAGCAGTGCCTGCACCACCGGATGCAGCTGGCTGTTGTTGGCCAGAATCTGCTGGTAGCTGTCGGACATGGTGACAATTTCACCGCGGATATCGGTTTTATCGAACAGGAAGCGGTGTAGCAGGTCGCGGGATGGCATAGTCAGTCAAACCCTGGGGGGTAAATCGAAACGGGATTTTATCACGCCCGGGCCGACGCCCGGTAGCCTGCCGCCGGCATCCGCCCTCAGAGGCCCCTGGGCCAGCCGGTTGGCGGGGGTCAGTCAGGCTCACACTCTTCCGCAATCTGCGCCGCCACGGCCCGAATCCGGCGCTGTTGCTCCTGCACACTGACATCGTAGGTGCTGCCATCCTCGCGCTCAAAGTAGACCGGACCGCTGATGGCCTCCAGGTAGTGCCGCATTTCGGCACAGCGCTGCGCCTGCTCCTGCCCGGCCGCCTGCGCTTCACTCTCCTTACGCTGGCGCCACTGCTGCTCTTCCGGGGTTTCGCCGCGGAACACCTGCCCGAGCCGCGACTGCTCCGCCGCGCTCTCGTCCAGATTGAGGGGGGCCAGCTGGCCGGAGATCTCTTCGGCACTCTCCCGGTCGGGTTTCTTGTCACTGAAGTGCAGCTTGCCCTGGGCGTCGCGCCACTGGTAAATCTCCGCCTGCAGCGCCGGGCTGATACCACCCAGCGTCAGTACCAGCGACCACGCCGGTAACCAAAGGCTGCCCACTGCCTTCACCCTTCGTTGCACAGGTCTCCCTCTCCTGGGTTTTTGGGGTTGCGGGCTAGTCGTGCCCCTGCTCCCGGAATCGGTGGATCTGGCGGCGCTGCTTCTTGTTGGGCCGCTGCACCGGCCCCAGATCCAGCCCGCGCAGGGCCTTGCGGCGCTCCGCCTCCTCCTCCCGTTTGGCCACACTGGCTTCAGTCTCTTTATAGAGCGCCGCCGCCTCCGGTGCGCCGCGGCGCTGATCGGAGAGGGCCACCACCAGCACGGTCTTCTCGTCCCACCCCTGGCGTATGGTCAGCTCCATACCCACCTGCAGATCCTTGCTGGCCTTGACCCGCTGGCCATCACAGTGGACTTTGCCGCCCTCCAGCGCCTGCTTGGCCAGGCTGCGGGTCTTGAAGAAGCGCGCGGCCCACAACCACTTATCGATACGTACCTTTTCCATTCCAACAGCAACCTGCGCGCCCATCAGCTCTGCTCCAGTGACGGCATAATCTCGTCGAAATGGTGGATGGCGGGGTACTCGGTGATGCCGCGGTGCTCACGCTGGCTGTCCGGCTGGTGCAGGCACAACAGGTGACGGATACCGAACTGTCTGGCGGAATCGAGGATACGCACCGTGTCGTCAATAAAGAGTGTGCGCGCGGGGTCAAACGGTTCCCGCTGGTGCAGCATCTGCCAGAACTCCTGCGCCTCCTTGGGCTGCTGGAATTCGTGGGAGGAGATCACCATATGCAGCCAGCGGTCGATTTCGGTCACCTGCAGCTTCAAGTCCAGCCCCTGTGGATGGGAGTTGGTGATCAACACCAGCCGTTTATTGTGGGCCCGCAGCGCCTGCAGAAACTCCATCACAAACGGCCGCACGGCAATCTTGTCCTTCACCTCTTCCTTCAAGGCCCGCACATCCAGCTGCAGGGACTCGGACCAGAACTCCAGGCAGTACCACTTGAGGGTGCCTTCGTGGGCCTTGATGTGGGCGTGCAGCTTCTCCATGGCCTCGGCCTCGTCCACACCGTGAGTCTCGGCGTAGCGTTTCGGCAGGTGGGTAAGCCAGAAGTAATTATCGAAGTGCAGATCCAACAGGGTGCCGTCCATATCCAGCAACACCGTATCGATCTCTGCCCAGTTGATGTCGACCATCCGTACAACCTGATTCAGCAGTGAAAACCCCCACAGTATGCCCGAAAGCGGCGATTTCTGCCCGGGCAGCGGCGTCCTCCAATGCTCACTGGCGATGCTGTTGGCCGCATTTCAACACCCCTGCGCGGGGTATCTGCAGGCAAATCCGCTATACTTGCGGCTTTTTACGTTCGAGGAGAAGCCAACATGCAGCTGGATCAAGCACTGCTGGATAAAGTCGTGGCGCTGAGCAAGCAGGCCGGCGAAGCCATTCTCAAGGTGTACGCCGATGCCGAGGGCATGGAGATCGACACCAAGGCCGACGACTCCCCCGTCACCGCCGCTGACCTGGCCGCTCACGCGATCCTCGAACCCGTCCTCACCGGTTTGCTGGACGGCGTGCCGGTACTCTCCGAAGAGGGCGAGGTACCAGACTTCGCTACCCGCAGCAGCTGGGATCGCTACTGGATTATCGACCCACTGGATGGCACCAAGGAGTTCATCAAGCGCAACGGCGAGTTCACCGTAAACGTGGCACTGGTAGAGAACGGCGAGCCGGTGCTGGGCGTGGTGCACGTGCCGGTGCTGGACATCACCTACACCGGCCTGAAAGGAGTCGGTGCAGAGAAGATCACCGCGGAAGGCCGCCAGGCTATCCAGACCCGCCGCATTACCGATGTACAGGCCAATGGCGAGTCTGTCGGCGTTGTCGCCAGTCGCAGCCATGGGGCCGAGGCAGCAGACGCCCTGTTGGAGCGTATCGGCGACGCCCTGGGTGAGGTAGAGCTGAAGAACATGGGCAGCTCACTGAAACTGTGCCTGGTGGCAGAAGGTGCCGCTGACCTCTACCCGCGCCTGGCCCTGACCAGCGAATGGGATACCGCCGCCGCCCAGGCCGTGGTGGAAGCCGCTGGTGGCACCGTGGTGGATATCGACCTCAACCTGTTGCGTTATAACCAGAAGGACAGCCTGCTGAACCCCTTCTTCTATGTGATTGGCGACAACAGCTACGACTGGGACGGCTTATTGCGCCAATAATCCGCTGCGAGCGGATTGTCGCGCCAGAACCGACTATCGTAGGGGTGCAATTTAGCCCCAAGTCGCTATGCTGATAGCTGGGCTAGGATTCGGCCCGGTTATCAGGAGGCGGAAGCACCATGGCCACACACCCCACAGCACAAGCCCTGGTTAATATCGACAGCCAGTCCACCCACTACCTGCGCGAACAACTGATCAGTGAAATCACCCGCCTGGAACGCCAGCTGGAACAGCTGCGTGTCGGGGATAACAACCGCGACTACTCCCTGCAACAGACCTACCGGGAGATGATCCACTCCCGCCGCGGTATGCTGGCCAGCCTGCCACCTCAATACCACTGCTGAAAGACAAACACTCCAGCGAGCCGGTTTGCACCCACCTGGGCGCAAACCGCTCTGTTTAACCTGCCGTCGCCCGCCCCACCCTTATACCTTTCGCCAATGCCCTCCCAAACACTGCCCCGCCCCGGGTAATGTCCACAGTCGTCACCGACGGCTTTCAACATTTGGGCAAAAATTGCGACAATGGCGGCCCCATACATGTGATGCCCGGCCCGCCAGATCGCTCCAATGCCATCCCCGGGTCGCCCTGACGGATACCTGCCCCCGACCATGAAACTGCCTGTTGTCAGAACCAAAGTTCAAACCCGCTACTCCGATACCGATGCCCTCGGCCATATTTCCAACAGCAACTACGTGGTCTACCTGGAACTGGGCAGGCTGGATTTCTTCAACGAGATTCATCGCCAAAGCGGCTATTACGAGCCGTTTGTGGTGGCCAACCTCAACCTCGATTACCTGAAAGAGTGCTTCTACGGCGACACCATTGAAGTGGTCACCTGGTGCTCCCGCGTCGGCACCAAGAGCCTCACCATCGATGCCGAGATCTACGCCAACGGCAAGCTCTCTGCCAAAAGCTCATTGGTAAGCGTGGGCTTCAACAAAACCACCCGCCAGTCACAGGCCCTGCCCACCGACTGGGAAGCCTCGGACTACAACAACCCAGCCTGAGGTTCGCCTTTGCGGTAAACTGCCGGCTTTTCGCCGGAACGCCATACCATGTCGCCCTACCTGGAACAGCCACTGCTGTTTATTGTCTCGCTGGTCGCCAACGCCCTCTCCTCCATGGCGGGCGGCGGCGCGGGACTGTTGCAGTTGCCGGCACTGATCTTCCTCGGCCTGCCGTTCAGCATCGCACTGGCCACCCACAAGATCGCCACTGTGGCCCTGGGTGTGGGCGCCACCCTGAAACACTCCCGCTCCGGCTACGCCGAAATGCGCTTTGCGCTGCTGATGCTGGGCGCCGGCCTGCCCGGCGTGGTGTTGGGAGCCAACACCATCCTCAGCATTCCCGAACAGGCGGCGCAAATTGCGCTGGGCGTACTGACCGCCGCACTCGGTTTCTACTCACTGTTCAAAAAACAGCTGGGGCAGGAGCACCGACCACAACACCGTGACCTGCACGGCTTTATCGTCGGCGCGCTGGGACTGTTTTGCCTCGGTTTCTTTAACGGCTCCCTCACCTCCGGCACCGGTATGTTTGTCACCCTGTGGCTGATTCTCTGGTTTGGTTTTGATTTCAAACGCGCCACCGCCCACACCATGATTCTGGTGGGACTCTTCTGGAACGCCACCGGGGCGTTTACCCTGGCGCTGCAAGCGCCGGTGCAATGGGCCTGGTTACCAGCCCTGCTGCTGGGGTCGGTCTTGGGCGGTTACCTCGGTGCAACCATCGGCATAAAATACGGCAACCGGCTGATCAAGAGAGCCTTCGAGATCATTACCATTCTGGTGGGTGTGATGCTGATTGTACGCAGCCTCTGACCTGCCCCGGGACTGCGACAATCTGTCACATGGTGCAACGGACACAGCGTCTTACAATAGGGCCCCATAACATTGCATTTTGGGGAAAGCATGTCGTCTCTGCCTGGCGTGGGCTGTCTGTGGCCCGGCACACTGGTCTGTCTCACTTCTATAGTCGCTTCAGCCGCTTCGCTTGCCGCCACCGCGCAGGAAGCGCTGCCAGTGGCAACCCTCAGCCAGGAGTCCATGGTGGTCTGGGGCAAAGCCAGCGATCAGCGCGCCGCCGACTACACCGGCCCGACCAGCCTGCTGACGCCAGCAGATGTCATCGCCATCAATGCCGTCACCACCGAAGACCTGGTGAAGTTTGAGCCCGGCATCGCCATTCGCCGGCGCTTTATTGGCGATGCCAACGGCACCCTCGGCCTGCGTGGCTCCAGCATGTTTCAGACCTCCCGCTCAATGGTGTTTGCCGACGGCGTACCCCTGCACTATTTCCTGCAGAGTCGCTGGAACGGCGCGCCCCGCTGGACACTGGTTTCCGCCAGCGAGATCGCCCGTGCCGAGGTGATCTATGGCCCTTTCTCCGCCGCTTACAGTGGCAATGCCATGGGCGGCGTGGTGGAGATAGAAACCGCCATCCCGCAGCAGCTTGAAGCTCACATCGACGGCACCCTGTTCCGCCAGCAGGTGGATCAGTACGGCTTTGACGACGAGCTGGACGGCTACAAGGGCTTTGCCTCTGTAGGCAATCGCGTCGGTGATTTCAGTTACTACCTCTCCTACAACCGATTGCAGAACGACGCGCAGCCGCAAAGTTTCCGTTACGCCACACCGTCCCCAAGCACCACCACCGATACTGGCAGCGGCAGCCTCGCAGGCAGTGATGCCTACAGTCGCCCGGTACGCTACTACGGCGATACCGGTATCGAAGAGATCACCACCGACAACTACAAGATCAAATTGGGCTACGACGTCGGCGACTGGCAGGCGCTGCTCAACCTCGCGTTCGAAGATCGCCGCATTGATCGCGACCAGCCCAACAGCTACGTCAGCGATTTGAGCGGCCGCCCCATCTGGTCAGGAAACGTGGTGGAAGACGGGCAGAGCTACAACATCAATGCCAGCAGCCTCGGCGTCAGTTACCTGGAGCGCGACAGCCTTTCGGCGGGCCTGCGTTTGCGCGGCCCTGTCAGCGCCAGCACTCAATTGGAGATCAATCTCAACCAGTTCGATATCCTCAAAGACGAAACCCGAACCTCGTCACGTCACCCGGGTGACCCGATCTTTGATGGCAGCGGCCAGCTGCAGGACTACGACAACAGTGGCTGGCAGGCACTGGAGTTCAAGCTCACCACAGAGGAAGCCTTCGGCGTGGCAGGCCTGCAGTGGCAAAACGGCGCCCGCCTGGAAAAATACGAACTCAACCTGAATGTCTACAACAGCGACGATTTTCGCACCGGCAGCAGAGAGAGTTATCGCAGCCGCTTTGGCGGCCAGACCGAATTGCTGGGCGCCTATACCCAGTTCAGCGCAGCATTGAGCCCCCAATGGCAACTCAGTGCCGGCCTGCGCCTGGAACAGTTTCGCAGTCACAACGGCTATTTTGACAACGATGACCCGCTCACCCCGGCTTTCGAATTGACGCACGTGCCCTCCGCCAGTGGCACCGCCAGCTCACCCAAACTGAGCATCGCCTGGTTGCCGGACGACGCCTGGCAACTGCGCTACTCCATCGCCCGCGCCTATCGCTTTCCCATTGTCGAAGAGCTGTTCAGTCAGTATCAGGCCTACAACACCGTCGCCGAAGCCAACCCCGGGCTCGCGCCGGAAAAAGGGCTGCACCACAACCTTATGCTTGAGCACGGCCTGAGTAATGGCTACGTGCGGGTAAACCTCTTTCACGACACCGTTAACGACGCCATCGAAGCACAATCCACCACATTGCCAGGTGGTACGTCGCTGCGTACGTTCATCCCCATCGACGAGACAGAAACCCGCGGCGTGGAGCTGATACTGAACCAACGCGGTTGGCTCCTGCCACAACTGGACCTGCGCTTTAACCTGGTGTGGCTGCAGAGCGAAATACTGCGCAACGCTGCCGACACCTCACTCGAAGGCAATCAACTGCCTCGCCTGCCCGAGTGGCGCAGCAACCTGTTGGCCACCTATCACCTGAACCCCGTATGGGATATCTCCACCAGCCTGCAGTACGCCAGCGACAGCTTCGGCAGCGCCAGCAACACCGACAATGCCGAGCAGGTGTTCGGGGCCATTGATGGCTATACCTTTGTCGGCGTGAAATCCACACTGCAGCTGGGTGAAGGTTGGCAACTGGGTCTGGGTGTGGACAACCTGACCGACACACGCGCCTACGTAGCCCACCCATGGCCGGGTCGCACAGCCTACCTCTCCCTCTCCTGGACCCTGTAAGCGGAGCCACACCATGCAACCCGTACCACACGCCGCCCTCTATCGCCTTATCTGGCGCTGGCACCTCTACGCCGGCCTGCTGTGCGTGCCGGTCATTGTGCTCCTCTCCCTGAGTGGTGCTGTCTACCTGTTCAAGCCGCAACTGGACGCCTGGCAAGTCAGCCACCTGCCCCGTCTGCACGAGGCCGGCCCGGCCCTGCCCCCCAACGAACTGATCCGGCTGGCGCAGGCCGCCGTGCCCGACAGCCTGTTCGTGCATTGGGAACTGCAGCCCCACTCCGACAGACCACAGCTGATTGCCGTGCAACAAGCGGGGGGGCAACAGCAGGTGTTTCTCAACCCGTACAGCGGCGAGGTGCTGGAGATCCGTCAGGCGGCCAACTCGGTTGCCAATGTGACGCGCACACTGCATGGCCAACTGTTTATGGGGGAGGCCGGCTCACTGGTGGTTGAACTTACCGCCTGCTGGACCATCTTTCTGCTGCTGAGCGGACTCTTCCTGTGGTGGCCCCGCCACAGCGGCCTCGCCGGCGTACTGTGGCCGCGCCTGCAATTGCGGGGGGCACCACTGTGGAAAGACCTGCACCGGGTCACGGGTTTCTGGCTCACCGGACTGGTGCTGTTCCTGCTGATCTCCGGCCTGCCCTGGACCACGGTCTGGGGCGGGGCTTTCAAAAGCCTGCGCACCTGGCACAACGCCCCCGTGCAACAGGAGTGGCAAACCAGTCGCACCGCGAGTGCACCCAGCTGGCGGGCAAAACCCGTCAGCGCAGCCAACCTCTCGCCCGCCGTGTTACAACAGGCACTGCAACAACAACTGCCCGCCCCGGCGCAGCTGTCGGTCGCCGGCGATAAGCAGTGGAAACTCAGCTCACTGACCCAGAACCGCCCCCAACGGGTTGATCTCTGGCTCGACAACGCCACCGCAGAGATCCTGCAGCGCCAGGACTTTGCCGACAAATCCCTGCTGGATCGCATTATCGGCGTTGCTATCGCCGCGCACGAAGGACAACTGTTTGGTCTCTGGAATCAACTGCTGGGGCTGTTTACCGCACTTGGTCTGTGCCTGCTGGTGATTAGCGGGGCGCTGCTCTGGTGGCGCCGCCGTCCAGGTCGCGAGGCGGCATTGGTTGCCGCGCCGCCACCGCTCTCCGGCACACCCCGCACCCTGCCGTTGGCGCTGCTGCTCTTGCTGGCCGCACTGCTGCCACTGTTTGCCGCCTCGCTGCTCGTTCTTGCCGCCGCAGAGCTGACACGGCAGATCTGGCGCCAGCTGGCCGCCAGACCAGTGCAATCCTGACATCGGCGGCCTTCATAAAGCTGTCATCTTGGCCGTGCTTCACTGTGGGATGACCCGGTGACCTCGCTATCACCCCTCCTCCTACCCGTCAGCATGGAACGTCCGGCAATTGATGACTTCAATACTGACCCGCCTGCCCTGGCCGCGCGTCGCAGAGTGGTACCGCGGGCTGCGCACCAGCGCCAACACCGAGTCGGTCACCGTTACCCTGCCCCATGTGCAGCCAGTGGCACAGACGGACGAGCGTTACCTCTCCTTCTCCATTGATATCTCGCTGTTGGCCGGTGGCTTCTGGTGGGAGGGCGCGCTTGACGTAAAACGCGGCCTCGGCACCTTGCGCGTGCCGCCCATCCAGCTGGACCTGAAAAAACTCGACAAACTGGTTCAACTGCTGGGCCCCGCCTATCTGCGTGTCGGCGGCTCCGAAGCGGACAAGATTCACTACTTCAACGCCCCGGCGGATGAAGAAGACCCTCTCATACTCACCCGCGACCAGTGGGACAACCTGCACGGATTTATTCAGCGCAACGATCTGCGCTTTATGTTCACCTGCAAGTACGGCCTGTTTAATCGTCGTCATCACGGCAGCTGGCGCGGCGACGAGTTGAATAACCTGCTGCACTACAGCAGTGAGCAAGGTTACAACATCGATGTGTTTGAACTGGGCAACGAACTCAACGCCTACTGGGCGTTCCATGGCCTGCTGTCACAGCCTCGCGCCAAGCGCCTGGCTAAGGATTACGACCGTTTCTGCGTGCTGGTCCTGTCGCACTTTCCCAACGCCAGGCTCTGCGGCCCCGGCAGCGCCTTCTGGCCAAGGCTGGGCGAGACCATTCGCCCCATCAGCAACATCACGCCCGGCTTTCTCTCCTCGCTCAAAACCCGGCTGGATATCGTCGACTGGCACTACTACCCCTTTCAGAGTGAACGCAGCCCGCTGCGCACCCGCGCCGCTCACCTGCGTCACCTTCTCAACCCAAAATCCTTCGAGGACTACCGCAAGTTCAGCCTGAAACTGGCGGAGCTGCGCGACCGCTTCCAACCGCAAGCCGAACTCTGGACCGGTGAAACCGGCTCCGCCCAGTGCGGCGGGCAACCGGAACTGTCCGATCGCTGGGCCTCCAGTTTCTGGTGGGCAGACCAGTTGGGCATGGGCGCCCGCTGCGGGCAGAAAGTCATGGTTCGCCAATCACTGATCGGCGGCGACTACGGCATGGTGGCACGACTGACCCTGAAACCCCGACCGGACTACTGGGTCAGCTGGCTGTGGGGCCAGCTGATGGGCCGCGAGGTTTTTGCTATCGATAGCGGTAGCCCATCGCTGCGCTGTTACCTGCACAACGCCCGCGATGGCGACGGCAAAATACTGTTGCTTATCAACCTCCGCAGCCATCCCCTTCAGCTCAACCTGAACCATGAACTGCACACCAGCATTGGGGCCGGTTACGTGATGACGGCCAAAACCATCGTCAGCCGCCGCGTGCGCATCAACGGCATCAAGGTGCGCTTTAATCGCGGAAAAATACAACTTACGGATTTTCCTGCTGCCGCCTTCGGCGGTTCCCTGCCCGCTTACAGCATCAGTTTCTGGCGCTGCCACCTCTGAACCGTTAACAGCCCCCCCGCTGGCGCCCGCCTTGCATCTGCGGCAAACTGAACCACTCAGAATTGCAAATAACGGAACCCCGCATGAAGTTTTTCAGCCGCAAATGGGTCATGCCCGAAGATCTCAACCCCAACGGCAGCCTCTTCGGTGGCCGCCTACTGAGCTGGATCGACGCCGAAGCCGCCATCTTTGCCATGTGCCAACTGGGCCACGACAAACACCTGGTCACCAAATACATATCCGAAGTGAATTTTGTCAGCTCGGCAAAACTGGGCGAAGTGATCGAGATGGGACTGGCGATTGGCAAAGTAGGAACAAGCTCCATTACCCTGCATGCGCTGGTTCGTAACCTGCAAACCAAGCAGACGATCATTGAGATCGAGAATATTGTGTTTGTGAACTTGGGAGAGGATGGAAAGCCTGTTCCGCACGGACAGATTCAACATTAGTGTGAAATCGGAGTTTGATTGAACAAAGCAAGATTTCAAATTAACAAACATGGCTCGAAATTAGTCCGTTAACAGATACTATTTCGAGCTATATTTTTTATTTCTAAGTTTAAGGTGCCCTACCCAATAGGCATGTATCCATTGACAAGGAGGTTCAATTGGATCGAAAGGACTGGCTTATATTTTCGGGAAACTTCGAATCCGAAGAGTTAGCAAGAGATTATTTTATTCCCTATTGGGAGCCCGAACCCGACGAAAACGCAACTGACGAAGAATACTATGCATGGGAATCACGCAACCCCATATGGAAACTGGAGAAGCAACTTGGAAAAGCCATAGATCCTTGCTTCACTGAATTTCACGGTGATTTCTATTCTATATATCAGGCCTTAACACCAGTTGATCAAATCAAGTTCATGGGTCGCGTTAGCGACGTAAATCGTTACTTCCTTATCATTCAATTTGACGCCATTGAAAATGGCGAGGATCTAATATCTGACTTGTCATCTGACAAGATTTCTCTACCTGACAACGTTAAATACCTTGGGGCTTACCGCCCTCTCACCTACGGATAATGGAATCAGGCCTCTGCTTTAAACGCCGCACCGCCGGTCCCTGTCGGCACATAATCTTCCGATCGCCGCCCGCTGCTGTTATCCTTTCTGGCTGACCAGATACATTAAAGGCGCCGATCAGAATGAATAATACCCATGAGCCTGTCTCTCGCTATTTCTATTCCTCCAACCTCAAACTCCACTATCTGGACTGGGGTAACGAGCAAGCGCCACTGCTGATTCTGGTGCATGGCATGAACGATCATGCCCGGAGCTGGGACTGGGTAGCACGTGGCCTCTGTGATCAATGGCATGTAGTGGCCGTGGATCTCCGGGGCCATGGCGACAGCGACTGGTCACCGGACGGCGCCTACCACACTCCCTGTCATCTGGAAGATTTCGTGCGCTTGACCGAGGCTCTTGGGGTTGAGCAGTTCAACATCATCGCCCACTCACTGGGTGGCAACCCCTCCGCTCGCTTTGCCGGACTTTACCCTGAGCGAGTAAAAAAACTGGTGTTAATAGATGGCATGGGCCCTACTCGCCCAGCGCTGGAAGGCTGGGAGAAGAAGGGCATTCTCAACCGCACTCGCGAATGGCTGGAAAAGCGGCAGGCCGCTTACACCAAAGAACCCCGTCGTTTCCATTCCGTTGAAGAAGCCGTACAGCGTATGATGCAGGTTCACAAGAACCTTTCCCCCGAACAAGCACAGCATCTGACGATGCACGGTTTGCGCCAACACGGCGATGAGTATGGCTGGAAGTACGACCCTCGAGCAGGCGCACTGGGTCCCGAAGATTTTGCCATTCACCTGCGTGAATACTGGAAAGAGATTTCTGCCGATACATTAATCTGCTGGGGCCCCAAAAGCTGGACCACGAATCCGGCGGAAGATGGCAATGCGAAGAACTTTAGAAGCGTAACCACCAAGACCTTTGAAGAGTCTGGCCACTGGATTCATCATGATCAAACCTCTGAGCTAGTAAGCTCAGTAAGATCGTTCTTGCTCAGCCAAGCAGACAAAAACTCCGCTTTTTAGACATATTCTGATTGATAAAAATTCATTAAACTAAACGAATCTCTTTCCTTATTGAGAATCTAAAAAAATAGCTCAAAATATTTTTAAAAATACAAAGAAAGATTATTTTCGAGAGCTGAAGCCTCGATATCCCGTTCACAAACCTCAACACTGACCGCTTTTACGGTACCGTTACCAGACAGGAAATAGATATCTTTAGCGCTGCTTAAAATATAAATGTGGAAATGCTGCATGAATATTGAGAATTATTTGACCAAGATAACTTTTGCTATACCAACCAATGGCCGACCACATTCGCTCAAGAAATGCATACAGTCTATCTTGCACAATACCGAAAGCTCATGCCAAATAATTGTGCTTAATAGCACAGCATCAGATGCAAGCGACGACGTAATCAAAGGATACGAGGATCTTTTTAACGAGTTTCCAACAATCCAGACTCTCAAGTACGACTACAACATTCCCCCAGGCAAAGCGCGAAAAATCCTGTCACATAAAACAACTACCGAATACGTCTTTTTTCTGGATGATGACCTGGTAGTGCAACCAGGCTCAGTTGAGAAAATGTATAGCGCCCTCATTGACGGCGACTACGACATCATGTCCGGCTTGTGGGTCGAAGACAAAGCCACCCGACCAATTGGCTTCCTATTTACCGAAGCCAAACATGGGGATCAGAACATGATCCTAAAATGCTCTGTTGAAGCTCCTCTATCTGAATCAGTAATCCGGCTGGATGACGTACAAGCCTCCCTATTGGTCAAGTCTTCCATTTCTTCTAAAGTCAATTTTGACGATCGATATGACTTTTTCTACGAACTATATGACTTTTTCTACCAGTGCATGCTGAATAACATCAAAGTAGGCGCGCATACCGGAGCGGTGTTTTATCACCAGACAGTCCCCTATTTATCGAAATCCTCCCGCCACTTTCAGGACAAAGAAAGACACCGATCGGGATCGGTTCATTGGAAAGTGGGGAGTAATTCCTGAAATTATAAGAATAGAAAATAAGACCCCCGAAAAAACTTTAAAGAAAAGGAAACTCGGGCTTATTGGCCGACTCAAGAAAAATTTAATGGACTAACCCCCTCAATTTTTGATTTTCGATGCCAACCATCTGAATAAGTTACCGTCTCGGCTAGTTACAGGATAAAAGCCTCAGAAATCTAACCTAATGTTTCTGAGGATGACCATCATAGCCATGAGACACCCACGTTTCGATTATGACCAGAATACGATCACACATCTCTATATGCAGACTTTGGCGAGCGAATACACAAAAATTACTCAACAATCAAAAAAGAAACTTTACAGATAGAGAAAAGGGGCCTCTCCATGTCACCTCTTAAACCCTGCTTTAGGCGGACAAATTACACCAGGAAACAAAATGCCCGACAGCAACGACATTCGAATTTCTGATAATCGGATCAATACTGCGCTTGCGAAGATACCTGCGTCTGATTTTATCGACGGGCGCTATGATGCAGAAAATGCAAACGAAGCCAAAGGGACCCTTATTCTCTTAAGCACTCCAAGATCCGGCAGCACAATGATTTGTGACCTGCTTTATCAATCCGGATTTTGTTTGCCTCATGAGTATTTCCAGCCTTACGAGTATTTGCCTATTCTTGCGCGCAGATGGGGTTGCATTAATGCAGGGGTTTTGGATCAAGCAACTTTCATAGAGCAATTAGTGCGATACCGGACTTTGGATAGTGGATGGCTGGGCATCAACTTGCATGGCCACCACCTACCGTTGTTTTCGAAATTCAAGGGTCACCTCCCGAAAGCAGAGACAATCTATGTAAGAGTCCGCAGGCGCAATATCATTGCACAAGCGGTCTCGTATGAAATCGCAAGTCAATCAGGACTGTGGAGCAGTGAATTCCAATCTGAACACTCACCTGTTTATTCATTCGACAACATCAAAAACAAACTGGATCGACTTGAATATCAGAACCTGCTTACCGACTCTTTTCTCTCTCTAGCGAACGAGAGCGTGATTGAGCTTATCTACGAAGACTTTGTTAAAGATCCTGGCTCCGCCTTGCGCAGTATTATACCGACAGAGTTCCACCCGAATTTGACTGTTAAGCCGTCGCTGAAAAGACAAAGCTCCGGCTTAAATCAGGAGTGGATCAACCGGTTTTCGAAAGAGTTTTTCGACACCGAAGGCCAAGGCTACTCTTCGGAAAAACAATCCAACAACAACGGTCTGTTGGATCGATTAACCCGGAAGCTCTCCTTTTTTAAATGCTGAATAGGCTTCTTTTGATATTCACTACGTCCGGCGCGCGACGGTAATTAGTGTGTTTGCTCAGAGGCGCTGAAAGGTAGTTTCTGTAACCATTGAGGGCTACTCGATGGGCAAGAATTGGGTTTAACACCTTACCCGCCGCGATAAGAGCTGCAACCATCAGGAGAATAAATTCGAGAGGCTGGTCCGAACCGGAATATCCGCACCTGAGACATTGCGGGTGCAGAAACAAAAAAGACCCTGCATTGCTGCAGGGCCTTTTTTAAAGATGGTGCCCGGAGGCGGAATCGAACCACCGACACGGGGATTTTCAATCCCCTGCTCTACCGACTGAGCTATCCGGGCGCTGTGTTTCTCACGGAGGAGATCACAAGAGGCGCGTATTAAACCGTTTCGTCCCGACGACGTCAAGACTGTCCCCGGAATTTTTGACCTCGGCAGGATGACTGGTCACATTTTGACCAATCCCGCCTGTGACAGCCGCTATTATTGCTCTTCCGGCGGTACGTAGCCGTCGGCACCGTCCACCTCTTCGCCGCTGAAGAACTTCTCCATCTGGCCGGTGAGGTATGTGCGGGCGGTCATGTCCATCATATTGAGGCGCTTTTCGTTGATGAGCATGGTCTGGTGGTCCAGCCACTCCTGCCAGGCCTGTTTGGAGACGTGTTCGTAGATATCCACCCCTTTGGGACCGGGATAGGGTGGCGCATCCAGCCCTTCCATCTCCTGTTGGTATTTGCGGCAAAAGACGGTGCGTGTCATGACGTATTTCCTGCGGGTGTGACTGGGGCCCCGGGGTCAGCGCAGCGGGTCCAGCTGCTGCAGCTTTTGCAGCAGGCCTTTGACCGGCGCCGCCAGCCCGACGGCCGGAGGTTGGCGCACATCATACCAGCAATGGGGGCGCTCTCCGATGCCGTTCACCGCCGCACAGTCGGCCACCACCGGGGTGATGTCCAGGTGGTAGTGGCTGAAGGTGTGGCGAAAGCTGTCCCAGACCTCCAGTACCTGGATGCCGCCACCCGCTTCGCCAGCCTGCCAGCCGGCGGGATCGGCGTCGGAGGTCAGCTCCGGGAAGCTCCACAGGCCGCCCCAGATACCGCTGGCCGGCCGCTGTTCCAGCAGCCAGTGGCCCTGGGGGTTGCGCAGCATGAGCATCTGTACGGCTTTGACCGGTTTCTCCTTGGCGGGCTTTTTACCGGGGTAGTCCTTGGGGTTGCCCTGGGCGCGTGCCACGCAGCTGTCGCCAAGCGGGCAGCGCTCGCAGTCGGGGCGCGAGCGGCTGCAGAGGGTCGCCCCCAGGTCCATCATGGCCTGGGTGTAGTGGTTGCAGCGCTTGGCCGGGGTCAGCGCCTCAGCCTGCTCCCACAAATTGCCGAGCACATCAGACTTACCGGGCCAGCCGTCGATGGCGAAGTGGCGGGCCAGTACCCGTTTGACGTTGCCGTCGAGGATGGCGGCGCGCTTGCCCATGGAGAGGCTGGCGATGGCACCGGCGGTGGAGCGGCCGATACCGGGCAGTTCGGCCAGTGCCTCCACCGACGGCGGGAATTCACCCCCATGTTGCGCTACCACCTGCTGCGCGCAGCGGTGCAAATTGCGGGCGCGGGCGTAGTAGCCGAGTCCGGTCCACAGGTGCAGCACATCGTCGATGGGCGCTGCTGCGAGTGCGGCGACGTCGGGGTAGGCCTCCATGAAGCGCTGGAAATAGGGAATCACGGTGGTGACCTGGGTCTGCTGCAGCATGATCTCGGAGACCCACACGCGGTAGGGGTTGATCTGTTGCTGCCAGGGCAGGTCCTTGCGGCCGTGCTGGTCGTACCACGCCAGCACGCGCGCCGCGAAGTTGTTTGCGGTTGCCTTCATAAATGTTGCTGTATCTCTGTCCTGCCTCTGCGACCTGGCTCGGGCGCTGGCGTTTCTTGTCTCAGGCGTTAGCGTTTCTTAAAGAGATCCTTGAGCAGGTTCTCCACGGCTTTGCCGTCGTCGCCCAGTTTCTCCTGCAGTTTTTCCTGTACCTTTTCGCTGGCCTTGGCCTTGGCCTCATCGCGCAGCAGGTCGTCGAGGCGCTTGGTGTCCGGCAGGCAGACCTTGGCGCTCAGGTCGTGCAGCGCGCCTTTGCAGCGCAGCGGCAGGTCGCGGTTGCGCCAGCGGTCGCGCACCTGGCAATCCCGTTCCGGGTCGGCGCTGCCACTGAAGGCCACCGACAGCGGGAATTCGAACTTGCCGTTATCCAGTCCCAGCTTGCCGGTGGTTTTTACCTGCAGGTTTTCCACCCCGGCCTGCAGGCCAGTGACGGTGACCTTGTCGCCGCGAATGGCGATGCTGGTGGTCATATCCTGCAGGGTGGTCTGGTTCTGCCACTCGATGGCAGGCACCGGCTCCCGGTTCACCAGCGCCGCCAGTTCACAGGCACTGCGTTCCACGTCGACGGTGGCGAGGGTGAGGGTATTGGCCCTGAGGCTGATGTCCCCCACCAACTGCTGCTGCCACTGGCGCAGGCTGTTGCCACGGCTGTTGATCTTCACGTCGCCGTCGGCCTTGCCCGCCAGCCGCGCCTCGTCGGCAAAGGTGGTCAACAGGGTCTGCAACGGCATCTGGGTGAAGCTGCTGTTGACCTGCAGGAGTGGCTGCGCGTCCAGTGTCAGGCTGGCGCTGGCCTTGAGGCCGCCATCCTGCAGGTTGGTGGAGAGCTGCTGTAGCGCCACCTGCTTGCCATCCGCCAGCAGTTTTACCACCACCTTCTGCATGGGCAGCTGCTGGTACACCAGCTCGCCGATGCGCACCTCCGCTTTGGCGTGCAGGGTTTTAAGGTCATCCAGCGGCAACGGCTCATCGGAGAGCAGCGGTACCACGCGGTGATCATCACTTTTGGCGGCCACTGCCGGAGTGGCGCCGGGAGCAGATGCCGGCTCCGGCAAAGGCAGGTAGCGGTCCAGGTCGAGACGGTCCGCGCTGAGGTTGGCAGACATCCCTTTGGCGCCGCTGGCAAGCTGTCCCTGCCAGCGGGTCTGGTCCATGGCCATATCCAGGTCACGCACCTGCCACTCTTCGCCACTGCCGCTGATCGCCGCCTGCAGCGCAACCTTGTTAAGGGCATCGGCAGCGGCCATGGGGGGCAGTTCGATCTGCCACTGGGTCAGCCACTGCGCCAGGTTGGTCTGCGGCATGGCTAACTGCAATGATGCGGACGGGGTCTGCCACAGGACTTCACCGTTGAGCTGGACACTGAGGGGGGAGTCGTTGGCGGTGGCGGTAACGGTAAAGTCCTGCAATTGCAGCTGGCTGGTCTCCAGGTTCACCCCCAGCAGACCCTCGGTGCCCAGCAGCAACGGGGGCCGCTCCGGCAGCTGCAGGCGCATGCTGTGTTGCCAGCGGAAGGGCTGGCCGGTGAGGTTGAGGCCGCTGCTGGTGACCTGCACCTGACCAAGGCTGACGTCCACGCCCTGCGCGCGATCGTCGTAACGCAGGGCGCTGTCCACTATCTGCAGGGATTCGACCGCCAGCTGCAGCGGCGAGGCACTGCCGGCAGTATCCGCCTCCGGTGCGGAGGCGGCGGGCTCCTGTGCCGCGGCAGCGCTCTCGTCCTGCAGCAGGAAATCCCAGTTGCTGCTGCCATCGGCTGCCACCTGCAGGCGGATATCAGCGCCTTCTATATAGACGGCTTCCACAATTACCTGTCCACTGAGCAGCGGCCAGATCGCCACCTGCCCGGACAGGCTGCGGGCCTGCAGCAGGGGCTGCCCGGGCTCGCCCAGCTCGACGTCGTCTACCGATATACCCAGCCGCGGCCACAGCTGCCAGCCCAGGTCACCGCGCAGCTGCAGGGGGATACCCTGCTCCGCCGCCAGTTGCTGCAGCTCATCGCGGTAGTCGTTGGGGTCCAACCACATCAGCAGACCTACCAGTGCCACAACCACCACACCCAGCAATCCGGCCAGCAGCAGGGCTGACCACTTCAACAGAGCTTTCACGCGCTTATCTCTCCTATCCCATCTTCCGGCCTTTCCCAACTGCTGGCCTTGCCGACTTCCAGCCCCGGTCGCAGGACGCTGCGATGGCGCCGAGTGTAACAATCCTATGCATCAGACAGAACCGGCGCGTAAGGATTCCCTGCCTGTGTCACTTGCCGGCACCTGACGCGCGCGGTGGCGTTTCACGAGGGCGCAAAACCGGCTAAACTACGCCCTTTTCAGGGGCACCGGAAACGGGCCGTCCAGCGATCAGACACCACCGGGATGCCGGCGACGACTTTTGAGGAAATCACCATGAGCGAAGTTCGCAAAGAACTGAAATACCTGTCCAGCCACGAGTGGGCGCGTGTAGAAGAGGACGGTACCGTGACCATCGGTATTACCGACCACGCTCAGGAAGCCCTTGGTGATGTGGTTTACGTTGAGACCCCGGAAGTGGGCAGCACCGTCAACGCCGGCGAAGAAGCGGGTGTGGTGGAGTCGGTCAAGGCCGCCTCTGACATCTACTCCCCGGTCAGCGGTGAAGTGATCGCTGTTAACGCCGCCCTGGAAGACGCCCCGGAAACCGTCAACGAGTCGCCCTACGACGACGGCTGGTTCTTCAAGGTCAAGCCGACCAATCTGTCCGAGCTGGACGACGCCATGGACGCAGCCGGTTATCAGGCGCAGTGCGACGAGGAGTAATCAATCCTCCCGCCCTGTGTTTGTGTTTGGCGGGCACCAGTGAGTGCCCGCCCCGCTCCTCTTCCCACGGCTGAAAGCCCTCTCTCCGCAGCCTGCTTTTCCCACCGCTTATCCCTTTGCGACCATGGTCTTGTGGCCAGCAGAGGCCAACTTGTGCTGAACTTCCTTTTCGCCTAGTGTAGCCGCTCACTGACGGGGGAGATCCATGACACTCAGTATTCGCAGTACTTTTTTGCTGATCTTTTTTGGCTGCACCGCGCTCAATATCACCGCGCTCTATTTTCAGTACGGCCAGGGCATGGACCCCTGCCCGCTCTGCATTACCCAGCGCCTGTTTGTGTTTGCCGTCAGCCTCTGTGCCTTGATCGCCGCAATCCACAATCCGGCGCAACTCGGTCGTCGCATATACGCCTTGCTCGCCATTGCTTTCGCTGCGGTTGGTGGGGCGGTGTCGCTGCGCCATGTCTGGCTGCAGAGCCTGCCCGAAGACCAGGTGCCCGCCTGCGGCCCTGGCCTTGGCTACATGTTTGAAAACTTTCCCCTGGGACAGGCGCTGCAACTGTTGCTGGCCGGTGATGGCAACTGTGCCGAGGTCTCATGGACCCTGTTGGGGCTGAGCATGCCCGCCTGGGTGGCGGTGGCCTTTGCCGGCCTGATTGCCCTTAACCTCTGGCAAATCATCCGGCGCCGCTGATGCTGCAGGGGATTATCGTACTGCTGCTGTTCCAGCTGCTGGGCGAGATCCTGGTAGCACTGACCCACAGCCCCATTCCCGGCCCCGTCGCCGGCATGCTGTTGCTGTGGTTGGCGCTGCACATCAAACGTGGCCCCTCCCCCGAAGTACAGCGTACCGCCCAGACCCTGGTGCAGTACCTCAGCCTCTTCTTCCTGCCGGCGGGTGTGGGCCTGTTTTTCCTGCCGCCGGAGATCCAGCGTCACTGGCCGGCGGTGATTGCCGCCATGGTGGCCGGCACCTTTATCACCATGCTGTTGAGTGCGTGGCTGATCAAGCGTCTCGGCTCGAGCCACTGAGGTCGCCATGGATACGCTGTTGCAGGATCTTCACAACTACCTGGCCAGCCTGGCGGAGAAGCCGCTGTTTGGCCTGCTGCTCACCCTGCTGGTCTATCAGGGCGCCCTCTGGCTCTATAACCGCTGCAATCGCTCGGCCCTGATTCACCCGGTGGCGGTGAGCGCGGTGGTGATTGCCCTGCTGCTGAAGCTCTCGGGCATCAGCTACCGGGCTTACGTCGACGCCAACCAGCTGATCTATTTCCTGCTGGGGCCCACCACGGTGGCCCTGGCCATACCACTCTACAACGAGTTCCACGTGCTGCGACGCCAGGCCATGCCCATTCTGGTTACGGTGCTGTTCGGCGCGCTCGCCGCACCCGCCATTGCTGTCGGCATTGCCTGGAGCATGGGTGCCAGTAACGACGTGCTGCTGTCGCTGGCACCCAAGTCGGTCACCACACCCATCGCCATCGGCATCGCCGACCAGATCGGCGCCATGGCGACGCTCACTACCGGGGTAGTGGTGTTTACCGGTATCCTCGGCGTGCTGCTGAGTCCGGCGGTCTTCTGGCTGAGCCGACTTACTGACACCCGCCTGCAGGGTGTGGTGATGGGTATCAACGCCCACGGCGTGGGTACCGCCCGCTGCTTTGAGATTGGCAGTGACAGCGGCGCCTTCGCCACCATGGCCATGGGCCTGACCGGGACTTTCACCGCCTTAACCCTGCCCTACCTGATCAACTGGCTCGGCTATTGACCGGTATCATGGCAGTGCGCTCTGGCGACACGCCCCTGACGCATGACGCGTCAACAGGCTTGCCCGCGGCAGCCGAATCCCCTATCTTCAATCGGGAACGCCGGCAGATAAAAAAACAGACCAGCGGTACCACGAAGTACCGCGACCGAAGAGGATGTACCTACAATGCTTGAGAACTGCACATCCGCCAAAGAGCGCTGGGGAGGCGTCAGCGACATCATTGACCGCTGGTTGCAGGAGCGGCAACAACTACTCGTTAACTATTGCGCACTGTCGGACGACCCCGACGGCGAGCAGGCCGCCGCCCAGCTGCAGCGAATTTGTGAAATCCTGGTGGACTACGTCTCTGCCGGACACTTTGAGGTCTATGATCAACTGGTGAAAGAGGGCCAGGAGTTCGACGACCAGAACGCCCTGAAGGAAGCCGCCACCCTGTTTGAGAACATCGACAACACCACCGAGTTTGCCCTCGACTTCAACGACAAATATCTGGCCACCGACGATCTCGATTCGCTGGTACTGGATCTCTCTCGTCTGGGAGAAGTACTGGCCACTCGCTTTGAAGCCGAAGATCGCATCATCGAAGTGCTGCACTACGCCCATCAGGATAAGCTCTCCTGATTACGGTAGCCATTGAGCCACGGCGCCCAGACGGCTGCCGTGTGCGCAGCCAATCGCACCACCCCCATCCCATCCCCAAATACCCCCTTCCGCCGGCAACCAACAGCCTTTATTCCGGCTTACCGCTGCTGGTAAGCTGACCCACTCGTTCCACACCGGAGCTCCCCCCACCTCACAGAGGATGTGACCATGGCTGCCCTGCAATCTTTCGATCTCTATCAGGTGGACGCTTTTGCCGAACGCGCTTTCAGCGGCAACCCGGCGGCGGTCGTACCACTGGAACACTGGCTCAGTGACACTCTGCTGCTGCAGATCGCCGAAGAGAACAATCTCGCCGAGACCGCTTACCTCATCGCCGACAGCCAGCCGGGCCATTATCGCCTGCGCTGGTTTACGCCGGCCACAGAAGTGGATCTCTGCGGCCACGCCACCCTGGCAGCGGCCCACACCCTCTGGCAACACTGTGGCGAGACAGCAGAAAAGCTG
This sequence comes from Cellvibrionaceae bacterium SEMH9, assembly GCA_033283175.1. GTDB lineage: Bacteria > Pseudomonadota > Gammaproteobacteria > Pseudomonadales > Cellvibrionaceae > Pseudomaricurvus. The sequence goes on along the minus strand of JAWMQM010000001.1, from coordinate 1,479,244 downwards.
ATCTTTCATACCCGCAGCGGGGAGCTGCTGGTGGAGAAAGCCGGGGCAGACGAGTTGCGCATGAACTTTCCCGCCAACCTCGGCGCACCCGCCGAACCCCCGGCGGAGATGCTGGCGGCTCTGGGTATCTCCCTGCTGGTGGAAGCGCGACAGGCCGGCTACTGGTTACTGGTGGTGGACAATGAAGCGCAACTCGCCGAGCTGCAACCCGATTTCAGTCGTCTGGCCAGCGCCAGCGACAAGGCGGTGATAGTCACAGCGCCATCGACCGAATTCGATTTTGTCTCTCGCTTTTTTGCCCCCACCTTCGGCATTAATGAGGATCCCGTCACCGGCTCCGCTCACTGCCAGTTGGCACCCTACTGGGCACAACGCCTTGGCAAAAAGCGGCTCAGCGCGTTTCAGATGTCGGCCAGGGGCGGCAAGGTAGGATGTGAAATGGACGGCGAGCGCGTCTACTTGCAGGGCAAGGCGGTTACCTACCTGCAGGGCAAGATCTTTGTTGCGGAGGCGTAAAACGGGGGAAGGAGAAGAAAACGCTCTGCAGCGGTACAGCTACCGCTGCAGAGAACAGCAGTGAGTTATCAGTTGCTGACCTTGATCAGCTCCACTTCGAACTTCAGTGTCTCGTTGGGGCCGATTGCCGGACTGGAGCCGCCTGGGCCATAGGCCAGGTCGGACGGAATGTACAACTCCCACTTGGAGCCTTCTGTCATCAGTTGCAGGGCTTCGGTCCAGCCCGGAATGACCTGGCCTACACCGAACTCGATGGGCGTGCCACGAGCGTAGGAACTGTCAAACTCGGTACCGTCCAGCAGGGTGCCACGATAGTGCACAGTAACGGTACTGGCAGCGGTCGGCTTGGCGCCCTTGCCCTTTTCCAGCACCTTGTACTGCAAGCCGCTCTTGGTGGTCTTTACCCCGCTCTTCTTGGCGTTAGCCGCGAGAAACTCCTGCCCCTTCTTCAGGTTTACCTCGGCGACCGCCTGTTGAGCCTCGGCGAGCTTCGCAGCCTTGGCCTGCTGCATGGACTGGAAGGCCATCATCGCCTGCTGGACTTCTTCCTGGGTCAGGCTGGGCTCCTTGCCAGCCAGGGCATCTTTCAGCGCCTGCGTGTAGATATCGAGGTCAATCTCAATCTGTTGGTCCTGAATGCTACGGCCAACCTGGTAGCCGAAGATGTAGCTCATGCGCTTGGTGACGGTATCCATCTCTTCCGCCTGGACGGAAGTGGTCGCCGCGCCAGCAAGCAACAGGGTGGTGGCAGCGGTAGCAACCGCACGAGAAATCTTGTTTCGGGTAAACGACATAACTAATCCTGATATAGACAACACCGGTTGATTGTTATTTCCGGCTGGTTGAGTGTAACGCGATCCGCGCGGGGCCTTCCGTAACAGACCCTAGCATAACACGACAGTTCCCCGCGAATTGAGAGGCGAACCGCGATCCAGGCCCCGGAGCGTTCTTCCAGGGAGAAAATCCCCCGGGGGCGACCAGCGTTCGGGGAATCCCTGACGACCCAGGCGACCGCACAGTAACAATAAAGAAGGACGCTAAGATGAACGGGGCCCGGATCCCCTGTCCGATGCTTTGCAGCCGACCGGCCGCATACCATGAACCACAACACGCACAGAGGTATGCTCCCAACCGAAACCGATCTTCACCACCGGCGGGTGGCTTGCCGCACTGAACGTTTACGCGACCAACGCTCAAAACACAGCGATGTGAACATGGCAGCACTCGGGGCCAATTGATTTCACGTAAAAAAAGTGAAAAAACTTTTGCTATTTGGCTCAGCAAGCTGGTTTTATTCTGACCAAGGATTACAATTATTCGCCAAAAGCGGGTATCATCCGCCCGCTTTTCAATAGCCGCCCGGCAAAAAGAAAAACCCTGCGCAATCGCTCTTAACTAGACCACCCAAAAGGAAGCATGAATATGGCAGCCCGCAAAAAAGTTGTCGATCCGATCTCTGATCTGGAATCCCAAATTGCCAAACTGAAAACCGAGCTGGAAAAGGCACGCACCAAACAGGTAGCTGATGCCAAAAAAGCCGTAGCCGTAGCCGTAAAAGCGGTTGCCGCTGAGAAAAAGAAGCTGACCACTCTGACCGGCAAAGCAACTACTGCGAAAAAGGCTGCCGCAGCCAAGAAAACTGCAGCGAACGTCACTAAGGCCAGCAAAGCTGCCGCCGACGTAAACGCCCAGAAGAAAGTGACCGCCGCCAGTCAGGCTGCCGTAAAACAAGCCCAGGCCGCTCTTAAATCCATTGCCGAAGCCAACAAAACCGCTTCTGCCATTGCCAAGGCCACCGCCAAAGCAGAAGCAGAAATGAAGAAAGCCGCTGCCAAGGCCGCTCGCATCGCTGCCCAAAAGCAGAAAGTTGCCGACAAGAAAGCCGCTGTTAAAGCCAAAGCCAAGGCCAAGGCAGACGCCGTAAAAGCCAAGGCTGCTGCCAAGAAAGCCGCCGCCGCTGCCAAGGCCAAAGCCAAAGCTGCTGCTGCCAAAGCCAAAGCTGCGGAGAAAAAAGCCGCTGCCAAGGCCAAGGCGAAAGCCAAAGCTGCAGCCGTAAAAGCCAAGGCCGCCGCCAAGAAAGCTGCTGCTAAAGCCAAAACCCGTAAAGCACCAGCCAAAAAAGCCGCTGCTGCCAAGCCAGCCGCTAAAACCACTACCAAAAAGGCAGCAGTGAAAAAGCCTGTAGCCAAGAAAACCGCTGCCAAAACCAAGGCCGCCGCCAAGCCTAAAGCCGCCAAAGCAGCCCCAAAAAAAGCAGCTCCCAAAAAGGCCGCAGCGAAGAAAACCAGCGCCAAAAAAGTGAGCGTTAAGAAGACACCGGCCAAAGCCAAAGCCGCTGCGCCGAAAAAAGCCGCTGCGCCAAAGCCAGCAGCAGCTCCTGAAGCCGCTGCACCAGCAGCAACCGCTCCTGCGGCTCCCCTGAGCCCAAGCCTGTTCGGCGAGGAGTAAGTACCGCACCCTGGCAGTGGTCTAACCACTGCCCCGGGGTCGGCCAGCGGGATTTCGGTCCGGCTGCCGGCCCTTTTTTGTGGGCGACGGATTCAGGCCGGCGCCTGGTTATCTCCCGCTCGCCAGTACTGCAGTAACTCTTCCAACCGCGGCTGTTGATCCTGTAATTCCAGGGTCTGCAGCAGTCGACCGGTGTAATGCAGGTGCAGGTCTGCACCGCCTGTGTCCCCTGGCACCACGCTGGCCGATAGGGTCAGCTGTTGCAGCTGATCAATCACTCTTCGCTCCCTGTCCAGCTCCACTCGCAGGAACCAACCCCTTAACCAACCCAATGAACGCGGGCAGCAACGACGGCAGAAACGCCAACGCTTGATTCGCCGACGCCCCGCTGTCGTGCCTGACAAGCCCTGCTGCCACAACGCCTCGTTCCAGGGCAGGCCCTGCAGATCCAGCCACAGGGCCCACAGCAACAGGGTGACCTCCAGCCCTTTCTCATCCTGCCAGCGCAGCAGCAAGGGCTGCACACCGTCGAAGCCGTACAGGCTGACGGCAAACTGCCAAAAAGATTGCGGTGACTGCATCATGGTGAAGGCTTAAGTGGAGGTGGGCGTGGTAAAATAGCCGCATGATTACACTTCACGATCTCAATTTACAGCGCGGCAGCAAGATCCTGCTGGAGGGCGCACAGCTGCGCCTGCACGACGGTCACCGGGCCGGGCTTATTGGCGCCAACGGCAGCGGCAAGTCGACGCTGTTCAAACTGCTGACCGGCCAGCTGGCCCCCGATCAGGGTGAGTGCCAGATTCCCGCCGGTTGGCGTATCGCCCACATGGCCCAGGAGATCGAGCACAGTGATCGCCGGGCACTGGATTATGTGCTGGACGGCGATGAACGCTTCCGCGAGGTGCAGCAGTCCATTGCCGGTTGCGACGGCGATGGCGACCTGCTGGCCAGGCACTACGCCGACTTTGAAGCCATCGATGGCTACACCGCCGAGGCCCGCGCCCAGGAGCTGCTCTACGGACTGGGATTTCGCGCCGGCGATGGCGACCGTTCCGTGGCGGACTTTTCCGGCGGCTGGCGCATTCGCCTGAATCTGGCCCGGGCGCTGATGTGCCCGGCCGATCTGCTGTTGCTGGACGAACCCACCAACCACCTGGATCTGGACACCACCTGGTGGCTGGAGCAACGGCTCAAACAGTTTCGCGGTACGCTGCTGGTCATCTCCCACGACCGCGACTTTCTCGACAACACGGTGGAGCAGATCATCCACCTGGATCAGCAAAAGCTGACGCTCTACAGCGGCAGCTACTCCGATTTTGAACGCCAGCGCAGCGAACGCCTGGCACAACAGCAGCAGATGTTTGAAAAACAGCAGGCACAGATCGCCCACATCGAGCGCTTTGTCGAACGCTTCCGTGCCAAGGCCAGCAAGGCCAAGCAGGCACAGAGCCGGTTAAAAGCACTGCAGCGGCTCGAGACCATTGCGCCGGCCCATGTGGATTCGCCTTTCCAGTTCCAGATTCCCTGCAGCGACAAGACATCACAGCCACTGCTGCAGTTAAGCGACGCCCGCCTCGGCTACAGCGACAAAACCATTCTCAATGAGGTAAACCTGCGTATCGACAGCGGCAGCCGCTACGGTCTGCTGGGTCCCAACGGCGCAGGCAAGTCCACACTGATGAAGTCACTGGTGGGTGAACTGGCCCTGCTCAGTGGCGAGCGCACACGGGGTGAACACCTGGCGCTGGGCTACTTCAACCAGCACCAGCTGGAAGCCCTGGATCTGGGTGCCAGCCCGGCCCTGCACATCCAGCGTCTCAGTCCCGGCACGCGGGAACAGGAAATTCGCAATTTCCTCGGCGGCTTCGGCTTCCACGGTGATCGCGCCTTCGAAGTGATCCGTCATTTTTCCGGCGGTGAGAAAGCACGCCTGGCACTGGCGTTAATCGCCTGGCAAAAGCCCAACGTGCTGCTGCTGGACGAGCCCACCAACCACCTCGACCTGGAAATGCGTGAAGCGCTGACGCTGGCACTGCAGAGCTACCCCGGCGCGGTACTGGTCATCTCCCACGACCGTCACCTGCTGCGCAACACCGTGGACGAGTTCCTGCTGGTGGCTAACGGTAAAGTGGAAGAGTTCAACGGCGACCTGGAGGACTACCATCGCTGGATGAACGACAACAATCGTTCCCCGGACACCCCCTCAAGCGCTCCGGCCACGGCCGATGCCGAGATCAAAGTTGACCGCCGGCAACAGCGACAGGCTGCGGCTGCACTGCGCCAGCAACTGCAACCGCTACGCAAAAAAGTTCAGGCTGCCGAGAAACGCATGGAGCAACAGCAGCAGGCGCTCAGCCAGCTGGAAGAACAACTCAGCGACCAATCGCTCTATACCGACGGGAAAAAAGCCGAATTGCAGGGGCTGCTGAAACAGCAGGGGGAGCTGCGCCAGCAATTGAGCGATACGGAAGAAGAGTGGATGTCCCTGAGCGAAGAGTACGAGGAGATGGAGGCGGCACTGTCGACGGAGTAAGCCTGTCCCCCGGAGCCTTCAGTGGAGTTGGCGAAAGAGGACATGACTCAGGCGGATGCTGACGATCAACACGCCGATGGTGCGCGCCTCATCCACTACCGGTACCGATAGCTGCACAACGTTGCTGTCACTGCTGACGTCTTCAGAGATGGGCGAGAGGTAGCTCACCTGCCCCTGTAAAACCACTTGCCGCCACTTGGCCTCATCGCCCTGCCAGTAGTCACTGCTCAGTGGATAGACCGCGACATTGGCTCCTTGCAGGTCGGTCAGGATCATTTCGCTGTAGACCCGGCTGCCCTCCACCTGCAGACGCAGAAAACGTGCTGCCTCGCTGTCCAGCAGCCGCTGTTTCAGGGGCGAGGAGTCGTCGCCTGAGATCCACTCCAGATCACGCCGCAGGATATCGGCCCTGCTCAGCCCCTCGGCATTTTGCTGCCGCACAGCGGTCACCAGCAACGGTTCGCGGGCCAGTTTCCGGGTGTGCGTTATCTCCTGCTGCAACGCCTGGCGCAGGGTTGTCTCGTCCCAGCGAACCTCCTTTGCTGTCCGCCTGTTAACGGTCAACACCAGTGCTATTACCAGACAGAGGAACACCAGCAGGGCCAGGACCCTGCGGTTGCGCTTTTCGCTTGCGCTTAAAGGGGCATCCATGTCCGTCTCATTTCACCACCGGCATGCGACTCAACTTACGCCATTGCCACGATTTCGGCTACCAGCTTTTCGATGCCGGATGCTGCTTCGGCGATATTGCCTGCCAGCATGTATGCCGGAGTAGTTACCAGCTTGTTGCCACTGTCTATCACGATGGAATTGACATCGGCCTCCTGGTGACTGGCACCCATGGCCGTCAGCGCCGCTGCGGTGCCGGCGTCAGTGCCGACGGTGCACTGTACACCTTCGCCAAAAATGGCAGCCGCCAATGCCGGCGCAATGCACATCAGGCCCACTGGCTTGCCGGCAGCGTGAAAGGCCTTGGCCAGAGCCAACAAATCCGCATTCACACTCATCTCCGGCCCCTTGAGAGCAAAATCAGACAGGTTTTTTGCCACACCAAAGCCACCGGGGATGACCAGCGCATCAAAGTCAGCGGCACTGGCCTCTTTCAGATCCTTAACCGCGCCACGGGCAATGCGCGCTGCTTCTACCAGCACATTGCGCGGTTCTCCTTCCATCACCTCACCGGTGAGGTGATTGATGACGTGCAGCTGTGGCACATCGGGTGCGAAGCACTGTACTGCCACACCAGCGCGATCCAGCGCCAGCAGAGTGATGACGGCTTCATGGATCTCGGAACCATCAAATACACCACTGCCTGCCAGTATTACCGCCACTTTCTTTGACATGTCACAAAACCCCTCTGGTCCGTTAACAACAATATTCAATGTGTGCCATATTGTAGAGGCTCACAACTCACTCACCAAGGAGGGATACGATTGTGACCAGCACCCTGTTTGTGGTTATCGATCCTACCGCCATCGAGCAGATAGCGCTCAAGCGCGCAGAACAGATTGCCGTGGAGATGAATGCCAGGCTGCACCTGTTTTGCTGTGACCATACCGAGGACATGTCGGAGTTCAGCTCCCGCCGTGAGGCCAAGACAGTGCTGATGAGGGAGACCGAGCAATTACTGGAGGAGCTGGCGGCCCCATTGCGCAAGGAGGGGCTGGCAGTGACCACCGAGGCTTACTGGAACAGCGACTGGCAGGACTCTGTGGTCCGCGCCAGCGAACAGGCCGGAGCCCACCTCATCCTCAAATCCTCCAGCCCGCACACGCTGATGGAGCGCCACCTTACCCGCACCTCGGATGTGGTGCTGCTGCGCGGAGCACCATGCTCGGTACTGCTAGTGAATGATCCCGATCCCTGGACCGGGCAGCGGCTGCTGGCGGCCATCACGCTGGACAGCGACGATCCCGGCCACGACCTGCTCAATAACGCAATTATGACCGAGGCCCAGCGACTGGCAGAGGCGACGCAATCCGACCTGCACTGTGTCACCGCACTGGAACAGAAGGCGGATCTTGCCGAGGTGCTGCAAATGCTGGTGGATGATGAAGCCGAATCCGCCGAGCAGAAAATTGCCCGGCTCTACGGCCTGTTGCCGGAGCGGGTGCATATCTGCCGGGGCTCTGCCAAAAATTCCATTATCGAGGTAGCTGAAGAGCTGCGCTGTGATGTGGTGGTGCTGGGGACCGTGGCCCGCAAGGGTGTGCGGGGCCTGCTGCTGGGCAACACCGCGGAAAAGGTTCTCGACCGGCTGGAGTGCGATATTCTGGTGGTGAACTAGGGCGGTGCTTACACCGCCTCCCGCCGCGAACAGTAGTCCCGGCATAAAAAAACCGGCGCAGATTGCGCCGGTTTTTTTGTATCGCAGCCAGACTCTTACTGACTGCTGATGATTGCCTCAACCCGACGGTTGGCTTCACGCCCCTCTTCGGTATCGTTGCTGGCAACCGGGCCCTCTTCACCATAACCCTTGGAGGTCACACGCTCCTGGGCGATACCAAACTCCTTGACCAATACCGCAGCCACTGAATCGGCGCGGCGCTGGGACAGCTTCTGGTTGTAGGTGTCGGAACCGCGGTCATCGGAGTGACCACCGATCTCCACCACCGAACCCTCATACTGTGCCATATAGTCAGCCACGCGCTTGATATCGCTGTAGTAGCTCTCCTTGACCACCGCACTGTCGTGATCAAAATGTACTTTCAGGGTAATGGAGATGCTCTCTTCCAGTTTTTCCGGACAACCATCGGCATCGACCTTGAGGCCCGCAGCGGTATCAGGGCACTTGTCCATGTAGTCGTAGACACCGTCACCATCGCTGTCCAGCGGGCAGCCCTGGGCATTCACGGCCACACCGGCCGGTGTACCCGGACACTGGTCGAGGCTGTCTTCTACACCGTCACCATCAGAATCGCTGGCCTGCTGCTGAGCCGGCTCGGATTTGCTGTAGTTACCACCAATCTCATAATTCAGGGCCAGCATCACCGCCAGATCGGTCATCTCTTCGTCGATGTTATTCAATACACGCACGTCACCGCGCAAATTGAGACGCTCAGTCAACGCTTTTTTCACACCCATACCCAGGTTCAGGCGGGTACCACTGTGTTTGTCGAAACCATCGATATCGAACTCCATATCACCCACACCGGCAACAATGAACGGACGCCAGTCGCCCTCTTCCACCAGGTGGTAGAGGACATCAACGCGGTATTCACGCAGATCCACATCAATATTGAAGTCCTCGGCCTCAGTGCCGGACTCCAGCCACCAGGCCTCGACCGTCCAGGTGGGATCGATCACATAGCCCAGACCGATGCCGTAAAAGAGATCGTCTTCAATCTCCCAGTCTTCATCGAACAGGTGGTAGCCGAGACCACCGTTGATTTCGAATTTGTGGTCGTCAGCCAGCACCATCGGTGTAACCGCGGCCAGCGCAAATCCGGTGGCAGCGGCAAGGCGAGTGAGCGTTTTCGTCATAGGACTGTTCCTTATGGTATTGAGAATGTTATCCGGCACAAACTCCGGTGCGACCAGACAAGTTTAGACCATCAGTTGTCAGCTAGCTGACTCATGAATTGATCGGCGGCGGCAATGGAAGTTTCCACATCCCTTAGCAATACGTTGATATCCCGCTTTAGGGTTGAAAATTCATTTTTGAGAGACGCCACCGCACGGGCGTTGAGGTTGTGCTTGAGATAGAGCGACTGATCGCGCAGGGTATTTAATACCGGCTGCATTTTTTTCTCAGTCGTGTGCATCGAGGCCAGCATACGGCTGTAGTTGCGACGGGTCTCCTGCAGTTTGGCCGCGCTCTGGCGGCGCAGTGTAGCGCTGGTGTAGAGTGACAACTCCTCCTGCCACTCCTCAAACAGTGCTTCAGCCACCTCTTCCACGCTGTCAATACGCTCGCTCAGCTCATCGGCGCGTGCCTGGCTGGCTTCGTATTCGTCGTTGACCAACTCATAGGCCTGCTGCAGCTCGCCACCATCAAAATTGAGCTCGGTGCTGAAACGCTCCAGCGCCGAGGAGAACTGCTCCTTCACATCCACCTGGGCATCGCGGGCGTCTTCGATGCGATCCACCAGGATATCGCGCTTGTGGTAGCCGACGGATTCCATCGCACCGTAGTAAGCGCTTTGGCAGGCGAGCAAAAACAGGGAGAGGAAGGAGAGCAGAGTAAAACGTGCGAGCATGCAGCGTCCTTGTTGCCAATCGGGGCGAACGGGTGACGCGCCGGGCGCCTGACCAGAACAGATGGCGATACGCCAGCGCGTACCGCATCATTTCAACAGCAGGGATTGTAACATTCGATTGTGACAGACGTCACACCGGATCAATCAGGCGGACGTTTTGCGGAACAGCAGATCCCAGACGCCGTGACCAAGACGCTCACCGCGCTGCTCAAACTTGGTGATGGGGCGATAGTCGGGCCGCTCGGCAAAGAGGTATTCACCGGCACAGTTTTCCAGACCCTCTGCAGCGGACAGCACTTCCATCATATGCTCGGCATAAGCCTCCCAGTCGGTGGCCATGTGAATCACACCGCCGGGCTTGAGCTTGGCCTTGATGCGCTCGATAAACGCCGGCTGCACGATACGACGCTTGTTGTGCTTTTTCTTATGCCACGGATCCGGAAAGTAGAGCTGGAAGCGATCGAGGCTGTTGTCGGCAATACAGTCGTCCAGCACGTCCACGGCATCGGCCATGTACACGCGCAGGTTGCCCACTTCGGCCTTGCCCGCATTATTGATCAGACTGCCCACGCCCGGGGGGTGGACCTCAATGCCGATAAAATTCTTGTCGGCTTCGGCCTGGCTCATGGAGAGCAGCGATTCGCCCATACCAAAACCAATTTCCAGCACCACCGGTGCCTCACGGCCAAAAGTGGCCGCCATATCCAGTGGCCCGTCAAACAAGCTGAGGCCGAAGTGGGGCCAGTAACGATCAAACGCTTTCTTCTGTGCGACCGTGATACGGCCACCGCGAATTACGTAGCTGCGAATCGCCTTCTGTTTGAATTCCGGCTTGAGATCCAAAGCATCAGTCATGGTAAGTAGAGACCTATTCAACCATCCGTGCGCCAGGCGCCGATAAACAAACACAGCCATCCGGCCATAAAGCAGAGTCCACCTATGGGGGTCACCGGGCCCAGCCAACGGGGGCCACCCAGCGCCAACGCATAGAGACTGCCACTGAACAACAGCAGCCCGGCCACAAACAGCCAGCCGCTCCAGAGCAGCCATGCCGAGGTCAGCCGCTGCAACAGCAGAGCCACCAGCAACAGTGCCAGGGTGTGGTAGAAGTGGTACTGCACACCGGTGCTGTACGCATTCAGCATCGCCTCCGGCAATTTGCCCTTGAGGCCGTGGGCTCCGAAGGCCCCCAGTACCACTGCCAGCAACCCGCTGACGGCTGCCAGTGCGACAAACATTCTTGCCATAGCCCACCGGGCCCCACTGCTGGATAAAAAACGGACGCCATTGTAGTGGCATGGCGCGCAAAACTGAAGCTGGCCAGCGTCTTGACTGGCTTTAAATCGCTAAACCCCCAAAACGCACAAAGCCGCTGGTCAGCGGCTTTGTGGTGGGATCCCGGGCCGGATTGGCAATCAGGCTTCCATAATCGCCCGGATCTTTTTCATGGCGTTCTTTTCCAGCTGCCGGATACGCTCGGCAGAGACACCGTACTTGGCCGCCAGATCGTGCAGGGTGGCCTTGTCTTCGTTGAGCCAGCGCTGCTGCAGGATATCCCGCGCCCGCTCGTCCAGGTCCTCAAGTGCCAGCGCCAGGCTGTTGGCCCCGCTCTCCTCCCAGTCCGCCTCTTCCAGCTGACGGGCAGGGTCGTAACGCTTGTCTTCCAGGTAGTAGGCCGGCGCCTGGTAGGCGGTTTCATCATCCTCATCGGTGCCGGCATCAAAGGCGGCGTCGTAAGCAGACAGTCGACCTTCCATCTCGCGCACGTGCTTGACGTCCACATCCAAGTCTTTGGCTACCGCGTGGGCTTCCTCGTTGGTCAGCCAGGCAAGACGCTTCTTGGCCCCACGCAGGTTAAAGAACAGCTTGCGCTGCGCCTTGGTGGTAGCCACCTTGACGATGCGCCAGTTGCGCAGGATAAATTCGTGAATTTCGGCCTTGATCCAGTGCACCGCGAAGGAGACCAGACGCACCCCTTTCTCGGGGTTGAAGCGTTTTACCGCTTTCATGAGGCCGACATTGCCCTCCTGGATCAGGTCAGCCTCGGCGAGGCCATAACCGGAATAAGAGCGGGCGATATGCACCACAAAGCGGAGGTGGGCCATAACCAGGCGGCGGGCAGCCTCCAGGTCTTCGTGGTAGTAGAGATCTTCGGCCAGCTGCTTCTCTTCTTCGGCCGACAGAACCGCGAAGCCGTTTACGGCCTGAACATACGCATTTAGGTTAGCTCCAGGTGCGAGTACCCCTACAGGCTGTAAGCTTGTTCCCATGCAGTGTGTCTCCAGTGAGTTACTTCCAGAACGGAAAGAGTCTAACACAATCCGCTACATAGGATTCTAGATAACCCAAAAAGTTCCCGGATTCAAGCCCCCGGCACCTGAAAACACCCTAAAATTCAGTCTGTTAGGTCAAAAAACCGATTTCTGGGTGTCAGCGAGGCTGAATCTCCCCCAGATGCCTGCCCACCGCCAGCCAGGCCCCCAGCCAGCCAATCAGGGCGGCCAGAAGCAGCAGGTTGAGACTGCCCGACAACCCCAGGCCGGAGAGGCCGAAGTGGCTCTGGTAGCTGTTGGCCAGTGCCGCTACCGGCCCGGAGAGCAGCCACAGCAGCAGCACCTGCAACACCAGCGCAATAAGACCACCCCCCAGGCCATACCAGATACCGGTATAAAGGAAGGGGCGACGCACAAAGGCATCGGTACCGCCCACCAGCTTGATCACCACGATCTCATCCCGGCGGTTTTCGATGGAGAGGCGGATGGTGTTGCCAATCACCAGCACCACGCCCAGGCCCAGCAGCCCCCCCAGCGCCAGCACCAGTCGCTCGCCCAGGGCCAGCAATTGGTTGAGCCGCTCCACCCAGGCGCGATCGAACACCACATCGTCTACCACAGGCTCGGCTTTCAATTTGTCACCGAGGGCCGCCAGCGCCTGGGCGTCGAGCCCATCGTTGGGTACCACCAGCAGGGTTGGCGGCAGCGGGTTACTGTCCAGGCTGCTGAGGGCATTGCCCATACCGGAACGCGCCTCAAACTCCTTCAGGGCCTGCTCGGGCGAAATATATTCCACACCCTTTACCTGCGGATGCTTCTGCAACTGCTCACGGAAGGTATCAATCGCCGCCGGCCGGGCGCGGGGATTGAGAAACACCGACAATTGCGGCACCCCCTGCCAGCTGTCACCCAGCACCTGCACATTATCCAGGGCGGTTTTCATGGCCGCCGGCAATGCCAGTGCCACGGCAATCACCAGCCAGGTCATCAGGCTCTGTAACGGCGTGGCCAGCAACCGCTGCAGGCTGTCGCGGGCACTGTGGCGATGGTGCGCCAGATAGCTGCGCCAGCGATCGGACACCTGGGTACGATAAACGCTGGCGCCGCTGTCGCCACCCCGGCCACGGGCCTGGCCGCCACCGGCGTCGCGGCTGTCAGCGGCCTCAGCCTTCGGTGGTTTGCGGATCTGAGACATGAGGCAGAACTCCGTCGTGCACCAGCTGCCCGTCTGCCAGGCCCAGTACGCGGCGGTTGAGACGACGAATCAGACTGATATCGTGGCTGGCGATCATCACGGTCACCCCCACATCGTTGAATTGCTGGAACAGGCGCATAATCTCCGCCGACAGCTCCGGATCCAGGTTGCCGGTGGGCTCATCCGCCAACAGTAACCTGGGTTTGTTAACCACCGCCCGGGCGATGCCCACCCGCTGCTGTTCACCACCGGAGAGTACGATCGGGTTCTGCTTCTCTTTTTTCAGCAGCCCCACCTTATCCAGTGCAGCCCGCACCCGGCGACCGGCTTCCCGGGGGTGGTAACCCTCAATCATCAGTGGCAGGGCCACATTGTCGAAGACGCTGCGGTCAAACAGCAGCTGGTGATTCTGGAACACCACGCCTACCTGGCGACGCAGCAGGGGAATCTGGCGATTGGAGAGGCGGTTGAGATTCTGGTTGTTGACCAGCACCTGCCCCTGAGTCGCTCGCTCCATCAGCATGATGAGTTTCAGCAGGGTACTTTTACCGGCGCCGGAGTGCCCGGTCAGGAACAGCATGTCCCCCGCCGGCACGTCGAAGCTGACCCGGCTCAGGGCTTCATAGCCGCCGGGATAACGTTTGCTCACCTGATCGAATCGGATCATAGTTGCCCGCCGACAGCGCTGCCGCCAGCGGCTTCCCCAAGTTATTTGATGGTTCTGCTGTCGCGTCCCACGACAGCGGCTTGTTATTCGCTGGCCCCCTGAAACAGCGCCTCGACAAACTCTTCAGCCACAAAGGGCTGCAGGTCGTTGACGCCTTCGCCGACGCCTATAAAACGCACCGGCAAGCCAAATTTTTCACTCAGCGCAAAGATAACACCGCCCTTGGCGGTGCCGTCCAGTTTGGTCAGGGCGAGCCCGGTCACCCCGGCCGCGTCGATAAACTGCTGTGCCTGGTTGAGAGCATTCTGCCCGGTGCCGGCATCCAGCACCAGCAACACCTCATGCGGTGCGCTGTCGTCCAGCTTGGCCATGACCCGCTTCACCTTGGAGAGCTCGTCCATCAGGTTGCTCTTGTTGTGCAGGCGACCGGCGGTATCGGCAATCAGCACGTCCACACTGCGAGCCTGGGCCGAGGCGATAGCGTCGTAGATCACAGACGCGCTGTCGGCACCGGTGTGTTGTGCCACCACGGGGATGTCATTGCGCTCCCCCCACACCTGCAGCTGCTCCACCGCGGCAGCGCGGAAAGTATCGCCGGCCGCCAGCATGACACTCTTGCCCTCGCCCTGCAGGCGCTTGCTGAGTTTGCCAATGGTGGTGGTTTTACCCACCCCGTTGACACCCACCACCAGGATCACCGCGGGTTTGTTCGGCGGTAACTGCATGGGTGCTTCCACCTTCTGCAGCATCTCCACCAGGATGGATTTCAGGTTGCGATAGAGCGCGCCGGCGTCCGAGAGCTCCCGCCGCCTCACCGCTTCTGTAAGGCGATCAATAATGGCGGTGGTGGCATCGATGCCAACATCGGCCACCAGCAGTTGGGTCTCCACCTCTTCCAGCAGTTCTTCGTCGATCTCCTTGCGCCCCAGGAAGAGGTTGCCAAGGCCGTCGGCAAAATTGCTGCTGGTGCGGGAAAGGCCGGACTTTAGGCGGGCAAAGAAACCGCTGGCTGGCTTCTCCTGCTCAACGGGCGCTGAGGGTGTTGCAGCGCCTGCTGGCTCCAGGGCATCGGCAGTGGGCTCCGCAGCCGCGCTGTCTGCAGTAGCCTCACCACCGGATTTGCGGAAACGGGCGAAAAAGCCACCGCCGGCTTCGGTTTCCGGCGGCGTCTCGGGTGCAGTGGCTTCCTCTGGCTCAGGCGTCTCGCTGGCAGCGGATGGCTCGCTTTCCGGGTTCTCTACGGCTGGCGCCTGAGGTTGAGGCGGCGGCGACTCTTCACCGACAGCGGGCTCATCGCTGTGCTCGGCCGGAGTCCCGGGTGCCTGAGACGGGGTATCCCCATCCTTGTTTTTGCGGAACCGGCTGAAAAAATTATTACTCACTCGCTGCAACCCCTGAATAGCCGCCAGATGCTGAAAGTCCGGCATTTTACCGGCATACTGCCCACCGTGCATCCACCACTCCAGAAGCGCGAGGCAGGCTTTGAAACACACCTCCCGGGCAAGGCGCCCCGACGCCAGACCGTCACCACGCCAGCAGAGCTCCACACTGCGCATCATCGGCGGCGAGTGGCGCGGCCGCAAGCTGCAATTCAGCGCCGCCGAAGGGCTTCGCCCCACCGGTGACCGCGTGCGCGAAACCCTCTTTAACTGGCTGATGCCGTTCCTGCATGGCGCCCGCTGCCTGGATCTGTTTGCCGGCAGTGGCGCACTGGGGCTGGAAGCCCTGTCCCGGGGCGCCGCCCACACCACCTTGCTCGACAATCACGCCCCCAGCGCCCGGCAGATAGAGGCACACCTGCAGCTGCTGGACTGTGACCGGGGCCTGGCCCTGCAGGCCGACGCCCTGCAATGGTTGCAGCAGACACCCAGTGGCGGCTTCGACATTGTGTTTGTGGACCCGCCGTTTCAGCAGGACCTCTGGCACCCCTGCCTGCAGCAACTGGAAGAGGGCAACTGGCTCAACGACGATGCCCTGATCTACGTGGAAACCCCCAGGGATTATCCACTGTCTGCCCCGGCAGACTGGGAATTAATGCGGGAGAAGCAGGCTGGCGAAGTCTGTTTCCGCTTATTTCGCCGAGCGACTACATTGGAGTAAGGCACAGCGGGATTGAACAGGTTTTGTACTGTCGCCGCAAATTGTATAACATCGCGCCTCCCTGAAGGCCCTGACCGGGCCGGAATCACTGACCTAGCGAGAGATTTCCATGAAGCACGTGGTTTATCCGGGCACTTTCGATCCCATCACCAATGGCCATATCGACCTGGTTGAGCGCGCCTGTCGCCTGTTCGACAAAGTCACAGTGGCGGTGGCGGCCAACACCAAGAAAAACCCGCTCTTTTCGCTGGAACAACGGGTGGACCAGGTGCGCCGTGTATTGGGCCACCTCGATAACGTGGAAGTGTGTGGTTTCAGCGTGTTGCTGGCGGACCTGGTACAGCAGAAAAAGGCCAACGGCGTATTGCGTGGTCTGCGGGCGGTATCTGACTTTGAGTACGAGTTCCAGCTGGCCAATATGAACCGGGCGTTGAGCCCCAACATGGAAAGCCTATTTCTGACCCCTGCGGAACACCTCTCCTACATTTCATCGTCGCTGGTGCGGGAGATCGCCTCACTGGGTGGCGACGTTTCCAAGTTTGTGCCGCCGATTATTGTGCAGGAACTGAAAACGAAATTCGCCAACTGACAGCGCGGCGCCGGTCGGGCAGGCAAGGCACCCTGCTGCGCGCCTGCGCAACAGGGCCGGAGAGGGATTACTCAGGGCTGTGGCGATAGCCGTTGCGGGTGCAACCCAGGCAGCGCACGAAGGTGGTTTTGGCAGGGCCAACCACCAGCGTATCCGCCGCCTGCATGGCATTGCCGCCCGCCAGTGAAAACGGCAGGGAAACCAGCCACACGGCTGAGCCCACAATGGTAGTGACAAACATCACTGGCCGTACTACTACCAGATCTCCGGTCATCGCCAGCATGGATGGATCCTCATCCACGGTATTGATGCCTGACGCCATGCTGGTAGAGGTGAATACCAAAAGAGCGGCCAGCACAGCTGCTTTAATTCTTCCCGACGCAATCGACACTGTTTTCTCCTTCTAGTCCATCGATTTTGCGGACAATTGTAGCCCTAGCGCTGGCAAGCCGTACAGTACACAGTCGACCTTTGCCCCAATCGCACCTCCTTCAGGGGCTTCTCACACTGCTTGCAGGGTTCACCGCCGCGGCCATAGACCAGCAGGCTCTGCTGGAAATAGCCGGGCTTGCCATCGCCACCGACAAAATCCCGCAGGGTGGTGCCGCCCTGGGTAATGGCCCGCGCCAGTACGGCTTTGATCTCGTGCACCAGCGCCTGCAGGCGCGGCCTGGACAAGCTGCCGGCAGCCACGGTGGGGCGAATACCAGCGGCAAACAGCGCCTCGTTGGCGTAGATGTTCCCCACCCCCACCACCACCTTGCTGTCCATAATGAAGGTTTTGATCGACTGCTTGCGTTTGCGCGAGCGCTGGTAGAGGTAATCCGCATCAAAGGCATCCGACAGCGGCTCCGGTCCAAGATGAGCCAGCAATTCATGCTGAACGACCTCCCCCTCCGCCCACAGCATGGCACCGAAGCGGCGGGGATCGTTGTAACGCAGCACCCGCTTCGAACCGAAGTCGATATCGATATGATCGTGGTAACCAGGGTCTTCCCGTCGCTCGACGACACGCAGGCTGCCGGACATCCCCAGGTGTACCAGCAGGGTACCCTGGTCAAAGCCCAGCAGCAGGTACTTGCCCCGCCGCGACAGGGTGCGCAGGGTTTGGCCGGTGAGCAGTTGTGACAGGTTGTCCGGTACCGGCCAGCGCAAGCTCGGCTGGCGTACGCTCAGGCGCTCTATCTTGCGTCCCAGCACATGGGGCTCGATACCGCGACGGGTGGTTTCCACTTCTGGTAATTCAGGCATGACGACGGTCAATCTCTCTGCATAGCGGGGCAGCTTAACCTGCGTTTTCAACAGGCACAAAAAACCCGGCAGCAGCCGGGTTTTTCGGAGGCATCAAGCAGGGCAATGCTTACTTGATCTTGCCTTCTTTGTAGACCACGTGCTGACGTACAACAGGGTCATACTTTTTGATTTCCATCTTTTCTGGGGTGTTACGCTTGTTCTTGTCAGTGGTGTAGAAGTGACCAGTACCAGCGGTAGAGTTCAGACGGATTTTTTCACGAGCGCCTTTAGCCATGACTTAGCTCCTTAAACCTTTTCGCCGCGAGTGCGAATGTCAGACAGAACGGACTCAATGCCCTTCTTGTCGATGATGCGCATGCCTTTGGAGGAGACGCGCAGCTTTACGAAACGCTTTTCAGACTCAACCCAGAAACGGTGAGTGTGCAGGTTTGGCAAAAAACGACGCTTGGTGTGGTTTTTTGCGTGAGATACATTGTTTCCGGTTACTGGACGCTTACCAGTTACCTGACATACCTTGGACATCTTGTTGCCTCATTCTCAAACAAGTGGTCACTGCCGGACAGCGACTTATGATCATCAAAACGGTTTTCTAACGCGACTGACTAGGCAGGCCGGGCCTGCAAACGGGGGCGGAAACCATCGCTACATCACGTCTGCCGGGAGCTTTTAAACAGCTGCCAGCGAGGAATTCATGTGGGCCAGTCACAGCGAGCGGCGTTTTATACCAGAACAGGGATTCAATAGCAAATATTCGCTGTTTTTTTGTGCAACCTGTGCGGCCGCTCTACCGCTGCTTCAGAGCATGCCGCGCTCGGCAAACGAGAGCACCTCTCCCTCCCCTACCACCAGGTGGTCCAGCACCCGAATATCCACCAGTGCCAGCGCCTGCTGCAGCCGCTCGGTGATGTGACGGTCCGCCTGGCTGGGCTCAGCAATGCCGGAGGGATGGTTATGCGCCAGAATCACCGCCGCCGCGTTGTGCGCCAGGGCCAGCTTCACCACTTCCCGCGGCCAGACGCTGGCGGCGTCGATCGTGCCCTGGAACAGTTCTTCAAACGCCAGCAGCTGGTGCTGGTTGTTAAGCAGCAGGACGGCAAACACCTCCCGCGGACGGTGGCGCAGCTCGGCCTGCAGATAGGCCTTCACCGCTCCGGGACTGGTAAACCCCGTCCCCCGCTCCATGGCACTGGCCAGGTGCCGGCGCCCCATCTCCAGCACCGCCTGCAACTGGCTGAACTTGGCCTCACCGAGGCCCGGCGCCTGGCAGAACTCACTGCTGGAGGCCTCCAGTATCTGCCGCAGCCCGCCAAAGCGGGTGAGCAGCTCCCGGGCCAGGTCTACAGCTGACTTACCGGCACAGCCGGTGCGCAGGAAGATGGCCAGCAGTTCGGCGTCGGAGAGCGCCCGGGGGCCCCTGGCCAGCAGCTTCTCCCGCGGCCGCTCCTGCTGCGGCCAGTGTTTGATACTCATGGTGCGCCCCTCCCTGAGCGTGATCCTGTGCCGAGGCCTGCCCCGGCTGCGGCTCTGCCCGGGGTCGCGTGACTTCATCGCAACCCGCGGCGATGGTATCTTAGGCGCCGACTATCCCTGCTGCTAGCTGGAAATAAGTATGAGCTCCCTCACCAACAAACACATACTGCTGGGCGTGACCGGTGGCATTGCTGCCTATAAAAGCGCTGAGCTGGTACGTCGCCTGCAGGATCAGGGAGCCAGCGTGCGGGTGGTGATGACCCCGGCGGCGCAGGAATTTATTACCCCCCTGACCCTGCAGGCCCTGTCCGGCAACCCGGTACACACCACCCTGCTGGATCCGGAAGCGGAGATGGGCATGGGCCATATCGAGCTGGCGCGCTGGGCCGACCTGCTGCTGGTGGCTCCGGCCTCGGCGGACTTTATGGCCCGCCTGACCCAGGGGCTGGGCAACGACCTGCTCACCACCCTGTGCCTGGCCACCGCCGCCCCTATCTGTCTGGCACCGGCCATGAACCAGGGCATGTGGCACGCTGCCGCCACCCAGGAGAATCTGCGGCAGCTGAGATCCCGCGGCGTAACGCTGTTTGGCCCCGCCGCCGGGGCGCAGGCCTGTGGCGACGTGGGCCCCGGCCGCATGCTGGAGCCCACTGAGCTGGCTGACCTCACCGCCCAGCAGTTCAGCAGCGGTCTGTTGGCTGGCAAAAAAGTGGTTATTACCGCCGGCCCTACCCGCGAACCTATTGATCCGGTTCGTTATATAAGTAATCACAGTTCCGGCAAAATGGGCTACGCCATCGCTCAGGCCGCCGTGGAAGCCGGTGCCCGGGTAACCCTCATCAGTGGTCCCACACGCCTGACGGCACCGGAAGAGTGCCGCCGGATAGAGGTGGAGACCGCAGAGGAGATGCTGGCCTCCAGCCTCGCAGAACTGGAGGGTTGCGATCTGTTTATCGCCTCCGCCGCAGTGGCGGATTTCCGCCCGGCACAACTGGCTGAGCAGAAGATCAAAAAAGGCAGCAGCGACACCATGACCCTGGAGCTGGTGAAAAACCCGGATATCGTCAGCACGGTCGCCAGCCACACCCAGAGGCCGGCAGTGGTGGTGGGATTCGCCGCCGAGACCCAGGACGTAGTGCGCTATGCCCGTGACAAGCTGCAGCGCAAGAACCTGGATCTGGTGATCGCCAACGATGTATCGCAGGCGGATATTGGCTTTAACAGTGACGACAACGCCGTCACCCTGGTGTGGCGGGATCGCGAGGAGTCATTGGCACAACGCAGCAAGGCGCAATTGGCGCGGGACCTGATTCAGCACTTTACCCAAACACCCTGAAGGCCCGGATACCCCGGGGGATAGCAGTTACCGCCGCCCCAGGCAGCGGCGGCAACCAATAAGGATTTTCGCGTGGCGATAAGCAAGACCTCTAACAATAACAAAGCCGGTAACCAAACCAATCGCAAGGGCGCGCTGCCCCTGATCACAACCCTCTCCCTGCTGCTGGTGGCACTGGCGGTGGGCGCCAGTGGCTGGTGGAGCTATCAGACGCTGGTGGTGGCAGTTGAACAACAGCGCCTGCAGGAGCTGGTCACACAGCAAGCGCAGCGCCGTGCACACGCGATTCGCGCCTATATCCGCGAACAGCAAAAGCAACTCAACGCCCACGCCCATCGCGATGTAGTGGTGCAGGCCGTCGCCGGTGAGAAGCAGCCACACAGCGGCGTGCTGCGCTCCCTGCAAAAGGCTTACTCTGAAGCCGAAAGCTTCCGCCTGCTGGACCTGCAGCGCCACGACCGCCTGACCGGGGACGACAGCGCTCAGCCAGATGGGGAAGCGCTGGGCTTCACCGAGCTGGATATGATCTACCGCGCCGAACAGCGCAAGCCCGTCGCCCCCGAAGCGCGCAAGGTGGGTAAGGAGTGGCAGCTGCTGTTTATCACTCCGGTCGCCAGCGACGATAAGGCCGCTCCGGTGGGCACCCTGCTGGTGATCCTCTCCGCCGACACCCTCAAAAAACAACTGGCCGCCCTTGACCCGCAGCTGGGCCGCACCAGCCTGCTGCGCCGCAGCGGTGGCAAAGCCACCGTCCTTGCGGTCGGCAGCGGTGGCAGCGGCGACAAGGTCACCACTCCCGTTCCCGACAGCGTCTGGCAGGTGCAATTCCAGGCCTCTCCGATGCTGGCGGCGCAGGTGGAAGAGAGCCCGTGGCTGCTGCTTGCCGGGCACCTGCTGGCGGCAGTGGTACTGCTGGGGCTGACCTGGTGGATCACCGGACGCCTGGATCCCCAGCGCCGGCGCGCCACCGCGGCGCAAGTGGCAGCGGTACCACTGCAGGGTGATGCCCTGGAAGCGCTGCAACTGCGGGAGGATGATCGAGAACTGCTGGGTCTGGCCAAACGCGATGTGGTGAAGCCAGCCCCGCAAACCATCACTGAACGGGCGGACGTGCCCGCCGAAGTTTTCCGCGCCTACGACATCCGCGGCCGCACCGCCGACCAGATTACCCCTGTACTCGCGGAGCTGGTGGGTCGGGCCGTGGCCAGTGAAGCGCTGGCGGCAGGCGACAACAACCTGTTTATTGCCCGCGACGGGCGCCTCACCAGCGAAGCCCTGACCGAGGCGGTGATCCGCGGCGTGCTCAGCACCGGCTGCAACGCCATCGACCTGGGGCTGGTGCCAACCCCCCTGCTCTACTACGCCACCTGCGCGCTGCCCGACAGCAACAGCGGCATTATGATTACCGCCAGTCACAACCCGGCCGCCTATAACGGCTTCAAGATGGTGATCGGCGGCCGCACCCTGGTGGACGAGGACGTGCAGCGCATTCGCCAGCGCATTCTCAGCGACGACCTCTGTCGCGGTGAAGGCGAGAAGCGCCAGATGGATGTCTCCAGTGCCTATATTGATCGCATCCTCGCCGACGTCGCCCTGGCTGGCGACGTCAAGGTGGTCATTGACGCCGGCAATGGGGTCACCGGCACCGTAGCGCCACAGCTGTTTACCGAACTGGGCTGCGACGTAGAACCCCTCTTTTGCGAGCTGGACGGCAGCTTCCCCAATCACGACCCGGACCCCACCATTGCCGACAACCTGCGCGATCTGATCCAGCGGGTCCAGGCGAGCGACGCCGACCTGGGCATCGCCCTGGATGGCGACGGCGACCGCCTGGTGCTGGTGACACCCGCCGGGGAGATCATCTGGCCGGACCGCTTGCTGATGTTGTTTGCCAAAGATATTGTCAGCCGCAACCCGGGCGCCGACGTACTGTTTGACGTAAAATGCACCCGTGAGCTGAACCAGCTGGTGAGCAGCTACGGCGGCCGCCCCATCATGTGGAAGGCCGGCCACTCACAGATGAAGAGCAAGATGCTGGAGACCGGCGCCCTGCTGGGTGGTGAACTCTCCGGCCACATCTTTATCAAGGACCGCTGGTACGGATTTGATGACGGCATGTACGCCGCCGCCCGCCTGCTGGAAATCATGACCCTGCGGGACCAGGATGCCGACTCGCTGTTTGCCAGCTTCCCGCTGCCACCCTCGACGCCGGAAATCCTGATCCCGGTGCCGGAGGCGCAGAAATTCCGGCTGGTGGAACAGCTCATCAAGGAAGGCGATTTCCAGAACGGCAACGTCATTACCATTGATGGCCTGCGGGTGGATTTTCCCAAGGGCTGGGGGCTGGTGCGCGCCTCCAACACCTCCGCGGCGCTGACCCTGCGTTTTGAGGCCGAGAGCGAGAGTGTACTGCAGCAGCTGCAGGGGCTGTTCCGCCGCGAGCTGCTCAAAGTCGACACCACACTGAACATTCCTTTTTAACCACGATTTGCAGGTTGATCCATGTCTCTGAAGCGCGATGCCGCCACCAATATTGCCAATGTACTGACCGAAGCGCTGCCCTATATCCAGCGCTTCACCAATCGCACGGTGGTCGTTAAATTTGGCGGCAACGCCATGGAGGGTGAAGCACTGCAGAACAGCTTCGCCCGCGATATCGTGCTGATGAAGCTGGTGGGGATGAACCCGGTGGTGGTGCACGGCGGCGGCCCGCAGATCGGCCAGCTGCTGGAAAAGCTCAACATCCACTCGGAGTTCGTCGATGGCATGCGCGTCACCAACAGCGAAGCCATGGACGTGGTGGAGATGGTGCTGGGCGCCTCGGTGAACAAGCAGATCGTTAACCTGATCAACCGCAACGGCGGCCAGGCCATCGGTGTCACCGGAAAGGACGGTCAGCTGATCCGCGCCCGCAAGCTGAAAGTGACCCGCAATAACCCGGAGCTGTCAGAGCCGGAAATTATCGATATCGGTCATGTGGGTGAGGTCTCCACCATCAACCGCAGCGTGATCGACATGCTGATCAACAGCGATTTCATTCCGGTGATTGCCCCTATCGGTGTCGATGCCGAAGGCAACTCCTACAACATCAACGCCGACCTGGTGGCCGGCAAGATCGCCGAGGTGCTGCAGGCGGAGAAATTGATGTTGCTGACCAACGTCTCCGGGCTGCAGGACAAGAATGGCCAGGTGCTCACCGGCCTCACCACCAAGCAGGTGGATGCACTGATCGAGGACGGCACCATTTACGGCGGCATGCTGCCAAAAATCAGTTGCGCACTGGACGCGGTGAAAGGCGGGGTTACCAGCGCCCACATTATCGACGGCCGTGTCGATCACGCCGTACTGCTGGAGATCTTTACCGACGAGGGCGTGGGTACACTGATCACCAACAAACTCTGATCGTCATCAAGCGGGGAAACAGCGCCTGGCGGTCGGACGATATCGGCTGCGGCCGCAGCCCCAAAGGATGAATTTTCAATCCCGGTCCCCGTGCCGGGATTTTTGTCTTTCGCGCCAGCGCCATGTTGAAGATGGCACTTTAAGCGGCTAGGATTACAGCTTCCCTGGTGTTGTGAATAACAGGCGTGCAGGCTGTGGGTCCAGCCGCGCATCTCTGCCAAAGGCAAGCTGTGTCCGCAGTTTTCCAGAGGTGGATCACAAACTCTCACCATAACTTCGAACAGCGGCATTCTCTTTAAGCGGCTGGCCGGGGATTCTTACAGAAGGCACTATGAGCAAATCAAACACCAAAATTTCCCGCCGCCAGCAGATACTTGAGTCCCTCGCTCATATGCTGGAGGTCGCCCCTGGTGCCCGCATCACCACCGCCGCCCTGGCGCGGGAGGTGGGTGTTTCGGAAGCGGCGCTCTACCGCCACTTTCCCAGCAAGTCCAAAATGTTCGAAGGGCTGATTGAGTTCATTGAAGAGACGCTGTTCAGCCGCATCCACCTCATTACCAACGAAGAGCCGGCAGCCCTGACCCGCTGCTACAAGATCCTCTCGCTGCTGCTCACCTTTACCGAGCGCAATCCCGGCATCACCCGCATTCTGACCGGCGACGCCCTGACCGGCGAAACCGAGCGCCTGCGTACCCGCGTGGCCCAGCTCTATGATCGCCTGGAGACCCAGATCAAACAGATCCTGCGCGAAGCGGAGATCCGCGAGGGCATCCGCCCCACCATCCCCCTCACATCCGCCGCCAACCTGCTGATGGCCGTGGCCGAAGGGCGCATCGCCCAGTTTGTGCGCAGTGAATTCAAGCGCCCCCCCACCGAATGCTGGGATGAACAGTGGCCGGTACTGGTGGACGGTTTTTTCCGTGAGGCACTGCAGGCGGTTAACTGACGCCTGTCTGCCCGTTAGCCCCGCAACCCGGTTACAGCAACGCTGCCGGAGCTCGGCGGCGATCATTCGTGGGCGCGGGTAAATTCGGAGGTATCCGGAGAGAGGAGCAGCAGGTCCCCGGGACCCGCTGCCGTAGAGCAGTTTGCAGTATCAGCCTTTCTCGGCGCGAACCTTCGCCACCAGAAAATCCACCACCTTCAGCATCTCTTCGTGGTTGCCCGCCATGCGGCCGCTGACACGGTATTTGCCATCCACAACCACTTCCGGGGTGCCGGTGATGCCGTAGCTGCGAGCCCGGGCCGCCGCCTGCTTTACCTGGCTGTTGACGCCAAAGGACCCAAAGGTCTTTTTGAAGGCTTCACGGTCAACGCCCTGAGCGGCGAAGAAATCTTCCAGCGACTTCTCATCATCCAGCGCCATGCCCTGCAGGTTGAGCGCGTTAAACAGCGGCAGGTGCATTTTATCCAGCACCCCCAGCGCCTGCGCGGTGTAGTAGGCACGGGCATGCTCTTCCATATTGGGGCGCCACATGGCGGGCGAACCGCGGAAGATCACGTCACTCTTCTGTTTGGCCTTCCAGGCACTGATCAGGGGCTCGAACTGGAAACAGTGGCCACAGCCGTACCAGAACACTTCGGTCACTTCGATCTTGTTGGGGTCCAGCGTGTGCACCGGCTTATCGAGGACCACATAGTGTTTGCCTGCCTCATAGGTCGGCTGGCTGGCCTTCTCTTCGGCGCAAGCGACCAACGCCAGCATGGTGGTTAACAGAGCGACAACTAAACGCATGGATAAACTCCCTGATTGGGCGGTGGCGACAACAAGCGCCCCGACGTGACGTTAAAAACTGATTGGTTTGAGCCGGAGTTATTAAACCGGTTCCCCCCGGCGACTGCAATTTTTGACAACGGCGCTGTGACGCGCTCAAGACGGCAGGCACAAAAAAAGCGGCCGCAGCCGCTTTTTTGGTCAGAGCCCCGATCAGTTCAGGCCGGAGATGAAGTTGGCCAGAGCCTTGATTTCGGCGTCGCTCAGGTTTTTCGCGACGGAACGCATGGTGCGCTGATCACCATCGTTGACGCGCTCGCCGGCACGGAATGCGCGCAGCTGCTTCTCGATGTAATCGGCGTGCTGGCCACTCAGGCGTGGGTAACCGGCGGGCTCATTACCCTGACCGCGAGGAGAGTGACAACCGGTACAGGCCGGAGTACCCACATCAGCCTTACCGGCGCGATACAGGGTTTCACCCAGCGCCAGGCCATCCACATCGGCACCGCTGTTGACCCTGACAGTCAGGGGCTTGGCGCCAGAGAGCTGGGTCTTCTTGCTGTCGAAGAAGGCGGCGATGTCAGCCATATCCTGATCAGACATGCTGTCCAGCAGGCCGGTCATCTCCATCACCTGGCGATCGCCGGACTTGATGTCGTGCATCTGCTTAATCAGGTATTTCTCACCCAAGCCAGCCAGTTTGGGAAAGTTCGGGGCCGGGCTGTTGCCATCGGCACCGTGACAGGCGGCGCACAGGGCTGCCTTGCCTTCACCGGCGGCTGCGTCGCCAGCTGCCAGAACCCCCTGAGCCGCTGCAATCAATCCAACAGCTACAATCGCTTGCTTGAAGATGTTTTTCATTGGCTAATCCGTCAAATTTCGTCGTCTGTGAGCATGTATTCGCGGCCGGGCAGCGATCCGGGTACCTACCAGGTTCTGTCCAAGCTACAATGACCGCCATCCGGGGGCGGCCAAAAACCGCGACATTATATACGAACCTCCCGAAATCTCACTATTTTTGCAGGGTTATGCTTTGAGTCGGATCAATTTCAGTACAGCTCTCTTCACCCAGAGCGCACCCTCCATCCGCGAATGTCCTCCCGAGGAGGGCGCCGAAGTGGCCTTTGCCGGTCGCTCGAACGCCGGTAAATCCAGCGCCATCAATACCCTCACAGGCAATCACAAGCTGGCACGCACCAGTAAAACCCCCGGTCGCACCCAGCTGATCAACTTTTTTGCCTTGAGTGAAACGCAGCGGCTGGTGGACCTGCCCGGTTACGGTTACGCCAAGGTACCGCTGGCCATGAAGCAGCAGTGGGAGCGCAACCTCTCGGAATACCTGCGCGAACGCCGCTGCCTGAAGGGGCTGGTGCTGCTGATGGACGTGCGCCACCCGATGCGGGAGTTTGACACCATGATGCTCAACTGGGCGGTGGAAGCCGGCATGCCGGTGCATATCCTCCTCACCAAGGCGGACAAGCTCAAGCGCGGGCCGGCCCAGTCCACCCTGTTGGCGGTGCGCAAGCACCTGCAGGAAGCCGAGGTAGACGATCTGGTGAGTGCTCAGCTCTTCTCTTCCCTCAAAGGCACCGGACTGGATCAACTGAAACAGAAGCTGGTGAGCTGGCTGCGCATTGAAGAGGAAGCGGTGGCAGAGGAATCCGGGACTCCGGAAGCCTGAGACCAGTAAAGGCGGAACCCCTGCCAGCTGAGGCAGGAAGCGGGAAATGGGGCTGAAGCAGAAATAAAAACGCCCGGCAGCATTGGGGGGGACTGCCGGGCGCAAAAGGGATCGACGATCTTGGGGTCATCGTCGGAGAGGATGGTAACAAGGTGCAACTACCTCCCTCTCGCATACTAGGACTGGCGTCAGGGACAAGAGTTCCATCGTTTCTGTAAATTTCTGCAAATCTTTTCGCGGCGATCTGCCTCGCTCCCCACACTGGCCCCGGCACCCTCTCCGGGGCTACTGGCAAAGACTACTGGCAAAAAAAAGCCCCGAACTCAGTCGGGGCTAACTTACAATTCCAATAGCAATGTAAGGAGAGCAAGACACCATGAAATATCTTGCTTACTCAGACTGACCGTCCACCACTAAGTTCCCACACTATTGTTAAATATTTGTGTCAGTGGGCTTCGTCCCAGTTGGCACCCACGCCAACATCCACCACCAGCGGCACCGCCAGCGCCATCGCGGCTTCCATACGCTCCTTGAGACCCGCACACACGGTCTCAACCTGTGCCTCGGCCACCTCAAGCACCAATTCATCGTGCACCTGCATGATGACTCGGGCATCCAGTGCCGACGCCTGCAGCCACTGGTGCACACTCAGCATCGCCAGCTTGATGATATCCGCGGCCGAGCCCTGCATGGGCGCATTGATGGCGGTGCGCTCGGCAGCCTGCCGGCGCATGCCGTTGCTGGAGCGGATTTCAGGCAGATAGAGGCGCCGCCCCCGCAGGGTTTCCACATAGCCGGACTCCGACGCCTGGGAGCGGGTCTCGTCCATATAGCGTTTGACACCGGGATAGCGCTCGAAATAGAGGTCGATGTACTGCTGCGCCTCGAAGCGCCCCACATGCAGCTGTTTCGCCAAACCAAAGGCGGACATGCCATAAATAAGACCGAAGTTAATCGCCTTGGCACTGCGCCGCTGCTCGCCGCTGACACTCTCCAGCGGCACCTGGAAGACTTCCGCGGCCGTGGCCTTGTGCACGTCCAGACCACCGGCAAAGGCCTTTTGCAGTCCTTCATCACCGGACAGATGGGCCATGATGCGCAACTCGATCTGCGAGTAGTCCGCCGCCACTATCCTGTAACCTGCCGGCGCCACGAACGCCTTGCGGATACGCCGCCCCTCCTCTGTGCGGATAGGGATGTTCTGCAGGTTCGGGTCCGACGACGACAGGCGTCCGGTGGCGGTCACCGCCTGATGGTAGGAGGTGTGGACGCGGCCGGTGCGCGGATTGATCATCTGCGGCAGCTTGTCGGTGTAGGTGGACTTCAGCTTGCTCAGGCCCCGGTGCTCGATCAGCAGCTTGGGCAGCGGGTAATCCAGTGCCAGCTCCTGCAGCACCTCTTCGGCGGTGGAGGGAGCGCCCTTGGGGGTCTTCTTGATAACCGGCAGCTGCAGTTTTTCAAACAGGATCTGCCCCAGTTGTTTGGTGGAGCTGAGGTTGAAGGGTTCACCGGCCAGCTCGTGCGCTTCCCGCTCCAGCGCTTCCAGGCGACGGGCAATCTCCAGGCTCTGCTCCCCCAGCAACTTGCTGTCGATCATGGCACCGGTGCGCTCAATGTCCGACAACACCGGCACCAGCGGCAGCTCAATCTCTTCAAACACCGACACCAGCGACGGGTGCTGCTGCAGCTGCGGCCACAGGGTGCGGTGCAGGCGCAGGGTAATGTCGGCATCCTCAGCGGCGTAGGGGCCTGCCTGCTCCAGTGCAATCTGGTTGAAGGTCAGCTGTTTGGCGCCCTTGCCGGCAATGTCCTCGAAATGGATGGTGGTGTGATCCAGGTACTTCTCCGCCAGGCTGTCCATGTCGTGGCGACTGGCCACCGAATCCAGCACATAGGATTCCAGCATGGTGTCATAGGCGATACCGCGCAGCACGATGCCGTGATTGGCCAGCACGCTGCGATCGTATTTCAGGTTCTGACCCACCTTCTTCCTGTCTTCACTCTCCAGCAGCGGCTTCAGCTGCTCCCAGACCCAATGTTCGTCCAACTGCTGCGGGGCATCCAGATAGTCGTGGGCAAAGGGAATATAAGCTGCCTTGCCGGGTTCTACAGCCACGGAAACCCCCACAACCCGCGCCTCCATATAATCGAGGCTGGTGGTCTCGGTATCGAAGGCAAACAGCTCAGCTGCCTGCAGCTGCCCCAACCAGTGGTTGAAACGCTCCTCGGTGAGCACCGTCTCGTAGTCGGTCTCGGTAACGGTCACTGCAACCGGCTCTGCAGCCGCTGCGCCGTCACTGGCAACAGCGGAGCTCTGTGGCTGCTCCAGCTCCTTCACCCAGGTTTTAAACTCCATGTCGCGGAACAGTTCCAGCAACTGCGCTTCGTCCGCAGGGCTGCAGCGCAGCTCGGCAGGCCCAACCTCCAGCGGCACGTCGGTCTTGATGGTGGCCAACTCATAAGAGAGGTAGGCAGACTCGCGATGCTCCTGCAGTTTCTCGGGCATCTTCTTCGCACCGCGGAAATCCAGCGAGCGCACCGCCTCCAGGTCGCCATAGATGGCATCCAGACTGCCCAGCCCCTGTAGCAGCGCCAGTGCTGACTTCTCCCCTACGCCGGGGACACCGGGGATGTTATCCACCTTGTCACCCATCAGTGCCAGGAAATCGATGATCAGCTCCGCCGGGATACCGAACTTGTCCACCACGCCCTGACGGTCCATCACCGTCTCGGTCATGGTATTCACCAGGGTGACGTGGTCGCTCACCAGCTGGGCCATATCCTTGTCACCGGTGGATACCACCACATCCACCCCCTGTTCGGTGGCCTGGCGGGCAAGGGTGCCAATAACGTCGTCCGCTTCCACCCCCTCAATAATCAGTAACGGCATGCCCATGGCGCGGATGATGTTGTGGATGGGTTCAATCTGTACCCGCAGGTCATCGGGCATGGGGGGGCGATGGGCCTTGTACTCGGCAAAGATCTCGTCACGGAAGGTCTTGCCCTTGGCGTCAAACACCACAGCCACCTCCGAGCCCGGGTAATCCTTCTCCAGCCGCCGCAGCATATTGATCACCCCCTTAACGGCACCGGTGGGCCGGCCTTTGGAGTTGGTGAGGGGCGGCAGGGCATGGTAGGCGCGGTAGAGGTACGAGGATCCGTCCACCAGAACCAGTGGTGTGTTTGACATGAATTTTTCCGTTGTTGTGGGTCAGTTGGCGGCGGCCAGAAACCGGCTGCCGCGGCGTGGGGGCCTATTTTGTAACAGCTGCCGGCGCAGAACAAACCGTCCGGGGGTCATCCGGACAAGGCCAAACCGGGAAATTTCTAAGGCAAATGCCCGCAGGTAACACTTTTTTACAATCCTTCACAGGCAGCTGGAAATGCCACTTCTAGTGTTACCTATGCGTTACCCTACACTATATGTAGTGTTACTAACCATTTTTTCCGAGAAAATAGGAAACATATAGCCAAAAAACCTAAAACTCTTGACAAAAAACTGTTGGCAAAATCCGAAATGCTTTGTTACTCTACGTAACAACAAGGTAACAAACCCCCTGACTGGCGGAACCAACCCTTCTACCAGTCGGAATCAACCACCCAAGATCGGAGACCTAAACATGAAACAGATCGGTTTTTTGTTTGCCCTGGCTCTCCTCGCTAACAGCGCGGCGGGCTCTGAGGTTGGTTCCAGCTACTCCAACGTGGCAGTCCTCGTTGCAGAAACTGGTGCCAGCTCAAGCTGGGCAACCCAAGAAATTATGACTGCTGAGCTCAATGCTCAGAAGTTGGAAAAGACTATGGAAGAGGCCAACCAGAAACTGGCTTCTGAGATGGAGGCACGCTTCAACAAGATGTTGGAGACTTCCCTCGAAAACTGAATTTGCGTTGTAACAGTCAAATCATCGCTCTTCCCTGCACTGGATCTCTCACTCTCCTCCCTTTCTTCCAGTGCAGGGTTCTTTTTTCCCCGCGCCTAATTCTGCTCCCCGTCACCGTATACGCAGTCCTGTAGTTGCCTCAGTAATCCTGACAGCAATCCGTAGTAATCGCTTACTTCCTGGGTGTATCCCATCAGGTCGATAACCGGCTGTCGGTAGCCCTGCGCGTCGGCCAGCTGCTGCTGCCAGGGTCTCGGGCCCGGCCACTCCACCAGCAGGCAGTCCCCCGGCTGCAACTGCTGCTGCAATTGCCACAACCGGCGAGCTCCCGGGGCAATCTCCGGTGATGCCGACAGCAACAGCGGCGATGGCAGCTGGAACTCTTCCAGTAACGCCCCCAGGGCCGCGTGGGCCATGGCATAGGGACGCGGTGGCTGCGCTCCTGCCACTACCGTTAACTGCTGCAACCGGTCAATTTGCTGCTGCGCCCTGTGGCGATAATCCGCGGCCTGAGCCGGGTTCAACTCCGCCAGTGTCTCCGCCAGCCTGGCAAGCATCTCCACTGCCAGCGCGCGGGATAACCACAGGTGCGGGTCGTGGGCCTCGTCGCCGTGGCTGTGATCGTGATGACTTTCCAGCACCGCTGCTTCCATGCCGAGACCTTCAGCTTTCGCCCCGAAATCCAAAGCCTGCAGGGAAAGTTGGTGCTTACTCCGAAGTGGTGACTGCAGGTAGGGCTCCAGTTCTGGTCCCACCCACAACACCAGGTCCGCCTGCGCCAGTGCACGCCGGTGGGAGACCCGGAAGGCAAAATCGTGAGGGGTAACACCTGGCTCCATCAGGGTAACGATCTCCAGCTCGTCACCCGCCACCGACTGGGCCAACAGCGCCAGCGGGCGCACGCTGGCCACCAGTCGCAGAGGCTCCGCCACAGCGGCGCCGGCGAGGCTCAGCAACAGGAAAACAATCAATACGGGTCGCAGCGGTAACACAGCGGCTCCTCATCAGGTTTGGAAATGTTATATAATAACACATTCACAATTGTGTAACGTCATCTGGAGCCGAGTGTGCCTGACACCAGCATCCCCACCGCCATCGCCGGTACCCGTCATGATCACAGCCGCTGCATCAGCACCGCCATGACCACGGCACGCAGCCTCTGCGCCCAGAAAGGGGTGCGCCTGACCGCATTGCGTGAGCAGGTGCTGCACCTTATATGGCAGAGCCACAAGCCCCTTGGCGCCTATGAATTAATGGAGCAGCTGGCCCGCGAAACCACTCGCCGGGTGGCACCACCCACCGTCTACCGGGCGCTGGAATTCCTGCTGGAGCAAGGATTGGTGCACCGCATCAATTCCCTCAACGCCTACGTTGGCTGCACCCACCCTCGGCAGGAGCACGCCACCAATTTCCTCATCTGTCGCCACTGCGGCGTCGCCATCGAATTTGCCTCGGTGCCGCTGGAATCGTCCCTGCAGGCCAGCGCCGACGAGCTGGGCTTTATCATTGAGGCCCACTCCATCGAAGTGGTGGGCAGCTGCAAACGCTGCGCGGACCTGGGAGGCACCAGCCATGAGCACTGATACCGCACTGGTGGCCGGGCGCCAGCTTAGCCTCGCCTTTGGCAATCGCCAGATCCTGCAGGATGTGGATATCACCCTGATGGCAGGCCAAATTGTGACCCTGATTGGCCCCAACGGCGCCGGCAAGACCTCGCTGGTGCGACTGGTGCTGGGTCTGGAGCAGCCCACCGGCGGCAGTCTGCGCCGGCGCCCCGGCTTGCGCATCGGCTATATGCCGCAGAAGTTGCACCTCGATCCGAGCCTGCCCCTGACCGTCACCCGCTTCCTGCGGCTGGCCCATAACGACCGCGCCGCCATCGCTGCCAACCTGGCACTCACCGGCGTCGATCACCTGGCGAACAGCTCCATGCACCACCTCTCCGGTGGTGAGCTGCAGCGGGTGCTGCTGGCCCGGGCCCTGCTGCGCAACCCATCGCTGCTGGTGCTGGATGAGCCAGTGCAGGGGGTGGATGTGGCCGGCCAGGCACGCCTCTACCAATTGATCGCCGATATCCGGGACCAGCGCCAGTGCGGCGTGTTAATGGTCTCCCACGACCTGCACCTGGTGATGGCGGCCACTGACACGGTTATCTGCCTCAACCAGCACGTCTGCTGTCAGGGCCATCCGGACAACGTCAGCGAACACCCCGCCTATCTGGAACTGTTTGGCCACAGTGCCACCGCCGGTATCGCGGTCTACACCCACCATCACGATCACGACCACGATATGCACGGCGACGTCACCAACTGCGACGCCAGTCACTGCCAGCACAAGGACCACCACCATGGCTGATTTCCTGATCTACGCGCTGCTGGCGGGCTGCAGTGTGGCCATGCTCGCCGGACCGCTGGGCTGCTTCGCCGTGTGGCGGCGCATGGCCTACTTCGGCGACACCCTCGCCCACTCGGCCCTGACCGGGGTGGCCCTGGGCCTGATCCTGTCGGTCAATGTCAGCCTCGCCATTGTGCTTTTCAGCTTGCTGCTGGCACTGGCGCTGGTAGCCCTGCAACACAACTCCTCCCTGGCGTCCGATACCCTGCTGGGGATTCTCTCCCACGCCATGCTCGCCACCGGACTGGTGTTGGTGGCGCTGTTTGGCCGCGGGCGGGTAGACCTCTACGCCTATCTGTTCGGCGACCTGCTGGCGGTCACCCCCGCCGACCTGTTCACCATTGCCGCGGTGGCGGCGGTGATTATTCCCGGCCTGATTGCCATCTGGCGGCCGCTGCTCTCCCTCACCGTGCACGAGGAACTGGCGCAGGTGGAGGGCGTGGCCGTGGTGCGCACCAAGTTGCTGCTGATGCTGATGATGGCGCTGCTGGTGGCGGTGGCCATGAAGGTGGTAGGTGTCATGCTGGTCACCGCGCTGTTGATCATCCCCGCCGCCGCCAGTCGCCGCCTGGCCCGCTCACCGGAGCAGATGGCCATCGGCGCCAGCCTCATCGGTATGACCGCGGTAATCGGCGGCGTAGCCAGCTCCTTCGTCTGGGACACTCCCGCTGGCCCCTCAGCGGTGATTTGCGCCGCACTGGCTTTTGGCCTCAGCCTGCTGCGCCCCATGCCGGCCTGATGCCCTTACCGTTGTGACACTGCAAGCTGTTTCCGGGCTGCCCCACCGCACTGTGCTGCACCTGGCGTGGCCTATGATCCTCAGCAACCTCAGCGTGCCGCTGCTGGGGCTGGTGGACACCGCCATTCTGGGTCACCTGCCGACCCCCACCTACCTGAGCGCGGTGGCGCTGGGCTCCAGCCTGATCGCCATGGTGCTCTGGTCACTGGGTTTCCTGCGCATGGGTACCACCAGTCTGGTGGCACGGGCCTTTGGCGCCGGTGAACAGCTGCTGGTGGAGGCACTGCTGCTGCGCAGCCTGGTACTGGCGTTTGGCCTCGGCCTGTTGTTACTGCTGTTGTCGCCAATGCTGATTGAGGTGGCCCTGACGTGGATGGCGCCTTCCGAGGAGATCGCCCCCTTCACCGCCAGCTACTGTCAGCTGCG
Organism: Cellvibrionaceae bacterium SEMH9; assembly: GCA_033283175.1. Classification (GTDB taxonomy): domain Bacteria; phylum Pseudomonadota; class Gammaproteobacteria; order Pseudomonadales; family Cellvibrionaceae; genus Pseudomaricurvus. The sequence goes on along the minus strand of JAWMQM010000001.1, from coordinate 1,444,424 downwards.
CCTGCTGAGCGCCCCCTTTGCACTGGCCAATATCGCTCTCATGGGCTGGTTTATCGGCCGCCAGAATACCCGTGTACCGCTGCTGATCCTGGTGTTTACCAATCTGCTCAACCTGTTACTGGACTGGGTACTGGTGATGGAACTGGGGCTCAACAGCGATGGTGCGGCGCTGGCCACCGTGAGCGCCGACATCTGCGCCTTTCTGCTGGCGATCACCATTGCCCGCCGCCACCTGCAGGCCCCCGCCGGCCAACTATGGCAGTGGCTGCGCTCGCCGCTGCGGGACTACACCGAGCTGCTGCAGGCCAACCGCTACCTGTTTGTACGCACCCTCTGCCTGCTGTCGGTACTGACCTTCTTTAACGCCCAGGGGGCGCGTATGGGGGACATCACCCTCGCGGCCAACGCCATTATTTTCCAGTTGTTGTTGCTGACCTCCTACGGCCTGGACGGCATAGCCCACGCCTCCGAGGCACTGGTGGGCGAGGCCCGCGGTCGGCGCAACCCGGCCCGGCTGCGGGATGTGGTGATTACCAGTGGCCTGTGGAGCGCGGCTATCGCCGGCGCCATGGCACTGGCTTTTCTGCTCAGCGGCAACCCGCTGTTTCGCCTCTTCACCGACCTGCCGGAGGTATTGGCGGCGCTGGAGCACTACGCAGTGTGGGTAGTGCTGTTGCCGCTGGCAGCACTGTGGGGCTTCTGGCTGGATGGCGTCTTTATCGGCGCCGGCGAGCTGCGCTATATGCAAAACGCCATGCTGGTGTGTGCCCTGGGGATCTTTTTCCCGCTCTGGTGGCTGACACAGGGGTGGGGCAACCACGGCCTCTGGCTGGCCTTCACACTCTTCAGCCTGGCCCGCGGTATCAGCCTCGGTGTGGGGCTGCCCCGGCTCTGGCAGCCCCAAACTCCGTCGCAGGATTAATCCCCCTCACTGGCGCATTTGCCATTTAGCGTCCATGCTCAAGAGCAGACGGCGATTACCCGGGTGCAATTCCCGCGACGGCAACGTACTGTCGTGGAACCCGGGCCTTCCGCACAACATCAGAGTGACCACCCGATCCCTGCTCCACGACACCGGACAACTGCGCCTGCGTGGTACCCAGGGGTAAAAAGACACAGGTACCGGCCAACATGGATCTGAGGGATGTACGCGCGATACGCGCGACCATTGCCAACGCTCGCCATCAGGAAGCCCACAGTGGGCAACTGCAGGCACTGTTGGGTCAGCGCCTGCCCTACCTGCACACCGCTATCCGCCTGCCGGAAACCGAAGCCAACACCGCGCTGATGCAGTTTGTGCTGCGCTATATCGAACACATCCCTGACTTTATCGAGGCCATCTCCCTGCTCACCGAGCGCGCCCGGGTATTCGCCTACGCCGAACACTTTCTCACCATCGCCAGCGACTACTTCCTCAGTCCGCCGGAGGTGATCGATGGTCATCATGGGTTGCAGGCGCTGCTGGACGAAGCTTACCTGGCGCACCGGCTGATGGAGGAGATCAATGATCGTTTTATTGCCCACGCCGGCGCGCCGCTGCTGCCCATGGACATGACCCGCGCCAACCTGATCGTGCACCACCTGCTCGGCGACCGCTTTGCCAACAAGCTGGATCAGGTGGTGCAGTTTTCGGTGGACACTGCCATTCAGAAAGAGCGTCTGTTCCAGAGCGACGCCTTCCATGCCTTTCTGCAACAGTGCCAGTCCGCAGAGTGGGCCATGCAGTTAAACGAGTGGCCCTGCCTGACCGAGCAGTTGGATATCGGTCTCGATTTCGGTAAGCCAAACTCCCGTGATGCTCCGCCACGCCACCATTAAACGTAACAGCGGCACACAAAAAAACCGCGCTGTTGCGCGGCCTTTTTACGCCCAATACATTTAACCTGTGGGCCTATTTTTTCTCCGGCGGCGGAAACACCAACACCTGCACTTCCGACTTTTTCTCTTCCTCGGACGTATTCACCCGCGTCTCCAGCTCGCGCACCTGCGGCTGGAAATGCATCTCATCGCTGTAGCCACAGGCCACACATTCGCGGTAATCCTTACCTTCCAGGTTGTAGACTCGTACCGTATCCATGGCCGAACATTTCGGGCATACCGCACCGGCAATAAAACGCTTTTTAATATCCTGACTCATCACTCTCACCCAATAATTCAGGCCGCAATACCACTGTGACGCAGTAACGCATCAACACTGGGTTCACGGCCGCGGAATGCCTTGAACAACTCCATGGCTGCGGCGGAACCGCCGCGCTCCAGAATCTGCTGACGGAAATCAGCGCCCACCCGGGCATTAAAGATGCCCTCTTCCTCAAAACGGGAGAACGCATCAGCAGACAGCACTTCCGCCCATTTGTAACTGTAGTAGCCCGCCGCATAACCGCCGGCAAAAATGTGGGTAAAGCTGTTGGGGAAGCGGTTAAAGGCCGGCGGATGGATCACCGCTACCGCATCGCGTACCTGCTGCAACACCTCCAGCACCGGCTGCGGTTGCTGCGGGTTATAGGTACCGTGCAGGCGCAGATCGAATACGGCAAACTCAATCTGGCGCAGCATCTGCAACGCCGACTGGAAGTTTTTTGCCGCCAGCAAATTATCGAGCAACGCCTGCGGCAACGGCTCCCCACTTTGGTAGTGACCGGAAATCAGCGCAATGGCTTCTTCCTGCCAGCACCAGTTCTCCAGAAACTGGCTGGGCAATTCCACCGCATCCCAGGCCACACCGCTGATACCACTGACCGCCGCAACATCGATGCTGGTCAGCATATGGTGCAGGCCGTGACCAAACTCATGAAACAGCGTGGTCACTTCGTCGTGGGTCAGCAGCGCCGGCGTGTCACCCACCGCCGGGGTAAAGTTGCAGGTCAGGTAGGCAATGGGTAACTGCAGGCCATCGGCAGCGACACGACGGGTGCGACACACATCCATCCAGGCCCCGCCGCGCTTGTTGGCGCGCGCGTACAGGTCAAGATAGAAGCCGGCAATCACCTCGCCGCCCTGTTGCAGTTCGTAGTACTTCACATCCGGGTGCCAGACATCGGCGCTGGCTTCCCGCAGCTGCACATCAAACAGTCGCTCCACAATGGCAAACATGCCAGCCACCACTTTCGGGGCCGGGAAGTAGGGACGTAACTGTTCCTGTGAAATGGAGAACTTCTGCAGCTTCAGCTTCTCGCTGTAGTAGGCCTGGTCCCACGCCTGCAACTCATCCACGCCATCCTGCTCGCGGGCAAAGTCGCGCAGCTCCTGCAGGTCCTGCTCCGCCATGGCACGGCTTTTCTGTGCCAGATCCAGCAGAAACTCCTCCACCTGGGCACGGCTCTCTGCCATTTTGGTGGCCAGCGACAGTGCCGCGTAGTCATCAAAGCCCAGCAGGTTGGCCAACTGGTGGCGCAGCTGCAGAATCTCGGCCATCAGCGGGCCGTTATCCCACTGGCCGGCATTGGGGCCCAGCTCCGAGGCGCGGGTGGCGTAAGCCGTGTAGAGCTCTTCCCGCAGGCTGCGATCATCGGCGTGGGTTACCACCGCGAGATAGGAAGGGATATCCAGGGTGAAGACCCATCCGTCCAGCTCCCGCTGCTGCGCGGCCTGGCGAGCCAGGCTGCGGGCCGTGTCCGGCAGACCCTGCAACTGTGCCTCGTCGGTGATCTGCTTGAACCACCCCTGGGTTGCATCGAGTACATTGTTGGCAAAGCGGGTGTTGAGCTCGGATAGACGCTGTTGCAGATCCGCCGCCTGCTTCTTCTTGTCCGCCGGCAGGTCCACCCCCGCCAGGTGGAAATCCCGCAGGGCGTGTTCCAGCATGGCTTTGCGGGGCTGGCTTAGCTGTTCGTAAGCGGGACTCGCCACCAGGGCTTTGTAGGCCTCGCACAGCTCACTGTTCTGCCCCACCTCGGTGCCATAGGCAGTGAGTTTGGAAAGCGTGCTGGTGTAGGCTGCCCGCAGGGATTCGCTGTTTTTCACCGAATTCAGGTGCGATACCGGCGACCAGGCCTTGTTGAGAATATCGTCCTGCTCCTCCAGCGGCGCCACCAGCCTCTCCCAGCTCACAGGCCCCTGCTTGACCCCGTCCAGTACCTGGCGCAGATTGCTGCGGCAGCGCTGCAGCAGCTCATCAATGGCAGGCTCCACATGTGCGGCCTCGATGGCGGAGAAGGTGGGCAGTACGGGGTTTTCCAACAGCGGATTGGACATGGTGCAAATCAACCTCTGGTTAGCGACACTAGCGCCCTATGATACACCTGATGAGTGCACTGTGTATGACGCCTGTGGCGCCAACGCCGCTGCCGGCCCACACCAGCTGTGATAGAGTGCGCGGCAACCGCAAGCATGAATAGAAAGGAGAGTGTCATGAGCACCGCCCTGGCCCCGTTCAACGGCATCAGCCCCACCATCGACGCCACCACCTGGGTGGACCCCTGCGCCCGCCTGATCGGCGATATTCACATCGGCGCCGACAGTTCGGTGTGGCCCTTTGTTGCCGCCCGCGGTGACGTCAACAGCATGCGTATCGGTAAGCGCACCAGCATTCAGGACGGCACCGTGCTGCATGTCACCCACAAGAGTGAGCGCAACCCGGCCGGCTGGCCATTGGTAATCGGCGATGATGTCACCATCGGTCACAGTGCTACGCTGCACGGCTGCACCATCGGCGACCGGGTGTTGGTGGGCATGGGCGCCATTGTGCTGGATGGTGCGGTGGTGGAGGACGACGTGGTGATCGGTGCCGGCAGTCTGGTACCACCGGGCAAACGGCTGGAGAGTGGTTTTCTCTATATGGGCTCACCCTGCAAACAGGCGCGCCCGCTGACCCAGGCGGAGAAGGAGTACTTCGCCTACTCCTCCAACAATTACGTCAAGCTGAAGAACCAGTACATGGCGGAGCAGGCCTGAGTTCGCCACCGCCCGGCTCGTGTTGCAGCAACGCGAGTCCGGCCATCGTCAACCGTCCGCTCAGGATCCGGCATTGAAAAGCACCCGGTGATACCCACAGACACACCACCAGCGGGATTACGAAATCGTTCAGCATCCGGACTGTTCGCTATAGCAATCCATGCACAGGTATTGATGCGCGACCAGTCACAGCCGTCGCACAGCTGACAGGCCGTATATCACCTGCCACACACCCGGGACATTCCTGCCCGGGAACAGGGTACAACCGGCGTTACTGAAAATAACGCGAGATAGCATTCTGCACCCAGTTACGATGAGGCTCACCCTCGCCATGCAGGATGCGCGATTTGACCACCGCGGCGTAACTGCGGTCATCGGTCATGATGTGCTTCAACAGCCACTTCTGCAGCATGTCAGCCAGCTCTTCTGCCACCGCTTCACCGTGATCAAAACGCTGCTTGAGCTTGTTGATCAGGTGGCAGAAGTCCTTGTGGGTCAACTTGTGTTCTGCCAACTCCTCGTACTCCGCCTCCTCCATCAACGCTTCTTCAAACTCGAAGTGGGAGTAGGTGTAGTCCACCAGGTTATTGAGCACATCCTGGAGAATGTCGTGACTGTTATTCTCGGCCCGTGCATCGTAGACCTGGTTGATATAGTCGAGAATTCTCTGATGCTGGCGATCGATCACATCGATGCCGATTGCATAGTTCGGAGACCAAATCAATTTAGCCATGTGCCGCTCCTGACCCGTTGTGGTTCATTATCTTGTTGTACACGGGAACTCAGCCAAACAGTCGCGTCATCCAACCACCCTTGCGAGCCTTGGCGCGCTTGGTAGCTTCATTCATATTGGCGCGTACTGCACCGCTGTAATCGCGATCATCGTGTTTGATGTGGTTAACCAGCCACGATTTCAGTGTGTGCATGAGCTCCTCTGTCACATCTTCGCCGGCCTTGGCACGGTCATAGTAACCGGTGACCCGACGGGTGAAGAGTGCGTGAACTTTTTTATGTGCTTTGCAGAACGGATATCCTGCTTCTTCCATGAGCGTCTCTTCGAAGGCGAAGTGCGACAGGGTGTAATCTACCAGCTCATCCAACACTTCCAGCAACTCATCCTGGCTGTGATGCTGATGGGAGTGCTCGGCCTTGTTGATGTACTCAACAATGCGCTCGTGCTGGCTGTCGATTACTGAGATTCCGATTTCCAGTTCCGGTCCCCAACGTAATGTCATGGTGTGTGCCTCTTTTAATACCTGCCTTTTTGTGGCCAGTATACGAGCGAGGTCACACCCTACATTGGATATAGATCAAATACGGAAGGATTAATCACGTGACAAACGGGCGCAGCCTCAGGCAGAGGCCAGTGCTGCGCGCAACGCATGGATGACCGGTGCGATGTCCGGTCTGATACCGCGCCAGAGCGCAAAAGATTCCGCAGCCTGACCCACCAGCATACCGAGTCCGTCTGCAATACCGGCAGCGCCCTGTGCCTGCGCCCAGCGTAAAAACACGGTGGGTTCTGCGCCGTACATCATGTCGTAACAACAGGCACCACTGGCAAGCAGGGATTGCGGCAGTGGTGGCAGGTCGCCGCTGAGACTGGCGGAGGTGCCGTTGATCACCACATCAAATTGTTGACCGTCGAGATCGGCAAAACTGCAGGCGCTGATCTCACCGTAGGTGGTAAATTCCCGGGCCAGGGTTTCGGCGCGACTCAGGGTGCGGTTGGCCACCACCAGTTGTGAGGGCTGCTGCTCCAGCAGCGGCTGCAGCACGCCACGGACCGCACCACCGGCCCCCAGCAGCAGCACGCGTTTGTTGTGCAGGGTCCAGCCCAGGCGCTCAACGATATCGCTGACCATACCCTGGCCATCGGTGTTGTCACCCAGCAACTCACCACCGGGCAGGCGCATCAGGGTATTCACCGCGCCGGCGTTGCGGGCCCGCTCGGTCAGCTGGTCCGCCAGTTCGAAGGCCTCCAGCTTGAACGGCACGGTGATGTTCAGGCCCTTGCCACCGTCGGCAAAAAAACGCTGCACCGCAGCGGCAAAACCATCCAGCTCCACCAGCTGTTTATCGTAGTGCAGAGCCTCACCCGTCTGCTCGGCAAAGCGGCGATGAATCTCCGGCGATTTCGATTGGGCGATGGGATTGCCAAACACACGGTACTGATCCATCGCTTACACCCACTCCTGTGGTTGCAGGTAGATATCGTACAGTTCGGCCTCGGGCGAGCCCGCCTCGGGATGCCAGTTGTACTCCCAGCGCACCAGCGGCGGCAACGACATCAGGATCGATTCGGTGCGGCCACCGGTCTGCAGTCCGAACAAGGTACCGCGGTCAAACACCAGGTTGAACTCCACGTAACGGCCACGGCGATAGAGCTGGAAGTCACGTTCCCGTTCACCCCAGGCCATGCCCTTACGGCGTTCGACAATCGGGCAGTAGGCCTGGGTGTAACTGTCGCCAACGGCGCGCATAAAGGCGAAGCTCTGTTCGAAACCCAGCTCATTGAAATCATCAAAAAAGAGGCCGCCCACACCACGGGGTTCATCCCGGTGCTTGAGGTAGAAATACTCATCGCACCACTTTTTAAAGCGGGGGTAGATAGCCTCGCCGAACGGATCACAGGCGACTTTGGCGGTGCGGTGCCAGTGCTGGCAATCTTCCATGTTGCCGTAGTAAGGCGTCAGGTCGTAACCACCACCAAACCACCATACCGGCTCCTCACCCTCTTTCTCGGCGATAAAGAAGCGCACGTTGGCGTGGCTGGTGGGCACGTAGGGATTCTGTGGATGAATCACCAGCGACACTCCCATGGCCTCAAACGAGCGTCCCGCCAGTTCCGGGCGGTGGGCGGTGGCCGAAGCCGGCATCTGGGTACCGAACACATGGGAGAAGTTAACCCCGCCCTTTTCGATCACAGCGCCGTCGGTGAGCACCCGCGAGCGACCACCGCCGCCGGCTTCCCGCTCCCAGCTCTCCTCCTGAAAGCGACCACTGCCATCGGCGGCCTCAAGGTCGGCACAGATGCGATCCTGCAGCTGCAGCAGGTACGCTTTCACGGCGTGCTTGTCGGGTTGGCTCATAGCGTTGTCCTGTGTCTGGATACTTTATTACCGGGCATGAATAAGCCCCGGTACGACGATCCCGGTGAGGGGATCAGCTGGCGCGAATAATCTGGCCGGTGACCAGGTCGCGAATCTGGGTGGGCTTGGCCTGGTGGCCAACCGCGCCCGGGGTGACAGCATCAAGGCTGTCTTTAAAGTAGCGGTGCACCTGCCACTGTTGCAAGGCCGGCTGACGCCCCTGGGGGTTGGCGGAGGTGGAGACGATGGGGCCACCAAAGGCGCGGCACAATCCCGCCACCAGAGGATGGGCGGATACCCGCAGGGCGACGCTCTGGTACTGCCCCTTGATCCACTCCGGCACCAGGTTTTCCGGATCCGGCACCAGCCAGGTGTTGGGGCCGGGCCAGCTGGCACTCAGGGTTTGCCGCTGTGCATCCGTCAGTGGCTCAAGAATATCGGCAAACTGGTTGATATCCGCCGCCACCAGGATGAGGCCTTTTTCGTAGTCGCGCTTCTTCAGCGCCAGCAGCCGGTAGACCGCCTGCTCATCGAAAGGGGCGCAGCCCAGGCCCCACACGGCTTCGGTGGGATAAGCGATGACAGCACCGCTCCAGAGCAGATCGGCGGCGCGTTGAATACGGGGATGGCGGGACCAGTCCATGCGGTAACTCATGCAGTATCAAATTGGGGTAACCACTGCGCGGGGCAGTAAAGCGAGGCAAATTACCCCAAGCCTTCCGGCAGCACAAGTCGCAGGCCTGCTGCGCGTCAGCGATCCACCAGGGCGACACCGGGAGCGCGACAGGCGCAGCCGGCCTCCTGCACCACCAGGCCGCGAAGCTCCAGCCCCATCAGTATGCCCAGCAACTCCGCCACCGGTAACGGCTGTGCCGCGGCCAGCTCATCCAGGCTGCGCGGCTCCTCCCCCAGCAGTTGCCACACCTGTTGCTCTGCTGTTGTCAGCCCGGCAACGACCGCTGTCCTCACCTCAGGCGCCACTGCCCCGATACGCTCCGCCGGCTGCACAGCCGGCAACCCACCACCCAATTCGCGGGCGATATCCAGGGCGGTTTCCACCAGGGTGGCGCCGTCTCGGATCAACGCGTGGCAGCCCCGGCTGAGCGGATTGTGGATCGAGCCGGGTATGGCAAACACCTCACGATTCTGCTCCGCTGCCAGCCGGGCCGTGATCAGGGAGCCGCTTTGCAGTGCCGCCTCCACCACCAGCACTCCCAGGCTTAAGCCACTCACCACCCGGTTGCGACGGGGAAAATTGCCGGCGTGGGGCGCCGTGCCGGGGGCAAACTCGCTGACCAGCAGGCCGCCCGCCGCTGCGATCTCCTCCGCCAGTGACTGGTGACTGCGCGGATAGATACGGTCGATGCCGGTCCCCAGCACAGCCACCGTGGCCCCATCGGCCGCCAGTGCGCCACGATGGGCGGCGGCATCCACACCCAACGCCAGACCGCTGGTGATGGTCAGGCCCACGCCCGCCAGATAGCGGGCAAACTCCTGGCTGTTGTGCAGCCCTGCCCGACTGGCTCGGCGGCTGCCAACAAAGGCCACTTGCGGTGAGTCCAGCAGCGCCGCATTGCCCCGCAGGTAGAGCAGTGGCGGCGGTTGGCCTATGTGCCTTAACAGCTCCGGGTAGGCAGGGTCACTGTGCAACAGCCAGCTGTACCCCTGCTGCAATAAATGGCGATGGGTTTGCCAGTTGGCCTGCCAGAGGGAGCCGCTGTCGCCTTCCGCGTGCAGCCGCAACAGGGGATCACGGGCAGCGGCCGGAACCAGTGGCAACCAGCAGGGAGGAGGCTGCTGCCAGAAGGTGGCCACATCCACACCGGCCTCATACAGGCGCCAGTAGCTGGCCGGCCCGAAACCGGGCAGGGATAACAACAGGGGAATGGTGTAATGGGCTGGCGACAGGCCAGCGCAGGGATCCGTATCCATGGGGTGCTCCGGCATCATCCGTGATGCCGGCTCCCGCCCGGGGGCGGGAGCCATCTAGAGAGTGATCAGGGCTTGCGCAGCAGGTCTTTGACCGCCAGTGGGCGGGACGCTTCCAGCACCAGGGCAAAGCTCATCTTGTCGAAGGTGCGGAACACCATCAGCAAACCAGCGCGCTCGTCCGGCAGCTTCACCAGGTCACCGGTCACGCGATCGCGGATGGTACCGCCGGCCTTGTAGATGGCGAACACATTACCCACCTTGAGGCTTTCACGCTCACCGCGGTTAATGGCAACCACATCCATCATACCCACCTGGGTCAGGCCGCCCTCCACCGCCATAATCATGCCGGTGACATCGTCATCAGTGACCGAAGGGAAGAAGGTGGAGTCCACCGCGCGCTCCTCGAGGGGCAGCAGGCGGTCGGTAATGCGGATCTCTTCGGTGGTACGGGTCACGTCAAAGGTGCCCACCTGATCTTCCAGCGCCACGCGCTTGACGGTACCGATATCCCGCGCCTGCAGACCCAGCAGCTCGTTGGTTTCCGGATCGACAAACTTCTGCCCGGCGCGATAGACACCAAAGACCTTGTCACTTTTCTCAAAGGCACCACGGGCATAGAGCTGGTCACCGGCGCCCACCACCAGGTGGTTCTCGGTACCGGTCAGCACATAGGGCGCGGCCTCCAGCTCACCCGGCTGCACCACCCGGCTGCGGGAGAGGAACTGATTGATCTTATCCAGCGGAATCGCAGGGATCGCCTCCGCCATGGGCTGGATGCGAATGGCCGGCTCCAGCTTCATTTTATAGGCGCGCTGGCCCCGCTCCAGGGTCAGGCGAGGTTCACCTTCCAGGTAGATCAGCTTGATAACGTCACCCGGGTAGATCAGGTGAGGGTTTTCAACCTGGGGGTTCACGTACCAGATTTCAGGCCACAGCCAGGGATTCTGCAGGAAGGTTTCCGAGATGTCCCAGAGGGTATCACCCTTGACGACGGTATGACTGTTGGGGTGACCGTCCCGGAGCTGGACCTCGTCGGCGACAGCGAAGAGGCTCAGGCACAGGGCTAAAAGGCCAACTACTGTTTTTTTCATAGAAACCGATCCTGTTTGTTCGGCCACTGTGCTGTTAAACGTTATACTAGCCAAGTGGTTCCGTTTGCTGGTTCCGTTTGCTGAAGAATAGGCAGGGAAGAAATCTGCCGAAATGGCAAACTGCAGCTCTGCATCAGGCCGGAGTCGAAGGCTGCGGAAGCAGCTACTGTCGGCTCAAACCACTTTACCGCCTGTCATCTGATGTTACAAATGTCCGATTGACAGGCACAAATGCTGTATGATTCATAATGTTAGCAGCGACAGTTAGCTCTTTACTAGAAGTTTGTCACAAAGGCTCTATGGCGATACTCAAGATTCTCGAATTCCCGGATCCCCGTCTGCGTACACTGGCCGAGCCAGTCACAGAAGTGGACGACGGCATCCGCACCCTGATCGACGACATGTTTGAAACCATGTACGACGCCCCGGGTATTGGCCTGGCCGCCACTCAGGTGAACGTGCACAAGCAGATCGTGGTCATGGACATCAGTGAAGACAACAGCGATCCGCTGGTGTTTATCAACCCGCAGGTCACTGTGCTGGCTGATGAGACCCTGCCCTACGATGAGGGTTGTTTGTCGGTACCCGGCTTCTATGAAACCGTCGACCGCCCGGCCAGCATTCGGGTCGAAGCACTCGATCGCAACGGCGAAGCCTTTACCCTGGAGCCGGACGGCCTGCTGGCGGTCTGCATCCAGCATGAGCTCGACCACCTCAACGGCAAGCTGTTTGTCGACTATATTTCGCCCGTGAAGCGCGAGCGCATCCGCAAGAAGCTGGAAAAGAGCCAACGCCAGCGCGCCTGATCGTGATGGCGGCCAGCACTCCAGCTGTCGCCGCCAGTCCTCACGGCCCATACCACACCTACGGACAGCCCCATGCGTCTTATCTTTGCCGGCACCCCCGAATTTGCCGCCCATCACCTGCAGGTCCTGATCGACAGTGATCACGATATCGTTGCCGTCTACACCCAACCGGACCGCCCCGCCGGGCGCGGCAAAAAGCTGCTGGCCAGCCCGGTAAAACAGCTGGCGGAACAACACGGCATAACGGTGCTGCAACCGGTCAGTCTCAAGGGCGAGGCGGAACAGCAGCAGCTGCGCGAGCTGCAGGCCGATGTCATGGTGGTGGTGGCCTACGGCCTGCTGCTGCCACAGCCGGTACTGGATGCGCCCCGTTTCGGCTGTATCAATGTGCACGCCTCCCTGCTGCCCCGCTGGCGTGGCGCGGCGCCAATCCAGCGAGCCATTGCCGCCGGCGATGGCGAGACCGGCATCACCATTATGCAGATGGACATTGGCCTGGATACCGGCGACATGCTGGTAACCACCCACTGCCCCATCACTGACGATGACACCGGTGGCAGCCTGCACGACAAGCTGATGGCCCAGGGCGGCCCACCGCTGTTGCAGGCGCTGCAATATATAGAAGAAGGAACGCTGCAGCCGCAGAAGCAGGACGACGCCCTGGCCTGCTACGCCGCCAAGCTCACCAAGGAGGAGGCGCAGCTGGATTGGCAGTTACCTGCGGCGGAGCTCTACAACCGTATCCGCGCCTTTAACCCCTTCCCGGTAGCCCACTTTGCCCTCGGTGGTGAGCGGGTGCGGGTCTGGAATGCACAGGTGCTGCCGGACACCAGCAACCAACCCGCCGGCACCATTGTGCGCGCCGATGCCGACGGCATCGTGGTGGCCTGCGCTGCAGGCTCCTTGCTGAGCCTGCAGACCCTGCAACTGCCGGGCAAAAAAGCACTGCCGGTGCGGGATATCCTCAACGGCCACGGTGCGCTGTTTGCACCGGGCACCGCCCTGACGGATCACTGATATGGCCACGGTGCCGGTCCGCGCCCAGGCGGCCACCGTACTGGCGGCGGTGTTGCAACAACAGGCCTCACTGGCCAGCCTGCTGCCGGCGGTGAGCGACAAGGTGGCGCCTGAGCAGCGCCCACTGCTGCAAGAACTCTGCTTTGGGGTCTGCCGCTGGCACCCACAGCTGCAGTTGCTGCTCAATCGCCTGCTGCAAAAGCCCCTGAAACCCAAGGACAGCGATGTGCAGGCGCTGCTGCTGATCGGTCTCTACGCCCTCAAGCACATGCGCACCCCGGATCACGCCGCCATCAGCACCGCGGTGGAAGCCTGCCGCTCACTGAAAAAGCCCTGGGCCGAAAAGCTGGTGAACGGTGTACTGCGCAGCTATCAGCGCGACCAACAGACTCTGGAAGAATCGGTGGGCAACAGCCCGGCCAATCTCACCGCTCACCCCAACTGGCTGCGCAAACAGCTGCAGAATTTCTGGCCGCAACAAGCCGAACAGATCTTCGCCGCCAACAACGCCCATCCGCCTATGACCCTGCGTCTCAATACCACGCACCAGAGTCGTGACGACTACAGTGCAGCACTGGGCCTGCCACACCGGCTTACCCCTTTCAGCCCGGTGGGCATCACCCTCGACAGCGCCTGCGATGTGCACGCCATCACTGGCTTCGATGACGGCCAGGTGAGTGTGCAGGATGAAGCCGCGCAGCTGGCCGCCGGCCTGCTCAACCTGCAGGGCGGTGAGCGGGTACTGGATGCCTGTTGTGCGCCCGGCGGCAAGACCGGTCATATCCTCGAAGTGAGCGAGCGCCTGCCACAACCCCTGCTCGAAGTGGTGGCGCTGGACCTGGAGGAGCGACGCCTGCAGCGGGTGCGCGACAACCTGCAGCGTTTGCACAAACAAGCCACTCTGATCTGCTGCGATGCATTGGCCACCAATCAGTGGTGGGACGGGCAGCTGTTCGACCGCATCCTGCTGGACGCGCCCTGCTCTGCCACCGGTGTTATTCGCCGTCACCCGGATATCAAGTTACTGCGCAACGCGACAGATATTGCTAAGCTAGCGGCGCTGCAGCTGCAATTGCTGCAGGCACTGTGGCCCACACTGCGACCCGGTGGCCGCCTGGTTTACGCCACCTGTTCCGTGCTGCCCACCGAGAATAACGATGTTGTCGCCGCGTTTATCACCACAGTGGATGACGCCAAGCACCTGCCCATTGAGGCAAACTGGGGTATCAGCCAAGCCTGCGGTCGCCAGCTGCTGCCACAGGCAGGCGGTCACGACGGCTTCTACTACGCTTGTCTGGAGAAGCGTGTCAGCTGACCGGAGTCGCCAGATTACAGCGCACGCATAAGCAGAAGGTCATACCAGGACCATGAAGATCATTATTTTGGGGGCAGGACAGGTCGGCGGCACGCTGGCAGCCAACCTGGCCAGTGAAGCCAACGACATCACCATTGTCGATACCGATGAAGTGCGCCTGCGCGAACTGCGCGACCGTATGGATATCGGTGTGGTGGTGGGTGAAGCCTCCTACCCCAGCGTGCTGGTGCAGGCCGGCATTGAAGACGCCGACATGCTGATCGCCGTGACCAACAACGACGAACTCAACATGATCGCCTGCCAGGTGGCCTACCGCCTCTTCCGCACCCCCACCAAGATTGCCCGCGTACGTGCCAACCCCTACCTGGCGCGACCGGAACTGTTCGGCAACGACGCCATTCCCATCGACGTGATCATCAGTCCCGAGCGGCTGGTGAGCGACTACATTTTCCGCCTGATCGAACACCCCGGTGCATTGCAGGTACTGGACTTTGCCGACGGCAAGATTCAGCTGGTGGCGGTGAGAGCCTATTACGGTGGACCACTGGTGGGTCAGGAGCTGAGCTTCCTGCGCCAGCACATGCCATCGGTGGACACCCGCGTGGCGGCCATCTACCGTCGCGACCGCGCCATCACCCCGGAAGGCACCACCGTGATCGAAGCCGATGACGAGGTGTTTTTCATCGCCGCCAAATCGGACATCCGGGCGGTGATGAGCGAACTGCGACGGCTGGAAACCCAGTACAAGCGCATCACCATCGCCGGCGGCGGCAATATCGGTTACCGCCTGGCGCGTTCGCTGGAGTCCCGCTACAGCGTCAAGTTGATCGAGGCCCGCGAAGGCCGCGCGCGCTACCTGTCCGAGCACCTGCGCCGTGCGATCGTACTGCAGGGCAGCGCCTCCGACGGTGAGTTATTGCTGGAAGAGAACATCGAAGATACCGATGTGTTCCTCGCCCTCACCAACGACGACGAAGCCAACATCATGTCATCCCTGCTGGCCAAACGCCTGGGCGCCCGCAAGGTGATGACCCTGATCAACAACCCCGCCTACGTCGACCTGATCCAGGGTGGCGAGATCGATATCGCCATCTCGCCACAACAGACCACCATTGGCAGCCTGCTCACCCACGTGCGTCGCGGCGATATCGTCAACGTTCACTCCCTGCGCCGCGGCGCCGCCGAAGCCATTGAGGTAATCGCCCACGGCGACCAGCGCACCTCCAAGGTGGTGGGCAAGGCCATTGAGGATATCGACCTGCCCGCCGGGGCCACCATCGGCGCCATCCTGCGGGAAACCGACAAAGGCAGCCAGGTGCTGATCGCCCACGACAACGTGGTGATTGAAAACGGCGATCACGTGATTCTGTTTCTGGTGAACAAAAAGCACATCAAGGACATCGAGAAACTGTTCCAGGTGGGCTTTACCTTTTTCTGATCTGCATCGACTGCGAGCCGCTAACGACGCCGGGACCCGAATACGACCATGCATTTTTCCGTAATTTTTCGCGTATTGGGCATATTGCTGATGCTGTTCAGCCTGACCCTGTTCCCACCGATACTGGTATCGATGTGGTTCCAGGATCACAATCAGCTGGCATTCTGGTGGGCGTTTATCATCACCTTTATCACCGGGCTGGTGATCTGGTTTCCGGTACACCGCAGCAAACAGGACCTGCGCACCCGCGACGGCTTCCTGATCACCGCCCTTTTCTGGTCGGTACTGGGGCTGTTCGGTTCACTGCCGTTTATGTTCAGCAGCGGGCTGGAACTGTCGTTTACCAACGCCGCCTTTGAATCCATCTCCGGTCTCACCACCACCGGCGCCACGGTGATCACCGGTCTCGACGCGCTGCCCCGCTCACTGCTCTACTACCGCCAGCAGCTGCAGTGGCTGGGGGGCATCGGTATCGTTGTTATCGCGGTGGCGATCCTGCCCATGCTCGGCATTGGTGGTATGCAGCTCTATCGCGCCGAAGCACCGGGGCCGGTGAAGGACAACAAGCTCACGCCGCGCATTACCGAAACCGCCAAGGCACTGTTTTTTATCTATGTGAGTTTCACCATCATCTGCGCCCTGGCCTATCGCCTTGCCGGCATGGACTGGTTTGATGCCATCGGCCACTCCTACTCCACCGTGGCCAACGGCGGTTTCTCCACCCACGATGACAGCATGCACTACTTCGACAGCCCGCTGATCCTGTTTATCTGCGCGGTGTTTATGATTATTGCCGGGGCCAACTTTGCCCTGCATTTTCTGGTGTGGCGGGAGAAGAGCCTGCGCCACTATTTTGCCGATGCCGAGTTTCTCTTCTATTTTGGCTGGGTTATTGCGATTACCCTGATCACCACGCTCACGCTCACGCTGACCGGCACTTACAGTGCCGGCACCAGTGCGATCATGGCCTTTTACAATCTGGCCTCCACCATGGGGACCGCCGGCTTTGCATCCGACTTCAACGACTGGCCGGTATTCCTGCCCTACATGCTGTTTCTGACCGCCTTTATCGGCGGCTGCGCCAGCTCCACCGGCGGCGGCATGAAACAGATCCGGGTGCTGCTGCTCTACAAACAGGGGGTGCGGGAAATTCACCGTCTGATTCACCCCAGCGCCATCATGTCCATCAAGGTGGGTAAGGTCTCCGTTTCCGACCGGGTGATTGAGTCCGTGTGGGGCTTCTTCGTGATGTACGTGGTGGCCTTTACCATCATGTTCCTGTTGCTGATCAGCACCGGCCTGGACCTGAAGACTTCCTTTTCTGCGGTGGGGGCTGCCATTACCAACCTCGGCCCCGGTATGGGTGATGTGGCTTCGCACTACGCCGAGCTGAGCGCTACCGCCAAGTGGGTGCTGTGCTTTGCCATGCTGCTGGGGCGACTGGAAGTGTTTACCCTGCTGGTGCTCTTCAGCCCCATGTTCTGGCGCCGTTGAGGCGAGCCGGCATGGCGCCGGCTCCAGGCACACCATCAACCACCGTACCGATAGGCTCCTACGGGGTCTTGTAAGGGTTGGACATACCCTTGGGAAACTTGCGGTAGCGCTTGTACTCCCACTGATACTGCTCCGGCACCAGCCGCACACAGTTCTCCACCGTGCGATTGAGCGCCGCCAGCGCCTCTGCGCTGTCACTGCTGTAGACTCCGTCATCCGCCGGCTGAAAGTGGATTTCGAATCCCCCCGGCACCCGCTGGGCAAACCCCGCCAGGATACGACAGCCGGAGCGCTGCTGCAGGTTGTGCACCAGTGTCATGGTCAGCGCCGGGCGGCCAAAAAAGGGGGCAAAGTCACCACCGCTGGGCGCCGGCACCTGGTCCGGCAGAATACCGCTGGCCCCACCGCCCCGCAGGGCCTTGATCAAGGCCGCCACGCCGCGGTGGTTAGTGGGTACCAGTGTGGAGCCATTCTTCTCCCTCGCATCGCGGATAATGGCATCGAATGAGGGCATATTGGGTGGCTGGTATAGCGTGGTCACGTGAACCTGGGATTCCACATAGAGGCCCAGCACCTCCCAGTTGCCCAGATGGGGCGCCAGAATCACAACGCCCTGGCCAGCAGCCTGCGCGTCATCGAGCAAGTGCCGGTTATAGACTCCCTTGATACGCGCTTCGGTCCAGGCAAAATCCCTCAACCACACAGCACCCGTCTCCAGCGCCAGCTTGCCGGTTTCCATCATGCTGGTCATTGCCAGGCGCCTGCGCCCGGCATCGCTCAGCTCCGGAAAGCTGATCTGCAGGTTTTTCAGGGTCACCTGATACTGCTCGGTACGGAGCAGAGCCGCCGTCACACCGAATATGGCCCCAAGGCCGCGACTGACTGGCAGCGGCAAGCTGGCACTGAGGCGCAGCATGGCCAGCGCAAACTTTTCCTTGAGGGGTACGGGGGCTTGGGTGTCGGTCATGGCATCCGGGCTTTCTCTGAGTGGCAGCGAAGCTTAACCAATGGTCTGTGGGGCAACAACACTTTGACGTTGGTCTGCCCGGCGGATTTCAGCCGAAACGCCCCATTGGCGGGGTTTTTCGACCCATTCCTTGGTCGCCGAGGGCCCCAGAGGCTATAATCCCGCCCTTGTTTTTTTACCCATTCACGCTATGCCAAGGCCGGAGGGACAGACAGCCGTGTCTGAGACCAACAAACCCGATGTCAGCACCTTTCAGGGGCTGATCCTCGCTCTGCAACAATACTGGGCTCGTCAGGGCTGTGTCGTACTGCAACCACTGGATATGGAAGTGGGCGCCGGCACCTTCCACCCCGCCACTTTCCTGCGCGCTGTGGGTCCCGAGACCTGGAACGCCGCCTATGTGCAGCCTTCCCGTCGCCCCACCGATGGCCGCTACGGTGAAAACCCCAACCGCCTGCAGCACTACTATCAGTTCCAGGTGGTGATGAAGCCCTCCCCGGCCAATATTCAGGAGCTCTACCTGGACTCGCTGCGTGAGTTGGGCGTGGACCCACTGATCCACGACATCCGCTTCGTGGAAGACAACTGGGAGTCCCCCACCCTGGGCGCCTGGGGCCTGGGCTGGGAAGTGTGGCTCAACGGTATGGAAGTGACCCAGTTCACCTACTTCCAGCAGGTGGGCGGCATAGAGTGTTTCCCGGTCACCGGTGAGATCACCTACGGTATCGAGCGTATCGCCATGTACCTGCAGGGCGTCGACTCCATCTACGACCTGGTGTGGACCATCGGTCCCGACGGCAGCAAGGTCACCTACGGCGACGTGTTCCACCAGAACGAAGTGGAGATGTCCCACTACAACTTCGAAGAGGCCAATGTGGAATTCCTGTTCCAGACCTTTGACGTCTGCGAACGCGAGAGCCAGCGCCTGATCGAAAAAAATCTGCCGCTGCCCGCCTACGAAATGGTCATGAAGGCCTCCCACGCCTTTAACCTGCTGGACGCCCGCCACGCCATTTCCGTGACTGAGCGCCAGCGCTACATCCTGCGCGTGCGCACCCTGGCCCGTGCCGTGGCCCAGGCGTATTTCGACGCGCGCCTGAAACTGGGCTTCCCGCTGGCGGAAGAGAGCGCCAAACAACAGGTTCTGCAGCAGGTTGCTGAATCTGCTAAAGAAAGCAGCAATAAAGAGAGCAACAACGAAGGAGATGCACAGTAATGGCTAAGGATTTTCTGGTCGAACTGGGCACTGAAGAGCTGCCACCGAAAGCGCTCAGGAATTTGATGCAGGCGTTTACCAACGGCATCGAGACTGGCCTCAAGGGCGAGTCCCTCAACTTTGACAGCATCAAAGGCTACGCGACACCACGTCGCCTGACCGTGATCGTACGCGGGCTGGACGAGCAGACCCCGCTGCAGGAAGCGGTGGTGTGGGGCCCGCCCGCCAAGATCGCCTTTGATACCGAAGGCAAGCCGTCAAAAGCGGCGGCAGCCTTTGCCCTGAAAAACGGCATCAGCGTCGATGAACTGAAAACCGAAAACGACGGCAAGGCCGACAAGCTGGTGTTCCGCTCCACCGTGGGCGGGGAAGCCACCAGCGCCCTGCTGCCCGGTATCGTCAGCGCCTCCCTCGACAAGCTACCTATTCCCAAGCGCATGCGTTGGGGTGCCAGCCGCACCGAGTTCGTGCGTCCCGTCCACTGGCTGGTAATGCTGTTGGGTGACGAAATTGTCGACGGTGAAATCCTCGGCCTGCGCGCCTCCTGCGCTACCCGCGGTCACCGCTTCCACTACGATCAGGTGCTGGAGATCCAGAACGCCGACGACTACCTGCAGAAGCTGCCGGAAGTGGCAAAAGTGGTTGTCGACTTCGACGCGCGTCAGGCGCAGATTCGCGAGCAAGTCACTGCGGAAGCGAAGAAAGTGGGTGGCGTTGCCGTGATTGACGACGACCTGCTGGACGAAGTGACCGCGCTGGTGGAGTGGCCTGTGGCCCTCACCGGTCGTTTCGAAGAGCGCTTCCTGGCCGTGCCGCAGGAAGCCCTGATCTCTTCCATGAAGGAGCACCAGAAGTATTTCCACGTGGTGGACGCCAGAGGCAAACTGATGCCCTACTTCATCACCGTCTCCAACATTGTCAGCCAGGATCCGGCCCAGGTGATCGACGGTAACGAGCGTGTGATTCGCCCGCGCCTCTCCGATGCCGCCTTCTTCTTCGAGACCGACAAGAAGACCTCACTGAGCGATTTCCGCGAACGCCTGAAGCCCATCGTCTTCCAGGCGCAGCTGGGTTCCATCTTCGACAAGACCGAGCGCGTTGCTGCACTGGCGGCCTACATTGCTGCACAGATCGGCGCTGACAGCGGCAAGGCGCAACAGGCAGCTGAGCTATGCAAATCCGACCTGGTCTCCGACATGGTAGGCGAGTTCGATGACATGCAGGGCCTGGCCGGTTACTACTACGCCCTTAACGAAGGCATCGACGAAGAAGTGGCTGCGGCGCTGAAAGAGCACTACCAGCCGAAGTTTGCCGGCGATGAACTCCCAGCCACCACCACCGGTACCATCGTGGCGCTGGCGGATCGCGTCGATACCCTGTCCGGTATTTTCGGTATCGGCCAGAAACCCACTGGTTCCAAGGACCCCTTCGCCCTGCGTCGCGCCAGTGTGGGCGTACTGCGCCTGCTGGTGGAGAAGCAATTGCCACTGGACCTGCAAGCGCTGCTGGCCAAAGCGGTGGAGCTGCATGGCGGCAACCTCAGCGCCGATGCGGACACCGTCAACACCGCCTTCGCCTACATGGTGGAGCGTTTCCGCGCCTGGTACGAAGAGGACAAGATTCCCGCTGAAGTCTTCCAGGCGGTGCAGGCCAAGCAGCTGTCACAGCCACTGGATATCCACAGCCGGGTGCAGGCAGTAAACGCTTTCCGTCAACTGCCGGAAGCCGAAGCCCTGGCAGCCGCTAACAAGCGCGTCTCCAACATCCTGGCCAAGGCCGAGGAAGCCATCCCAGACACCGTCAACGGCGACCTGCTGCAGGAGAGCGCCGAGCAACAACTGGCGCAGAAGCTGCAAGAGAAAGCCGCAGAAGTCGCCCCGCTGTTTGCAGCCAACGACTACACCGCCACCCTGGCGGCGCTGGCCAGCCTGCGTGAGCCAGTGGATGCCTTCTTCGATCAGGTGATGGTGATGGCGGACGACAGCGCCCTGCGCAACAATCGCCTGGCCCTGCTCAACCAGCTGCGCAACCTGTTCCTGCAGGTGGCGGACATCTCATTGCTGGCAGCCAGCAAAAACTGAGGTGTTCACCCCCCTGGTGAACACCTTGCCAGGGAGTAACCGGCTTTCAGCGGTTACTCCCTGTACCTGACACTGCGGGCTATAAACCACGACAACCAATAAACTACTACGGATAGTCCCTATGCTGCTGTTTCGCGCACTGCTGTTCTACACGGTCTTCAATATCACTGCCGTTATTGTTGGCCTGGTGGGACTGCCACTCAGCCTGCTGCCCTACCGCATCCGCGGCCAGTGGTTTATCACCTTTAACCGTGTCGTGATCTGGTCGCTGCGCTGGATCTGCGGCGTAAAAATTCATATCCGCGGCATTGAACACCTGAAGCAGGATGCGCCGGTGGTGATCATGGCCAAGCACCAGTCCACCTGGGAGACCATGTTCCTGCAGCTGGCCTGTCATCCCGTTTCCACCATCCTCAAGAAAGAGCTGCTGCGCGTGCCCTTTTTCGGTTGGGGTCTGGCGGCACTGCGCCCCATTGCGATTGACCGCAGCAACCCCAAAGCCGCCCTGAAGATGGTGAAGGAGATGGGCGAAAAGCGCCTCGCCCAGGGCAACAACCTGCTGATCTTCCCCGAGGGCACCCGCACACCAGTGGGACAGGTGGGTAACTACGCCCGCAGCGCCGCCGACATCGCCATCAGTGCCGGCGTCCCCATCCTGCCCATCGCCCACAACGGTGGCGTCCACTGGCCCATGCACGACATCCGCAAATACCCCGGCACCATTGAAGTCGTCATCGGCGCACCCATCAACCCGGAAGGTCGCAACAGCAAACAGCTGACCGAAGAGGTGAAAAACTGGATTGAGGGCGAGATCGCCAGTATGCCAGTGCGCTGATCGGGTCAGCCCCGACAGCACACCTCATCCACCGGGCCAATAGCGCCCTCTTGGCAAACCGCCCTGTTTAGAGTCACACTGGTGCTACTCCTTTTGTGCTTGGTGGCGGATCGCCATGTCTTCGCTGACTGAAATTGCCGGTGTCTCGCTCACCACCTTTTTCGCCACCATCGGGCCGCTGGATATTGCCGCCATGTTTGCGGCTCTCACCACACAGCAGACCCCGCGCGAGAAACGCATCATCGCCCTGCGCGGGGTGATGATCGCCACCGTCATCCTGTTGATTTTCGCCTTCTCCGGCAAAGCCCTGCTGTCGACACTGGGGATTTCCCTGGCGGCCCTGCGCACCGCCGGTGGTATCCTGCTGCTGCTGATCGGTATCGAAATGGTGTTTGCCCGCACCTCCGGTGTCCTCTCCACCACCCATGACGAGGAGGAGGAGGCCATCGGCAAACCTGATATCTCCGTCTTCCCGCTGGCCACGCCACTGATTGCCGGCCCCGGTGCCATGGGCGCTGCCATTCTGTTAATGGCCGACCAGGCCGGCGACATCCGCGGCCAGGCGGTGGTGATTGCGTCACTGCTGGCCATTCTTCTGGCAACACTGGTGTCACTGCTGCTGGCGGGGCGCATCAACCAATGGCTGGGGGTTACCGGGATGCACGTGATTACCCGGGTGATGGGTGTGCTGCTGGCGGCGCTGGCAGTGCAGTTTGTGTTTGACGGGATTGCGCAGAGTGGGTTGCTATAAGTTACCCCATATTTCATTACATTGGATTCGTTGTTGCGCTGTAATGAACCAGTGATATCTACCCTCTTCCAGGGAAAGGCATGACGTTGTTTGATGTTTTTTGCTAGAGGGAATCCTGCTGTTCAATTCGGGCGGGATCTTTGGAATGATATTCTTTGTAATGTTCAACGAACATAAGGCCAGCAAAAACAGTAAACTGGTCACCATGGAGCAGCTCTATAAATACAGCTCTATCGCACTCCTGTCCCTGGGCCTTGCGTATTTTTTGATGCAATTGGAATTCTGGCAGCGCTGGTGACCAGTGCCATAACGCTATCGTTAAGTTGAATCAGCAGTAAAAGTACAAAACAAAAACGCCTTTCGGCCACTGGCGACTCACCCAAACAGCCCGTAGCGATCCCCGTGACACTGCTTTGTGGCTAGCAGGTTTTCAATCTCCAGCAGTGCCTCTTGCAGCTCGGTGGAGCTGTTCTCCAACTCAAACTTGAGGCCGTAGTCGCTGCCCACTTCCGTCTCGTTGGCGTACACAATGGTTACCGGAATTCGTTCGTCCCGCAGTTGTATCCAATCGCTGTGATAACTCAGGGCCAGCGTGCAATGCACTACCTCTGGCAGACGTTCACCGCAGAACAGCCCAATGCCTAGGTGATTAAAGTTGACGACGCTCATGGGGTAGTGGTGGTCATCGATAATCACCGAAACACTGAAATTCCGGTCGCAGAGCCAGCGTGGCAGCTGCCGCTTTTCCCCAAAGCCGTTCATGAATTGTTTCATGTCAGGA
Organism: Cellvibrionaceae bacterium SEMH9; assembly: GCA_033283175.1. Lineage (GTDB taxonomy): Bacteria > Pseudomonadota > Gammaproteobacteria > Pseudomonadales > Cellvibrionaceae > Pseudomaricurvus. The sequence goes on along the minus strand of JAWMQM010000001.1, from coordinate 1,420,715 downwards.
GAGGCCGTCGCCAGAGGCCTTGAGCAGGACGCCTCGTTTGAGGAAGTCCTCAAGGAAGACGCCATAGCTGCCGTTGATCAGCTCACGCTTGATGGTGTAGGCAACCCCCTGGGACATCTTCGCCAGATCGACCACCTGCGCTGCAATTTTCTGCTTGTTATTATCCAGCACCACGAGGATGCGCGGCTTCAACTTGCTTTTTTCATGGGTGTTAACCACCAGCCCTACTTCACCGGTATTCATTTCCACAATGGCGCCCGGCGGATAAATACCAATACAGCGGATGAACTCCAGCGCCAGCTCTTCGTCGAAATGTTCGCCTTTTACCTGATAGATGATGTCCAGCGCCTCCATGGAGGAACGACCACTGTCGTAACAGCGGTTGCTGGTAATGGCATCGTAGGCATCGGCGATGGCAATGATTTTGGCGTAGTAGGGAATCTGGTGGGCCTGGAGCTTACGGGGATAACCCTTGCCATCGACGCGCTCGTGGTGGGCGTGGGCGATATCGATGGTGATCCGGTCCTTATTGGACACCGACATCAGCAGGTTGCGGCCAAACAGGGGGTGCTGGCGCATGATGATGAACTCTTCATCGGTGAGCCGGCCAGTCTTGTTGAGAATCTCCAGTGGTATCTTGGCTTTGCCCACATCGTGCAACAGGCCACCCAGCGCAATGGTCTCAATCTCCTCCTCACTGTGGCCGAGGTGCCGGGCAAAGGTGGCAGAAAGGATACTGACGTTGAGGGAGTGCTCCGCCGTGTATTCATCCTTGTCCTTGATTTTGGTCAGCCAGGTCAGGGCGTCCTTGTTGCGCAGCACGCTGTCCACAATCCGGGTGACCGCCGCCCGGGCCTCATTCATATCGATGGTGCGGCCGATGCGGATGCCATCCATGATGTTGGTCACGGTCGTCTTGGCAAAGTCGTAGGTGCCCTTGGCTTGCGGCAGTTCACGCTCTGTGGGGATCTTGTTGATATAGCTGATGCGTTTGTTGGCGGGGGGGCGCCCCGGTTGGCGCGTTTCAACCTTGTTGGCGATGGGCTGGGCAGAGCTGCTCCGTGAGAAGCGGGCAAACAACCCCTTTTTTTCCTGAGGTGCTTCGCGGGGGCGCTGCTGCACCGGCGCCTGGGCGTGGGTGAGCCGGCCTTCAATATAGACGTAATCGCATTGTGCTGTCAGAGCTGCGAGGGTCTCCTGATCCTGGATCACGAACCCCTGGAGAAGAAAATCAGTCTCTTCCCAGGGTTTGTCCAGCCGGGTGACGTGCATCCCCAATTCCAGCTTTCCTACCGGAACTTTAACTTCGGTGAGTTCGGTTGGCATGAAATCACTGATCCCTCATATGCCGCAACAATGGCACCGCCGATATTTTTATCCTTGCTAGCCATCAAGTGTAATGGCGTTTGGCAAAAAAAAACAACGACATTGGCACACTATATCGCGGCAGGCCTGTGGCACTCCCCTGACAGGCTGTCCGGTGTGGCTTGTCAGGTTGCGGTTGCTGCCAGTCCATCCCCGATTCCCGGAGTGGCAGGAGGGCTATTACACACCCGATGGGGAGGATCTCTGCAGGAAGCATTTTGCTGCTGGCCTCGTCCACCTGGTCACAGAAGGTGGGTGGATTCACCACCAGAAGCCTGATGAAGGGGTAAAAGCTGCTGCCAATGAGGGCAAAGCATTGCCCCCACCGCAGCAGAACCAGAGAAATCGGTTAGTGGCTGATCATCCAGGGACGCTGGGACGGGAATATCTTGCTGCCGTCGGGCATCAGTACCACTTGCTGTTTCAGCGAACTGCGGTCGGCAGTCTCGTGTGAGCAGCCGCAACGGGAGCTGTGCTTGTGCTGCTTCTTCTGAAACGCCAGCCGGTCCGCCGCTTCGGCGCGGGAATCAATGGTGGACACAATTGGCGAGTGTTTGGCCTGCTCGTTGTGGTCCATGGCCTTGCGCTGCTCCTGCTTCGCCGGGGACATGGCCAGCACTTCCGGCGGGATCATCAGGATACGAGGGCTCAGCGCCTTGCACTGCGGGCATATCGAGGGCGCGGAGGCCTGGTCCATGGAGGCCAACTCGTTGAACACACCGTGCTCGGGGCATTTGTAGTCGTAGACTGGCATATGCTCTATTCCAAAAATTTCAGTATCAGGGCTTGCAGGGGTCGGGAGTCAGGCAGTGGCCGCCCCTGCGGGCGACCGGCCTGTTGTTGCGTATGGCTTACTTATCTTTCGACAGCGGAATATCAATGCTGCCATCCAGCTCTTTGGTCGGGCCGTCAGCACCGGGGTTGATATCGAAGTCGAAGATTTTCGTTGGCAGCCACAGGGTGGCGCAGGCGTTGGGGATATCCACCACTCCACTGATGTGACCCTGTACCGGCGCACAGCCCAGGATGGCGTAGGCCTGTGCCTTGCTGTAACCAAACTTGGTCAGGTACTCAATGGCATTCAGGCACGCCTGGCGGTAGGCCACGTGCACATCCAGGTAGTGCTGCTTGCCGCCTTCGTCCACGGAGATGCCTTCGAAGATCAGGTAGTCGTCGTACTTGGGCGTGATGGGGCTGGGCTTGAAGATCGGGTTCTTGATGGCGTACTTCTCCATACCACCCTTGATCAGGTTGACGCGCATGTGAATCCAGCCCGCCATCTCGATGGCACCACAGAAGGTGATCTCGCCGTCGCCCTGGCTGAAGTGCAGGTCGCCCACACTCAGGCCGCCGCCTTTAACGTAGACAGGGAAGTACACCTTGGAGCCGCGTGACAGGTCTTTAATGTCACAGTTACCGCCGTGCTCACGGGGTGGTACGGTACGGGCGGCTTCAGCCGCGGCTACCTTGGCCTCGTCAGCCGGCATGCGGCCCATGTGGGCGGTGTCAGCGTACGGCAGGGTTGCCAGCGCCGGGATACGGTCTGGCTCGGTGTCATAGAGGGCTTTTTCACGGGTGTTCCACTCCTCCAGCATCTCCTTGGACGGCAGGCAGCCGATCAGGCCGGGGTGGATCAGGCCGGCGAACTCAACACCCGGCACGTGGCGGGAGCTGGTGAACATACCGTTAAAGTCCCAGATGGACTTCTGTGCTTCGGGGAAGTGCTCGGTGAGGAAGCCGCCACCGTTCTGCTTGGAGAAGAAGCCGTTGAAGCCCCACTGGCTGTCAGGGAAAGCGCCGATATCGAGGATATCCACCACCAGCAGGTCGCCGGGCTCGGCACCTTCGATGCCCACCGGGCCTGACAGGAAGTGTACCTGGGTCAGGTCAACGTCGCGCACGTCGTCAGCGCAGTCGTCGTTCTTGATCTGTCCACCGGTCCAGTCCACGCACTCAATAATAAAGTCATCACCGGGTTTGACCGTAGCCACCATGGGAATGTCCGGGTGCCAGCGGTTGTGAATCATGTCGTTGTCGTAAGCGGACTTACTCAGATCCACTTTGATGATGGTTTCGGCCATGCTCAGTTCTCCTGTTCGCGGAAAAAAATCGTGCTTACAGCGGACGAACAGCAGCCACCACAAGCACGCAAATAGAAGTTGTTACGGAAAGCTCCCGGGGGTGAAGTGAAACCGCTGACCCACCTGGAAGCCGTGTCCGAAGCAACGGATACAGCGTGGGCTAACTATTGCGAATTTTTGCCATAGCGCCTATTCGTCAACGGCGCGTATCGATTACGTCGAATGACGTAGTTTTTCCCCAACGGCTTGGTGGCAGGAAATCCAGGGTAACGATAAGGGAAGGAGCGCTATGAGCTTCTGCTCAAAACGAGAAAATGGCTGACAGCTATGAAGGTAAGCAGGGTTCAGGGGTTCGTACCGGTAATAAATAGAAACACGAAAGCTCGCGCGGGGGATAAGGTGAATTCCTGCGCAGCAGGAAGAGAAGATGGTCTGGACCACCGCGCTCCTACAGGGAGTTCGACTCCAAACCGTAGGAGCGCGGTCCCCCGCGCGAGCTTTTGGATAGATTTAAATCAGGGCTCAGGTATCACGCGCAAACTTTCATCAAACATCACCGCCACAAAACGACCACATTCCGGGTGTTGCACCAAGGCCCGAGCCAACTGCGGCTCGAGTTCACGGCGCACATGGCGGGCCACATCCCTGGCGCCGTAGCGGTTATCGTAGTGACCGGTTAGGCTCGCCCTGGCGGCGCTGTCAAGCTTGAGGCTGGCCTGCTTTTTGGCCAGGCGCTCATTGAGACGCTGCAGCTCCAGCTCCAGCAGCTGGCCAACGACATCCTGTTCGATCGATTGGTAGTGAATAACACGGTCGAGGCGGTTAAGGAATTCCGGATCAAAACGATCTTCCAGTGCTTCGTTAATAATCTCTTCCCCTCTTTTATGTTTGACCGACGCCGGCATAAACCAGCGCTTAATGCCACTGGCACAGGCGTGCTGATGACGGTGCAACGCCTGCACACCCACATTACTGGTCATAAAGATCATGGTGTTGCGAAAATCGATTTTTTTCTGACCGGCAGTCAGCTGCAACATGCCGTTGTCCAGCACATTGAGCAGGCTGCGCAGTACTTCGTCGCTGGCCTTTTCAATCTCGTCAAACAGCACAATGCCCGGCCGGCTGTAACTGCCGGCGATCAGTTCACTGTCCAGTAACGTGTGACCCTCTTTACTGCCGACGTAGCCCGGCGGCGCACCACTGAGGGCGGCCGAGTAATGAGACTGGGCCAGGGTGTTCATGTCGATGCGACAGAAATGGTTGATATCGCCGTGGATGGCTTGCGCCAGCAGGCGCACGGTTTCGGTCTTGCCCACTCCGGTGGAGCCAACCATCATCACCGTCGCCAGAGGCCGGTGTGGTAAGCCCATATCGGCGCTGACCAGATAGAGGATGTCACGGATTTCCTGCAACGCTTGCGGCTGAGCAATGATCCTTGCCTGCAGCTTATTGGCGATCGCTTCCACATCGAAACGGAAGCGGGATTGGCGGTGACCGGGCAGAGGACCGGATTTGGTGTCCGCCCCTGCCTTACCGGTCACCGGGCCCCGGGCCGTAATCGCGTCGCCCTGCTCTGCGGCCTTTTGCCGGGCAGCGAGCATATCGTTAATAAATGGCATTGTGGATGCTCATACCCATTGTTCACTCACGCCAGTAACTCACGTCAGTGCGTCACAAAAACCAAACCCGGGATATCACACGGTTTTGGCTTTTTCCGGTACCGGCAAATTACCCACCGGACAGTCGGCCACACCGACGGTAGTGCGTGTCATCTTCTCCACATCTTCCTGCGCTTTTTGCGCATCCATCACCCAGGTGCGATAGAAATCGAACGGGCAATCGGCGATGCCCTTGTCGCCATCACCAGAGTTGTGGATACCGGTGTAGCCGCGGTGCAACAATTTGAAGAGGTGGTTCTGGGACTGGTCATTGGCACGGGCATCTCGGATCTGGCTGACGGAGAGCTGTGCATACTGCACACCCATATCCTCTTCGCCACACTCGCCAAGGGTGCGGCCATCAAAGCCGACAATGGCGGAGTGGCCAAAGTAAGAATAGACACCGTCGAAACCGGTAGCATTAGCCACAGCCACGTAACAGTTATTGGCCCAGGCCATGGTCTTCGCCATCATGATCTGCTGCTCTTTGGCGGGATACATATAGCCCTGACAGCGTACGATCAACTCGGCGCCCTTCATGGCACAGTCGCGCCAAATTTCCGGGTAGTTGCCGTCGTCGCAGATAATCAGACTGATCTTCAGGCCTTTCGGACCTTCGCTGACGTAGGTGCGGTCACCAGGGTACCAGCCTTCGATTGGACACCAGGGAATGCACTTGCGGTATTTCTGTACGATCTCGCCTTCGTTGTTGATCAGGATCAGTGTGTTGTAGGGTGCCTTGTTGGGGTGCTCTTCGTGACGCTCGCCGGTGAGCGAAAAGATACCCCAGGTATTGGCGTCCTTACAGGCCGCGCTGAAGATGGCCGTCTCCTCTCCCGGGATAGTGGCGGCGGTATCCATCATCTCCTGCGGGTCGTACATAATGCCCATGGTGCTGTACTCAGGAAACACCACCAGATCCATACCCGGCAATCCGATTTTCATTCCCTTGATCATCTCGGCGATCTTGTGAGCATTTTCCAGAACCTCGGCCTTGGTGTGCAGCCGTGGCATTTTGTAGTTCACTACCGCGACGCCCACGGTATCGGGGCTGCTGGAAATATCACCATGTCTCATTGTTGACTCCCGCTGATCGTTGTCCTCTCCCCATCGGAAAAGGTGTTCTCTGCACTTTGTATTTTGTGGCGCAATGTCTGTTGAACCCGACACTTTCCATTAACGGAAAAGTTGTCTCTGCACTTTGGGGTGTTTATGGGCCAATATGTTTTGGCCTCACAAACAGACGCTTTGCCTGTGTACCAGCACGTTTTCTTACACCGACAGGTACGCCTTGATCTTGTCGGTATCAACTTCTTCACGCTTGTTCTCGTGAATAAAATTCCCCTTGTCGATCACAATAATGCGATCGGCAATCGCCATGGTAAAACTCAGTACCTGCTCGGAAACGATAATGGTGATGTCACGCATTTTTTTGATTTCGTTGAGCACGTTGGCGATGTCTTTGATGATCGACGGCTGGATACCTTCGGTGGGCTCGTCCAGCAACAGTACCTTCGGGTTGGTCACCAGGGCGCGGGCGATGGCCAGCTGCTGCTGTTGACCACCGGAGAGGTTGCCGCCCTTGCGTTTGCGCATATCAAACAACACCGGGAACAGGCTGTAGATATCGTCCGGGATTTTTTTCAGGCCGGAGACCTGCATACCGGTTTCGATATTTTCCTGCACTGTCAGCGAGGGAAAAATCATACGACCCTGGGGCACATAGGCGATGCCGTTTTCCACCCGGTCACAACTCTCCTTGCCGGTCACATCAACGCCATCGACACTGATGCTACCGTCCGAAGTAGGCAGGATTCCGATCAGGGATTTAAACAGTGTGGTCTTGCCCATCCCGTTGCGTCCCATGATTGCCAGGGTTTCGTTTTTCGGGACTTCGAAGTCGAGGCCGTGAATCACTTCACTCTGGCCATAGCACACCTTCAGGTTGGATACATTCAGCATGATTCTTTTCCTAATCCGGTTTTAGTGACCAAGATAAACTTCGATAACCTTGGGATCTTTCTGGACCGTGTCCATATCGCCAGTGGCGAGAATTTTCCCCTGGTGTAACACCGTTACCTTGTGGGCGATCTGGGCGACGAACTCCATATCGTGTTCGATCACCAATACAGATCGCCCTGCACTGATTTTGTTGAGCAACTCGGCGGTCTGCTCACGCTCTTTCACGCTCATACCCGCGACCGGCTCATCCAGCATCAGCAGTTGTGGATCCTGGATCAACAGCATGCCGATCTCCAGCCACTGCTTCTGTCCATGGCTCAGCAGAGCCGCTTCGGTTTCCAGCATTCCGTCCAGCATGATCTCTTTGGCGATCTCAAGAATCTTGGATTCAACTTCAGCGTCGCGCTTGAACATCAGCGAGCCGAATACGCCCCTGCCCCTGGGATAGGAGACCTCCAGGTTTTCAAACACTGTGAGGTTTTCGTAAATGGAAGGGGTCTGGAACTTGCGCCCTACCCCGGCGCGCACAATTTCATGCTCGGAGAGCTTGGTCAGCTCCTTGTTCATGAACTTGATACTGCCGGAGGTGGACTTGGTCTTGCCACAGATGAGATCCAGTACGGTGGTTTTACCAGCTCCGTTAGGGCCGATAACTACGTGCAGTTCATTTCTGTCGAGATAGAAGTTCAGATTGTCCACCGCCTTGAAGCCGTCAAACGATACGGTCAGCTCCTCTACGGCCAGGGTGAAATCTGTGTTTGCACTCATCATAACAACCTCTGTTTGTCGTTAGGTCTTGTTCTGCCGGCAGGGTCGATCAGTTCGACCCTTCCAGCTTGGGAGCAGCCGCTACCGTGTCATTTTTGGAAAACAGGGAGGTTATAAAGCCCAGACGTTTTTTGATGTGGTGACTATGGTCTTCCCACAGGCCGGCCAGACCGTTGGGGAAGAACATCACGACTGCGATGAACAGGCCACCCATCAGGAACAGCCACAACTCGGGGAAAGACTCGGAGAAGGCAGTCTTGCCGAAGTTAATCAACAGACAACCGTACACCGCGCCGATCAGCGACATGCGTCCACCCACCGCGGCAAAGATCACCATTTCGATGGAAGGCACGATGCCCACAAAGGATGGCGACATGAAGCCTACGGAAAGGGTGAACATGGCGCCGCCAATGGCGGAGATCATGGCCGAGAAGCAGAAGATAAAGATCTTGAAGTTGGCCACGTCGTAACCGGAGAAGCGCACACGGTCTTCCTTGTCACGCATCGCCAGCAGCAGGCGACCAAACTTGCTGGTGAGGATAAAACGGGACACCAGGATCACCGCCAGCAACAGGAAGCAGGTAATAAAGTAGAACAGGTTCTTGGCAAAATCGGAGGTGATATCCCAGCCATGCAGGGTGCGCAGGTCGGTAATACCGTTGATGCCACCGGTGAAACCCTGCTGACCGACAATCAGTACGGTGAGGATCAGGGACACCACCTGGGTGATAATCGCAAAGTACACACCACCCACGCGGCGCTTAAACATGGCCACACCGATCAGGTAAGCAAACACTGACGGAATAATCAGGATCGCCAACAGGGTAAAGGTGAAGCTGTTGAAGGGCTCCCAGAACCACGGCAGCGCGGTGAGCTGGTTCCAGTCCATAAAGTCGGGAATACCGGGAGTGGACTGAATGGCGGTGTTCTCCGGGCTGGAAGCCTCCAGTTTCAGGAACATGGCCATGCCATAACCGCCGAGGCCGAAGAAGATGCCCTGGCCCAGGCTCAGGGTGCCACCATAGCCCCACAGCAATACCAGGCTAATGGCGGGGAAGGCGTAGGTCAGGTACTTGGCCACCAGGTTAAGTCGGAAGCCATCCAGTGCCAGTGGAAACACCACCAGTATCAGCGCCGCCAACAGGACAAAACCAACCGTCCCGTTTTTGCCACCCAACAGTTTTTCATACATAAAGCTCATAGGGATCTCCCAAATTACATTCCGTTGGTAAAGGCCCGCCTTAGCGGCGGACCTTACTGGCAAACAGGCCTTCTGGTTTGAACATCAGAATCACAACCAGCGTCAGCAGGGTGAACACTTTGGCCATTGAGCCACTGATGAAGAACTCGAGGATCGACTGGGCCTGGGCGATGGAGAAGGCCGAGGCGATGGTACCCAACAGACTGGCGGCGCCACCAAACACAACCACCATGAAGGTATCCACAATGTAGAGCGTACCGGTGGTAGGACCGGTGGAGGCGATAGTGGTAAAGGCCGCTCCGGCAACACCGGCGATGCCGCAACCCAGGGCGAAGGTGAGACGGTCGACTTTCTTGGTGTTGATACCCACGGCACCACTCATGACGCGGTTCTGGGTGGTGGCGCGAACCTTCAGGCCCCAGCTGGATTTGAACATCAGGTAGAACACACCGCCGGTGATCAGTGCGGTCAGGGCCAGTACGAACATGCCGTTCAGGGGAATGTCGATCATGTCGGTGGGCTGGTAGGAACCCATCAGCCAGTCGGGCAGTGCCGGGCTCACTTCACGGGCACCGAAGATAGAGCGGTAGGCCTGCTGCATAATCAGGCTCAGGCCCCAGGTGGCCAACAGGGTGTCCAGTGGGCGTTTGTACAAATGTCGTATCAGCGCCCATTCGGCGAGATACCCCAAAGCCGCTGCGACAAAGAAGGCAGCCACAATGGCGACTAAGAAGTAGTACGGCATAAAGCCGGGGAACCAGGTTTCGGTAACGGTGGAGAGCAGATAGGTGGTGTAGGCACCCGCTGCCATAAATTCACCGTGGGCCATGTTGATGACCCCCATCTGGCCAAAAATAATGGCAAGGCCCAGTGCCATCAGCAGCAACACGCTGAATAAACTGATGCCGGCAAAACCCTGCATGGCAAAGATGGCCATCAGTTCGCTGCTGGAATATCCGCCCATGATGAAGTCTCCAAAAAGCTGTCAACAGTGAGTGAAACACTCAATGTCCGGAATCTTGATAGGCCGACCTCCGTGTCGGCCTGGTGTACTGCGATCCTTGCGGGTAGTAGGTGTTGAGGTCGATCGGGAAACTTACTGGTAACCAGCTGGGAACGGATCGGGCTCGATCAGCTCAGAGGTGTATACCACTTCCACCTGACCATCTTTCTTCCACTTGCCAACGCGGGCTTTGGACCAGAGGTGGTGGTTCTTGTGCAGTTTCACGTAACCTTCCGGCGCAGTGGTCAGCTCGATGTCGCCCTTCTCGGACTCCGCAACCACTTTGTCGATGTCGAAGGAACCAGCGCGTTCAACCGCCGCTTTCCACAGCCATGGGCCGAGGTAAGCTGCCTGGGTAACGTCACCGATCACACTGTCATCGCCCCACATCTCTTTAAAGGCTTTAACGAAGGCTTCGTTGTTGGGGTTATCCTGGCTCTGGAAGTACTTCATGATGGAGTAGAAGCCTTCCAGGTTTTCACCGCCAATACCCAGAACTTCGTCTTCGGTAACGGAGATGGTCAGGAGGGTTTGTTTGTCACCGGTGATACCGGCGGCTTTCAGCTGCTTGAACCAGGCAACGTTGGAACCACCCACAACAGCGGCGTAGATAACATCAGGCTTTTTCAGACGGATTTTGTTAATCACGGAACCGAACTGGGTATCACCCAGTGGCTTGTACTCTTCACCCACCACTTTACCGCCGAGCACGTTTTCGATGTGCTTACGGGCGATCTTCATGGAGGTACGTGGCCAGATGTAGTCAGAGCCGATCAGGTAGAAGGTCTTGGCGCCCTTCTCTTTGGCAACCCAGTTCAGACCGTCGAGAATCTGCTGGGTAGCTTCCTGGCCGGTGTAGATTACGTTCTTGGATTGCTCCAGACCCTCATAGAAGGTTGGGTAGTAGAGCAGGCCGTTCTCTTTTTCGAAAACCGGCAGTGCGGCTTTACGGGAAGCGGAGGTCCAGCAACCAAATACCGCGGCTACCTTATCGTTCACCAGCAGCTTGCGGCTCTTCTCGGCAAAGGTTGGCCAATCACTGGCACCGTCTTCCTGGATAATCTTGATCTGACGGCCGAGAACACCGCCGCTTTCGTTAATCTGTTTGATGGCCAGCTTTTCAGCTTCCTGGGCGCCGGTCTCACTGATGGCCATGGTGCCAGTCAGGGAGTGCAGGATACCAACGGTCACAGTGTCGTCAGTAACGGCCAGGCCTGTGGTATTCACACCCGCATAAGATGCCTGGGAGGCCAGCATCAGCCCGGCGAGGGGCGCGGCGATTGCAGCACGTAAGGATCGGCGCACCCAGGAGCCCTTCGGGCTATCGGATGCACCTCGTTTATGAGAACGGTCTTGCATGGTCTTCTCTCCTGGAGGTTAGTAATGCCAGCACAGTTTCACGACTTGCATCACAACAGACCATTCGGCATGTGTTCATTTCAGTGGGGGTAAATGACGTATACCCGGGTTAGTCAGGTGGCGGTATGGTGTGGGCCATGTGTGCGGGCGTCGTGCGAGGTCACGCAGGCCGGTCATACCGGTAGTGAGCTCACAGAGGGTGGTTATTTTCCCCTTGCCCGCCGAAAGCCACCCCGACTGCCATCAATAACACGCTATAATGCCCCGACTTGGCCCCATTACTGCATTCAGTAGCAGCGGTTAAGCACCAGGGAACTGTTAACAGCGCAGAGGAGGGAAGATTCGTCGATCCGGGGCGGGCAACGCACTGCACCCGACCTTATAGAGGCCCTAACATGAGGCATGGCAATCGCCGTCCGCTCAACAATGCGTCAAATGTGTACGACGGGGGTACTCTGCCTTGAATGCCCGGCAACAGGTTTTTCGGGTAAGGCGCAACTACAACCGCTGGGTCGCCAACGAAACCCTTGAAGATTACGCGCTGCGCTTTACTGCCAAAAAAGCGCGCCGCTGGACTGCCGCCCGTATCTCCAACACCGCCCTGGGCGCTATATCCTTCCTCGCCCTGGAAGCCATTGGCGGTGCCATTACTGTTACCCACGGCTTTACCAACGCCGTCGCCGCAACACTGGCAGTAGGGTTGATCATCTTCCTGACGGCCATTCCCATCTGCTACCACGCCGCCCGCCAGGGAGTGGACATTGACCTGCTCACCCGCGGCGCCGGCTTTGGCTACATCGGCTCCACCATTACCTCGCTGATCTATGCCAGTTTTACCTTTATCTTCTTCGCCCTGGAGGCCGCCATCCTGGCGCTGGCGTTACAGCTAACACTGGATTGCCCGCTCTACCTCGGTTACTTCATCAGCGCTGTGGTGGTGATCCCGCTGGTGACCCACGGTATTACCCTGATCAGCCGCTTCCAGGTGTGGACCCAGCCCATCTGGCTGGTGCTGCAACTGTTACCGCTGATCTGTATCGCCCTGCAATCGGAAGATGCACTGGCGCTGTGGGCCAACTACAGCCCTCCGGGTGAGGTGCCGGGCTTTAACCTGATGGCCTTCGGTGCAGCAGCGGCGGTGCTGTTTTCGCTGATCGCCCAGGTGGGGGAGCAGGTGGATTTCCTGCGCTTTATGCCGGCGGATAAAAAGCCCGGGCCACGCTGGTGGGGTGCCCTGCTGATAGCCGGTCCCGGCTGGATCATCAGTGGCACCATCAAGATCCTGATCGGCTCCTTCCTGGCGGTACTGGCACTGAGCCACGGGGTTGGCATTACCCAGGCCACCGATCCCAACTACATGTACCTGACGGCGTTTGGCTATGTCACCTCCTCACCGGAACTGATGCTGATCCTCACCGGTACCTTTGTGGTGTTGTCACAGTTAAAAATTAACGTCACCAACGCCTACGCCGGCTCCATTGCCTGGTCCAACTTCTTCTCCCGCCTCACCCACAACCATCCGGGGCGAGTGGTGTGGCTGGTGTTTAACGTGGCCATTGCCCTGATGTTGATGGAGCTGGGTATCTATCGGGTGCTGGAAGAGATCCTCTCGGTCTACTCCATCGTCGCCGTGGCCTGGGTGGGTACACTGGTGGCAGACCTGGTGATAAACCGCCCACTGAAATTGCGGCCGGCGGCCATGGAGTTCAAGCGCGCGCACCTTTACGACATCAACCCGGTAGGCGTAGGCTCCATGCTGATTGCTTCGGTGATCGGCTTTGTGTCACTCAGCGGCGTACTGGGTGAGGCAGCGCAGGCGCTCTACTCGTTCGCCACCCTGCTGTGCTGTTTTATTGCCGCACCCCTGATCGCCTGGTTGACCCGCGGCCAATACTATATCGCCCGCGAACCGGTCATCATGAGTGATGCCCCGTCCCTCCGCTGCTGCATCTGCGAGCATCACTTCGAACACGAAGACATGGCACACTGCCCCGCCTACGCCGGGCCTATCTGCTCCCTGTGCTGTTCGCTGGATGGCCGCTGCCATGATATGTGCAAAACCGACGCCCGCTTCTCCGAACAGATTGTCGGTGCGCTGGGCAAGATCATGCCCGCCAACTGGGTGGCGCGACTGAACAGCCGGGTGGGACATTTCCTCGGTCTCTTCTTCTTTATCAGTGTGGTGATGGCGGCACTGCTGTCGCTGGTGTTTTTCCAGCTCACCCTCGACTCCGAAATGGCACCGGGGCCGATTGTGACGGCGCTGACCAATGTCTATTACATTCTGCTGATTGTCTGTGGCGTAGCCGCGTGGATGTACACCCTCGGTCACGAGAGCCGGCGCTTTTCCCAGGAGGAGACCCGCCACCAGACCAAGCTGCTGATGAACGAGATTGAGGCGCACAAGCAGACCGACCTGCAGCTGCAAAAGTCGATGAAAATTGCCGACGCCGCCAACGCTGCCAAGAGCCGCTACCTCACCGGCATCAGCCATGAACTGCGTTCGCCACTGAACGCCATCATGGGTTATGCGCAGTTGCTGGACAAAGACACCGACATCGCACCGAAACGCCGGGAGGCGCTCGCCATTATCCGTCGCAGCAGTGAATACCTCTCCGACCTGATTGAAGGGCTGCTGGATATCTCCCGCATCGAAGCCGGGCGCCTGGAACTCAATATGACCGAGGTGGATCTGGGCGCACTGCTGGAACAGCTTGTGAGCATGTTCCGCCTGCAGGCGCAGGCCAAGGGCATCGAGTTTGAATTCGATCGTTTAACACCGCTGCCTCAAACGGTACGTGCCGATGAGAAGCGGCTGCGCCAGATTCTGATTAACCTGCTCTCCAACGCGGTGAAGTTTACCCACACCGGCAAGGTGCGTTTTACCGTCAGCTACAGCAGCCTGGTGGCAAATTTTGTTATCGAAGATTCCGGTGTCGGTATCGACGAAGAAAATATGGAGCGCATCTTCCGCCCCTTCGAACGGGTGCGCAAACCGGGCGAACCCCACGTCACCGGCACCGGACTGGGCCTCACCATTACGCGCCTGCTGACCGATATCATGGGCGGCGACCTGGCTGTGAGCAGCACACCCGGCAGCGGCAGTTGCTTCAACGTCAAGTTGTTGCTGTCGAGCACCACCAAGCTGGCGGTCAGTGCCACCCAGGACCGGCAGGTGCTGGGCTACCACGGCGATACCAAAACCATCTTCGTGGTGGACGATGAGCCCACCCACCGCAGCCTGCTGCAGGATTTGCTGGAACCGCTGGGCTTTAACATTATTCAGGCACCCGACGCCGGGGTGTGCCTGGAAATGCTGCGCCTGAGTGAGCAACCACCGGACCTGTTCCTGCTGGACATTACCATGCCCGGTATGAGCGGTTGGGAGTTGGCACGCATACTCCGTCGGCAGTGGCCCAAGTGCAAGATCTTCATGATTTCGGCAGACGCCTACCAGCGACCGCAGGAAGAGGAGTTGACCGACCAGGTCGCCCCCAACGACGCCTATCTGGTGAAGCCGCTGAAAATTTCCCAGCTGTTGCCGATCATCAGCAAGCACCTGCCCATTGTCTGGCACTACGCACAACCGGCAGAGGCCAGCGCTGCAGCGCTCAACGCCCAACCGCTGCCGCTGTCCGAGTCCAACAAGCAGGACCTGATCCGGCTGGCAAAAATCGGTTACGCCAACGGCATCCGTGATTACCTGGCCGGCTTGCGCGAAGAGCACCCGGAATCGTCGCAGTTGCTCGATCGCCTGCAGGAACACGCACGGCACTTTAATTTCGGTGCCCTGATCAAATTACTAGAGGAATCCCTATGAACGCTTCCACACCCAAAAAGGATGTGGTGTTGGTGGTCGATGACTCACCCGAGACGCTGGGTATGCTCAACGATACCCTGGACCGCGCAGGAGTCACGGTATTGGTGGCGCTGGAGGGACAGCAGGCGCTGACCATTGCCGCCAGCATTACACCCGATGTGATTCTCATGGACGCCATCATGCCCAATCTCGACGGCTTCGAAACCTGCAAGCGGTTGAAAAGCATCAAGGCACTGGAGCACATCCCGGTGATTTTCATGACCGGCCTGACTGACACCGCCAGCATTGTGAAAGGGTTTGAGGCCGGCGGCGTCGACTACATCACCAAGCCGGTCAACGGCGATGAATTAATCGCGCGCATGCGTGTGCACCTGGCCAACGCCCGTGTCACCCAGAGCACCAAGCACGCGCTCGACAGCACCGGCCAATACCTGTTTGCCGCCACGCGTAATGGCCAGCTGGCCTGGGCCACACCCCAGGCGCACCAATTGTTTGATGACGCCGGCCTCAGTAAAGAGTGGCTGGCCACAGAACTGCCTGGGGCCCTGCAGGAGTTTCTCGGTTCGGCCAACAAGGAGGGCGGCCTGCTGCTGGAAGGCAGCGTGAAACCCCTCGATGTAAAGTTTATCAGCCAGACCAGTGGCAATGAGTATCTGCTGCAACTGATCGATACAGACCGACCCACGGACGTTGAGCTGCTACGGGCAGGACTGGAGTTAACCGAGAAGGAAGCCCACGTTACCCTGTGGATTGCGCACGGCAAAACCAACCGCGAAATCGGCTTTATCCTCAACATGAGCCCGCGCACCGTGAACAAACACCTGGAGCAGATATTCAAAAAGATGGATGTGGATAACCGTACCGCCGCCGCAGTGGTGGCGGTAAAACTGCTGAATGAGTGATATTCAGGCAGGCGCAAGGTAGTTCAGTTCACCACCATCGCAACGCAAAAGAACCAGCGCCGCGTCGGGGTCATTAACGAAGCACCCGGAAAAGTGGTTCATGGATTTCAACTTGGTGAGTGTCAGAGTACCGGAGGGTCTGACCACGCCCCCAACGACAATCAGAAATTCATGGTGTCCCCAAGGCGGGCGATGTGTGGCTTCCAGCCCTCTTCCTGCAATCTCCGTTGCAGGGCCTGTTTGGCTTCCTCTTCGCCATGCACCAGTCTGAGTGTTGGCCGTCTTTCAAAGTGACTCAACCACGAGGCCAGCTGTTTCTGGCTGGCGTGGGCGGAAAAGCCGCCAAGGGTGTGAATCTTGGCGCGCACCGCCACCTCTTCCCCGGCCACACGCAGCGTCTCGGCGCCGTCAATCAAAGCCCGCCCCGGTGTACCCACCGCCTGATGTCCGACAAACACCACGTGGGCACTTCGACGCCAGAGATTGTGCTTGAGGTGGTGACGAATACGGCCGCCATTACACATACCGCTGCCGGCAATAATAATGGCGCCCTTCTCGATACGGTTCAGAGCCATCGATTCGTCGGTGGTGGTGCTGTAACGCAAGGTGGGCAGAAACTTGCTCAGGCGCCCGCCCACCACCTGCTGCAATTCGGTGGCGTCTTCGTTGTTGTAGATGTGCTGGTAGCGGTGATAAATCTCGGTCACCGCAATGGCCATGGGGCTGTCCAAGTAGACGGCCTGATGACGCAGCAGGCCGCGCTGGTAGAGTTCGCCGAGACGGAAGATGATCTCCTGGGTACGACCCACGGCGAACGAGGGAATCAGGATATTACCACCGTTTTCCGACGCCTCACGGATCACCTCTTCGAACTCTTCCAGGGTCTCTGACAGTGAACGGTGTTCGCGATCACCGTAAGTGGATTCGATCATGATGGCGTCGGCTTCGGTGATCACTTCCGGATCCCGCAGCAGGGCCGCACAGCTGTTGCCCAGGTCACCGGAGAACACCAGTTTCTTTTTACGACCATCTTCGCCGATGTACACCTCGACAATGGCGGAGCCGAGAATATGTCCGGCATCGCGAAAACAGATGCTCACGTCTTCTGTCAGTTTGTGGCTGTGACCGTAGGGTAAACCCAGGCACTGGGTGAGCGTCTGCTGTACTGACTCTTCCGTGTAGAGTGGATCAATGGGCTCCTTGCCGGCGCGGCGGCGACGCTTGTTCTCCCACTCACTGTCACGCTCCTGCAGGGATGCCGCATCCTTCAGCAACACCTCCAGCAGATCGCAGCTGGCGCGGGTCATGTAGATGGAGCCGCCATAACCCTCGTCCACCAGTTTGGGCAGGCGGCCCGAGTGATCCAGGTGCGCATGGGAAAGCACCACCGCATCCAGGTCCGCTACCCGGAACGGAAAATTCTGAAAGTTGCGCGACTCCTCCTCGCGGGTCCCCTGAAACAAGCCACAATCCAGCAGAACTTTGGATTTTTCGGTGATGAGCAGGTGCAGAGAGCCGGTAACACCTTCAACCGCTCCAAGAAATTTCACTTGCGCCATAATAATTCCGTCTATGTGTTTCCCTGTGAGCCTCCAGTGTCGCGCAGAACGGTTGGGTCAGGCAATGATGTAGCGCAACTGGCGATCGAGTGCCCGCACCTAGCCGGGGTACCAACCGCTGCCCCACACATCCTGCCGCTCTTCTGCAGAGGGTACCAGCTTCAGTTCGCTGCTCATGCAGTGCTGCATGATGTCCTGCCGGTAGTCACCCTTGAACATTGGAATCTCATGGGTCTCGTCGCTCTCCTCCAGCTGGAAGTAGAGCTGCATGGTCTCCGGCGGAAACACATTGACCAGCGCGCGATGCGCCACCATCTGGTCGCCGTGCATAAAATCCTTGAACTGCAGGTAGGCATCTTCAAAGCTGTCACCGTGCAGGGTCATTTCACACTCCGTGGTAAAGCGGAATTTGATACTGGCCATTGCAACCTCCCGGACCGTCACCGGTCATGTATTTACAGGTCGATTTCTTCCGGGCCGTCCTGCATCGCATCCTGCTTGCAGCCCATCCATCGCGAAGCGGGTCGGCCTTGCTTATGGGTATAGGGTCACTATAGGCCCGTTCTGCAAGCTGGAAGCGGGTATTGTTAAACGGTTTTGTTTTAAGGATATGCCCGGTAATTCGATATTTTTGTCAGACCGTTACCGCTGTCGGTCGCTTACCACAGCTGTCGGTAGGCGAACCGCATCCTGCCCCGGTATTATGGGCTCTGGCAGCCAGTCTCTACCCTATTAATGGCGAGTAACCTATGAACGATCTGGAGCAGTTAAAGCACAAATTGCGGATGTTTTCCCGGGAGCGGGAGTGGGATCAGTTTCATTCGCCGAAAAATCTCGCCATGGCGCTGAGTGTGGAGGTGGCGGAGCTGGCTGAAATTTTTCAGTGGATGACCGAACAGGAGTCACAGTCGCCGGACACGGCAACTCTGGAGCAAATTGCCGATGAAATAGCGGACATTCAGCTCTATCTGGTTCGGCTGGCGGACAAGCTGGATATTGATATCCTCGCGGCGAGCAGCCAAAAATTTGTCAAAAATGAACGCAAGTATCCCGCCGAAAAAGTGCGCGGCAGTGCGAAAAAATACACCGCCTACACCGACAAGGACGTCGACCAGGAATAAATTCGCCAAACCGTTGGCGGATGGCGAAATTGCCCACGGATTTCATTGGCCTGATGTGACGCCAATACCGCTCCGCTGCTGTCGGGCCTGTTACTGGCGCGGTGGCCTTTTTAATCAACTTGCGGTCACTGCGATTTCTGGTTGTGCATGGGCATCGGGTAACGTTGATGTAAGGCCTCGTGCTCCTGCATCTGTTCCATCATCATGTTCATCATGCCCATGTTTTCGTTCATCATCCCCATGCGCTGATGCATCATCTCCATCATCTGGTGCATATTCGTCATGCCCATGGCGTTCTGATTGCCCATATTCATGTTCATCATGTGCATACCCTGTTGCATTTGCGCCATGTGCTCCTGCATCAATGCTTCACGCTTCTTCGGGTCCTTCTCTTTCTGAATATCGACCATGGTCTGACGCATCTTCTCCATCTGTGTGTGCATCGCCATCATCTGGTCGTGATCCATCATCGGCATCATCATGCCGCCCTGCATGCCCATACCCTGATGCATGCCATTGCCCATCATACCGCCCTGCATCCCCTGACCTTGCTGTCCGCCTGCAGCGTAGGCCATCGATACCAGCAAGGGTGAGATAAGAAGTGCCTGAACAAGTTTATTCATGGTGCTGTCCTCAGTGGAGTACAAGTTGCCCTGTGTGATAGTCGGGAACACACCGACCGGTGACTTCCCATTGCTGGCGATGGTCATCGCCAAATACGTCTACGGTTGCAAGCCCCCTAGCTCTGGGTCCGTAAAGTATAGACAGCTGCGACCCGCAGACATTGCGCAGCATCAGGAAAGTCCCTGTGGTGCGGACAGCCACACCGGTAATCACCAGCACCAATTCCCTGCTGCATGGCCAGGGTCGACAACCTACCCCACGATAAGCTGTCCACGGTACATCTGCATCTGACAGTGAAACGGGTACTCGCCGGCTGACAGGGGCGGAATGGCAATGGATGTCGGCTTGTCCAACGGCAGCGCCGCACTGATATTCAGGTCCGGAATCAACACGGTCTCTGAACAGGGTGTGGGGTCCTTGCGCAAAAACATCAGCGTGGCCGCCTGCCCGGCTGGGAGCCGAATTCGGGCTGGAGTGTAGGTGCCGTTTGCCACCGTAATCACCCGGTTACCAGTATCGACTTTCGCGGCCTTTGGCTGATACAACCAGAACCACCAGACAATCAACGCAATAAGCAGCAGGCCTGCAATATTTACCCATATCATGACGAAAACCCTCTCCGACTCAATGCGCCTGCGGTTTGAACAGGCGCAGGCGATTGGCGTTGGTCACAACTGTGAGTGACGAAAGTGCCATGGCCGCCCCGGCGATAACAGGGCTCAGCAATAAGCCAAACAGGGGGTATAGCACACCAGCCGCAATCGGCACACCAGCGGCGTTATAAATGAATGCCCCGAACAGGTTCTGCTTAATGTTCCTGACCGTCGCCTTGCTCACGGCAATGGCGTCTGCAAGGCCATGAAGGGAGCCTCGCATCAAGGTAATGTCGGCGCTTTCAATGGCGACATCGGTGCCGGTACCTATGGCAAATCCCACATTAGCCATCGCCAGGGCCGGGGCGTCATTGATCCCATCTCCGGTCATCCCCACCACTTCGCCAGCCCTTTGTAACTCCTCGACCTTTTTCGCTTTATCCTCCGGCAAAACCTCAGCGAAAAACTCCTTGATGCCAGCCTTATCCGCCACCGCCCGTGCGGTGTCGTGGTTATCACCGGTCAGCATCACCACGCGGATACCGTTCTTCTGCAGGCGCTGGATGGCGGCGACGGAATCCTCTTTAAGGGGATCAGCCACTGCAATTACCGCAGCCAATTGATTGTCGATGGCAAAATACATGGGGGTTTTGGCATCGGCGGCAAGCCGCTGGGCTTGAGGCACAAATTCGGACGGATCAATGTTGTGTTCGCGCATCAGCTTTGCATTACCGAACAGCAAATGTCTGTTCCCCACTTGTGCCTCTACACCATGTCCGGCAATCGCATTAAAATTTGACACTGTGCCAGCGGTGGCAGAGTCATAGGCGCCCCGCTCTTTCGCAGACACCACAATGGCCTGTGCCAGCGGGTGTTCGGAACCGCTCTCCAGAGTTGCTGCCAGTTGCAGCACCGTCTGTTCGTCGAACTCACCCGCCAGCAATATATCGGTGACTTTAGGCTCACCCTGGGTGATGGTGCCGGTCTTATCCAGAATCATGGCGGTAATCCTGGACGCGGTCTGCAGTGCTTCACCGTTACGGATCAGGACACCGGCCTCCGCCGCCTTGCCCACACCCACCATAACGGACATGGGAGTGGCCAGGCCCAGGGCACAGGGACAGGCGATAATCAGCACCGTGGTCGCCGAGACCACTGCGAAGGCCAGCGCCGGTTCGGGGCCGAAATTCATCCAGGCCAGCGCGCTGACAACCGCAATGATCATGATGGCCGGTACAAAGTAGGCCGAGATCACATCGGCCAGCCGACCGATGGAGGGTTTTGAGTTTTGCGCCCGCTTCACCATATTGATGATTTGCGCCAGCGCCGTGTCCTTACCCACTCGTGTAGCCCTGAACAGCACCGATCCGGTTTTGTTGATGGTACCGGCCACAATTTCATCACCCACCCTCTTCTCTACCGGCATCGGCTCGCCAGTGAGCATCGACTCATCTATGGTTGTGTGTCCCTCCGTCACTTCGCCGTCGACCGGGATCTTTTCTCCCGGGCGCATACGAATCACGTCATCAAGCTGTACCTGCTCAATGGCGATATCCTGCTCCTCGCCGTTGCGCAGTACCCTTGCGGTTTTCGGCTGCAAGCCGATCAGGCGCTTAATGGCTTCCGAGGTACGTCCACGGGCTTTCAGCTCCAGCGCCAGGCCGAGGTTGATCAAACCGATGATCATGGCGGTCGCCTCAAAGTAGACGTGACGTGCCATGTCCGGCAGCAGCTGGGGCATTAGCACCACCACCATGGAGTAGAGCCATGCCGTACCGGTCCCAAGGGCAATCAGGGTGTCCATATTGGCAGAGTGGTTCTTCAGGGAGTGCCAGGCGCCGACGTAAAAGTGCTTGCCGGAAAACACCATCACCGCCAGGGTCAGCACACCAACCAGTAACCAGGCGAGGCGCTCGCCACTGGTGTTAACGGTCATGGCCCCACCGGCGACCCCGTAGAGCATCAACGGCACACCCAGCGCCAGGGCAAAAGCCAAGTGGCGCATCAGCTGTTTGTAGTAGACCTGTTCCGCCTGCTCCTTTTCTGCCAGTGCATCCTGGTCGCTTTCAGCCTGGCGGGCTGTGGCGTGGTAGCCGGCCTTTTCCACCGACTCAATCAGCGCGGCAGCAGTGGCGGTGCCACTCACGCTCACCGTGCGCTGGGCGAAATTCATGGAGGCCTCGTGGACTCCCGGTACTTGCTTAAGCGCCGATTCGATCTTGGCCACACAACTGGCGCAACTGGCGCCATCGATCATCAGCTCCTGCCGGTACTGCGTTGACTCGTGAGTGTGCGTAGCTGCGTGACTTTCAACCGGGGAATCATCGTCAGGGGAGTGCTCACAATGTTGGTCATGGGGTTGCCGGGTTACAGTGTTCATGGCGTATCTCCTGCCGGAAAGACTAGGGCGTGACAAGCCCTTCAATCAGGTGACAAATCGAGAGACCGTCTGGCGTCTTGTCCGGCTTCCCGCTCCACTCCTCCACCGCCTGACGCATGCGATCTCTCAGGCGCTGCATCTCCTGGAAGTGTGTCTCGGTTTCCTGCAGTCGCTGCTCAATCAGTCGCCGCACCATCGGACAGGGAGACTCTCTGTGATCCGCATGCCCCAGAATCTGCCGGATATCATCAACCGAAAACCCCAGCTTGCGGGCGCTCAGTACAAAGCGCAGGCGCCTGGCATCGGCTTCACTGTATTCACGATAACCGTTGTTTTTGTCCTTGATCGGTGTGAGCACACCATTGCGGCTGTAGAAACGCACGGTATCCGCGGTTACCCCGAGGCGCCTGGCCAGTTCATTCACTTTCACGACGAATCCTCCCGGATTAGCAGTTCCTCCCTCACACTCCCACCGGCATTCCCCGGTCGGGGCGAAGATGAGATTCTGACTCATACCCTACACCTGTGAGTTAGACACAGGTCAAGCACCGGTGATGAATGGTCCGCCGTAATGTGGTTGGGGAAGTGGCAACACGGCCATCCATACCCCGACAGTGTAGCCGCGGTGTACGGCACACACGGGCGACGTGCTTAATAACCCTATTTTCAGGAAGTAAATAGCAGGGGCAGGTACGCTGTGGCAGAGCCTGTGTGGTATCTGCTGCCAGGGAAGCGGGAAGCCGGATGGAAGATATTTAGCGGAGATGGGCTTCCCCCCGCCAGAAGCCAGGTGCTTATAGCGGGGGGCCGGGTGGACAGCAATTACGGAGGCAATTGCTTTTTTATGGGGGTTGATGGATGTGTAAGTGCTTACTCACACATCCAGATTAGCCACAGCCAGTGCATTGGTCTCAATAAAGTCACGGCGAGGCTCCACCTGGTCGCCCATCAGACAGGTAAACATCTGGTCGGCGCCAATGGCGTCTTCGATGGTGACCTGCAACATACGACGGGTACCGGGATCCATGGTGGTCTCCCACAACTGTTCGGGGTTCATCTCACCCAGCCCCTTGTAGCGCTGGATGCTGTAACCGCGACGGGACTCCACCATCAGCCATTCGAGCGCTTCGGTAAAGGCCTTGACCTCTTTGCGGCGCTCACCGCGCTGAATATAACCACCCTCCTCGATCAGGCCATCCAGCTTCTCACCGAGCGCCACGATGGAGGCGTATTCGCCGGAGAGGAAGAAGTCGCGGGAGAAGACAAAATCCGTAGGCACACCGTGCGCGGTAATGCGGATCACCGGCAGGGAGACATGACGTTCCGGATCCTGTTTGATAAAGGCTTCGTAACGATGACTTCCGGATGAGTTCAGGGTCAGGCGCGCCAGCACTTCATCCAGCCAGGTTTGCAGCTGTTGCTCATCACTGAGCACCTCTTCTTTCAGGCTGGTGGAGTAGATCAGCTGCTCCAGTACCTCTGGCGGGTAGAGACGGGAGAGACGATCGATGGTCGCCATCACCCGGCGGTATTCAGACACCAGAGCTTCCAGTGCTTCGCCGCCAATGCCCGGTGCGTCGGCGTTGACGTGCAGGGAGGAACCTTCCAGTGCCGCCTGGGTGAGGAACCTGGTGAGCGCGTCGTCGTCTTTCAGATATTGCTCCTGCTTACCCTTGGCAATCTTGTAGAGCGGTGGCTGGGCAATAAAGATATGGCCGCGTTCAATCAGCTCGCGCATCTGGCGGAAGAAGAAGGTCAGCAGCAGCGTGCGGATGTGGGAGCCATCCACGTCGGCATCGGTCATGATGATAATGCTGTGGTAACGCAGCTTGTCCGGGTTGAACTCCTGGTTACCGATACCGCAACCGAGGGCGGTAATCAGGGTGCCCACTTCGGCGCTGGAAAGCATCTTGTCAAAACGGGCTTTCTCCACGTTCAGGATCTTACCTTTCAGCGGCAGAATCGCCTGGGTGCGACGGTCCCGGCCCTGCTTGGCAGAACCACCGGCGGAGTCACCCTCCACCAGGTAGATTTCAGACAGTGCAGGATCTTTTTCCTGGCAGTCCGCCAGCTTGCCCGGCAGGCCGGCAATATCCAGGGCGCCTTTACGACGGGTCATCTCGCGGGCCTTGCGGGCCGCTTCACGGGCCTTGGCAGCCTCGATCATCTTGCCCACTACCGCCTTGGCTTCGCCCGGGTTTTCCAGCAGGTAATCGGCAAAGGCGGTTCCCATCTCCTGCTCCACCGCGGTTTTCACCTCGGAGGAGACCAGCTTGTCCTTGGTCTGGGAGGAGAACTTGGGATCCGGAACCTTCACGGAGATGATTGCAGTCAGACCTTCGCGGGCGTCGTCGCCGGTGGTGTTAACCTTGTCCTTCTTACCAATGCCCTCTTTCTCAATGTAGGTATTGAGGCAGCGGGTCAGCGCGGCCCGGAAACCGGCCAGGTGGGTACCACCGTCACGCTGGGGAATGTTGTTGGTGTAGCAGAAGAGGTTTTCCTGGAAGCTATCGTTCCACTGCAGTGCCACCTCAACCCCGACGCCATCTTCCTCACGCTGGGTGGTGAAGTGCATGACCTGGTTGATCGGGGTTTTATTCTGGTTGATGTGCTCCACAAAGGCTTTCAGACCGCCTTCGTACTGGTATACCTCTTCCTTACCACTACGCTCGTCTTTCAGAACGATACGGACGCCAGAGTTGAGGAAGGAGAGTTCGCGCAGACGCTTGGCCAGATGCTCGAAGTGGAACTCGATATTGGTGAAGGTATCGCCCGAAGGGTGGAAGTGGACTTCTGTACCGGTATTGGTTGTCTCACCCACCACCGCCAGAGGCGCATCGGGTACACCGTGGCGGTAAACCTGCTCAAACACCTTACCACCGCGACGGATGGTGAGTTTCAGCAATTTGGACAGGGCGTTCACCACCGACACACCCACACCGTGCAGACCACCGGACACTTTATAGGTGTTATCGTCGAACTTACCGCCGGCGTGCAGTACGGTCATGATCACTTCGGCAGCGGAAACACCCTCTTCCTCATGGATTTCCGTTGGGATACCACGGCCGTTATCGGAGACAGAGACCGATTCGTCGGGGTGGATCACCACCTTGATCTCTGAACAGTGGCCAGCCAGGGCTTCATCGATGGAGTTATCAACAATCTCAAACACCATATGGTGCAGGCCGGTACCGTCATCGGTATCGCCGATATACATACCGGGGCGCTTACGAACAGCATCCAGCCCTTTCAGTACCTTGATACTGGATGAGTCGTAAGTGTTTTGCTCTGACATAATCCACTCCGCAATTTAGCGTATTTGCTTTTATTCTTCCGGCAGCGGTCGGGGCTGTCCGGGCTCGTAGCGAGCCACTTGCACCCCGCCGTGTTCCACGTGAAACAACTTGTAATTCAAACTGCTGTAATCGGGCCAAGCCTCTACCAGCGCCGGCAATTCAACCCCGGTGACAAAGACCTGGCTGCCCATCTCCTGTAGCCAACCCGCCAATACCGCCCGAAAGTCGCTATCCAGCTCAGCCGGCATATCATCGATAAGGTAGATACAGCGACGCCCTGTGATTTGCCGAAAGATCATCCCTTGGGCGATCAGCAGTGCACTGACCACTATTTTTTGTTGGCCGCGAGACAGCAGATCTACAGCCGCCAACTTGCCAATCTGTACCCGGATATCCGCACGGTGGGGGCCCTGTCGGGTGTAACCCAGCTCGATATCCCGCTCCAGGGTTTCGGCCAGCAGCTCTTCGAAGCTATGCTCGCTATCCCAACCCCGGTAGTAGCGCAGACTGGTTTTGGCCACCTCACCGGGAAACCCCTCGATGAGCTCGCCAAAACAATCCTGCAATCGCTCAAACGCCCGAGCCCTGCAGCGGTCCAGAACAGAGGCGCTCAGCGCCAATTCCCTGTCCCAGGGCTCCAGATATAAGCGGTCAATTTTATCACGTCTGAGCAGAGTATTGCGGTGTTTCAGACACTTTTCGTAGCTCTTCCAGGCGGGATAGAACTCAGGTTCCACGTGGAACACCAACCAATCCAGAAACTGCCGCCTAACCTCCGGGCCTCCCTCCAGCAAACCGAAGGAGTGGCCGTTCATCACCCGTACCGGCAGGGTTTCAGCCAGTTCTGCGGCGGAACGACAGATACTCCCCGCCTTTTTTATCAACACCTGCCCAGCCCGGTCGCGCTGAACCCCCAGCGAGACCGGCGCCTGCAGCTGCTGGTCCAGCACCTGCCCATGCAGGGTGTAGGATTGAGCCTCGTGGTTAATAACGGTTTTGTATTTGCGGGAGCGAAAAGAGCGCCCCATGGACAGGGTACTGATAGCCTCAAGAATCGAGGTTTTACCACTGCCGTTGGGGCCGAAGAAGATATTGAGCTGCGGCGACAGCTCAATATCCAGGGACTTGATATTACGGAAGTCGTGCGCCAGCAGGCGACGCAGGGTCATTCAGACACCCCATCAGAGGCGCATAGGCATAACGACGTAGAGAGAATCACCACCTTCAGGCTCTTCAATAAGCGCACTGCTGTTGGAATCAGACAGTGTCATTTTGATGTTTTCACTGCTCAGTACCGAGGTGACGTCCTGCAGGTAACTGACATTGAAACCGATCTCCAGGGTATCGCCGCTGTAATCCACAGCCACCTGCTCTTCCGCCTCTTCCTGCTCCGGGTTGTTGGCCACAATCGTGAGCTGGCCATCATCCAGTTGCAGGCGCACACCGCGGTACTTCTCGTTGGAGAGAATGGCGGTACGACCAAAGGCCTGGCGCAGTTCGTTACGATCACCAAACACCAGCTTGTCACCACCCCGGGGCAACACCCGCTCATAATCCGGGAACTTCCCGTCCACCAGCTTGGAGGTAAAGGTATAAGCATCGGTGGAGACGCGGATATGGCTGGCTCCCAGTACTACCTCAACACTGCCCTGCCCATCCAGCAGGCGGGAGAGCTCCACCACACCTTTGCGCGGCAGGATGGCCTGTACGGTGTCGGTAACGGCCACACTCACCGGGCGGGTACACATCGCCAGACGGTGACCGTCGGTGGCCACGGCGCGCAGCAGACCTTCGCGTACTTCCCACAACATACCGTTGAGGTAATAGCGGACATCCTGCTGTGCCATGGCGAAAGCGGTACGATCAATCAGGCGTTTTACATCCTGCTGCTCGCACTGGAACTGCATATCACCGCTGCCCTGCTCCACATTGGGGAAGTCATTGGCAGGCAGTGTGGACAAGGTGAAACGGCTACGCCCGGACTTCAGGGTAACCTTCTGATTTTCTTCGGAAAAGTCGAGAACCGCATCATCAGGCAGCGAACGGCAGATATCCACCAGCTTACGTGCGGGAACTGTCAGCTCGCCTGACTCCCCGGCTTCCGGCAACTGCAGGCGAGCCACAATCTCAACCTCCAGATCCGTACCGGTCAACGACAGCTGATCCCCTTCCAGCACAATCAGCACGTTGGCCAGCACCGGCAATGTCTGGCGGCGCTCAACCACACCGGCAACCAACTGCAGGGGCTTGAGTAAAGCTTCACGAGATACACTGAATTTCATGGGTCTCTTCATCTTCCTAATTGGGATGTTGTTATTGTCTCACTCCGTGAGCGGTATCAGGAGGTCAGCGATCGCTGCAGGTTCTTCCAGTCCTCGCGCATATCCGCATCCTGCTCCCGCAGCTCCTTGATCTTGCGACAGGCGTGCAGCACGGTGGTGTGATCCCGCCCGCCAAACGCATCACCGATCTCCGGCAAGCTGTGGTTGGTCAACTCCTTGGCCAGTGACATGGCCACCTGGCGAGGCCGGGCCACAGAGCGACTGCGACGCTTGGAAAGGATATCACTGACTTTGATCTTGTAGTATTCCGCCACCACCCGCTGGATATTATCCACACTGACCTGCTTGTCCTGCAGGGCCAGCAAGTCCTTGAGGGCCTCGCGCACCAGCGGTACATCAATATCGCGACCGGTAAAGTGGGCATTGGCGATAACCCGCTTCAGCGCCCCCTCCAGCTCACGCACATTGGAGCGAATACGCTGGGCAATAAAGAAGGCGGCGTCGTTGGGCAGCCACATATTGGCCTGCTCCGCTTTCTTCATCAGGATCGCCACCCGCGTCTCCAGCTCGGGAGGCTCGATGGCCACAGTGAGCCCCCAGCCAAAGCGGCTTTTGAGGCGCTCTTCCAGGCCGTTAATCTCTTTCGGGTAGCGGTCGCAGGTAAGGATAATCTGTTGCCCGCCTTCCAGCAGGGCGTTGAAGGTATGGAAAAACTCCTCCTGGGAGCGCTCCTTACCGGAGAAAAACTGGATATCGTCAATCAGCAGTGCGTCCACCGAACGGTAGTAGCGCTTGAAATCGTTGATGGCGTTGAGCTGCAGCGCCTTGACCATGTCAGCCACGAAGCGCTCGGAGTGCAGGTAGACCACTTTGGCGTTGGGGTTCTTCTCCACCAGGGCATTACCCACCGCGTGCATCAAGTGGGTTTTACCCAGGCCCACGCCACCGTAGATAAACAGCGGGTTGTAGGCCCCACCCGGGTTTTCCGCCACCTGACGTGCCGCCGCCAGGCCCAGCTGGTTGGACTTACCCTCAACAAAGCTTTTGAAGGTGAAACTTTCGTTCAGGTAATTGCGGTGCTTGAGGCCACCTTCCACCTCGATGGCGGTGGCCCGCTCCCCGGTGTTGGAGCTGGTGATCAGGCCAGCGGAATCGCCGCCGGCCGACGCACCATAACCCGCTCCCAGTGCCGGGCGGGTATCCAGGGTGAGGATATCGCTGCCACCGGACCCGCGACCATATTCGTCGTTGGCGTCAGGCAACAGTTCATCAGCGGAAAAGGGTTGCTGCTGAACCAGGGGTTCGGAGGGACCACGTTCGGGAATCGACACGGTGCGCGGAGCGGGACGTCGCCGCATACGACCCGACGCTGTCGCCAGGCCCCCGCTTACCGCCAGCTCGATCTGGAATCCCAGCTGGGCGCCGGCGTCACTGGCCAGCTCCTGGATACGTGTCAGAAACTTGTCATTTACCCAATCCAGTACAAAACGGTTGGGCGCCAGCAGTTTCAGGTATTGTCCCTGCGACTGCTCGTCCACCTTTAAAGGACGAATCCATGTATTGAATTGCTGTATCGGCAGTTCATTTTGTAAAGCGTCTGCGCACTTTTTCCAGATAATTTCCGGCAAAACGACCCCACCGACAGTCTCTGTCCCAGCGACCATCAAAACCCCGAAGAAGGAAAGGTAAGCATTGTGAATGAACCAGTTATTGTACGCGCAGCATTATATGTTATCCACAAAAAAATCCACATCTCAAAAGGTTATAAAAAATAAGGTTTTATTTTTCAAAGAGTTAAAAACAAAAATGGCGCTAGAAGCACCGCACAACAACTGCAAACAAGAAGTATTCTCACACTTTTCTGTGGATAAGTCTGTGTATATCCTATTGGTATGCTGGGTGCTAACTGGGGGTTCAATAAATCCACAAAAACACCGCCCCCAGGCGATCAAAAGTTCGTCAAAGCATTGCTTTTTCAGGGTTGATTCTTTAGAATTCGCGCCTCTTTTTCGAGCAAGTTTGGGTTACGGACTTTGTCCGAACAAGCACAGTCCGAACAAGCAAGCATCACAAAGACAGACAGACTCTATTGGCAGGTAAGTCTCATGAAAAGAACATTTCAGCCCAGCGTACTGAAGCGCAAGCGCACTCACGGTTTCCGTGCCCGTATGGCCACCAAAAATGGTCGTAAGGTTCTGGCCCGTCGTCGCTCCAAAGGCCGCGCATCTCTGGCCGCGTAATCAAAAGGATCACTCCTTTTGATTTCCCCTATATAAAGAAGGAAGACTTTCGCTCCTCCTTCTTTATATAGTCGCGTCTGCAATTTGGTTTTTACACCGCAGACCCCCACCGATCACCCAGCTAGAGACTCTGGCGTGTCGAGCAACTCCTTCTCCAAACATCATCGATTGCTCAATGCCGGCGACTTTCAGGCTGTCTTTAACGACGCCCCCTATCGCGCCTCACACCCCAATCTGTTGATACTGGCCCGTCCGGGACAGGGGGACCATGCACGCCTGGGACTGGTAATCGCCAAGAAGCATATCCGCAAAGCCGTGCAACGCAATCGCATCAAGCGCCTGGTGCGCGAGTATGTGCGCCTGCACCAGGCACAACTGGGGTCCATCGACGCGGTTTTTCTGGCCCGCCGCGGTCTCGACGATCTGGAAAATGACGAGCTGCAGCGCCTGCTGCACAAACAGTGGTCGAGGGTAGCCAAAAAGGCCGCCCAGGCTCACAATGCAGAGCCGGCACCCTGAGGGCTCCAACATGAAGCGCATTGCTATCGGTCTGATACACGTCTACCGCTACCTGGCCAGCCCCTGGGTAGGCAATCAATGCCGCTTCTACCCCACCTGCTCTCACTACGCGGAAGAGGCCATCAATCATCATGGCCTCGGCAAAGGAAGCTTCCTTACGGTCAAACGCCTGCTAAAATGCCACCCTTGGCATCCGGGGGGGATAGATTTCGTGCCAGGCACCGTGCCGGAAAGCCCTCAGCAGGAACAACACATTCACCCATCAGAAACGGCAGTAAAATAAATGGACTGGCAACGTATCATCCTTATTGGAGGCATTGCGGTTGTTTCCGTGTTCCTCATGAATGAATGGGGCGATTTTCAGCAGCGCAATCAGCCGCAGATATCCCAGGAAACCACCATCTCCTCGCTTCCGGACGCAGTCGCACAGAACGTCGAGGCGCCCGCGGCTGAACCCGCCGCCATGGACAGCGATATTCCCGCTCCGGTAACCAGCGACGACAGTTCCGCAGCCCCAGCTACCGTTGCTGCAGCACCGCACGCACAGCTGATTCGCGTTACCACCGATACCCTGGAGCTGCTCATCGACACCCACGGTGGTGATATCGTCAAGGTGGCGCTGCTGGATCATCTCGCATCCCTCGGTTCGGACGAGCCCCTGATTCTGCTCAACCGCACCCAGTCCACCACCTATGTGGCGCGCAGCGGACTGGTTGGTCAGAACGGCACCGACACCACTGCCGGTCGGCCGGTGTTTACCGCCGCCAATACCGAATACAAGATGGCAGACGGTGCCGACAGCCTGAATGTAGACCTGACTCTGCAGCAAGGCGAGGTCACCATTACCAAGCGCTACAGCTTTACCCGTGGCGATCACCTGGTAAACCTCAGCTACCTTATTGATAACCAAAGCGACTCCACCTGGCAGGCCAGCCTGTTTGGTCAGATCAAGCGCGACAGCCACAACCCGGTAAAGGTGGATGGTTTTGGCATGCAGCCCTACCTCGGCGCCGCGCTCACCACCCCGGATGAGAAATACAAGAAGCTGGATTTCGGCGACCTGGCTGACGAGGATATGACCCGCAGCGGTGGTTACAAGAGCAGCATCCAGGGTGGCTGGGTGGCCATGGTGCAGCACTACTTCCTCAGTGCCTGGATCCCGGACCAGACCCTGGAAAACCAGTTCAGCCTGCGCAAGAGTAAGGGCGATATCTACCTGATGGGCTTCACCAGCCCGCAGCAGGTAGTGGCACCCGGCACCCAGGGCACCCTCACCGCCGCCTTCTATGCCGGCCCCAAGGATGTAAAACGCCTGGAGGAGATTGCTCCTTACCTGGATCTGACCGTGGATTACGGCTGGCTCTGGTGGATTGCCAAACCCCTGTTCTCCTTCCTGCAATTTATCCACGGCATTCTGGGCAGCTGGGGCTGGTCAATTATTGCCCTGACAGTAATTATCAAGGCAGCATTCTTCCATCTCAGCGCCACCAGCTACCGCTCCATGGCCAAGATGCGCAAGTTTGGTCCCGAGATGCAGCGCCTGAAAGAGCTGTATGGCGATGACCGCCAGCGTATGTCCCAGGAGATGATGAAGCTCTACAAGAAAGAGAAGATCAATCCGCTCTCCGGCTGCCTGCCCATCCTGGTACAGATGCCGGTGTTTATCTCCCTCTACTGGGTATTGATGGAGAGCGTGGCCCTGCGTCATACGCCGTTCCTTGGCTGGATTCACGACCTCTCGGTGAAGGACCCCTGGTTTATCCTGCCGCTGTTAATGGGTGCCACCATGTGGATCCAGCAGCGTCTCAACCCGACGCCTCCGGACCCGACCCAGGCGCGCATCATGCAGATGATGCCCATCGTCTTTACCTTTATGTTCCTGTGGTTCCCGGCAGGTCTGGTACTCTACTGGGTAGTGAACAACACCCTGTCGATCGCCCAGCAGTACGTTATCAACCGCGGCATCGACAACGCGGAGGCGGCGAAAGCCAAATAACACCGCTTCCACGGCGAAACAAAAAAAGGCGCATGGCTGAAAACCATGCGCCTTTTTTGTTTAACTGGGTGCAGAGGGGGTTACATCAAAATCCCGGCGCCGCGTCAGGATCGTGTTTTTCCTGCAGCGAAGCGTCCTGTAGCAACGCGTCCTGAAACCTTAAAGCGAAGCGCCCTGCCCCACTCACTTGCCGATACAGAAGCTGGAAAAGATCCGCCCCAGCAGCTCATCCGGCGTAAACGACCCGGTTATCTCACCCAGCGCGTTCTGCGCCTGGCGCAGGTCCTCCGCCAGCAATTCACCGGCCCCCAGGGTTTGCAGCTGCACCTCGCCCGCCTGCAGGAATGCCTCTGCCCGGGCGAGCGCTTCCAGGTGACGACGACGGGCGGTAAAGCCCCCTTCCGTGGTGCCGGTGAACCCCATACAGGCTTTCAGGTGCTCACGCAGCTGGTCAACACCATCGCCGGACTTGGCGGACAGCCGCAACAGGGGGTGCTCCGCGCCCTCTTCCAGGCCGGCGCTATCCCCCACCAGATCGCATTTGTTTAACACCAGTGTGACATGGGAAATGTCCGCCAGCTCAGCCACAAACTCCGGCCAGATTTCGGCGGCACTGGTAGCGGTGGTGGTAGTGGCGTCCACCACCATCAGGATGCGATCGGCACGGCGGATCTCCGCCCACGCCCGTTCGATACCGATCTGCTCCACCTCATCCGGGCTATCGCGCAGGCCGGCGGTATCGATGATATGCAGTGGCATACCATCAATATGGATGTGCTCACGCAGTACATCCCGGGTGGTACCTTCTATATGGGTGACAATGGCACTGTCGCGGCCGGACAGGGCGTTGAGCAGGCTCGACTTGCCGGCATTGGGGCGTCCGGCTATCACCACCTGCATCCCCTCCCGGATCAGGGCCCCCTGCCGGGCCTCCCGCTGCACCCGCTGCAACTGCTTTTGCAGGGCTGCCAGATCCCCCGCCACCTTGCCGTCGGCAAGAAAGTCGATCTCCTCCTCGGGGAAATCGATGGCGGCTTCCACATACATTCGCAGGTGGATCAGCCCCTCCACCAGTTGCTCCACCTCCCGCGAGAAAGCCCCCTGCAAGGAGTTGAGGGCGTTGCGCGCTGCCTGCTGGGAGGAGGCGTCAATGAGGTCGGCAATGGCTTCCGCCTGGGCCAGGTCCAACTTGTCGTTGAGAAACGCGCGCTCGGAGAATTCCCCCGGCCGCGCCAGCCTCGCTCCCAGCTGGGTCACGCGTTCCAGCAACCAATCCAGTACCACAGGCCCGCCGTGGCCCTGCAGCTCAAGCACATCCTCACCGGTAAAGGAGTGGGGGCCGGGAAAGAAGAGCGCCAGCCCGCTGTCGATGGCATCACCCGCGGCATCATTGAATGGGCCGTAATGGGCATAGCGGGGCTGCAGCTGGCGACCGGTCACCTCACGGGCAATCTCCCCTGCCGCCGGCCCGGAAACCCGAATAATACCTACCCCGCCCTTGCCGGGCGCCGTGGCAATGGCGGCAATGGTCTCGGTATGAAAAGCAGCAGTGGAAGTTGCAGTCATGAAGGGTAATCCGGCATTTAGAGAGAGAAACAGCGGCGATTATACGGCCACAGCCCGCCCAAGGCTCCTCCGCTCTCCCCATGGGGTCCATCCGGGCAAAATGTGGTTATTCACCGATAGACACAGCAGTTACATATGTTATCCACAATTACTCACAGCTTTATCCCCTAAACCCATGAAAAATCTTGAAATTTTAGTGACGAATTGCACACTGTGGACAACCCTGCCGGTAATTGCGGGAAAAGCCGGGCATGAAATTGGGGATAACTCGGTTTTTCTCTCCCCCTGTGCATAAGGACCCTTTCCACCACCAGCTTGCCAGCAGCTTATGGGCAGGATTAGAGGCCCTCAATACCAGGGTTGTACTTCATGTAACCCTATGTAATTTATATAGTTTATATGGTTACCCACAGAATTTTGGGCCCATATATATAACAACAAACACAATCTCTCTATCTTTCATATATATCTATTTATTTATTCATTAAGTAATTTTTCTTGTTTGAAGAAAATTATTCGCTGAAATTTTGTACAACTCCTGATACCGGCCCTATAATGTGCGCCCTTTTGAATTAGCCCCTGTTTCTTCTCTCCGAGATCTGACTATGGATTACCCCAAAGCCTATGATGTGATTGTGATCGGCGGCGGTCATGCCGGCACCGAAGCCTGCCTGGCAGCGGCACGTATGGGCTGCAGGACCCTGCTGCTCACGCACAACATCGAGACCCTCGGACAGATGAGCTGTAACCCGGCAATCGGCGGCATCGGCAAAAGTCATCTGGTGAAAGAGATCGACGCACTGGGTGGCGCCATGGCCCTGGCCACCGACAAGGGTGGTATCCAGTTCCGTGTGCTGAACGCCCGCAAGGGCCCTGCCGTGCGGGCTACCCGTGCCCAGGCCGACCGCGTGCTCTACAAGGCCGCCATCCGTGACATTCTGGAAAGCCAGCCCAACCTGGACATTTTCCAGCAGGCGGCGGACGACCTGATCGTGGAAGGCGACAGCGTCCGTGGCGTGGTTACCCAGATGGGTGTGCGCTTCTTTGCCCCTACCGTGGTGCTGACTGTGGGAACGTTTCTCGGGGGCAAGATCCATATTGGCCTGCAGAACCACTCCGGCGGTCGCGCCGGTGATCCCCCTTCCATCGCCCTGGCCCAGCGCCTGCGGGAGCTGCCCCTGCGGGTGGATCGCCTGAAAACCGGCACACCACCCCGGATCGATGCCCGCTCGGTCAACTTTGAGGGTCTGGAGCAGCAGTTTGGTGACACCCCGGAGCCGGTGATGTCGTTTATGGGCAAGTTGGCCGATCACCCGCGGCAGGTCTGCTGTTGGGTAACCCACACCAACGAGCGCACCCATGAGATTATCCGTGGCGGGCTCGATCGCTCCCCCATGTACACCGGCGTGATCGACGGCATCGGCCCGCGCTACTGCCCGTCGGTGGAGGACAAGATTCACCGCTTTGCCGACAAGTCCTCCCACCAGGTGTTTATTGAGCCGGAGGGGCTGACTACCCACGAGCTCTACCCCAACGGCATCTCCACCAGCCTGCCGTTCGATGTGCAGCTGGATCTGGTGCACTCCATCAAGGGGTTTGAGAACGCCCATATCACCCGTCCGGGCTACGCCATCGAATACGACTTTTTCGATCCCCGTGACCTCAACTACAACCTGGAGAACAAGTGCATCAGCGGCCTGTTCTTCGCCGGACAGATCAACGGCACCACCGGCTACGAAGAGGCCGGTGCCCAGGGCTTGCTGGCCGGTGCCAATGCGGCGCTGCGCGCCAAGGGGCTGGAGAGCTGGTGCCCCCGCCGCGACGAGGCTTACCTCGGTGTGCTGGTGGATGACCTGATCACCATGGGTACCCGTGAGCCCTACCGCATGTTTACCAGCCGTGCCGAATACCGGTTGCTGCTGCGGGAAGACAACGCCGACCTGCGCCTGACCGAGCAGGGCCGCCAGCTGGGACTGGTGGACGATGTCCGCTGGGCCGCCTTCTGCGACAAGCGCGAGGCCATTGCCCGCGAAGAGCAGCGCCTGCGCGACACCTGGATCCAGGCCGGCAGTGATG
Organism: Cellvibrionaceae bacterium SEMH9; assembly: GCA_033283175.1. Lineage (GTDB taxonomy): Bacteria > Pseudomonadota > Gammaproteobacteria > Pseudomonadales > Cellvibrionaceae > Pseudomaricurvus. The sequence goes on along the minus strand of JAWMQM010000001.1, from coordinate 1,384,344 downwards.
CGGCGAAAAACCTGGAGGCCAAGCTGCCGGCACCACTGGCGCGGGAGTACAGTCTGATGGATCTGCTCAAGCGCCCGGAGCTGGGGTACACCGACGTGGCCTCCCTCAAGGGGGAGGCGCTGGAGAACGAGCAGGTGTGGGAACAGGTAGAGATTTCTGCCAAGTACGCCGGCTACATCGATCGCCAGCAGCAGGATATCGAGCGCCTGCGCCAGCACGAGAACACCCGCATTCCCGCCGACTTTGATTATGGCGTGGTGGATGGCCTCTCCAACGAGGTGCGGCAGAAGCTGATCGACGCCCGCCCCGAGACGTTGGCCCGCGCCTCACGTATCCAGGGTGTGACCCCGGCGGCGGTGTCTCTGCTGCTGATCTACCTGAAGAAACAGGGGCTGTTGCGCAAGCAGGCGGTGGCTGAGCAGTGACGGATCCGAAGTTGCAACAGCGGCTGCGCGATGGCGCCGCCGCCATGGGCGTGACGTTGACCGACGCCCAGATTGACCAGCTGCTGGCGTACCTGACCCTGTTTCACAAGTGGAACAAGACCTACAACCTGTCCGCCATCCGCGAGCTGGAAGCCCAACTCGATCGCCACCTGCTGGACAGCCTCAGTGTGGTCCCCCATATCGACGCTGACCGCATTATCGATGTGGGCACCGGTGGTGGCCTGCCGGGTATGGTGCTGGCCATCGTCTTTCCGCAGCGCCACTTCACCCTGCTGGACAGCGCCGGCAAGAAGACCCGTTTCCTGTTCCAGGTGAAGACCCAGCTGGGGCTCGACAATGTGCAGGTGGAGAACCGCCGGGTGGAGAGCTTCCAGCCGCAGCAGCCTTACGACGCGGTGATCAGCCGGGCCTTTGCCAGCCTGGAAGACATGACTACCGGTTGCCGGCACCTGCTGCGGGACGGCGGTGTTTTCTACGCCATGAAGGGGATCTACCCCACGGATGAGTTGAGCGCGGTGGCAAAACACTATAATGTTTCCGCTTCTTACCCCCTGCAGGTTCCCCGCGAAGAAGGTGAGCGCCACTTACTGGTGCTTGAACCCCTGTCCGGCGCGGTGGCATAGTTTCCGGAACACCTGCCAGAACACCTGTAAGACACCTGTGCATCCAACACGGCTGCTGACTGTAACGGGATACTGACTTGATCAAGAAATTAGCCATTGCCAATCAGAAAGGCGGGGTGGGCAAGACCACGACCTGTGTCAATCTGGCCGCGTCACTGGTCGCCACCAAAAAGCGTGTGCTGCTGGTGGACCTGGATCCCCAGGGCAATGCCACCATGGGTTCCGGTATCGACAAGAACAACGTCGACCTCTCCGTCTACGAGGTGCTGGTCGGTGCGTGCAAGGCCGGCGATGCGCTGGTGGAGTCCCCCTCCGGACACTTTCAGGTGTTGCCCGCCAACGGTGACCTGACCGCTGCCGAGGTGGAGATGCTGTCCCTGCCCAACAAGGAGCGGCGGCTGGAAGTGGCATTGGCCGAGCTGCAGGACCAGTTCGACTATGTGCTGGTGGACTGCCCGCCTTCGCTCAACATGCTCACCGTCAACGCCCTGGTGGCCTGCGACGGTGTGGTGATTCCCATGCAGTGCGAGTACTACGCGCTGGAGGGGCTCTCCGCCCTGATCGGAACCATCAAGCAGATTCAGGCGGTGCTCAATCCGCGGCTGGAGATCGAAGGCCTGCTGCGTACCATGTACGACCCGCGCAACAGCCTCACCACCGATGTTTCGGCGCAGCTGTCGGAGCACTTTGGCGACCGACTCTACCGCACCTGCGTGCCACGCAATGTGCGTCTGGCAGAGGCACCGAGTTTTGGCCAGCCGGCACTGGTCTATGATCGCCAGTCCAAAGGGGCACTGGCCTATCTGGCGCTGGCGGGTGAAATACTGCGCCGCTCCGAGGCGGATACCCGGGGCCTGGTGGAGGCATAACTGCCTGCCTGATGCCGGCACAGAACAACAACGACAGAGCTTCACGGATTTATCATGGCTGCAAAACGAAAAGGACTGGGGCGTGGGCTTGATGCCCTGTTGGGGGGAGCGACTGGCAAAGAGGCCAGCGACGCCATTGCCGAAGTGGCCGGTGAGAGCAGCAGCAAAGACGGCAAGCTGATGAAGCTGCCGGTGGAGCTGATCCAGCGCGGCAAGTACCAGCCGCGCCGCGATATGCACCCCGAAGCCCTGGAAGAACTCTCCGAATCCATCAAGGCCCAGGGCGTCATGCAGCCCATCGTGGTGCGCCCCATCGACAGCGAGCGCTACGAGATCATTGCCGGTGAGCGCCGCTGGCGCGCCACCCAGCTGGCAGGCCTGGACACCATCCCCTGTGTTGTCCGCGATGTGCCTGATGAGGCCGCCATCGCCATGGCCCTGATCGAGAACATCCAGCGTGAAGACCTCAACCCCATGGAAGAGGCGATGGCACTGAAGCGCCTGCAGGACGAATTCGAACTGACCCACCAGCAGGTGGCGGAAGCCGTGGGGAAATCCCGCACCACGGTCACCAACCTGCTGCGCCTGCTGGCACTGACCGATGACGTAAAGACCATGCTGGAGCACGGTGACCTGGAGATGGGCCATGCCCGCGCCCTGCTCTCGCTGGATGCCGCCGGGCAGCGTGAGATCGCCCGCCAGGTGGTGGCCCGGGGGCTGTCTGTGCGCCAGACCGAGGCCGCGGTGCGCAAGTTACAGCAGGAGCCGCAAGAGGTGCCCGCCACCGGTGTTGGTGCCAACGCCGACGTCAAGCAACTGGAAGAGTCCCTGTCGGAGAAAGTGGGTGTGCCGGTGAGCATTACCTGCAACGCCAAGGGCAAGGGCAAACTGGTGCTCAACTACAACAGCCTCGACGAGCTGGACGGCATTCTCTCCCACCTGGGTTACAACCACTAGTGCCTGTTAGACCTTAGTAGCACTACATGCGGTATATGGGTGTAAAGCACCGGATTCCGCCGCCAGATGCACCCTAATTCGGTTGATTGCGGGGGGGGTAAACCCTATAATTCGCGACGCCCAATTTACAGGCCCTGTGTGCCAGATTGGTGCGATGAAAGGTGCAGAGCGAGCGAATTATCCGGAAACAGCAGGTTGCCCGGAACTATGACCGGACTAACCGGCTGACATGAAAAGACCTCCTGTATACCGTATAGCCATCTACCAGCTGTTGGGGTTGTTGCTGGCGGCGGCGGGCTTGAGCCTGATGGATGTAATCCGGGCCCAGGCACTGATCACGGGTGGACTGATCGCGATCATTCCTCACCTCTACTTCACCTTTCTCGCCTTCCGTTACATGGGGGCCCGGGTTGCGCCACAGATAGCGCAGTCGTTCAAACGCGCCGAAACCGGCAAGTTTGTTCTGACCATAACCGGATTTGCCACCGTGTTTGCGGTAATGCCCGCAGCGCAGCAGCAGCCGGGCTGGCTGTTTGGCGGTTATCTGGCCATGCTGTTGGTGCAGGTGATACTGGTAGCGCGGGCCGTCAGGTGACGCGTTACTGAACAGAAACGACAGAAATTTTAAAACCAGCCTCTGGCCACTGAGTGGTGACAGAGTTTGCTCTTAAAATTTTTTTAAACTTTTAAAGGTGCTTGAGAAACTATGGCAAGCGAAGGACAAACCTCGACTCAGTATATCCAACACCACCTGCAGAACCTGACCTATGGCAAATTGCCCGCCGGTTATGTTCGCACTGACGCCGAAGGGCATCAGCATGTGTTGGAGCAGGCCACATGGACCATGGCGCACTCCTCCCAGGAGGCGAAAGACATGGGCTTTATGGCTATTCACCTGGATACCATGGGCTGGTCCATCGGACTCGGCCTGTTGTTTTCATTCCTCTTTTTCCGTGCCGCCAAAAAGGCGACCGTTGGTGTACCCAAGGGTTTCCAGAGTGGCGTGGAGCTGATCGTTGACTTCGTCAACAATACCGTCAGCGACATTTTCCATCACAAGAATCGCCTGATCGCGCCGATGGGTCTCACCATCTTCTGCTGGGTGTTCCTGATGAACCTGATGGACCTGATCCCGGTGGACTGGCTGCCGTCCGCGGCCATGGCGGTTACCGGTGACCCGCACTTCTTCTTCAAGGTAGTACCAACCACCGACCCGAACGCGACCCTGGGTATGGCGGTAGCGGTATTCCTGCTGATGATCTTCTTCTCGGTGAAAGAGAAAGGTGTGCTCGGCTTTATCAAGGAGCTGACCTGTCACCCCTTCTTCGCGCCGAAGAAATTCTGGTACTTCAACATTGTGCTGATCCCTATCAACACGATCCTGGAAACTGTTGCCCTGATCGCCAAGCCTATCTCCCTGGGTCTGCGACTGTTCGGAAACATGTACGCCGGTGAAATGATCTTTATCCTGATTGCCCTGCTGTTCAGCGTGAACATGCTGCTGGGTGTAGTGGGTGGTGTACTGCAATGGGGCTGGGCTGTGTTCCACATCCTGGTGATCTCCCTGCAGGCCTTTATCTTCATGGTTCTGACCACGGTTTATATGGCCATGGCACACGACAACCATGACGAGCAACACTGAAACGATTTTCAACCTTAACCTTAACTTTTCATTTATCTAAATCTAGGAGATATACAAATGGCACAAGCTCTGGTTTTCATCGCAGCAGCTCTTCTGATCGGTCTGGGTGCTCTGGGTACCGCAATCGGCTTTGGTACTCTGGGTGGCAAACTGCTGGAAGGTTCTGCCCGTCAGCCTGAACAAGGTCCTGCTCTGCAAGGCAAAATGTTCCTGATGGCTGGTCTGCTCGACGCCGTACCTATGATCGGTGTTGGTATCGGCATGTACCTGATCTTCGCTGTTGCTCCAGGTATTGCTGGTTAATCACACCGCCTTTGCTAGAAGACTACTAACTCAACTTAGCAAGAGGTGTCGGTGTGAATATCAACCTGACTCTAATCGGCCAAACCCTGACATTCTTCGTCTTCATCTGGTTCTGTATGAAGTTTGTCTGGCCGGCGCTCATTTCCATCATGGAAGAGCGTGAAAAGAAAATCGCCGACGGTCTGGAAGCCGCTGATCGCGCGGACAAGGATCTCGAGCTGGCCCAGAAAAAGGCCACCGAGAAACTGCACGCTGCGAAACAGGAAGCTGCTGCCATTATTGAGCAAGCTAACAAGCGCGCCAGCCAGATCGTTGAAGAAGCTAAAGGTCAGGCCGTTGCCGAAGGCAACCGTCTGAAGGCTGCTGCTGAAGCGCAGATCGAGCAAGAAGTTAACCGTGCCAAAGAAGAATTGCGTGGCAAGGTTGCTGCTCTGGCGCTCGCCGGTGCTGAAAAAGTACTGGGTGCGAACATCGATGCAAACGCGAACAGCGAACTGGTAAACCAGTTAGCCGCCGAACTGTAAGCGAGGTATCTCATGGCCGAGCTTACAACTTTAGCAAGACCCTACGCCAAGGCCGCATTCGAGTTCGCTCGTGCGGCCAACGCGTTGCAACAGTGGTCTGAAATGTTAACTCTCGCTGCGGCTGTTGCGCAGCAGGACGCAATCGTCAAAGCCATGGGCTCACCAGCCCTGACTGCCCAGCAGAAGTCCGACGCATTCGTAAATGTGTGCGGCGACGAGCTGAATGAGCAGGCAGCCAATCTGGTGCGCATCCTGGCTGACAACAAGCGTCTTAACCTGTTGCCCGAAGTTCAGCAGTTGTTCGAAGCCTTCAAGGCGCAACTGCAGAAGAAAGTCGACGTACAGGTGACTACCGCGTTTGAGTTATCCGGCGAACTGCAAGATAAATTGGCGAAGGCACTGAGTGCCAAGCTGGACCGTGAAGTGAGCTTGTCTGCTGACGTAGACCAGTCTCTGTTGGGTGGGGCCCTGATCAAAGCCGGGGACCTGGTAATCGACGGTTCGGTGCGCGGCCGCTTGGCCAAGCTCGCCGAAGCTATGAACTCCTGATCCGGTTAACCACCGGGAGGAATTGAGGAACAGAGCATGCAGCAACTGAATCCTTCTGAAATCAGTGACATTATCAAGCAGCGCATCGAAGGTCTCGATGTTACTGCCAAAGCCCAGAATGAGGGCACCGTCGTTTCCGTAACTGACGGTATTATTCGTATTCACGGTCTGGAAGACGTGATGTACGGTGAAATGATCGAGTTTGAGGGCGGTGTCTATGGTCTGGCACTGAACCTTGAGCGCGACAGCGTAGGTGCGGTAATCCTGGGTGACTATAAAGGTGTGGCGGAAGGCCAAACCTGTAAGTGTACCGGTCGCATCCTCGAAGTGCCTGTTGGCGATGAGCTGCTGGGCCGCGTCGTTGACGCTCTGGGTAACCCTATCGATGGTAAAGGTCCTATTGGCAATACCAAAACCGATGCGATTGAAAAAATCGCTCCCGGTGTAATTGCCCGTAAGTCCGTTGACGAGCCGGTTCAGTTTGGTCTGAAAGCGGTAGACGCCATGGTGCCAGTAGGTCGTGGTCAGCGTGAGCTGATCATTGGTGACCGTCAGACTGGTAAGACTGCCATCGCGGTTGACGCCATCATCAACCAGAAAAGCTCCGGCATTAAGTGTATCTACGTCGCGGTTGGCCAGAAGGCCTCTTCCATCGCTTCCGTAGTGCGCAAGCTGGAAGAGCACGGCGCCATGGCCCACACCATCGTGGTTGCGGCGACTGCTTCTGACCCTGCAGCCATGCAGTTCCTGGCACCTTTCGCCGGTACTACCATGGGTGAATACTTCCGTGACCGTGGTCAGGACGCCCTGATCGTGCACGACGACCTGACCAAGCAGGCCTGGGCTTATCGCCAGATCTCCCTGCTGCTGCGTCGTCCTCCAGGCCGTGAAGCCTACCCTGGTGACGTATTCTACCTGCACTCACGTCTGCTGGAGCGCGCTTCCCGCGTAAACGCCGACTACGTTGAGAAGTTCACCAACGGTGAAGTGAAAGGCAAGACCGGTTCTCTGACCGCCCTGCCAATCATTGAAACCCAGGCTGGTGACGTATCCGCGTTCGTACCTACCAACGTGATCTCTATTACCGATGGTCAGATCTTCCTGGAAACTGACATGTTCAACGCGGGTATCCGTCCTGCAATGAACGCCGGTATCTCCGTATCCCGTGTAGGTGGTGCTGCGCAGACCAAGGTGATCAAGAAGCTGTCCGGTGGTATTCGTACCGCACTGGCTCAGTACCGTGAACTGGCGGCTTTCTCCCAGTTTGCCTCTGACCTGGATGAGGCCACCAAAGCTCAGCTGAACCACGGCGAGCGCGTAACCGAGCTGATGAAGCAGAAGCAGTATGCACCTCTGAGCACCGCTGAGATGGGTGTGGTTCTGTACGCAGCCAACGAAGGTTACCTGAAAGACATCGAAGTGGCCAAAATCGGTGCTTTTGAATCCGCCCTGCTCTCTTACATGAACAGCGAGCACGCTGATCTGATGAGCAAGGTCAATGAATCCGGTAACTACAATGATGAAATTGAGTCCGGTTTCAAAGCGGCCCTGGAGAAATTCAAGTCTACCCAGACTTGGTAAGCAGCTTTGATAAGCGTCGCGGCGCAAGCCCCGGCGCTTTATCAACACTGACACGAACTTGAATTTATTCGGGGACCGGTTATGGCAAGCGGAAAAGAAATTCGTACTCAGATAACGAGTATCAAAAGTACGCAGAAAATCACCAGCGCCATGGAAATGGTGGCGGCGAGTAAGATGCGTAAAGCCCAGGACCGCATGGAGCTTGGCAAGCCATACGCCCAGCGTATCCGCGCTGTAGTCGGCCATATTGCCAATGCCAACCCAGAGTACAAACACATGTACCTGGCAGAGCGCGAAGTAAAGCGCGTCGGCTTTGTGCTGGTGTCCACCGATCGTGGTCTGTGTGGTGGTTTGAACATCAACCTGTTCAAGCGCGCCCTCAAGTCCATGAAAGAGTGGAATGACCAGCAGGTACAGATCGACATGTGTCTGATCGGTGCCAAAGCTGCGGCGTTCTTCAACAGTTACGGCGGCAACGTCGTCGCTGCTGTGCGCGATCTTGGTGAAGACCCAAGCGTTGCTGATTTGATCGGCAGCGTAAAAGTAATGCTCGACAGCTATGCCGAAGGCAAAATCGACAGACTGTACCTGGTGGGTAACGAATTCGTGAATACGATGACGCAAAGCCCGTTTGTACAGCAGTTGTTGCCTTTGAAAGCTGAAGACAATGAGAAGCTGCAACACAGCTGGGATTACTTGTACGAGCCAGATGCGGAAGCATTGCTGGAAGGTTTGTTAACTCGTTACATTGAGTCGCAAGTGTATCAAGCTGTCGTGGAAAACGGAGCCTGTGAAATGGCTGCCCGTATGCTGGCAATGAAAAACGCCACCGATAATGCCGGTGAGATTATCGATGACCTGGAGCTGGCTTATAACAAAGCCCGTCAGGCCGCGATTACTCAGGAGCTGTCAGAAATCGTTAGTGGTGCTGCCGCTGTATAACGCAGTTTGTTCTGAGCGTGAAAAGAATTTTTATTCGAAACTTTTGTAATTGAGGATCCGGAAATGAGTAGCGGACGTATCGTACAAATTATTGGTGCCGTTATCGATGTGGAATTCCCTCGTGACTCCGTACCTAAGGTATACGATGCCTTGACTGTGACTGAGAAGGGCCTGACCCTGGAAGTTCAGCAGCAGTTGGGCGATGGCGTGGTACGCGCAATTGCGATGGGCTCATCTGAAGGTGTGAGCCGCGGCCTGGCCGTAGAAAACACCAATGCACCTATCTCCGTGCCTGTGGGTGCTGCCACCCTGGGCCGTATCATGGACGTATTGGGCAACCCAATCGACGAAGCTGGCCCCATCGGTGAGCAGGATCGCGCAGCGATTCACCGTGAGGCTCCTGCCTACGACGAGCTGGCAGCTTCTGAAGAACTGCTGGAAACCGGCATCAAGGTTATCGACCTGGTTTGCCCGTTCGCCAAGGGTGGTAAGGTTGGTCTGTTCGGTGGTGCCGGTGTAGGTAAAACCGTAAACATGATGGAACTGATCAACAACATCGCCAAAGCGCACAGCGGTCTGTCTGTGTTCGCCGGTGTTGGTGAGCGTACCCGTGAAGGTAACGACTTCTACTACGAGATGGAAGAATCCAAGGTATTGGATAAAGTTGCCATGGTGTACGGCCAGATGAACGAGCCACCCGGTAACCGTCTGCGTGTAGCGCTGACCGGTCTGACCATGGCTGAGAAGTTCCGTGACGAAGGTAAAGACGTCCTGTTGTTCGTGGACAACATCTACCGTTACACCCTGGCCGGTACCGAAGTATCTGCACTGCTGGGTCGTATGCCTTCTGCGGTAGGTTACCAGCCAACCCTGGCTGAAGAGATGGGTGTACTGCAGGAGCGTATTACCTCCACCAAGACCGGTTCCATTACCTCGGTCCAGGCGGTATACGTACCAGCGGATGACTTGACTGACCCATCCCCTGCGACCACCTTTGCTCACCTGGACTCCACTGTAGTACTGAGCCGTGATATCGCCGCCAAGGGTATTTACCCTGCGATCGATCCACTGGACTCCTCTTCCCGTCAGCTGGACCCGCTGATCATCGGTGAAGAGCACTACGGCATTGCCCGTGGTGTACAGTCTGTTCTGCAGCGCTACAAAGAGCTGAAAGACATCATCGCCATTCTGGGTATGGACGAACTGTCTGAAGAAGACAAGCAGACCGTAGCCCGCGCCCGTAAGATTGAGCGCTTCCTGTCTCAGCCTTTCCACGTGGCAGAAGTATTTACCGGTTCTCCTGGTAAGTACGTGTCTCTGAAAGATACGCTGGCTGGCTTCAAAGGCATTCTCGAGGGCGATTACGACAATCTGCCAGAGCAGGCCTTCTACATGGTTGGCAGCATCGACGAAGCGGTCGAGAAAGCCAAGAAGGTTTAATCGATACAGTTAGAGATGGTTGCGGCAGCGTGAGTTGCCGCAACAGCTAACGAGGCGAAAGATATGGCTATGACTGTCCACTGTGACATCGTAAGCGCTGAAGAAGAGATCTTTTCCGGACTGGTTGAAATGATCATCGCGGCCGGCACCGAGGGTGACGTGGGTATTGCCTACGGTCACGCCCCGCTGCTGACAGGTCTCAAGCCTGGCCCCATCCGTGTGATCAAGCAAGGTGGCGAGGAACAGGTTTACTACGTATCCGGCGGCTACGTTGAGGTTCAGCCTCATGTGGTTACTGTATTGGCGGATACGGCTCTTCGCGCAGGCGATCTTGATGAAGCCGCTGCACTGGAAGCCAAACGTGAGGCTGAGCAGGCCCTGCACAACCAAAGTGCAGAGCTGGACTACAGTCGCGCTGCAGCCCAGCTGGCAGAAGCGGCAGCTCAACTGCGTACTATCCAGGCACTGCGCAAGATGCGTGGTGGCTAAACTCCCGTTTGCTGCCGGCAGGTGGCGAGCAGGCTGGTAGTACAGCGGTTTACGGAAAAGGGTGGCGTCAGCCGCCCTTTTTTGTTTCCATGCCCTATTGGAAGCGCGCTCTTAGCACGGCTTTTGTTGTCTCAAGGATGTAAACAACAACAGGGATTTCCCGCCTCTGAACGGTAATGGTTGATGTTGAATATTGTGATTCTCGCTGCGGGTAAGGGTACCCGTATGAAATCTTCACTGCCCAAGGTACTGCACCCGGTGGCAGGCAAGCCCATGCTTGGGCATGTTCTTGATTGCGCCCGCTCCCTGGGCGAAAGCCACATTCAGATCGTTGTTGGTCATGGCAGTGACACGGTCACTGAACATTTTCAGGCCGACGACGTTCATTTTGTTTTGCAGGATCAGCAGCTGGGTACCGGTCACGCGGTACAGCAGACCCTGCCCTATCTCGATAGCGATACAACTGTACTGGTTCTCTATGGAGATGTGCCCCTGCTGCGTGCAGACACTCTCGAGCGACTGGTCAGCCAGTGTAACCCTGACACTCTCGCCCTGCTGACGGTTAATCTCAGTGACCCTGTCGGTTATGGCCGCATCGTCCGCAACAGTGCCGGCGAGGTGGAAGCCATTGTTGAGCAGAAAGATGCCAGCGCCGAGCAGCTGCAGATCTGTGAAGGCAATACCGGCGTACTGGCGGTCAACAGCCAACACCTGCAGCGCTGGTTGCCACAACTGAGCAGCGACAACGCCCAGAGCGAATTTTACCTGACCGATATTATCGGTATGGCGCGGGCAGACGGCCTGGCCATTGTCACTGCCCAGCCGCAATCGGAAGAAGAGGTATTGGGTGTGAACGATCGTCGCCAACAGGCGCAACTGGAGCGTCACTATCAACAGCAGCAGGCAGCTGAGCTAATGGCTGCCGGTGTGACGCTGATGGATCCCGCACGCTTTGACTGTCGCGGCGAGTTGCAGGTTGGCCACGACGTTATTATTGATATTAACTGCATCTTTGAGGGCCGGGTGACACTCGGAGACGGGGTGATTGTCGGACCCAATTGCACCATCACCAACAGTACCATCGCAGCAGGTACAGTGATCAAAGCCAACTCCGTCATCGAGGATGCGGTGATTGGTGAGCAGTGCGATGTGGGTCCCTTTGCGCGGGTGCGCCCGGGTACCCGGATGGCCAAGGGTGCCAAGCTGGGTAACTTTGTCGAAACCAAAAAGGCGGTGATCGGCGAAGGCTCCAAGGTGAATCACCTCACCTATATCGGTGACAGTGAAATCGGCAAAAACGTCAACGTGGGAGCAGGCACCATTACCTGCAATTACGATGGCGTAAACAAGTTCAAAACTACTATCGGCGACGGTGCCTTTATCGGTTCTAACAGCAGCCTGGTGGCACCGGTTACCATTGGTGAAAACGCCACAGTCGGTGCTGGTTCCACCATCAGCGGTAATGTCGGTGATGGCCAACTGGCGGTAGCGCGTGGCAAGCAGCGCAATATTGATGGCTGGAAGCGTCCCGTAAAAAAATCCTGAGGCTTGTCAAAAAAGCGGTTTCCCAAACACCTCTGTGTGGGCAAGGTAATTTTATATGTGTGGCATTGTTGGCGCGGTAGCGCAACGCAACGTATCCAAAATCCTGATTGAAGGCCTCAAGCGGCTGGAGTATCGCGGCTATGATTCTGCCGGCCTGGCGGTTATTGCAGGCGAGCGGCTGGGTGTGCGTAAGGCGGTGGGCAAGGTAGTCGGCCTGGAAGAGAAGTGTATTCAACAGCCGCCGGTGGGTAATGTGGGTATCGCCCACACCCGTTGGGCCACACACGGCAAACCGTCAGAGATCAATGCTCACCCGCACACCTCCGATCACATCGCAGTGGTACACAACGGCATTATTGAAAACCACGAAGAGTTGCGCGAACAGTTGCGGACTGCGGGTTATAAATTTGTATCGGAAACCGATACGGAAGTGGTGGCCCACCTGCTGCACAGCCTGTTTGAACAGAGCGGCGACTTGCTTGCAGCACTGCGAATTGCGGTAACCCGTTTTGAGGGCGCCTATGCCTTGGGTGTGATCTCCACCCGTCAGCCGGACCGGCTGGTGTGCGCCCGCTCCGGCAGTCCGCTGGTAGTGGGTGTGGGTATCGAAGAGAATTTTATCGCCTCGGACCAGATGGCACTGCGCCAGGTAACGGACAGCTTTATCTACCTGGATGAGGGTGATTTCGCCGAAGTGACCGATCACGGTGTACGCATTTGTAACGCTGCCGGTGACAGTGTCGAGCGCGAAGTGACTCGTATAACCGAAGCGGAAGAAGTGGCCGAAAAGGGACACTACCGTCATTACATGCTCAAGGAGATCTTCGAGCAGCCCAGGGTTCTGGGCAATACGCTGCAGGGCCGGCTGGGTAAAAACTCGGTACTGGAAGAGGCATTCGGTACCGACGCCAAAGCCGTTTTTGACCAGGTGGAAGCGGTGCAGATCCTGGCCTGTGGCACCAGCTATCACGCCGGTATGGTGGCCAAGTACTGGTTCGAGGATTGGGCCGGCATACCCTGTGCGGTGGAAGTGGCCAGCGAGTTTCGCTACCGCAAAACCGTGGTTCGCCCCAACACCCTGTTTGTCTCTGTTTCCCAGTCCGGCGAAACGGCCGATACCCTGGCTGCACTGCGTGGCAGCGAAGGTTATCTCGCCAGTCTTACCATCTGTAACGTCGCCAACAGCTCGCTGGTGCGGGAGTCCGATCTCTGTCTGATGACTCTGGCAGGACCGGAGATCGGTGTGGCTTCCACCAAGGCATTTACCACCCAGTTGGTGGCCCTGCAGATGCTGGTGATTGCCCTGGGCCGTCGCGCCGGGCTCACTGCTGAAAAAGAAGCCGAGCTGGTGCAGGCTCTGCACAAGCTGCCGGCCATCTGCGATCAGGTACTGCAACTGGATGCCGAAGTGCAGGCCATCAGTGAACAGTTTTCGGAAAAACACCACGCCCTGTTCCTGGGACGCGGTGTTGAATATCCGGTAGCGATGGAGGGCGCGCTCAAGCTGAAGGAGATCTCCTACATTCACGCGGAAGCTTACCCGGCCGGTGAACTCAAGCACGGTCCACTGGCGCTGGTGGACAGCGATATGCCGGTAGTGGCGGTGGCACCCAACGACGACCTGCTGGAGAAACTCAAGTCCAACCTGCAGGAAGTGCAGGCCCGTGGTGGCAAACTGTTTGTTTTTGCCGATGAGAACTCGGGTTTTGTATCGGATGAAAATTGCGTGTTGCTGAAATTACCGCACGTGCCTTTGAGCATTGCGCCCATTATCTACACCCTGCCCTTGCAGCTGCTCTCCTATCATGTGGCGGTGCTCAAGGGCACGGATGTGGACCAGCCCCGCAACCTGGCCAAATCGGTGACTGTCGAATAAAGCCGGAACCCCTTAAAAAGCCGCAGCCTGTTGCTGCGGCTTTTTTATTCCCGCGCAAACCCAACCCCTGTAATCACCTTGTCACGATAGCCTGCTAAAAATCGCCATTTGTTTTGGTTGGGGTCGCGGTACTATGCAGAAGAGTGGTGTAGTCACTTCTGCGCTGTTATGGGGATGCAGTTCAGTCAGTGTCCGGCGGGCATTGTTAGCGGTGCTGTTGTTGTTGGCAGTCATTGCGTTTACCCGTCTTGTACAACAGGACCTGCCCCAGCTCTATCCCGGACAATATCGTTTCCTGCACTGCACCACAGCCAGCGAGTCTGCCGACCTTCCGTTGTTTCGTGTGCTCTCTGTTGTCGATAACGGCGCGCAGGCGTTTGCCCGTCAGTTGTGCGACTCCTCTGTTATGGGGCAGTACTATTCGGCTGTTGAGGTGCATTGGCGGCCACGAAGTGAATTGTCGGCACGGGATATCGTGGAAGAGCGCTACGACCTGTTCTGGAGTCGGGACCGACGGGTGCAGAGCCTGGTGCCCAACTTCGATCAGTATTACCAGACGGTTGCGCGGCTGCCGGACTATTCAGTAGCCTGGTTCAGCCTGCAGCAGACGCCTGCACTGACTCCGGAGTACTTCTATTCCCACTCCATCGGTTTGCTGGAGGATATGCAGAGCAACTCCCATTTCCTTATGCCGCTGATGCACCTCAAAGAGTTGGGTGTTGACCTGACCCGTACGCGGATTCGTTATTATCCCAACTACCACGCCCTGCAGCAGGCTTTCTGGTCCGGTGACGTGGACCTGATCAGTGACAGTGACTGGTTGCAGGAGATGACCGGTGACCGTCCCCTGTTTCGTACCCTCATCGATAACCACGCCTCCATGGGACGCTGGTATGCGCGGCGCCATCGTCCGCGGGCTGTCGATTGTGTATTGGTGCAAGGGCTGCAGCAGCTGGTGGACAGCTTGCAGGATGCGGAGCTGCTGGTCACATTCGACAATGTGCCGGAGGCTTGCCGATGAGCGAGACGGTATATCCTCCGCGTAACAGCATCTGGCAACCACTGTTGTGGTTTGTGCTGTTGCTGGCGCTGGGGTTTGCCAGCCAGCACTATGGCAACCGCCAGCAGGTTGCTCACTCACTGGCGCGCTGGTTGCCTGCTGAGGCTGTGCACGCACTCAAGGATGTCTACGGTCGTGGCGATCCGGTAATTCAATTTGTGCAGCGTACCAATCGCGATCTTCTGTACCAGCTGCGTGGTGATCAGTGCGTGGTACAGCTGCAGCAACTGTACGGCGGCAAGCACATCAGCTGGTGGCCATTTCGTACCCTGATACCGTGGCGTGAAGGCGGCACAATCCACCAGGCGCTGTTTTCGGTGCGCTGTGACACCCGTTGGTTACCTCTGCTGGTCTGGTCGCTGTTGTTTGCGGCGCTGATCGCCGGCATGGGCCGGCTGTTACCGGCCCCCCTCTCTGCCAGTCGCGTCACCTGGCTGCGACAACTGTTGTTGGAGGGGGGGAGCTGGCAGCAAGCCTGGGCTGACAGTCGCCGGGTGTTGCAGTGGTCTCCAGCCCATCAGCAGATGTTGTCCCTGTTATCCGGCTCCTGGAAGTTGCCGCTACGATCCGTGTTGCCAGCCCTGCGGGCAGCGGGGTTTGAGCACTTCGATGCTCGTCAGCTGCAGTGGCTGCAGGTTGGCCTGCAGCAGTCGCAGGGGGATCTGTACCAGGCCCTGCAGGTTGCACAGGCGGAAGATGAGCTGCTGTTCAACGCTGACCACGGTGCCCTCACCCTGCACGGGGTCAGCATCACCCTCTCTTCTACGCCTTATTGCTACTACCTCTGGTATGCCAGCCTGCGGCAGCAGGACCCGGCGGGAGGGTGGTATGTGAACCCCTCCATACAGCGTCCGGATACCACCATGGCAGCATCGGTAAGCGACCTGATGGAGCAGTGCGGCGGTCATCGCAAGGCCATTAACGAGCTGCAACAACATGGCTTGCGCGCCAAAACCCTCGACCAGAACCGCAACAAGATCAAGGATGAACTGGTGGCGGTGGTGGGTGAAGACCTGGCCGCTGACTACCTGTTTGAGAGTGAGCGAGACCCCTATACCGGGCGCAGTCGTTATCGTCTGGCCGCGTCAAAGGTGCGGATTCATGGTCTTTTGCCAAGCCAATCAGAAAAAATAACCCGAGAAAATTCAGTTACTTAGTATTTCAGAGATATCTCTTTTCGATCCGGGATATCCCTTTCACAGAACTGCCACATTGGCACCTGATATTGCACAACCACTTCATCACACCGATTCGTATCTGAGGTTCTGATTATGGTTGTGTTTCCCAAGCGACAGCTGGCCCTGGCCGTAGCACTGTCCGTTCAGGCTGCCGCCGGCAGCGCCCAACAGGCCACCACCGTTGCCGCTACCGCCGCCGCAGGTCCCATGGAAGAGATGGTGGTTGCGGCCTTGCCCATCCGCGACAGCCAGCGCGCTGCCATCATGGCCAAGCGCGACGCTGACAATGTGGTGGATGTGATCGCCGCCGATACCATCGGCCGCTTCCCGGACCAGAACCTGGCCGACGCCCTGGCGCGGGTGCCGGCCCTGGCGGTGGAGCGGGACCAGGGCCAGGCGCGTTATGTAAACTTCCGCGGCGCCCCCTTCCGCTATACCTCGCTGGCAATCGACGGCCTGCAGTTGCCCGGTGCCGAGAACGGACGCGTGCCGCGCTTCGACAGCTTTCCCGCCGTCATCACCAGTCGCATCGAGGCCAACAAGGCTGTGACTGCGGACATGCCCGGCGAGTCCATTGCCGGCTACATCAACATCGACACCTTCAATCCATTCGCCAAAGAGGGACTGGGGATGTCGCTGGATGTGGGACACGGCCAGCAGCAGTTGGGCGATGGTGATGTGGATACCCGCAGCTTGCGTCTCTCCTGGTCCAACGACAACTGGGGAGTGATGGTCTACGGCTCCGAGGATTCCCGCGAGCAGGTGACCGATAACCGCGAATACGATCTGGAACGGGACGCGGCTACCGGTGACCTGGTTGCCAACGCCATCGAGTTCCGCAGCTATCGGGTTGAGCGGGAGAACACCTCCCAGGGCGGCCGGGTTGAGTATCGCTTTGACGACGACTTCAGCCGCGTGTTTGTCTCCTACCTGGAGAGTGAATTCACCGACCACGAGCAGCGTAACCAGTATGTGTTTGAATCCTTTGCCGGGGTATCTCCCGGCAACAGCGGCCGGGTAGATGCCGGTCGTGTGGACCGCATGCTGCAGGACGGTGAATACCGCAACTCCACCGAGACCATCTCGCTGGGGGCGGATGTACTGGTGCAGGATTGGGAGCTGGAAGCCCGCTACGCCCATACCGAAACCGAGAACGAAATGTTCCTGCCCATGATCCGCAGTGTCTATGGCCAGGCCAGCTACGGATACGACATCAGCGACCTGGAAGATCCCAAACTTTACCTCTACGAGAGCGGTACCAATAATCCCATCTCCGTGGGGGATGTGGACTACGCCATGACTCTGGGGCTGCCGATCTCCGCCGAACTGAATGTGGAGTCGGACCAGTTCAAGCTGGATGCGGCGCGGGATATGCACTGGCTGGGTAAGGAGCACCGTTTCAAAATGGGGCTATTGCACGACCGTCGTGAATCCAGCGGTCATGGTACCTCGGTAGGACAGCTCGCGTTCCCCGCCGGCATTGACATCAATGACTTCGACACCGGTAACGCCTGGGACTCTGACTTCAGCAATACCATCGGTGGTACCTACATCGATAACCCCGCCCTTCTGGATGCCTGGGAGGCTGCGGCAGGCCCGATCACACCGGTGGTGGACGACACCCAGAAGGTTGCCATCACGGAAGATATCAGTGCCCTCTACGCCATGAACACCACACACTTCGACTGGGGTAACGTGGTTTACGGTTTAAGGGTGGAGTACACCGATTACAGCTCCACCGGTCCGGAGGCGGATTACTCGGACAGCTTCACCAATGTGCTGCCCAGCCTGCACTGGAACTACAACCTGGCGGAAGACCACAAACTGCGTCTCTCACTCACCAGCGGTATCAGTCGTCCTACCTACAACGAGTGGCGTGCGTCCGCCGGTGCTTTCCCTCTGACCGAGACCATCAGCGGTGGTAACCCGATGCTGGAACCGGAAGAGGCGCTGGGCGTCGACGCCTCCTGGGAGTGGTACCTGGGGGACAGCAGCCTGGTGTCTGCCGGTGCCTTCTATCGCACCATCGATAACGTTATCTACAACGCGGTGTCGCCTATAGATCCGGGCTTCTATTACCCGCCGGCGGCGGGTGACAGTTGGGATTTTGTCGGTACGGTCAATGGCCGCGATGGTGAGCTGCAGGGCCTGGAGTTCAATCTTATCGCCCAGGCGTCGGATATGTTCGCCGCTGCCGAAGACGGTCTGCTGAGCGGGTTTGGTTTCAGCACCAGTGCCAGTTTTCTGGACAGTGAATTCGAAACCCTGCAGGGCGAGAGCTACAGCCTGCCCGGTACCTCGGACCTGGTCTACAGTGCCTCTGTCTATTACGAAGATCAGGCTCTCTCCATTCGGCTGAATTACCAGTACCGCGACGACTGGATGACTGCCACCGAGAGCGACGGCATGGCCCAGTACTGGGCCGAGCAGAAGCGACTGGACCTCTCTGTGCGCTACACCCTGCCGTTTAACCTCTACGGGGCCGATGTATCGCTCTACTTTAACGCCAATAACCTCACCGATGCGGTGGATGTGCGCTACACCGGCACGGAAGCGACACCGGACCAGGTGGAGCGCTACGGCCGCCGCTACATGGCAGGCGTGCGCGTCAACTTCTGATGGCTGCCGAGCCCGGGGCCGGTACCCCTGCCGGACCGGGCGACTTTTCCCGCAAGACCAAGGATATCCCCAGATGCAAAAACTTCCCGTGGCCGCCCTGTTGAGTGTGGCTCTGCTGCAGGGCTGCATGACGCAACCCGACAATGACATCAATGACCTGGCGGTGATCTACCAGCCGGAAGCGGGCGCCTTCTCGCTCAGCTGGCAGGCTGATAAACCGCAGCAGGCCGTGACAGTGCTGGTATCAGAAGGTCCCGATTTCAGTGACACCCGTGTACTGGCCGAGCAGCTGCATGCCAGCGGTTTTGACTGGCAGGCTGAACACAACAGCAACCGCTACTACTTTCGGGTGCAGCCGGGATCCGGACAGGCCGCCACCGCCAGCAGCCGATGGTTGCCGCTACAGCGCGGGCGCAATTTTCGCGATATGGGTGGTTACATAACCACCGACGGGCAGCAGCGGGTGCGCTGGGGCAAGCTGTATCGCTCCGGTGCCCTGAATGGCCTGACTGACTCCGATCAGCGTGAATTGCAGGAAGCCCAAATCGCCACCATCGTGGATTTTCGCACCCGACAGGAACGGCTCAATGAAGCTACTGTCTGGCTGGACCCCCGCACCGAGCAGCTGAGCTGGGATTACGACATGGATATGTCATCCATGGCGACGATGTTTGATGGGGCTGAGCTGACGGCTGAGCGGATGGAATCCCTGATGGCACAGGCCTACCCCGGTATCGTGCAGAGCATGACATCGCAGTACACCGCCATGTTTGACCGCCTGGCCAGTAACGATGGCGCCCTGCTGTTTCACTGTACGGCGGGCAAGGATCGCACTGGTGTAGCCGGTGCCCTGATCCTCACCGCATTGGGGGTAGATCGGGAGACCATTCGCCGCGACTTTATGCTCAGTGATGACTACTACTCGAGTATGAGCGCTTCCCGCCCCGCGTTTGGGGACTCCGGGGATCCGCACATGCAGAAGCTGGCGCAACTGCCCCCTGAAGTTCTGCAACCGCTGATGGGCGTGCGAGAGTCCTACCTGGATGCGGCCTTCGCCTATATGGAGCAGGATTCCGGTTCGGTGCTGGCCTATATTCAGCGGCGCCTGTCTGTCAGCGACGAGGAGTTGCAGAGCATCCGCGAGCGTCTGCTGGTGCCCCGATCCTGATGCCGGTCGTGGGGCTGCACTGGCCCGTGGCTGCCTGTACCCGCTAAGCGCCGGTATCTATAATGCGCAGCACCAGTGTTTAACATGACTTTACCCGGTGTCACCACTCTGGCCCGGGTTTACATGTTAGAGTCAGCCCCCTGACACCAATGGCAGACAATAGCCCGGGTCACACCATTATTACTGATACTGATAACAGAGCTGATAGCGATGAATCTGACAACTTTCAAATACCCGCTGGCAGTGGCCGCAACCCTGGCACTGCTGCAAGGCTGCGCGCCCCAGGAACCGCCTGTAAACAACATCAATAACCTGGCGGTGAGCTACGACGCGGCACAGCACAGCTACAGCCTCAGCTGGCAGGCAGATGACCCGCAGCAGCAGGTTTCTGTACTGGTCTCCGAGAATCCTGAATATACCGACGGCAAGGTTGTTGCCGGTAGTGTGAAGGGCACCAGCTTCCAATGGCAGGCCGGTGAAGCGGTCAACCGCTACTACTTCAAGGTGTTGCCGGGCAACGGCCACGCCGCTGAGGCCAGCAGCCGCTGGCTGCCGCTGGAAGGCGGCAAGAATTTCCGCGACCTGGGTGGCTACGTCAATGCGGATGGCCAGCAGGTGCGCTGGGGCAAACTGTTCCGTACCGGTGCCCTCACCGGTCTTACCGACGCCGACTATAAAGAGCTGCAGGAGGCCGATGTCGCCACGGTGGTGGACTTCCGCACTGCACCCGAGCGCAGCAGTGAACCGACCCATTGGCAGGGCGAGGGTACCGATATCCTCAGCTGGGAGTACGATCTGGGCATGGACAGTTTCGGTCGTGTGCTGATGGATCCGGAAGCCACGCCGGAGAAAGTGGAAGCCGCCATGGCGGCCATGTACCCGAAGATCCTGGAAAACCTGGATGAGCAGTACACCACCATGTTTGACCGCCTGGCTGCCAGTGATCAGGCCATGATCTTCCACTGCACGGCCGGTAAGGACCGCACCGGTATTGCCGCGGCGCTGATCCTCACCACCCTGGGTGTGGATCGTGACACCATCGAGAAGGACTTTATGCTCAGTGAGGTCTACTACACCACCATGACCGACGCCCGCAAGGCGCTGGGTGGCGTTGAGTCCCAGGGCAGTCACAGTGATGGACATGGCGACAGTGAGCAGGCGGCACAGGATCCCCGTATGGCCATGATGGCGAAACTGCCGAAAGAGCTGCTGGCGCCACTGACCGGTGTGCGCATGTCCTACATCGACACCACGCTCAACTATATGGAGCAGCAGTCCGGCTCCGTTCTGGCCTACATCCAGCAGAACCTGGATGTGACCGACGAAGAGCTGCAGCAGATTCGTGCCAACTTCCTCGAGCCCCGGCCTTGAGGTAGAAGGCGCTGAGGCTGAAGGTCCGTCAGCAACAAAAAAGGCAGCCTACGGGCTGCCTTTTTTGTTGCACCACACCGGCTTTTTACTGCCGACGGGGATGATCTGTAGCCAGGACTGTATATAATTACAGTCCTTGGTGGTGCTTCAGCGCTTGTCTTCCGGCTGCACCCGCAGGGAACGCAGGCCCTGCTTGAGCTTGAACAGGTGATCCTGCAATTGCGAGCCCTTGCGCTGTGCGACACCAATGGCCAGTACATCAATCACCACCAGGTGGGCGATGCGGGAAGAGAGCGGCGTGTAGATCTCGATGTCCTCCTCCACATCCACCACGATGGGGATGGTGGCGTTCTGGATGACCGGCGTGGCGCTGGGGGCGATGGCGATCACAATGCCACCGGCCTGCTTCACCATCTCCATGGAGTGCAGCAGCGCTTTGGTGCGACCGCTCTGGGAGATGGCCACGATCACATCGCCAGGCTGCATGGACATGGCAGACATGTTCTGGATATGGGGGTCGGAGTGGGCGGCAGTGGCCAGCTGCAGGCGGAAAAACTTGTGCTGGGCGTCGGCGGCAACCGCACCGGAGGCACCAAAACCGTAGAACTCCACCCGGTTGGCGGCACAGATGGAGGTGACCGCGGCATCCAGGATGGAGGCATCCAGTGAGTCCCGCACCTGTAGCAGGGTGTCGATGGTGGAGTCGAAGACCTTGTGGGTAAAGTCGGCGATGGAGTCCTGGTCGGTCACCGCAATCTGGCCAAAGCTGGGGCTGGAAGCCAGCTGCTGCGCCAGGTTGAGCTTGAAATCCTGGAAGCCTTCACAGCCAATGGCACGGCAGAAGCGCACCACCGTAGGCTCGCTTACTTCGGCCTCGCGGGCGAGATCGACGATGCGCATGTGGATAATATTGGTGGGGTTACGCAGTACGTATTCGGCGACCTTGCGCTCGGATTTGCGCATGGTCTCCAAAGCACCACTAATACGGGTGGTCAGCTCAGCGGGCTTCACGGGTCTGGCTTCCTGAACAGATCTTGGGGGCGGGCACACCCAGCGAAGGGCAGCGCCTCGGGCCATCATATAAAAAACCTTGTAGTAAACGCACCCGTTTTTTGTAATTTTGCTACAAAATCCGGTGGGCCACGGCTTTTGACCACAATTGCCGTGCATTAATTTGGTAGAATTCCGCGATGGACGTATCCCCTATTCTCAATAATCTCAACGACGCACAGCGTGAAGCGGTGACAGCACCGGCCAGCAACCAACTGATTCTGGCGGGCGCTGGCAGTGGCAAGACCCGCGTGCTGGTGCACCGTATCGCCTGGCTGATTCAGGTGGAGCAGGTATCGCCCTTCTCCATCCTCTCGGTCACCTTTACCAACAAGGCGGCGCGGGAGATGCGCGGCCGTATCGAAGAGCTGCTGGGTCTCAATCCCCGTGGCATGTGGGTGGGCACCTTTCACGGCATTGCCCATCGCCTGCTTAAGGCTCACTGGCAGGAGGCGGGACTGCCGCAGAACTTCCAGATTCTCGACAGCGACGACCAGCTGCGGCTGATCAAGCGCGTCACCCAGCAGCTGCAGCTGGACGAGAAGCAGTGGCCGCCGCGGCAGACCCAGTGGTTTATCAACGCCCAGAAAGATGAAGGCCTGCGCCCGGACTACATCCAGCTCACCGGCGACCCCTATATCACCACCATGGTGAAACTCTACCGCGAGTACGAAGAGGCCTGCGCCCGCGGCGGCATGGTGGATTTCGGTGAACTGCTGCTGCGCTCCCACGAGCTGTGGCTCAACGCGCCCCACCTGCTGGCGCACTACCAGCAGCGCTTCCCGTTTATCCTGGTGGACGAGTTCCAGGACACCAACACCATCCAGTATGCGTGGCTGCGGGTGCTGGCGGGCAACCTGTGCCGGGTGACGGCGGTGGGTGACGACGACCAGTCCATCTACGGCTGGCGCGGTGCCAAGATCGAGAACATCCAGAGCTACGAGCGGGACTTTGCCGATACCCAGACGGTACGGCTGGAACAGAACTACCGCTCTACCGCCACTATCCTCGACGCCGCCAATGCGGTCATCGCCAACAACCGCGGTCGCCTGGGCAAGACCCTGCGCACCGAAGGCGAGAAGGGCGAACCCATCAGCCTCTACGCGGCGTTTAATGAACAGGATGAGGCGCGCTACATCGTCGAGCGCATCGAACAGTGGGTGCGCAGTGGCCGCACCCGCAACCAGTGCGCCATTCTCTACCGCTCCAACGCCCAATCGCGGGTATTGGAAGAGGCGCTGCTGCGCGAGGGTATGCCCTACCGCATCTACGGTGGCCAGCGCTTCTACGAACGGCTGGAGATTCGCAACGCCCTGGCCTACCTGCGGCTGCTGGTGAATCGCAACGACGATGCCGCCTTCGAGCGGGTGGTGAATACCCCCACCCGTGGTATCGGCGCCAAGACGGTGGACCAGGTGCGCCTCTTTGCCCGTGAGCAGGGCAGTTCCCTGTGGCAGGCGGCGCGTGCCATGGTCAGCAACCGCGCCCTCCCCGCCCGCGCCGGCTCGGCGGTGGGCGCGTTTATGGCCCTGGTGGATGAGCTGCAACAGCAGGTGCAGGGCAAGAACCTGGCGGCCCTGACCCAGCACGTGATTCACCACTCCGGTCTCTACGATTTCCACAAGGCGGAAAAGGGCGAGAAGGGTCAGGCGCGCATTGAAAACCTCGACGAACTGGTCAACGCCAGCCGCGCGTTTGAAAACGATGACGACGAGCTGTCGGACCTGGAAGCGTTTCTCGATACCGCTGCGCTCGATGCCGGCGATGCCCAGGCGGATGAGTTTGACGATGCCGTGCAGCTGATGACCCTGCACTCTGCCAAGGGACTGGAGTTCCCGCTGGTGTTTCTCGCCGGAGCCGAAGAGAACCTCTTTCCCCACCGCATGTCGGCGGAAGACCCGACGCGCCTGGAGGAGGAGCGTCGCCTCTGTTACGTGGGCATCACCCGCGCCATGGAAAAGCTGGTGATCAGCTACGCCGAGAGTCGCCGCCTGCACGGCCAGGAGAACTTCAACAGCGTGTCGCGCTTTATCAGGGAGATACCAGCGGGGCTGATTGAAGAGGTGCGCATGAAGAACACCATCAGCCGCCCGCTGAGCTTTTCACGACCGGTGACACCGCTGCGCCCGAAGGAGGATGAAGAGACCGGCTTCTACCTCGGCCAGGCGGTTCGCCACCCCATGTTTGGCGAGGGGGTGATACTGCATTTTGAGGGCGACGGCGCCAGTATGCGGGTGCAGGTGAATTTCGCGGAGGAGGGTATCAAGTGGCTGGTGCTGAAGTTCGCCAAGCTGGAGGCGGTGTAGGACAAAATCAAAGGATCGCCCGCAGGAGCGGGCTCCTGCGATGGAGCGGTGGTTGTCTTATAGGAGACCGGTCCCCCGGGCGATCTGTTTGACGTGGCATCGCAACCGGACGCATGACACACATTGATTGACCATAACAACACAATAAAAAGGATTGGTTTCACATGAACAACAAGGGGGTCAGCCGCTGGCAACCAGCGGTAATCCTGGGGCTGGTGGCTCTGGTGATGGTGCTGTTCTGGACGCTGGTAGCGCAGAAGATGAGCAGCGGTAAGGTCGCCGGCGGAGCCGTTATGGCGGCCAGGGGTGAGCAGCAGACCTATCACTGGAAAATGGTCACCACCTGGCCAAAGAACTTTCCCGGCCTGGGCTCAGCGGCCACCAACTTTGCGCGCCTGATGAACGAGATGAGCGATGGTCGCCTCACGGTCAGTGTCTATGGCGCCGGTGAACTGGTGCCGGCACTGGCGGTGTTTGACGCGGTCTCGTCCGGCAGCGTGGAGGCGGGTCACGGCGCCGCCTACTACTGGAAAGGCAAAAACAGCGCGACGCAGTTTTTCACCTCCATTCCTTTCGGCATGAACGCCCAGGAGATGAATGGCTGGCTCTATTACGGGGGCGGTATGGAGCTGTGGCGGGAGATCTACGCGCCCTTCAATATCATTCCGTTTGCGGGCGGCAATACCGGTATCCAGATGGCCGGCTGGTTCAACAAGCCCATCAACTCCATGGACGATATCAAGGGCCTGAAAATGCGCATTCCCGGTCTCGGCGGCGAGGTGTGGAATCGCGCCGGCGGCACCGCAGTCAATATTCCCGGCGGGGAGCTCTACACCGCGCTGCAAACCGGGGTGATTGATGCTACCGAGTGGGTAGGCCCCTACAACGACCTGGCGTTTGGCTTTTATCAGGTGGCCAAGTACTACTATTACCCCGGCTGGCATGAGACCGGTTCCACGCTGGAGCTGATCGTTAACAAAGACGCCTACGAGGCCCTGCCCGCCGACCTGCAGGCCATGGTGGATACCGCGGCGCGCATGGCCAACCAGGATATGCTGGATGAGTTTACCGGCCGCAACAACCGCGCGCTGGAGGAGCTGGTGAACAAGCACCGTGTGGACCTGCGACCCATTCCGGAGGAGGTGCTGAAGGAGCTGGAGCGCATTGCCCACCAGATCTATGACGAGGAGTCTGCCAAAAACCCGGATTTCAAGCGTGTCTATGACGCCTACATGGAGTTCTACAACGGTATAAAGAACTACCACCGGGTGTCGGAGCAGGCCTACTATGAGTTGCGGGACTGAGCTGCGTGATTGAGTGGGGGATTGCGTCTTGGTGCAAAAGATCGCGCGGGGGAGAAGGTGAATTCCAGCGCAGCTGGAAGAGAGGCTGGTCTGGGCCACCGCGCTCCTACGATGAAGCACGGTCCCCCGCGCGATCTTTGTCGTCCTGACAATCTGTTTCCCGTGAATCACAAAAAAAGGGCTGCAGAAGCAGCCCTTTTTTATGGTGTTGTGACTGCAGCCTGCTCAGCTGCTGATCGAGCGTGTACGACCGTTGTCATCAATGGCGACGTAGACAAAGGTGCCTTCGGTGACCTTGTAACGCTCATTGGTCTCCGGCTGGTACTGCCACACATCCACCAGAATGCGGATGGAGGAGCGACCGATGGAGAGCACGTCGGCGTAGCAGCTGATGGTGGCGCCCACAGGCACGGGGCGCAGGAACGCCATGCTGCCAACCGCTACGGTGGTGACGCGGCCGCGGGCAATGGCGGAGGCGCGCACGGAGCCCGCCAGGTCCATCTGCGACATCAGCCAGCCACCGAAGATATCACCATTGGGGTTGGTATCCTTGGGCATGGCCAGCGCTTGCAGGGTCAGTTCACCGGAGGGCTCCGGCTCGTCATCCAGGTCGTTGTACTCTTCTTCTTCAATCATTGAATTGCTCAAACCTCGTCCACGTTTAACGCATCAGCCCCGGCAGCGCGGTAATCAGCTGCGGCCACAGGGCCAGCGTCAGCATCAGCGCCAATTGGAGCACAATAAAAGGCACGACGCCACGGTAAATCTCGGCGGTTGCCACTTCCGGCGGGGCCACGCCACGCAGGTAAAACAGGGCAAAACCGAAGGGCGGCGTCAGGAAAGATGTCTGCAGATTGATAGCAATCATTATGCCCAGCCAGATGGGATCCAGGCCCATGGCCAGCAGTACTGGTGCCACAATGGGCACCACCACAAAGGTGATCTCGATAAAGTCGAGGATAAAGCCCAGCAGGAAGATCACCAGCATCACAATCAGGGTTGCGGATATCACGCCCCCGGGCAGGTTCTCGAAGAAGTGAGTGATCATTTCCTCACCGCCAAAGCCACGGAATACCAGCGAAAACAGCGATGCACCCAGCAGGATCGCGAACACCATAGCGGTGACTTCGGTGGTGCTCTCGGCGATCTCCCGCAGTCGCTGGCGGCTCAGCTGGCGCCGTTGCCAGGCCATCAGGGTGGCGCCCAGGGCACCGACGCCGGCGGCCTCGGTGGGCGTGGCGGCGCCGCTGATGATGGAGCCCAATACCAGCACAATCAGGATCACCGGCGTGGCCAGGGTGCGCAGCAACTGCCAGGTGCTCAGTGCGTGATCATCCGAGTCGTCCTGACCGCTGGGTGCCAGGTCGGGGCGGCGAAGGGAGACAAACAGCAGGTAGGCTATATAAAGAACCACCAGCAACATGCCGGGCACGATGGCGCCCACAAACAGGTCACCCACCGATACCGGCTGGGGGTTAAAGATGCCCATCTTCAACTGTGCCTGCTGGTAGGCGCTGGAGAGCACATCCCCCAACAGCACCAGGGCAATGGAGGGGGGGATGATCTGGCCCAGGGTGCCGGTCGCGCAAATCGTGCCTGTGGCGATGGCCGGGCTGTAGCCGCGGCGCAGCATGGCCGGCAGGGACATCAGGCCCATGGTGACCACCGTGGCGCCGACAATACCGGTGCAGGCGGCCAGCAACATGCCCACCACCACCACCGATATGCCCATACCCGCCGGTAGCCGTCCGCACAGGCGGGCCATGTTACGCAGCAGCTCTTCCGCTACCTGTGAGCGTTCCAGCATCACACCCATCAGCACAAACAGCGGTACCGCGATCAGGGTGTAGTTGTTCATGGTGCCAAACACCCGGTCGGGGAAGGCGCGCAGCAGGTTGGCGTCAAAGTGACCGGCGAGTATGCCCACCCCGGCACACAGCAGTGCCGTGCCGGCCAGGGTAAAGGCCACCGAGTAACCGATCATCAGGCACAGGCAGACCAGGGCAAACATGACCAGGGGGAGCATATCAATCATGGCGGGTGCCCTCCCCGGTTGCCTGCGGCTCCTGCAGCAGCACCAGCAGGCCGCGCAGCACCTCGCCAATGGCCTGCAGGGCCAGCAGCACGGCGGTAAGTGGAATCAGGCTTTTCAGCAGATAGACAAAGGGCAGGCCGCCGGCGCTGGAAGAGCCCTCTTTTACGGCCCAGGCCTCGGTGACGTAGTGCCAGCTGCTAAAGAGAAGGAAGCCCGCCACGGGCAGCAGGAACAGCAGGCTGCCGAGGGCATTGACCCAGGCCTGGTTGGTGCGGCTGAAGCGGCGGTAGAAGATATCGACCCGCACGTGGCCATCACGCTGCAGGGTGCTGGCCATGGCCAGCAGGAATACCGTCGCGTGCAGGTAGCCAACCGACTCCTGCAGGGCGATGGAGCCCAGGGAAAATCCGTAGCGCAGTACTACAATGACACAGGTCAGTACCATCATCACCAGTGTCAGCAACGCTATCCAGCGACCGGTGAACTGGGCAAAAGCGTCGATCCATGCAAGGACCCCGCGGATACCAGAGTATTGCGGTGACATCGAAATAAGACCCCTCCGACTGGATTCTTATGGTTATTCAGCGTCGGCGCAGTATACCGGAAAGCATTGGCAATGGCGGCAAAACCCTCACAGGCCGGGCCCGGCGGCTATACTGGCTCTTTGTAACATTAGTGTCACAATAGATTCATACAATTGTCACCCGCGCCGCCTAGCATCACCTGCGACGTATCCACCGGGCCAGAGTTAACGCCCGGGGATAGCCTTTAAAGTCAGGAGAACATTGTGAAAAAGACATTGATGATTGCTACGCTGGCGGCCACCGCCGCAAGTGCCCAGTTTGCCCACGCCGCCCGCGACTATATCAGCATCGTGGGTTCCTCTACCGTATACCCCTTCGCTACCGTAGTGGCCGAGCGCTTCGGCAAGAGCACAAACTACAAGACTCCAAAAATTGAATCCACCGGTTCCGGCGGCGGCATGAAGCTGTTCTGTTCCGGTGTGGGTGTACAGTTCCCCGATATCACCAACGCCTCCCGTCGTATGAAGACCACTGAGTTCACCCAGTGTCAGGAAAACGGCGTTAAGGATATCGTTGAAGTGCTGATCGGCTATGACGGTATCGTGATCGCCAACTCCGTACACGCCAAGCGCATGAACCTGACCCGCAAGGACCTGTTCCTGGCCCTCTCCAAGCAGGTGCCAAACCCGAACGGTTCCGAGACCATGATTGACAACCCTTACAAGACCTGGAAGGACGTCAACCCTGCTCTGCCAAATACCAAGATCGAAGTTCTGGGCCCACCACCCACTTCCGGTACCCGCGATGCTTTCCAGGAACTGGTTCTGGAGCACGCCTGTAAAGAGTACTCCTGGCTGGCCGCTCTGGAAAAAACCGACAAGAGCGCTTTCAAGACCAACTGTCTGAGCGTTCGTGAAGATGGTCCTTACATCGAAGCCGGTGAAAACGACAACCTGATCGTACAGAAACTGAATGCCAACGAGCACGCTCTGGGTATCTTCGGTTTCAGCTTCCTGGATCAGAATGCTGACAAGGTTCAGGGTTCTCTGGTCGATGGCAAGGAGCCAAACTTTGACTCCATCGCCGACGGTTCTTACCCTGTGTCTCGCCCGCTCTACTTCTACGTGAAGAAAGAGCACATGAAGACCATCCCTGGCATGAAAGAGTACCTGGCCGAGTTCACCAGCGAAAAAGCGTTTGGTGGCGAAGGTTACCTGTCTGAGAAGGGTATGATCCCTCTGAGCAAAAAGGAACGCGCCAAGGTTGCGGCTGATGTAAAAGGCCTGAAAAACCTGCAGATGTAAGACGTAATGCAGACGACTCCCGGGTCTGCCCGGGAGTTATCTCAGGGAGCCCGACGATCAATCAAGTCTGAGCCTGCGCAAGGGTCTTGATGGGTCGCCGGGTTTTTGCGCTTTGATCACCTGTGGGTGTCAGGCGCAGGTAACCAAAAAGATACACAGGAAACAGCAACGCCGAAGTTTTGGTTAAGGGTCCGGCGCCCGCGCCCTTAACCAAACCTTCTGCCACAGGCGCCCGCCGAACCTGGCGACGCGGCTGCAGTTATCGGAATTGACCGGGAGATTTATGAGTACCTCCTCACTGTTTGTAACACTGGCTGTGCTGATCGCGGTGGCTTACGTCCTTGGACGTGGCCGCTCCATGGCGCTGGCGGATCATTCGCAGCGCGGGTTCCGCAATCTTAATTCGCTGCCCTTCTACTACGGTATGCTCACTGCGCTCTGGTGCGGCATCCCCAGCCTGATGCTGGTGGCGGTGTGGCTGATGCTGGATGGCAACGCCATCGACCAGTTGCTGATCGCCCAGCTGCCCGGCGAGGTCGCCGCCCTGCCCCACGCGGAGTTGGGCCTGGTGCTCAACAACATCAAAAACCTGGCGCTGGGCAACATGGTGGGCTCTCATGCCGAGTCCTACATGGAAGACGCGGCCAGATCTCTCATCGCACTGCAGCGCAGCAGCCAGATGGCCATGACCGTGGCAGCCATCTCGGTGGCCATGGTGCTGGCCATTATCGCCTGGCTGCGTATCAACCCGCAGCAGAAGGCTCGCCTGCATGTGGAAACCGCCTTCAAGATGATTTTGCTGGCCTGTGCCAGCCTGGCGATTCTCACCACCATCGGCATCGTCTTCTCGGTGATTTTTGAATCCCTGCAGTTCTTCAAGACCGTACCGGTTACCGATTTTCTTTTTGGCCTGCAGTGGAGCCCGCAGATGGCCATTCGTGCCGATCAGGTGGGCAGCTCCGGTGCATTCGGTGTTATTCCCCTGTTTGTCGGTACGCTGCTGATCTCGCTGATTGCCATGATTGTGGCGGTGCCTGCCGGCTTGATGTCGGCTATCTATCTGTCCGAATACGCCAGCTCGCGCATGCGCGCCACAGTGAAACCGATGCTGGAAGTGCTGGCCGGTATTCCCACGGTGGTCTACGGCTTCTTCGCCGCTCTCACCGTGGCCCCGTTTGTCCGCGATAGTGGTGTCTGGACATTTGAATTCCTCGGGTTGCCGCTGCAGGTCTCCTCCGAGAGTGCCCTGGCCGCCGGCCTGGTGATGGGCATTATGATCATTCCGTTTGTCTCTTCCCTCTCCGACGATGTGATCAACGCCGTGCCCCAGTCCATGCGCGATGGTTCCCTCGGCCTGGGTGCCACCAAATCTGAAACCATCAAGCAGGTGGTGATCCCGGCAGCGCTGCCGGGCATCGTCGGTGGTATCTTGCTGGCCGTCTCCCGCGCGATTGGTGAGACCATGATCGTGGTGATGGCCGCCGGCCTCGCCGCCAACCTCACTGCCAACCCGCTGGATACGGTCACCACGGTTACCGTGCAGATTGTGACCCTGCTGGTGGGCGACCAGGAATTCGACAGTCCCAAGACGCTGTCGGCGTTTGCCCTGGGGCTGGTGTTGTTTGTTGTCACTCTGGCGCTGAACTACGTTGCCCTGCATGTGGTTCGCAAGTATCGGGAGCAGTATGAATAAGCCCAACAGCCACCAAACCGAAAACGCCGAGGCGCCAGCCATGAGCACCATCGACAAGCTGAACAAAAACCTGGCGAAACGCTATCGCAAGGAGAAGACGTTCCAGGCCATGGGTATCGCTTCCATCGCCTTTGGTCTGCTCTGTCTGGTGGTGCTGTTTACCGACATTATCGGTAAGGGCCACAGCGCGTTTTTGCAGACCTATATCAATCTGCATGTGGATCTCTCCACCGAAATGCTCTATATCGACGATCCCAGCGATCCGCACCAGATCGCTGCCGCCGACTACCAGGGCGCGCTGAAAGAAGCCTTGAAGGAGCGTTTTCCCGAGGTCACTGACCGCCGTCAAAAGCGCAATCTCTACGGCATTGTCAGCAATGGCGCCGGCTTTCAGCTGCGGCAGATGGTGGAAGAAAACCCGGCTCTGCTCAACACCCAACTGGATGTGTGGGTGGCAGCGGATGATGACTACGACACTTACTACAAGAGTCGCGGTAAAGGTGACGCCTACACCGGGCGATTCAATGAAGAGCAGATCAGCTGGATCGAAGCGCTGATTGCCGACGGTGCGGTGAAGAAGCGTTTCAATACCACCTTCTTTACCGCGGGCGACTCCCGTGAACCGGAGCAGGCGGGTATTCGTGGTGCCATGATGGGCTCGCTGTTTACCCTGCTGGTGACCCTGGCGCTCTCCTTCCCCATCGGCGTGGCAGCGGCGATCTACCTGGAGGAGTACGCCAGCAAAAACCGCTTCACCGACTTCATCGAGGTGAACATCAACAACC
The DNA here is from genome assembly GCA_033283175.1 of Cellvibrionaceae bacterium SEMH9. Taxonomy (GTDB): domain Bacteria; phylum Pseudomonadota; class Gammaproteobacteria; order Pseudomonadales; family Cellvibrionaceae; genus Pseudomaricurvus. Next base: position 1,352,161 of record JAWMQM010000001.1, on the reverse strand, counting down.
TGGCGGCGGTGCCCTCCATTATTTTTGGTCTGCTGGGCCTGGCCATCTTCATCAACTTTATGGAGATGCCGCGCTCGGTGCCGCTGGTGGGTGGCTTTGTGCTGACGCTGATGACCCTGCCCACCATTATCATCTCCAGTCGGGCAGCGATTCAGGCGGTGCCACCCTCCATCCGCGAAGCGGCCATGGGTATCGGCGCCTCCAAGATGCAGGTGATCCTGCACCACGTGTTACCGCTGGCCATGCCCGGGATGCTCACCGGTACTATCATTGGTATGGCACAGGCGCTGGGTGAAACCGCACCGCTGCTGATGATCGGTATGGTGGCCTTTATTGTGGATATCCCCGGTGGCATCACCGATCCGGCTACCGCGCTGCCGGTACAGATTTTCCTCTGGGCCGACAGCCCGGAGCGCGCCTTTGTGGAGCGCACCTCGGCAGCTATTATGGTGCTGCTGGGCTTCCTGATTATTATGAATACCCTGGCTGTCTGGCTGCGCAAGCGGTTAGAGCGTCGCTGGTAAACCAATACGAGAGGTAGGCAAGTGACTGAACTCAATGCTGTGGCACAACCAACCATTGCCCAAACCGTGGACGCACCGGCACCATTGGCCAGTAATAGCGACGCCTACGAGACGGTAGGCAGCCCGTTCCTGGAATCCGGCGCCAAGATGTCTATGCGCGACGTCAACGTCTTCTACGGTGACAAGCAGGCCATCTTCAATGTCGGCCTGGATATCGGCCAGAACGAAGTGGTGGCCATGATCGGTCCTTCCGGTTGTGGTAAATCCACCTTTCTTCGCTGTCTCAACCGCATGAATGACACCATTGATATCTGCCGTGTTTCCGGGCAGCTGAACCTGGAAGGCCAGAATATTTACGATCCCAAACTGGATGTGGTGCCACTGCGCGCTCGCGTCGGTATGGTGTTTCAGAAGCCCAACCCGTTCCCCAAATCCATTTACGACAATGTTGCCTATGGCCCCCGCATTCACGGGCTGGTCAGTCGTCGCGCCGAGCTGGATGAAGTGGTGGAGACCAGTCTGCGTCGCGCCAGCTTGTGGGAAGAGGTCAAGGATCGTCTGCACGCCCCCGGTACCGGTCTTTCCGGTGGTCAGCAACAGCGTCTCTGTATCGCCCGCACCATCGCCGTGAGCCCGGAAGTGATCCTGATGGATGAACCCTGTTCGGCGCTGGACCCGATCGCCACGGCGAAGATCGAAGAGCTGATTGCAGAGCTGAGCGAAAACTTTACCATTGCCATTGTGACCCACTCGATGCAGCAGGCCGCGCGCGTGTCCCATCGCACCGCTTACTTCCACCTGGGCAAGCTGATAGAAGTGAATGACACGGACACGGTCTTCACCAACCCGGAACACGAACTGACCGAGGCGTACATCACCGGCCGTTTCGGTTAATTGTTCGCACAATAATTTAAGGACCGCGGCCTAAGTGCGACGCGGTTACCATGGAGAACGCAATGGACAAGTTACATCTCGATCAACACATCTCCCAGCAATTCAACGAGGACCTGGAAGAGCTGCGCACCCAGGTACTGGAACTGGGTGGTCTGGTGGAGCAGCAGACCGTGAATGCCCTTACCGCCATCATCAACGCCGACGGCGAACTGGCAGAGAAGGTGATGGCCACCGAAGAGCAAGTGGACCTGCGTGAACTGCGCCTGGACGAGGCCTGCACCCAGGTGCTGGCCCGTCGCCAGCCAGCGGCTTCGGATCTGCGCATGGTGCTGGCGGTGGCACGCATTACCCGCGACCTTGAGCGCATGGGTGACGAAGCTGACAAGGTAGCCAAGATGGCGATCTACCTGGTGGAAGATGGTGCTGCACCACGTGGCTATGTAGAGCTGCGCAACATAGGCAATATTGTGCATCAGATGGTAATCACTGCCCTCGACGCCTTTGCCCGCTTTGATGTTGAGCTGGCCGTAAAAGTGGCTCATGAAGATTCCAAGGTGGACCAGGAATACAAAACCGCCATGCGCGAGCTGGCCACGTACATGATGGAAGATCCGCGCTCCATTTCGCGGGTGATGAACATCATCTGGGCACTGCGTTCACTGGAGCGTATCGGCGATCACGCCCGCAACATCGCCGAGCACGTGATCTTCCTCGTGCGCGGACTGGATGTGCGCCACGCCTCGGTCAATGAGATCGAAGAGAAGCTGCGCGGTCCGAAGAAGTAAGTGCTCGTCTTTGGTAGCAGCGGCGGGAGTGTGCTGCTGTTACTATCTTGGTTGTTTCACTTGGCTTGTTGCGGAGTGAATTTGGGCTGGGGGTTTCGCCCTGCTGGGCGAGTTACGTTTCTTTTGCTGTCGCCCAAAAGAAACGTAACCAAAAGAAAACGGCGACCCGGTTCGCTGGTCAGCTGGTAAAAAGCACCAGCTGACTCCCCCTCTCTCCGGGCTATCTGTGGGGGCCGGCCTGATGGGCCCTCCTGGCCCAACAGACCTGAAGCGCACGTCCATGTGCGCCTCTCCCCCACAGCCAGTCCTTCGTTCGACAGCTCGCACGGGGATCGAATCTGTGCCAGTGTCACGGTTATTTTAAGTTCAAAAGATCGCGCGGAGGACCGCGCTCCTACAGCGCACGATCCGGGTTTGTAGGAGCGCGGTCCTCCGCGCGATCTTTTCGGCTTTTTGAAATCTGTCTTGAATATGGCACGGACCTCGGGCCCCCTGCGTAGCGCCGGGCACCGCTGTGGTGGAAGGCTAAGCCGGCCAGGGACGGCGCATCAAGGCGACCCCGGAACCGCGAGGAGCGCAGGGAACCGGAAAGCTCTTTTTGCTTTCCGGCGCGGAGTTGGGGAAAAGGCTTCTTTTGGTTACCTTCTCTTTGCCTGAAGAAAAGTAACTCGCCCAGCAGGGCGAAACCCCCAGCCCCAATTCACTCCAAAACAGCGGCACCCTCACGGCAATGGAATGAATTCGGGCTCACTTCAGCAGGAATTACTGCGCGGTTGTCTGTAACTGCTGCAGATAGGCATTGGACTTCGCCCCCAGCTCACCGCCAGCCTGCGCCGCCAGCTGGAACCACTTCACGGCATTGTCCCGCTCACCCTGCGCCAGGTTGATCTCGCCGAGGTGGAACACGGCGATCTGGGTGGGCAGTCGTTCTACGCTCTGCTCCAGCGCCTGCTCGGCAACGTCGTATTTTTTCAGCGCCTTGGCGGCCAGCCCTTTGCCCAGCAGCGGCAACACATACTCCGGATAGAGGCTGTTGGCCTTGCTGAAATCCTGCAGGGCACCCTGATACTGCTGCTGGCGCAGCTGCAGCTCGCCGCGGGTGGTGTAGAACAGCGGCTCTTTCGGCTGTTTGCTGATGGCACTGTCTACCAGTGATTTGGCCTCGGCCCACTGCTGGTTGGCAGCGGCCTGCTGTGCCTTGATGTGTGCCTGATAGGCGGGGGTATCGCGGCGCAGCTGCTGGGTGGCGCGTTCAAAGGCGGCCTTGTTACGGGTACCGGCTGGCAGGGTGGCGGCCATCTGGCGGTTGGCGTCGACGCGCTGCTGGGACGGTGGGTGGCTGGCAAACAGGTCGTTGAGCCAGTTGCTCTGCTGGCCCTGGGAGAGCTTCACAAAGGTCTGCTGCAGTTCGACCGCCGCCTGCGGGTCGTAGCCGGCGCGGGCCATATAGGTCATGCCGTAGTGGTCCGCTTCCAGCTCCTGGCTGCGGCCGTAATGGGCCTGATACATGGCACTGCCCATCTGCGCACCGGTGCTCACCAGCTGCCCGTACTCGGTGCCGGAGGCGGCCACACCGGCTACCTGGGCGCCGATCCCCAACAGCGTGCTGCGAGTCATCTGCTGGGCGCTGTGGCCGGCAGCGGCGTGCACGATCTCGTGACCCAGAACCGCTGCCAGCTGCGCTTCATCCTGCAGTTGCAGCAGCAGGCCGCGGTTGATGGCGATCTTGCCCCCCGGCAGGGCCCAGGCGTTGGGCACATCGTTGTTCAGCACCACAAACTCGTAAGGCAGCTGGCGGCGGTCGCTGACCTGTGCCAGCTTGCGTCCCACCTCACTGACATAGACGCTGAGATCGGGGTCCACCGTGTAGACGCCGCCCTGGGACTGTTGCGCCGGACCGTACTGCTGGCGGCCGATGGCCAGCTCCTGATCCGCCGACATCAGTGAAAACTGACTGTCGCCGGTGACCGGATTCACACTGCAGCCATTCAGCACTGCAAGCACCACACACAGCCCCAGACTGCGCAACAATAGACCCATAGCGATCTCCTTCCCGGGTTCATTCACGTATAATGTCGGGCATTATAGAAACTGAGAGTGATCAGAACCATGAGTAGTGCCCTGCAGGTGATCGAACTTTTTGCCGGAACAGGCCCCGACGGCAGTCCGGTGGTGGAGCGCCTGCCGGTGAAAGTGCTGGAAGATGACAGTTGTCAGCTGGTGAAATCACCGGCCTTTGTGCAGGGTCTGGCGAGCGGTGACGTGATCCGCCTGCAGCCCGGCAGCCAGCATTTCGAGCTGCTCAAGCGCAGCGGCAACCTGGCAATCCGCGTCTACTGCCGCGATGACAGCAGCGAACTGGTGGACGAACTCTCGCCCGTGCTGGAGAAGCTCGGCGGTGAGCTGGATGTCGAAACCCCGCGCATGCTGGTCTACAGCATCCACGTCAGTTGCGGCTTCCAGCAGATCGAGAATTTGCTCAACGGCGTGGCCAGCGAGGATGTGATGTGGACCTACGGCAATGTCTACGATCCCGCCGACGGCGAGACCCCACTCAACTGGTGGCAGGAGATCCTGCGACCGGAATAATTTGACTGCGCCGCCCCGCGTGCGGCGCCGGACAGAGGACCACTATGTTACTGGTAATTTCCCCGGCCAAGAACCTGGATTACGAATCACCGCTGGCCACCAAGCGTCACACCCAACCGGACTTTCTCGATCAGTCGCAGCTGCTGATTGACGAGCTGCGCCACCTGGCGCCACAGGATATCTCCAAACTGATGCACATCAGCGACAAGCTGGGGGTGCTCAACTACGACCGTTTTCAGCAGTGGTCACAGCCCTTCGACGCCGACAATGCCCGCCCTGCGGTGCTGGCCTTTAATGGCGACGTCTACACGGGTCTCGATGCGCCTGGCTTCAAAGCCGACGATTTCAACTTCGCCCAGAAGCACTTACGTATTCTGTCCGGCCTCTACGGCCTGCTGAAACCCCTGGACCTGATGCAGCCCTACCGGCTGGAGATGGGCACCAAGTTTGCCAACCAGCGCGGTGCCAACCTCTACGACTTCTGGGGTGAGCGCATTACCGTGGCGCTGAACGCACAGCTGAAGAGCCTCAAGTCGGAGGTGCTGGTGAACCTGGCCTCCAACGAGTACTTCAAGTCGGTGAAACCGAAAGCGTTGCAGGCGGAGGTGATCACACCGGTGTTCAAGGACTGGAAAGGGGATCAGTACAAGATCATCAGCTTCTACGCCAAGAAGGCCCGCGGTCTGATGTGCGCCTATGCTATTAAAAACCGCATTACCGACCCGCAGCAGCTGAAGCAGTTCGACAGCGAGGGCTACGCCTACAACGAGGCCATGTCTTCGGACAAAGAGTGGGTCTTTATCCGTCGCCAGCCGGAAGCCTGACCCGACCGCGCTCACACAGGGAACAGCCATGATTGAGAAGCCCTTCTCCCAGGCCTGCGAAAACAACAAGCAGCCCATCCTCGAGGTGCTGCAGCGCCACCTCACCGCCCCCGGCAGCGTGCTGGAGATCGGCACTGGCACTGGCCAGCACGCGGTCTGGTTCGCGGGCCACCTGCCCCACCTGCAGTGGCAGACCAGCGACCTGGTGGAGAACCACCCCGGCATCCGCGCCTGGCTGGCGGACTATGAGGGTGACAACCTGGATGCCCCCATCGCCCTGGATGTGGCGGCGAGGGACTGGCCGCTGTCAGAATTCGATGCCGTTTTCACCGCCAACACCGTCCACATCATGGCCTGGCCGGAGGTGCTGGCGATGCTGGATGGGGTGGCGCAGCTGCTGGTGCCCGGTGGTCTGCTGATCGTCTATGGCCCCTTCAATTACAACGGCCAGTTCACCAGCGAGAGCAACGCCCGCTTTAACGACTGGCTCAAGGAGCAGGCGCCGCACCGCGCCATCCGCGATTTTGAAGTGGTCTGCGAGGAAGCCCGCCATCGAGGCCTGCAGCTGCTGGAAGATGTGGCCATGCCGGCCAATAACCGCTGCCTGGTGTTCAGCAAGCGTTGAGTCAGGTCTCTGCAGGACACGCCACACACGTGTAGGAGCGCACTCCGTGCGCGAGCTCTTAAACTACCCGAAGCGTTGCAAAGGGGCAGATGCGGTGAATCCCCTGAAAGATCGCCCGGGGGACCGGGCTCCTACGGGTGGCAGCACCCGAGTGTAGGAGTGCACTCTGTGCGCGAGCTTTTACACCGCCGGGATCTGTGCCATGTGCCGGTGTGGGGTATCCCCCGAACCATTGCCCGGGGGATAAGGCATATGGCGCCACAGCCGGCATAGAGGATGATCTGGGCCACCGGATTCCGGCAGCGAAACCGGTCTGTACCGTAGGAGCGCGGTCCCCCGCGCGAGCTTTTACATCTCCGGGTTCTGCCCCATGTGCCGGACGTGGTGTACCTACGGAAAAGGTGGCACGGGGGGCACTGTGGGGGGCCTGCGGCGCAGGGTCTCTGTTCAGCCCTCCTGCCGAAACGGCAGATAGCTGGCGCAATCGTCCCGATAGGCCTCCACCGCCGGCGTCTCACGGCGCAGGAAATCCTCCACTGCCTCCATAAACCGCGGGTCTGCCAGCCAGTGCTGTGACCAGGTGATGGTGGGCTCAAAACCGCGCTGGATCTTGTGCTCACCCTGGGCACCGGGATCAAACACCTGCAAGCCCCGCTCAATGGCAAACTCAATTCCCTGGTAGTAGCAGGCCTCAAAGTGCAGGCCGGAGACCTCCTCGCGACAGCCCCAGTAGCGTCCGTAGAGCCGTTGCTGGTCGAAGAAGCAGAGGGCGCTGGCGATGGTATTGCCGTTGCGCTGGCCATTCACCATCAGCAGCTGGTCCGCCAGCGATTCACCGATGGCGGCGAAGAAGTCGCGGTTGAGATAGCCACCGGAGCCACTGCGCTTGAGGTAGGTGGTGTGGTAGAAGCGGTAGAAGCGGTCCCAGTCGGCGGCGGTGATCGCGCTGCCGGTGAGCCGCTGCAGGGTCACGCCCTGCGCCGTTACCTGGGAGCGCTCCTTGCGCACCGCCTTGCGCTTGCGGGAGTTAAAGCTCTCAAGAAACTGTTCAAAGGTGTCGTAGCTGCGGTTGACCCAGTGAAACTGGCAGCCAATGCGGCTCTGGCTGCCGGCCTGCTGCCACAGCTCTGTCTCCCCGGCGGGCAGAAACAGGCAGTGCCAGCTGCTCAAGCCCTCACTGCGACAGTAGTCGTTGAGAAAGCGGTGCAGCGCGGCCACGGTGACGGAGCGGTCGGATTCGTCCACCAGCGCCAGGCGCGGACCGGTTGCGGGGGTAAAGGGGATGGCCGCCAGCAGTTTGGGGTAATAGTTCAGGCCGTTGCGCTGGTAAGCATCGGCCCAGCCCCAGTCGAACACATACTCGCCGTAGGAGTGATGCTTTTCATACAGGGGCATGGCGCCGCGCAGTTCCCCTGTCGCACTTTTGACAATCAGGTGCCGGGGTACCCAGCCGCTTTTTTCGTTAGTACAGCCACTGTCCTCCAAGGCGGCCAAAAACTCGTGGCGCAGAAACGGGCTCAGGCCAGCGTCGCCGCCGGCCTGCTGCCAGAGCTGGTTCCACTGGTGGCGGTCAATGCGGTGGATGGAGTCCAGCAGTTCAAAGGTCATCGTGGGTTCCCGCGGCTTGTACGTAGGCATCAATGGCCGTGCGATAGCCATCCCGGTAGCCGGGATAGCGGAAGCGGTAACCACTGGCCAGCAAGCGCTGGTTGCTGCAGCGTTTGCTGCCCCGCTCCCCGCCGGGGGTGACCCGCAGGTGGTGGGGTGGCAGGTGCAGCTGCCCGGCGATCCACTGTTTCACCTCGTGCATGGGTGCCGGGTCGCTGTCGCTGGCCAGGTAGAGTGCTTCCGGCTCTCGCTGTTGCTCTGTCTGTAACTGCAACAGGTGCGCCAGAACGCCACCGCAATCCTCCACGTGAATACGGTTGCCATATTGCGGCGGTTCGGCCGCGCTGCCTTCACCGTCCACCACCTGTTTGATCAGGCGCTGCCGCCCCGGTCCGTAAATACCGGAAAAGCGCACGCAGCTGGCCCGCCAGGGGCTGTTTAGCAACAGCTGTTCCGCCTCCAGCATGCGCACACCGCTGAAGCCGGTGGGCTCGGTGGGCGAGCTTTCATCCACCCATTCCCCCGCACACTGGGCGTACACGCTGGTGCTGGAGGCAAACAGCACCAGGCGTGGGGCGGCACTGCTACTGCCAAGGCACTGCAACAGGCTGCGCACGCTGCCGACGTAGGCCTGCTCGTAACCGCTATCGCTGCGCTCGTTGGGGGTGGCGGTGATGATCACCACATCCACCCGCGGCGGCAGCACCGCCTGCAGCGCCCCGGGGTCGCAGATATCGGCGCGGCGGTACTCGATAAAGTCGTAGCTGGGCATGGCGCGGCGGCGGACACCAATGCAACGGAAGCGGTCGCCCGGCAGCTGCAGCGCCAGCTGGTGCCCCACCTCACCACAGCCCAGCAGCAGTACCGTCTGGCGGCTGTCATCAGCGCCGGTGAGTGGTGTGGTGAAGGTGTCTGTCGTTGCCATTCAGGGGCCTCAAATGGGGCTTTTAAAAATTATTAGTGATTGAATTTATCAACATAATGGAATTCAATAGCCATCGTCTATAGAGAGCGGCCCTGCAGGACTATCCCGCGAAATAATAAAGCCAGCCGCCTGCACAGAGAATAAAACGATGACACTGACCGAACTCCGTTACATCGTCACCCTCGCTCAGGAGCAACATTTCGGCCGCGCCGCCGAGCGCTGTTACGTCTCTCAGCCGACCCTGAGTATTGCGGTCAAAAAGCTGGAAGAGGAGTTGGGGGTAGCCCTGTTCGAACGCTCCAAGAGCCGGGTACAGCTGACTCCCCTGGGGGAGGGCATCATCGCACAGGCCCAACAGGTGCTGGAACAGGTGTCGCGCATCAAGGAGATGGCCAACGCCGGCAAGGATCAGCTCAGCAGCCCGCTCAACGTGGGGGCCATCTTCACCATCGGCCCCTTCCTGTTTCCCCATTTTATTCCACAGCTGCAGAAGCTGGCTCCGGATATGCCCCTCTATGTGGAGGAGGGCTACACCGCCACCCTGCGCCAGCGCCTGCGCAACGGCGAGCTGGATGCGATTATCGTCGCCCTGCCCTTTAACGAACCGGACGTGGTCACCCAGACCCTCTACGACGAGCCCTTCCTGGTATTGATGCCCCACGATCACCCGCTGGCGCAGAAGCGTGAGATCTGCGGTGAGGACCTGGACCAGCACGAGGTGCTGCTGCTGGGTGACGGCCACTGTTTCCGCGACCAGATCCTGGAGGCCTTCCCGCGCCTGCAGCCGAGTCTGGAGAGCCCCCATCCCACCCGGGTGGCGGCGGAGGGCAGCTCCCTCGATACCCTGCGCCATATGGTGGCGTCCGGGCTGGGCATTACCATCCTGCCCATGTCGGCGGCGGTCTCCTCCCACTACGCGCCGGAATTACTGGTCACCCGGCCCTTTGCCGAGCCGGCACCGCAGCGCACCGTGGCACTGGCGTGGCGCGCCAGCTTCCCGCGCCACAAGGCCATCGACCGCTTGCGGCAGGCCATTAACCAGTGCGCTATCAGCCACTGACGGCCCCTGGCGTCGAACATGGCCCGTAAGCCCCCCCAGACCACCCAGGCCCCATCGCTGGCCCAGTTGCCGGTGACGGCGCTGAAAGGTGTGGGTGCCCAGCTGGCGGAGAAGCTTGCCAAAATTCAGTTGCTCACGGTGCAGGACCTGCTGTTCCACCTGCCCATGCGCTACCTGGACCGCACCCGGGTCAGCCCCATCGGCAGTCTCCAGCCCCAGGCCAACGTGGTGATTGAAGGCGAGATCCGGGGCTGCGATGTGGTTTTCGGTCGTCGTCGCAGTCTGGTGTGCAAGCTGCAGGATGGCACCGGCCTGATTACCCTGCGCTTCTACCACTTCTCGGCGGCGCAGAAGCAGCGCCTGCAACCTGGGGTCCGGCTGCGCTGCTTTGGCGAGACCCGCCGCGGCGCCGCCGGGCTGGAGCTCTATCACCCGGAATACGATTTCCTCGACGACGCCCGGCCGTTGTCACTGGAGCAATCCCTGACCCCGGTCTATCACGCCACCGAGGGGCTGACCCAGGCGCGGCTGCGCAGTCTCACCCAGCAGGCGCTGGCGCTGATGGACGATCACTCCCTCGAGGAGCTGATCCCGGACGACGCCTGGCGCCGCCAGCCCTACCCCTTATCGGAAGCGATCGCTTACTTACACCACCCGCCCAAGGACGCCCCCCTCGACCAGTTGCTGGACGGTGAGCACCCCTATCAGCAGCGGCTGGCGTTTGAGGAGTTGCTGGCCCATCACCTGAGCCTGCTGCGGGTGCGGCAGAAGCTGCAGGCCGATGGTGCCGAGCCACTGCCCACCCCGGACAAGTTACTGCAGGCCTTCCGCCAGCAGCTGGGCTTTCCCCTGACCGGTGCCCAGCAGCGGGTGGCGGAGGAGATCGCCGCCGACCTGTCGCGCCCCTGCCCCATGCTGCGGCTGGTGCAGGGGGACGTGGGTTCCGGCAAGACGGTGGTGGCGGCACTGGCGGCGCTGCAGGCGGTGGGCAATGGTCGCCAGGCGGCGATCATGGCGCCCACCGAAATTCTGGCCGAGCAGCACCGCGCCAACTTCAGCCAGTGGCTGGCACCACTGGGTATCCAGGTGGGCTGGCTCAGTGGCCGCCAGAAGGCGGCGGAGCGCCGCGAGCAGCTGGCGGCGGTGGCCAGCGGCGAGGCGCAAGTGGTGATCGGCACCCATGCCCTGTTTCAGGATGAAGTGGAATTTGCCGACCTGGGCCTGACCATCATCGACGAGCAGCACCGTTTCGGCGTGCACCAGCGGCTGGCGCTGCGCAACAAGTCGGCCCACGGTCTGCGCTCGCATCAGCTGATCATGACCGCCACGCCCATTCCCCGCACCCTGGCCATGAGCGCCTACGCCGATCTCGACTGTTCGGTGATCGACGAGCTGCCACCGGGGCGCACACCGGTCACCACCGTGGCCATTGCCCAGGAGCGTCGCGGTCAGGTAATCGAGCGGGTGCGCGCCGCCTGTCAGCAGGGACGCCAGGCCTACTGGGTCTGCACCCTGATAGAGGAGTCGGAAGCGCTGGAAGCGCAAGCGGCCGAAGCGGTGGCGGAGAGTCTCTCCCAGGTGTTGCCGGAGCTGTCAGTGGGATTGGTGCACGGTCGCCTGAAGCCGGCGGAGAAGGAGGAGCGTATGGCCGCCTTCAAGGCCGGCGCCATGGACCTGCTGGTGGCCACCACCGTGATCGAGGTGGGGGTGGATGTGCCCAACGCCAGCCTGATGATTATCGAGAACCCGGAGCGGTTGGGGCTGGCGCAGCTGCACCAGCTGCGCGGCCGCGTCGGTCGCGGTCAGGCGGAGAGCCACTGTGTGCTGCTCTACGCCTCACCCCTGTCACAGAACGGCCGTGAGCGTCTCAACGCCATGCGCGAGACCAACGATGGCTTTGCCATTGCCGAAAAAGATCTGGAGTTGCGCGGCCCCGGCGAGGTGCTCGGCACCCGCCAGACCGGCGATGTGAATTTCCGCATGGCCAACCTGCAACGCGACGGTCACCTGCTGCCACGGGTGAAAGAGGTGGCCCTCTATCTGGCGGCTGAACACCCGCAAAGGGTGCAGCCGCTGATCCTGCGCTGGCTGGGGGAAAACGAAAACTACGCGGCGGTGTGAGCCGACTCTTTGGGCTGGTTGAAGCGCGCTTCGTCCCAGCTGTTTTCACTCTTCGCCACCAGCAGGCCCACCATGGAGTCACCACTGACGTTAACCGCAGTGCGCATCATATCCAGCAGCCGGTCGACGCCAATAATCAGGGCGATCCCCTCAACCGGCAGCCCCACCTGTTGCAGTACCATGGCCAGGGTCACCAGGCCGACGCCGGGCACACCGGCAGTGCCTACCGAGGCGAGGGTCGCTGTGAGCACGACGGTCAGGTAGCCGGCCATGCCGATATCCACCTGATAGGCCTGGGCGATAAAGGCGGTGGCCACCCCCTGCATAATGGCGGTACCGTCCATGTTGATGGTGGCACCCAGCGGGATAGTGAACGCGGCTACGCGATTGTCGACGCCGAGCTTCTCCTCGGCGGTTTTCAGGGTCACCGGCAGGGTGGCGTTGCTCGAAGAGGTGGAAAAAGCAAACACCATGACCGGCCGCAGGTGACGGAAAAACTGCAGCGGGTTCACCCGCCCAAGCAGTTTCAGCAGCGCACCGTAGACCCCGAAGCAGTGCAGCAGCAGCGCCAGCACCACGGTGCCGAAGTAGAGTCCCAGCTCCAGCAGTGCGCCGATGCCGAGGCCGGCAAACAGTTTCGCCAGCAGGGCAAACACCCCCCAGGGGGCCAGCTCCATCAGGATGCCCACCATCTTCATTACTACCTTGTCCATGTCCTCAAACCAGCGGCGCACACGCTCGCCGGATTCACCGCTGTTGGCCAGGGCGATGCCCATCAGCAGTGAGAAGACAATCACCTGCAGCATGTTGCCCTCGGCCATGGCCTGCACCGGGTTGGTGGGGAACATGTTGACCACCACCTCCTTCAGCGAGGGCGGTGCGGCGGCGGTGAAGGTGCTGTCGGTGGTGAGGCCAACGCCATCACCGGGTCGGATCAGCGCCCCCAGCAGCAGTGCCAGGCTGATGGCGATGGCGGTAGTGACGATATAGAGCAGCAGGGTCTTGATGGCCATGGTGCCCATGCGCGAGTGACCGCCGAGGCTGCTGGCGCCGCACACCAGTGACACAAACACCAGCGGCACCACCAGCAGTTTCAGCGACGCGACAAAGATGCGGCCGACGGCGTCCAGCACTCCGTCCACCAGCAGGTTGTTGAACCAGAGTCCGGCTCCCTGCGCCAACCAGCCGAGGTTGTGCATGATATTCAGCAGTACGCCGATGACCAGTCCGGCCACCATGGCGATCAAAATTCGTCGCGTCAGACTCATGGCTTGTCCTGTGTTGCAGCCAAAAACGGGTTTCAGCCTAAATTCTGTGGGTTATTGGCAGGGAGAAAACCGCGATGGCGGGCAAGCCGGTTCAATCCTGAACAGGGCTGGTTGCAATCCACCATGGGTTTATCGGAGTTACAGAGTGCCACAGATGGATTGCTTCGTCGCGGCGCTCCTCGCAATGACGAGTTATTGAGGGGGGTAATGCTCCTCCTCGCCATGACGACTCGCCAAGGGACAAAATCCCCGCCCGTCGTCGCGAGGAGCGCAGCGACCCATATCAGGCACATTGCTGGTGACCTGTCGGGACAGAACCCACGGCAGATATGGGTAAATCCGGCCTGGGGTATGCCAAATATGGATTGCTTCGTGGCTTAAGGCCCCTACTTTTGGCGCGGCGCTCCTCGCAATGACGGGTTATTGAGGGGGGTAATGCTCCACCTCGCCATGACGGCTCGCCAAGGGACAAAATCCCCGCCCGTCGTCGCGAGCGCAGCGCGGCGACCCATGCGCGGCACCGCACCGGTTAATTGCAGAGGCTGGTGCACTCTCCCTTTGCAGATGGCAAAAAAAAACGAAAGCCGGAGCTTTCGTCTTTTTGTCCGATCCGTATCAGTGGCGGATCAGTTTACCGCATCCTTCAGCGCCTTGCCGGGCTTGAAGGCTACCGAGGTGCTGGCGGCAATCTGGATGGTTTCACCGGTTTTCGGGCTGCGGCCGGTGCGGGCAGAGCGGTGGCGCTGGGTAAAGGAGCCAAAGCCCACCAGGTTCACGCTGTCATTGTTGCCCAGGGCTGAAGTGATCTGGTCGAAGATGGCAGAGACCACTTCGCCGGCCTTTTCCTTGGTGAGATCCGCAGTATCGGCTACCGCGTCGATGAGATCGCTTTTGTGCATAGTAACGTCCTTTCAACGTGTTTTTGTTATTATCGTCCCGCATTAAACCAATTGCCTTTGCAGTGGTAAAGCCCCCTGATGGGTTTGCCGCTGGTGGCGAGGCCAACAGGTGACAGCAATTCCCGTTACAGACGACCGCAATACACTCATCAGACGACCGCTATTCGCCATGCCCACCTCGCCCACACCTGTCGATCTCGCTGCCGTAAACGCCCGCTGGTGCAGTGCCCGCACCCTGCACCTGAACCACACCGGCCCGCTCGCCTCCTGGTTGCAGCACCCTGGCTCGCTGACGGCGCGGCTGCTGGCCTGGAGCCACGGTGCCTTTGACGTGCAGCTGTGCAGCCTGCGCTGGGGCCGGGCACGGGCTGACGAGGCGCGGGCGCTGGGTATCGACCCGCGGGCGCGGGTGCTGATCCGCGAGGTGATCCTGCGGGGTCACGGCCAGCCCTGGGTGTGGGCACGCAGCATCCTGCCCTGGCGTTCGCTGCAGGGCCCCATGCGCTGCCTCAGCAAGCTGGACAACCAGCCGCTGGGTGGCTGGTTGTTCCGCCAGCCGGGATTGGAGCGCGAGCCGCTGCAGGTGGCCTGCTTTAACCCGGCTGATAGCGGGTCGCCCCCGCTGTGGGGCCGGCGCTCGGTGTTCCGCGCCTACCACAAACCGGTGTTGGTGGCTGAGGTGTTTTTACCAGAGTTTGTCGCCACTCTCAGGTAAACTGCCTGCCGTTTGTCCAACCCATACAGCTCAAACCGGGAGACCCCAGTGACTCGCCACGACATCTGGCCAATCGTGAAAGAACGCCTGCCTCACTATATGCGGCTGACGCGCTTTGACCGCCCCATCGGTGCCCTGCTGTTGCTGTGGCCGACCCTGTGGGCACTGTGGCTGGCGGCGGAGGGGGTACCCGATGTCGGGGTGCTGGTGATCTTTGTGCTGGGGGTGTTCTGCATGCGCGCCGCCGGCTGTGTCATCAATGACTTTGCCGACCGCAACTTCGACCGGCACGTGAAGCGCACGGCCCACCGCCCCCTTACCGCCGGCCACGTCTCGGTCCGGGAAGCCTGGGCGCTGTTTATCGGCCTCTGCCTGGTCAGTTTTGTGCTGGTGCTGTTCACCAACCACCTGACCGTGTTGCTGTCCCTTGGGGCGCTGGTCCTGGCCTCGTTCTACCCGTTTATGAAGCGTTACACCCACCTGCCGCAACTGGTGCTGGGGGCCGCCTTCTCCTGGAGTATCCCCATGGCCTTTGCCGCCCAGACCGGCGAGGTGCCACCGCAGAGCTGGTTGCTGTATGTGGCGGCGGTGACCTGGACCGTGGTCTACGACACCTTTTACGCCATGGTGGACCGCGACGACGACCTGAAAATCGGTATCAAATCCACCGCGGTGCTGTTTGCCGATATGGACCGGGTGATCACCGGCAGCCTGCAGGCGCTGGTGATCCTGGCGCTGTTGCTGGTGGGGCAGCGCTACGAGCTGGGGGCCTTTTTCTATCTCGGCCTGCTGGTAGCGGCGCTGCTGTTTGTCTACCAGCAGTACCTGATCCGTGAGCGTCAGCGCGACCCCTGTTTCAAGGCGTTTTTAAACAACAATTGGGTGGGGTTGGCGATATTTGCGGGTATTTTGCTGGATTACCTGTTCTGAACTGGAAATGTCACAAAACCTTCACATAATCGTTATTTAATGTGCGCATGAAAATAGCGGCGAAGATGTGACCATGGCCCAGAAAACCATACTGATAGTTGATGACGAATCCTCCATCCGCGACATGCTGCGGGTGGCACTGGAGATGGCGGAGTACGACTGTCTGGAAGCCTCAGACGCCCAAACCGCCCACGGTCTGATCATCGACCGCAAACCCGACCTGGTGCTGCTGGACTGGATGATGCCCGGCACCAGCGGCATCGAACTGGCCCGCCGCCTCAAGCGCGACGATGTCACCTCCCAGATCCCCATCATTATGCTCACCGCCAAGGGCGAAGAGGATAACAAGGTTCAGGGGCTGGAAGTGGGGGCCGACGATTACATCACCAAGCCTTTCTCTCCCCGTGAGCTGGTGGCACGCCTGAAGGCGGTGCTGCGCCGCACCGACACCCTGGTGGACTCCGGTCCCATCACCGTGGAGGGGTTGACCCTTGATCCGGTCAGCCACCGGGTCACCATCAACGACCAGCCGGTGCAGATGGGCCCCACCGAGTACCGCCTGCTGGAGTTCTTCCTCACCCACCAGGAGCGGGTTTACAGCCGCAGCCAGCTGCTGGATCACGTCTGGGGTGGTAACGTCTATGTGGAGGAGCGGACTGTGGATGTGCACATCCGTCGCCTGCGCAAGGCATTACAGCTTGATGAGCACGACCGCTTTGTTCAGACTGTGCGTGGCGCCGGGTACCGCTTCTCCACCAAGGTGGTAGAAAGAACCGACTAAGTGCCTCCCGCAGCCCTTCCGGCAGCGCTGTAATATCCAACCGGAAACAGGACGTCATGTTGAACCGAGGCTTTAGCGCCGAGCTGCGGCGCGTGGTCACCTTTACCCTGCTGGCCGTGGTCGTGGGGCTCTTGAATGGCCATCTCACCTGGACCCTGATTATCGGTGGTGCCCTCTATATGGCGTGGATGCTGTGGCAGATCCACCGCCTGGATGCGTGGCTGCAAAGCTCACGCGACCAGGACCCGCCGGACGCGGGCGGTATCTGGGGCGATGTGTTCGACAATATCCATCGCCTGCAAAAACGCCAGCAGCGGGAGAAAGACCGTCTTAAGCAGGTGGTGCGCCGCGGTCAGGAGACCACCGCCGCCCTGCGCGAGGGCATCATCCTGCTGGACCGTTACGGCAATATCGACTGGTTTAACGGCTCCGCCGTGCAGCTGCTGCAGCTGCGCTCCCAGGACCAGGGTCACCCGCTGGTCAACTTCATCCGTCACCCGGCGTTTGTGCAGTACCTGGAGCGCAAGAATTTCGAACTGCCCCTGGACCTCCCTTCACCCCACTCCGAAGCCGTGCGCCTGCAGTATCAGGTCACCAATTTTGGCCTGGGTGAACACCTGGTGCTGGTGCGCGATGTCACCCGGGTGCACAAGCTGGAGCAGATGCGCAAAGACTTCGTCGCCAATGTCTCCCACGAGCTGCGCACGCCGCTGACAGTAATTCTCGGCTATGTGGAGACACTGGGCATGGCGCCGGACGTGCCGGAAAAGTGGCGCAAGGCGCTGGATCAGGTAGAGGCGCAGGGCAAGCGCATGAGCAGCCTGCTGAGCGATTTGATTGTGCTCTCCAAGCTGGAGACCGACGACAGCAAGACCGCCCATAAGCCGGTGATGCTCAAGCCCCTGTTACAACAGATTAAAAGCGACGCCGAAGTCTTCTCTGGTGACCGCGGTCACCAGATCACTCTCAGCTGCCCCGATGAGCTGCAGCTGCTGGGCAGTGACAAGGAGCTGCAGAGCGCCTTTTCCAACCTGGTGCTCAACGCGGTGAAATACTCCGGCGACCACACCGCCATTCACATCAGCGTGAGCCAGAGTTCGCTGGGGGTGAATGTGGCGGTGCGGGATGAGGGCGCCGGTATCGACCCGGTGCACCTGCCGCGCCTGACCGAACGTTTCTACCGGGTCGACAACAGCCGTCACAGCGGTACCGGTGGCACCGGCCTGGGACTGGCCATCGTCAAACACGCCCTGCTGCGCCACGGCGCCAAACTGGATATCGAGAGCTATCCCGGCAAGGGCAGTACCTTTACCTGTATCTTCCCCATCCAGCGGGTGGTGGCTGCGGACGCGCCGCTGCCCTACAGCAGCCGCGCCATTCAGTCGGAGAGGTAGTACTCCACCGTCGACACCACCCGGATCTTCTTGATGTGGGGGTTGTTGCGGTCCCGCTGGCTGATGCTGAACTGCCCCTGGGAGGCGCGCTTGATCTTGCCCAGCTGGCTCTGGGAATCCGAGGCAAACTTCTCCGCCACGATGCGCGCATTGCGGGTGGCCTCTTCGATCATTTCCGGCTTGATGTCGTTCAGGTGGGTAAACAGGTACTCGGTCTGACTGCCATAGTCATTGCCGGTGAGGGCAATGCCCTGCTTGCCCAGCTGCGACAGTGATGACATGACCGAGCGTACCGCGGCGATGTTGGCGGAGTAGACGGTTACCGTCTGCAGGGCGGTGTAGCGGAACTCGGCGCGACCGCTGTCCCCGTACTGCTGGGCCGACTTGTCGGTGATCACCGGTGCCGCAAAGGAGATCTCTTCGGCGCCGATGCCGCTCTGGATCAGGAAGTCGCGAATCTTGCGGGTGTTCTGCTCGATATCGTCGTACAGCGCCGTGAGGTCGTTACTGGCAACGCTGAACTGCAGCGGCCAGATCACGATGTCCGCCGGCAGCTCCCGCTCCGCCAGCCCCTTGACTGTTACGGTGCGCTCGAACTGCCGGTAGTCGATGGCCGCATTCCCCAGCAGATAACCGAGTGCTGCCAGACCTGCGAATAAAAACAGGCCCAGCACGAAGGCGCTGTCCTGCTCTCTCTTCCGTTTTTCCATAGTCTCCTCTCCCTGTTGCTGATTTGGCGCTGTCCGCCGCGCACCTACCGATCTGTTTCTGCATCTGGTCGCGGTGGCAGGTTGCTGAAGAAATCCCATAACTCGCTGGCAATCTCCACCTCGTGGGAGTTGTTGCCCAGCATCTTGCCCATGCGCACATGGGGGGTGGGAATGGTGTGGCCACCGCCATTGATGCGGTAGAGGCGTATCTCATCGGTGCCATTACCCCAGCGGCTGATATCCACGCTGGTGCCATCATCTGCCACCCTGTCCAGGTGAGCGGTGATCACCGGCTGCTCCGCAATGCCGTCGCGCTGGCGCCACCAGGCGGCGGTGGCGTCGGCGCTCATCACCGTGCCGCGGGAGGCGTTGCCGAGAATCTCCACCAAGCCACCCTCGTAAGGGTTCACGCCGTCGTCGGTGCCATTGAGGATCGCCATGGAGACCGCCGGGCCGTCACGGCTGACGCAGTCGTTGTTGTCCGCCACTGGCATATTGGCCGCAATCGGCGCCACCGCCCTCACCAGATCCGGTGCCTCCAGTGCCAGCCGGTAGGTCATGTGGCCGCCGTTGGAGTGGCCGGTGACAAATACCCGCTGGCGGTCTATGCCGTAGTGCTGGTCGAACCACGCCACCATATCGCGGAAAAATTGCGGGTCGTCGATGTTCTGCACATTGGCCTGATAATCGGCGCTCTTGCGACAGTCGTTCCAGTGGTGGTCAAAGCCTTGTGGGTAGACCACCAGAAAGCCCTTCTGTTCGGCCAGCCGTTCGAAGCCGTAGCCGCTCTGCAGGCGGATATGCTCAGGCTTACTCATTGAGCCGTGCAGGGCAAACAGCAGTGCCGGTTTGGCGGCAGGTTGCGGTGGCAGGTACCAGGTGAACTGCCGCGCAATGCCCGAGCTGGTCAGCGCCTGTTGCAGCAACTGCCCGCTGGCCGGCGGTTCAGTGCGGGCGTAGGTGTAGGCAAACCGGTAGTAGAGAGAGGCCAGAATAACCACCACCAGGGCGGCGACAAGCAGTAACCATTTACGCATGTTGTTCCTATTTATCGTTATTTGCCGGCCCGCGGCCGGAGTGGCGGCAGGGGTGGGTTACTGTACCCCATGGCTCGCTAGCGGCCCAAACTGGCGGCTGCGCCCTGTGCAAAGCAATGTTATTTCCGGGGTCGGGCGTGGGCAGCGGCCCATTAACTGGTACTATAGGCCGCTTTTACCCGGCGCGATGGGGCGTCACTACCCCCGCCGACGGTAATCATCAGGAACACCATTTACTGACGTTTGGTTGATAGCATGATCGATACCCGCGAATTCCGCGATGCGCTGGGCAAGTTTGCCACCGGTGTGTGCGTGGTCACCGTAACCGCGCCGGATGGCACACCCATTGGCATGACCGTAAACTCCTTTGCCTCCGTATCGCTGGAGCCACCTCTGGTGCTGTGGAGCATCCAGAACAACTCCGAATGCCGGGAGGCCTTCAGCAACAGCGACAGCTTTGTGATCAACGTGCTGGCAGAAGACCAGCAGGCGCTCTCCAACCAGTACGCCACCCGTAATGAGCACGACCTCAAAGAGGGGCAATTCACGGTAAGCGAGCGCGGCAACGCCCTGCTCAACGACGCCCTGGTCAGCTTTGAGTGCAAGGTGTGGGCGCGCTACCCCGGCGGCGATCACGAAATCCTGGTGGGTGAAGTGGTGGCACAGCAGGTGAACGCCAACGATCCCCTGCTCTTCTTTGGCGGCAAGTACGGCGCGTTGGCCAAATAAACAGGCCTCCCGATTCGGGGGGCAGACGGCGGCGGGTGTTATGCAGCAGAACGCTGGTTTCGGGTGGTTCTCTTTGCCTGCCGGGCAGGATTCATGTTTTACGAATCAAGGGCTCGCCCAGGGGACTGGGCTCCTACGGTGAAGAGGCCTGGTTCGCCGGGCGATCTTTCCCGTGGTACCGGAATTCACCTCTCCAGTAGAAGCCCGGTGGCCCAGACCTCCCCTCTGCCGGTTGCACCGGAATTCACCTTATCCCCCGGGCGATCTTTTCCGGCGCTATCAAGTCTCGCCTCAATAGCACCGTCTGTCAGAACACCAGGCTCAAGCCGAAAGTCACGGCACTTTCGTTACGCGCTGCGGACAGCACCGCCTGGTAGTCCAGGTAGGTGCGCCAGTTGGCGGCTCCCCACTCCATGCCCAGGCTGGTGGTCAGCCAGTCGCGATCACTCTCTGACCCCTGCACATTAAATGTCGGTGTGCCGTTGAAGTGCAGGTTGACGCTGTTGTCCAGGTCGCCGATCTGGTGGCCCCAGCCCAGTTGCAGGCGTGGTGACAGGGTGTGAGACTTATTCAACTTCAGCATTGATGACAGGCGCAGGCCCAGTGAGCTGAAGCCCTGCCACTCAGAGTCGTGTTCACGGTTGAGGTTGGCGGCGCCGGCCCCCCTTTCGTGGAAGCTGGAGAGGGAGAGTCGCTGTCCGGTGAGAGCCACATAGGGTTCCAGTGCCAGCTGCTCCGATACCGCAAAGCGACGGGCGGCCTCCAGGTTCAGTGACCAGGCGCGATCAGTGTAGTCGGCGTTGGCGGTTTCGCTGTAGCTGCCCACCGCGATATGGCGGCGGCTTTCGGTATCAAACTGTTGCCAGCCCAGCTGGCCGGACAGGCGCCACTGTGCCAGATGGTGTTGCGCATAGAGGCCGGCCAATAGCGTTTCGGTGTCCAGTTGCGCGTTGCGGGTGTCCTGGTCGTAGTCGTTGTTGGCGTAACCAACCGCCACACCCACCCGGGTGTTTGCAGAGACGGCCGTGTCGTAACCCAGCAGAGTGCCCTGCCAGTCGTAATCGGAGTCCGCCGCGTTGTGGTCGCCATCCAGGTCCCCGCGGCCGCCCAGGGCCTGCAGCCACAGGTTGCGATCCGGAGTCTCCTCGTTTGCGGCTGCTCCCACCGCCGCCGCAGTACCATAACCCTGCCCTACGGCCAGGCGGTTGCTCACCTGATCGTGGAACTGCCGTGCCATCTGCAGGCTGATCTGCGGGGCCAGGGCGTGGATATCGCCGGAGAGCAGATTATAAGCCGCCAGTACATCACTGCTGGTCAGTCCAACTATCTGGTTAAGCAAGTGGGTCGCCTGGCTGCTGGTGTACTGATCCAGGGCGCCGGCCACCTGTTGCTGGTTATAGGTGAGGGCAACAGTCGCAAAATCATTCGGGTTGCGCTGCAGGCTGAGGATCACGTCGTTGCCGTCACCGCCGTTGTAGTCAACGCTGGCGGAGTAGAACGCCAGCTGGTTGTCGATGGTGGTGAAGCTGCCGCTGACCGGGTCGATGCCATCGTTGTCGATAATCAGGTGCTGGAACAGCTCGTCCGTATCAAAGTCCGACGTGGTGAGCCCGACGATACGAAGCCCGGCATTGGTTAGCGTAACACTGCCGTTCACCACCAGCTGATCAGCGTTACCAAACTCATCCACCTCGATTTCCAGGCTGCCGCCGTTGAGGTGGTAATCGCCATTGATGATCTGGGTATCGATGGAGTTGCCCGGGGCATGCACGCTGCCACTGAGCATCGTTACACCGCCCACTGTCCCGTTACCCTTAAGCGTGGTGTCGCTGGCGGCGGTAATGCTGGAGAGCAGCTGGCCGTTGACGATCAGAGTGCCGGCGTTAAGCGCGGTGGGGCCGCTGTAGGTGTGGTTACCGGTGAGTGTCAGGGCGCCGTCCCCGAGCTTCTCCACACTGCCGCTGCCACTGATGATACCGCCGTAACTACTGTCATCGGCGCGATTAAAGGCCAGCTGGCTGTCGTTAACGATATTGCCCCCAACGCTGCCGCTGGTGCCGCCGTCGCCCACTTGCAGGGTGCCATCGCTGATAGTGATGCCGCCTGGGGGTGTGAGGTGGCCGGTCAGTGTCAGGGTGCCGGTACCGACCTTGGTGAGCCGGCCGCTACTGGAATCGCCGCTTACCCTGCCACCAAAAGTGGTCGACGTGTTAAGCGCCCCCACTGACAGGTTACCGCCTGCAAAGCGCAGCTGTCCGGTTCCCTCCAGCGAGCCGATGACGTTGTCGCCGCGGAGGAGATTCAGTACACCATCAACAATATGACGGGAATTACTGCTCAATTGGTTGCCTGTGCCTGCCGCACTGGCCCAGAGCTGGCCGTTACTGTTGATTACCGTATCGCCCTGGTAGTCGTTGAGACCATTGCCCTGCAAGATCACTCTGCCCATCGCCACGGTGATACCGCCACTGCCATGGACCCCCTGGTTGAAACTCAACCGGCGTTCAGGGTATCCGAGGTAGACCGTCAGGTCAGAGTTCAAAGTCACGGTCTGCCCGATGGTCAGATCGATAACACTATAAAGACCGCCGGCGCTAATCTGGGCGTTACTGCCGGCAAAGGTCAGTCCGTCCCCTTGCAGACTGAATGCAATCGCCCCGGCATCGGTGTATTCGAGCCATATCCAGTTCAGGGTAAAGTTGCCCAGATTATTGATCAGCACACTGCCATCAGGGATTGCAAAACCGGCGGAGAATAGAAGGCTGGTGTCGCTTGCAGAAACCGGCGCCGTTCCGGTATTCCAGCTGGACCCGTTTGACCAATTTGTGCCGCCTTGCCAAAGGTAACTGGCAG
Source organism: Cellvibrionaceae bacterium SEMH9 (assembly GCA_033283175.1). Lineage (GTDB taxonomy): Bacteria > Pseudomonadota > Gammaproteobacteria > Pseudomonadales > Cellvibrionaceae > Pseudomaricurvus. The sequence goes on along the minus strand of JAWMQM010000001.1, from coordinate 1,328,890 downwards.
CCAGGGTTTGATCAGAATAGATTGCGGGTACTGTAAGACAGGCCAGTACCATGGCGTGGCAGATTGGGTGACGATTGAAACGTCGCATGGGCAGTGCAAGTCCGTTTGATGTAGAAAGGCGCGTCACTGTAGGGGGTTCAGGGGTGTCGCTCAATTCCCTATTTAGGGAGGGCTTGTCCTGCGGCTCAGCGGACGGGTTGCCCCAGCCAGATGGCCATCAGGCCCGCACGGCTGTTGACGTTGTATTTACGGTAGATGGAGAGGACGTGCTTGTGGGTGGTGTCGGGCTTCTTCTGTAGCCGACTGGCGATCTGCTTTTCCGACAGGTCGGTTAACAGCAGCGCCAGAATCTCTTTTTCAGTCGCCGTCAGCGGTGCAGCGGCAATCATCAGACCCTGACCCAGAAGGACCTGCTTGAAAAACCACTTCAGGCTGCGCAGGCAGTAGTTGGGGATTTCCAGGTCCTGTGGTGTAAAGCGGGGTTTGGCCTGGGCGCGACTGAAGCAGAAGTAGACCTCGGTATCGCTGTTGACCGGAGCCACTACGAACAGGGCATCGCCCAGACCCCTGACACCGTAATGGCGATGGAATTGCGCGCTGTTCAGGTAGTCCGGCGAGACATGATCGCGCAGTCGCACCGCGCGAAACTCCCCGGCCTGGCGCACGTGGTTGAAGACGCCCTCATCAATGACACCGGTTTCCATGTCCTCGCAGGCCGCTTCGTAGACGCGGGTATCGAGCGGTGTCTCATAAGGGTAAAACACGGGGCCCGCACGCCAGCCAAACAGCGGGTCCTTTTTGTTGTCACTCATGCGATAGGCGCTCAGCCAGTAGCAGTGATCAGAGTCGAGCCACAGACTGAGACTGTCCATTAAATGGCGCAACGCCGCTTCGGCATCGGCGACTGGCCAGTCGGCCAGCCGGTCCCAAAGCTCGTGGATCTGATCGTGATAATCAGTCACGCAACAGGTCGGGTCAGATCACCATAATGCCGTCGGCTTCCACCATGGCACCTTTAGGCAGCTGTTTCACACCCACGGCGGCACGGGCGGGGTAGGGCTCGCTGAAGTACTGCGCCATCACTTCGTTCACCACCGGGAAGTTGCCCAGGTCTTCCATAAAGATATTCAGTTTGACGATCTGCCCCAGGGAGCCACCGGCGGCTTCACACACGGCACTGAGGTTCTTGAACATCTGATGCGCCTGGGCGGCGAAGTCCCCTTCCACCAGCTCCATGGTTTTCGGGTCCAGGGGGATCTGGCCGGAGAGGTAAACGGTGTTGTTAACCTTTACGGCCTGGGAGTAGGTGCCGATGGCGGCAGGCGCGTTGTCGGTGCTGATGATGGCTTTGTTGGTCATGGTGGTTCCTTAAGGGTTGGGTTGTGGCCGGGCGATAGCCCCGCCATCGCCCTGTGCCTTAATTTTTACTGCGAGTAATGCGGATCACCGCCGACAGGGTTTTCAGGCGGCGCATGATATTGGCCAGGTGCACACGGTTGTGCACACCCAGGCAGAAGGTGATCACCGAGTTGTGGGCATCGCGCTCGTCCACTTTTACCTGCTCGATATTGCCGCCCTGCTCGGCGATGCGGGTGGCCAGGCTGGCGATGATGCCGCGTTCGGACTCCACTTCCACCCGCACATCGGCGAGGAATTCGCCGGAGACGTTGGGGGCCCAGGCCACGGCACTGATCTTGTCCGGGTTATCCCGCAGCTCGCCGATATTGCGGCAGGTGTCGCGGTGCACCACCAGCCCCTTACCGGAACTGACGTGGCCGATAATCGGGTCGCCCGGGATCGGCCGGCAGCAGCGGGCGAAGTTGATCATCATGCCGTCGGTGGAGTCGATGGTCAGTGGCGAGTAGATGCTGGCGCTGCCAGGCGTGTCCTGCTCCTCGTGCACCAGCAGGCGCGCCACCGAGTGGGCGATGCGGTTGCCAAGGCCGATGTCTTCCAGCAGCAGGTCGAGGGTGGCGCAGTTGGTGGCTTTCAGCAGGTCGCCGAGCTGGGCTTCGGTCAGCTCCGCCAGGTTGAGCTTCAGGTCCTGCAGCGCGCGGCCCAGCATGCGTTTGCCCAGCTCGATGGACTCGTGGTGGCGCTGGTGCTTGAGGAAGTGGCGGATACCACTGCGGGCGCGGCCGGAGGTGACAAAGTTGAGCCAGTTGGGGTTGGGCTGCGCGCCCTGCGAAGTGATGATTTGTACTTTCTGGCCACTCTGCAGTGGCTGCGACAGCGGCGCCAGACGGTCGTTGATGCGGCAGGCCACGCAGTGGTTGCCCACATCGGTGTGCACGTAATAGGCGAAGTCCACGGCGGTGGCACCGGTGGGCAGTTCCACGATCTCGCCCTTGGGCGTAAAGACATAGACCTCGTCCGGGAACAGGTCGATCTTCACGTTCTCGATAAATTCCATGGAGTCGCCGGCGCGCTGCTGCATCTCCAGCAGGCCCTGAATCCACTGCCGCGCACGCGCGCTGGTGCCACTGGGGATGTCGGTGCCGCCGTCGGACTTATAGAGCCAGTGGGCGGCGATGCCGGAGTTGGCCATCTCGTCCATCTCGCGGGTGCGGATCTGCACTTCAATGGGCACACCGTGCATGCCCACCAGTACGGTGTGCAGAGACTGGTAGCCGTTGGCCTTGGGAATGGCGATGTAGTCCTTGAACTCACTCACCACCGGCTTGTAGAGGTTGTGCATGGCACCGAGCACGCGGTAGCAGGTGTCCACCTTGTCGACGATGATGCGGAAGGCGTAGACGTCCATGATCTCCTTGAACGACTTCTTCTTCGCCTTCATCTTTTTATAGATGCTGTACAGGTGCTTCTCGCGGCCGATCACCAGCGCGTCGATCTCTTCCCGCTCCAGCCGCAGCTCGATGGCGTTCTGGATCTTCTCCACCAGCTCCTTGCGGTTACCCCGCGCCGCTTTGAGGGCCACCTGCAGGCGCTCGCTGCGCAGCGGGTGCATGGCGGCAAAGCCACGGTTTTCCAGCTCCAGACGGATGTTGTTCATACCCAGGCGCTGGGCGATGGGGGCGTAGATCTCCAGCGTCTCCTTGGCGATGCGACGCTTCTTGTCCGGCCTCAGGGCACCCAGGGTGCGCATGTTGTGCAGCCGGTCCGCCAGCTTCACCAGGATCACGCGGATATCCTTGGCCATGGCCAGCGCCATCTTCTGGAAGTTTTCCGCCTGCTTCTGGGCCTGGTTTTCGAATTCGAACTGGGTCAGCTTACTCACCCCGTCCACCAGCTCCGCCACCGACTCACCAAACTGTTGGCTCAGGGCGTCCTTGGGAACGCTGGTGTCTTCGATAACGTCATGCAGCATGGCGGCCATCAGGCTCTGGTGGTCCATGTGCATGCCGGCCAGGATATTGGCCACTTCGAGGGGGTGAGTTACATAGGGTTCGCCGCTGCGTCGTTTCTGCCCGCGGTGGGCCTGCTCGGCGTAGAAATAGGCGCGCTTGACGCTGTTGATCTGCTGCGGATCGAGGTATGAGGAGAGCCGGTGGCTCAGGGACTCAAGTGTTTGCATCGGCGTCCTGTGGGTGGGGCTGGTGGCGCACTGGTTGGTAGTCCAGTGCGCCCGGGATCTACAAGCCCTTGCTGCTTACAGCTCTGGGGCAGAGTCGTCGATCACCAGCTCTTCGAAGTCATCGTGCTCTTCTTTCTGGGTGAGGATGCTGGCATTCACGTAGCCCTCTTCGATCTCGCGCAGGGCGATCACGGTGGGCTTGTCGTTCTCTTCCGGCACCATGGGGGACTTACCGCCCACGGCGATCTGGCGGGCGCGCTTGCTGCTGACCAGCACCAGTTCAAAACGGTTATCTACGTGATCGAGACAGTCTTCTACAGTAATACGTGCCATGGCGATGATGTACCTTAATCTTCAGGCCCTGCAGCGAGGGCAATAGTGTCAAATCCGGATCTGCAGCGGACACCGGGGCCGGTCCAACCGGTGCCGAAAAGGGGCGCTAGTGTACGCAAATTAACCAGTCAGGACAACAGCGAGGCCAGCAGTGCGGTGTGCCGCTGTTGCTGCTGAGCCAGCGTCAGCCGCTGGCTGCGCAGGATGGATTGGAAGTCCGCCAGCGCCGTATCAAAGTTGTCGTTGATAATAACATAATGCCCCTCGACGTAGTGGGACATTTCGCTGATGGCTTCCTGCATACGGGCATCAATGATGCTGCTGTCGTCCTGGCCGCGACCGGTCAGGCGGCGGGACAGCTCCTCCCGTGACGGCGGCAGGATAAAGACGCTGACGGTATCCGGCAGCAGGTGACGCACCTGCTGGGCACCCTGCCAGTCGATCTCCAGAATCACATCGGTACCGCCGTCCAGGGTCTCCTGCACCCAGCGGGTGGACGTGCCATAGAGATTGCCGAACACCTCGGCGTGCTCCAGAAAGTCACTCTCGCCAATCATGGTGACGAAGGTATCGCGGTCCACAAAGTGGTAGTTGACCCCATTCTCCTCGCCGGGACGCATGGCGCGGGTGGTGTGGGAGACGGACACGCGCACATTGTCGGTGTTGTCGATCAGGGCTTTTACCAGACTGGTCTTGCCGGCGCCGGAGGGGGCAGACACCGTGTAGAGGGTACCGCGTGAGCTCATCGATCAGGGGCCTTTGGGCTGGGTCGGTGGGTGGAACATCAGGGAAAGCGAGATGATAGCAGTTTTCACCTGCTTGGCCATCTGCCCCGCCTTACCCCACCCCATCTTCCCGCTGCGCAGGACTTCACCTTATCCGTGGGAGCCCGGTGGCCCAGACCATCCCATCTTCCGGTTGCACCGGAATTCACCTTATCCTCCGGGCGATCTTTCCCGGCCATACCGGAATTCACCTTATCCCCCGGGCGATCTTTTCCAGCCACACCAGAATTCACCTGATCCATTCCGGCGTCCCCACAGTGTCAGAGGTTGCGCCGCCCCAAAAGGCTCGCCCACAGGAGTGGGCTCCTACAGCGCGGGCAGATGCTCTTGTAGGAGCGCGGTGGCCCAGACCATCCCCTCTTCCGGTTGCACCGGAATTCACCTTATCCTCCGCGCGATCTTTTCCAGCTGTACCCGAATTCGCCTTATCCCCAGACCCACCTCACCGCTGCCGTAACCACTGCCGCAACGCCGGCCAGCGATTCACCAGCATCGCCGCAAAGATCAACCCGCAGCCCAGCAGCTGCAGCTGGCTCATCCGCTCCCCCAGCCACACCACCGCCAGCAGCGCCGTCCACACCGGCTCCAGCGTCATAATAATGGCGCTGTGGCTGGGCGGCGTCAGACCCAGCGCATGGGTCATCACCACAAAGCGCAAACAGGTGGCAATCAACAGACTGGCCAAAAACCAGCCCCAGATAGCCGGCGGTTGCTGCAGATCCCAGGATTCAAAGCCCAGGGCCGCGGCGCCGGTAATCAACCCGGTCAACAGCAGTTGAATGGACGTCAGCGGCATGGCCCCAATGTGCGTCGCCGCCTTGCTGGCGACAATAAACATAAAGCCGAGAATCAGCGCCGACAGCAGAAAACAGACCTCCGCCACGCCCAGGTGAAACTCCCCATCCAGCGACAGGCAGGCCAGCCCAACCACCGCAAACGGCAGCGCCGCATAGACATAACGCCCCGGCCGGTCGCCAAACAGCAGGCTCAAAAACGGCACCATCACCACACCCAGGCAACTGAGAAACGCCCCCACACCCACGTGTTTGGTCAGCTTCAGCCCCAGCACCCAGAAAATCATCGCCACCCCAAAAATGACGCCCACCAACAGCGCCGCCCGCCACTGCACCCCGGTCAGCTGCCGCAGCGCCCCGGTACAGAAGGCGGCCAGAATCAGCCCGCCGGCGGTGAAGCGCAGTGCCATAAACACCAGCGGCGGCATGCTTGCGACTGCCTCGCGGGAGAAGATCCAGCCGCCGGCGGCGAGGAGGGTGACCCATAGAAGAAGGAGGTCGGCGCGGAGTGAGGTCGGTGTTGAGTTGGAAGGCATAGGTGTTGGCATTGCAGGGTCTGGCTGGCATAAAGGGTGTATTGTAGTGAATTCAGGCCGATAACCGATAGGTGTATATCATTTGCACCCTAGTTCATCTCCTATGAATCTGCGTTTTGGTAGCCAGTAAAGATGCGTTTCTAAAGAAACCGAGTTAACTATGACAAGTAATCAAAAGTGGACCCGTGAACAACTGATGGTGGCATTTGCATTGTATTGCCAAATTCCATTTGGCAAGTTGCACAGCAGAAATCCCGAAATTATCCAATTTGCCAATGCTATTGGGAGAACACCTTCGGCATTGGCCATGAAGCTTTCTAACATCGCGAGCCTTGATCCAGTGATCACATCGTCGGGTCGAAAAGGTCTGTCAGGGGCGTCCTTGGCTGATAAAATGATGTGGGAAGAAATGCAATCAGATTGGGCATGCTTTGCAGGGGAAGCGGAGTCTATTTTGCGTGATGTTAAAGCTGGCTCGTCTGATAATTCTGAAGTTGCCCCAGTGGATGAAGAAACAGATTACACGGGTATGAACAAAGAGATCACCACGACTACGAGGGTTGGACAAAGTTTTTTTCGGCGCGCAGTACTAAGTGCCTATGATTACAAATGCAGTTTTACTGGTCTTTCCATGCCTAGGTTACTTGTTGCCAGTCATATCGTTCCCTGGAGAAAGGACGCTACTAATCGCCTTAATCCTCGAAATGGATTGGCATTGTCAGTCCTCCATGACAAAGCTTTCGATCTTGGTATTATTACTGTTAATGAGGATCTAACAATTCGGGTTTCTAAATCCCAAACTGTTTATGGAGATGAGTTTCTTAAATCCTCGATATGGAGTTATGCCGGTAAGCCAATGAATCTTCCAAGTAAGTTTCTTCCTTCAGAAGATTTTCTTCGTCATCATCGGGAATCTATTTTTAAAGAATAATTAAATTGATATTAGGATTTTACTTTATAAATTTAGGTTATGGCTTCAGTTATCTGTAAAATATTATTGAGCGCTATATCTATTTAGGATTGGTATCGTTTTAGTGTTTGGAAATATCAGTCAGCTTGCGCTAACTGGAAATTTTATCTGCTTTGTTCGACTCTGATATCGACTCGGGGTTTCACCCGTAGATCGCAAAAAAGCCGCACTGAAATTCGACGGCGCTGCAAATCCGGCCTGATAGGCTACAGCTTTGACACTCTGGCCTTCGGACAGCATTCGCTTGGCGTGATGCATCCGGTGCTCGGCGATGTAGCTTCCAATCGAACACCCCCGGCTGATCCGAAATGCCCGAGACAGATGGCGCACAGAGAGTTGGCACAAGGTTGCCAGCTCTTTTAGCGACGGCGGCATGCTCTGTTCAATCAGTCTCTCTTCAATCAGGCGCAGGCGCCACAATGGCAGGCCACCCGTTTCCAAATTTTCATCCTGACCGTTGAGATAGCGCGACAGTTCGATAGTGGCCTGCAGCGCCAGTAATTCAATCATGGTGTCGCTGCCGAAGTCGGGCGTACTCAATTCTTCAGACAGTTTTTGTAGCACACCGCGCATGCGGGGACTGGCGATATTGAGAATGCTCTCCATGCGGTAGCTCTGCCACTCCAGGGAACGAATGCCCCGTGATTCCAGTGAGCCGGGATCAATGCTGCAGATGACCGATATCTGCTCGCGGCACTGGCTGCGGGCGTGGACGGTCTGCTCGGCGGGAAGAAAGAACAGCTGTCCCAGGCGTTCGAAGCGAAAGGCTCGCCAGTGATCCACAAAACGCACCGCCGCCTGGGAGGTATCAAGCAGGGTTAATTCCAGATGGTGACAATCGCTGGCGCCACGAATATCAATGGGCACGTCCCAACAGTTCTTAACCAGTTTCACCTGTCCCAGGCCGGGAACCTGTCGTGCCGCCAGTTCATTATGGTGGTGTTGTGTCATGGGATAACCCCGGAGTTGGGTTGATCAGAGGGAGATTGTATAAAAATCATTCGGCAGTTTTAAGCAGTAAAAAGTCATCCTTGCCTATCCTGATATCAATGGCGTGCAAAGCCATGGCCGTTAAGCAGTAGTATGACCGTCTGGCATAGCTCATGTGGGTTGTGGCGGATTTGCCCTGATCGTTACTCTTGTTCGAAATAAAAACGTCATCCGTCGCCGGCCCCAACCTTGCGCGGATGCTGGCAAACAGAGTAGATCGAATGGACCGAGTAGAACGCCTGCTGCAGCAGGCCCGTGACGCCAGCTCGCTGGAACATTTTGGCGACGACAGCTTTCGTGAAGGGCTGGAGCGCCTTGTTCACGCTCTGGATACGGAAGCCAACCTCAACGATCAGGGGCGCATGATCCTGGATGGGCAAATCGTGGGTCTGCTGTCCAACCGTTTGCAAATCGAATACTGGTACAGGCAACACCCGGAAATAGATGAGCAGGAGATTGTCGCCCCGTTGATTGGTTTGGGGCTGCCGCGCACCGGCTCCACGGCGCTCTCCTGCTTACTGGCGGAAGACCCGGCCACCCGATCCATCCGCAACTGGGAATCTCAGGAACCCTGCCCTCCCCCGGAGTCGGCCACGGAACATACCGATCCCCGCATTGCCCGCACAGAGCAATTTATGGCGGCGCGCGATGCTCGTTTTCCGCGACTGAAAACCATGCTGCCCACCACCGCGACATCGCCCATGGAGTGCCAGACGTTTATGGGCTTCGACTTCAAGTCGCAGTTGTTTCAGGCATTTGCCAGGGTGCCGGGCTATGTGGCGTGGCTGAATCACGAAGCGGATCTGGTGCCCACCTATCAATACGTCAAGCGTGTGCTGAAGCTGCTGCAATGGCGTTGCCCGCCGAAGCGCTGGCGTTTGAAAAATCCGTCACACTCCCTGTTTATTGGCGCGCTGAATGAAGTGTTCCCGGATGCCCGGTTCTGGATGACCCATCGGGATATCGCCAATGTGATTCCTTCGGTTACCGATCTCTATTACGAGCTGTGCCAGCCGTCGACGACAGAGGTGGATAAGGCGTGGCTGGGCGAGCTGACCACCGATTTCTGTGACCTTGGGATGCAGCGGATGATTGCGTTCCGGGACGCCGGAAACGACGAACGGTTTTTTGATATTCACTTCGCGTCTTTCATGCAGGACCCGTTTCCACAGTTGGAAAATCTCTACCAGTTCCTGGGTGAACCCTTTACTGACCAAGCGCGACAACGCATGGTCACCTGGCGCGAAACGACCCCGCGGGACAAGCACGGTGATCACACCTATGAACCAGCCGAGTTCGGACTGGATATTGATGCGCTGCATCGACGTTTTGAATTTTATCACCAGCGTTTTCACGTTCTGACTTCCTGACCGGGCTGGACTACTCACGAATACCCCCATTGAGCGGAGCGGCACTATGAACACAACCTCACTTTCCGGAGGCCTGGAGCCCGACAAGGATCTGGTCTTTCCCGGCAAGCCCGGGCACCCGGAAATGCGTGAAAGCATCTCCATCTGGATGTATGAAGAGAATGGCCGTTTTGGGTTTCCGCGAATCGGTATTGAAGCGGAAGCCTGGTCCTGGGAGGACCGTCTTTATCATGCCAATTTTGCGTTCGCCGATGGTCGCGTTCTGCATCAGTCAGGTCGCGGCCCGGCGCCTTCCCCGCTGGACGAGTACAAGCGGCTGACCATTTTGGGTGCCGGTCCGATGACGTTCCGTTGCATCGAGCCGTTTCAGCGTTGGCACTTTACCTATGATGGGCCAGTTATCGACGGCATGGTGTCGGAAATGATTGACGCCAGTTTCAAATCCAGTACGCCGTCCAACCGCGTTCGGGTGGACGCTGATCTGACCATGGTGACTCCCGCCTGGGTGCAGGATAACTCCGCAGATCCGGAGGGTATGACAGAGCAGGAAGCGGCAAACGCCCAGGCCATGGGGCTGGGCTATCGTTTTGAGCATCACTTTCGCGCCACCGGAGTGATGGAAATCGATGATCAATGTTTCGAGTTCAGTGCCACGGGCACCCGGGTCCACCGGCAGAGTATCCGCAACCTCGGTAGCTTTACCGGTCACTGCTGGCTGTCGGCACTGTTTCCCGACGGTCGCGCCTTTTCCTGCCTGGTCTATCCGCCTGCGGAAGGAAGCAGCGAGTACAGTCACAACGACGCGGTGATTTATCAGGACGGCCGAATGATTCCGGCACGGGTGCTGGCGGCACCGTTGTTGAGCCGTATCGTCGCCTGCGATGATGATGTGTCGGTGGTGCTGGAGTCAGAGCTGGGCATCACCCGTATTGCCGGCAAAACGTTACTCAACACCTTTCGCGTCAATAACCCCGATATCGGCGGGCTGAACCTGCAACAGGGTGGCGCGTTGTTCAGCTGGGACGGACAGCAAGCCTATGGCATGGTTGAACGCTCCCGCCATGAAAGCTTTACCACGATCATTTCGTGATGCGCGGTATTGGCGAAGGAACCGTATCTCTTCCAGACTGTTACACACACATAATTTATCGACAGCAGCCATCGAGTGACCAATATGTTGAAAGCGACGTTTGATGAGACCAGGGCGATCAAAGGCGCGAGCTATCCATCCCCCCACGATGAACCCTGTAAAGGCAGAACCACCTGGCCGGTAACGGGCCGCTATAAGCTGACCCAATTTGGCGTCAACCGGGTGGAGTTACAACCGGGCAGCTGGTCAACGCAACGGCACTGGCACAAGACCAATGATGAGCTGGTTATTGTGGTGTCCGGTGAACTGGTGCTGGTGACCGATCAAGGTGAAGAAGTTTTGCAGGCCGGGGATTGCGTGGCCTTCAAGGCGGGTGACCCGAACGCACACCATCTGCAAAATCGCAGCGATGAGGTGGCGGTTTTCTACGATGTTGGCGGCCGGGATTTTCTGGATGTTTCCACCTTTCCTGATATCGGCATTCAGGCCCGTGCGCACATTGAAATGCAGTTCCGTGAGATGAAGTGATGGGTAACGCCATGGAGCTTTTCTACTTTCCCAGTCCCAATGGCAAAAAGATCAGTATTGCCGTTGAGGAGATGGGACTGCCCTACACCCTGAAGCCGGTCAATATTCTCGTTGGTGAGCAACAAGATCCCGACTACCTCGAGATCAGTCCCAACAATCGCATTCCGGCACTGGTGGACTGGACTGACGATGGCCGACGCATCAAGTTGTTCGAATCCGGGGCGATTCTGCAGTATCTGGGGCGCAAGAGTGGCCTGCTGTATCCGACCGATGAAGTGGCCCGTTGCTGGGTAGACTCATGGGTGTTCTGGCAGAATGCCGGGCTCGGTCCCATGGGTGGCCAGCTCAGCTGGTTTCTCAGGGTTTCCAATTTGCCCGACCGGGATGAGCGGGATTACAGTTACCCCATTCATCGTTATCGTCGCGAGGTGCGCCGGCTTTACGGGGTACTGGAGCGTCAATTGGCGGGCCGGGAGTACATCTGTGGTGATTACACCATCGCGGACATCTCGTCCTGGACCTGGGTCGACCAATATCGCAACCAGATCGGCAGTCTGGAAGAGTTCCCGCACATCATCGACTGGCACGAACGCATTGCCCAGCGGCCCGCGGTGCAACGAGCGATCAATCTCTGGCACCCGGAAAACTCAGAGGGCTGGTCCGCCGCTGGCAACATTCATCAGATCGAAGGCAGAACAAAAGGGGACTAAACCCTGCACCACTGGTGCGCTGGTTCCGGTGCTGGAACAGTACGTGGGTGTGGAGATGCCAATCCACGCTGTCTGGCCCCGCTCGCGCTGCCTCAAGCCGGGGCAAAGGGTGTTGATTGATGCGTTGGTGGAGGACGCCGCGAGGGCGACCTCAATCTACCGGGTCTGAGAATTGTCTTTAACGTGAGGTGAGCAAGGCCGGATTCCAGGGGGCTTCCGTTCAGGGGCCTACTCAATGTTCTGCACCTGCTCCCGCATCTGCTCAATCAACACCTTCAGCTCCACCGCCGCCTGCGTGGTCTCCGACACGATTGACTTGGATGACAGGGTGTTGGCTTCGCGGTTGAGCTCCTGCATGAGGAAGTCCAGCCGGCGGCCGACGGCGCCCTTCTGCTTGAGGGTGCGGCGCACTTCGGTGACGTGGGTGTCGAGGCGGTCCAGTTCCTCGTCCACATCGCTCTTCTGGGCCAGGTAGACCATCTCCTGTTCGAGACGATCCTGGTCCAGTTCGGCCTTGATGCTGGTGAGTTTGTCCAGCAGGCGCTGGCGTTGGCTCTGCAGGATGGTGGGCAGCATGGCGCGCACCTGTATCACCTGCTCGCTGATGCCGTCGAGGCGGGTTTCGATCAGCTGCTGCAGTTCGGCGCCTTCGCGGGCGCGGTGGTCGATAAGGCCGGTGAGCGCTTTTTTGAACAGCTCCAGGGCGGCTTCCAGTACCGCTTCGCGATCCAGCTTGTACTCGCCGATCATGCCGGGCCAGCGCAGCACGTCCAGTGGGCTCACCGGTGCAGGGTTGGGCAGTTGCTGGTCGACGTGCTGCAGTGCCTGGCTCAGCTGCTGCAACAGGGATTCGTTGACGGTGAGGGTCTGTGCGCTGTCGCCGCTCAGCTGGTAGGTGAAGGAGGCTTCCACCTTGCCGCGGGAGAGCTGTTTGCGCATCTCTTCGCGCACGGCGGGCTCCAGTTCACGCACCAGTTCCGGCAGGCGCAGGTGCGGCTCCAGATAGCGGTGGTTCACGCTGCGGACTTCCCAGACCAGGGTTCCCCAGGGGTAGTTGGCTTCCTGCCGGGCGAAGCCGGTCATACTGCAGGGCATACGACACTCCTCTTACTTGTATCTTGCTTTTATCGTGGGCCCGGCGGGCGGTTGGCTGCCCCCGGCGGGTTCGGGCATCTTAGCACAGACCCGCAGCGGTCGGACTCTGCCCGGCCATCGGGTATAATGCCGCCCCACGTTGATCCCGCGCTGTCGGGGTCAGAGACAGTTCCCACACTTGAGGTTTGCCCATGCAACGACCCAGCGGCCGTGCGCCAGACTCCCTGCGCGATATACGCTTCACCCGCAATTTCACCTGTCACGCCGAGGGCTCGGTACTGGTGGAGTTCGGTAATACCAAGGTGATCTGTACCGCTTCTGTGGAAGCCGGTGTACCGCCGTTTATGCGCGGCGAGGGCCTGGGCTGGGTGACCGCAGAGTACGGCATGCTGCCCCGTTCTACCGGCACCCGCATGAAGCGCGAAGCGTCGTCCGGCAAACAGGGCGGTCGTACCGTGGAGATCCAGCGTCTGATCGGCCGCTCCCTGCGCGCAGCCATTGATATGTCGGCCCTGGGCGAGAACACCATCAAGATCGATTGCGATGTGATTCAGGCCGATGGCGGCACCCGCACAGCGTCCATTACCGGTGCCTGTGTGGCGCTGGCGGATGCGCTGGCGTACATGAAGGGCAAGGGTATGCTCAAGGGCGAGCCACTGGCGCGCATGATCGCGTCGGTATCAGTGGGTATCTATGACGGCGAGCCGGTGCTGGACCTGGACTACCCGGAGGACTCCAGTGCCGAGACCGATATGAACATCGTTATGGGTGATGACGGCGGTATTATCGAGATTCAGGGTACGGCGGAAGGGGCGCCTTTCTCCGAGGCTGAATTTGCGGCCATGCTGGCGCTGGCGAAGAAAGGGATTGCTGAATTGCACGATTTGCAGAAGCAGGTGTTGGAAGGCTGAGGCCTGTGCAGGACTGGCTTCCCACCCACCCCAGAGTGCCCACTCTTATTATTGTGTGGCAAGAGGGGGGGTATGTCTGCCGGGAGTCCTGAAAAGTGCCAAACATGGATTGCTTCGTAGCTGAAAAGCGCTCCTCGCAATGACGAGCTGGTAAAAACTTCACGTCGTTGCGAGCGTAGCGTGGCAACCCATGCTCACTCCGGACTTGCATCTGTGCCACACGTGGACGGCCCAGGCCACCCTCTCTTGCCCTCGGGCAATTCACCTTGTTGCTTCCTGGCTTAAGGCCCCTACTTTTGGCGCTGCACTCCTCGCAATGACGACCTGGTAAAAACTTCACGTCGTTGCGAGCGCAGCGCGGCAACCCATGCTCACTCCGGACTTGCATCTGTGCCACACGTGGATTGCTTCCTGGCTTAAGGCCCCAACGTTTGGCGCTGCACTCCTCGCAATGACGACCTGATAAAAACTTCACGTCGTTGCGAGCGTAGCGCGGCAACCCATGCTCACTCCGGACCTGAATCTGTGTCAGGCATGGATTGCTTCGTCGCTGCACTCCTCGCAATGACGGGGTCTTGTTGGGTGTCACGCTGCCGGGGCGCAAGGCCCCGGTTGCTTATTTCTCTTCCAGCTTGCCGTTGACGTACTCTTTGACGTCGTCGGTGCTCTTGGTCATCTTGACGTCAGAGGCGGTGCCGAACACGGCTTTGTCGATCTCGATGTACATCTCCTTGACGCGCCCGCCCAGCGAGAAAAAGCTGTACTTGGGGGCTTCATCTACCATGACGGTAAACACGTAGCTCTGTCCGGGTTTCAGGTTGGCGGCGGCGGGCTTGACGGAGAGAATCTCGTACTGCTTGTCGGTATCGTCGCTTACCCGAAACAGGGACTTGTCCTTGAGCTTGACCGCCAGGTCACTCTTGTTGACCTCCGATACCAATACCTTGAAGTCCAGCTGGGTTTTGCTCTCGACGCGGTAGTTGTTGCTGTTGGGAATTTTGTTTTTCTTGGAGTGGATGGTGACATCCTGCAGCGCAAAGTTCAGGTTGCTGGCCACAAAGGTGCTTTTCGCAGCGGCTGGCGCGGTGATGGCTTTGGGCGCTGGCGCTACCTTGTTATCCACAAACTCCCAGCTGCCATTGTCTTTCAGGCGCACGCGGGATCCTGACTCGCTGGTGCCGAAGCGATCCTTCTCCTTGTACTCCCAGGTGCCGTTGTCTTTCAGCAGGATTTCGCGGCCGTCATCGCCAATTGCGGTCTGTTCGGCGGCGGCATTGAGGACGGTTGCGGCGGCAGCAGCGGCCAGCAACCGGGTGATGTTCAGCAGGGAAAAGCGGGGAGTAGTCATATTCATCCGGAGGTCAGGGGTTACATCAGGGGTTACAAATGCAGTGGCCAGCATCTTGCGGAATATCGCTGGTGAGGTCAATTCGGCAGATGCGTGAGTGATGCCGGGGCGCCGACCGGGAGCGGGGGTCAGAGATCGTCGAACATGCTCAGCAGGTTGCCGAGGGTCTCTTTGCCGCGGGCGCGGTTTACCTCAGGGCTGTTATCCCCAAAGCCCTCGCGGTCCACATCTTCCGGCGGCAGTTCGTCGAGGAAGCGGCTGGGCGTGGTGTCCCACACTTCACCGAACTGTTTGCGCTTGGCCGCCAGGGTCATGTGCAGCACCTTCTTGGCGCGGGTGATGCCCACGTAGGCGAGGCGGCGCTCCTCGGCCACGTTGTCCTCTTCGATGCTGGAGCGATGCGGCAGTATGTCCTCTTCCACGCCCACCAGGAACACATAGGGGAATTCCAGCCCCTTGCTGGCGTGCAGGGTCATCATCTGTACCTGGTCCGGCTCCTCTTCCGCCTCCGACTGGCGTTCCAGCATATCCCGCAGCAGCAGTTTGCTGATGGCGCTCTCCAGGCTGCCGCTGCCGTCCTCGGCGTCGTCCCGTTCGATGATGGTGCGGATGGAGTCCAGCAGGTACCAGACGTTTTCCAGTCGCCGCTCCGCCACCTTGGGGCTGGAGGCGTTCTGGTGCAGCCAGGATTCGTAGTCGATGTCTTCCACCATCTCCCGCACGGCGCCCACCGGGTCACGCCCACGGCTGTTCTCACCCACCTGCAGCAGCCAGTGGGTGAAGCGCTCAATACGCTCAAGGCTCTGTTTCGGGATCTGGCTCTGCACACCCAGCTCCTGGCAGGCGGCAAAGAGGCTGATCTCGCGCTCGGTGGCGTAGCGCCCCAGTGCCTCCAGGGTGTTGGGGCCGATCTGCCGCCGCGGCGTATTGATGATGCGCAGGAAGGCGTTGTCGTCGTCCGGGTTCACCACCAGCCGCAGGTAGGCGAGGATGTCCTTGATCTCGGTCTTGGAGAAAAACGAGGTGCCGCCGCTGATGGTGTAGGGAATCTGGTGCTGCTGCAGCTTCATCTCCAGCAGTCGCGCCTGGTGGTTGCCGCGGTAGAGGATAGCGAAGTCGCCATAGCGGGCACGGCGGTTCTGGCGCTGGGTAAAGATTTCGGCGGCCACCCGCTCGGCCTCGGCATCCTCGTTGGCGCAGCGGATCACCCGCAGGTTCTCCCCCAGCCCCATCTCACTCCACAGCGCCTTGTCGAACTCGTGGGGGTTGTGGGCGATGAGGTGGTTGGCGCAGCGCAGGATGCGGGAAGTGGAGCGGTAGTTCTGCTCCAGTTTGATCACCTTGAGGGTGGGGAAATCCTGGCGCAGCAGCGACAGGTTCTCCGGCCGCGCGCCGCGCCAGGCGTAGATGGACTGGTCGTCGTCTCCCACCACGGTGAGGGCGCCGCGGTCGCCAATCAGCAGCTTTACCAGCAGGTACTGGCTGGAGTTGGTGTCCTGGTATTCGTCCACCAGCAGGTAGCGGATCTTGCTCTGCCAGCGCTTGAGGATCTCGGGGTGGTCGAGAAACAGCTGGGCCGGGATCAGGATCAGGTCATCGAAGTCCACCGCGTTGTAGGCCAGCAGGGCGGCGTTGTAGGCGCGGTAGACGTGGGCAATCTTCTCCTCGCCGGGACTGCTGGCCTTGCTGAGGGCCTGGCTGGGGGACCAGAGGTCGTTCTTCCAGTTGGAGATCTGGTTCTGCACCAGGTCCAGGTGGTCGCTGTCCAGATCGCCGTCTTTCAGCATCAACTCTTTCAGCAGCGAGCGGGCGTCTTCGGCGTCGAAGATGGAGAAGCCCGGCTTGAAGCCCAGCGCCTTGTGCTCCTTACGGATGATATTGAGGCCGAGGTTGTGGAAGGTGGAGACCGTCAGCCCCCGGCTGGCGCTGCCTTTTACCAGATGCCCGACCCGCTCTTTCATCTCCCGCGCCGCCTTGTTGGTAAAAGTCAGGGCGGCAATATGGCGGGCCTGCAGGCCGCACTCCTCAATCAGGTAGGCGATCTTTCGGGTAATCACACTGGTTTTGCCACTGCCGGCACCCGCCAGCACGAGGGCAGGGCCGTCAATGTAGCGTACCGCTTCACGTTGACGGGGATTGAGGTTGGTCATCGACCCTGGATATCCGCAGAATTGTGGGGAGCGGCATTGTAGCAAGCCGAGGGGGTGGGGATGAATGGCCAAGGGAGTGTGGCGGTAGATTACTTATAGCGAAAGGTCGCAAAACTGGCGGGGTAGGAATATGTTTTTATATGCCGTGAGCCGAGGTTTATTTGACAGTATAGGGTGTTGGGTAGTCACCCCTTGGCATTTTTTTGGGTGAATTGTCTAATTGTTGACCACAAGAAGCGTGGCCAGTCTCACATCCCGGTGTTGCTCAGCCAATCCACAATTACGCGTACCTGCGTCCTATCCAGCATTGTCGCTGGCCTTTTTATCCTTCAATCCATCCTGCTGTAAATAGGCACCAGTTGTGTCAAAATTCCGCGGCTATTCATCATCTATCGTTTTAAGGAAATATCGGCATGCCTTACTCCAAGGAAAAAGGTACTGCATATGTCTGGATACCGAAGACAGCAGGCACCAGCTTGGCGAACGCACTGAAGAAAAGAAAGGTTTTTAAACGAACAGGACAAGAACACCTTTGGGGGCGAATTCCTGACGAATCCAAGGAGCAATTCCGTGCTGAAAACTGGCAGCATATTTCAGCGCAGGACATCATCCAGATCATTGGAAGAGAAGAGTGGGATCGCTGCTTTACTTTCACGTTTCTCAGAAACCCTTATGATCGGCTTGTGTCTTTTTATGAGTACAGCCGATCCGCTCGAAAAGACCCAAAATCCGTGCAATTTGGCAAGCCCGATCCTGGCTCATTCGAAGAATGGCTGGATACTACACAGCCCCCTGGCCAACTGCATTACCTGACGGATGAAAATGGCGAGATTCTTGTGGATTTTCTGGGAAAGTATGAGAACTTGAAACGGGATCTGCTGACTATTTCCTGGAAAATAAAAGTATTGCCGTTTCGCTTGCCAAAGCTCAATACTAGTGCCAGACGTGACTATAGAACCTACTATACGCCTGATATCAAACTCAAAGTAGAAGCCTTATACGGTGAAGAAATTGAGCGATTCTCCTATTCATTTTGATTGTCTGGAGCCATTGATAACCCAATGCCTTTCGGCGCCTCCTCCTTCTGTGACAGATAAGCCTGAACTCCTGTTTAACGACGATCCTCATAATTATGTGAGTGGTCGGCTGTATTGGTGGCGTGAAGGAGAGAAATACGTACGGCGGGACGGACAGCCCAATCCTGAAAACCACGGTCCCAATTTTGACCGAAAACGGCTAGGTGCCTTCATCGACTCGGTTGTTTTGTTGTCTCTGGCTTATAAATTAACAAAGGACCCTAAGTACGCTATCCGTGCTCAGGAATACATTTTTACCTGGTTTATCAATCCCAAAACCAGAATGAATCCCAATATGGAGTACGCTCAATTAGTGCCAGGCAAAAAATCCAGCGGGGTCGGTATTATCGACACTTATGATTTCTATCATTTGCTTGGTGCCATCACCTTTCTGGAAAAAGAAGGTCAACTCAAACCTGAAACCATGTCCGGTCTTTCATTGTGGTTCAAGCAATTTGTCCGCTGGCTTGCCAAAAGCCGTCTAGGCCGCAAGGAGCAGGAAAGACCGAATAATCACGGCACTGCATTCGATGTGCAATATGTCTGTAATTTACTCTTTATTAAGCGAGAATGGCGTGCTCGCTATTATTTACACGGGGCTAAAAAAAACCGACTGAATACACAAATTGATGCCTCCGGTTCACAGCCTGAAGAAAATGATCGAACAAAAAGTCTGTTTTATCATTTTTATAACTTATCTAAGCTGTTGCATCTGGCAGAAATGGGAAACAGGACCAAAGTTCAGTTAACCACTTACAAAAATAAATTGAACCATGCCCTTAACTTTCTGATGCCGTTTGCGGAGCGCCCGGATCAATGGCCACAAGAGCAGATAGAGCCCGTCCATATTATCGAAATGTTTGAAACCATCTACTGGGGTGAAAAATTACTAGGCTCAGATGCCTGCAGACAATTCAGGCTGGCACACGATGAGATGACGCCGCTGTTTGATTTGTACAACACAATGAGTTTACCGCCCAGCTTAATGAAAAAGATTTTTCAGCAATTGTCATGAAATACAACAACTATCTTGATTTTATATATTCAATAGCAGACTAAAGGTGCCTCTTCTGTGTGCTGACATAATTAATATTAGTTTCTGGCAGGCTGTTGAAAAAACCAAAATAAATCAGCCCATACTGGAATCCTATCTCCGGCGACTGTTCATACGCGGCGATTCAACTAACCAGGGTGAGCTTTTCGGTAGTGTTGGTTTGGAATCCCGTATTTCAGTCAATCACCTCATTTGCAAAGTGTGAAAGATCGTTGATATCGCACTGGAAGTGATCAAGCTTGCCTTTGATGAGAGGTATTCTGTTGTGGCCAGGTGGTCTATCCCACCTGAGCTGCTTAGACGCATCGTGCTATTGCAGATCTTCCTTACCATTCGGTTAGAGCTGTAGTTGGTGTCCTGGTACTTGTTCCCTGGCAGGTAGCGAATCTTGTTATGCCAGCGCGTAAAGATCTCGGTGTGGCCGAGAAACCGCTGCGCGGGGCTCCCACGTTCTGGCAATCTTCTCTGCATCAGGTCTAGGTCGCCATCTTTCAGCATAAATTCGTTCTGCAACAAACGGGCATCTTCAGCGTCGAAGAGGGAGAATCATGGATTGAGGCCCCGCGCCTTGTTCTCCTTGAGGGTAATCACGCTGGTTTTGCCACTGCCGGCACCTGCCAGCACGAGGGCGGGGCCGTCAATGTAGCGTACCGCTTCACGTTGACGGGGATTGAGGTTGGTCATCGACCCTGGATATCCGCAGAATTGTGGGGAGCGGCATTGTAGCAAGCCGAGGGGGTGGGGATGAATGGCCAAGGGAGTGTGGCGGTAGATTGCTTATAGCGAAAGGTCGCAAAACTGGCGGGGTAGGAATATGTTTTTATATGCCATGGGCCGAGGTTTATTTGACAGCATAGGGTGTTATACAGTCACTCCCCTTAGCATTTTTTGGGCAGTTTGCCCATTTCTGGACCACAAGGAACGGTGACCAGCCTCGCACTATGGACATGCCAATTACGATATTGGTGATTTGTCGACCCAAAGCCGAGTTCCATCTCATCGGACGGCTGCTGGCGCAGATACACCACACAGACTACCAGGTGATCTGGCTCAACCGCCTTGATGACGGACTGGAGGCCATGGTGCGTGGCAACTGCGACGTTGTGCTGCTGGATTATCACTGGAACAACGGTTCCGCCATGCAGGCGGTACGCACGGCCCGTTCCCGTGGCTGCACCCTGCCCATTGTGGTGATGACCGACGATGTGGAATCCGAGGTGGATCGCACCGCCATTGCCGCCGGCGCCTCTGACTATCTGATCAAGGGCCAGATCGACAGCCTGTTGCTGGAGCGCACCCTGCGCTACGCGATGGAGCGTAATGCCAGCGAGAAAAAGCTGGCGCAGCTGGCCCACTTCGACCCACTGGCCAATATCCCCAACCGCATTCTCTTTCGCGACCGCCTGGAGCATGCGGTGGAGCTCTCCCGCCGTGAGGGCATCCCCTTTGCCCTGCTCTACCTCGATCTGGATGGCTTCAAGGAGATCAATGACCGCTGCGGCCACGATGCCGGCGACGAGGTGATCCGCCAGTGCGCCCGGCGCCTGAAGGAGTGCATTCGCAAGAGTGATTCGGTGGCCCGCATCGGTGGGGACGAGTTCACCATCCTGCTGGAACACACCAACGACCCGACCCACATTGCCCATGTGGCGCAGAAGGTGATCGACACCCTGAGTCAGGCCATGAGTGTGGGTGCGGAAGAGGTCAGTGTCGGGGTCAGTATTGGTGTCGCGGTTTATCCGGAGGCGGGTGACGACGCGCAGAGCCTGCAGAAGCACGCCGATACCGCCATGTACCAGGCCAAGCAGATCCCCGGCAGTGCCTACTGTTTCTACACCGCCAGCGTCGGCGAGCCACACCCGCATTCGCCACAGGAGTCCGAGCTGCGCCAGGCCCTGCGTGGCAACCAGATCGAGGCCCGCTACCGGCGACGTCTGAATGCGGCCAGCGGCAGTCTTATCGAACTGGGGCTGGAGCTCCGCTGGCATCATCCCGAGCGCGGTCTGGTGGGGGGGGAGCATTGCCGCGATGTGGCACAGCAGGCGGGACTCACTGCGGAACTCAACGACTGGTCACTGCAGCAGGGATTGCAGGATCTGGCACAGTTGCAGAAAGCGGGCTGGAAGCAGCTATGCCTGATGGTGCCGGTGTCGGCAGCGCAGCTCACCGACCCCAATATCCGCGAGCGGTTGGAGCGTTTACTGGTGGAAAACGGGGTGCGTGGCGAAAGTCTCGGCCTGGAGTTGACCGAAGCGGACCTAGCGGAACACCGTCAGGCGGTGCTGTCCCCCATGGTGGAGCTGGTGCAGCTGGGCTGCCATTTCTCGCTGGCGGAATTTGGCTGTGGTAGTGCCTCGCTGGGGTTGTTGCAGCGGCTACCGGTGACCAGTGTGCGTATCGCGGAGCCGCTGCTGGTGGATGCGGGTCAGACAGAGGCCGGGCGTCGCCTGCTGGAGGGGCTGGTGCAGTTTGCCCACCATCTCGGCAAGGCGGTGGTGGCCGGTGGTTACTGCGATCACGAACAGCACCAGTCGCTGTGCCAGTTGGGGTGTGACCTGGTCAATGCCGCCGACGAACACGAGCCTCAAACCCTGGCCGCCATACAGGGCCGCTCCAACGCCGCTGCGGTTACAGCAGTGGCTTATCCAGCCCGCGGTAGCTGAACGCTTCCAGCAGGTGGCGGTCAGCGATTGTCTCCTGGGTTTCAAGGTCAGCCAGGGTGCGGGCCACTTTCACAATGCGGTGCAGCACCCGGGTGGAAAAGCCGGTCTTTAGCATCGCCTGCTCCAGCAGCTGTTGCTGGTGGGGCTGTAGTGGGCAGAAGCGCTCCAGGGCGGCACCGCTGAGACTGGCGTTGGGGCAACCCTGGCGCCGTAACTGCCGCTCATACGCAGTGGTCACCCGCCGCTGCACCTGGGCGCTGCTCTCTCCCTGTGCCGGCGCATACAACTCCCCTGCCTGCAGCGGTAACACCGCCACCTGCAGGTCAATCCGATCCAGCAACGGCCCGGAAATCCGCTGCCGGTAGCGGCGCACCTGCTCCGTGTTGCACTGACAGCGGTGGCCGTGACCATGGTAGCCACAGGGACAGGGATTCATGGCGGCCACCAACTGGAAGCGGGCAGGAAATTCCACCTGGGCAGCGGCACGGGAGATGCGGATGCTGCCGCACTCCAGCGGCTCTCGCAGTACCTCCAGCACCGTGCGCTGAAACTCCGGCAACTCATCCAGAAACAGTACCCCGTGATGGGCCAGTGAGATTTCGCCTGGCCTGGGGGTGCTGCCTCCCCCCACCAGCGCGGTAGCGGATGCGGTGTGGTGGGGGCTGGCAAAGGGGCGCTGCGGGGTGTGGGTGCCGCTGTCGTTGACCAGCGACTGTACACAGGCCACCTCAATGGCTTCGTCCCGGCTCAGGGGCGGGAGGATACCCGGCAGGCGTGACGCGAGCATCGATTTACCGGTACCGGGCGGGCCGTAAAACAGCAGGTGGTGGCGCCCGGCGGCGGCCACCTCCAGCGCCCGCCGCGCCTGTAACTGACCGCGCACCTCCCGCAGGTCCGGTCGTTCCCCGGCTTCCGGTTGGCTAGCCGGTGCCGGCGTCTCCGTCAGGGGCTGCTCCCCGGTCAGGTGGGCCACCACCTGCAACAGGCTGTCGGCACCGATAACCGTCGCGTCTACGCAGAGTGCCGCCTGCGGCGCGTTGCTGCGGGGGCAGATCAGCAGGCGCTGCTGGCTGGCGCAGGCGATGGCCGCTGGCAGGCAGCCGGGCACCGGTCTCAGGGTGCCGTCCAGTCCCAGTTCCCCGAGAAACTCCTTGCCGCGCAGCAGCGCCGGGTTCAGTTGTCCGGAAGCGGCGAGGATGCCGAGGGCGATAGGCAGGTCAAACTGGCTGCCATGCTTGGGCAGGTCTGCGGGGGCGAGGCTGACGGTGATGCGGCGGGCGGGAAACTGGAAGTGGCTGGTGAGCAGGGCGCTGCGTACCCGGTCGCGGGACTCCTTGACAGCTGTGGCGGCCATCCCCACCACTGACAGCGATGGCAATCCATTGGACATATGGACTTCCACCTCAACCGGGGCGGCTTTGATGCCGAGGTGAGCGCGGGTATTAACTCGGGCGAGAGACATAGGGAGCTGCATCCTTGCAGGGAAATCCGCCCAGCCTAACCCGGTTGCCGGTGGTGGCAATCCGCAGTGATGGTGATTGTCAGGCCATGGCGCCCCATGTCGGGGCGCTGCTGGCACTAAGGTGCCAGCTCTGGGCAGCTAGTGTCACGTATTTTGCTGTTCCAGCTCCGCGACCAACTTCTCCAGTGCTTCCAGTTTTTCCCGCGTGCGCAGCAGCACCGCACTCTGGGCATCAAACTCCTCGCGGGTGACGAGGTTCATCTTGCGCAGCGCCGACTCCAGCAGCGCCCGCAGCTCCCGTTCGGGGAGATCAGCGCTGGTCAGCGGCAGTACGGCCTGCAATTCCTGCAGTAGCCCTTTAGCCAGTTTGTCGAACATTGTGGTCTCGATTTCGCAGTGATTGAGGGTCGCCTAGTGTACCCCAGGCATCGCTGTTCAACGCAGTGATGTGGATCTCTTGACAGTTGCACCAATATGGTGCCTTGTTATGGTGCATGGTCGCGTTTTGTGCACAGTGTTCGGGCTTTGGCGCGTGTTTCTGCTGGGGTTTTTGTTCGGTGTTGGCACGGATGTTCGGTAACCGTTTGTTTTTTAAGTAAAAATCCAAATTGGCAAGCAATGTGCTAATACAGGGCAAGTCGAAAGTCTCAACAATAAGCTCTGCTTCACAGGGCACGACTTGTTAACTGAAGAACAACTTAATTGAACGTGAAACGAGAGGAAGACACATGAAAAAGTTGACTCAACTGGCTGCCGCTGTTGCCCTGACCGCCGGTGCTGTCGCCGCTACTCCTGCCATGGCTGAAGTATCTGCATCCGTAGGTGTTGCCAGTACTTACCTGTGGCGTGGTTATGACCTGGGTAGCGGTACTCCTGCTATCTCTGGTGACCTGTCTTACAGCGCTGCTGGTTTCTACACCGGTATTTGGGGTAGCTCCGGTGACACATCAGCGGGAACTGAATTCGATCTGTACGCCGGTTACGGCATGGAGTTCGAGAGTGGTTTCTTTTTCGACCTGAGCGTTTGGAACTACGTTTACCCTACCGGCGCTGGTTATACCGTCGATGGCGAAACTGACATTGGTGATCTGACCGATGTGATTCTGTCTGTTGGCTTCGGCCCAGTTGCATTCTCCTACTACCAGCCTGTAGCTGGTGCGTGTGGTGGTGAGCCGAGCACTGGCTGTAGCAACAGTTACAACTACTACTCCGTAAGCGGTGAGCTGGGCTCTTTCTCTGCAACCCTGGGTATGCACGATAACGATGATGACGATCCAATGCACCTGGACATCTCTTACGCTTACAACGATAACCTGAGCTTCACCTTCAGCCAGTTCGTTTCTGACGAGCCAGAAGGCGATGACCTGAAGTTCGTTGTTTCTTACTCCATGCCAATCGAATAAGAACAAACTTTTTACTTAGACAGAGTGGGCCCCCGGGCCCGCTCTTCTGGTGAACCTGTGTAACGTCGAAGGAGCACAACCATGAAACTCGTTACGGCTATTATTAAACCTTTCATGCTGGATGCAGTGCGTGAAAGTCTCTCCGAGATCGGTGTACAAGGTATCACCGTTACCGAAGTGAAAGGATTTGGTCGTCAGAAAGGTCACACTGAACTCTACCGTGGTGCGGAGTATGTGGTGGACTTTCTGCCCAAAACCAAGCTGGAAGTTGCAGTAAGCGACAGCCAGGTTGACAGCGTGGTGGAATCCATCAGCAAAGCAGCGCACAGCGGTAAAATTGGCGATGGCAAGATCTTCGTTTCCCCGCTGGAGCAGGTCATTCGCATCCGTACCGGTGAAACCGGCGAAGATGCACTGTAAGCAATCAGGCGCAAATTAAAAGACGCTCGATACTGTTAAAACAAATTCTCCCGGAGAAATGCAATGGAAAGTCAAATTTTCGAATTGCAGTACGCCATGGACACTTTTTACTTCTTGGTGTGTGGCGCACTGGTAATGTGGATGGCGGCAGGTTTCGCCATGCTGGAGTCGGGTCTTGTCCGCTCCAAGAATACCACTGAAATTCTCACCAAAAACATCGCCCTCTACGCCATCGCCTGTACCATGTACCTGGTCTGCGGTTACGAGCTGATGTACGGCGGCGGTTTCTTCCTGAGCGGTACTGACAACGTCGCCAGCATGACTGACGAAGCGGTTGCCGGTGTCCTGGCTGCACAGGCAGACTTCCGCGGTGGCGTCGAAGATGCTGGCCTGCCTTACTCAGGTGCTTCCGACTTCTTCTTCCAGGTTGTGTTCGTTGCTACTGCAATGTCCATCGTATCCGGTGCGGTTGCCGAGCGTATGAAGCTGTGGGCCTTCCTGGCTTTCGCCGTGGTAATGACCGGCTTCATCTACCCTGTTGAGGGTGGCTGGACCTGGGGCGGCAACGCTGTTCCTTTCATCGGTGAACTGAGCTACAGCGATTACGCTGGTTCCGGTATCGTTCACATGGCCGGTGCTGCTGCTGCTCTGGCGGGTGTTATCCTGCTGGGTGCCCGTAAAGGCAAGTACGGCAAAAACGGTGAAGTTAACGCTATCCCTGGTGCGAACCTGCCACTGGCTACCCTGGGTACCTTCATCCTGTGGATGGGCTGGTTCGGTTTCAACGGCGGTTCTACCCTGCAGCTGTCCGGTATCGGCGTAGCCAACGAAGTAGCCAGCGTGTTTGTTAACACCAACGCTGCTGCTGCCGGTGGTCTGATCGGTGCCCTGATTGTTGCCCGCATCCTGTTCGGCAAAGCCGACCTGACCATGGCCCTGAACGGTGCTCTGGCTGGCCTGGTAGCGATCACTGCTGAACCTGCTGACCCATCTGCCCTGCAGGCCAGCCTGATCGGTGCTGTTGGTGGCGTGCTGGTAGTATTCTCCATCCTGACCCTGGACAAGCTGAAGATCGACGATCCTGTCGGTGCCATCTCTGTACACGGTGTTGTAGGTCTGTTCGGTGTACTGGTAGTACCTTTCACCGACGGCGACGCTACCATCGGTGGCCAGCTGCTGGGTGCCCTGGTGATCTTTGTCTGGGTATTCGTCTGCAGCCTGATCGTTTGGGCCATCCTCAAAGCCGTCATGGGCATCCGCGTTACTGAAGAAGAAGAGTTCAACGGTGTGGATCTGTCCGAGTGCGGTATGGAAGCCTACCCTGAGTTCACTGGCGGTAAGTAAGTTACCCCGCTGGATAGCGACTCAAGAAGCCCGGCAGCGCAAGCTGCCGGGTTTTTTTGTGTCTGGTGGTTGGGTGATTTGTGGTCTGGACCACAGGCCAGCTCTCCATCGAGGGAGTTCCCCTGAGGCTTGAAGGCGTGCTAATGTAACGGTTTCGGACTGCTGCAGCCTTCCGCTTGCCTGCGTCGACTTGATTAACTCTGGGGATGTTCCACATCACCATTACTGCACTGGCCGGCGTCAAGCCGGTGTTTTGCATTAAGGAAATTTGCAATGAAATTGATTACTGCTGTCATTAAACCGTTCAAACTCGACGATGTACGTGCGGCGCTTTCCGAAGTGGGTGTACAGGGCATGACCGTGACCGAGGTCAAGGGCTTCGGCCGTCAGAAGGGCCACACCGAACTCTACCGTGGCGCTGAGTACGTGGTGGATTTCCTGCCCAAGGTGAAGATGGAGCTGGCGGTTGATGACGAACTGGTAGACCAGGCGGTAGAGGCGATTACCAAGGCTGCCCACACCGGCAAAATCGGCGATGGCAAGATCTTCATCTCCCCGTTGGAGCAGATCGTGCGCATCCGTACTGGTGAGACCGGCAGCGACGCAGTCTGAGCCAGTCATACCGCAGCTGCTGAAAAGGCCGGTTTTTACCGGCCTTTTTTGTGCCTGTCGATTTAGGGAGGGGGCATCGGGTTTCCCCTCCCTGTTGTTACCCTTGTAAAAACTCGCCCGGGGGACCGGGCTCCTACGTGAAGTTGGCGCGTTGATGGCGGGTTTGTGTGTTCTGTCCTGCAGGTCCAGACAATGACCTGGTGGGGTGGAGGTGCGGAGCGGGCATCTGGCCTGAGGCACAGACTGTAGGAGCGCACTCCTGTGCGCGATCTTTTGGTTCGGGCGCTAACAGGCCCGTGCACCATCGAGTCCGGATAAAAAGCTCGCCCGGGGGACCGGGCTCCTACGTGAGGTTGGCGCGTTGATGGCGGGTTTGTGTGTTCTGTCCTGCAGGTCCAGACAATGACCTGTTGGGGTGGAGGCGCGGAGCGGGCATCTGGCCAGAGGCACAGACTGTAGGAGCGCACTCCTGTGCGCGATCTTTTGGTTCCGGAGCCGAGAATACGCGTCGCCGGGTGCACCGCCTGGCATTGATTAAAAAGTCACCGCTTGCCGGATTCTGGCAGCAGTGTGCAGGATTGCTTCTGCCACCACTCCTGACGCTCGGTACCGCCAAGTTGTAACAGAGAAGAGAGGGATTCTTCTGCGGAACCATTCCGTTGCCGCCACTGCAGCAGCCGGCATAGCCACAGCGCGTCTTCGGCGTTGGTCACAGCGGCCTCATCGGCAATCCACAGCTGTGGCCAGTGGAGCTTCAGTTGCTGCACAAAGGCCCCGTCAATGGTGTCTTGTTGCTCACCGGCCTCGTTCAGCAGTGGCGTGGTGCCGTTGCCACAGCTGGGGGATCGGGCCTTGAGCAGTGCCGCAACGGGTGGCTCCCCCTGCCAGCTTTCGCACCAGTTCTGGCATCCCGTCTGCAGCTGGTCACGGGCGCTGATATCCGGGTTGTCCACCTGCTGCAGCTGTCGTTGCCCGCTCGCGAGCGCGACCCACTGCACCGGCGGTCGCGGTGTGCCCATGCCGGCGTACACTTCCGGGCAGACGCTGTGCAGCTTCAGTTCTGACTGCAGCAGCTGGCGCAGCGGGCCGAGGGATTTGTCACCGCCGTCATAGCGCACCGCTTCCCCCAGCAGGCAGCCACTCACCAGCACCAGTGGTCGCCCGAGTGTGAAGTCGCTGGGCAGGGGGAACAGTTCGTTTGTGGATTGGGGGGATGTGTGCACGGGGGCTCCCGGTAAGTAATAACCCTGTCACCAAGTTATCGTAAAAATCTAGGCCAAAAAAGCCTAAAAAAACCGCGTTTTTCCTCTGGCCGGATGTCGGCATCCTGATCTATATATAGTTCGCTCGGTCGACGAAAAGCGCTGTACTGGCCGCTGAGCGTCGACGACTCAATTACGACACTGGTTAACTTGGCAGAGTGGGTTATGGACGAAGATGACGACTTTGAAGTAGACGATGGCTTGGAGGAAGCCCCGGCACTACCGGAGTTGGAAGAGCCTCTGGACTCCCGCCAGAAGCTGCGCGCACAGCTGCAGTCAGAGGTGGAAGCTTTTCTCGCCCGCGGCGGGGTGATACAGCAGGTTGATTCCAATGTGACGGCGGATCCACCGCAAAAACCGGGCAATAACTACGGCAGCCGCCCTATCTGAGTTGCGGCGATCAGTCGTTCTCGTCGCTGCGCCGGCGGGCCCTGGGATGGGCCTGATCGTAGACCTTGGCCAGGTGCTGGAAATCGAGATGGGTATAGACCTGTGTGGTGGAGAGGTTGGCGTGACCCAGCAGCTCCTGCACGCCGCGCAGGTCACCACTGGATTCCAGCAGGTGGCTGGCAAAGGAGTGGCGCAGCATATGCGGGTGCAGTGGCTGGTCGAGTCCCTGGGTGATGCCCAGCTGCTGCAGGCGCTTCTGGACTGCCCGGCTGCCGAGGCGACGCCCGCTGAGGCTGGTAAAGATCGCTTCGACCCCACTGCCACACTGCTCCGCCTGCAGCTTGCGCCACTGCTGTAGCGCGTCCGTCGCGTGCTGGCCAATGGGCAGCTCCCGCGTTTTCCCCCCTTTACCGGTGACCCGCAGCTGACGGCCGCGCAGGTCCACGTGACGCCAATCCAGTGACAGCAGCTCACTGAGACGCAGCCCTGACGAATAGAACAGTTCCACGCAGGCGCGGTCCCGGATCAGCAGCACATCATCCCCGCGTACCTCCATCAGGCTCAGGGCCTGATCCACATCCAGTGCCTTGGGCAGGGGTTTGTCCGCCTTGGGGGCGCGCAGCCCGCTGCTGGGGTCGGCCTTGATGCGTTTGTGGCGCAGGCAGAAGCGGAAGAAGCTGCGCAGGGCGGAGAGCCAGCGTTGCAGGCTGCGGGATTTAAGACCGCGGCGGTGCTGGGCAGCCAGGCACTGGCGCAGGTGGTGGTGGGATATCTGCGACAGGGAGAGCGCCTGCTGGTTGCAGAAGCTGGCCAGGGTACGAAGGTCGCGCTGATAGTTGCTCAGGGTGTGGGGCGACACCTGCTTTTCATACTGCAGATGGTCGAAGAAGTCGTCCAGCGCGGCTTGCAGGGCGGGATCGGTAGTCGCGTCCGCCATGGCAGCTGGCCTCAGTTGCGCAGGTACTTGGGCAGGGTGCGGTTGAGCACTTCGCCGATGTAGCTGAGAAACAGGGTGCCCATGCTGGAGCGGTAGTAGTGCGGGTCGCGGTTGCCGATGGCGAGCACACCGAAGGTGGTGCCATAAACCAGCGGTGCCAGGGCCATGGAGCCCACGTGGTTGCTGTGATTGGGGAACAGGTAGTTGACCATGCCGGCGTCGGCCGGGCCGCAGATTGGTTTGCTGTTACGGATCACCGTGCCAATGTGTTCGCGAGCTTGCTCGATAGTCTCCAGCCGCGCCTTGTCGGCCTTGAGGTCGTCGCTGTCGGTAAACAGGATCAGCGTGGTGTAGTGAATCTGGAAGTCGTTGTTGAAGCTGTAGAAGAGGGAGTTGATGGCGTCGTTGAGCGAGCTGCTCTCCAGCAACGCCAGCACCAGGCGTTTGGTTTTGTCGAACAGGCGGTCGTTGTCGCGGGCGTTGTCCAGCAGCTTGCTGAGACGGTGGCGCATGTCCATATTGCGCTCGCGCAGAATGGCGACCTGCCGCTCCACCAGGGAAATGGCCCCGCCACTGTCGTGCGGCAACCGCAATTCCGCCAGCAGGTTGGGCTGCTGGACGAAGAAATCCGGGTGTTGTTGCAGGTACTTGATCACCTGGTCTTCAGTAATTGCAGTGCTTTTCTCGCACGTCTTCGGTTCGTTCATTACAGCTTCACTTGTCCATGGAAGACCGTGGCCGCGGGCCCCGACATCAGTACCGGTTGCCCTTCCCCCTGCCACTCGATCGACAGACTGCCACCCGGCAGATTGACTTTGACGTTTGAGTCTAACAGGTTGCGCAAGCGCCCGGCCACTACGGCGGCACAGGCACCGGTGCCACAGGCGAGGGTTTCGCCGGCACCGCGCTCATAGACCCGCAGGTTGATCTCCTGCGGCGATACCACTTCCATAAAGCCCACATTCACCCGGCGCGGGAACGCCGGATGACTTTCCAGCAGTGGTCCCAGTCGCTCCACCGGCGCGCTGGCAGTGCTCTCCACCAGCAGCACTGCATGGGGGTTGCCCATGGAGACTGCGCTGACGTCGACGCTCTCACCGGCCACATCCAGGGTGTAGGTGGTCTGCCGGGCAGTGGCCTCGAAGGGCACCTGCGCAGGCTCCAGTCGCGGCTCGCCCATATCCACCCGCACATCGCCGTTGTTCAGCAGGTGCAGGGTGATAATGCCGCCGGCGGTTTCCACGTCGATGACGCGCTTGCCGGTCAGTTTGCGATCGCTTACAAACCGGGCAAAGCAGCGGGCGCCGTTGCCGCAATTCTCCACCTCGGAGCCGTCGGCGTTAAAGATGCGATAGCGGAAATCCACATCGGGGTTCTGCGGCACTTCCACCAGCAGTATCTGATCGCAGCCCACACCGAAGCGACGGTCCGCCAGTTGGCGAATCCGGGTTTCGCTCAGGCGCACACGCTGACTGATGCCATCGATGACCACGAAGTCATTGCCGAGGCCGTGCATTTTGGTAAAACGCAGCTTCATCCTTTCTCTCTATATGGCAGCTGGCTAATGGAGGCTGTGCCGGGGTCCCATCCGGTGGCCCGGACACGCCTCCCAAGATCGCGCGCTGTAGTAGCTCTCTCAGGGTAACAGGGCTTCGCCCTGGGTCAGGCTTGCCAGTGTCTCGCGGGCACGCACCAGATGCACGTCACTGCCGTCCACCATCACCTCGGGGGCGCGTGGCCGGCTGTTGTAGTTGGAGCTCATGGTAAAACCATAGGCGCCGCTGGACATCAGTGCCAGCAGGTCGCCGGGGCGCAGCGCCAGCTGGCGATCCTTGCCCAGGAAGTCTCCGGTCTCGCACACGGGGCCAACC
Source organism: Cellvibrionaceae bacterium SEMH9 (assembly GCA_033283175.1). Classification (GTDB taxonomy): domain Bacteria; phylum Pseudomonadota; class Gammaproteobacteria; order Pseudomonadales; family Cellvibrionaceae; genus Pseudomaricurvus. Next base: position 1,297,251 of record JAWMQM010000001.1, on the reverse strand, counting down.
AGGTCCCAGCTCTTTACCTCGCCATCGTGTGGCGCCACAGCGCGCACTTCCTGCCAGGCCTGATAGAGCGACGGGCGGATGTTGTCGTTCATGGCGGCGTCGATAATGGCAAAGTTGCGGTGCTCGGTGGGCTTCAGGTAGAGCACGCGGGTCAGCAGTACACCGGCGTTAGCGGCGATGGAGCGGCCCGGCTCAAAGGAGAGCGACAGGCGACGATCACCCAGGCGCGCCTTGATGGCGGCCATGTAGTCGCTCACCGCAGGTGGCTGCTCATCGCGATAGGTGACGCCGAGGCCGCCGCCCAGGTCCAGGTGCTCAATGGTGATACCCTGCTCCGCCAGCTGGTCCACCAGCGCCAGTACCCGGTCGAGGGCATCGACGAAGGGTGACAGGGTGGTGAGCTGCGAGCCGATGTGGCAATCCACACCGAACACTTTCAGCGACGGCAGCTCGGCCGCGCGGGCGTAGACCACCGGTGAGCGGTTAATGTCGATACCGAACTTGTTCTCCTTGAGACCGGTGGAGATGTAGGGGTGGGTGTTGGCGTCCACGTCCGGGTTTACCCGCAGTGACACCGGTGCCACCTTGCCCATCTCTGCAGCAACCTGGGCCAGCACTTCCAGCTCGGCTTCCGATTCGACGTTAAAGCAGTGCACACCCACGTCCAGCGCGCGGCGCATTTCGGCCGGGGTTTTACCCACACCGGAGAAAACCACTTTTGACGGATCGCCACCGGCCAGCAGTACGCGCTCCAGCTCGCCCTCGGAGACGATATCGAAACCGGCACCCAGTCGCGCCAGTACGTTGAGCACGGCGATGTTGGAGTTCGCCTTGACCGCGTAGCAAACCATGCCGGGGTGGTCACCCAGGGCGTTGGCGTAGGCCTGGTAGTGTCGGGTCAGGGCGGCGCGGCTGTAGACGTACAGCGGTGTGCCGAACTGCTCGGCCAGTTGGGTCATGGCGACCTGTTCGGCGAACAGCTGGCCGTTGTTGCTGGTGAAATCGTGCATCGTTAACTCTCGGAGGCCAGCCGCAGCGGGACGGTTGCGGCTGGCGGTATTCAGTGTGGGCGGTGTCAGTCGCCGGACGGTTGGGTGGCCGGGGCCTGCTCACTGGGTTGTGGCAGGTAGAGCGGCCCCTTCTGGCCACAGCCTGCCAAACCCAGCAGGCAGCTGATGGCTGCCAGTATTAGAAGTGTGTGGCGCATGGCGTCTCCCGAATCCGGCCAGGGTCAAGCCGGCTAGTATAGCGGCCCTCAAGGCGCGGGTTCCAGTCTCCTCCCCGGCGGCTCTCAGCTGCGTTTGCCAAGAGCCTCGCCGGCTGCCGCAGCGGCGTGGCGCACCTGCTCGGGAGCGGTACCGCCGATGTGGTTGCGGGCGGCCACGGAGCCTTCCAGGGTCAGTACCTTGAAGACATCGTCGGTGATTTCGGTGGAGAACTGGCGCAGCTCGTCGAGGCTCATCTCGGACAGGTCCTTGCCGGTCTGGATGCCGTAGGCCACGGACTTGCCGACGATCTCGTGGGAGTCGCGGAAGGGGATGCCCTTGCGCACCAGGTAGTCGGCCAGGTCGGTGGCGGTGGAGAAACCGCGCTTGGCGGATTCGTACATGCTCTCCTTGCGTGCCTCGATGGCGGGGATCATGTCGGCGAAGGCGCGCAGGCAGTCCTTGACCGTATCGACGGCGTCGAACAGCGGCTCCTTGTCTTCCTGATTGTCCTTGTTATAGGCCAGCGGCTGGGACTTCATCAGGGTCAGCAGGGCGATCAGGTGGCCGTTGACGCGACCGGTCTTGCCGCGCACCAGCTCCGGTACGTCCGGGTTTTTCTTCTGCGGCATGATGCTGGAACCGGTGCAGAAGCGGTCTGGCAGGTTGATGAAGTTGAACTGCGCCGAGGTCCACAGGATGAGCTCTTCCGACATGCGTGACAGGTGGGTCAGCAGCATGGCCGAGAAGGCGCAGAATTCGATGGCGAAGTCGCGATCGGAGACCGAGTCGAGGCTGTTGCGGGTGGGGTGGTCAAAGCCCAGCAGCGAGGCGGTCAGCTCGCGGTCAATGGGATAGGTGGTGCCGGCCAGGGCGGCGGCGCCCAGCGGCGACTGGTTGAGGCGCTTGCGGCAATCCAGCAGGCGGCTGTAGTCCCGCTCCAGCATCTCGTTCCAGGCCAGCAGGTGGTGGCCAAAGGTGACCGGCTGCGCGGTCTGCAGGTGGGTGAAGCCGGGCATGATGGTGTCGGACTCTTTTGCCGCCAGCTCTACCATGCCGCTCTGCAGGCGGGTCAGTTCGGCACTGATCAGGTCGATCTCGTCGCGCAGCCACAGGCGGATATCGGTGGCCACCTGGTCGTTGCGGGAGCGGCCGGTGTGCAGTTTCTTGCCGGTGATACCGATTTTGTCGGTAAGACGGGACTCCACATTCATGTGCACGTCTTCCAGCGGGATGGACCACTCCACCTGGCCGCTTTCGATCTCGTTCTGCACCTCGTTAAGGCCGTCGATAATGGCCTTGAGCTCATCCGCGCTGAGCACACCGGCCTTCTCCAGCATGGTGGCGTGGGCGATGGAGCCGCGGATATCGTGGCGATAGAGGCGCTGATCAAACTGAATGGAGGCGGTAAAGCGCTGCACAAAGGCGTCGACGGGCTCGCTGAAACGGCCGCCCCACTGCTGATTGGTTTTCGAATCCTGGCTCATGGTGTGGTATCGATGTCCGCTGGGTAGAAACTGAAGGAAGTGCGCTGTCAGGACGCCGCGCCGGCCCCGCTGGCATGCCATCTGTGACCAACTGTGATCTGTGGCTGCCCGGGGCTGTGGCACATGCGCTAACATCCGCGAATAAAGCTGGCTATTATAGCCCAGCGAGGTTGCCGGCAATAGGCCGCGCCACCGGCACCGACTGCCACTGTGGAGCTCTGTTCCCGGTGGCCCGTTGCCAGACTGTCCGGGGGGAGTCGTCCGACGCTATGCCACAGGCCGCAGACGCCAACAATAACAGACAACAGCCGCTGGCCTTCCTGCCCAATCTCTGCAGCGTGCAGGCCGTGTTCCTGCTGGTGCTGCTGGGGGAGCTGCTGGCGCTCGCCCTGTCGCTGGCCTCCGATCCCCAGCTGCGTATCCACTGGGGCAATCTCGGCACCCATTCCATGCTGATTCAATGGGTGGTGCTGTTGAGCGCCGCCCTGCTCTGCCCGCTGCGTTTCTGGCTCTACACCCAGCCCGGCTGGCTGGCGGGCACCCTGTGTTACCTGCTGGTGCTGGCCGTCACCCTGGTCTGTTCACTGCTGGGACAGTGGGCCATGGCCCAGTGGCAGGCCCCCAATCTGCTGGTGGTGGCCAACAACCTGCTGTTGGCCGCCATCTTTGCCGGCATCGTGCTGCGCTACCTCTATGTGCAGCAGCAGTGGCACAACCAGCAGCAGGCGGAGCTGCAGGCCCGTATCCAGGCGCTGCACTCCCGCATCCAGCCCCACTTTCTCTTTAACAGCATGAACAGCATCGCCAGCCTGATCGCCACGGCGCCGGACAAGGCGGAGCGGCTGGTGGAAGACCTCAGCTGCCTGTTTCGCGCCAGTCTGGCGGAGCCGGGGCTGGTGAGCCTGGAGGAGGAGCTGGAGCTGTGCCAGCAGTTCATGGACATTGAGCAGACCCGCCTCGGCGAGCGCCTGCGCACCCACTGGCGGCTGCCAGACCCTGCCCTGCAGCGTGCGGCCAGTATTCCGTGCCTGCTGCTGCAACCGCTGCTGGAAAACGCCATTGTGCATGGCATCAGTGGCCGCACCGAGGGTGGGGACGTCCATGTTGAGGTGCAGATTGAGGGTGAGCGGGTAAAGATTGCCATCCGCAACCCGCTGGCCGCCGCTGTTAACCCCAGGAACGGTAACCGCATGGCGCTGGATAACATCCGCAACCGTCTGGCAGTCTACTTTGGCAACGCCGCACACCTGGATACCCGTGAGGTGGAGGGTGAGTTCTGTGTGTGTCTGGAGTACCCGGGAGCGCGACGCCAGATCCGGCCCGCGGTGAAACCGGAACTTTCGGGAGTAAGTGAATAACCATGGACGTCATTATTGTCGATGATGAACCGCTGGCGCGGGAGCGCCTGCAGCGCCTGATGGGCGACAGCCAGGACTGCCGGGTGGTGGGCATGGCGGCCAACGGCGCCGAGGCCCTGCAGCTGGTGCAGGAGTGCGATCCGGACATGGTGCTGCTGGATATCGAGATGCCTGCCACTGACGGCCTCACCCTGGCCAATCAGCTGGCGACACTGGAAGACCCTCCCGCTGTAATCTTCTGCACCGCCCACGCCCAGCACGCGCTGGATGCCTTTGGGGTAAATGCGGTGGATTACCTGCTGAAGCCGGTGCGGCAGGAGAAGCTGCAGGCGGCCCTTAACAAGGCCCGCCGCCTCAGCCGTCCCCAACGCCTGTGGCTGGGCGATGTACCGCGGCCGGCCCAGCGGGCCCACATTTCAGCCCGCAGCCGGGGCGGGATGGAGCTCATTCCCCTGCCCCAGATCTACTATTTTCTGGCCGACCAGAAGTACGTCACCGTCTTTCACGAGGGTGGCGAAACCCTGATTGATGACACGCTGAAAGAGCTGGAGGCCCAACTGGGCGATGGCTTTGTGCGGGTGCACCGCAACGCGCTGGTGCCCCTGACCCGGATCGAGGCGCTGGAGCGGGATGGCGGTGGGCAGTTCCTGTTGCGCCTGAGCGGCACCGATTTGCGACCGGTGGTCAGTCGTCGCCATGTGGCCACCGTGAGGGAGCGTCTCGGGGAGCGCTAGACCAACGGCTAATGCCGGAGGGAGGCGACCGGGGAGCGCCTTTGTTATCATGCCGCCTTTATACGGCCGCGCCGGCCATCGTTACCGAGCCTTTTTGCTGACCTTTTTATTAACCCCAGAGAGTTCCCCATGACCCAACTGCTGCGCATAGCGACACGAGAGAGCGCACTGGCCCTGTGGCAGGCCGAATACGTCAAAGCCGAGCTGCAGCGCCACCACCCTGGCCTGACGGTGGAGCTGGTGCCCATGACCAGTCGCGGTGACAAGATTCTGGATGTGCCGCTGGCCAAGGTGGGCGGCAAGGGGCTGTTTGTGAAGGAGCTGGAGCACGCCCTGCTTAACGATGAAGCGGATATCGCCGTGCACTCCATGAAAGATGTGCCCATGGAGTTTCCCGAGGGGCTGGGGCTGGCGGTTATCTGCCCCCGTGAAGATCCCCGTGATGCCTTTGTCTCCAACAACTTCGAGTCACTGGAAGCCCTGCCGGCCGGCAGCGTGGTGGGCACCTCCAGCCTGCGTCGCCAGTGCCAGCTGTTGGCCAAGCGCCCGGACCTGACGGTGAAATTCCTGCGCGGCAACGTCAACACCCGTCTGCGCAAGCTGGATGAGGGCGAATACGACGCGATTATCCTCGCTACCGCCGGCCTCGTGCGGCTGGAAATGGAGGATCGTATTCGCCAGCGTATTGCCCCCGAATTCTGCCTGCCGGCCGGTGGCCAGGGCGCCGTAGGCATCGAGACCCGTATGGCGGATCAGCAGATCCTGGACCTGTTGCAGCCCCTGCATTGTGCCCACACCGCCGAGCAGGTGCTGGCGGAGCGGGCCATGAATCGCCGCCTCGAGGGTGGTTGCCAGGTGCCTATCGGCTGCTTTGCGGTACACGAGGGCGACCAACTGTGGCTGCGCGGTCTGGTGGGTAGTCCGGACGGTACGCAGATGCTGGAAGATGAGTTGCGCGGCTCGGTCAGTGATGCCGAGCAGCTGGGGGTGACCCTGGCGGAACGCCTGCTGGATGCGGGCGCGGGTGCTATATTACGTGCGGTGTATGGCGATGGTGAACGCTCACTCTGAGATTGACGGCCAGCAGCCCCTGCGGGGCTTGCGGGTGCTGCTGACCCGGCCGCAGCAACAGCTGCCCAAGTGGCAGTCACTGTTGCAATCCGAGGGTGCAGAGACCTGCCCCGTGCCGTTAATGGCCATCGAGCCCCTCAGCGAGCCGGCGGCGATGCAAGCCATCAAGGACCGCATCATGGCGTTGGCGGAGTACCGGCACGTGATCTTTGTCAGTCAGAATGCAGCTCACCATGGGCTCGACTGGATCGACCAGTACTGGCCGCAGCTGCCGGTGGATGTTCACTTCTACGCCGTTGGCGCCGCTACCGCCCGCGTACTGCAGGCCTATGGCTGCCCGGTTACCGCGGCGCAGGACACCATGAATTCCGAGGAGCTGCTGGCCCTGCCGCAGCTGCAGCAGGTAGAGTTGCAGAAAGTGCTTATCTGTCGCGGACGTGGCGGGCGACCACTGCTGGCGCAGGCGCTCAGCGAACGCGGTGCGCAAGTGGACTATTGTGAACTCTATGAGCGCTGTTTTCCCCGGGAGGAGGCGCTCACTGCCCTGATGCAGTCTCGCTGTGGCCGCAGTGGTGACCTGGTGGCACTGCACAGCGGTGAGGCGCTGGATAACTGGCACCAGCTGCTGCAAGCGCTGCAACAAACACAGCCGCAACAGGCGGCCGCCTGTGCCGCTTTGCCGCTGTTGGTGCCGGGTGAGCGGGTAGCTCATTTGGCCCGCGAGCGGCGCTACCCGGAAGTGATCGTGGCCCGCAATGCCTCCGATGAGGAGATGTTGGGGGCATTGCGGGACTGGAGCCTGGCCCGGAACCCATGAGCAGGCGCCGGCCAGCCGCTGTCGGAAAGGATTTGCCCCAGGGCAATCGCATAAGGAAAAAGAACCACTGACATGACTAGCGACAAAAGCTCGACCCCGAAGGACGACAAGCAGCCCGCGCCTACCCCGGTAGCCGGTACTAAAGTGGTCACTCCCCCAGGCGGGTCCACCGCCTCCTCTTCCCCCGCCGTGCGTCGCGCACCCACGCCCCTGTGGTTACTGGCATTGATGTTTTTGCTGGCCGTGGCCACCGCCGGGCTCGGCTACCTGGTGTGGCTGGATTACCAGCGTTCGGCCCTGACCCAGCAGCAATACTACGAAACCCAGCAGCGGCTGGAGGCGCAGCAGCTGCAACTGCAGCAGAACCGTGGTGACTGGCAGCAGGGGCAGCAGCAACAGCTGGCCCGTGAGCAGGTGTGGCAACAGCGCGTCGACAGCCTGGAGCAGCGGCTGCAGCAGCAGGGCGAATTGCTGCGGGGGCTGACTACCACCACCCGTGCCGACTGGCAGCTGGCGGAGGCGGAGTTCCTGCTGCGGGTGGCGCAGCAGCGGCTGCTACTGGACCGCTCTGCCACGTCAGCACTGGCGCTGCTGGAGAGTGCCGATACCATTTTGCGGGAGCAGAACAACGATGACCTGTTCCCGGTGCGCGACCGCCTGCAGCGGGACATTACTGCGCTTAAGCTGGTACCGGAGATAGATACCGCCGGTTACTACCTGCGCCTGGCGGCGCTCTCCGAGCAGATACAGGCACTGCCGGTATTGCCGCGCATGCTGGCGGATACCGATGTGGCAGAGAGTGGCAGTCAGGCCACAGAGACCGCTGCCGAAGGTGTCTGGGGACGAATCGTGCACAGTTTCCATGCGGCCCTGGCACAGCTGACAGACCAGGTTCGTATCCGCCATCACGACGAACCCCTGCAGCCGCTGCTACCACCGGATGGTGTGGAGTACCTGCGGCAGAATCTGCGTTTCTACATGGAGCAGGCGCAGCTGGCACTGCTGCGCCAGGAGACCGAAGTCTATCAATCCAGTCTCGCTTCCGCCCTGCAGCTGATACAGCGCTATTTTGGTGGTCAGGAGGCGGGTCGCAAGTTGGCCGCTGAACTGGTGCAGATGCAGCAGCTGGCCATTACCTCCGAGTTGCCTTCCATCCGTGGTTCCCTGCAGGCCCTGCAGAGCTATCTCGAGCAATTGCACAAACTGGATGCGCGTATGGGTGAGCCGCTGCAGTTGCCCGATAGTATGCCCGCGGCTGAGGCAGGCAGTGCGGAGTCGCAGCCATGAAGCGGCTGGTGTTTATCTTTCTCGCCTGCATGATCGCCGGTGCGGGACTGGTGTACTGGACCGCGCGGCAGGACAGTTATGTGCTGGTCTCCATCGGTAACTGGACCCTGGAGACCAGTGTCTGGTTTGCCCTGGCGCTGATTCTGGCCGGTTGGCTGCTGTGGCGCTGGGCGCTGTTGCTGATTGGCGGCAGCGTGAGAAGCATCGGCAGCGGCGTCGGGCGGGTTTTCAGCGGCGGTGACGCCCGTGCGCAGAAGCGCATGGTAAAGGGCCTGATCAGCTTTATCGAAGGCGACTGGCAGCCGGCTCTGCGGCAGCTGACCCGCGCCGCCGAGCGTTCACCCGAGCCGCTGCTCAACTACCTGGCGGCGGCCCGCAGCGCCTACGAACTGGGTGATGAGAATGAGGCCAATCGGCTGCTGGCCAAGGCCGAAGATGCCTACGCCGGCGCCGGTTTGGCAGTGGCCCTGACCCAGGCGCGCATGCAGCTGGCGGGGAAGAAGTACGAGGCCTGTGCCGCAACCCTGGAGCGTGCCCGCAAGCTGGCGCCGCGCCATCCGGTGGTGCTGGATATGTTGCGCCAGGCTTACACCCACCTGCACGACTGGGACGCGCTGGAAGCAATCCTGCCGCTGTTGCAGCGCCACCGGGTTATCCCTGAGGCGGAGCTGCAACAGTTGAGCGGCCTGCTCTACAGCAAGCTCCTGCAGCAGGCCGGGCAGACGGATTTCAGTGTTGAGCAGGTGCCGGCCTTGTGGCGCAAGATGCCCCGTAACTGGCGTGGCGACACCGACCTGCTGATTCAGTACAGCGACCTGCTGGAGGCCAATGGGCTGGCGGGGGACGCTGAGCTGGTGTTGCGCAAGGCGTTGCAGTCCAGCTGGGACGACCGCCTGATCATCCGTTACGGCGTGCTGGATGCCCCTGATGCCGGTGGCCGGCAGCTGCTCTACGCCGAGGGCTGGCTGAAAGAGCGTCCGGCCAATGGCCCGCTGCTGCTCACACTGGGCCGGCTGGCCCTGCGCAATGAGCTGTGGGGCAAGGCGCGGGATTATCTGGAGAGCAGTATCCGCACCCAGCCCAGCCCGGATGCCTGCGCTGAACTGGCGCGGCTGCTGGCCAACCTGGGCGAGCACGAGGCCAGCACGGCCTACTACCAGAAAGGCCTGCTGCTGACTGCCAACGCCCTGCCGCAGCTGCCGCAGCCGGAGCTGTCATCAGAACGTCACGACCATAGGATAAAAAGCGCCACTTGAGTTGTCTGAGGAGCTCATCGGTGGCGGCTTGCCCGTGCCGCCGGCCATATTCCGGTAAATATCGTCAGGAGTTTCTCTGTGGATGCGTCCGACCTTAAAGGCAAAACCGGCCTGCGCCGGGTAATCAATGCCTTCACCTATTCCTGCAAGGGCCTGCGTGCCGCCTGGCGGCAGGAAGCGGCTTTTCGTCAGGAGATCACCCTGGCGGCGCTGATGATCCCCATTGCCTGCTGGCTGGACCTGAGTGGTGTGGAGCGGGCGTTGCTGATTGCCAGTGTGGCGCTGGTGGTCATTGTGGAGCTGCTGAACAGTGCCATCGAGGCGGCCATCGACCGCATCGGCACCGAGCGCCACAAGCTCAGCGGCCAGGCCAAGGACCTCGGCTCGGCGGCGGTGTTGATGGCCTTACTGGTGGCGGGCAGTGTGTGGGCCATGATCCTGTGGGACGTCTATCGCGACGGGCGCCTGTTCTGACGCCCTGACCAGCTACCTATTCCGCTACCAGCTGGTCGCAGCGCCAGTTACCCTCGGCGCCAGCCAACTGATGCGCCAGCTTCGGCAGTAAGTCCTGCATCTTGTCCATCAGCCCCCAGGTGGGGTTAATCACGATCATGCCGGAGGCGGTCATGCCGTACTCGGTGCTGTCCGGTGCCCAGCCCAGCTCAAAACGCTGGATATTGCGGATGCCGGTTTTCAGCAGGTCCTTTTCCAGCTGCTCGATCTGGCGGCGCTGCACCACCGGGTACCAGAGGGCATAGGTGCCGGTAGCAAAACGGCGCTGCGCCTGCTGCAGGGTATCCACCACCGCGCGATAGTCACTTTTCACCTCGTAGGACGGGTCAATCAGCACCAGTGCCCGGCGGCTGGCCGGGGGCAACAGGCTGATCAGCCCTTTCAGGCCATCGCTGTTCTCGATGCGCACTTTGCTGTAGTTCTTGCAGCTCAGCAGCAGGCGCTGGTGATCCTTGGGGTGCAGTTCGAACAGCCAGGCTCGATCCTGCGGCCGCAGCAGCTCCAGGGCCAGCAGGGGCGAGCCGGGGTAGCGCAGCTGTTTGCGTTGATTGAAGCGCGCCACCAGCGACTTGTAGGTCTCCAGCTCCGGCCAGTCACACTCCTGGATGGCGCCATAACCGCTGTGGTATTCGCCGGTCTTCTGGCTCTCGTCGGAGTCCAGCTGGTAGAGCCCGGCGCCGGCGTGGGTGTCGATATACTCAACGGCGGCGTCCTTGCGCTGCAGGTACTGCAGCAGCTCTATGAGCACCAGGTGTTTGAGCAGATCGGCGGCGTTGCCGGCGTGAAAGCTGTGACGGTAACTGAGCACAAAGGTGGTCCCGGTTGTGGCCGGCGGAGTGCCGGCATCAGGTCGCGATCATAGTGTTTGCCGGCCGCCGGTGCAGTAAAAATCTGTTGTTTCTGAGCCCCCGGAGGCGGCTTTTAAGGGGCTCGCTATTCAACAGTGATGTTGACTAAAAAGGGGGTCTCATAGTAGTCTACGGCGGCTAAGAATCTGAAGAATACGGCTGTTGCGTCTAAACTTGGCAGCATCCCTGAACCCTGGGGTTTGGTGAGCCGTAAGCTTACCAAAGGGTTCACACAATCGGTTCACATAACAAAAGGGCAGTCCCGGCATCACCCCGCCGCCACGGCACATACCCCGATCGATGCTTACCCGGGTTGCCTGTCCACTACTTTCGGAGTCACCTCAACCATGAATTTCGAGCTTTCTGACGACCAGCGGATGATGCAGGAATCATTCGCCCGCTTCCTGGACGAACAAAGCAGTTCCGAGCGCGTGCGCGCGGCTGCAGACAAAGACGGCTTTGACGCAGAGATGTGGGCCGGCCTGGGGGAGTTGGGCGCATTCTGCCTGCGTATTCCCGAAGAACAAGGTGGCTTGGGCCTGGGCGTTATGGATGCCGTGGTGTTGATGGAAGAAGTGGGCCGTACCATTGCCTCCGGCCCGGTGGCCGAGACCCTGGTCTCCACCCGCCTGCTGGCCTGCCTGGCCGCTGAAAGCCAGGCCGAACTGCTGGAGCAGGTGATGATGGGTGGTGCGGTAGCGACTATCGCCCTGCACGACGTCGCCGGGCAGCCTGTTCAGTGGGTAGCCGGTGGCGCTGTGGCCCAGGCCGTGATCGCCAAAAAGGGCGACAAGGTACTGCTGGTGAGCCTGCCGGAAGGCGAGCGTTTTGAAGCCAACCTGGCCTCTACGCCCATTGCCGAACTGAACCTGGATGCCGCCGATGCCGTAGTGCTGGGCGAAGGCGCCGAGGCGGTCAAATTGTTTGACCAGGGCATTGAAGAGTGGAAACTGTTGATGGCTGCGGCGCTGGCCGGGCTCTCCCGCCGCGCCGTGGAAATGGCGGCGGAGTACGCCTGTGAGCGTGTCGCGTTTGACAAGCCCATCGGTACCTATCAGGCCATCTCCCACCCGCTGGCGGACCTGATCACCGAAGTGGACGGCGGCAAATACCTCACCTGGAAAGCCATCCACGACGTGGCCATGGGTGTAAAAGACGCCGGCGCACAGATCTCCATGGCGATCTACTGGAACGCCGATGTGGCGGCCCGCGCCGTGAACCAGTCCCTGCACACCTTCGGTGGCTACGGTCTGGCCACCGAATACGATATTCACCTCTACAATCTGCGCGCCAAAGCCTGGCCGCTGGTGTGGGGCGATATCAACCTGCTGCTGGAAGAGGCCGGCCGCCGTCTGTTTGCAGGTGAAGCGGTGGCTCTGCCTGACGTGGGCGAAGTGGGCATCGACTTCGATCTGGGTGAAGAAGCCCACGCCATGGCCCAGGAGCTGGACGACCTGTTCAACGAAATCCTCACCCCCGAGCTGCGCGCCAAGGCGCACTACTCCTTCGACGGCTTTGACCGCGGTGTGCACAAGAAGCTGGCCGAGCACAACTTCCTGTTCCCCGACTGGCGCAAGGAGCTGGGTGGCCGCGAAGTGGAGCCCTACACCAAGTCTGCGCTGATGGCTGTGTGGGAAAAACACGGCTGGACCAGCCACCCGGTGGGCACCTCCATGCTGGTGGGTACCATGATCGACAAGTGCGGCACTCCCGAGTTGAAAGAGGAAGTGCTGACCAAGATTGTTTCCGGTGACGCCATCTGCAGTCTCGGTTACTCCGAGCCCGGTTGTGGTTCCGACGTGTTCGCCGCCAAGACCAAGGCGACCCAGCTGGAAGACGGCTCCTGGCGCATTGACGGCGCCAAGATGTGGACCAGTGGTGCCAACATTGCCGACTACGTGATCATGCTCACCCGCACCGATCCCAATGTGGCCAAGCACAAGGGTCTGACCATGTTCATCGTGCCGCTGAACACGCCCGGCATCGAAGTGCATCCGGTATTCACCTTCCAGGACGAGCGCACCAACGCCACCTTCTACGACAACGTCATCGTGCCCGACACCTACCGTCTGGGCGAAGTGAACGGTGGTCTGCGCGTGATGGCGGCAGCGCTGGAGCTGGAACACGGCGGCGGCTTTATGAAGAGCCAGAAAACCCTGGTTAAGGATGCCGAAGCCCTGTGCCGTGAAATTACCTTCGCTGGCAAACCACTGATCGAACGCGCTGATGCCCAGAAGCGTCTGGCGCGCAGCCTGATGCACACTTACATCGGCGAGATGCTGGGTCACCGCTGCCTGTGGGTGGGTGTAACCGGTCGCGAGAACAAGGCCTTCGGCCCCATGACCAAGATGTTCTCTTCCGAGAAGTTCCAGTCCGACGCCCGCGACCTGCTGGACCTGACCGCGCCTTACTCCCTGTCCAAGCGTCACGGACCGGCCGGCGAAGTGAACCTGGCTTACCGTCACGCTCACGGCACCACCATCTACGGTGGTACCAGTGAGGTGCACCGCAGCATGATCGCCGAGCGTGCGCTTGGCCTGCCACGTACCCGCTGAGGAAGGAGTAGAGACATGAGTGAAGCTCCACACCTGTTGGTAGAAGAGAACGACGGCATCATCATCTGCACCCTGAACCGTCCGGACAAACTCAACGCCCTCACCGGACAGACCATGAGCCTGTTCGAAGCGGCACTGCACAAGTTCCGCGACACGCCAGAGCTGAAAGTGATGCTGATCCGCGCCACCGGCCGCTACTTTTGCGCCGGTGCCGACCTGCGTGACAAAACCGGCGAGCCCGATGTGCCCGCCAACACGCCGACACAGATCCGTGAGAAACACCGCCTCAAGCTGCACGGCATGCACCGCATCTACGACGAGATGGAGCACATCGAAAAGCCCATCGTCGTGGCGCACCAGGGCACCTGTGTGGGTGGCGGCCTGGAGATGTCCCTCTCCTGCGACTTCCGCCTCGCCGCCAAGAGCGCCAGCTACGCCTTCCCGGAAGGCAAGTTCGGTGTGCTGCCGGCCTCTAACGGCGTCAGCCGCCTGACCCGCTACGTGGGGCCGCACTGGGCGCGCTACCTGATCATGGCAAACAAGCCGGCCGATGCCGACCGCGCATTCACCATGGGTCTGGTGCACGAAGTATTTGCTGATGAGTCCTTTGAAGCCGACGTGATGGAGTTCTGTCGTCACCTCACCAAGCAGAACGCCGAGCAGATGGGCGCCGCCAAGATCTCCATCGAGATGTGTGCCGAGCTGGGCCGCGACCAGGCCCGCCATGTGGAGCGCATGGCCAACAGTGCCCTGATGCTGAGCCCGGATTACCTGGCCATCATGGAAAAATACGTTGCCGGTATTGGCAGCGGCAGCAAGAAGTAAGGCCGCGCTACGGTCAAACGATTAATTAGACTCGGATTAAAACCTGATGGATTTTAACTGGACTGAAGAGCAGGCGGCGTTCCGCGCCCAGATCCGCGAGGTTCTGGCCAAGACCCTGCCTGAGAACTGGGAACACATCGCGCACGGCCCGGCGTCGAAAGAGCAGACCGTGTTTGCCAAGAAAATCTGTGCGGACCTGGCCGAAGCCGGCCTGCTGGTGCCCCACTGGCCCTCCGAGTGGGGCGGTCGCGACGCCGATCCGTGGGAAGCCTTTATCCTCGCCGAAGAGATGTGGATGGCGGGCGAGCCCCGTGGCGGTCAGTACATGAACGTCAACTGGATCGGCCCGATCCTGATGCTGTTCGGTTCCGAGCTGCAGAAAGAGACTCACATCCTGCCCATGGCTCGCGGTGAGACCCTCTGGTGTCAGGGCTTCTCCGAGCCTGAGTCCGGTTCCGACCTCGCTTCCCTGCGTACCCGCGCGGTAAAGAACGGCGATACCTACACCATTAACGGCCAGAAAATCTGGACCTCCTACGCCGGCGACGCGGACACCTGTTTCCTGCTGGCGCGCACCTCCGATGGCAAGAACGGTATCTCCATCTTCCTGGTGCCCATGAACACCCCCGGCATCACCGTGCGCGATATTCCGTCCATCATCGGTGAAGGCGATATTCACGAAGTCTTCTTCGACGATGTGCAGGTGCATGAGAAGTGGCGCCTGGGTGAGGAAGGTCAGGCGTGGGAAATTATTGGTCAGGTGCTGTCGTTGGAGCGTGTGGGTATCCCCCGCTTCTCCCTGGCGTCCAAGACTCTCAAAGATGCGGTCAGTCTGCTGAAGAAAGAGGGCCGCTTTACCGGCGCCGCCATCGACCAGGCTGCCAAGGCACACGCTGCCTGTGAAGCCGCCCGCTGGTACAGCTACTTCATCATCGACAAGCGCGCCAAGAAAATCCAGGCCGGCCCTGAAGCCTCTGTGGGTCGCTTCTCCACCGTGATCTGTGAGCGCCTGGTGAGTGAATTCGTGGTTGAGTACGTACCCGAAGCCATCAGTGGCGTACACCCCATGCTGCTGGCACATCACCAGCGCGGCATTGTGGCCGGTGTTGCCTCCGGTGCGGCTGAGATCCAGCTCAACATCATTGCTACCCAATTCCTGGAACTGCCAAGGGAGCCACGCTGATGGATTTACAACTGAACGAAGATCAGCTCGCGGTTGCCGATGCCATCGACAAGCTGGCTGAAGATTTCTCCAGCTCGCCGGTGGATTTCCACGGCTTTGCCCTGGTCAGCCCGGAGCTGGATGCGGCGCTGGAAGAAGGTGGTTACTTCGAGATTGCTGCAGTACCGGAAATGGGTGCAGTCTCTGCTGCAGCGTCCACTACCCGTCTGGCGCAGCTGCCCTACACCGCCGAGGTGGCGCTCTCCATGCTGGTGCGTCCGCACCTGGACATCGAGCTGCCACGCCCGTTTGGTGTGGTTGAAAACGGTCGTCCCGGCCGCTTTGTGCCACAGGCCAAGACCCTGATCATTATCGACGGCGACAGCGTCGGCATTGCACACCCTGCTGAAGGTGATGTGGAAGCCCTGCCCGAGTCCCTGTTTGCCTACCCCATGGGCAAGCTGGTGGGCACGCCGGAAGTGAAGCAGCTGGATGCCGAAACTGCCAAAACGGTGAAGACCTGGATGCGTGTGGCGCTGGCAGCAGAAGTGGCTGGCCTGATGCAGGCGGCGCTGGACTCCACCGTTGAACACGTCAGTGTGCGCAAGCAGTTCGGTCGTCCCATCGGTACCTTCCAGGCCTTGCGTCATCGCCTGGCGGAGTGTGCGGTACTCACTGGTGGTGTGCGCTGGCTGGCTCTCAAGGCCGCCTTCAGTGGCGACGCCGGTGACGCAGCCCTGGCAGCCCTGCACGCCCAGGACAGTGCTACCCGCCTGATCTACGACATGCACCAGATGAGCGGCGCCATGGGTATGACCCTGGAGATGGACCTGCACCTGTGGACCTACCGCATGAAAGCCCTGCTCTCCGAGCTGGGTGGTCGCGGTGGTCAGTCGCAAGTGGTGGCCGACGAGTGTTTCGCTGACGCCTGATCGTCAGCAGCATTCTGAAAATGCGGAAGTGTTGTCGAGCCGGCTTCGATTGAGCGGCGACAACCCTCCGCATTTTTTATGCACGCAAGTTTAAGTGTGTGGCAGCAGTGTCCATCAAACCTGCCACCGGAACCGAGGTAATTATGTCCGATAAAGAGTACTCCCCTGCCGAGCTGGAAACTTTCAGCAAGCTGGAGGCTGAAGGCTGGGAGCGTGTTAACGTCGCCGAAGGTTTTACCGGCCATGTCGGTCCCTACTGGTTGAAGTACAGTGACCAGGGTGTGACTGTGGGACTGGTGGTGGCCGCACGTCACACCAACAACCATCTTGGTACTATCCACGGCGGTATAGTGATGTCCTTTGCGGATATCGGTCTTGGCATGGGCGTGGTGCAGTCCATGGGCGAGAAGGCCAGGAATTGTGTCACTACCAGCCTTAACACCCAGTTTGTTTCCGTGGCTAAAGTGGGTGAATTTATTACCATCGAGCCGGAAGTGGTGCGCAGTGGTCGCCATCTGGTATTTGTGCGGGGCCTGATAAAAACCCCGGAGAAAAGCATCGCCAGTGTCGAGGGTATCTGGAAACTGCTGGAAGGCGAACTGCGCGTTTCGTCGTGAAACTCCGGATTTCCGCCTGAAAAAAATCCCGGCCAGTGCCGGGATTTTTATTGCTGAATATATTGCCCCGGGCGGCGATACCCCGTTCCGGTGATCAGAGTCCGTAGCGCAAACTGATGCTGCGGAAACGCACCTGCAGTTGCGCAATGCGTTGTTGCGGTGACACGCGTACAGTGTCTGCAGGCAGGGCATCCGCCAGCTCAGCGGCTTTGACCAGCTGGGTCGTAAAGCGGGTGTTGTTGCTGCTGAGCAGATTGCGGTAGGTGATATTGCCGCGCTCAAAGCCCTGGGTGTCGACCCAGTTGTGGTAGCCGGGATCCTGCCCACACAAAATCAGTCGCACCTTGCCATCACTGTCGACTGCAGTGCGGGCCGGTGTGTAGCTTACCGGCCGATAGCGGTAATCCATGCTGTTAAAAAACACCCCGTTGTTGCTTACCATCCAGAAGCCGTCGTGGTTGTCGAATTCAATAATCAGAGCCTCGTCCGGTTGCAGCTGCCAACATAAATGAGCAACAGCGCGGCCACGCTTCTGATCGTCGGCGCCTGCTGAAGCTGACGGATCCGGTGGGAACCGGTTGACGTTTATCGGATCGACGAAGGGACTGTATTGATAGGGGTGGTCGGGCCAGTCATTCATCACCCCATCCAGAAAATTACCGGCCCACTCCATGGCTTCGATCATGTCAGCCGCCAAAGGCAACGGCCTGGGTTCGTTCATCCCGATACGTTCGATATGCAGTTGGGCCGGTCGCTCATTCCAGTCATCAAAGCCCTGGCGCAGGAACAGTTTGCGGGTGTTCGGGGTGGTGGGCAGCCAATTAACGTCACGTTTTGGCCCACCGATAAACAGCTCAAAAGCCCCTTCGCTGTCGGTCACCAGGTCGTGACCAAACAGGTTGCTTTCCGGTATATCGCCAAACGGTTCATGCAGGCTGGGGATGTCGGTGCCGGGTTGGGTGGAGGGCCGTTGCCCCTGCAGGGTGAAATTAATAAAGCGGGCGCTGCCGCGATTGCCGTAGACGCGATAAGTGCTTTCGCCGTCGATCCAGGCCTGGTGGTAGGTGAAGTCGGCTGCATCGCCTCCCAGTTTGCAGGTGGGGGTACAGAACGGGTGCAGTTGCGGGTAGCGGCTGTCGCGGGTTTCCAGTGCCAGGTCAAACGCCTGTCCCAGGTTCTGGGTCAGAAAGCGCAGTGCATCGACACGGTGTGCCGGCGTCGCGGGATTGAAATCCTTGAACACTTTGCTGCCAGCGTGTTGCAGCTGCTCGCAAAACTGATTCCAGGCATCCTGCAGTGACTTGTCGCAAGGGCTGTCGCCAAAGGCCATAGGGTATCTCCAAAGAAAGCGTGCTTACGGTATGGCGTGTCCGGTAAATATCAGGCGCCCAGTGTAGGCAGAATCGTATTCAGCGCGTCGATGCTGCGTTTGACCGCCAGCAGCGGTGTCTCCTGGTCAATGCGCGGGCCGATCAATTCGAGCTCGAAGGCTCCGCTGTAACCCGCGTCGATAATCCATTGCAGCAACCGGGTCAGCGGAATGGTTCCGTCGCCCACAACGGCCCGTGCCGGCAGGTTGCGATCGCCCAACACATAGTCGCTTACCTGCACCAGTCCGCAGCGGGGAATACAGCGTTCAATGGTTTGTTTCAGGTCGGCTTCCGCCCAGCAAAAAAACAGGTCAATGCAGACGCCGATATTGGCGAGCTCCGCCAGCGTAACCGTGTCGCGCAGGCTGTGGGCAATATGAATGTCTGCGTACTGTGCAGGCGCGTTCTCAATCATCAACTGCACACCAGCCTGTTGTGCATAAGCAATGCAGGGCTTGATGGCTTCCGCAAAAACCGCAGCAGCGTCTTCCCAGTCCATGTCACCGCGACCACCGGTGAGCATGTAAATTGAGCGCGCGCCCAGTTGCCGGGCCTCGTCAATACGACGCTGTAATTGCTCCCGTGGTTTGTGCCAACTGGCGGGGTTGGGATTCAGTGGTGCGCCGGCGATAAAGTTGTGCACAATGGTTTCCACCGCACAGTCGCACGCCTGCAGGGTCTGCTGTACTTTGCCCAGCTCGTGATTGTCGAGCTGGGGAGCAATCAGGCTCACGGTGTGGGCGTTGAGGATACGCCAGTACTCGGATTGCTGTTGCAGGGTGGCGGCAAAAAAGCAGACGCTGTTAACTGAGATGCGTGGATGTACAGGCTGGTTTGGCGATTTCATTTGCGCACTTCGACGTCGAGGCCAAAGCGTTGGCGATAGGGCGCAAACTCTTCGTTCAATGCATTGAGGTCCTCTTGGATCCAGTCGGTGGTGTAGTGAAACTTGCCATAGCGATCGCCCTTGTTGTTGGCGAGATAATCGCGCATTGCCTGTTCCGCTGTGTCGGTCATGTCGATATCGCAGAATTCATAGAACTTGCGGATGGTGCCCACGGGATCACTGACAAAGTCGGTGTAACGCACGTGAAAAATTCGCGGGTCGTCGATTAAAGGGTTGTTCATGGTGTCGACGATGCCGGCGCGTGTTGCGGCCAGGTGAATGGCGGCCTGTTGCTCCATATCCACTTCGCCTTTGGTAAAGGCTTTGGTGAGGGCGATGGCCATACCGATGCGTGACGCAGTCACCTGTACCGGGTCGCGGTGAGTCCAGATCAGGCGCGCGTCCGGGTAGGTATCAAAAAACGCCTTGAGGCGTGGACCGTGAAAACCTTTCAGGGCCCAGCGCTTTTTTCGTTGTTCCGGAGGCCGACCGTATTGGCAGTGCTGCAGCATCATCTTGTGGATGCGGTACTGGGCGTGATCGTCGGTGGGCAGGCCGCCCACATACATGCCGATGGGGGCGCGCCACCAGGCGGTGGGTGTCATCACCCGGAAGTCCATAGCCCAGGTGCGCTCGCACTCCGGCAAGCCATCGCCGAGCATGTCGTTGTAAGGGTGAATCTTCAGCCACTCCGGGGCCATGGCGTTGATCTCGCGCCAGTCGGCGTCGGCCCAGGCGCGACGGGGATCATCATCCGCCGCCAGTCCCGGCGGTGGAGACGGGTACATCACTTCCCAGAAACGCAGCGAACGGGAATCGGGATCGACGGAGAGCAGGGCGTGCAGCAGTGTGGTTCCGGAGCGCGGTTCGCCGGTGGCAAACAGCGGCTGCTCAATCACTTCGTCCGCCAGTCCCGGCGTGATTTTGTGATCGTTAAAAAATTTCAGCCGCGAGGTGAGCAGCCATTGGCAGACATCGGTAGTGGCCTGCCGGCCGACGTTGTCCATGGCGATGGCATTGAGTTTCTCCACGGCCATCTCAAAGCGTTCCGGCAAGGTGTCGTCGCCCCAATCGCTGAGGCCGGTGCTGGACTTTGCCGATTGCAGGAGCTCGTTGGCGTTTAACAGCTCGCTCATGCAATCTCTCCACACAGCCGCAACAGTTCGTCTTCGGTTTCGCGTACCTTGGCCGCCGAGATGGCGCCGTACTTGAGGCCTGCCATACCGCCGTAGTCGAGAATTTTCGGCACCCGCAGGCCCGCTTCCACAAAGCCCTTGATCTGTTTGGCAACCTGTTTGGGGGAGCCGTGGGGAATGATGGCGAGAATGGCTTCCGGCTCCACCTTGTCCAGCATGTCGAGGATGCGCTCGCGGGTGAGCACACCGGGATTGATGTCCTGGTAGCCGCGCCAGTCGTCACCCATGGGGTGTTTGAAGCCGTGTTCCTTCAGCACGTCGGCAGAGACCTGCAGTACCCAGGCTTTAACCAGTGGCGCCTGCAGAATTTCCGCCAATTCGTCATCGTCGCCAATCAGGCAGGTCATGATAAAGGCCGGTACAATGGCCATTGGATCGCGGCCGGCTTCTTCTGCGGAGTCGCGCACCACCTTGAGCTTGGCGGCGTAGTCTTCCGGCGACCAGGCGCCGGCGGGCCACCAGCCATCGGCGTAGCGGCCGGTGATCTTCAGCATCCGCGGGCCACCGGCGCCAATCCAGATGGGCGGGAATTTACCCTCGTAGGGTTCGGTATCGAGGCGCGCGTGTTCCAGTTTGAAAAACTCGCCGTTGAAATTGACCGGGCCTTCACTCTCCCACAGCAAGCGGATGACTTTCAGCGACTCCTCAAAACGTCCCACCGGTTTGTGAAAATCAAAACCGTAGGGCACGGTGTTTTCGGTTTCGCCACTGCCCAGTCCCAGAACAAAACGACCTTTCGCCAGGTGATCAATGGTGAGAGCGCTTTGCGCCAGCAGTGAGGGGTGACGACGCACAGTGTCCACCACACTGGTGGCGATATTGACGCGGCTGGTCTGCACCGCGGTGGCGGCGGCGACAGCCATGGCATCGAGATGGCGATGAGGCGACGGTGACAGTGTGGCGAGATCGGTAAACTCCGGTGTCCAGATGGAGTCGGGCCAGAAGCTGACCATATGATCCGGCAACCACACGGAGTGGTAACGACCACTGTCGTAGTCGTCGAGCTTGCTGAAATCGAGGGGCAGCGTGGTACGTAAAAATGCAGCGGGTTGGACTTTCATAGAAACCTCGGAGGCATGGAAGCCTCGCCGGCGACACCAGTTCAGCCTGCAGTACCCCGGGGGCCAGGCGACGACTGCCGGTAGATCGCATTGTTATTATTTTTGCAGAATTATTCTTTTGCAGAAGTGCAGCCAGTTTAGGCAGCTGCCACTGGGAGGGTCAAGTAAAGCAGTGTTAGTCACGGGTGTTGCTCAGGGATGCGCGACAAGCGCAGGGCATTTGTATAGATTGAACTGCAATGGGGCCCTTCCCGCTGTTGGGAAGTCTTTGCCATAGTCCAGATTTATGGACTCAATGTGTCAGCCTGGAGCGCCTGTGTTCCGCCATCACAAATACTGCGTTATTGAAGTCAGCGGTCGTCTGCAGCGGTTGGCCAACGGCAAGCTGTACCTGCTGGATAACTGTGGCAGCAGCGTGGAGGACTGTGTAACCACTGGCAATGCCCTTGAGATCGCCGATAGCGGGTTGTTGGCATTCATGGACCGGCAGCTGCCTGCCGGTGACGGTGGTATGGTGATCAGCGCACGTATATCCGGGTCGGTGGGGACGGGAGATGGTGTAGTGCAACTGGCAGGTGTCATCGGGGCGCTGTTAGAGGTCGATGGGCGGAACTTGCGTTACAGCACTATGGCTCCCGGGAGTACTCTGGTGGGTGCCGATGACACCACCGATTAAAGCGGTGGCTCAGGCCGGAGAAAAAAGCATCTGCAGGTGCTGCCTGTAGAGCAGTATCTGTTCCACCAGATGGCGGTTGGTCTGGAACAGCCGGCTCAGAACAATGCCTCCCTCCACCGTGGCAGTGAACATATTGGCAAGCGCGGTGGGGTTCAAATCGGCTCTTGGCGTGTAGCGACTGCCGATACGCTCCAGCCGCTCCCGGATCATGGTCTCCCAGCTCAATACTCCCTGTCGCACCAGTTCGACGATCTCCGGTTCCAGCAGATGGCTTTCGTAGGTGAAGGTCACCACCAGACAGCCGGGGTGGGTCTCTTCCAGGCTCTCCATCAGTTCGGAAAACAGCTTCAGGAAAATCAGCAGCTGTTGCAGGGGGTCGTCGGTGAGTGAATCGGCACGTTCCAACAAGGCATCGAAAATGTCGGCGTCCTTCTTCAGGAAGCGCTGCACCAGCGCCCGGGCCAGATCGGTTTTGCCCGGGTAGTGGTAGAAAAAGCCGCTTTTGGTAATGGCGGCGGCATCGACAATTTCGTCAATGGAGGTGTTGGCGAAGCCCTGGCCGAGGATCAGCTGCTCGGCTTCGGTAAGTATGCGCTCCTGGGTGGAGGCGGCACGCTGGTTCATGACTGACATCCCTGCAAAACATCTTTTTTCCAGTCAAATACTGTACCACGGGTACAGTTAGTTGGCCTGTCCTCGCGCAGTCACTGCGCGCCAAAGTGTAAATTCCTCACAACGAATTGATTTTATTGGAAAAAATTAATCAGCCACTTTCCCACCTGTGGTGCTTATCTGTTTCCGGGCGGATTCCTACACTGGCCCTGTGTTTGATAAAGCGCTATTACAAGGAGGAAACCATGAGCCGTTATCGTCACCAATTACCACAACTGCACGGACACACCCTGATTACCGATGGGGGGCTGGAGACCACGCTGGTGTTTCATGAGGGGCTGGATCTGCCGCAATTTGCCGCCTATACCCTGCTGGAGAGCGACACAGGCCGGCGCACGCTGCAGGACTATTTTAATCGCTATACCGGTATTGCCCGCCACTTCCAGCGCGGCTTCGTGCTGGAGGCAGTAACCTGGCGCGCCAATCCCGATTGGGGAGCCCGCCTTGGTCACACGCCGGAAGATCTGCAGCGTATCAATCGCGACGCCATCGAATTTCTGCAGCCGCTGCGTGAGCAGTACGACAGCCCCGCCACCCCCTATGTGATCAGTGGCTGTATTGGCCCCCGGCACGACGCCTACGCACCGGAGCTGATCATGAGCTCTGCCGAAGCGGAGGCTTACCACTGGCTGCAGATAAAAACGTTTGCCGGGACCGACGCTGACTGTGTAACCGCCATGACCCTCACCAATGTTAACGAAGCGGTGGGTATTGTGCGGGCCGCGCAGAAAGCGCAGATGCCGGTGGTAATCTCTTTCACCGTGGAGACCGACGGCTGCCTGCCCACCGGTGAGACCCTGGATGAAGCCATTACCCAGGTGGATGAGGCGACGGGAGGTGGTCCCGCCTACTATATGATTAATTGTGCCCACCCCACTCATTTTGCCGGGCGGTTGGCGGCGTCGCAGCAGCGCCATCGCATTCGCGGCCTGCGGGCCAACGCCTCCAAATGCAGCCACGCCGAACTGGATGGCTGCGAAGTACTGGACCAGGGCAATCCACAGGAATTGGGCAGTGAGTACCGCCGGTTGGTGGAGCTCCTGCCACACCTGGCTGTGCTGGGCGGCTGTTGTGGCACAGATCACCGGCACATCGAGCAGATCTGCTGCCAGAGCGCGGGGCTGCGCCAGGTCAGCTAGGGCCTGAGCACCCAGACAGGAAGGCGCGGCTGGAGGTGCCATGGACCTCCAGCTTGCGAGTTGTGCTCACAAGTACCTCCCGGCCTCCA
Organism: Cellvibrionaceae bacterium SEMH9; assembly: GCA_033283175.1. Lineage (GTDB taxonomy): Bacteria > Pseudomonadota > Gammaproteobacteria > Pseudomonadales > Cellvibrionaceae > Pseudomaricurvus. The sequence goes on along the minus strand of JAWMQM010000001.1, from coordinate 1,273,495 downwards.
GTGCAGAGGGTGCTGTCAGGATTCAAAGGAGATGATCATGAGTGGGAATTTACCCACGGTTGACACGATTGAGAGACAGGAGTTGTGGGAGCTGCAACAGGCCGCAACGGCGGACCAACGCCGGCTGTTGGGACTCAAGTATTTTCACCTGCAGGCGGAAGAGTCGCTGGTCTCCATTGCTGCGGCGCTGCCGGCCGCGGCGATTGTTATCAATCGCTGCCTGGGGCTCGAGTCCGGTCTGGCGAAGGATAAAGACGGTGAGCCCGGGGATGAGTTTAACCAGCACTTGCAGGCGGTGCTCAGCAGTTATGGCGAGATGGGCGTGCAGCGCTATTTCCTGCAGCTGCCCGCCAGCTCCCTGACCCCGGCACTGGATGCCCGGTTGCAGCAACAGGGTTTGCAGCGGGCGCGGGGCTGGCAGGAGTTTGCCCGCGGTGCCGGGCCCCTGCCGCCCGCGCACAGGCCATTGGCGGCCGGGATTGAGGTTCGCCCCATCGGTCCGGAGTGGGCGGCTGACTTTGCCAGCATCGCTTGTGCCGCCTTTGACCTGGTGGTGCCGGGGCAGGATGCCACCATAGCCCGGCTGACAGAGGGCTGGATCGCGCAGGTGGTGGGCCGCCCCAACTGGACCGTCTTTATGGCGTTCTGTGACGGTGAGCCGGCAGGAGTGGGATCGCTCTTCCGGCTTGGCGACTGTGGCTGGACTAACTTCGGTGCCACCCGTCCGTCGTTTCGTGGTCGCGGTATTCAGCAGGCGCTGTTACGGGCGCGTATCGAGTGGGGATTGCAGCAGGGAATCCGGATGTTCTACACCTGTACCGGTGTGGCTGTCCCGGGGGATCCCCAGCACTCCTGGAACAACATTCTGCGAGTTGGGTTTCGTCCAACCACTATCCGCGAGAACTATCAGCCGCAAAATTAGTGGCACAGAATGATGGCTTGCACTTCGCGTTGTGCGCTTGTTGGCTATACTCAAAGCGGCCGCCATTTGCCTGAGGCGATGAGTGGCCGGTTGATGCCGCTGCGGGCCGCCGCCCGCGGGTGACTTTTTGATGCAACAGAGAGAATGGTGACAAGGGATTCGTCCGCCGTCTGTCGCTGAGCTACAGGGAGAAATGTATGGAAAAGTATTTTGCGGAGTTTGTGGGTACCTTCTGGCTGGTGCTGGGTGGTTGCGGCAGTGCGGTGCTGGCGGCAGCATTTCCCGATGTGGGTATTGGCCTGCTGGGGGTTTCCCTGGCCTTCGGCCTGACGGTGCTTACCATGGCCTTTGCCATAGGGCATATCTCCGGCTGTCACCTCAACCCGGCGGTATCGGTGGGGCTCTGGGTCGGTGGTCGTTTCCCGGCCAAAGAGCTGGTGCCTTACATTGTTGCCCAGGTGCTGGGTGGCCTGGCGGCGGGGGGGATTCTCTACCTGATCGCCAGCGGTCAGCCGGGCTTTGATGTGACCGCCGGATTTGCCACCAACGGCTTTGGCGAGCACTCACCCGGTGGCTACAACTTCATGTCGGCGCTGACCACCGAAATCGTTATGACCATGATCTTTATCGTGGTTATCCTCGGTGCCACCGATTCCCGCGCACCGGCGGGTTTTGCGCCCATTGCCATTGGCCTCTGCCTGACACTCATTCACCTGATCAGTATCCCGGTCACCAACACCTCCGTGAACCCTGCCCGCAGCACCGGTGTGGCGGTATATGAAGGCGGTCTGGCGCTGTCGCAGCTGTGGCTGTTCTGGGTAGCACCCATTGTAGGTGCGGTGATCGGAGCGGCGATTTACGGTGTGATCGGCAAGGGCAAAAGCTGAATCATCCGGATTCAACTAAGGAGAGATGGTATGTGGCGATCCCTGTGGCTCGCGCCGCTGCTGACACTGTTGTTGGTAGCCTGTGCGTCGGAGACGGAGATGGAAACAGAACCGGCACCGATTGTAGAGTCGCAGCCAGCCCCGGCCCCCTGCACTGACGACTGGTACCGCGCGGTGGAATCCACGGTCATGAGCGGTGATGGCCAGGGACATGGGCCGGATATCGGCTCGGATGAGTGGAAATCGGTGGTGGAGTTCAGGCTCGGGGTGCGCGGGCAGGCCGGGGTGCCCGCGCGGGACAGTCGGGAGTGGTGCGACTATATCGAGGGCGAGTTGCAGGCTCACAAGCGCGAGGCTGCCGCCATACCGACCTTTGCCTGCGACGGCGAGTTGGGCTCTATTCCGACCCTGATCTGTAACACGCCGTCATTGGCTTTGCTGGATCAGCAAATGGCGGAGGTGTATGGCGCGGCACTGGCAAAAGCCGGGAACCCGCCTCCTCCGCTCTTCAAGGCTGAACAGCGGGGCTGGATCAAGGGGCGAGATGAGTGCTGGAAAGCGACCGATCGCCAGGCTTGTGTCAGCTACGAGTATCAGCACCGCATCGCCGAACTGCAGGCCCGCTTCCGACTGGTGGAGGGGCGCGGCCCGGTGGTATTTGCCTGTGGTGGCGACCCGCGCAATGAGGTGGTGATCACCTTCTTTGCCACAGAGCCGCGCACCCTGGTAGCGGAGCGCGGTGACAGTGTGTCGCTGATGTTTACCGACTCTGCGGCCAGCGGTTCCAGATATCTGGGCCCCAATGAGAGCTTCTGGGAGCATCAGGGTGAGGCGCAGATTGTCTGGGGTACTAACGCCGAGACCATGACCTGCCGCCCGGGCGGTTGAGCTTGTCAGCGGGACTGCACGGCCGCCACTTCGTATAAAAATTTCTTAACTTACCTGACCCACAGGAGCTGTTATGGACAACAAACTGGTACTGATTCTGCTCTCCATTTTTCTCGCGCCGGTGGCTGTGTTCCTGAAGAAGGGCGCAGGCAGGGACCTGGTGATCAACATTCTGCTCTGTTTCCTGATGTATCTGCCGGCAGTGGTGCACGCCCTCTGGCTGGTTACCCAATAGACGCTGAACTGTCCGGTGGGTGATGCAGGGTCACATACCGGATCGTCGCCTGTGGCAAGACGCTGAAAATCTGCCAGAATCCGGGATCCTGCCTGTTGAGAGGGGTCTCCCCATGAGTTATGTCTGGCTGACTGTCGCCATCGTGGCCGAGGTGATTGCCACCACCGCGTTAAAAGCTTCCGCTGAATTCACCCGCCTGATCCCCAGCCTGATCGTGGTGGTGGGCTACGCCATTGCGTTTTATTGCCTCTCCATTGTCCTCAAGACCATGCCTGTGGGAATCGCCTACGCCATCTGGTCGGGGCTGGGCATTGTGCTGATTACCGGGCTGGGCTATGTGCTCTACCAACAGACACTGGACCTGCCGGCACTGGTGGGTATGGGGCTGATTATTGCCGGAGTGGCGGTGATCAATCTCTTTTCCGGCAGTGTGGCGCACTGAGCACCGGGTTGGGGGTGTGTCGGGGGCAGCCGTGAGAGGCAGCCCCGCGAGTCAGCCCCGGCCATGGGCCAGGGCTGTGCATCAGGCAATCAGGATTATCAGGAAACCAGACGACCGCCGTTGACGTTGATGGTCTGACCGGTCACATAGCCGGCTTCATCAGACACCAGGTAGGCACAGGCGCCGGCGATGTCCTCAGGTACACCGGTGCGGCGTACTGGAATGGCGCGGGCGATCTGCTCGGCACTGAAGTTGGCGTTGGCGTTGGCGGCGTCGGCCATAACAGTACCCATCACGGAACCGGGTGGGATGTTGTTAACGGTGATGCCGTACTGGCCCACAGCCTGGGCCAGTGAGCGGGTCATGGAGACCACGGCACCCTTGGAGGCGGAGTAGGCCACCTGCTGGTAGCTACCGCCGATGGCGCTGGAGGAAGAGATATTGACCACGCGGCCCCAGCCAGCGGCTTTCATATCCGGCAGTACGGTCTGGGTAACGATGAAAGTACCTTTGGTGTTGATCTCGAATACCTTGTCCCAGTCAGCGTCGGTCAGTTCTTCAAATGGGATGAAGGGGGCGATACCGGCGTTGTTCACCACGATGGTGACCGGGCCAAAGGCTTCGCGCAGCTGAGCCACAGCCGCTTCGATGGAGGCGCGGTCGGCAATGTTGCCACCCAGACCTACCGCTTTACCGCCAGCGGCAACAATCTCGTCCGCTACCAGCTGGGCTTTGGACTGGTCCAGGTCCAGTACACCGATGTTGATGCCGTCTTTCGCCAGACGCAGGGCACAGGCGCGCCCAATACCGGCGGCTGCGCCGGTCACAAGTGCTGTTTTAGTAGTCATAATCTCTTGTCTCGTGATTTAGCTCTTCGGAATATACGGACAACACTGTTGTTCGATTGTGCTAGTTTAATGCAAGACGAGGCTCAAGGTGAAATTGGCGGGGGAGAGACTGTATTGAAAATAAGCCATTGGCTCGGTGTGCAGACACCGGCGTCGAGGGTGGAGCAGCTGCTGTCGACATTGGGGGGCGTGATCAGTCTGGCGCTGATTACCGCCATTTGTTACCTGTCATTGGGGGTAGAGGGCACCCTGGCGGTGGTGCCTTCCATGGGCGCGGCCACCGTGCTGTTGTTCGCCGTACCCCACGGCCCGCTCTCCCAGCCCTGGGCCCTGCTGGGGGGTAACCTGCTGTCAGCGCTGGTGGGGGTGACCTGTGCCCTGCTGATCCCCAATGTGTTCCTCGCTGCCGGTCTGGCTGTGGGGCTGGCCATCGCCGCCATGCACCTGGGCCGCTGCATCCACCCGCCCGGGGGCGCCACGGCACTGGCAGCGGTGATCGGCGGGGAGGCGGTGTGGGAGCTGGGTTACCTGTTTGTCATTATCCCGGTGTTGCTCAATTGCGTGGTGATCCTGGCCGTGGCGCTGCTGTTCAACAACCTCTTTCCCTGGCGTCGCTATCCGCTGGCGGCGATGAAATACCGTCCTTCTGCCGGCGGTCCTGACTCGGTCATCCCCTCCCGTCACTACATTGCCGAGGCAGTGCGCCAGATCGACAGTATGGTGGATGTCACCGTGGAGGAGCTGCAGATCATCTTCGAGCGGGCGGAAGCGTTGCGGCAGAAAGATGTACTGGCGCGGTTCGAGTTCGAGCCCGGCGGCGTCTACAGCAACAACCGTCCCGGTGCCGACTGGTCGGTGCGCAAGATCATTGACTACGCCAACCATCCCGATCCCGGTCAGGCCCTCATTATCTACCGTGTGCTGGAAGGTGCGGAGCGTAACCGTACCGGCAGCTGCTCGCGCAATGAGTTCGCCCGCTGGGCAAAACAGAAGCTGCAGCCGGCCGGGCGAGCCTAAGGCGCGACGGGGCTGATCAGCGCCAGCTGCTGTCGCACCTGCTCCACCAGGTGCTGGGCTGCCGGCGACAGGGAGCTGCCGGCACGCTGCACCACGCCGATGGGAACCGCGGACTGCAGCGGGGAGTCGGTGAGTTGCAGGGCCTTGAGCCGGCCACCGGCAATCTCTTCCGGCACCAGCTGGGGCGACGAGGCCCACACCGCGTCTATGTCGAGGGTAAGGTCGCGCAGGATATGGTAGTTGTCGCAGATAAAGCCCCCGCTACCCGGGCGGTCCATGATGCGCGAGATTTCGGTGCCGGAAAGGGCCGGAAACGGGGCGATATCCTCATGGCTGACCACTTCCCGCCCCGCCAGCGGGTGCTGCGTCCTGACCAGCAGCGCCAGATCCAGATAGCCCACGGTGTCGCAGCTGATGGCCGGCAGGCCGCTTAGCTGCCCCTCAGCGCAGAAAAACAGTTCGATACTCTCCTCCAGCAGCTCTTCGTAGAGCAGGGTGGCGGATTTGGTGACGGCGTGAAGCAGCACATTGGGTTGGGTCTGCAGCAGCTGCCGGCTCAGCTCCGGCAACAGCAGGGCGGCGATCATCGGTCCCATACCAAAAGTCACCCGGCCGGCACTGCCGCGGCCAAACAGCTGCAGGTTGCTCTCCATGGCACGGGCGCTCTGCAGCAGGGTCTCCGCCTGTTCCAGCGCCTGACGTCCCACCGCCGTCACGCTGACTCCGGTGTGGCCACGATCAAACAGGCGGATGCCATACCGCTCTTCCAGGGTGGCGATGCTGCGGCTCAGGGCCGGCTGGGTGATGTGCAGCTCCTCTGCGGCCTGGGAAAAGCTGCCGCAGCGGGCGACCGTGAGAGCCTGCCGCCAGCGTTTGATGTCCAGGTCCATTGCGCGTCTCCGGGGTGGGCATTACCTGTGTGCATACCCTGTCTGTTGTATCCGCATTGTACACAGCGGCGCAAAGCAACCACATTACCCCTCCAGAGAAAGACCGATAATTAACGGGAGAGCGTGATGCAGACCTATTTCTTGTGGATGGCGGCGGCGTCTGTGGTGGTGCTGGTGATGGAGGTACTGGCCGGGCGCCACAAGGGTGTGTACCGCAAGGGCGATTTCATCATTGTGGCCGCCAGTTTTCTGCTGGGTCGCAGTGTACTGGGCCCGCTGGCGGCAGCGCTGATAGCTTCCTTCTACGGCTTTGTCCTGCCGCAAGCCTGGGCCGGAAGGCTGGCGGAGCTGCCCTTCTGGGTGGCGCTGCCATTGGTGATGCTGGTGGGAGAGCTGGCGTTTTACTGGGTGCATCGCTGGGCGCATCAGCCGCGCCAGCATCCCATCCTATGGAAGATACACCGCACCCACCACTCCGGCCGGCATATGAATGTGCTGCTGAACTATCGCCTGAACCTGAGCTGGTATTTCATCATCCCGTCCGGCTGGGTGAACGGTCTGGCCCTGTTTCTGGGTATGCACGAGGCGGTGCTGGTCTACATCCTGCTGCTGCAGGGCTGGAACCTGGTGACCCACTCCAACTTCCGCTGGGACGACAGCCTGCGCCGCCAGCGCTTTATCGGCCCGGCGTTTCGCGCCCTGGAGCATGTGTTTGTGTCACCCGGTATTCACCACACCCACCATGGCTATGGCCACGACGGCAAGAATTACCGCAACTTCTGCACCATCCTGTCGTTCTGGGATTGGGTGTTCGGCACCCTGCACATCCCGCAGGGGCGCCCCGCCAAATACGGTCTACCGGGTAAGGACGTGCATTGGCTGGAAGAGCTGGCCTATCCCCTGGTGCGTATTACCGATGAAGACAAGCCCGCTGCGCCGCGGACGGCAACCGAGTAATCCCCACGGCCAGTCTCAGTACTGCCCGTCTCTTTTGGCGACCCTGACATTACCCAGCATCATGTCCCCGGTAGGCCGGTCGATCATGTTGTGGGGGAAGCAGGGCTCCAGCTCACTGACAGCGTTTAAGCGCTGTGTCTGATCTTCACTGAACTCCACACTCAGCGCGGCCAGATTGTCCTCGAACTGGGCAAACGTGCGGGCACCGATAATGGGTGACGTCACCGCCGGGTTGAGCAGGGTCCAGGCCAGGGCGATCTGGGCCGGGGTGCACTCCTGCTCTTTGGCAATCTCTACCACCACGTCGGCAATGGCCAGCGAACGTTCGGTGAGACGGCCGGTGGCGAGGTTAATGTTCTTGCGCGCACTCATGTCGGCGCCGTTTTGGCTCTGGGGCTGCAGGTCGGCACTGGTGTATTTGCCCGACAGCACGCCACCGGCCAGCGGCGACCAGGGCAGAACGCCAAGACCCATCTCGTGGGCCATGGGCATAAACTCCCGCTCCACCGTGCGCTCGGTGAGGTTGTAAGGCACCTGCATGGCGATCAATGGCGACCAGCCGCGCAGCTCGGCAATGGCCTGCATGCGCGCCACCTGCCAGGCCGGGGTATCGGAAATTCCCACATAGAGAATCTTGCCGGCCCGCACCAGGTCATCGAACGCGCGCAGCACCTCCTCCACCGGGGTGCGATTGTCCCACAGGTGCAGGTAGAGCAGGTCGATGTAGTCGGTGCCCAGGCGCTGCAGGCTGGCTTCCACCGCCTGCACCATGTTCTTGCGGTGGTTACCGGAGGCGTTCACCTTGCCGGGCTCCATGGTGAGGCTGTATTTGGTGGCCACCACCATGTCGGCGCGGCAGCCCTTCACCAGCTGACCCACCATGCGCTCGGATTCACCGTTGCTGTAGAAGTTGGCGGTATCGATAAAGTTGCCACCCAGCTCCACATAGCGATTCACCATGCGCTGGGCTGCCGCCAGATCGGTACCCCAGCCAGTGGCGCCAAAGGTCATGGTGCCGAGAGACAGGGGCGATACCCGCAGGCCGGAGCGGCCCAGCAGACGGTAGTGGTCGAGTTGTTGGGTCATGAGGCTGGGTCCCGTTATCAGTTCTTATGGAATGGGGCCAGTATGGGCAGGTCGCGGGGGGAGCGCTATGGGGGTGTCGGTTTTGTCTTGTAAGCTGCCCATTCAGGCATGGGTTGTTTGGGGGCTTTGAGTGATTTGGGCTTTGGGTTTCGCCCTGCCGGGCGAGTTACTTTTCTTTGTTTGGGCAAAGAAATACCGATACAGCGGGCACACGTGAGTAACCAAAAGAAAGCCCAGCCCCACCTCCGCGCCATATTCAAAACAGATTTCAAAAAGCCGAAAAGATCGCGCGGAGGACCGCGCTCCTACAGCGCACGATCCGGGTTTCGTAGGAGCCCAGTCCTCTGGGCGATCTTTTGAATTCGGAATCATCATGGCATTGGCACGGACTCGATCCCCCCGCAGACAGCCCGGAGAGAGGGAAGTCAGCTGGTGTTTTTACCAGCTGACCAGCGAACCCGGGTCGCCCTTTGAAGGACACGGACGTCCAAATACCGCGGGCGCATGGATGCGCAGGAGCGGCCTTTTGGTTACTTTTCTTTGGGCGACAAAGAAAAGTGACTCGCCCATGAGGGCGAAAAGGGCAGCACAAATTCACGGCCCATATACTTTCAGGGCGCTAATACCCCGGCACATCCCTGCGTCGGAAGCGGAAAGAAACCCGCTTAGCGAGCCAGCGTCTCCGGCGACACATACTTGGTAGTACTCCAGCCGCCATCCAGAGCAATCACCTGACCATTCAGGTAACTGCCCTCATTGGAGGCCAGGAAGAAAACACAGTTGGCTACGTCGTCGGCAGTACCTTCACGGTTGAAAGGGGTAATCTCGTGGTTGGTGCGCTGGAAGTAGTCGCTCTCCCAGTAAGCGTCGGTCATCTCGGTCTTGATCACGCCGGGAGCAATCAGGTTGGAGCGGATACCCTCGGGGCCGTAGTCGCAGGCGAGGCTGCGGGTCATGCCGATGAGGCCGGCCTTGACGGTGGAGTAGGCGCCGCCGGCCAGGCCGCTGGTGATGCCAAACACAGAACCGATGTTGATGATGGAGGAGCCGGGCTGCATCACCGCCAGGGCCTCACGGGCGAAGCGGAACGGCGCTTTCAGGCTGATATCGATCACTTCATCCAGAGTGTCATCATCGGTATCACCCACCCGGTTCCACTTGCCGGCACCGGCGTTATTCACCAGGGAGTCGAGGCGACCAAAGGTGTCCATGGCGGCCTGCACGGCTTTCTTGGGCACTTCGCGATCCGCCACGTCACCCACCACAATGGCCACTTCCGCGACACCGGCCAGCGATGCAGCCAGCTCTTCCAGGCGCTCTTTGCGGCGGGCCAGCGCGACGATGTTCCAGCCGGCGTTGGCAAAGCGTTTAACGGTAACGGCGCCGATACCGGAGCTGGCACCGGTAATCAGGACAACGGGTTTCTCGGATGGATTGGCCATGTCTATCGCTCCAACTGTGGTTGCGTCTCTGAGTCTGCCGGCGGCGGTTACGCAGGTTACCGGCGGCTCTGCTATTTATTAGTCTGTGGCTGATGGGCACATCAGGCGAATCATCTTACCGCAACTGCCGGCTGACGCACGGCAGGCCAGCCGGGATTGTGCAGTTGCAGGCATTTTGCCTGTCCGGCAGGGGCAATTGGCGCGAAAATCACCCTTATCTATAGGCAGGAGCTGCAGTCTGCGCTGGTCTGGAGGGGGTTATCTGCGCTAACTGTCGATAGCGCAACGCGATTGGTCGGGATTCCACCGAGGCCTTATGGTTTAGTAAGCCACCAACCCCCGACTCCTGCTGCGGTGCCGGGAGGAGCCCCTTTGTGCCGTCTCCGGGCAGGGGCAGAGAGACACCGACAGGGTTAAAGAGGAATGTCACTATGTCATTTGAGTTAAACAGAAAGCTGGCCGCCAAGCGCGACCCGCTGCCCACCAATGTGGAGATCGATGCGGTTACGGCGAGTATTATTCGCGGCGCTCTGGAAACCATCTGTTTTGAGTCCTGTGCGCACCTGGGGCGCGCGGCGTCATCCCCACTGATCAACCAGTCGAATGAGCGCAACAGCTCCATCATCGACTCCCACGGCCGTCTGGTAGTGGGCTCTGTGGGTACGCCGCACCTCACCTTCGTGACCCAGCTGACGGTGCGCTACGGCCTGATGAACTTCGAAGAGTTTGATTGGGGACCGGGCGATGTATTTCTCGGCAATGACCCTGACCACGGCGGTGGCCACCTGCCGGACTATAACGTCTACGCGCCGGTGTTCGATGACAATGGCGAACTGGTGATGGTGCAGTGCCTGCAGGCGCACCAGGGCGATACCGGTGGTAAGGATCCCGGCGGTTATACGCTGGAAGCCACTGATATCTTTACCGAAGGCCTGGCCATCCCCTGTCTGAAACTGGTGCATCGCGGTGAGAAGCGTCGCGACGTAATCAAGCTGGTGGAGCGCAACAACCGCTTCGCCACCTTTGCCGGTGACCTGGCGGCGATGATCGGTGGTGTGCAGATCGCGGCCCGCCAACTGCAGGATATGATCCGCAAGTTTGGCACTGATGCGGTACGTGCGGCGCTGAACTACAGCGTGGACAACACCGAGCGTCGTTTCCGTGAAGAGATCGCCAAGTGGCCCGACGGCACCTACGTGGGTGAGACCTGGGTTGATGCTGACACCCAGGGCACGCCGGACATCAAGGTGAAGGTGACCCTGAATGTCAATGGCGATGACCTCTCCATCGACCTCACCGGTACCGATGATCGCCAGAACCTGGTGGGTGTGTGGAACACCTACGGTAACTCCCGCGGCTACGTCATGACCCAGCTGTGCGGCATGATCGATCCCACCATTCCCAAGAATGAAGGCCTCTTCAACGCGGTGGAGTTTGTGATCCCCGAGGGCTGTATTGCCCATCCGCCACCCAACAAGCCTGCCGCACTGGGTTCTTTCCACCCGGCCTGCGAGATCACCGAGGCGGTGTGTGTGGCCCTGTCGGAGCTGGTGCCCGAGCGCGCCCAGCCACAGGTGTACAAGATTGGTATGCCCAACGCGGTAGTCGGCTTCTACGACAGCGGCATGATGTGGATGGACCAGGGTGTGGACTCCCGCTCCATGGACGCCTCGGCGGTTAAAGGCATCGACGGCTGGGGCTCCTGTCCCTCTTCCCTGGGTGGCCTGTTACTGGCCATGGCGGAAGAGTCTGAAGCCCGTTTCCCGGTACTCAACCTGAGCCGTGAAATGGTGACCGACGGTGGCGGTGCCGGCCAGTGGCGCGGTGCACCCGGCAGTCTCAACGTGAAGAAAGTACTGGAGCCGGTCTCGGCCATGGCGTGGATGGTATCGGCCAAACACCCGCTGCGCGGCATGTGTGGCGGTGATGACGCTATCCCCTACTCCAACCACTTCCTGGTGGGCACCGAAGACGAGTACAAAATCGAGCTGGTGGAGAGCACCCAGCTGCCCACCGGTGCAGTGATGGCCTATCAGCACGGCGGCGGTGCCGGCTTTGGTCCGGCGCTGAACCGCGATCCGGAAGCGGTGAAAGAAGACGTACTGGATGAGTATGTGAGCCTGAAAGCTGCCCGTGAAAAATACGGCGTGGTGCTGACCGGTTCGCTGGAAGAGTACGACCTGAAGGTAGACGTTGCCGCAACCGAAGCGCTGCGTGCCGAGATGAAAGCTGCAGCGGTGTAAGGAGCAGATAAAAATGACTTATCGTGTTGGTATTGATATTGGCGGCACCTTTACGGACTTCGCCATGCTGAAAGGTGAAGAGGTGATTCTTCACAAGAACCTGAGTACCCCGGAAGACCGCTCCATCGGTGTGATGACCGGTCTCTCCAAACTGGCGGAGAAAGAGGGCCTGACGCTGGCGGACTTCCTCGGTCAGTGTGATGCCATCGTGCACGGCACCACCATTGCCGATAACACCCTGATTGAAATGAATGGCGCCGTTACCGGCCTCATCACCACTGAAGGTTTCCGCGATGAGATGGAATATCGTCGTGGCTTTAAAGAGAACATCTGGGATGCCACCCTCAAGCCCTTCAAGCAGATCACGCCCCGCCGTCGTCGCCTGACTGTGCCCGAGCGTATGCTGGCCGATGGCAGTGTGTACAAGGAGCTGGACGAAACGGCTGTGCGCACCCAGTGCGCCAAGCTGAAAAAGCAGGGCGTAGAATCTGTTGCGATTTCTACCCTGTTCTCGTTTGTGAATCCGGCCCACGAAAAGCGCATTGCCGAGATCGTGAAAGAAGAGCTGCCCGGCGTACACCTCTCCGTTTCCCACCAGGTACTGCCACGTGGCCCGGAATACGACCGCACCAGTACCACCGTGGTCAATGCCTATGTGGCGCCGCGCGTAACTTCCTACCTGGAAAAACTGGTGAGTCGCCTGAAAGAAGGTGGTTACCAGAAGCAGCTGATGGTGATGCAGGCCAGCGGCGGCGTTATGACCAAAGAGTACATTGATGGCTCGCCTATCCGTGTACTGGCGTCCGGTCCGGCCGGTGGTGTGATCGGTTCCGCCCACACTGGTGTGGCCAAGGGCTCACCCAATCTGCTGTGTGTGGATATGGGTGGTACCTCCTACGATATGTCCATGGTTGTTAAAGGCCAGGCACCTGCAGTAGCCGGCTGGAACATTCACCACCGTTACCTGGTGGGTGTGCCCATGGTGCAGGTGGAAACCCTGGGTGCCGGTGGCGGCTCTGTCTGTCATGTGGCCGGTGGTGAAATTCAGGTGGGCCCGGAGTCTGCCGGTTCCGAGCCAGGTCCGATCTGTTATGGCCGCGGTGGTAAAAAGCCTACAGTTACCGACGCCCTGTTGATGCTGGGTATCCTCTCCGCGGAAGCCGAGTTTGCCGGTGGCAGTTTCTCCCTCACCCGTGACGGTGTGGAAGAAGCCTTCCAGGCCATTGGTGATGAGATGGGGTACAGCGCCGAGGATGCCGCGTTTGACTGCTGGCGTGTGGTTAATGCCAACATGATCCAGGCCGTGCGTCGCACCACCGCCGGCAAAGGCGTGGACTCCAAGGAGATGGTGATGCTTGCCTACGGTGGTAACGGTCCGGCCTTTGCCGCAGTTCATGCTGATGCGCTGGGTATTGAAAAAGTATTGGTACCCAAAGCGTCACCCACCTTCTCCGCGCTGGGCACCCTGGTGGCCAAGCCTACCATCGACGAAGAGCGCTCCTGCAGCTTCCAGGTGGATAACCTGGATCTGGATGTCCTGAAAGGACTGTGGCTGGATCTGGAAGCGCGCGCCGAAAAATACCTGGGCGATGCGGGCTTCGCTACCGACAAGGTGACCTTCCACTACCAGCTGAATATGCGCTACGCGGGCCAGAACTTCGCTGCCAGTTTTGATATGCACAGCTGTCAGGGCAAGCAGGACTTCGGCTTCCTTGATGCCGGCTTTGGTGACAAGGCACTGGCGGCATTCAACAAGCGCCACATGGAAGAGTTTGACCATATTCGCGAAGGCGAGCTACCGGAAATTATCGGTGTGCGCCTGATCTCTGCCGTGGACACGGCGTCACCGTTTGTGGGTGAAGGTTTCAGTGCGCCGAGCGCAGCAGCCACACCAGCGAAACATCGTCGCGCTAACCTGGGTGAGGGTTATCAGGAGACTCCGGTCTATCTGGATACGACCCTGGTACCAGGCCATGAGGTAATGGGGCCGGCTATTATCGAAACCACCTTCACCACCATTGTGGTCTATCCCGGTTGGAAAGCGCTGGTGGATGATGCCGGTGATTACGAACTGAGAAAGGTATACAGCCACTGAGTTGATACAACACAGGGCTGTAGCTCTGGTGCCCTGCGGGGCATCACGATTGCAGCTTCGGTGGCGGGTATCCGCCACCAGGTAGGGGCCTCTGGCCCCTTTTTTCGTTGTGCGGTGTAGTTTGCAAGTGCCCGGACTGAAGAGCGCCGCTGGGGCGTCAACATCATCGCCCTGGCCGAATTTTCTCAAAGTTTCTCAATATAGTGCTCTGAAAAGAACACCTCGAGACCGAAATAGATCGCCCAGGTGTCGGAGAAGCCGCGATTGCGGGGGAAGGTAACTTCCGGTGTAACTTTGAAATAGAGCCAGTCGCGGTTGAGTTTTCTGCGCCACGGCATGCGGAAGCCGTAACTGGTGACCCTGGGATTGGGTTCGCTGCTGCCGCTGACTGAAAAGCGATACTCCAGTGAGCTGTCGGTGAAACGACGGTAGAAGGAGTAACCGTGATAAAACTCCCACTCGTTGTCTGCGTCAATAAACTGCGCTTCGTTAATGATGCGGAAGGTGTCGCGCTGGTCGATGGGCATATAAATATCCCAGCGTCCGTCGGTGCGCCAACCCCCGGAGTCGAAATAACTCGCCGAAAATTTCAGCCGCGAGCGCCAGTCCTCATTCAGGTGGTCGCTGCGGCTGAAACTGGCCTTGCTGTAAGGGTCCAGTGGCCATCGCACCCGCACCCCGAAACGCAGATCACTGTCCCAGGTTTCCTGAAATTTGTTCAGCATTGCCAGTCCCGCCACCATATCTTCATCCCGGTTGTCGACGGTATCGCCAGTGACGTTGCGCTGGCGCTCATCAACCGAGTCGAGTTCATCGGGATCGGAATCGAGAAACAGGCTCAGTTTGTTTTCACTGTTGGGCAGGTCCAGGCGGGTCTTGATAGTGCCCCGGGTTTCGTTGGGATTGCCTGACGATATCTCGTGGTTGAAGCGAATCTGCACGTAGCTCTTGCTGACCAGGTCGCTGTCGAAGCTGTCACGGGCAATGTACTGGTCCAGGCCGGAGGCGGCGCCGCTGACACCGCGGGAGAGTGTGGCCTGCTGGCGCTCAAGCCATGAGACTGTGCCGGTGAGCCAGGAGTCGCTGGTGCTGTCATCAACGGCACTGTCAGCGCTGGCACACGGAACAGTGCACGCCGAAAGGATACAGAGAACCGAACAAACTGTTTGTGTTGCTTTCATTCCTGCTATTGCCGATCAGTTACCGGTGGTGAATACGGTTGGCAATGTGTCGCTTGCCAATGGATCACCGGCACCTGTTATTAGTGTAGTCCGGATTATTATGCTCAGCGTATGGGGGGGCGTTTGATTCCGGCCTGGTTGAACAGGCCTGCCGCGCGCAGGGTTATGTCACTCTGCAGAGCTTTCTCGTAGCGCACATCCAGCACATAGGCTTTGGTTCGCAGGCGGATCACGATCTGTTCTGCCAGGCACACCTCCTCGAGCGTAAAGGTGACCGGCTTTTTCAGGTAAACATAGCGGCTGGTAACAATGACTTCGCGCAGGATACGTCTGGCTTCTTCCACATCAGCGTCCAGTGCCAGGTGGAAATCGGTCACTACCATCATGTCCATGGCGCCCATATTGCCAGAGGCAACGGCTTCGGTAATAAAGCGCAGGTTGGGGATGGTGACGGTATTGTCGTCCAGGGTTTGCAGGCGTACCGAACGCAGGGTGATAGCGACGATCTCGCCATAGATATCGCCGAACGTGACCCGGTCGCCCACCTGAAACGGGCGGTCAAACAGCAGAAGCACACCGGATACCAGCGATGCGGCTACATCCTTGAGTGCGAAGCCCAGTGCTACGGCGGCGGAGCCGGCAAAGGCTATCAACAACTCTTTCGGTGGCTCCAGTACGCCGACGATCAGGAATGCGGTACCGCCAATATAGAGGGTAAACGACAACAGGGTTGCCAACTGCAGAATGATAAAACGCTTGGCCGGGAACTGACGCATGAGGCCATCGCAGGACTGCCGTATAAACCAGTTGACGGCCCACAGCAGGAAAAATCCCAGCAGCAACAGCAGCAGTGTGCCCGGGTCAAACATGGCCAACAGTATTTCCAGCTGATTGGGCCCGGGAGAGGCCAGTTCGGCGACCTTGTCCATAGCGGCGTTACTCATTCAAAAGGTTCTTGCGTGCGAGAAAGCGAATCATCGGCAGATACCACAGCGGCACTATATGATAGCGGCCGTTTTGCAGCCTCTGTACCAAACCGTTATCCAAGGCCGATTTCAACGCTGAGCGCACCGTCCGTTCCGGTTGCGTGGTAGCGCTGACCAGTTCTTCCGACGTCATGTTTTCATGCAGCACCAGCGCCGCGTAGACAAAGTGAAACTCGTCGGCCAGCTTGTCCAGCACAGACAGGGCTTTCTCTTCTGGCAGGCTGACGGTCACGGTCTTGTACTTGATGGAGATGGACGTCAGCCACAAGTGTTGTGCCTGCAGAGGGTTACCCTTACAGGCGTCCCACAGCAGGTTGAAATACAGTTGCTCGGCGTTGCGCACATTGCCCGCCTGTGGGCCGCGGGTGGAGAGCAGAATACTGTCGTATTGCAGGCGGCGTTCGGTCTTGCGATTGCGGGACAGGATCAGCGAGCGGATCTCGTTCTGGCTCCAGGGGCGGAGGCGCAGCAGGGCGCCAAACAGGCTGTCCTGGCCGAAGACACGGCGCAGGTAGGCCCAGCTCTGGCTGTTAATGGATATGACCCAGAAGACATTTTTCAGGCGCGCGTTACAGAGGCTGAGCAAGGTTTCCCAGGCGGCAAAACCCCCAACCTGGCGCAGGAACAGGTTCTGTGCGTCGTCAAACATGACCACAGTCGGAGTGCGATCTTCGTCGGTGCGCACCAGTGCAGAAGGTCCTGGTTCCAGATCGACAGCCAGCGCTTCTTCCACCAGCTGGTTAAGGGCAGCGGCGCTGAGGGTTTTGGGCGGAATGGTAATCTGCCGTACTTCCACGGCGTGTTCCCCTTCCTGCAGCCACTCTCCCAGTCGTTGCAGCAGTGTGGTTTTGCCTGAGCCGCGCTCACCCGAGAGCAACAGGGAATTCTCTTCGCTGTGGTGTTCCAGCCAGGGCGCGAGCTCTTTTTTGGCGTCTTCCAGTGCGCTGTTATTGATTAACGGTATTTCGCGTCCGCTGGCGAACTCACCGAACCAGCAGCGGTAATCCGGTAACTCCACGGACTCCGGTACCGTGTTCTCCTCCGCCTCCTGTGGGCTGGCGCGCAACAGGAAACCGCGGGCACTCAGTCGCCGGTACCAGTCGAAATCAATCAGTGCCCGGCGGGCAAAGTCGATGCAGACAGGCAGCAGGGCAAACGGCGCGAACAGGGGGGCGAGAACGATAAACCCGGGTCCTGCGAGCAGCTTTTCGGTTATCCGGTCCAGCAGCGGCGGGAAGATGGTCTGCAGGGTCAGGATGTATTCCCGGCGCCAGGGCTTCAGCAGCCAGCCGAGACCAAGCAGCAGGGCCAACAGTGTCAGCCAGTCAATCATCGTCAGCGTCAACGACTGACGGATGGAGACGGTCAACAGATCCCTGACCAGCCATGGCAGTATGACGATGGCGGCGGCTTGCCTGGCGCGCTTGCCGATCTGCTTCAGCTGCTGATCGTTCAGGAAGGTACCGCCCTGGTGGGCAATACTGTGCAGGAACCACTCACCGATCAAACGTAGCAGTGCATAGATGATTAACAGGCGCGCCAGCGGTATCAGTGGCACCAGCATGGCTTTGTTGTAGTCGACA
Organism: Cellvibrionaceae bacterium SEMH9; assembly: GCA_033283175.1. Lineage (GTDB taxonomy): Bacteria > Pseudomonadota > Gammaproteobacteria > Pseudomonadales > Cellvibrionaceae > Pseudomaricurvus. Next base: position 1,255,793 of record JAWMQM010000001.1, on the reverse strand, counting down.
AACACCGCCTCCAGTAGCGACAACCCAACCCAGCCAACGATCAGAGGCAGCAGTACCGGTATTGCCGAGGTGATACGACTGATCTGCACGTGAATACGGCTGCTGCGGAAACGGCGTGCATAAAAGCCCTGCAGGGCCAGTGCGGGATCGCGTAATTTACGGGCGACCACATAGAGTACCCAGATAGCCAACACGCCCAGCAGATACTCAAACGCCTGCAACACCTGTTGCAGGATGGAGTGCTCCTCTTCGGAGGAGAGCCGGAACTCGACGATGGTGTCCAGGTAGAGCCACTGCAACAGATTGATGATGGCCCGCCCCTCGTACTGTAACAGCTCGGTGTTGTCGAGCTGCAATTCTGTTCGCGCCTCATTGAATGCCGGTCGTTGCAGCTGCCAGAGTTGCGCACGAATCAGATTGATGGAGTGAGAGAGATTACGCCTGTCCAGTTCCAGCAGCTGCAGGTGAGTCCACAGAATGCGCCGTGTGCTATCCGGAAGATCTTCGGGCAGGCCAGCCAGGTCGTCGTTGCCGAGTGAGGGCTGGTCCAGCGTGTCGGTCCACAGTCTCAACCACGCGGCCACCTCCACACCGTCCATATCGGGGTTGAGACTGCCAACCAGCCGGATAAAGGCCAGACGTGTGATTTTCAGGGGCTCATGCACCTGCCTGAGTAACGGCTTTAGCTCGACCGCCTGTTGTTCGGTCAGGGAATCGTTCAGGTAGCGGTAGTGGTTCTTCAGCTGTTCGCGTAATTCCCAGGTCAGCAGCAGCCTTTTACGGGTCAGTTCGCTGCGTGCGCCCCAATAGGCGTCGCGACGTTTGGCCAGGTGTCTGGCTTCCAGTCGCAGGGTGGACATGGTGTTGGTGTAGTCGTCAGTCAGAGCCTTGCAGGAGAGGGACTCTGGCAGGGTGTCCAGTTGCCGGGTGAGCGTGCCGGTATTATCGGTAAGCAGGGTCTCAAGATCGGATTCGCGGAACTCCGGGGGCAGCTCGCCACTGCCAAACGCCTCCATCATGCGGGCTTGTTCGCGCAGGGCCAGCAACTGCTTGTGCAGCTCGGTCAGCAGTGTCTGCTCATCGTCGCAGACCAGCTGGTTGACTTCATCCGGTGACTCGTCCTGAGTGTTCTGCTCTGCCGCATAGGCTGGTGTAATGAGCAGCAACAGCAGGCAACAGAGCGTTAAAATCTTATCCATGAAAGCTCTTTATCTGGGTTGGTGAGTATTCCCTCTCCACTAGGCTATACCAAGTTCCGCTTTTCTGCCTACCGCAATTGCCGGCGCTGTGAGTGTCCTGTCTGCGACCGCTCAGACGCCCTGGAACTCATCCATAAACAGACCAAACAACTCCGCCTGGGAGTTGATCTGCAGTTTGGCGTAGAGGTGTTTGCGGTGGACCTTGATGGTGCTCTCGGTAATACCCAGCAGGTTGGCGATTTCGGTGGTTTTGCAACCGCGCAACATCAGTTGCGCCACATCCTGTTCACGCTCCGTCAGCAGCTCTGCACCAAAGCTCCGCAGCCGCCCCTCCACCACCGCCTTGGTGGGCGCTTCCGTCATTTCCTGCAGGCGGCCGTGCAGGCTCACCAGCGATGCCAGTAGGGGGTAGAGAGCGCGGCATTGCTGCAGGCTGCTCTCCGGTGCCCTTTTCTCCACACCCACGGAGAACACCAGCTGTTGCTCGTCATCCAGCTTGAAGAAGAGCCCCACTTCGTCTGCTGTAATCACGTTCTTGTAATAGGTGCGGTAGTAGAGGCTGCGGTCAAAATCCCGTGGCGCCAGGTCGGTCATGCGGCTGACGCCGGTAAAACCATTGCGAGCGGCCTGGAAAAAGGGGTCCAGTCGATAGGCACCACGGTCGTAGACGGTGGTGTTGAGGTCAATCTGCTCCTGCTCTTCCATATCGTGGTAGAGGCTGCGTGCCGGCTGGTTGCCGTGATAGAGGGTGCAGACGATGGCGCTGCGGGGATAGATCAGCTTCAGCAGGCTGATAAAACTGGCGACAAAGGTCGGGGTGCCCGCTTGCTGCACCAGCCGGGTCAGGCTCTCCTGCCAGGGGCCGTTAAGTACGATGTCTGGGGTTGCCGCAGGGGTAGTCACGCCTCTGTACCTGTCCGGTTTCGCTGGGGTCCATCCTATCACTCTCTGCCTCTACCACTAAAGGGGTAACTTCGGGGGAGAATGCCCGCCGCAATGGGGGGCTGCTAGCATGGGCTTATCGCTATTACAAAGAGGTTCAAACCCATGGTAGACAGCATTTACAGCGTAGTCGGGGACTGTACGGAAGCGGGTGATTCCGCGTTTCGTCGCCAGAATCCCTACGGCACCATTGCCGAGCCCACCTATTCCGGTGCGCTCAGCTTTATGCGCCGCCGCTACAGTCGCGACCTGAATGGCGTGGACGTGGCGGTCTTTGGCCTGCCCTACGACCTGGCTGTCTCCAATCGCCCCGGCACCCGTTTTGGCCCGCGTGCCATTCGTGCTGCCTCCACCAACCTCTGTTTTGGTGAGGCCTGGCCCTGGTATTTCGATCCCTTTGACCGCTTGCACGTTGTTGATTACGGCGACTGCGTGTTTGACCATGGTCGCCCGGCACAGATTCCCGAGCAGATTAAAGCCTTTGTACAACCCATTCTGAAAGCTGGTGTTACGCCATTGGCCATGGGTGGTGACCACTTTATTACCTACCCTGTACTGCAGGCGCTGCGGGAGCACCACGGTACGCCCATTTCCCTGATTCACTTTGATGCCCACTGCGATACCTGGGCGGATGAGGACGGCCGTATTGACCATGGCACCATGTTCTATCACGCCGCCAAGCAGGGGGTTACGGCACCGGAACGCTCCATCCAGCTGGGCATGCGCACCACCAACCACGAGACCCATGGTTATGAGGTCAAGAGTGGTGAGTGGCTGCACCGCAACGGTATTCCCGCTGCCATCGAAGCCATCCGCTCCCGTGTCGGCGACCATCCCTGTTACATCACCTTCGATGTGGACTTCCTCGACCCATCAGTGGCACCGGGTACCGGTACGCCGGTGTGTGGTGGTTTCAACATGTTCCAGGCTATTGAGCTGATGCAGGGCATGAAGGGACTCAACATCGTGGGCATGGATGTGGTGGAAGTCTCCCCCCCTTACGACCACGCCGAGATGACCGCGCTGGCTGGTGCCACGCTTGCACACAACATGCTGTGCCTGTTTGCACACGACAAACCAGAGGTTTCTTCCGCTACCGACAAGGAGTAACACCCCATGGGATTTGGCAAGTTGTTCCCCGCTCTTACCCTCACCTGCGTCTCGGCCCTCGCTGTCGCCGAGGCGCCTGTGCTGCACCTGTACAACTGGAGCGACTATTTCGCACCGGAAACCATAGAAGAGTTTGAAAAGAAGACCGGTATCAAGGTTCAGTACGACACCTACGACAGCAACGAAGTGCTGGAGACCAAACTGCTCACCGGTAACAGCGGTTACGACCTGGTGTTTCCGGCGGCTTCCAATGCGGTGCGGGAATTCCAGGCCGGCGCGCTTTCCGCGGTAGAACACACTCGCCTGCAGAACCGTGACAATCTGGAGGCTGTAGCGGTACAGCAATTGTCACAGTATGAAGGTGGTGATCGCTTCGGAGTGCCTTATACCTGGGGTACAACCGGAGTGGCTTACAACGTGGAGAAGATACAGGAGCGTATGCCGGATGCGCCGGTTAACAGCCTTGATATTCTGTTCAAGCCGGAGCTGGTGAGCCGCTTCTCTGACTGCGGGGTGGCGTTGCTGGATTCACCACTGGAAGTGACCAGTATCGCCCTCAACTATCTGGGCTTTGATCCCTACAGCAATAAGCGGGAAGAGATTGATCAGGCGGCCGAGCTGATCAGGAAAGTTCGGCCGCACATTCGCTATTTTGGTACCCAGCAGATGATCCAGGACCTGGCTGCCGGTGATATCTGTCTGGCCATGGTCTATAGCGGTGATGCGGGACTGGCGCAGATCTATGCGGATGAGGCTGAAAACGGGATACAGGTTGGCTACGCCATTCCGGTGGAGGGTACTGGCGTCTGGTACGATGTGATGGCCATTCCTGCCGATGCCCCCAACCCCGATTTGGCCTATGCCTTTATTGACTATGTGTTGCAGCCCGAGGTGATTGCCGGCATCACCAACTACACCTGGTTTGCCAATCCCAATCGGGAGGCGCTGGCGCTGGTGGATGAAGAGATCCGTACCGACCCCAACGTCTATCCATCGGAAGAGGTGCGCAGCAAACTGTTTGTAGACCTGCCGCTGGAGGCGAAAAACAATCGCTATCGTAATCGCCAGTGGACTGCCATGAAGAGTGGCCAGTAAGCGATTCTCCGATAGGTGATAGATACAAAAAAGCCGTTACCAACACTGATGTTGGTCACGGCTTTTTTGTCATACACTTCCCCGCAAGACATCTGCCCCGAAAGACAGCTTCTCAGAAGGTCGCTGCTATGCCGATATAAGGGCCGGTCATATTGGTGTCGGCCTCCACCACATCCCTCTCGAACTCCAGATCAATGGAGAAGTTCACCCGCCGGTAGCCGCCCACGATATCCCACTTGATATCGTCGTCGGACAGCCGGTAACCCAGCTGCAGGTTGTAATCCGAGTAGTTGACGTGCACACCGGTAAAGGTGGCGCTGATCGCATTGACATTAAACCCGTACAAAAAATTCCGGTAGCGATTGGCCATATAGACACTGACAAACCCGAACGGTTGATGCCCCTCATAAATAATCGAGTTACCGATGCGGGGGATAATGTTCAGGTCTATCTGGGTCCGGCCGGCGCCGACGCCCACCCCAAAGCGCGAACTGCTGGTCTGGATAAGGTCGTAGGTGAGGCTGGCCAGTACCATATCCACATTGATATCGGTGGAGAGCTGGGTTTTTTGCAGGACGCCGGTCTGACTGCCACCCAGGCTGACAATGGCATAGCCATCGCCACTGTAGGAGGTGGGGAGGTAGTTGAGCCCCACCCGCCACTTGCCGTATTGCCCGGCCACGCTGTAGATAAACTCGTTGCTGTGATCCAGGTCCATGGAGTCGCCGGTAGCCATCAGGTCACCGAATACGCCGTTGGCAACTTCCGTCTTCCTGACAATGGTGCCGTCCAGGGTTCGGGAGCTGTAGAGGAGGCTGGCTTGCCAGACCCAGTCGGGAGTCTCGTCGGCGCCGGCGGTCATGGAAGCAAACGCGCTGAGCAATAGCAGGAGAGATTTACCGTTAAATATTGGCTGACGCATGATCATGGCGTGCTTCCGTTCGGGCGTTTCAGGCTATGAGTGAGGGGTTTTCCTTGCGACCCGGACAAGTGTACTACCACCTGATCCCGGGTACACGACCCAGGGCGATGAAAACTTATTCGGCACTGAATTGGGTCACAACACCGCAGGAAATTCCTGATGCTGGCGACTATTCTTGAGTCGCAAGGTGAAAGCCCAAGTGAGCCGGGAGAAAGGTATGGTGGTCTCACCAGAAGAGATGGCGGAATTTCTATCTGCAGAGTTTCCGCAGAACACTTGCAAGGTCGAATCCATCGACACGGATGGCGCTACAGTTTCACAGGAGGTTGGTCCTCATCAGCTGCGGCCCGGTGGCACGGTATCGGGGCCGGTACTGATGGCTGTCGCGGATATCGCTCTGTATGTGGCAATCCTGGGGAGAATTGGTATTGTGCCTCTGGCGGTAACAACCAGCCTCACCATTAATTTTCTGCGCAAGCCATCTGCGCAGGCGCGAATCATCGGCAAGTGCACGCTGTTGAAGGTCGGCCGCGCCCTGGCGGTTGGGGAGGTATGGTTGTACTCGGATGGTTTGCAGGAACCCGTTGCCCACGCCGTGGGCACCTACTCAATTCCGCCGGTAAAATCATAAGCTGTCGCCAATACTGGAATTTGTGATGAGTGAGAACTTGCTGAAGCTGGGCCTCGTTCCTTTTTTTACCCAACAGCTGGAAGATCCTGATCTGCTGCAGGAACGGGTTGGACGTGTGACTTCTGTCCAGCGATCAAAACTTACAGTTGTTTGTGAATCCGCGGAGAGGATTGTCGGCCTGTCGCCTGCCTTGCTGCAAGCGGCCGCCATGGATCGCCCGACCGTCGGTGATTGGGTTGTGCTGGATGAGTCGCTGTCATTAATCCGGCAGGTACTGGAGAGGAAGAGCCTGTTTAAACGCCTGGGAGCCGGAGAGAACACTGAAGTCCAGCCAATTGCGGCCAATATTGATATTCTCTTAATCGTCACATCGTGTAACGACGAGTTTAAGGAGTCCCGCCTGGAGCGTTACCTCGCCCTGTGTGTAGAAGCGGGAGCGATACCGGTTATCGTGTTGACCAAAGCAGACCTGGTGGGGGATGTTGATGAATTTATCCGTCGTGCGCGAAGTACCCAGACTGGCGTAGCGGTGGAAACCATCAATGCCCTGGATCCGGAAACGGTTGAGGGCGTGCGCTCCTGGATCGGCAAGAGTACCACCGTTGCCCTGGTGGGCTCTTCAGGCGTTGGCAAGTCAACGCTTCTGAATACCCTGGCGGGACAGCTATTGGCCGCCACCGGTGGTATTCGTGAGCAGGACACGAAGGGACGACATACTACCACGCACCGTGAGTTACATGTCCTGCCCGCGGGAGGACTCCTGATTGATGTTCCCGGTATGCGGGAGTTGAGAGTCGCCGAGATCGATCAATCTCTGGGAACGGTTTTCGGGGATATAGAACAACTGGCAGAGTCCTGCCGGTTCGCTGATTGCCAGCACGAAGCAGAGCCCGGCTGTGCCGTCCTGAAGGCCATAGAAGATAACACCCTGGATAGCCGCAGGTTGGTCAATTACAAAAAGCTGGTGCGTGAGAACGCACAAGCTACCGCCACCCTGGCAGAGAAGCGCTCACAAGGTCGTAGCTTTGCCAAAATGGTAAAGAGTGTGAAGCGCATGAAACAGAAAAAGAACGAGAGTGAATAAACCCCGGCGGAAACAGCAGGCGAACTTCAGCTAACAGCGTAAGGCGGTAACTTTATGAGACGTTTTTGTTTGATGGTCTTGAGCCTGCTCCCGGCAGCGACCTTTGCGGCCAATTGGAACACAAAAGGCACTGTCACAGCGGTATCGGGCGATGAGTATGGCATCTACCTGCAGCTGGATTCCGGCAAGCCCTCCGCTTGCGCAGATGCGCCGGATGATACGCTGGCAGTGAAGCCCAAATACGTGGGTGCCTTCCAGCTGGCGGCTGCCTCGCTGGGACAAACAGTGCAAATCGAAGCCGATTATGTGCCTTTCCAGCGGGAGTGTGTGATCAAGTCCATTGAGCTGACCAATGGAAAGATAACGGGGCCCAAGCGTCGGTGATATCGGTGGGGGCGGATGCCTAGTGCGTAATAGTCCCGCTGCTCTCTGTTACATGGCGCCGATACTGTTTTGGCGTCTGCCCGGTCCAGCGTTTGAAGGCGCGACCAAAACTGGACTGCTCGGAATACCCCAGGTTGGCCGCCACGTCATCCAGCGACAGCTGTGACTGTTTCAGGTAGGTACGCGCCAGCTCGGCGCGATGCGCCTCCAGAATGTCGGAAAACTTGCGACCGGCTTCGCTCAGGTGGGCCTGCAGGGTGCGCACCGACATGCCCAGTTTTTCCGCGCAGCGCTCGATGGAGCAGTTGCGGGATGCCAGCGAGCCGCGCACGTAATCCTCTACCCTCTCCACCGTTGATTTACGAGCGGCGGCACGCACTTTCTCCAGGTAACCACCCAGCAATTTGTACAGCAGCCGGTTGGCGCTGGGCACTGGCTGCTTGAGCACGTCGGTGGCGAAGACAATGGCATTCTCGTCCTGGGTTTTGACCGCCGGGCAGCCGAGGTGTTTTTCAAGCTCCGGCAGGTCGCGATCGGGCAGGTGAGTGCGCAGGCGGGTGCGCAGCGGGCGGAAGGCGGGACCGCCAATCTGCCGCAGCAGCTTCAGGTTGATGACCACGGCCTGGTAGTTGGCCTGATAGTTATCGCCCAGGGTATCGGGTACGTACCAGCGCAGTTCTGTCTCTTCTGCGCCCACCACCAGTTGCATCTCGAAGTTGGGCGAATGCACCACCGGCATGTAGTTGATAAAGCTGTTGAGGGCTTCTTCCACATTGGGTGCGGCTCGGCAGAGGGCGGTGACACAACCGTAGACGTCCGGCTCCTGCAGTTTGGCCAGGCGGGCGCCGAAAAACGGATCGTTAAACAGCTGGCTGCAATACTCCAGCATGTCCACCAGCGACTTGCACTCAATGTAGTGATCCGGGTCGCGGGCCAGCCAGGGGTCTATACTGAAACGTTCAAGAATGGCCCTGCTGTCACCGCCGCAGTTATTCACCAGATAGGGAAACCCGGACAGGTTGGCGCTGCGCATCTGTCCCTCAACGGGCATGGAATCCAGGGGGCCGCCCAGGCTGTAGAAGCTGTCGTTGGCCATGGAAGGTCTCTCCTGCGCGGCACCGGCTGGCGCCGTACTATCCGGGTGAGTGAATACGGGTGGTGGAACAGGTACGGCGGCGGGCGCAGCAAATTCGCCCCAGGCCACCATTTAACACTATAGCGCTGCTGGGCCGGCAGGGTAAAACGGCCAAACGACAGATTTTGTCACGGCTGCGGTGGGCGGGGGGCGTCAATCGTGTTTTTATTGCAGGCTGCTATTTTTGCATCAGACTGATTTGTTACTGCCAAAGAGAGATCGCCATGTCCATGAAAGATATAAAACAGATGAAAGAGGAAGCGAAGCAGTACATCCGGTACGAGAAGAACCCGGAGACCCGCATCGCCACTATCACCTTTGACCGTCCGGACAGCCTCAACGCCGCAACCGCCGGCATGCGCCAGCATTACGCTGACCTGATCCTCAAGGCCAACGTTGATGACGACGTAAAAGTGCTGGTGATCCGTGGTGAAGGCAAGCATTTCGGTACCGGCGGCGACCTGCCGGAGCAGGCCGATTTCTACGGCGATGAAGGTGCCGACCTTAACCTGGTACACGAGTTTGGTATCGACGATCCGGATGTGAAGTACCCGCCACGCAACAGTTTCCGCTTCCTGCACGCCATGACCGACCATTACGCCAAGGCGCCGGCCGGCAACCGTCCGCTGCAGGAGTTCAAGAAAATCAGCATCGTCGAAACCAAGGGCTACTGCTACGGCTGGCACTTCTACCAGGCCGCCGACGCCGATCTGGTGATCAGTGCCGACGATACCCTGTTTGGCCACCCCTCTTTTCGCTATGTGGGCTGGGGGCCTCGCTTCTGGACCTGGATCGAGTCCATGGGGCTGCGCAAGTTCTCCGAGATGCTCTTCACCGGTCGCCCCTTCACCGCCGAGGAGATGGACAAGTGCAACTTCGTCAACAGTGTGGTGGAGCGGGACAAGCTCGAAGACGAGACCAAAAAGTACGCCGAGGCCTGCGCCCGCACCCGTCCCACCGATGTGGTGCAGATCCAGAAAACCTTTATGGAGCTCTACAAGCAGTACCGTGGTGAGTACATGGGCAGCCTGCTGACCGGCTTTGTGGAGGGCATGCTGCCGGTAATCAGTAACGATCGTGCATCAGATGTGGAATTCGGTGCTGATACTTTTGACAAGGGCCTTAACAATGTCGTTAAGGACATTGATATGCAGTATCCGCCCGAATGGCGCCTGCAGGGCTCCAACCGCAAAAAGCCCTGAAAGCTATCTGCGGAGGGCATTGCTTCGTAAAAAATCGGCTCAATTCGGTCATTTACTGGCTGTAAACTCCCTCATCTCGCCGATTTTTGCCTTGCACTGCCCTTCCTCGATAACGCTTTCAATGTGCCAATATCAAACCAATTAAAAGAACGGGAGACTTACTGGTGTCCGCACTACAGGGTATCCGGGTACTGGAACTGGCGGAGCAGGTCAGCGGTGAATACTGCGGCAAACTGCTGTCGGATTTCGGTGCCGAAATCATCAAGATTGAGCGTCCGGATGGCGGCAGCCCGACCCGCTATCTGGGCCCCGTCGCTGAGGCTGGCGATGATGCCGAGCGCAGTGGTCTGTTTGCCTATCTGAACACCAACAAGCACTCAGTAACACTGGACCTGACCAGTGCCGACGGGGTGCAGACCCTGCACAAGCTGCTGGATAAGGTGGATGTGGTGGTGGCCGACCAGCGCCTCGACTGGTTGCAGGCTGCGGGCCTTGAGCCGGAAGCGGTGGCAGCGAGCTGGCCATCGCTGGTGCTGTGCTGCATTACCCCCTTCGGGCTGCAGGAGACCCCGGCCGGGCTGGCGGCTACCGATTTGACGGTATTCCACAGCAGTGGCTGGGGCTTCCATACCCCCAGCGCGCCGGACCTGAGCCGCCCGCCCCTGAAAGGCGCCGGCCGCTTTATGGCCAGTTACGAGGCGGCACTGGACGCCGCCCTGTGCGTGGTGGCGGCGCTGTGTGAGCGCCAGGCCTCCCAGCAGGGGCAGCTGATTGATATCTCCATGCAGGCGGTGCTGGTGACCCGCACTGACTATGTCATGGGGCAGATGGTGGCTGGCGATATGCCCGTCAGCGACGAGCGCACCGCGTTTGACCTCGCCGGTCCGGCCGCCATCTACGCCACCGCTGATGGTTTCGTCTATATCTGGATGTCGGCGCCGGCTCATTGGCAGGCCCTGGGCACCCTGCTGGGTAACCCGGAGTGGATGAACGACTTCCCCGGCGACTGGCTGGAAAAGGGGTGTACCCCGGAGCGTGTGGAGGTGGTACGCGGCCACCTGGCCACCTGGCTGGCCGGTGAGCAGAAGGCGGCAATATCCGCGGCGGCGCAGAAGCTGGGGCTCATTATGGTACCGGTCAACAACGCCGCTGACCTGCAGGCCTGTGAGCAGTTTATCTACCGTCAGTACTTTGCCGAAGTGGAACATCCGCAGCTGGGCAAGCTGGTGCACCCCACGGTGCCCTACCGCATGAGCGAAACGCCTGCGGCGATCCACAGCCCCGCGCCCCTGCTGGGGCAGCATACCGAAACCACCCTGGCGGCACTGGCAGGAGGTGAGCAATGAGCACCATCAAGAAGCGCGGCGGGCCGCTGCAGGGTATTCGTGTCGTTGAGCTGACCAAGGTGTGGGCTGGCCCCTATACCGGCAAGCTGCTCTCCTACCTGGGTGCCGAAGTGATCCGGGTGGAGAGCCTGGGTTCCATGGACGTCACCCGCACCTATGGCGTCGAAGACATCAATAACGCTCCCGGCTGGAAGGCGGTAAACCCGCAGAAGTTGAGCGTGCAGATCAACATGAAGTCCGAAGAGGGTCTCAGCCGCCTCAAGGACCTGCTGGCCACCGCTGATGTGCTGGTGGAGAACCTGCGTCCCGGTGCCATGGAGCGCCTGGGGCTGGGGTATGAGGCGGTGAAGGCGGTCAGGCCGGACATCATCTATGTCTCCATGGGCATGTACGGCGCCGAGGGCCCGCTGGCTTATCAGACCGGTTACGCCCCCTGCTTTGCCGCACTGGGTGGCCTCAGTGCCCTGGTGGGTTACGAGGGTGAGGCGCCCACGGGCATGAATGTGCGCTATGCCGATTCCACTTTCGGAACCGCGGCCGCCTACGCCGCCGCCGTAGCCCTTTTCCACCGCGGTCGCACGGGTGCAGGCCAGTTTATCGACGTTTCCGCAGTGGAGACCATGAGCAGCATGATCGGTGATGCGCTGATCAACTACTCCCTCAATGGGGTGGTGGAGCAGTGCAACGGCAACCGCCGCGCCGAAATGGCCCCCCACGGAGTCTATCCCTGTGCCGGTGGTGACTGGATTGCGATCGCCGCCCACAGCGATCAGGCCTGGCAGGCCCTCGCCGGTTTACTGGGGCTGGCGGCGGATGAGCGTTTTGCCAACCTGGCTGGCCGTAAGGCCCATGAGGTGGAGCTGGATAAGCTGCTGGGCGAATGGAGCTGCAGCCAGGAGGTCTCCGGGCTGGTGGAGCTGCTGCAGGCCGCCGGCGTGGCGGCGGCCAAGAGCGAGAACAGCCTGGACCTGATTGCCGACGCCAACCTGTGGGCGAGGGAGTTCTACCCCAACGTCACAGATGCCCACGCGGGCAGTCGCATGACGGTGGGGCCATCCTGGAAAATGACCCGCATGGCAGAAATCACCGATGGCGCACCGGCACTTGGCGAGCATAATACCTACGTTTATGGGGAGATCCTGGGGCTTAGCGAGGCCGAACAGGAAGAGCTTGTAAATAAGGGTGTCTGCCGTTAGTAAGCAATTACATATATTCGGCTTTCGGGAGCACAGGGAGTGCGCCCGCGGGCTTCGGCAGTGGTTATGGCTTGTACAGGGAATGGCAAAAATAGCCGGCATAATGCGTGGATACTGCCAGCCTGAGGGGACTACAATACACAGCTGTTGAACAAAAGCTGACCTATCCGGGTCGTGCGCGAAGGAACCCCCTGGTGTGAGAAGGATGTGACTCGCAACTTAATGACGGAGACGTGAAGGTGGCGGAAACACTTTTTGCATTTGATAAGAATAACTATCAGGACTGCCAGACCGGCTATCGTGGCGACAAAAACCAGGAGTACTACCTGGGAGATTACGCCATCGATTCCGGTTCGGTCATTGACGTGCGTGCCGACAAGAAGGCGGTGGGCTCCTGTTCCATCATTCGCCTCAAGGCGCGTACCCGTCAGACCTTCAAGCGTTCCTGGTACCACATTCGCAAAGACGCCACCGACGTGGTGGTGCTCTGGTTTGTAAAGCGTGGCAGCCTGCACATCAACCACTCCGGTGGCAGCAGCGTCGCCCGCGCCGGCGATTTCGCCCTCACCAAATCCATGACCCCGTTCAGCATTGAGTGCCGCACTGACGAAGAGTCGCTGCATGAAGCACTGCATGTGCTGGTGCCGGCCCACCTGTTGCGTCGGTTTATACCCCACGAAGTCAGCACCGGATTTTCCATCGCCGCCGGTGGGCGTGCCTTTGCTGTGGCGGAGAATATCTTTACCAACCTGCTGGAAGACGATGGTGAGTTGAGTGAAGAGATTGCCCAAACCCTGGCTGAAAGCGCGCTGAGGGCACTGACCGATACCATCAAGGATTGCGACAAGCTGGCGCCCGAGCGACAGGCTATTACCGATCAGAGGTTGCAGGAGGTGATGCGTTACATCGACATTCACCTGACGGATCCCAAGCTCAGCACCACCATGGTGGCCGAGGCCTGTGGTATTTCGCCGCGCTACCTGTCGCTGTTGCTGAAGCAGAGAGGCGTCTCCTTTTCGGAGCATATCTGGAGTGAGCGACTGAAAATTGCTGGCCGCTGGTTGGCATCCACAAGGCCCGGAGAGATCTCCATTGCCGAAGTGGCTTTTAAAGTGGGATTCAAGAGCCCGGCTCACTTCAGTCGTATGTTCAAACGCGTTTACCAGAAAGGCCCGCGGGAATTCCGCTCCGAACACCTGGCATCCAGCGGACATAACAACAGCGAGCAGCACGATCCTTTTGTAAGTGTGAACGAGACCCTGCAGTAGGCAGGGCGGAACCAATAACATCCCGCTGAAGCGGGCAACCAATCAGCGGGAACCGGAGAGCATGGATTCCCGCTTTGTTGTATTCAGAGTGATATATCCCGGAGGAAGAAGTGCCGAACGAACTGCAAGGTAAGGTTGCTGTTATTACTGGTGGTGCCAGTGGAATTGGCCGTGCGACGGTAGAGTTGTTTGTCGAAGAGGGCGCAAAGGTCGTCTTTGCCGATGTCAACGAAGAAGTGGGTCAGAAACTGGCGGATGAACTGGGTGAAAATGCCATCTTCAAGCGCACCGATGTGTCAAAACCCGAAGAAGTTCAGGCATTGGTGGATACCGCCATTAACAGCTTCGGTGGTCTGCACATCATGTTTAACAATGCCGGCGTTTCCGGCGCCCAGTACGACCGCTTCCTCGACGACCCGTTCGACGATTTTGACAAGGTGGTGGGTGTTAACTGGCTGGGCGTCATCAAGGGAGCCCAGTGCGCCGGTCGGCATATGGCCAAAAACGGCGGCGGTGTCATCCTCAACAACGCCTCCATTGCCGGTGTACTGCCGGGCCACGCACTGATGACCTACCGCTCCACCAAGGCGGCCGTCATCATGGCCAGCAAATCCATGGCTATCGATCTGGCAGAGTACGGCATTCGGGTTAATTGCCTGGTGCCGGGCCATATCCGCACACCGCTGAACGCCTACACCGAGGCAGGCATGACCGAGGAACAGAGCCAGAAGATTCGCAATGCGCTGGCGCCGGTATGGGATTCCAACCAGCCGCTGAAGCGTCACGGTACACCACCGGATGTAGCACAGGCAGCCCTGTTCCTGTGCAGTGATCGCGCGTCACAGATTACCGGTATCACCATGCCGATTGATGGTGGTATCACCGCCGGCGATCCGGTGAACCACCTGCGTGAGATCTGGGATGCCCGCGCGGCAGCGCTGGCAGAGTTCGGCTGATATACAGGGCCACAGCGTTATGCTGTGGCCTGTCTTTGGTCTGCAGACCAAGGGCGCACAGAAGAAAAGTGCAAAAAATAACAACAAAAGAATAACAAAACTGCTGCAGCAACCGTTGCAGTTGATAAGGGAGAGTAACAATGACTGAGCAAGCACAACGTACACCTGCAACGCTTAAGTTGTCGGGTCTGGCGCTGGCGGTAATGACTGCCTGGACGCCGGGTCTGACACTGGCGCAAACCGACGCCCCTGCGGCGGCTATCGAAGAAGTTACGGTCACGGCGCGTCGTCGCGACGAAAGTCTGGCGCGCGTGCCCATTGCTGTGTCGGCTATTGGCGCCGAAGGGCTCAGCGAGCGTCAGGTGCAGACGGATTCCGATCTGCAGTTTGCCGTTCCGGGCCTTACCATTCGCCAAACCCAGGGCAACAACTCGCTGACTTACTCCATCCGCGGTCAATCGGCGGATACCTTCAGTGGTTCACCTTCGGCGGTTGTGGCCTACATCAACGAAGTGCCGTTGACCATCAGTGGCGCATCTACCTTTTACGATCTGGAATCGGTGCAGGTGTTGAAAGGTCCACAGGGAACCCTGTTTGGCCGTAACACCACCGGTGGTGCCGTACTCTACACGGCCGCCAAGCCTACTGAAGAGACCGAGGGCAAGCTGACCCTGCGCGGTGGTAATCTGGGGCTGAAGGAAGCGGAAGGTATGTTCAACGCTCCTCTCACCGACACTGTCCTGTTTCGTGTGGCCTTTAACACACTTGATAAAGACGGGTATATCGACAACGTGCTGACCGGCGAAGAGCATGGTGAGATTCACCGCGACAGTGGTCGGGTATCCCTTACCTTGCGGCCATCGGATAGGCTCGAGAACACCTCCATGTACGCCTATTCACGTATTGAGGGAACAAATACCGGTGCTACCTATGCCTGGAGTATCTACGGCGCTGGCGAGACCCATAACGGTTATGCACTGAATAGTGCTTCCTCTTTCCTGGATGGTTACGAGCAGGTTCAGAAAGATCTTGGGCCCTACAAAACCCAGCACCCCTATGGCGCTGACCACGTGGGTGAGGATGAAGTATTTACCAATACCACCACATTCGATTTCAGCGATAGCCTGCGACTGAAAAATATCTTTGGCTATACCGCTGGCGATACCGATTCCGAGCAGCCTGCATTGGGTGCGCCATTTGCTACCTTTGCCACCCGCAACCTGGCAACTGGTAAAGTTGGTAATGAATTTGAAATTGAATCTTTCTCTGACGAGATCCAGCTGTCCGGTGAGTCCTTTGATGGTGCGCTGACCTGGTTGGCTGGCCTCTATTTGCAGCAAAGCCAAACAGAAACCCTGTGGCCGCAAACGTATTTTGGCGGTGCAGTTAACGCCACCAGCCACTTTGGCATAGAGACTGATACCGCTGCCATCTATTCCCAGGGAACTTACAGTCTCACCGATGCACTGCGTGTGACTGCCGGTGTGCGCTACACCGAGGAAGACGTCAGTATCGAACAGCTGCCTGGTGCGGACTTCTATAACGCCCCCGGTTTCTCCAATAAGCAGGACGAGACCTTTACCGGTACCTCCTGGGAACTGGGTATGGAATACGACGTAAGCGATGAGTTGTTCGCCTACGCCAAGGCCCGCTCCAGTTTCCGCAGTGGTGGCTTTAACGGCTCGGCGCCTCCGTTTGATGCCAACGCCACCGGTGGTGGTAACAAGTTCGATAAAGAGACGGTGGAAGACATTGAACTGGGTATGAAATTCCAGGGCATGGTGCTGAATCGTCCGGCGCGTATGAACCTGGCGGTCTATCAGCAGTGGGTTGAGGATGTGCAGCGTATTGAGTTCCCGGATCCAGATCCGTACCCCAACGGTCTGGACCTGGCGTCCATCGCCGTGACGGCTAACATCCCGGAGATGGAAGTTAAGGGTATCGAGCTGGAAGGCTCTATGATGGTGACCGACTTTGTGGAACTGGGCTTTATGTACGCCTACACCGATGCCGAGTTTACCGATGGTGAGACCACCCTGTTCGGTGTTGACTACAGCTACAGCCCGGTTGCCAATACACCCGAGAACACCTGGTCGGTATGGACCAAGCTGGACATCCCTGTAGACGCCTCCCTGGGTGAGATGAGCGTGTATGCCGAAGTGTATGGCCAGGATGAGATGTACTTCTCCAATACCGCTGACTCTATTGCACCGGACACCAAGTTACCTTCCTATGAACTGGTAAATGCGCGCCTGAGCTGGACCGGTATTATGGGTACTGACTTCTCAGGTGCCTTGTTCGGCAAAAACCTGACTGATGAAGAGTACTTCGTTGGCGGTATGGCTCTGGGGGCTTCGTTAGGGCATAACGCCGCGGCTGTGGGCGAGCCTCGCACCTGGGGTGTTGAAGTCTCTTACGACTTTTAATTGATCCAATACGGTGGAGCCCTGCGGGGCTCCTTTGTTTTTCTGTAGTAACGAAGTTCACCTGTCGCACGCTGGTCCTGAACTTCCGGAGATAATGCATGAGTGAAACAGAATCTTATGATGTTGTAGTGGTGGGCTCCGGTTCTGCCGCAGCCTCCGCGGCACTGCGGGCAGCCGATCTGGGCCTGTCTGTCCTGATGGTGGAGAAGGCCCATAAATACGGCGGCACTTCGGCTACCTCCGGTGGCGTCCTGTGGCTGCCCTGTCACGGACTGGAGCAAAACGACGACAGCCGTGAGCAGGTGATGGAGTACCTCAACGGTTTGATTCGCAGTGACATTCAGCCTGAACGCCTGGACGCCTTCCTTGACGCGGCGCCAGAGTTGGCGGGTTACCTGAAATCCACAGGTATTCCATTGATGCAGGCCGCCTGGCCGGACTACTTTGCCGGCAGCCCGGGCTCCCGTGCCGATCGCTCTGTGATCTGCGATACCTTTGATGGTCGTGAGCTGGGTGATCACTTCCTGTTTATGCGCGAACAGTATTCCCGCTTTAAAGTATTCAATCGCTACGCCATGGATGTTATGGAGTTCTTTGCCCTCTCCATGCGTACGCCCGGCTGGATCAAAACGTTCCTGAAGATGTTCTGGCGTTACTGGTCCGATGTCAGTACCCGCATGCTGGGCAAACGCGATCGTCGTTTCACCCAGGGCGGCGCGTTGATGGGCCATGTATTCAAACAGGTCTTTGCCCGCGGTGTGGAGGTGCGTCTCGCCACCAAACTGGAAGACCTGATTATCACCGACGACAAGGTGACCGGTATTACGGTCAGCAATTACGGACGCCGTTACACCATTGAAGCGAAACATGGCGTGGTTCTTGGCGCCGGTGGTTTCGAGTGGAACCAGGAATTACGTGACCGCTATTTGAAAGTGCCTGGCTCTATTCGCTGGAGCAGCTCACCGGAAGATGCCAACCGCGGTGAAGCGCTGCTGGCAGGTCTCAATGCCGGTGCCGACGTTGAGCACACCGGCTCTTGCTGGTGGATTCCCACCATGCACCTGCCCATGCCGAAGGCCTCCAACTTTGAAGAGATTCATCAAGCCGCGTTCGATGTGGGTCGTCCTCACAGCGTGTGTGTAAACCGCAATGGCGACCGCTTTGTGGATGAAGCCTGCAGCTACGACGAGTTTGGCGAGGCCATGGCCAACGATCACCTGGCCACCGGTGCCAACGCACCTTGCTGGCTGGTGTTTGACGCACAGTTCCGCGACAAGTTTACCGCAGGTGGTGTGATGCCCAATCTCATTACGCCTGACTGGCGCCTGCCAAAAGATTACTGGGATCACTACATTTTCAAGGCCGACAGCATTGAAGCCCTGGCCGGAAAAATCCATGTGCCGGCTGATAAATTGAAGCAGGTGGTGGGCAACATGAACCAGTATGCCCTTAAGGGTGAAGATCCGGAATTCGGCCGCGGCAGCAACTCCTATGACCAGATGTTTGGTCATCCTGACTGCACGCCGAATCCCTGTCTGGGTTCGATTAACAAAGCGCCTTACTACGCGGTACCCATCAACCTCGGTGATCTGGGTACCAAGGGTGGCCTCAAGGCGGATGCCAAAGGCCGTGTTCTCGACGCGTCCGGTCAGCCCATTGAGGGGCTCTATGCGGCGGGTAATAACAGCGGCAGCCCGTTCGGCAACCTCTATCCCGGTGCGGGCGCCACCATTGGTCCGGCGATGGTGTTTGGGTACCTGGCGGCGAACGATATTGCTGAGCGCGCCGGCAAGTCAGGTAACGGCTAACGCTTTTCTGCTACGGAGAGCAACCATAGCCTGTAATGGATGATGTCGGCCTGAGAGTGAGAGGTTATGGCTGGCATCCATTTATAGATGGCGCCGTTCTATGTCAAAAAACGGCGCTGGCAGCTGTCTCATCTATGCCTCTGTGTTTAGGGCTTTTAGTGACGTTGCCACGGTGTGATTTCAGACAAATGATAGGAATTAACTGCGGCGAATGACCGTTACGGCTCTTTTCAAATTTAAACTGAAATCATCTTTGATTCTGCTCAACTTTAACCGGTCTATGGGCCGTTAAGGTGAGTGTGTTTTCGAAACCATGTCTTGATAACGCCTTGTGGTTTTCAGGTGGGATGACATTGAGAGCCGTAACGTATGGCGAAGATATCGAGACATAAAAGAACTGGAGTGTGTGCCCATTGAACGGCAGGCACCTGATTTTCAAAAGAGCATGACAGCAGGATAACTGGATATGAAGTCTTTAACCGAAATGACAATAGCTGATCCCGAGATCACCCGGAATCCCTATGAGTTCTACGAGCGTCTGCGCAACGAAGACCCGGTCCACTTCGATGAAACACTGGGCGCGTGGCTGGTTACCCGCCATAAAGACATCATTGAAGCGGCACGTAACACCACGGTTTTTTCCGATGAGATGCGAGTAGCTGCATCCGTTCGCTCTCCGTTCCAGGATGAAGCCAACGAATACATTAAAGAGAAAGGTTTTTACCTGCTGGACCCATCCGACAGCTTCAAGGTGGATGGTGAGCTGCATGCCCGTCGTCGTAAACTGGTTTCCCATGCGTTCACGGCGCACGCAGTTGCCGCTATGGCAGATCGCGTGGCTGAGCTTTGCAAGAACCAGTTTGAGACCTTCAAGGGCGAGAGCGAAGTGGACCTGTTCAAGGAGTACGCGGTTCCGGTGCCTATCAAGGTAATCTGCGATGCCCTGGGCTTGCCCCTCGACCGCATCGAAGACGTCAGACGTGCCGCCGACTCCCTCGTTGCCCGTGCCGGTAAGGGCGCCAGCCGCGAAGAGGCTTTCCAGCACGCTGATAATGTGATGCAGCTGCAGCAATTTGCGCGGGATGCCATCAACAAGCGCCGTCAGGAGCCCACCAACGACCTGATCTCCCAGCTGGTGAACTCAGGTGCCGATAACCCGGAAGGTGACCAGCTGACCGAGCAGGAGTTGATCTCTATCGTATCGGTCTCCATCGCCGGTGGTGTGGATACCACCCGCAACACCATTGCTTACGCCCTCTATACGCTGGCGACCCGGCCAGAACTGCTGAAGCGTCTGCAGGAGTCCGAGGATCAGGATAAGCTGCTGTCGGCGTTCTGCGAGGAGACCCTGCGTTTTTACGCACCGGTGCCGGCACTGCCACGGGTAGTGACTGAAGATACCGAGCTGGGTGGCAAGAAGATCCCCAAAGATGCATTGGTGTTCCTGTGTTGGGCCTCCGGCAACCGCGATCCCGAGCGTTTCGAGAATCCGGATGAATTCAGCATCGACCGTAAAGCCTCCAGCCAGCACCTGTCGTTTGGTACCGGCGTACACGTTTGCCTGGGTGCCATGCTGGCGCGCAACGAGGTGAAGGCGGCATTGAAGCAATTTATCAATTCCGTGGAATCCTTCGAACTGGCCGTAGCACCGGAAGATCTGGACTACAGCGACAGCCTGGTGATCCTGCGCGGCGTCAATAGCCTGCCGGTACGCCTGAAAATGAAAGCCGGTTAAAACGGCCTGCAAATGGCTGATACGGAAGAGGGCTGTCGGGTAACCGCCGGCCCTTTTTTTATCCCCTTGGTGGCGTTTTACGGCTTTGCCAGCGGCTGCCGTCTGGCGGCAGATGACATCGTGGAGCGGGCTGGTAAACTAGGCAGCTTCAGATTTTCGCCCGCTTCAGCCGGAGCCAGCCCATAACCGCTGGCCCGGACTGATTTTGCTATTCGAGAGAGCTACCTATGTCCGACCTGCCTACCTTTGAGACCCTGCAATTGACCCGCGATGGTCGTATTTTGACCATCACCATGAATCGCCCGGATCAGCTCAATGCGGTAAACCTGAAGCTGCATGAAGAGCTGGCCGAAGTGTTTATTGCTGCGGCCAAGGATGATGAGTCCGACGTGGTAGTGCTGACCGGTGCTGGCCGTGCTTTCTCTGCCGGGGGTGACCTCGACCACATTCTCAACAATGTTAACAATCCCGACCTGTTCGACGAAGAGGTTCGCCTGGCCAAGCGCATTGTCTTCTCAATGCTGGACCTGGACAAACCGCTGATCTGTCGCATGAATGGCCATGCCGTAGGCCTGGGGGCCACCATCGCCCTCTTTTGCGATGTGGTGTTTGCCTCCGACAAGGCCCGCATTGGCGACCCCCACGTGGCCGTTGGCCTGGTTGCCGGTGACGGCGGTGCCATCATCTGGCCACAGCTGGTAGGCCTGAACCGCGCCAAGGAGTTCCTGATGAGCGGTGAGTTGCTCACCGCACAGCAGGCGGCGGATATCGGCCTGATCAATCACTGTGTTCCCGTTGCACAGCTGGATGAGACCGTAGCAACCTATTGTAACAAGCTACTGGCCAACTCCCGCAACGCTGTACGTTTTACCAAGATCCTGCTCAACCAGGAACTGAAGCGGGTGACTCACAGCCTGCTGGATACCGGGCTTGCCTACGAAACGGTGACCATTCGTCAGAACGACCACCTGCAAGCGGTTAAGGCCATGCAGGAGAAAGCGGCCAAGTAAGTCTGTATCCCTTGTGGTCGTCGGTTGCTTACAAAGAGCGCTGGCGACCAACCTCATGGCCTGCACAAAATATAAGAATGGGAAGCGGCATGAAACAATTCAAGATGGTTGTCCTCAGTAACCCCCATCCGGGTCGCGAGCAGGAGTGCGACGACTGGTATCGCCACAAGCACCTGCAGGATGTGGTGCAGCTGCCGGGCTTTGTAGCAGCCCAGCGATTTCACCTTGCGCACCCCATCCAGGAGGCCAACCCCTACCGCTTTATGGCAGTCTACGACATTGAGACCGACGACCTGATTGGCACATTGGGGGGGTTAGTGACGGCGGCCGAGAGCGGGGCGCTGGAGGTGTCGGATGCGTTGGATACCGAAGGTTCCTATGCCGTGATCTACGAAGCCAGCGGGGCGCTGATCAGCGCGGTTTAGAGGCGCTGGAGATTACTGGTCACCCGGGCGCTTCAGGTATTCAATCAATGCCTGGCGCTCTTCAGCCTTGCGCAGGCCGAAAAAGGGCAGGCACATGCCGGGGACCACACTCTGTGGCTGTTGCAACCACTGATCCAGTTGTGCTTCATCCCAGGCGAAGGTTTTTCCGGCCAGGCTCTCGCCGTAGGCGAAACCTTCCAGTGAACCGGCCTGCCGGCCCACGATGCCCTGCAGGTGCGGACCGGCCAGCTGCCGCTCCTGTGGTGTTAATACATGGCAGGCCTTGCAGCGGATAAAGAGCTTTTTGCCCGATAGGGAGCTGGCGTCCTCTGCCAGACTGGCCCCGGTGGGGCACAGAACGATCAGCAGAAGGCAAGCCAGCGCTAGGTGTCGATTTGTTGTCATAGGGGTTCAAAGCCAGCAGGAAAGCAGCCGTGTAATGTGCCGTCGACTATATAACGGTGGGTTATAGTGGCAATTATACCGAGGTGAGCAGGAGTTGTGATGAGCGGTCCCAATGTATTGTTTCTTTCCCATGGTGGCGGTCCCATGCCGCTGCTGGGCGATCCTTCCCATGCCGAAATGGTCGAGTGTCTGAAAACCATTGCGACGGATATCCCCAAACCCTCCGCGATTTTGGTGATCAGTGCCCACTGGGAAACCCGGGTACCCTGCGTCACCAGTGGTGCCCTGCCGGCGTTGATCTACGACTACTACAACTTCCCGGAAGAGTCGTACAGTATCCAGTATCCCTGCACCGGAGAACCGGACTTGGCGGAGGCTGTGCAGAAGGCGCTGACCGCTCACGGCATATCCTGCGATGCGGATGCGCAGCGGGGTTTTGATCACGGCTTGTTTGTGCCCCTGAAGATCATGTACCCCGATGCGGATATCCCTTGCGTACAGCTATCACTCGCAGATTCGCTGGACCCGGACCTGCACCTGCGAATGGGAGAGGCACTGCAGTCCTTGAGCCACGACAATTTGCTGGTGATTGGCTCGGGGTTCTCTTTCCACAATATGAAAGCGTTCTTTGCCGGCAACGATGCTGCTGTGGATGCGCGCAACCGTGCCTTTGAGGATTGGCTCCACAGCACCTGTACCGATGCCGCGCTGGACGAGCCTGAGCGCCGGCAGCGTCTGCAATACTGGCATGAGGCGCCGGAAGCCCGTTTTTGCCACCCGCGAGAGGAGCACCTGCTGCCGTTGCACATCTGTTATGGGCTGACCGGGCGTGTGTCTGACAGCAGCTATCGCCTGACTATTCTCAATCGTCACTCCAGCATGTATCTGTGGCATGGTTGAAAGCGGCAAGGCAAAGGCCGGGGTCCTGCCCCAGCTGCCACGCAGTCTCTGAAATATAACCATAACCAATAACAAAAGGAGCCAGTAAGCGTGGCCAGAAAAGTTACCGAGATAGTCCTTGAACTTGCAGACCGTGAAGCCATACGCGATACCCTGATGCGTTACTGTCGTGGTACGGATCGCTGCGACGAGTCCCTGATCCGCAGCACCTACTGGCCGGATGCCCACGACGATCACCTGGAGTTCTCCGGCAATCGGGACGAGTTTATCGCCTATGCAAAACCTAACTTGCAGGCCATGCGCTACAACATGCACACCCTCGGTAACGTCCTTATCACCCTGCATGGCGAGCAGGCGGAAGTGGAGTCCTATTACCAGGGCTATCACTCTGTGCCGGATGCGGAGGGTAACCGCCGCGACGTCTTCGCCGCCGGTCGTTACCTGGACCTGTTCGAGAAGCGAGATGATGAATGGCGGATCCTGAAGCGCTTTGTCATGGTGGACTGGTTCCGCGAATGCAACGACAGCGGTGACTGGGAGGCGGGGCCCTTCGGTATGGGCGATAAAGTCACCCGCGGTGACCTGACTCCGGCAGACGCCAGCTATCAGCTCCTGCCTCGGCTGGATCTCTGAGAGCAGCAGATATCAGCCTCTATTTGCGCTGGCGCATTGTCATTGTGGCCTCGTCTTCCTAAGCTGAAAGGAGGTATTAACGAGGGAGCGTGATATGGGCCTTGCCATTGCCAGTGAACAGTTCACTGCGCAGGACTACACCCGATTCTCCGCCCGTTTGGGAGAGTGTCTCTCGACACTGGAGGAGATGCTGCGGGATCCCCAGTTTGGCGGTGATGTCTGCTCCTTCGGTGCCGAGCTGGAACTCTACCTCGTCGATCCCCACGGGGCCGTGGTGGATTGTAACGAGGAGGTGCTGGCCCTGGCTGCGGACCCGCACTTCACCCCGGAACTTAACCGCTTCAACCTGGAATACAATTCGGATCCGGTGGTTGGGTCCTCGACGCCCTTCTCGGTGTTGCAGCAGGATTTTGACGTTGCCCTGACCCAGCTGCGCAACCTGACCGGAAACTTTGGGGCCCTGCCGCTGGCCGTCGGCATTCTGCCCACCCTGCAACGGGAGAATTTTGGCGCGGCGCACATGACCGATCAGCCCCGCTACCGTGCCCTGGCGGCCGGTTTAGCGCGCATCGGTTCCGGCGATTTCTGCATACATATCAACGGCGACCCACCGCTGAAATTCCGCGCTGACGATGTCACCTATGAGGGGGCCAACACCTCTTTCCAGTTGCATTACCGGGTTAAGCCCTCGCGTTTTGCCGATCTTTACAATGGTCTGCTGCTGGCCACACCCTTTGCTCTGGGGTTGGCTGCCAACTCGCCCACCCTGTTTGGCCATCGCCTCTGGCATGAGACCCGTATTCCCCTCTTCAAACACAGTGTCGACAGCCGGCCGGCTGCCGGTCAATGGCGCCACCCGGCACGGGTGAGTCTGGGTCAGGGGTTCCTGCGTCGTTCTGCCTATGAGTTGTTTGCCGAATCGGTGTCGACGCATCCTCCCGTGCTGCCCGTGTGTGGTAGCGAGGATCACTTGCGTCAATGGCGAGCTGGGGTGGCACCGGGATTGGATGAGCTGCGCATGCACCAGAACAGCGTCTGGTCCTGGCTGCGTCCGGTTTATGACCGTGCTGATGGCGGCCATTTGCGAATCGAGCTGCGGGTACTGCCAGCGGGCCCCACGGTGATTGATATGCTGGCCAGTGCGGCTTTCTATATCGGGTTGGCAGAGGCGTTTGCCGACCGCGCTGATCGCCTGCTGCCGGCCCTGCCTTTCAACTACGCCAAGTACAACTTCTACCGCGCGGCCCAGTTTGGTACCGGTGCACGGCTGGTGTGGCCCAACCGCGCGCGTCACTGCCTTGAAGAGCAACCGTTGCTGAAACTGGCCCAGCTGCTGATCCCGTTGGCCCGGGAAGGATTGCAGAACATCGGCCTTGCTGAAGCGGAAATCGACCGCCTGCTAACGGTTATTGAAGAGCGTATACAGACGGCACAAACCGGAGCTGCCTGGCAGTTGCGTCAATTGCAGAAACTGGACCCCGGCTCGCCATTTTCCCACGAGGCCGCTCGCACCATGTTGTTGGGGTATCTGCACAACCAGCAAACCGGCACGCCGGTGGCGCAATGGAGGGACTTATGAGCCTGCTCCCATTGATTCCGGTACCCGAGTCGTTGGGCAACAATGTGGTGGAGTTTCTGCAGCAGCTGCCGGGCCCCTGTTGCCTGCACCTTCCCGGACGGGACAGCTCCCGCTGTCGCTTTGTGGTGACACTGCTGCACGGCAATGAGCCCTCCGGTTGCGAGGCAATCTTTCGCTTGTTGCAACAACCACAGCAACCGGTCTGTGATCTCTATCTTGCCATTATGAATGTGCGTGCTGCACTGACAGAGCCGCCGTTTACTTACCGGCAGTTGCCGGGCAACCGCGATCTGAATCGCTGTTTCCGACCTCCCTATGACGACGACGAAGGTCAACTGGCCAGTGCGTTGATGACCCTGATTCACGAGCTCCGTCCCGAAGCGCTGATTGATCTGCACAACACGTCGGGTAATGGCCCGGCGTTCGGTGTCGCAGTGCATCTGGACAGCCGTCACGACGCCCTGGTGTCGTTGTTTACCGAGCGCCTGATTATTACCGACCTGCGGTTGGGGGCCCTGATGGAGACGAGTGAACGGGATGTGCCCACGGTGACAGTGGAGTGCGGTGGCGCCCAGGAAGAGGAGTCCCACCAAATCGCGTTTGATGGTTTGCAGCGCTTCTTTAACCGGGAGAACCTGTTTGACCTGAGTGAGGCGCCCTGGCCTATTGAAGTGCTGCACAATCCGGTGCGCCTGGAGTTCACCGAGCAGCTGCATTTCAGCTATGCCGCGTCACCGCGTAGCGGCGATCAGCTCACGCTGCGTGTGGATATCGAACATTTTAATTTTGGTGTGGTGACACCGGACACGGTACTGGGTTGGTGCAATGGGGAAGCGGCGGCGCAAATGCGCATCCGCAATGCCGGTGCGGACGTACCACTGGCAGAATGGTTTTCCACCGACGGTGGCGAGTTGCGACCGGTGCGGCCACTGAAGTTGTTTATGATCACCGCGCGTCCGGACATTGCCCGCAGTGACTGCCTGCTCTATGCGGTGCGTTGCCGGTTGTAAGGCGAATAGTCTTTTGGGTTGGTGTCAGCGAGAGGGTCTGAAAAAGGCTCGCCCAGGGGACTGGGCTCCTACAACACTAGCACCCAGACCGTAGGAGCCCAGTCCCCTGGGCGAGCTTTTGACATTGCTGAACGAAAAACCAAAAAAATCCCCCGGAAGTTCGCACGACCGGGGGCAACGAGAGCACCGAACAAATCAGAAGTTGTAACGTACCCGGGCACCGTACATGCGTGGTACGCCTACGCGGCCTGCCTCGAGGCCAGTTGACCAGTTACCGGTAATATTGGTGAGATACTCCTCGTCGAACAGGTTGGTGACGAACATGCTCACATCCACCGGACTGCTCATGACGTTGCGCCAGTTCAGGTTCAGGTTAACCAGTTCGTAAGACGGCAGCGTCGCGTACGGCGAGGTATCTTTCGAGACGGCTTGCATATCGTCGGTATAGACATAGGTTAACGATGTGACGATATCGCCGAGTGATTCATCTACCGGGATATGATAATTAAGTCCGATTACCAACGAGTTTTCCGGCGCGTAGGAAAGCGGCTCATCTTCTGCTGTCGAGGTCCCCGAGAAGATGCCAACTCCGGCTGGATAGGGCGCTTGAGGTATGTTGATTTCATCCACATTAGTATTCAGGTAAGCGTAGCTGTAGTTCACACTGAAGTTATCGGTCAGCAGTAACGCACCGTCAATTTCCACACCCCAGATAGTGGATGCACCGGCATTGAGAATGGATGTCGTACCTACCCCGTCACTGTTGAGGTAACCAAACTGCACCTGTTGGTTGGTAAAGTCGTTGTAGAAGGTTGCGACGTTAAAGGTACCGGCTATGGAACCTTCGAAGCTGGTTTTCAGGCCGAGCTCGTAGGTGTCCACTTTTTCCGGCTCGTGGATCGCCCACTCTTCAATGGAAGCCAGGTTGACGCTGCCCTGGCGGTAGCCGCGAGAGTACTTGGCATACAGCATCATGTCATCAGTGGGTTTGTACTCGACGCCCAGCAGCCAGGTTGGCTCTTCACTGCTGGTTTCAGGCTTACGGTAGTTCTGGATGGTAGCTGCGGGAGCGTAATAGCCGCCGGCAACGGTGCCGGGGAAGAAGTAAATGGTTTCATCAACCCAGCCACTGGTTTCGTCATTGGTGTAACGAATACCCGCGGTGGTACTCCACTGGTCATTAAACTGATAGGTTCCCTGCAGGTAGACCGCTTTGTTGGTGTAGGTAACTCCGCCAGGGGTGTTCTGGACACTGCCGAAGGAGAAGGGAGGAAGCCCGGTGGGGTTGGTCCAACCACCGCTGAATAACGCCCCGAAGAAGTCATTACAGCGATAGTCTAACGGGTTGGAGGACTCCACCGAACTCTGGTCACAGCTCAGCGAGGATGGTGCCTGGGAGCCATAGGGTTCGATGGGCTCGCTGCGTTCATAGTACAAACCTGCCTGCCAGGTCAGGGATTCATCGAACGCCGTACCTTGCAGTTGCAGCTCTTCCACCCAGGTTTTCTGGCTGGTGGTGGGTGTTGCCCGGGCGTTGATCTGCGCAAACGAGACGTGCTGCCCGGTAAAATCCCGCCAGTCTGTGCCGTAGAGTGCAAAGGCCTGCGTAGATTCAAACTCGGCGTAAGAGACAATATTCTTCAGCGTCAGATCGTCATTGATTTCCCAGCTGGTGGTGTTAATCACCTGCCACTGCTCCAGCTCGCTTTCGGATTCCGGAATAAAGTTATAGACGTCATATTCACCGTTGTTGCCGCTGGCAATCCGGCGATCCAGGTCGGCCTGACAGAGACTGCCAAACGGTTGTCCGGCTGGGTTACAGGCCAGCAACGAGTAAGGGCTGCCGTTGTTGGAAGATTCCACCCACTTGGCAATGGTGTAGTTTTCCAGGTTCTCGGTAATATCCCAGAGCACGCTCACACGTGCGGCGGTGTAATCCTGATCGGCAAAATCATCGGGCCCGATATCCGAAATATTGTTCAGGTAGCCGTCGCGCTGCTGGTGGTCTACACCAAGACGAATGCGAAAACTTTCGTTGATCGGGATATTTACCACGCCCTGGGCTCGCTTCAGGTCGTAATTACCGGCCGAAACCTCGGCATAGCCTTCCAGCTCATCGGTTGGGCGTTTGGGTGTTAACAGCACAGCACCACCGGTAGTGTTACGTCCAAAGAGCGTACCCTGTGGTCCCTTCAGAACCTGTACGTTTTCCAGGTCAAAAAAATCGCCTGGGCCGGCGCCGTCACCGGACTGTGTGGTGTTGGCGCCGCGGGGTGCGACCACTTCCGCAAAATAGACGGCAACCGATGATGTAGTGCGCAACTCCTGGGAGAAGCCGCGAATCGCAAAGTTGGTTGAGTCCGAGCCAAAGCGGGTGTTGGTCATCAGTGAAGGGGTGTAGGTGGCGAGGTCGCCAGCTTCAGTGATGTTGGCGTTGGACAGACTTTCCTGAGTCAGCACTGTCATGGAAACAGGGACTTCCTGCAGGTTTTCCTCGCGCCGGCGGGCGTTGACGATAATCTCTTCCATTACCCGGGAGGAGGTTTGTGTTTTGGGGGCGTCCTGCTGTGCACTGACCTGACTTGAGAGCCCGGCACTGACTGCTGCCGCCGCCAGCATGGACACGGAGTAATACCACTGCTTCATGAGACTTCCTCTTCATCATTATTATTTATTTAAGAAGCGAAACGATCTATTTGGTGCTCGTGGATATTTCTATTTGTTATTTTTATTCTTCGCTCCACGACATTGAATCGTGTCGTGTGCGTAACCAATGTAATGCTTTCGAACATACCGGGTAAAGTCTTTATATAAAATCTTTATTATCCATGTATGTGGACTTTGTTTTCGGGCTAATTAAATACGGATGTGAACTGCGAAAACGTCGTCTCGATGAACCTCGCAGGTAACCAGGTTCGTAGCGAAGTTGGTTATCCAATCCGGTGCGGAATTTGAGTGGGATACGATCCCCAAATCTGTACAGTCAGCTAGTGGCAAGGCACGGGTCGAAACCTCTCCTTGCACACCAAAAATATTTACCAGTGTCCACAGACTGCGCCCGGGCGGTTTGGCATTTGGATCCTGACTATTTTCTTATAATTATGTTGCTGCCGGTCATGATCTACGTAAGGCTCCCTGCAACTACCGTTTTACCTTATGCAGCTGGCTAACTATCGGTACGGCGAAAATTTCAGGTTTTATAAGTGGGTAACGTCCCTTTTTCCATGTACCCGAGGAGAAGGATGCGTTGAATTCATATTAAAGATTTGCATTGCGGCAAGGCCAGGCAGCTTACAGCTGCATGTCCTTGATCACCGGCCACAACCGCTGTTCTGCCAACAGGGTGCAGAAGTATTCGTTGACCTGACAGATCTTGCCATCGCGCATTCTGAACACCATGCAATACTCATTGCCGTAAGCCTCGCCGTTGTAGAGAATGCCGTTACCCTCAAACTCCACCACCACTTTGTCACCCTCTGCAATCACGCTGACGATCTCTGGCTTCATGCCGGCGGGCATCAACTGGTGAAAGGCACCAATGGTGGCGAGTATGGTGTCGTGCTCGCGCACACCGGCAAAGCTGCCAAACCCTTTGGCCAGAGTGTAGGCATCCCCGGTAATACAGTTTGCTGCCCCTTCCGGATCGCCCTTGCCCATGGCATCAATAAACGCCAGTACCACTTTCTTGTTGTCATCACTCATAGCTATCGTCTCTACGTAATATTCTAATTTTTATCCTGGCTCCTGGCTCCTGGCTCCTGGCTCCTGGCTCCTGGCTCCTGCGCTTTAGTCTTTCCCCAAATTGGATCCCCCATCCACCGGCAACACCAACCCTGTGACCTGGGCGGACAGTTCACTGGCCAGATAGAGAGCGGCGTTGGCTACATCTTCCGGTGTACCACGGCGTTCCAGGGGCTGTTTGCGTCGCACCATCTCGTCCATGTCGTAGAAGGTCTGGGCCGCCGGAATATGGCCTGGGCAGATACAGTTTGCCCGTACCCCGTAGGCGCCCAGCTCCTTGGCAATGGATTTGGTGTAGTGAATCACACCGGCCTTGGCGGCGCGATAGGTGATCAGTGGCAGGCCGGGCTTGAGACCGGCGATGGATGAGGTGTTAATGATGGAGCCGCGCTTCTGTTTCGCCATATAGCGGCCGGCAGCACGGCTACCCAGCATGACACCTTTCAGGTTCACGCCAATAACCTGATCGAAGTCTGCCAGGTCGTCTTCCAGATAGCTGTTGTGTACGGCGCCGCTGATGCCAGCGTTATTGTACATGCAGTGCAGGTCGCCAAACTGGTCCAGCGCAAACTGTATCAGCTCTGCAATCTGCGTTTCGTTACTGACATCGGTCAGTTTGAAGCGGGTCGCGTCACCCAACTCACGGGCTAACGCTTCGCCCTGTTCGCGATTGACATCGGCAATCACGACACGAGCCCCTTCTTCCACAAAACGTTTGACTGAGGCGCGACCAAGACCGCTGGCGCCACCCGTGATAATGGCGACCTGATCGGTGAGTAGCGGCATTACGAAATCTCCAAATATTATTCTTCTGTTAATGCGTAAACCGCCAGGTGGCGGTTTACGGGATCAGGACTGTGTTATGCCGGCCGCTGTTAGTTCAGCGGCTCTTCACCTTCCAGGATGGTGCGGTGCATCAGGCGGCCGCTGTCTTCCGGGTAGGGGATGGCGCGGTGCATGGTGCCGGTATTGTCCCAGATCAGCAGGTCACCCAACTGCCACTGGTGATGGTAAACGTACTGTGGCTGGGTAGACCAATCGCGCAGTTTGGCCAGTAACGCGCGACTCTGTTCGATTTTCATATCGGCGACATAGTCGCAGGTGGATCCCAGCAACAGCGATTTACGGCCCGACTGGTGTTGCCAGACCAGCGGACAATTTTTGTTGGGTACCTGCTGCCACTGCTGTACTTCGGCGTAGCTCATCTCCGGGCGTACGTAGTATTGAGATGCCTCGGCGCTGTGAATCACCCGCAGGTTATCGTAGTCCGCCTTCTCTGCATCACTCAGGTCATCGTAGGCGGCGTAGGTGTTGGCAAACTCTGTCTGGCCGCCCACTTCTGAAAGTTTGACGGGGCGCAGCAGGGCGCCGAGGTTGGGATACTTCTGCAGCGACCCGTCAGAGTGCCACATCAGGGAGCCCTTCAGGTAGTCGGCGCGGGCGTTGATATCTTTGTCGAGGGAGATTTTATAGATGCCCCCTTCACCCTCGTTGTCCGGAATGGTACCGAGCGTTTTGGCGATCGCCACTTGTTGGGCGTCGTTTATTTCCAAGTTGCGAAAGACCACCACTCCCCGGTGCTCAAGAATTTCACGGATATCCCGGGCGTGAGTGCCGGCCACCAGGGTCTCTACATCGGTTTTGATTTCACTGCCGATGCGCGGTGTCAGGTTGATGACTTCAAAGCTCATGGTTCACCTCAACAGGCAGTTCGCTGTGACTGCCCTGATACAATGGGTTAGCGATTAACAGATTCTCGTCAGGATGGTTTGGGCCGAGTGCTTGACCCGGGGTTGACGCCAGACCTCGACAGCAAGCGCAACCGTAATCAGCGAGTAGACCAGATTGCGCAGATTGGCGGCGTCTTCCGGCAGCGGCTCGTTGTAGTCAAACTGGTTGACGTACTCAATCGCCTCTTTGCCGCGGGGAAACATGTCGTTGTAGAAGGACTTCAGCTCTTCCATGGTGCTGTTGACCCGCTTGACGTAGCGCAGGTGGCCATCTTCGATGCCCCACTCGCCTACCCAGCACTCCAGCTCGCGAAACTGTTGCGGTAATTTTGAGGTCATTGGTCACCTCCCTGTCTGGCAATAAGATTTTCGTTTTTCTTTTTCTCGCCCTCTTCCACGGTGTCCTGTACCACCTTATGCAGGTGACGAACCAGTATCTCTTCGTCGTTGGCGTGGAAGTGTGTCAGCGCCCGGCTGTTGAGCATGGCCTGCATGCCTTCCAGCGGGCTGGCGTCTTCCAGCACAATATCGTTGAGGAAAGAAACGGTCAGTTCCTGGGAGATGCGCTCCTTGTGGGTGGTGGGCGGCTTGAAATACATATCCACTTCAATGATGTGCGAGTGCGGTCCCGTCGGCCAGTGCAGGTGCGTAGTAAACCCGGACGAGGAGAAGATCAGTACGAAGTTGGGGAAGAACTGGAAAGAGTCAAAACCGTACTTGTCGGAACGGGTTGGATTCAGCCCTTTCGGCAACGGCTTGTCACTGGGCTTCTTGTTCCAGGGGCCGGCGGGGCTGGATTCGGTCAGCTTCTCAATCGGTCGCGAAAACGGCGTCTCCTTGGAGGGTTCGCCGTAGAAAGAGAACATGCGATGTGGTCCGCTCAGCTGGTAGGCCAGCGCATCGGTGTAGGGGTTGGCGGCATCCATCTTGGCCACTTCGGTGAGGGCGCCGAAGGAGTTGGCGTGCAAGTAGGGGCCGTGATAACTCTCGGCAAAGCCGTCCATAAAGATCTTCCAGTTGCACTGCAGCTCGGCCTTGAATTTGTACACCTGGTGCGGCCCATCGAAATCGTATCCCTCAAGGCCGTCAGCAAACTCACCGAGAAAATCCCGTACGGTCCGGGTGTTGTCCGGGTCCATATTGATAAAGACAAAGCCGCCCCAGGTATCGCACTGGATGGCCGGGACGCTGCACTGGCTGCCGTCAAAATCCAGCAGCAGGTCGGCGCGGGAGGGCTTGATCAGGGAGCCGTCCAGGTTGAAGCGCCAGCCGTGGAAGCGACAGTAGAGCAGCGGCGCATTGCCTTCCATTTCCTTGAAGGGGTCGTCCTGCCACACCAGTTTGTTGCCGCGGTGGGGACAGACGTTGTGGAAGGCACGGATCACATCGTCCTTGCCCCGTACCACCAGTACGGAGGTGTCGAGAATTGCCAGCTCGCGAGTGAAGTAGCTGCCTTTTTTGGGGAGCTGCTCTACCCGGCCGATGCAGAGCCAGTTTTTGCGGAACACATGCTCCTTCTCTTTCTCGTAGAACTCCGGGCAGACACTGTCTTCCAGGGAGATGGGGCCACGCCCCAGCTCCGGGTAGGCGTCGTGCCAGAAGCCGCTTTCGGGCTTCTTAACGATGGGGTCGTCACTCATCAGGCTCTCCTTCAATTATTTCACCCGGCTCTTCAGGCCCGGGGCTATCGCCTTGAACGCTCACCTCGAGGGCAAGCTGATTATCTTTTGGGCGATCTTACCCTTGACTCAATATCGCAAAAAGACCTTAAATAAAAACATGGTGTTGCATTAATGGAACATGGCCGGCCCTTGATCCGTAAACTTTTGAGATTGGTGTAATGGAACAGAACCTTCCTTTCAATGTGGACGCACTGCTGGTGTTCAGCAAGGTGGTGGAGTGTCGCAGCCTCTCCCGCGCCGCGGCGCTGCTGGGGATACCCAAGTCCACGGTGAGTCGCAAGCTGAGCAAGCTGGAGGCGGATCTGGGTATCAAACTGCTGCGCAAGAACACTCACCAGCTATCGGTGACCGACCTGGGAGAGCAGGTCTACCAGCACAGTCTCAAGATCTTTACCGAAGCCAACGATATTCGCGCACTGGTGGAGGGCAGCAAGCAGGAACCCCAGGGAGCGCTGCGGGTGGCGATGCCGGTATTTGTCGGCATCGACTACGCCGCCAGTGTCAGCAGTCGCTTCCTGCAGCGCTATCCCAAATCACGGCTGGAAATTCGCCTGGTGGACAGTATGGCCCACCCGGTAAAAGACGGGTTCGACCTGGTGCTGGGTGTGGGGCCGCTGCAGGACTCCTCCCTGATCGCCCGCAAGGTGTTTACGCTGGATTGCTTTCTGTGTGCGTCACCGGAATACCTGCAGTCACTGGAAGAGCCGGTTACGGCGCCCTCACAGGTGAACAAGCTGCCGCTGATCGACACTGACTTCTATGGCTCTGCCAACAAGCTGGTGTTGGACAACGGTCGCAAGCAGCTGGAGTTCTCTCCCCTGGTGCGGGCGCGGGCCAACAGTTTCCAGATTTGTAAACAGTACGTATTGCAGGGGTTGGGCGTGGGTGTGCTGCCGGAGCAGATGATCGCGGGCAGCGATGATTTGGTACCACTGCTGCCCGAGTGGCAGGCCGCGAAGGTGGATATGTACATGCTCTACCCTTTCCAGCTGTCGTTCTCCAACCTGATCAGCGCCTTTTACGATACGGCGCTGGAAGTGATTGGCCGCAACGCCGGGCGCATACACACTGAGCGGCCATCGTCCTGATTCCGGACTCAGGTCAAGGCGTACCCATTCGGTTGCTGTCAGATTGTCAGAAGCCCGTTGTTGTTAACCTGCTGGCACCCGTGTCAGCAAAGCAGGAGACCATGATTATGAAAGATGCCCATGAACTGGTGATGGAAGCCAAGGCCCGGATCAGCGAGGTGTCGCTGGACCAGGTAGATGACGCTATTACCCAGGCCGCGGCTGTAATTGATGTGCGCGAACCGGATGAGTACCGGCAGGGCCATGTGCCTGGCGCCATCAATATCCCCCGTGGGCTACTGGAGTTCAAACTCTCCGGTTCCCCGGAGCTGGCCGGTCGCGACCTGCCCCTGGTGCTGTATTGCAAAAGCAGTGGCCGCGCCGCACTGGCGGCCTGCAGCCTGCAGGAGATGGGTTACCTGAGTGTCACCAGTATTGCTGGTGGATTTGATGCCTGGCTGGAGGCGGGCAAGCCGGTGGCGCGTGCCGATGAGCTGGATTTCGAGTAGCTCACCAGCATGCGCAAAAAGAGAGATGATACGGCGGCTAAACCGCGGTGCCGCCGTTCACGCCCAGCAGTTGCGCGGTAATGTATCCGGCCTCTTCCGAGGCGAAAAACGCCGTTGCGGCCGCTACCTCCTCGGGCTTGCCGAGACGGGGAATGGGGTAGCTGGCCAGTACGGCGTCGATGTTCTCTCCCAGTTTGGCAGCGGCAATGGTGCGCTGCGCCATGGGGGTATCGATAAAACCCGGCGCCACGGCGTTGACCGTAATCCCCTGGCGCCCCAACTCCTGCGCCAGTGAGCGGGTCATGGCGATGATGCCACCCTTGGCGGCGGTGTAGTGCACCATGTTGGGGGCCCCCACCTGGGCGCCGAAGGACGATATGTTGATGATCCGCCCCCACTGCTGCGCAATCATATCCGGTACCACCGCCTGGGTGACATGGTAGTTACCCGTCAGGTTAACGCTGATCTGGCGTTGCCAGTTGTCGTCGCTGATTTCGGTAAACGGGGTGAAGTCCTCGATGCCGGCGTTGTTGACCAGCACGCTGACCGGTCCCAGCTGGGCGTGAATGGTGGCAATGGCGGCATCCACCTGGCCTCGCTCGGCAATGTCAGCGCCGACGGCAATGGCCTTGCCTCCGGAAGCTGTAATGGCTTCTGCTACCTGTTGTGCGTTCTGCTGATGAATATCCAGCACGGCTACCGCCATCCCATCACGGGCCAGGCGCCTGGCGGTGGCTTCGCCCATGCCGGCACCTGCGCCGGTTACCAGGGCTATTCGTTGTTGCGTCTGCATGGACAGATCCTGATCGTTATTGTTATTGCGTTGGGCGCTTCCGTGAATTGATGGAGCGTGAGGGGTACTATACCCTCAAATGTCTGTTTGGAAAGCGTGCCGCCCGACAACCTGCCATTACATAACAAAAACCGGAAGCAGAGTGTTCCCATGACATCCATCGACGAGTTGGTTTTGCCCGGATTGCCCGTCAGCGATCCCGCCTTTCACCGCGATCCATTCGCCTACGCTGCAGCAGCGCGACAACAGCATCCATGGCTGGCGCGTTTTGAAGCCGGTTATGTAATCCATGGCTATCACGCTTTGCGGGATCTCGGTGCCATGGACGACAAGCTGGAGATGGGACTGGCTGGCGTGGTGGATTTCTATCAGGCCGGCGACACACACTGGGCGCGCTTTATGCTGGAGATGATGCAGTCGAAGTCCGGTGTTGATCATCACCGTTTGCGCATGAGTGTGGCGGAGGCGTTTTCGCCGAAACGGGCGCAACAGGCACGGCCGTTAATGCAGCGGGTCATCAGCGGGCTTCTGGATGAGTGGGCACCTTCCGGACAATTTGATTTTGCCAAGTTTGCCGCTCATTTTCCGGTGACCGTTTTGTGCGGCATTCTCGGTGTCCCGGCAGATTCCATTGCTGCTATTCGCGCCGACATCGAAACCTACATGACGCTGTTCGGCCTGCAGGCAGAGTTGAAAGTGGATTTTTTACAGGCTTACGACAACCTGCGGCGCTTTGCGGATCACATCGTTGCCACCCATGAGGAGCGCCCGGGCACTGGCGGGGACGGTTTGCTGGCTGCCCTGATCGCAAGTAAAAACAGCGGCAGGATCAGCGATGACGACCTGCGTTTTATGCTGCTGGACCTGTTGATCGCCGGTTACGACACGTCAAAAAATATGCTCACTTTGACGGTGCACCAACTGCTGGAGCACCCGGATTACTGGCAGCGGTGTGCCGATGAGTTACCATTTTGCCACCTGGTGGTCGAGGAGATGTTGCGTTTCGCCTCCATCGCTACCTTCTTCCGCACCGTCAAAACAGGGTTTGTGTATGACGGGCTGTATTTCCCCAGTGGGACACTGCTGGCGTTTGCCATACCCCTCAGTGGCCGCGATCCCGCAGCTTTTGCAGACCCGGATCAATTTGATCCGTTGCGCCACAGTGAACAGCGCCACCTGGCCTTTGGCCGTGGTGAGCATATCTGTTTGGGGCAGTTCCTGGCGCGGGCACAGCTGGAGGAAGGACTGCACCTGATCGCAAAACGCTTGCGCGAGCCGCAACAGGCAGGAGAGTGGCAGTGGCGACCGTTCCTCGGCGCCTGGGGATTGCAGAGTTTACCGATTAAGTTTAAATGCTGAATGATCAGTGCCGTGAAGCCGGAGAGTGCATGAAAGCCATAGAAGCCCGTGCAGAACAACTGCAACAACTGACTCAACAGCTGCCGGCCGACACCCCCTTTGTGATGCTTAACCTGTTGCGCTTTCGCCGGCAGGCCGACTATCGGAGCGGGCATGACAATGTAACGGGAGAGGAGGCCTATCGACGCTACAGTCGTGCGGCAGCGCCTTTGTTGCAGGCGGTGGGTGGCGAAGTGATCTGGTTCGGTGACGCCCGGACAACGGTCATTGGACCAGCAGGAGAGCATTGGGATCAGGTATTGATGGTGCGCTATCCTGACGTGCAGGCCTTTAGGCGCCTGATTACCGGCAGTGACTACGCTGCTGCTGTCAAACATCGCATGGCTGCACTGGAAGATTCACGCCTGATAGCCACCTTGCCGAAATTCTGAAGCATCGCAGCCTGACAGGCCCGGCGAAAAAATTACGCTGACAGTGATGACTAACCCGGCTAGTCTATAGGCAGTCATTATTCCTGTAGCCAGCTGTACGGCCTGTGCCGGGTCTACTGTTTATGAATGCCAAATCTTCCCAGACTTCGATTGATCGCCTGTACGATTATATTTCCGGCGACGAAGATGCCCGTGTCTGTAAAGACATTCCCGAAGCCGCCTGTCACGACCAGCCGCGCAATTTTTTTGCCTATCTGCTAGCCAACCTGCTGGGCAAAATCGCCGACGAAATTGGCAGTGCAAAACTGATCCTGCCGTGGTTGTTTGGTCTGCTGCAGGTGCCGGCGGTGTTTACCGGTTTACTGGTACCTATTCGCGAAGGTGGTGTGTTGTTACCACAGTTGGCAGTGGCGGCTGCTGTGCGGCGCATGCCCATTCGCAAACATGTCTGGCTGCTGGGGGCGGTGCTGTCGGCATTCAGCCTGTTCGGTATGGCCTGGGTGGCATTGAATGCCGAGGGTGCAGGTGCAGGGGCGGCGATCATCGCCATGTTGATTGTCTTCAGCCTGGCGCGGGGGCTCTGCTCGGTGTCGGCTAAGGACGTGCTGGGCAAGACGGTTTCGAAGTCGCGGCGCGGGCGGTTGATGGGCTGGAGCAGTTCGGCCTCGGGCATAGCCGTGTTGCTGCTGGGGTTGTGGTTGGGCGCTTCACAGCTGGCAGAGGCCGGTGTCTCCCTGTTCGCCTCGCTGTTACTGCTGGGCGGTGTACTGTGGCTGGCGGCTACCGTCGCCTTTGCGGCTATCCTAGAACAGCCGGGAGCCACGGAGGGTGGCGGCAACGCCCTGACGGTGGCACTGCAACAGTTGTCTTTGTTACGTACCGACCAGAAACTGCGGCGATTTATTATGGTGCGGGGTTTACTGCTGTCGGTGGCCCTGGCGTCGCCGTTCTATGTCTTGCTGGCGCAGTCGGTGAGCGGTACCAACCCGTTGGGGCTGGGTGTGCTGATCGTTGCCAACGGCCTGGCGGCGAGCATCTCCTCTCCCTTCTGGGGGCATATGGGCGATCGCTCCAGCCGCCAGGTGATTGCGCTGGCGGCCGCCGGCAGCGGCTTGTTGGGGGTGTTTACGTTTATGGCGTTCCAGCTGCAGTGGTCTTGGGTCACCAACGCCTGGGGCATTGCCGTTATTTTTATGCTGCTTGATGTGATGCACGGCGGAGTGCGCCTGGGGCGCAAGGTCTACCTGATCGACATGGCCACGGCGGAGACCCGTGCCGCTTATGTGGCGGTTTCCAACACCGTGATTGGCTTGCTGATGATTGGTGGCGGTCTGGTGGGACTGCTGGGAGACTGGCTGGGGGCGTCGGTGACGGTGCTGGTATTGGGCCTGATGTCGCTGCTGGCGGCGTTCGCCTGTCGCTGGTTGCCGGAGGTGAGCGAAGGTTGATGAGTTGTGGCTGCGGCTCAGATCCGCAGCAGGGCCTCCATCTCCGTCTGGATGCGTGCAAGCAATTGCCGGGCAGCGGGAGATTGGGAACGCTGCCTGAGGGTGTAGCACAACATCCGGAATTGCGCCGCTGACTGCCCATCCTTGTCTGGCAGCAGTTGCAAGTGGCCGCTGCGTAATTCGTTGGCAACCGCCAGTCTCGAAATCGGCCATACGGCGTCGGTTTCAGCGGTCAGCTGGGTCAGCAGTCCATAATCGCTGGTCACCAGTCGTGGCGGTTGCTCCAGGTATCCCTGCAGTCGCAGGGGAAAGCCTTTGTAGCTGCTGGCGCCAATGGCGCCGGTGGCGATGACCGGGAACTGCTGCTGTGGCGGGGGCGGTGTTGGTTGCAGCAGCGGGTGGTCGCGGCGCACGGTAAATGACACAGGGAAGTTGCCCATGGAGTAAGCGTCAACGGGGGCGTCCTTTGGCAATTGCTCTTCCGCGCAGATAAAAAACTCGATCTGTTCATCCAGCAACAGGGTCAGCAGGTCTTTAGCTGTTTGCACCTCCGCCTGCCAGCGCAGGCCGCTGTCACCGCTGAGCAGTTCCCGGGCCAGTTGGGGCAGCAGTGCCTTGGCGGGCAGTGGTGCCATGCCAAAACGCACTTCACCGTCGTCACCGCTGGCGATACGCTCCATCACCTGCTCGAAATCGTCCATCTCCCGCAGCAGGGCTTCGGCCCGCTGCACAAAGTCCCGGCCCACTGCTGTCAGGTGCACACTGCCCCGGTCGCGGTCGAATATCTTCAGCTGCAGCTTCTCCTCCAGCGCCTGGATACTGCGTGACAGGGCTGGCTGGGAGAGGTGCACACGTCTGGCAGCGCGAGTGAAGTTGCGCTCCCGGGCGAGGGCGATCACGTGGCGGAGGCTGCGGATGTCCATATGCGTCTGGCTCATAAGATTTGTATAAATAATGCATTGGACGCAGGTTGGGGTGCAAGCCAGAATCCTCGCTCAGGATAAGACAACGAGGCACTCCCCATGCAGGACATGCATCTCTGGATAGGCGCGGTATTGGGCATTGTGTTTGTGGCCGAGCTGCTGGCCGGCCGCCATCGCGGCATCTACAGCGGTAATGACTATCTGGTAAACGGGCTCTGTATTGCTTTGGGATACACCGTTCGCCCGATGCTGGCGGTGGGTCTGGCTATATTGATCGGTTGGTTGGTGCCGGCCCCGAAAGGCGCGTTATCCGGTTGGCCTTTCTGGCCCGCGCTAATCGGTATCGTGCTGCTGGCGGAGTTCTGCAATTACTGGGTGCACCGGGCCTCTCACCTCAAGCGCAATAACCGCTGGCTGGGCTGGATCTGGCCCCTGCACCGCACTCATCACACCGCCAGCTACGCCAACGTCATACTGCATTTCCGTATCAATCTGTTCTGGGGACTGGTATCACCGCTGGCCTGGGTGCATTCGATGGCGTTTTACCTGGGCCTGTATCAGGCGGCCAGTGTCAGCATCCTGATATTTGCCATGTGGGGCATCTTTACCCACAGCAACTTCCGCTGGGATGACTCCCTGCGTCGTCACCCGCTTACCGGGCCGGTGTTTCGTGGCCTGGAGCACCTGCTGGTATCACCCGGCATTCATCACACCCACCATGGCTTTGGTGGCACAGACGGCAAACACTATCGCAACTTTGGACTCTTCCTGTCGGTGTTTGACTGGATGTTCGGCACCCTGCATATCCCTGAGGGGCGTCCGGCCCGCTACGGGGTACCGGGGGCAAGGCCGCACTGGGCAGAGGAGCTGTTCTACCCACTCTATCGCCACAAGCCGGCTCGGGTGGAGCCATCCCACCAAGCCGATCAGGCGTGAGAGCCGCGAGATGATCGGCACAAAGCCCGCAATTGCGGGCTTTGTGCTTTTTGCGGGATGGAATCCAATGCACGTCCGGGATTCGATTTGTGATGTGCTGGGCAGTACAATCCATACTCTTTCGTACCACTGTACGAACACCGCCACGACGGCATCAGTAAAACAACAGGAATGTGTCAGGATGACCACAGACAACAGGAGCAGCTACCAGACAGAATGGTCCGTGCTGCAAAATCAGTTCGACAGCTATGAAAAATTCTCCCTCATCATCAAGCTGACTAATGTCATTGTCACCCTGCTGTTGCTGTTCGCCTTGCACGCGGGCTTGTGGGCTGTAATGTTCGCCGTCCTGCTGTGGTTACAGGATGGCATCTGGAAAACCTGGCAGTCCCGTATCAACCGTCGTTTGCTGGAGGTGGAGAATGCATTGAACAGTGAGCTCCCCGACGTGACCGGCCCCTTGCAATTTAATCAGAGCTGGCTGGCAGCGCGACCCGGAGTGGCGGCAATGGTAAAGGAGTATGGGCGCAGCGCCCTGGCACCAACGGTGGCCTATCCCCATGTATTGCTGGTGGCCATAAGTGTATGGATTGGGTGCTTCAGCTTGTAGCGAAGCGTTAACAAGTGCACAGAGGGATAGACGATGAAAAGATGGCTGGTTTTGTTGTTGGTTTTCTTTGTGGGCTCAGTGCACGCTGCGCCGCCGGAGATATTGAGCAAGGCGCTGGACGCTTATGTCAAAAATGGAAAGGACAGTTTTTTGCCTGTGTTGTTACAGGACTCGGTCATGGAGCGGGAGCAAGAATTTCTGACTCAGGGTGAGGCCATGATGTCCCGGCTGGAGCAAGACTATGGCCTGCCGGACTCGTGGGAGACGCTCGCTGTGTGCGAGGTTTCTGACAAGGTAAAGGCGACCTATTACATCGTTTATTATCAGAAAGTCCCGATCTACGGTTATCTTTATAGTTATATAAAACCGGACGGCGTTGAAGTGGCAACCCAATTCCGGATGCAGGCAGACCCGAAAAATATTTTGCCTGCCTTCCCGATAAAACAAGAGAAAATTTGTGAGGGCAACCAACAGTACGGCAGGTAGGCACAGGTTTATCCCTGAGGCTCCCGTCAAGGCGCTCATGTTATCAACACTTTTTAGTAACTATCAGGAACAGATTAATGAGTATAAGACTGATTGTAGAATTCGAACTGAAAGCCGGCGAGACAGACGCCTTTGTACAAATGCTGCAGGCTGCCAAGCCAAACATTGAAAGTGTGGAAGGCTGTGAAGCGGTAGAGGTGCTGTTAAATCTGGAGACTCCCGATCGGGTGGCACTCTCGGAGGTGTGGGCGTCAAAGGAGTTGCATGACCAGTATGCAGAGAGGATGCGTGAAGCCGGTTCCATGGATGCCATGGCTTCGCGCCTGGCGGGTCCGCCGAAAACCCTGCTGTTTGAAATCAAGTAACTGACCGGTGGCTCCGGGTTAGATCCCGGAGCACTACTCCGCTCTGCGTTCCTGAGTCAGTCGTCTCAGCCCTGACAGATCTGATCGATCTGCTGCATCTCTTCCGCTGTTAGCTTCCACTCGCCGCACTCCAGGTTTTTCTGCAGCTGCTGTGGCGCTGTTGTGCCGGCAATCACGCTGCACACCACCGGTTGTGCCAGCAGCCAGGAGATGGCCAGCTCCAGCAGGTTATGACCTCGCTCCCGGGCAAAGTCGTTGAGCTTGTCCACCAGTTGCAGGCGTTCCGGTGTCAGGTAGCGGTCGCCCATATTCCACAGGTTTTTCGCCAGGCGGGTGTCGCTGGGCAGGTCGCCACTGGCGGAGTATTTGCCGGTGAGCAGGCCGTTGGCCAGTGGTGAATAGGGCATCAGGGCCATGCCGTACTTTTCCAACGCCGGGATATGGCTCTGGCGATTCTGCTGGCCCACCAGTGAATACTCTTCCTGGGTGACGATGTAGCGATGCAGGCCCTCGTTCTTCGACAGCCATTGTGACTCCACGACCTGCCACGCTGGCAGGTTGCCGCAGCCCAGGTAGCGCACCTTGCCGCTGGTGACCAGGTCGTCCAGCGCCCGTAAGGTCTCTTCCATGGGGGTGCTCACATCTGGCCAGTGCAGCATGTAGATGTCGATATAGTCGGTGCCCAGCCGGCCCAGGCTTTCATCCACCTGTTTCAGCACATTGCTGCGTGAGGTGTTGCGGGAGTAGTCCGGGCACATGCCGAACTTGGTAACGATAACGGCGTCCTGGCGGCGGCGACCCAGTGCCTTGCCAAGAATGGCTTCGGACTGGCCCCACTCGGCACCGTAGACCGGTGCGGTATCAAACAGGGTGACGCCGGCGTCCAGGGCGTTGTGCACCAGCTGGGTGGAGGCGGCGAGATCGGTCTTGAGGCCAAAGTTATTGCAGCCGAAGCCAATGCTGGAGACCCTCAGGCCTGTGTTGCCGACATTGCGTGTGTGCATCTATCTCTCCTCCCGAGCCAGTGATACGCAAAGCGGCTATTGTCGCCCTCGTGTCCGGGAGAGTCCAGACCAGTCTGTGGTTTGTCACATTAGCGGTGTGCCGATGGATGATGACCGATGGTATTTACCAGCACTAACTGTCACCCGGTATCCGCCACCTACGGTTCGCGATAGCGGCAAACCATCTTGTGCGCTGCCAGCGAGTGCCTGGTGATCAACTGTTGCAGATCCACTCCGGCCAGCTCCCCTTTCTCCACTTTGAACTGACCGGCCACCATCAAATAGTCCACTTTTTTGGCACCGCATAAAATCAGTGCCGCCAGCGGATCGTGGCTGCCGCTGAAGCGCAGTTCATCCAGCTTGAACAGAGCCAGATCCGCTTGTTTGCCGACAGCGATCTCCCCAATGTCGGAGCGCTTGAAAAGATTGGCACCCCCTTGGGTTCCCCAGCGCAGGGCATCCAGATGGCTGACCCTGGCCGAACCGTACTGCAGTCGCTGCAGCAGGAATGCCTGGCGACACTCCTCAATCATATTGGAGCAGTCGTTGGAGGCGCTGCCATCCACGCCCAATCCAACCGCGCTGCCGGCCGCTTCCAGT
This sequence comes from Cellvibrionaceae bacterium SEMH9, assembly GCA_033283175.1. Taxonomy (GTDB): domain Bacteria; phylum Pseudomonadota; class Gammaproteobacteria; order Pseudomonadales; family Cellvibrionaceae; genus Pseudomaricurvus. The sequence continues at coordinate 1,211,708 of JAWMQM010000001.1, read as the reverse complement.
TGCAGCACCGGACTGCTACCGGAGGCCAGCATCATGTTGGAGCTGGGGCAGTGAGAGATGGCAATCCCGGCCTGCCCCAAGCGCTGGATTTCCTCGTCGTTAAAATGGATGCCGTGAGCTAGCCACACATCGTCCTGCAGCCAGCCAACGGACTCCAGATAGTCCACCGGGCGAAGCCCAAACTGCTGCAGGCAGAAATCGTTTTCATCCAGGGTTTCGGCCAGGTGGGTGTGCAACAGCGCGCCGTGCTCACGGGCCAGTGTGGCGGAATCTATCATCAAATCCCTGGTGACTGAGAACGGCGAGCAAGGTGCCAGGGCAATCTGTACCATGGCGCCGGGACCTTGCTGATGATAAGTGGACAACAAGCGCGCACTCTCGTCCAGGATTTGCTGGTGGCTCTGCACCACGGAATTGGGTGGCAGACCACCCTGGTCCTTGCCCAGGCTCATGGAGCCGCGGGTTAACACCACCCGCACGCCCAGCCTTTGCGCCTGTTCCACCTGAATATCAATGGCATCGTTAATCTGGTCGTTAAACAGGTAGTGGTGGTCACTGATGGTGGTGCAACCGGACAGCATCAACTCCACCATTGCCAGTTCGCTGCTCACTGCCACTGCCTCGCGATCCAGATGGGCCCACAGTGGGTACAGGTTCACAAGCCAATCAAACAGTTCTTTATTCAGCGCATCCGGAAAAGCACGCGTGAGGGTCTGGTAAAAATGGTGATGGCAGTTAACGAGTCCCGGAATCAGTACATGGGCGCTGGCGTCGAAAATTTTGTCGACAGAACGTGCGGGCCTCTGCCCGCCGGCGACCAGTTCCACAATGCGATCACCTTCCACCACCACGCCACCACGGGCATCGTCATTGTTGGCGGTGTAGACGGCGAGCGGATTCTGTAACCAGATGGTGTGCATAGACGGTTCCCCGGGTGTGATGGGCACTGATCGTGGCGCGCCCATCAGTCATAAGATAGTTCTTAAAGCAGCGGTGAGGCAGAGACAATCACGCCATTGTTGTCGGCGTAGACATAGTGTCCGGGCTGGAAGGTAACGCCGCCAAAACTCACCGGCAGCTGCGTCTCGCCAGCGCCCAGCCGGTTGGGTGGTCTGGGGGTCGACGCCAGCGCCTGCACGCCCAGTTCGATGCGGGCCAGGTCGTCCACGTCGCGAATACAGCCAAAGAGGATAATTCCCTGCCAACCGTTGGCGACGGCGGTGTCGGCCATCATGTCCCCCATCAGCGCGCAGCGGGTGGAACCGCCGCCGTCCACCACCAGTACCTTGCCGTCACCGTTGCTGGCCAGCAGTTGCTTCACCAGACCGTTGTCTTCACAGCATTGGACCGTAACCATTTCGCCGCCAAACGCGCGCTTGCCACCGAAGTTTTTCAGAATAGGTTCCAGTACCTGCACACTGTCGCCGTGAGTGTCACACAGGTCCGGGGTGATAAACGTTGTGGTCATGTTCTGTACCTCGATTGCCCATCAGGGTTTGCTGTTCAGCCAGCGGCCGAGAGCGTCGCGCTCGGCATCGGTCATACCGGTCATATTGCCCAACGGCATGTCCCTGCTCACTACCGCGCGGGCGTGGATGCGTTGGCTGGCCTGCTCAATCTGTTGCAGGGAGTCCAGCTGCAGGTTGGCCGGTGCCGTCTGGAACATGGGCGACGATGGCGTTGCGCTATGACAGCCAGTGCAGTGCGCGTTGATCAGGGTCAGCGCCTGGACTTCGCTGATGGGGCTGGCGTCGGCGCTAGTGACGGGCGCCTGTGGCCACTGCAGTACGATCATCAGCACCACGAAAGCCCCCAGCCCCGATACCAGCACCGCGGGCCGGTGCTGGCCGCGATTTTTCAGGTTGAAGTAGTGACGAATCCAGACGCCTATCAGGCCGATCAGCGGTAGCACCAGCCACAGTGGGCCACTGCCGGTGGCAAAGGTGAAGTGGCTGCTGAGCATGATGAAAATGATCGGCAGTGTGGTGTAGTTGTTGTGCACGGAACGCTGACGGGCCAGCTGTCCAATAGCAGGATCCGGTTCGCGGCCGGCGGTCACTTCCTTCACCATGTAGCGCTGCGAGGGAATGATCGAGAACATCACGTTGCCCGCCATGCAGGTGCCGATGGCGGCGCCGATGTGGATCAGTACGGCGCGGGTCTGCAGGTATTGGTCGAGAAACCAGGTCAGGGCGGACAGCAGCGCTGTCATGATCAGCAGGAACAGCGTGCCGTGGTGGATCACCCGGGTGCGGCAGAGGGTGTCGTAGACCGCCCAGGTGAGAACGATGCTGGAGGCGGCCAGCAGCATGGCACTGGTGCGGCTGATGTCCGACTTCTCCGGAGCCAACAGGTAGAAGTCGGCACCGATGTAGTAAAGCAGGCTTAGCAGCAGAGCACCGGTCATCCAGGTGGTGTAGGCCTCCCACTTGAACCAGTGCAGGGTGGAGGGAATCTGCTCCGGTCCGTTGCGGTATTTCACCACTTCGTAGAAACCGCCGCCGTGTACGGCGTGCAGCTGCCCGGCCACACCTTTCTGCTGCAGCTGTTTGGAAGGCGCTTCCAGATTGTTGTCGAGCCACACAAAATAGAACGAGGCACCAATCCACGCAATGCCGGCGATGACATGAAAAAAGCGCAGCATCAGGTGCGCCAGGTCGAACATAAACACATCAAACATAATCGGGTTCACTCATAAAGTGATTTTCTGCCATCAGCGCTACCCGGCGTGGTTGGGTGTGCAGATGGTAATGGGTTTCAACTTCCCCGGTAGGTGGAGTAGCCATAGGGTGAGAGCAATAGTGGTACGTGGTAGTGTTGCTCGGTGTTGCGCACCACAAAGGCCAGCGCGATACGCGGAAAGAACTCGCCGTGCGGTGGTGTTCCGCGCAGGTCGAACAGCAGTTGATACACGCCCTCTTCCAGCTGCAAGGGTACGGACCACTGGGTGATGCGGCCATCGTTATCCGTGACCGCCTGTGCCAGCGTCACCAGCTGGCCGTCAGATGAATCTTCCCGCTGCAGGGTGACTGCTACGCCAGCGGCGGGAGCACCCCGGGCCTGATCGAGAATGTGGGTGGTGATTGCGGCTTTTTGCGCGTTACCGGTCATGGCTCAGATCTCCAGCTGCTTCTGCAGGCGCAGGGCGGTGATCTTCCACTGCTCACCGGCTGCGATGCGCAGCTCCTGCGTACGATCGTTATCGATACGCTGTTGCAATAGCTGCAGCATCTCTGTTGCGGACTTGCCGCTGGCAAATACGATAAAGATAAAACCGAAGCGTTCGGCGTATACCTGGTTGAGATGCAACAACTCTTCCAGCACATCCCGGGTGGCGCTTTCCACCCCACTCTGTTCGTGACTGGCGGTAGTACGGGTGTTGGCGAAACGCTTATCCAGTGACTCCACATCGCCGATGCGCGGATGACCTTCGAATGCCTCCAGCCAGTCTGCCTCTTGCATGGCTTGCCATTGTTGGGCAGCTACTTGCAGCAAAGCCTGTGCGTCTGCAAACGGGCGCGCTGCCGTCATGGCGGCAAGCCAGCGCGGCGCGCAGCAGGCCTGCTCAAAAAAGTGTTGCGCCGCTTCTGGTGCAGCGCGATTCAGTTGTTCCAGGTTCATAGAGTTTGCCTTTTACATACAAAGCGATCAGCGGCGCAGAATGGCGCTGCCACTGGCGCTGCCAATAAATTCGCCCTGGTCGTAAATCAGGTTACCGGCCAGAATGGTGGCTGTTACCGCACCGCGCAGCTGGCGACCCGCGTAGGGGGTCACCTTGTGGCGGTGGTGAATAATGTCGGCGGTGATGTGCAGCCCGCAGTGGTCATCGAAGACACAGAAATCGGCGCGCTTGCCCACCTCAATACTGCCTCGGTCTCCGGCCAGCCCGGCGATGCGTGCCGGTGCCAGGGTCATCAGCTCGATCACCTTCTCCACCGCCACACTGCGGTCAACCGCTTCGTGGTGCAGTACCGAAAGCCCGAACTGCAATCCGGAGATACCACCCCAGGCGGCGTCCAGATCGCCGCTGTCGATCGCTTTCAACTGTGGGGTGCAGGGGCTGTGGTCGGAGACGATGCAATCGATACTGCCATCGGCAATGGCATCCCACAGCAACTGTTGGTTGCTCTGCTCGCGGATGGGTGGGCAGCATTTAAAGGTGGTGGCGCCATCGCCAATCTCTTCCGCGGCAAATGTCAGGTAGTGAGGGCAGGTCTCCACCGTCAGTTGCAACCCCTCAGCGCGCGCGGCGCGGATCATGGGCAGCGCGCTGGCGGCGGACAGGTGAACAATGTGGGCGCGGGGTTCCAGCCCCTCCGCTGTGAGTTGCTGCATGACCCGGATCACCATGGCGATGGCGTCGGTTTCCCACTGCGGTGGACGGCTGGCGAGGAAGGCCTGATAGGATCGTCCTGCCTCGCTACAGTCGCTGTGACCGCTGTCCAGTTCCGCATGAACCAGATGCACCAGGCCCTTGCGAGCCACTTCGCGCATGGCATCCAGCAGCTGGCTCTCATTGACCTGCTTGAAGTCATCAATGCCGGAGTGGATGGTGAAGGACTTTACTCCCAGTACGCCGGCATCCAGCAACTCGGGCAGCGCATCGAGGTTGTCGGCGGTGGCGCCGCCCCAAAAGCCACAGTCGATAAACAGCTTGTCGTCGAGATGGGTCAGCTTTTCCTGCAGGGCGGTGCGGGAGGTGGTCACCGGAATGCAGTTGAGCGGCATATCCACCAGGGTGGTGATGCCCCCGGCGGCGGCCGAGTGCGTCGCTGTATCAAAGCCTTCCCAATCGGTGCGACCGGGCTCGTTGACATGCACGTGACTGTCCACCAGCCCCGGCAGCAGCATCTGTTCACCGATATCCAGCAGCTCTCCTCCGACTAACTCCCCGGTTTCCTCACTGGTGTAGTCGAGCACGGCGCTGATGCGACCGTTGTTGAGTATCACGACGGCGGGTTGAAAGTGGCCCCGGTAGAACACCCGGGTGCTGCGAATGGCGGTTATACCTCTGTGCATGACGCAGATTTACCTCATCCAATGGTCACGGTTTTATAAATCCTGACCGAATGGACAGTTAAATTCAAGTGAAATATTTTTCACTCAAAAGAATATTTCGGGGGGTGTCATTGTGTGCCCTTGAAAGGGGCAACGTGGGTGGTCCTGAGCAGAAGTGTTGTTTGCCCGGAGCGTATTGGTGGGTGGGGTACCAGAGGTGTAGCAGGCCACCGTGTTGCGAGGGGGCCTGCACTGGGGGCGATGACGCGGCGACTCAGCCGGCGCGTTGCAGCAACCCTTTCATCTCGGCTGCGAGTTCGTGGCGCAGTTGGTCGCCGTCCAGGTTGAGCACGTCTCCGTCGCATACCACCATGCGGCCATTCACGAAACTGGCTTTCAGCTGCACCGGTTCACCGGCCATGACCGCCGCCATCGGGCGTTGGTGAATACCCTGGAAACGGTAGTGGGAGAGGTCATAGAGGCAAAGGTCGGCAGCGCGTCCCACTGCCAGCTCACCCACATCATCGAGTCCCAGCAGTCGTGCGCCGTTGCTGGAGCCCCACTGCAGGCAGTTGTCCAGGGTGGTGGCATCAGGCCCGCCAATAGCGCGGTGGATAAGCCAGGAGAGATTCACCTCCTGGATCATGGAGGCAGACTCCGCTGAAGCAGAGCCGTCCACGCCCAGGGTGACCGCCATGCCGGCCTTCTCCATGGCGATGACCGGTGCCACGCCGCTGCCGAGGCGGCAGTTGGAGGTGGGGCAGTGGCTGATGCCCGTACCGCTGTCGGCCAGCAGGCGGATGTCGTCGCTGTTGGCCTGCACCAGATGGGCAAACCAGGTGTCCGGCCCCAGCCAGTCACAGCGCCGGGCGTATTCAACCGCCGAGCAGTCGTGCAGCTTGCGGGCCTGTATTTCGTCGAAAGATACTTCCAGCAGGTGTGAGTGGAGCCCCAGCTTGTGCTGGCGGGCGTAGGCGGCCAGCGCTTTGAGATCACTGGCGGTGGTGGAGTGGATCAGGCTGGTGGGGGCCACCACCAATTTGCGCATGGCGTTGCCACCGGTCTGGTGGTAGCGGCTGCGGCTGGCCTCCAGGCGCTGGATCATCTGCTCAACACTTTCCGGGCGAATCCCGGCACGCGCCAGTCCCGGGTGGGAACCCATGATCGTGGCGCCGCCCCGGCACAAAACCAGTCGTATTCCCAGGTCCTCTGCTGCCTGCCACACCGCGTCCTCCATCTCCGGCGACGAGGCGGCGTGGTAGAGGTAGTGGTGGTCGGCGCAGGTGGTAGCGCCTGAGCGCAGCAGCTCAGCCAGGCCGATGGTCGCGGCAAGGTACATCAGGCGCGGGGTAAAGTGCGGCCAGAAGCGGTAGGGAACCGACGCCAGCCACTCTCCCAGCCCCTGGTTCATTCCCTCCGGAATACCCTTCAGTACCGACTGCGCCAGGTGGTGGTGGGTATTTACCAGGCCGGGCAACAGCACACAGTTGCTGGCATCAACAACGGTCTCATCGGGCGCAGACCGCAGACCGCATCCCAGTTCTGTGATCAGGCCGTCTTTCAGGCGGATGTCACTTGCATTCGTGGGCGACCTGGTGACAATGGCGTCCGCATTTTTAATCAGATACTGCATGGGTAAATCTCCCGGGGTTGTGGCGGGCAAAGATCTCAGCAGTGAGCAGGTTGGCCTGCCCGGCTTTGATGCACTTTTTTGCACCAATAGCGCACCGCCTTACATTTATCGCACCAAATTGGGTCGGTGTGGTGGCGTCATTTCGCCTTGTGTCCAGAGTAAACTCTGTAAATACCTGACCTATTGGTCAATAAATATTAGTGGCACGAGGTTTGCTAAGTCAACAGTGCGCACTTTAGCGTTGAGTATAAGCGGACAGGTATAGGTTGCCTCAGGGTGGTACTGCCAGGTCATTGCTCATGGCGTGACTCAAAGCCCGGGCAGTTGTGCTGGCAGGCCGCGTGTTACGGTGAGACCCATTACCTACCACCTCCACCGTAGCTATGCTTCTTGCAGTATGTCTCCCTTTATTTTGGTCTCACGTCGTATGCGGGCCGTTCCGGTCCTGACAATCAGATTGAAGGAGAAAGATTGTGAGATTACTCAAGCTATCAAGAGCCATTGTAGGTTCGGCCATGCTGCTGTGCTCATCTGCACTGCTGGCAGAAGATAAAGTTACCTTCCAGCTGGATTGGCTCCCCGGTGGCGACAAGGCCCCCGTCTATGTGGGTATGGCCAAGGGCTTTTTCGCCGCAGAGGATATTGAGGTCACTATTTCCCAGGGTCGTGGCAGTACGGATGCCATTACCAAACTGGCAACCGGGCGCTCCGATATCGGTCTGGCGGACATAGGAGCCTTGCTGGCAGCGCGCGTTGAGAGCGACGTGGCTGTACAAGCGGTTATGACCGTATTCAGTGATGCACCGCACGCCTTCTTCGCCTTGTCCGACAGTGGCATCAAATCTGTGGCGGATATCAAAGGCAAGCGTGTAGCGACCTCACCTTTTACCTCATCCAACGTATTCCTGCCTCTGGTGCTGGATATCAACAATGTGCCCAGTGACAGTCTGAAGCTGGTGAAAGCCGATCCGGGCGCCCTTAACCCAATGCTGATTAACGGTGCCACCGACGCGACCATCTCCTGGATCACCGACATTCCCAAATACGAGCACCAGGCCAAGGAAGCCGGCAAAGAGCTGACCGTGATCCCCTGGTATGACGCTGGTCTGTCCATTTACTCCGCGTCTATTATTGCCAGTGAGCGCTTTATCAATGAGCGCCCGGATGTCGCCAAGCGTTTTGTACGCGCCTACAAAAAAGCGATTGAGTACACCTGGGCTCACCCCGAAGAGAGCGGCGCTATCATCCACAAGATTGTGCCTGAAGTAGACGCTGCCGTTGCTGCAGAAACCATCAGCTCCATCAGCTCACTGGTGTATAACGACATCAGTGCAAAAGATGGTGTGGGTGCGCTGGAAGCTTCCCGCCTGCAGGAAACCTGGAATGTTGTTGCCAGAGCCAAGGGTCTGGAGGCATCTGCCCTGAACCCTGAGAGCGCAGTAAACCGTAGCCTGCTGGACTGATAAAAACAGGTAATTTCCGGGTCGCAAGATCCGGCAATTACGGGAGAGTATTGTGAAGCCATATGTAACCTTGACTGGCGTTGGCCATACCTACATCACTGATGAAGGGAAACCGGTGCCAGCGTTACAGAATGTTAATTTCCATATAAATAAACACGAATTTGTGGCTGTCGTAGGCCCTTCCGGATGTGGCAAGTCGACATTGCTGCGGCTACTCAGTGGCCTGCTTATTCCTACTGAGGGCACGGTGGCTATGTTCGGTTCACCGATTGATGGTCCCCGGGAAGAAACCGGCATTGTCTTTCAGAAACCCACGTTGCTGCCCTGGCTGAACATCAGGGACAACGTGTTGTTTCCTATCCGCCACAAGTACGGCAATGTGACAACGGAATACAGGCAGCGGGCAGATGAACTGTTGTCCATGGCAGGTTTGAGTGATTTCGCCACTCGCATGCCGGATGAACTCTCCGGCGGTATGCAACAACGGGCCGGTATTGTGCGCGCGCTGTTGCTGGATCCTGAAATCCTGATTATGGATGAGCCCTTCTCGGCGCTGGATGCATTGACGCGGGAAGAGATGGGCTTTGACCTGTTGAAGATCTGGCACGAGCGTCCCAAGGCCGTGCTGTTTATTACCCACTCCATCTCTGAAGCCGTGCTGCTGGCTGATCGCGTGTTGATCATGAGCGAACGACCTGGAACCATCAGCGGCGAGCTGGTAATTGATCTGCCGCGCCCACGCTCCCCGGAGACCATCAGGGACGCTCGCTTCAACACCTATACCGACACCATCCGTCAGTACATTTATCATCCGCGTACCGACAGCAAAGCCAAAGAATCTTCCAAAGTAGTCAACCTATGAGTTCATTCAGCCTGAATCGAAAACGCCTGAAGCAGCTGTTGCCGACATTGACCCTGATCAGCATTGTGCCGGCGTGGGAAGTGTTGTGCCGCCTGTTTGAAGTTCCGGATTACCTGCTGCCCTCTCCGTCCCGCATCGCCGAAGCCTTTATGGAGGTGGATGCGAGCCGTTGGTTTAATCACTTGTGGGCCACCCTGAGAGTGGCGGTGCTGGGCTTTGGTCTGTCCATGCTTATCAGTTTTCCCCTGGCCATTGCCATGGTGTGCTCCCGCTACATGACCAGAACACTCTACCCGTTACTGGTGATTATCCAGTCCACCCCGGTGGTGGCAATTGCGCCGTTGATTATTGTGATGTTTGGTACCGGGGATGCGCCGCGCCTGACCATCACCTGCCTGCTCACCTTCTTCCCGTTGGTGGTGGCCATGACCACCGGCATGATGGAAACCCCAAGTGAACTGATCGAGTTGTCGCGCTCGCTGAAAGCCGGTCGCCACAAGGAGATTATGCAGATCCGATTGCCCTACGCGACGCCACATATTTTCAGCGGCATGAAAGTGGCCATTACGCTGGCGATTATCGGTGCGGTAGTGGCTGAGTTCGTGGCCGCGGAAGAGGGGCTGGGCTATTTTATCCAGTTCTCCACCTCCTACTTTAAAGTGCCACAGGCGTTTTCTGCACTGATTTTCCTGTCCGCCGTCAGCCTGATCATGTTCAAGCTGATCCAGTGGTCGCAAAAGCGTTTCTTTGCCTGGAGCTTGCCGAAAGAGCAGCGCAAGTAAAGGGCCAGCGTAAATAACCGGATTTGATTTTTTCACCAGCAGCAGCCGGTGAATGAACAGGAGTAGAAGCGGCGGGTATCCTGCGGGATATCAGGCATTGCTCCATTAACCAATGCGGCTGCAAGGTCGCAAACGTTTGGAGATAACAATGTCAGAAGTAAACATATCTGATAAAGCATCACAATACGCTCTCGATGAGCTGAAGTTCGAATCCACCATTGGTGGTCTTGGTCTGGAAGCAGAGTCCAGCCAGATTCCCCTGATCGACGTCTCGGATTTTGAGAGTCGTCGTGCGGAGATCACTGAAGCTCTCTGGCAGGCTGCCACCGAAGTCGGTTTCTTCCAGCTCACCAACCACGGCATTGAACTGGAATCTATCCAGAAGTCATTCGCCCTGTCCGAGCAGTTCTTCGCCCTGCCCGCTGAGCAGAAGCAACAGTTCCCGTTGAAAGATGGTCTCAATGCCGGCTGGGAGTATATGGCGCAGGTAAGGCCGTCCACCGGTGTGGCTGATCGCAAGGAGTCCTATCAGATAACCCTTCCCCACATGAGTGACCTGTGGCCATCCGGGGACACCCTGCCGCAATTCAAAGCCCAGATGCTGAGCTTTGAGAGCCAGTGTTGGCAGCTGGGCATGAAGATTCTCTCCTGCTTTGCCGACAAGCTGGGCTTTGAGCGCGACTTCTTTGCCCGGGCGCATGACCCAAAATCCGCGGAGTATCAGAATACCCTGCGTTTGCTCCACTACCTGCCGATTGATGACCCTTCGAAGCTCGACGCCAACAGTTGGCGTGCCGGTGCCCACACCGATTTTGATTGCCTCACCATGGTGTTTCAGCAAGAGAATCAGGGCGGCTTGCAGGCTTGCGGTGGTAAGGATGCCAAAGATCAGCTGATCTGGTATCCGGTGATTCCCCAGAACGGCGTTATTACCTGCAACATTGGCGACATGCTGATGCGCTGGAGTGATGACCAGCTGAAGTCCACCCTGCATCGGGTGCGTATGCCACGCCAGCAGGAGGGGCAGCACTCCCGCTACAGCATGGCTTACTTCTGCCAGGCCAATAAGGATATGACCATTCAGGGCCCTGGCAAGCTGTACGAACCAATTACCGCTGCGGACTACCTGAAGCTGCGTATCAACGCCAATTTCGCTGGCGCCAAGGCGTAACAGCAGATAACACCGGTGCCCGCTCCGGGCCCGGTGTTGCTCCAATTCCCTCGTTCTTCTCCCCCCTTCGCATCTTTACGGGCTTCGGGGGTTTTTTCTTTTTCTCTCTTGCGTACGTTTCTCTTATCACATTAGAGCGTGGTGCCCGAAACTAACAGACATGGCTGCGCTGTGGTTACTATTGGCTAATCGTTTGTTATCGTTTTTTGGCTCAGAGTGCCTGCCAGATCTGTGTTGGCTGTCAGGCTGCTGTCGCGGCACGGTTAGCGGACCGATGCTGTCGACAAAGCGGCAAATGAGACAGGTAATCCGAGGGGAGGTAAGGGGCAGTTGACTTAGCGGTAGACGAATTGTGGCAATCAAGAAGAAGCCCCGGCCTTCTGGCCGGGGCTGTGGGTGCACAGCCAATATTGACTGACTGTGCGGAAGCTATTACAGAGCGAACTCTACGAACAGTTGCGGGTTGTGTTGGTCTTCGCCGTCAACACCGTACATATTCTTGCGGTAGTCGTACTCGATACCGGTGTAGAGGTTGCCTGGCTGGCCAAACAGGGCGCCCAGGTCCAGGCTCAGTTTGGGTTGGAAGACAATTTTCATGGGGACATCATTACCCATGTTGGTCTCGGTTTCGGAGTGCACATCAATAAAGCCTTCCAGGCTCCACTTCATGCCGGCGATGGTGAAAGGGATGCCCCAGGCGCTGCCGAAGTGAACGCTGTCATCCTCTTCCACACCATATTTGTTCTGACCGTTATCGCGATAGTAGATACCGGTGTCAATCCAGGCATAGCCTGGCAGGCGCCAGCGCACGGAGGCACCTACCAGAAAATTGTCAACGTTGGGGTTGGCCGCGTACTCCCAGGTGGTGGCCAGGTAGACGTCTTTGATCAGGCCGCTTTCGAAACCTTTGCCGCCGGTGAGGCTGTAATCCAGGCTCATTTCCCCATAGGCACTGTTCTCTACCACTTCATCGTCTTCGCTGCGGAAGCGGTCGATAAAGAAGAAGCTCTTGCCCCAGGTGTACGAAGCCGCATTGGAAAATGTCATTACATAGCCGCTCTCCTCCTGGGAGCTGAACGGATTCAGGTAATCCTGGCCATTCAGCAAGGTGACTGCGGTTTTACTCCAGGTGATGTCTGCCTGTGCGCCAGTGGCTGCAGCGAGCAGAGCTAATGCGGAGAACGTTTTTTTCATGTGTGTCATGTCGAACCTCAGATGTCGAGTCTTTGAATAGTTATGAGACCCATTGAATACCTACCCGCAAAGCTCCCGGAGGGGCTTTGCGGCTAGCTACTGCAGCCGGGCACCAACTGCTCCAAGCAATAATCTGACCAACTGGTCAGACTATATTAAAACCTGTCTGTTCGGACAATATTTAATTCATTAGAATATTTATATGCACCAAATAAGTATTTATTTGAGTGCATGGCACCATTTTAGAGCTGACTTATTAGTTGACCGTATGGACTGGATTAGCTCTATAATGATTCGGCGGTGAGGCTGGTCAGATACGACGCGAAGGTATTCAACGGGAGTAGACGTGAAGATTGAAGATGTAAAAGCGGCTCTGGAAGCTGACAAAAAGTACAAGGCCGGAAAAATCAGGGAGCAGAATTACAAGGACATCATGGATGCGGCCACCATTGTGTTTGCCCAGCACGGCTTTAAAGGTGCCAGTATGATGGCCATTGCCAACCAGGCGGGCCTGCCAAAAGCCAATATTCACTACTACTTTAAGAGCAAGTCGTTGCTGTATGCAGCCGTATTGGAAGATACCATTCTGCAGTGGAACCGCAGTTTTGATGTGACGGAAAACGACGATCCGGCGTCTGTGCTGGAAACCTATATCATGAGTAAGGTGCGGCTGGCTTGCGAGCAGCCCCTGCCTTCCAAGTTGTTTGCCAGTGAAATTATTGCCGGTGCTCCTTACCTGGACGAGCATATCCGCACGATTATGCGTAAGTGGTATAGGCACAAGGTGGATGTCATCAATAGCTGGATCGAGCAGGGAAAAATGCAGCCGGTGGATGCCGAGCATCTGATATTTATGATCTGGGCCTCCAGCCAGCACTATGGCGACTTTGAAACCCAGATTCTGAAACTGTTGAACAAAGGCGAGTACGATGAAGCCGACATTGTTTATATCGGCCGTTTTGTTACAGAAATGATCCTGGCGGGTTGCGGGTTAACGCCTTCCTGGAAAAACTGACCCTTGCTCTCCCGGGCTGCCGCCAAGGTAGCCCCCCTTCCCCCTGTTTTCCCTGCATAGCGTTTGTGTAGCCGACTGCTATTGCCCTCGCTCCTGATCGTCAGCCTGTCGCCCCACAAATATTCAGCGGCCCCGCTTGGCAGACAATTTCGCCCGTGCAATAATGCTGACCAATCGGACAGGTTTTGATTTAAGGGTTTACTCAAATGACTCAGCCAACAGACGGTATCTTCTGTAACCACGGACCCCGGCATCTGCAGGTATGCGATTCCGGCTCCCTGAATCATGCCCGTCTGGCGGTAAAGGACCTGTTCCAACTGGAGGGCTACGGCAACGCCGCCGGCAATCCGGACTGGTTTGCCAGCCATCAGCCGGCAACTGGCACGTCCGCCGCCCTGCAGTTATTGCTGGACGCCGGGGCAACTTTCAGCGGCTTCACTCTCACTGACGAACTGGCTTACAGTCTGCAGGGTGATAACAGTCACTATGGATCTGCTGACAACCCGCACCTGCCGGGCCATTTCAGTGGTGGTTCCTCCAGTGGCAGTGCGGTTGCGGTTGCGGCGGGGATGGCCGATATCGGGCTGGGCACCGACACCGGAGGCTCGATCCGGGTACCGGCCAGCTACTGTGGCCTGCTGGGACTGCGCCCTACCCACAATGCGGTATCGACCGAAGGCTTGATTGGCCTGGCGCCATCATTCGATACCGTCGGCTGGTTTTGCCGCGATGCGCAGTTGATGGCCAGTGTCGGTGAGCTATTGCTACCTAAGCGGGCTGCTACGTCTTTACCGCCAACCACCCTGGTCGTTTGCCCGGAGATAATGGCGTTGGGATCAGAACCGTGGCAGCAATCGATGGCGCCGCAGATGGGTCTGTTGCAGCGCCATATTCCTGGCGCCATCAATACTTCTGGTCCTGTGGCGGACCTGTTGCCGCAGCTGGCGGACTGCTTCCGGATATTGCAGGGACGGGAAATTATTCTGCAACACGGAGACTGGCTGGAGGCCTGTTCACCGCGCCTGACCGCGCCGGTGGCGGAGCGACTGCAGTTGGCCCGAGCGATTAGCGACGCCGAGGTTGCCGCGGCGCGTGAGCTGCAAGGGCAGTGGCGGGAAGCGCTGCTGCAGTTGCTGCCCAATGACCAGCACCTGCTACTGTTGCCTACCACCCCAACCGCGGCCCCGGCCCGCGGTCATGATGCTGCTAACAGCACCCTGATTCGCCAGCGTACCTTGAGTCTAACCGCCATTGGCGGCCTGGTGGGCTGCCCCCAGATCCATATCCCGGCGTTCAGTGTCCTCGAGGAGGGTATCCGTAAACCTTCCGGTTACTCATTGTTGATGCGCCCCGGTAACGACCACGCCCTGCTGCAGCTGGCCACCCAGTTGCTGACACAACCCATCTCGCCAGCTCAACGGGCTGAGGATTTTTCCCATGAGTAATATCGCGTTTACCGCGCCCCACGCCGCCGCCACCGAGGCGGGTATGCAAGTCCTGCGTGAAGGCGGCTCCGCCGTGGAGGCGATGGTCGCCGCCGCCGCTACCATTGCGGTGGTCTACCCGCACATGAATTCCCTGGGGGGAGACAGCTTCTGGCTGGTGGATGAGCCTGGCCTGGCGGAACCTGTGGCGATTGATGCCTGTGGGCGCAGTGCCTCCAGACTTGCTGACAATGGCCCGTTGCCCACACGGGGTGGAAGCAGCTGCATCACCCAGGCCGCCACCCTGCGCGGCTGGCAGGCAGCCCTGCAGCTGGCGGGTCCGCAGCCGCTGCCCCTGGGTCGCCTGCTGCAACCGGCAATTCGCGCAGCCGCCGAAGGCTTTGCGGTGAGTGACAGCCTCGCCACCGCCAGTCGCAAACTGCATGCCGTGGCTGAGCGCAACCAGGCGTTTCGGGACGTGTATGAACCGCAGGAGCGGCCGCTGCAGGCTGGAGAGCGGTTTTGCAATCCGGCCATGGCGGCCACGCTTACACAGCTGGCGCAGCATGGACTGGACGATTTTTATCACGGCGAACTGGCTCAGCGAATCTGTACCACCCTGCAGCGCGAGGGCAGTCCTCTGTTGGCTGTGGATCACGCTGCCACCACCGCGAGCCTGGTGAAGCCGTTAAGTGTTGCCATCGAAGGGGCTCAGCTCTACAACCTGCCGGCCCCAACCCAGGGTGTGGCGTCATTGATGATCCTCGCTATTGCTGACCGCTTGCGCCAGCAAGTGGACAGTGAAGCCGATCTGGTGCACCTGCTGGTGGAGTCGACCAAGCGCAGCTTCGCCTGGCGCAACCAGCACCTGACCGATCCACAACAGATGAGCGTGGATTGCCAACAGGTCCTGGACAGCGATTTCTGCGCTCAGGCCGCGGCGAGTATTGAAATGCAACAGGCGAGCCCCTGGCCGGTGGTGGGCAAGCACGCCGACACTGTGTGGATGGGTGCCCGCGATGCCCGCGGCCAGATGGTTAGCTTTATCCAATCCATCTACTGGGAGTTCGGCAGCGGCATTGCCATTGAGGGCAGCGGCTTTGTCTGGAACAACCGCGGTGTCAGCTTCAGCAACGAAGCCGGTCATCCCAATGAGTTGGCGCCGGGCAAAAAGCCATTCCATACCCTGAACCCTGCGTTAGCCCGATTCACCGATGGTCGTCGTCTCAGCTACGGCACTATGGGGGGTGAAGGTCAGCCACAAACCCAGGCGGCCGTGTTTGCCCGCCACGTGTGGCAGGGGTTGCCGCTGGTGGAAGCGGTAGCCAGAGAGCGTTGGTTGCTGGGTCGCACCTGGGGCGATTCCACTGACAGTCTCAAGCTGGAGCAGTCATTGGCAGATGCTGTCCTCAGTGAGCTGCTGGAGCGAGGTCACGACTGTGAGTCCGTCGCCGACCGCAACGAGATGATGGGTCATGCCGGCGCCATTATTGAAACCCCGGTGGCAAACGGTGGTGGCGTGACGCTGGATGCCGCCACGGACCCACGATCCGATGGCGCAGCCCTTACCGGTAGCTACACCATTAACAGTTAACACCGCACACAACCATTTTTTGAAAGCTCGTTTAGGAAAGAAGTTATGCAAGAGTTACTGAGTGCCTGGCCCATATTTATCGCCCTGATGGTGACCGGTGTTTGCGCCGGTATCCTCTCCGGCCTGCTTGGTGTCGGTGGCGGTATTGTGATTGTACCGGTGTTGTATTTCCTGTTACCGCAGTTTGGCGTCAGTGCCACCTCGGCCATGGCCATTGCGGTGGCCACCTCGCTGGCCACCATTGTGCCCACCGCTATTTCGTCAACCATGGCCCATCACCGCAAAGGCAATGTGGATGTGGCTCTGCTGAAACGCTGGGGTGTGTTTATTGCGCTGTTTGCTGTGTTTGGCAGTTTGCTCGGCAATCACATGGATGCCAGTTGGCTGAGTGCCATGTTCGGTGTGATCGCCATGCTGGTGGCGCTGAACATGCTGTTCCGTGCCGGCGCGCCAGCGCTGTTCCCGTCATTGCCCGGTCAGGCCGGACAAAGTGTGCTGGCCTCCATGGTGGGTGGCCTGTCGGTGATGATTGGCATTGGCGGCGGCACCCTCGGTGTGCCGGTGTTGAGCGCCTTCAATGTGCCGGCGCACCGCGCGGTGGGAACGGCGGCAGCGTTTGGTTTGATTATCGCTTTGCCTGGTGCGGCGACGCTGTTGGCTGTCGGTAGCGCACCGGCTGATGCGCCGTTCGGAAACCTGGGTTTGATCAACGTGCCGGCGTTTCTCGCCATTGTACCGCTGACCGTTTTGTTCGCGCCGGTGGGCGCCAGAATTGCCGCCAGTCTCAACCAGAAAACCCTCAAGCAAGCGTTTGCCGTAGTGCTCTTCTGCACCGGTATCCGCATGTTGATTTCGCTGTGATTCACACCCGGAGTTATCCATGAGTCTCTATACTCCCCCATTGCATCTGGACGCTCTTAATCCACCTCCGCGTCTGTTGATGGGCCCCGGCCCGATCAACGCCGACCCGCGGGTACTGCGCGCCATGTCCGCGCAGCTGATCGGTCAGTACGATCCGGCCATGACCGAATTTATGAATGAAACCATGCGCCGTTTTCGCACGGTGTTCCAAACCAATAACCAATGGACCTTGCTGATTGACGGGACTTCCCGTGCCGGCATCGAAGCGGTCATGATGTCGGCGTTGCGTCCGGGCGATAAGGTGCTGGTGCCCATCATGGGGCGCTTTGGCCACCTGCTGGTGGAAATCGCGGAGCGGGCGCTGGCGGAAGTGCACACCATTGAAGTGCCCTGGGGCGAGGTATTTGATCCGCAACAAATCGAAGACGCGCTGAAAGCGGTACGGCCGCAGATGCTGGCCATGGTGCAGGGTGATACCTCCACCACCATGAATCAGCCACTGCAGGAAATCGGCGCGCTCTGCGAAAAATACGACACGCTGTTTTACTGCGACGCCACGGCCTCCATCGGCGGCAACACGCTGTTGACCGATGAGTGGAAACTGGACGCGGTGTCGGTGGGTTTGCAGAAGTGTCTGGGCGGACCATCCGGTTCGGCGCCGATTACCCTGTCGGAAAAATTTGTCGAACACATTCGCCGTCGTCGCAAGGTGGAGGCCGGTATTCGCACCCAGTCGCACCGCGATGGTGTGGAGCCGTTTATTCGCTCCAACTATTTCGATCTGCCCATGATCCTGGATTACTGGGGCGAAGAGCGACTCAATCACCACACCGAAGCCACCAGCATGCTCTACTGCGCCGCCGAGTGTGCCCGCTTGTTGTGTAATGAAGGCATGGACAACGCGGTGGCCCGCCACCAGTTGCACGGCCAAGCCATGCTCGCCGGGGTGCAGGCGATGGGCTTGCAGGTCTACGGTAATGTCGAGCACAAGATGAATAACATTGTCGGTGTGCACATTCCCACCGAGGTCAATGGCGATCAGGTACGGCAGCAACTGCTGCAGGATTTCGATGTGGAAATCGGCACCTCCTTCGGTCCGCTGCACGGCAAAATCTGGCGCATCGGCACCATGGGTTACAACGCCCGCAAGTCCGCGGTACTGACCACGCTGACAGCGCTGGAGGCCTGTCTGCAGGCCAACGGTTACAGAGGGCCGCGCGGAGAAGGTGCGGCGGCGGCGCTGCAGTATTACGCGGCGGCGAACCACTGAGTATGAGCGTTCCGGGTTTCACTCCGACCAGCAGTCAGACACAACGCGCGCGGCAGCGGGCGCTGGCGAACTGCGCGCAGCTGAGTCGTATCAGCGCCTCGGCGACGGACATCAATCGCCAGTACCTCACCGACGAACACCGCCGCTGCAATCAGCAGGTGGCAGAGTGGATGTCGGCGGCGGGTCTGCACACCTGGCAGGACGCAGTGGGCAACCAGTGGGGGCGGCTGGCAAGCAACAATCCCAATGCCCCGCGCCTGATCCTCGGTTCGCATCTGGATACGGTGCCCAACGCCGGTGCTTTTGATGGCATCCTCGGCGTGCTGCTCGCGATCGAAGTGGCGGCGTGGTGGCGGCAGCAAACAATCTCTTTACCGTTTCATCTGGATATCGTTGGCTTTTGCGACGAAGAGGGCTCCCGTTTTGGTGTGACCCTGATCGGCTCCCGCGCTCTGTGTGGCAGTTTCGATCCGGCCTGGTTGTCCGTCTGCGACGCCGACGGTATCTCCATGGCCAGCGCCTTGCGCGAGTTTGGTCTCGACCCGGACCGGGTTGCGGAGGCTACACTGCCGACCAATAAACTGCTCGGCTTTTGGGAGCTGCACATTGAGCAGGGCCCGGTGCTGGAAGCGGAGAATTTGTCGGTGGGTGTGGTGACCGGTATCGCCGGCGCCCGTCGCGGTTACTTAACCTTGCAAGGGCAGGCCGGTCACGCTGGTACCACGCCCATGCAGTTGCGGCGCGATGCCATCTGCGGTGCCGCCGAAGTGATTTTGGAGATTGAACGGCTCGCCAAAACTACTGACGGAGAATGTGTAGCGACGGTGGGCGAACTCACTGCCCGGCCCGGTGCGGTGAATGTGATTGCCGGTGAGGTGTGCCTGTCACTGGATGTGCGCTCTCTTGATGACGCGGCGCGGGACCAGCTGATCACCGCGATCGAGTCTGCCACCGCAGAGATCGCGGGCAGGCGA
Organism: Cellvibrionaceae bacterium SEMH9; assembly: GCA_033283175.1. Classification (GTDB taxonomy): domain Bacteria; phylum Pseudomonadota; class Gammaproteobacteria; order Pseudomonadales; family Cellvibrionaceae; genus Pseudomaricurvus. Next base: position 1,192,467 of record JAWMQM010000001.1, on the reverse strand, counting down.
CAGCTGGAGGTGACCTTCCAGTGGCATCACAACGCCACCGCGGTGGGCTGCGATCAGGACTTCATGACTCTAGTGGCCGACGCTGTGCAGCGCTGTGACTTGCCCGTTACTCACCTGCCCTCCGGTGCTGGCCACGATGCCATGGCAATGGCGGCCATCTGTCCGGTGGCGATGCTGTTTCTGCGCAGCCCCCGGGGGCTCAGTCATCATCCCGATGAGTCGGTGGTGGATGTGGACGTGGACGACGGCTTTCGGGTGCTGTGCCAGGCGGTGCGATTGTTCGCGCAATCCAACGACTGATACCGCTAGCGCCTGTCTCAACAGATCTTCTCTGTCGATAGTGGCCGCTCGCTGGATCCTGACAGGCTGCCAGTGCCATGACGACGATGGTATTCATCGGAAATTGGCGGAGGCCAGAGTGATGGTCAACCGGCTTGCAGTAATGTGAAGTTGTCTGTCTGCAGAGGATTGTCAGACGTCGCTATTGGCCTCCCTGTTTCGGCTCGTCAGTTAGTTAATTTTCAGGAAATTTTAGTATTTTTTTAGCAACCGCCATTGGTTTAATTCGATACCGTGGCAGCTTCGATCAGCACCGTCCCAGGTCGGTATGGCTCCAGCCATCTTTCCCCTCTGGCGGGGTGTGATCCGCTGGGTTTTAACCCCGGTGGTCGGTATCCGCAGGTCCATTGTACGGGCTTCCTGCCCCGAAGGTTTGCCATCCGCGGACACGGTTCGCTGTATCGATCCCAAGGCGGCGTGGACGCCGACCCTTTGTTAATCGTTGCTCTGGCGAATACCTGCTGCGCACAAATACGGCGCCGGAGAACTGGATAATAAATCGGAGAACAGTATGGATAGCGGCTTTAAAATACTAACAAAATTTGCGTTTTTTGCTCTGTTGACAGTCACCGTGCAAGGGGCATCAGCCGGTGCCGATAGTATCGCCAAAGGTAAGTTTCTGATCGGCGTGGGTGGTTGCAACGACTGCCACACTCCAGGGTATGCTGAATCAGGCGGAAGTCTGCCCCAGGCTACCTGGTTAACGGGTAATGATGTCGGTTTTAAAGGGCCTTGGGGTACCAGTTATCCGCAAAATCTGCGTTCGTCCGCGGCCAGGATGTCGGCCGAGGAGTGGATCCAAATGGCGCGCCGGCCAATGTTGCCGCCGATGCCTGCGTCGGCCATCGCGATTATGAGCGATAGCGATCTGCTTGCCATATATGACTTTATCAAAAGCCTGGGTTCGGCCGAGGGTGAGGCTCCCCATGCGCTTCCCCCTGGTATGGAACCGGTGACCCCCTACATCGACTTTGTACCGAAAAATCTCTGACACCTTCTTCAATAGCGCGCTCTCCTGGGGGCGATCGGGGAGTGGTGCCGGTGGGGTGCCCGCCAGGAGTGGCTCAGTTGTACCACCGGCGTAAAGCCGCCAAAGATCACGCGCATGCCATCAAACGGCATGGCGTTTTGGTTGGGGGCCCCACACGTGGGTCACTGTTACCTGGATCCAACATTTTGCCATGACGGGCGCAGAGTCCGGGATTGCTCAAGCGCTCTCAGCTACCAGTGTTTTCAGCTCCTTCCATTCCACCCCCCGGCGTATTGCCCGGGTCGGCGCTGTTTCGGCCAGCAGCGTTAACAGCTCGGCACTGATAGAGACCGCCACCTGCATGGGCAGTTTGCCCGGCACATCAGAACGCCCCACCGGGCAGCGAATGCTGTCGATCGCTTCCGGCGCAAACCCCCGTTGTGCCAGTCGCTGACGGAAGCGCTCCGCCTTGGTGTCGGAACCAATCAGGCCTATGGAGCGGGCGTTATTGGCGCGCAACAGCGCCAGACAGAGATCGAAGTCCAGCTGGTGGTTGTGGGTGAGGATCAGCACGTGGCTGTCCCGGCACAGTTGCACCGCATCCACTTCCGGTTCGTCGCAGTGGTGGATGTGCACATTGGCCGGCACCTCGGCGGTGAACATCTCAGCGCGGGAGTCGACCCAGGTAATGTGCCAGGGCAGTTGCCCGCAGATAGTCATCAGCGCCTTGGCCACATGCCCTGCGCCAAACACCACCAGTCGTGCGTCACTGCCGCGCTGGCTTTCCAGCAGCACTGACACGCTGCCGCCACAGCATTGCCCCAGGCTGGCGCCCAGGGGAAAGTGTTCCAGCTCGCTGCCGTACTGTTGCGTGGCCAGCATCTCCCGCGCGCGGTTGACCACCTTGAACTCCAGGTGGCCGCCACCGATGGTGTCAAAGGTGTGCTCGCCGGTGATCACCATTTTGCTGGCCGGCTCCCGCGGCACCGAGCCGGCAACGCCGAGCACGGTGATCAGTACATAGGGCTCGCCGCTGGCTTCGCAGTCGGCTACGGCGGTGTACCAGTGTTTGCGCTTGTCCATGTCAGTGTGCCTCCACTTGCGCCTGCTGCACCGCCTTTAACACCCGCTCCGGCGTGGCCGGGGTATCCAGTGGCGGGCAGTAACCGCTGGCGCTGCTGTTGGCGATGGCATCACGCAGCGCTGACCACACCGCAATGCCCAGCATAAAGGGCGGCTCGCCTACGGCTTTGGAGCGGTAGATGGTCTCTTCGCGGTTGGGGTTGGCGGGCATCAGCTCGACGCGGAAATCGGCGGGTGCGTCAGACACCGCCGGTATCTTGTAGGTGGCCGGGCCGGTGGTGAGCAGTCGGCCGGTGTCGCTGTAGACCAGCTCTTCGCTGGTGAGCCAGCCGGCCCCCTGGATAAAGGCGCCTTCGATCTGGCCGATGTCGATGGCCGGGTTCAGCGAGCGACCCACATCCTGCAGCAGGTCAGCGCGCAACAGTTTGTACTCGCCGGTGAGGGTGTCGATCACCACTTCGGCACAGGCGGCACCATTGGCAAAGTAATGGAATGGACTGCCTTCACTTTTGTCGTGGTCAAAGTGAATACCCGGAGTGATGTAAAAGCCGCTGGCCGACAGGGAGATGCGATTCATGTAAGCCTTCTGCACAAACTCACCCCAGGGAATGGACTGCTCACCCACGATAACCTGATTGTCATCGAAGCTGACCTGTTCGGCGCTTACCTGCCACTGCTCCACGGCGAACTCAACGAGGCGCTGTTTGATTTGCTCGCAGGCGTTGAAGGCGGCCATGCCGTTGAGGTCGGCGCCGGAGGAGGCGGCAGTGGGCGAACCGTTGGGCACCTTATCGGTACGGGTGGCAAATACCTTTACCCGTTCCAGGTCCACGGCAAAGGCGCTGGCCACCACTTGCGCCACCTTGATGTAGAGCCCCTGCCCCATCTCGGTACCGCCGTGGCTTAAGTGAATGCTGCCGTCGGTGTAGACGTGCACCAGCGCCGCCGCCTGGTTGAGGTGTTTGGAAGTAAAGGCGATACCGAATTTCACCGGCGTTAGGGCCAGGCCGCGTTTCAGCACCGGGCTGGTCTCGTTGAAGCGACGGATCTCCTCGCGGCGCTGGCGATAGTCGGAAGTCTGTTCCAGCCGCTCGATCAATTCCGGCAGCACCTGCTGGGTGACGGTCTGGCCGTAGGGGGTGATGTCGCGGCCGGCGCGGTAGAGGTTGCGCTTGCGTACGTCCAGCGGGTCCTGCCCCAGGTGGCGGGCGATGTCGTCCAGCACCTGCTCAATGGCGATCATGCCCTGCGGGCCACCAAAACCGCGATAGGCGGTGTTGGAGACCGTGTGGGTCTTGCAGCGGTGACCAGTGATGCGGGACTGGGGCAGGAAGTAGGCGTTGTCGGCGTGGAACATGGCGCGCTCCACAATGGCGTCCGACAGGTCGGCGGAGTAGCCGCAGCGCGCCGACAGGCTCATATCGATGGCCTCAATCACACCGTCGCTGTCAAAGCCCACGTCGTAGCGGTTGAGAAAGTCGTGGCGCTTGCCGGTCTGCACCATGTCGTCGCTGCGCGACAGGCGGTACTTGATCGGCTTGCCGGTCTTCCACGCCAGCAGGGCGGCAACACAGGCCAGCGGTGCGGCCTGGGTCTCCTTGCCGCCGAAACCGCCGCCCATGCGCCGCACCTCCACCTGCACCTCGTGCAGCGGCAGGCCCAGCACCAGCGCCACCAGCTTCTGCACCTCTGCCGGGTGCTGGCTGGAGGTGTGCACAAACATGCCGCCATCTTCGGTGGGCTCCACCATGCTGGCCTGGGTCTCAAGATAGAAGTGCTCCTGGCCGCCTACAAAGTGTTCTCCCTGCAGGCGGTGACTGGCACTGGCCAGGCTGGCATCCGGGGTGCCACGCTGGAAGGTGCGGCTGGGGCGCACAAACAGCTCCTGCTGCAGGGCCTTTTCAATGGTCAGCACCGCCTCCAGCGGTTCGTATTCCACCCGCGCCAGTTTGGCGGCCTGGCGCGCGGCGTTGTGGCTGGTGGCGGCGACGGCAAACAGCGGCTGACCGATAAACTCCACCCGCTCGCTGGCCAGCACCTCCTCGTCGTGAAACACCGCACCGATCTGGCCTTCACCGGGCACATCCTCCAGGGTCACCACCGCCACCACGCCGGGATAGGCGCGCACGGCGCTCAGGTCCATGCTGAGGATGCGGGCGTGGGCCTGCTCGCTGTGGCCCACGGCCGCGTGCAGCAATCCCTCCCGCTCCGGCAGGTCGTCGATGTAGTGGGCCTGGCCGCGCACATGCTTCCAGGAGCTGTCGTGCAGGGCACTCTGGCCGGCGCCGCCGCTGGCCTTGCCGGAGTGGAACAGGTCGCTGGGGGGCAGCTTACGCATAATCGGTTACCTTCAGAATCGGGCTGGTGGTGCCGCCATTGATGGCGTCGACGGTGGTATGTTCCAGGGCTGAGCGAACCAGCAGGTTGCCGGCCACCATCAGGCGGTATTCGGCGCTGGCGCGCACGTCGGACAGGGGCGAGAAGTCCGCGGCTAGCCCGGCCGCTGCGATGGCGGCATTGGCCTGGGAAAATGGCTGGCCCCGCAGTATCTGTTCACCGTTCGGTGCCCGGGCCGGGGTGGCGGCCATACCGCCGTAGGCCAGGCGGCAATCCGCCAGCGTGCCATCGTCGGCAAACTGCAGCCAGAAGGCGCCCAGTACCGCGGAGATATCGTCCTCAATCCGTTTCGACACCTTGTGAATAAACAGCTTTTGGCCGGCGACCGGCAGCGGCACCCGCACCCGGGCGATCACTTCGCCGGCTTGCAGTTGGGTCTGCTTGTAGCCGGTAAAGAAGGCCTCCAGCGGCAGCCAGCGCTCACCGCTCGCACTGCTGAGCTGCACACTGGCACCCAGGGCGATCAGGGGTGGTGCCATGTCACCGATGGGGGAGGCGTTGCCAAGGTTGCCGCCGAGGGTGCCGCGGTTGCGGATCTGGCGCGAGCCCAGCCGCTCCAGCAGCGGTGCAAAGGCGGGCCAGTGGCGGCTGAGGGCCGGGCCGAATTCGCTGAAGGTGAGGCCGGCACCAATCTCCAGCCACTGTTCGGACTCGTCCAGTTGGCGCAGCTCGGCCACCCGCTCGAGGCTGATCAGCTGCGGCAGGGCGCGCAGCTGCTGGGTGATCTCCAGCGCCAGGTCGGTGCCACCGGCAATCAGCCGCGCCTGGGGCTGGGCCGCCAGCAGCGGATAGAGCTGCGCCAGGCTGGTGGGGGCGTGATAGCTCAGGCCCTGTTGCTGCAGGCTGGAGGCCTGCTGTTGCAGGCTCTGCAGGTGTTCGCTCATTCCGGCCTGTTGCAGGGCGGCGGGGCCATTGATCTGACCGGCGCGCTGCGGCGCCGGGGATGGCTCCCAGGTTTCCACCAAGGCCCGGCGGCCGGCTTCCAGTATGGGGCGATAACCGGTGCAGCGGCAGAGGTTGCCCCCCAGCGCTTCTTTCAGCCGCGCCCCGGAGATGGGGGCGTCGGCATTTTCCTTTTCGCTGTGCAGGGCCAGCAGCGACATGACGAAACCGGGGGTGCAAAAGCCGCACTGGGAACCGTGACACTCCACCAGTGCGGTCTGTGCCGGGTGCGGGGCGCTGCCCTGCAAGCCGTCGACGGTGACCAGGTGCTTGCCGTGCAGGCTGCCCACCAGGGCGATACAGCTGTTGACGCTCTGGTAGCGCAGCCGGCCCTCACTGTCCGGACTGCCAATGGCCACGGTACAGGCGCCGCAGTCGCCACCACCACAGCCCTCCTTGGTGCCGCTTAGGCGCTGGCTGGTGCGCAGCCACTCCAGCACGGTCTGGTTGGGGCTGGTGTCACTGAGCTGGTGATGGCAGCCGTTGAGGTAAAACTCGATCACTGGTGTCTCCTCGGTGTCGGGGATTGGCGGTTGGGCCCAGGGCATGGCCTGTCTGCGCGGCTCTCTGTCCGCTCGGCAGTCCGGTCAGTACTGAAAATCTGACCGCTTTACTGTGTCCGCCACAGGAGCTCCGGAAACCGCCATTTAATAACTTGTCCAAATGGACAGGTATTCAATTGATGTGCCATTCTGACACAGCCCGTCGACGACTGACACCCGTATGTGCCGGAAATGGCATGGCTTCTGACTTAAATCTCTTTGATATTGCGGCCTTAAGGCAATAACGGTATCCGGTCTGACTGCCGGATCTGCCTGCTTTTAGTGCGCCACCATGGTGCCTGCCTCATTCTGGTTCATAATCTGACCGTTCGGACATATAAATGCAGGGATGGTGGTTTTGGTGGGTGGCACAAAGCTTGCTCTCACATAAAAGCTGACTTATCGGTCAGAATAATTTGGATTCAGCAGCGGGCTGGCGGAGCTCTCCGCGGTTTGCTGATTACGGAGTGGAGACATCTATGTTTAAGCACGGCAAAAAAATATTGGCCCTGATGGGGATGGTGGGGGCTGTGGTTTCCACGGCGGCAGCGGCGGCGTCGCTGGACAAGGTGGTGCTGGGCACCAACTGGTACGCCCAGGCGGAGCACGGCGGCTACTACCAGGCCAAGGCCGAGGGTATCTACGAAAAGTATGGCCTCGATGTCTCCATTGAGATGGGCGGGCCGCAGGTCAACAGCATGCAGCTGCTGGTCAGTGGTCGCCGCGACATCATCATGGGTTACCCCATGGCAAGCGTGAAAGCGGTGCAGGAAGGGTTACCGGTGGTGACCATCGGCGCAGCCTTCCAGAGTGATCCGCACTCGCTGCTGGCGCACCCGCACATCAAATCGCTGGAGGAGATCAAGCAGAAGAATTTGCCGGTGTATGTCTCTACTGCCGCCCACACCAGCTTTATGCCGTGGCTGAAAGCGGAGTACGGCTTCACCGACGACATGGTGAAGCCCTATACCTACAGTGTGGCCCCTTTCCTGGCTGACAAGAGCGTGGTGCAGCAGGGTTACGTCACTTCCGAACCCTTTGCCATGGAGAAGGGCGGCGTGAAGCCGTCGGTGTTCCTGCTGTCCGAGTACGGCTATCCCCCCTACACCCAGACCATGGAAACCACCCGCAAAATGGCGCAGGAGCGCCCCGATGTGCTGAAGCGCTTTATGCAGGCCACCATGGAGGGCTGGGCGTCCTACCTGAAAAACCCGGCGCCGGCCAACGCCCTGATCAAGCAGGACAACCCGCAGATGACCGACGAGCAGATCGCCTTCGGTATCAAGGCCATGATGAAGCACGGGCTGGTGACTGGCGGCGACGCGGAGACCGCCGGGATCGGCGTCATGACCGACGCGCGCTGGGACAAGTTGTATGAGTTTATGAGTGGCGCCGGCCTGCTGTCGAAAGAGATGGACATCAAGAGCGTCTACACCCTCGATTTCCTGCCCGAGACACCGGTACTGCTGTAAGCCGTACTCACCGATGAGATGCCGGGCCCTCTGCTGGTGTCCCGGCCAGGAGTTTTACCATGACGACACATGCAATGTCGGCACTGCCGCTGGAAGCCTCTGCACAGTTGAGTGTGGCTGACGCCGCGGCCGACGCGGGTGGCAAGGGCCGTCCGGTGCTGGAAGCGACGCAGGTCAACAAGACCTACAGCAATGGCACGGTGGCCTTAAAGGACGCCAGCCTGACCATTCGCGAAGGGGAATTTGTCAGCCTGCTGGGGCCCTCCGGCTGCGGCAAGAGCACCTTGCTGCGCATTCTCGCCGGCCTCGGCGAGGTCTCCGCCGGCAGCGTGCGCTGGTGGGAGCAGGACTACGATGTGGTGGGCGACAAGCAGCGCAAACTGGCGTTTGTGTTCCAGAACGCCACCCTTATGCCCTGGGCGCGGGTGCGCAAAAACGTGCGCCTGCCGCTGGACCTGGAGGGGGTGGCGCCCACCGCAGCCACCGAGCAGGTACTGGACGACACACTGGCGATGGTGGGGCTGAAAGGCTTCGACAACGCCTTTCCCCGCGAACTCTCCGGCGGTATGCAGATGCGGGCTTCCATCGCCCGTGCCATGGTCACCGACCCCAATGTGCTGCTGATGGACGAGCCCTTCGGCGCGCTGGATGAGATGACCCGCAACAAGCTCAATGATGACCTGCTGCGCCTGTGGCAGGAGAAGGGCTGGACCATCGTGTTCGTCACCCACAGTGTCTACGAGGCGGTCTACCTCTCCAGCCGGGTGGTGGTGATGGCGGCTCGTCCCGGGCGCATTGTGGATGATATCAAGATCGATCAGCCCTTCCCCCGCAGCGCCGATTTCCGCGTGTCGACGGAATTTGCCGGCTACTGCCGGCAGGTGTCGCAGGCGCTGGAGCAGGCCAGCGGCCTGGGTGAAGAGAGGGTGAACGGATGAAGCCGCTGATTGAAAACGAACGCTTTGTGCAGATCGCCGCGCCGCTGGTGGTGGGTGTGGTGGTGCTGCTGTTGTGGGAGGTGCTGGTGCGTGCGCTGGCCGTCCCGCATTACATTCTGCCGGGACCCAGCGCCATTGGTGTGGCCCTGGTGCAGGATTGGCAGCCGTTGCTGGCGGCGCTGTGGGTGACTCTGCGGGTGACCTTTGCCGCCTTTGCCATCGCTGTGGTGCTGGGGGTGCTGGTGTCGCTGCTGTTTATCCAGAGCAAGTGGATTGAGCTCAGCCTCTTTCCTTACGCCGTGCTGATGCAGGTGACTCCCATTGTCGCCATCGCGCCGCTGATCATTATCTGGATCAACGACACCACCTGGGCACTGACGGTTTGCGCGGTGATTATTGCCATTTTTCCCATCATCTCCAACACCACCCTGGGTCTGCGAAGTGTCGATCCCAACCTGCTCAGCATGTTCCGCATGTATCGCAGCGGCCGCTGGCAGGAGCTGGTGCGCCTGCGCATTCCCGGCGCCCTGCCCTACTTTTTCGGCGGCTTGCGTATCAGCAGTGGTCTGGCGTTGATCGGTGCGGTGGTGGCAGAGTTTGTCGCCGGCACCGGCGGCTCCAAAGCGGGACTGGCCTACATGATTCTGCAATCCAGTTTTAACCTGCAGATCCCGCGCATGTTTGCGGCACTGATGCTGATCACCCTCACCGGCATTGCGCTGTTTGCGGTGATGGTGTGGCTCTCCGACCGGGCGCTGCGCAACTGGCACGAGAGTGCCCTGAAAGTGGAGCAGTAATCGTGAGCGCGCCCACTGTTGCAGCGGTGATGCCCGCTACCCGGCCACACCGCTGGGGTCTGAGCTATCTGTTACTGGCCGGCTTGGCGCTGGGCTGGGGGTTCAATTTCCCCATCCTCAAGCTGGGCCTGGACAGCAGCCCGCCGCTGCTGTTGACCACCATCAGGATGGGGCTGGGCATGCTCACCATGTTTGTGATTGTGGCGCTGTGCGGCAAGCTCAAGCTGCCGCACCGCCGTGACCTCCCGGTGGTACTGTCGGTGGGTATCCTGCAGAACATGATGTTTATTGCCCTGCTGACAGTGGCGCTGCAGTATCTGCCCGCCAGTCGTGCCGTGATCATGGCCTACACCACCCCCCTGTGGGTGGTACCGGCGGCGGTGCTGTTCCTCGGTGAGCGTTTTACCATCGGGCGCATGTTGGGCGTGGTGGCGGGTATGGGGGGGCTGCTGCTGGTTATCAACCCGTTGAGCTTTGACTGGCAACAGCCCGATACCTTTATCGGAGTAGGCTTGATCCTGCTGGCCACCTTTATCTGGACTGCCGGTGTGGTGCATGTGCGCCGCCATCACTGGCATGGCGATGTGCTGGAATTGATTCCCTGGCAGATTCTGGTGTCGGTGGTGGTGCTGACCCCGGTGGCGCTGTGGCTGGAAAGTCCGGCGGATATTCACTGGAGCCCGGCCTTTGTCTGGCAGTTGCTCTACAGTGGTACCGTCGCCTCCGGCATCTGTGTGGCAGCACAGGTGCTGCTGATTCTCTCCATGCCGGCCGTGAGCATGTCGCTGGGGTCGGCGGCCATCCCGGCGGTGGGCTTGATCACCTCTGCCTGGATTCTGAAAGAACAGCCGGCCAGTGGCGATATCAGCGGTTTTGTGCTGATCGCCATCGGCATTGTGATGCTGGGGTTGTCGGATCGCCGGCAGACGCGCAGGGTGTCGGCGCGAACTGACATCGCATAATGTAAAAAGCCCCGCAAGTGCGGGGCTTTTTGTTGGCTTGGCGCAGGTTCAGGGATTAACCGAGGAAGCCAGCCAGACGACCTTTGATGATGGCTTCAGCGTCGGCCACCATGCGATCCAGCAGCACCTGACAGGTGGGGATGTCGTGGATCAGGCCCTGGATCTGACCGGCCCATACCAAGCCGGCTTCGGTGTCACCGGTTTCCAGTGCCACGCGACCGTCGGCGCCTTTCACCAGATGGTGAACGTCACCGAAGGTGGCTTCCGGGTTCTTGAGGATCTCAACCACTTCGGAGGAGCGACCGGTCTTGGCCACACGACCGGTGTTGCGCAGGGAGCGGAAGATCAGGTTGGTGTCGCGCTCGGTGTTGCTCACCAGCAGTTGCTTGACGTTGTCGTGGATTGGCGCTTCTACAGTGGCGCAGAAACGGGTACCCATGTTCACGCCTTCGGCACCCAGTGCCAGCGCAGCGGCCAGGCCGCGGCCATCACCGATACCGCCGGAGGCGATCATGGGGATGGAGACCTTGTCGGCGGCGGCCGGGATCAGTACCAGGCCGGGGATGTCGTCTTCACCGGGGTGACCGGCACACTCGAAGCCATCGATGGAGATGGCGTCAACGCCCATCTTCTCGGCGGAGACCGCGTGGCGCACGGCAGTGCACTTGTGTACCACGATGATGCCGTTGTTTTTGAAGTCTTCCACGTGCTCGCCAGGGTTGTGACCAGCGGTCTCAACCACTTTTACGCCCATCTCGATGATGGCCTTGCGGTACTCGGCGTAGGGCGGTGGGTTCACGGAAGGCAGGATGGTCAGGTTTACACCGAACGGCTTGTCGGTCATCTGGCGGCAGCGCTCAATCTCTTTGCGCAGGTCGTCAGGGGTGGGCTGGGTCAGGGCAGTCAGGATGCCCAGGCCGCCAGCGTTGGAAACGGCGGCGGCCAGCTCGGCGCGGCCTACCCACATCATGCCGCCTTGTACGATGGGTTTCTCAATACCGACCAGCTCGGTAAAACGTGTCTTCAGTGCCATAACGGATTTAACTCCAGTCCTAATCTAATGACAGCGGTCGGCTCTCACCCTCTGTGTGGTGGTAACTGACCCCTCGCTCCCCTCTCGGGTCGCTGTCCTGTGGTTCACTTATGTTCTCTGGGAACTCTGAGCGCGGGCTCAGACCTCCTGTACTTTTAATAATTGGGGTTCGGCAATCTGCACACCGGGGTTTTCGAAGGCTTGCTTCAACCCTGGCAGCTGTTTGCGGTACTCCTCCACCGAGGCATCCTTGACCAGACCGTAGCCGCCGATATCGGCAGCCGCACTGGCGAGGGCGATGGCTTCGTTCAGATTGCTCTGAGCAAGACGCGGCACTATACCACCAATCAACTCGCGATACTCGTCGATGAGGGCCCGCTCCATGCGGCGCTCAGCGGTGTAGCCGAAGATGTCCAGGGGTGTGCCACGCAGGCCCTTGAGCTTGCTCAGCAGCTTGAACGCGCTCATCACCCAGGGGCCGAAGGTGCGCTTCTTCGGTCGCCCGGAGGCGTCCTTGCCCGGCAGCAGGGGTGGAGCCAGGTGGAAGCTGAGCTTGATGTCGCCGCTGAACTGGTGCTTGAGGCGCTCCATAAAGGCGGGCTGGGTGTAGAGCCGCGCCACTTCGTACTCGTCCTTGTAGGCCATCAGCTTGGCCAGGGTCAGGGCCACCTGGCGCACGAACTCGTCGCTGCCGGGAACCTGGCTGACCCGGGCGCGGATGTCGGCGATAAAGTCGCTGTAGACACCGGCGTAGGTCTCGTTCTGGTAGGTGGTCAGGCGCGGGATACGGCTGGCCAGTACCGCTTCCACAGTCTCCAGGGACGGCAGTGGGTCATGAGCTTCCAGCTGCTCAGCCAGTGCTTTGGGGTTGTGAGCGGCGAGGCGACCGAGGGCGAAGGTGCGCAGGTTGCCCTTCACAAAGGTGCCGTTGAGACGAATGGCCTCTTCAATGGCGGCCACTGACAGCGGCAGCAGGCCCTTCTGGGCGGCGTAACCCATCATCAGCACGTTGGTGCCGATGCTGTCACCGGTGAGGTCGGTGGCCAGCTCGCTGGCGTGGATGTCAAACGACGGGCCGCCGGCGATGGCGTCGAGGATGGCCTTGCGCAGCCGCGCCTCACCCAGGTCCAGGTTCTTGTTGCTCTGGAAGTCGCCGGTGGGGGCCACATCGGTGTTGAGGATGGCGGCGGTGTGGCCGGGACGCACGGTCTTCAGCGCCGGGGCGCCGGAGGCGGAAATCAGGTCACAGGCCAGCAACAGGTCGGTCATGCCCTCGCTCAGGCGCGAAGTGTAGATACCCTCGGGGCTCTGGCCGATGCGGATGTGGCTGGTGACGGTACCGCCCTTCTGCGCCATACCGGTGAGATCGAGAATGGAGCAGCCCTTGCCGTCCAGGTGGGCAGCCATACCCAGCAGCGCACCGATGGTCAGCACGCCGGTGCCGCCAATACCGGCCACCAGAATGTTGTAGCCGCGCTCGTCCAGAGGGGCCACCGGGGCCTCCGGCAGGCTGGCAATCAGCTGTTCCAGGGCGGAGGCGTCACCGCTGGTGTGGGTGGCGATTTTCGCCCCCTGCACACTGACAAACGACGGGCAGAAGCCCTTCACGCAGCTGAAGTCCTTGTTACAGGTGGACTGGTCGATCTTGCGTTTGCGGCCGAACTCGGTCTCCAGCGGCTGGATGCTGATGCAGTTGGACTGCACCGAGCAGTCGCTGCAGCCTTCGCAGACGTCCTGGTTGATGAAAACACGGCGGTCCGGGTCGTCCATCAGGCCGCGCTTGCGGCGACGGCGCTTTTCGGTGCCACAGGTCTGCTCGTAGACGATGCCGGTGACGCCGGGAGTTTCGCGCAAGCGGCGCTGGACGGCATCCAGCTCGTCGCGGTGGTGCAGCTCGCAGTTGGCGGGCAGCTTCAGGTGTTTGTAGTTATCGGGCTGGTCGGTCACCAGCATCACCGGGCGCACGCCCTCGGAGAGCAGCTGGTTCACCATGTCGATGGGGGTGATGCCCTGCTCTACCGGCTGGCCGCCGGTCATGGCCACGGCGTCGTTGTAGAGCACCTTGTAGGTGATGTTGGCCTTGGCCGCCACCGAGGCGCGGATGGCCAGCACCCCGGAGTGGGAGTAGGTGCCGTCGCCCATGTTCTGGAACATGTGCGGGGTCTCCACAAAGTGGCTGACCCCGGCCCAGCCGGAGCCTTCGTGGCCCATGGGCATAAATTGCATGGTGTTGCGGTCCATCACCACCGCTACCAGGCCGTGACAGCCGATACCGCCCAGGGCGCGGGAGCCTTCGGGGATATTGGTGCTGGTGTTGTGGGGGCAACCGGAACAGAAATAGGCCGGGCGGATGCTGCCACTGCCGGCGCTCAGGGCCTGCTGCTCTACCTGCTCCAGCTCGGCAAAGCTGGCGTTGACGCCTTCATCGTTAATGCCCAGCTGCTCCAGCAGGGTTTTGATGGCGTGGCGCGCCTTGGGCACGCTCAATTCACCCACGGCCGGCAACAGGGCCTTGCCCTGCAGGTCTTTCTTGCCCGCCAGCGCCGGGCGCTGGTCGGCGGCGAGGCCGTAAAGGGCGTGGGCGATCTGGTCTTCCATCACCGGACGCTTCTCTTCCATCACCAGCAGCGCCTGATGGCCGCTGGCAAAGGCGCTCAGGCCCTGGTCGTCCATGGGCCAGATCAGGCCTGGCTTGTAGACACGGATACCGAGGCGGGCGCAGGTGGCGTCGTCCAGGCCCAGGTCGGCCATGGCCTGACGCACATCCAGATAGGCCTTGCCGGCACTGACGATGCCCAGGGTGCGCTGCTCGCCATCGATGGTGACGCGGTCGATACCGTTGGCGCGGGCAAAGGCGGTGGCGGCCGGCAGGCGGTAGTTCACCAGCCACTCCTCCTCCACCAGCGGCGGCAGGTTCTCGCGCAGGTTGAGACCCTCCGGCGGAATCACCACGTCAGAGGGGGTGTTGTAGCGGCGCATGGGGTCCGGCAGCTGCACGCAGGCGGACAGGTCGAGGGTGTCGGTAATGGTCTTCAGGGCCACGTAGCAGCCACTGAAGCGGGACATCTCCCAGCCGAACAGGCCGTATTCGATGATTTCACCGATGGTGGACGGGTACAGGATGGGCGTCATGGCCGCCATCAGGGTGTGTTCGGACTGGTGGGCGCTGTCGGAGGATTTGCCGCCGTGGTCATCGCCGGCCACTACCAGGAAGCCACCGCTGGCGGAGGCGCCTTCAAAATTGCCCAGTTTGAGGGATTCACAAGCGCGGTCGACGCCGATGCCCTTGCCGTACCAGAGGCCGAAGACGCCGTCGTATTGGGACTCGCCAAACCACTTCAGCTCCTGGGTGCCGCGGATGGAGCTGGCGGCCAGCTCTTCATTGAGGCCGGCCTGAAAGACGATGTTGTGTTCGTCCAGCAGCTTCTGGGCACCCCATAACGCGGAGTCGTAGACCCCCAGGGGTGAACCGCGGTAGCCGGAGATAAAGCCGGCGGTTTTCAGCCCCAGGGCGGCATCGCGGCGGGCCTGATCCAGCGGCAGGCGCACCAGCGCCTGGTTCGAGGTCATAAACACCTGGCCGGAAGTCTGGAGGTACTTGTCGTCCAGGGTCACGGCGTGTGCGGTGGAAGCGGGTGATTTGGTCATAGTGCTCAATATCGGTATGCGTGCCACCTGCGGACGTCCGTTGCCGGCGCCTGCAGGTGGTTTAAGGGGCGTCGGGACCGGCTTATTTGGCGACCGGAGGCAGGGCGCTCAGGGGGAAGTCGCAGTCGACGGTTTCCTGAATCTCGATCACATTGCCTTCAGGGTCTTTACCGTAGATGGATTTCACGTGACCGACGTTGATGGGCGCGGGCTCCGGGAAGGTCATGCCCAGTCCCTTCAGGCGCTCAAACTCTTCCTCGATGCCGGTGACATCAATACACATATGAGTGTAGCCCTTATCGTAGGGCTGCTTGGGCTCGGCGGAATCCGGTGCCGGGGCGCTGTACTGGAACAGCTCCATGTAGCAGGTGCCGGCGCGCAGCATGCAGCCGCGGGCGGCGGAGCCCTTGACGGCGACGATGCGGTCGATGAATTCGTCGTCTTTCCAGCTGAAGCCTTCGCCCACCAGCTCAAAGCCAAAGGCCTCGCGGTAGAACTCGATCATACGGTCCATGTCGTTCACATGGATGCCGATGTGGTGTATGCCTCTTATCATTTTTGGTCTCCTCCAAACGGGTGTGTGTCGCAGTTCGGTCGCGGGCCCGCGCCGCTGCAGATTCTCTTGATTATGGTCCACAAACCCCAGGCTATCGGTTGGGTAGGTTAGTCTATCCTTAACGGCAGAGCAGGCATATCAGGGTGGCAGAAGCAGGCAAGTTGCGGTGCCCGCGCAGTCATTTTGGCTTTACAGGGCCGGTGGCATAATGACTGAATCAAGAAATAAGCCTGCAAACAACAGGTGTATTGCAGTGGCTGCAATGCGCTGACAACAAGTACGCCACCCAAGGTAACTGGAGGAGAGGCATGAGCGAACAAGCATTGGAAAAAGGCCAGGCCCGCTGTCCGGGCGAGCCCAGCACTCAGGAAATCATTGCCCGCGACCGGGTCAAGGCACCACAGTGGGTGACCTCCGAGTCCTACCAGTTTATGGGCGATGAAGACGTCACTATTGATCGCTACATTGATCCGGCCTACGCCGAGAAAGAGTACGACCGCCTGTGGACCCGCACCTGGCAGTTCGCCTGTCGCGAGGAGCACATCCCGGAAGTGGGCGATTACTACGTCTACGATATTGGCAAGCACTCCTTTATCGTCACCCGCACCGCCGAGGATCAGGTAAAGGCTTACTACAACGCCTGTATGCACCGCGGCACCAAGCTGCGCCCATCCGGCACCGAAGGCTCCGCCACCGTCTTCCGCTGCCCCTTCCACGGCTGGACCTGGAATGTGGACGGCACCATGAAGGAAGTGCTGTGTGACTGGGACTTCCCCCATGTGAACAAGAGCGAGTTCTCCCTGCCGGAAGCCCGTGTGGAGCTGCTGGCCGGCTTCGTCTTTATCAACATGGATAAAGACGCGCCCTCGCTGGCGGAATACTTCGGCCCCGAGGCCATGTCCCACATCGAGCAGTGGGGCCTGGAAGACCGCTATATCGTGGCCCACGTCTCCAAGATCATTCCCGCCAACTGGAAGCTGACCATGGAGGCCTTTATGGAGGCCTATCACGTACTGGAGACCCACCCGCAGGTGTCTGTCTCCAACGCTGACGCCAACTCCCAGTACGACACTTACGGCGATCACGTGAACCGTTTCATCTCCAGTCTGGGCGTAGTAAGCCCTCACCACCGTGGTCGCTACAGCGAGCAGGATGTGCTGGATCAGTTCACTGTCGGTGACGCCTCTGTCCTCGAAGGTGCCGACCGCACCCTGAAAGAGGGTGAGACTGCCCGTCAGCGTATGGCTGATATGATGCGGGATATGTTCTCCAAGGCGGCGGATGCCGACCTGAGCAAGGTGTCTGACGCCGAGCTGCTGGACTGCTTCTCCTACACCGTGTTCCCCAACACCTTCCTGTTCCCGGGTATCTCCCTGCCGATGGTCTACCGCTTCCGCCCGGTGGCTGACGATCATCGCAAGTGCTACTACGAGGTGTTCTTTATGCATCCCGTGCCGGCCAATGGCGAGCGCCCTGAGCCAGCCTGTGAAGAGCACCTGACCGAGCATCAGTCCTTCTGCGAGGCGCCTTCCATGAATGACGGTTTTGGCGCCATCCTGGATCAGGACACCGAGAACCTGTTGCTGCAGCAGCAGGGCCTGGAGGCCTCTGCCAAGCCGGGTATTACCCTGGGTAACTACCAGGAGATCCGCATCCGTCACTTTGAGCAGACTGTCGACAAGTACGTCAACAGCTGAGGCTCCGGCCTCAAATCCGAGTGACATCAACGGGCCGGCCAATCGCGCTTGCAGGGCAAGCAGGGTTGGCCGGCCCTTTGTTTTTTATGCCCCGTAATCCCCATCCGCCGGCCCTCTGCCGGGGGACCCCAGCCCCCTTTCGCTTGTCTACAACGCTGTTGATCAATAGAATGTGGGCGCTGTGGGAGAACTGCCGGGCTTTTGAAGAAAGGTGAATTGCTTTGACTAAAGAGTTTCAGCGCTTCTGCGCAGTGGACGCCGTGCCAGCCAATGGTAAGAAAGCTGGTCGTGTAAATGGTACGCCGGTACTGGTGGTTAACACCAAGGGCAAGCTGTTTGCGGTATCCGCTGTCTGCTCCCATCAGGAGAAATTTCTGACCGCTGGTCGGGTGCGCAATTGCCGCATTACCTGCCCCCTGCACGGGGCGCAGTTCAACCTGGAAACTGGTGAGGCCATGTGCCTGCCGGCTACCAAGCCCATTGCTACCTATGAGGTGCGGGTGGTTGACGACTGGATCGAAGTCGCGGTCTGAGCCCTTCGGGCAGGCCCGCCTGACGTCTTGGCTATACTGCCCTGACATCATCCGCTTCCGTTTTTCCGGTACCACCGGTCAGAGGTTGTTGACCCGGCAGTGATCTGCCCGGGCTCCCAGCGAGTATCGATATCAGAATTATCAAGCGATATAGGTTTACAGATGAGCTCAGAAAACAGTACTGACCTGCTGCGTCAGGAGGTAAGAGCCTGGCTGCAGGAAAATGTGCCGGCCGGTTGGCGTGAAGCCATGACCAACGTCGATCAGGAACTCTTTTTCGAAGCCCAGCGCGACTGGTTCAGGAAGCTGTCGGCTGCTGGCTACGCCACCCCCCACTGGCCTGAAGGCTGGCCCGGCGGCGGTCGCTCCCTGGCGGAACAGAAGGTGATCTACGAAGAGGTGGCCCGTGCCGATGCGCCGCGTCTGATTCTCTATTTCGTTGCTCTTTACCACGCTGCCTGCACCCTGATGGAGTGCGGTACCAAGGCCCAGCAAGAGAAGTACCTGCCCGGCATCCTCAACGGTGAGATCTGGTGTCAGGGTTTCTCTGAGCCCAATGCCGGTTCCGACCTGGCCTCGCTCAAGACCAAGGCCGAGCGCCGTGGCGACAAGTACATCATCAACGGTCAGAAGACCTGGTCCACCATGGCCCAGTACGCCGACCGCTGCCTGCTGCTGTGCCGCACCGACAACTCCGGTCCGCCCCAGGCTGGCCTGACCTACCTGTTGCTGGACATGAAATCCCCCGGTGTCTCCGTGGTGCCGATTCACCAGATCACCGGTGACGACGAGTTTGCCGAAATCTTCTTCGACGATGTGGAAGTCTCTGTGGACGACCTGGTGGGCGAAGAGGGCAATGGCTGGGCTGTGGCCCAGGCGACCCTGGCTTCCGAGCGCGGTCTGACCCTGGTAGAGCTGAGCCAGCGCATGCGCTACTCCCTCTCCTTCCTGGCCGAGGCCATGCAGGCCAACGGTACCAGCGACGATCCGGTGCTGCGCCGCGAGCTGGGCAATGTGATTGCCCGCGTCGATGGCGCCTGTGCGCTGGCAGACCAGTACCTGCTGAAGCGTATCTCCCATCAGGAGCAGGTGGGCGACGCCTCACTGGTGAAGCTCTACTACGCCCAGGCGCTGCGCGCCTACACCACCCTGGGTCGCAAGATCGCTGGCCTCGACGGCATGTTCGACCCCGGCTTTATGCGCGGTGCCACCCAGGAGACCGGTAACTGGCCGCTCGACTTTATGAACTCATACAACTGGTCCATCGCCGGTGGCAGTAACGAAATCCAGCGCAACATCATCTCCGAGCGCATGCTGAAGATGCCGCGCGAGCCCAAGAGCTGGAAGTGGGAAGGAGGTAGATGATGAACGAATTTCTGAAAGAGCTGCAGGACTCCGCCCGCCAGGTAATGGAAGGCGCCGGTACCCCGGCCAAAGAGGAGTCCACCTGGGGTCAGCTGGTTGAACTGGGCTGGCTGCTGACTGCGGTACCGGAAGAGCTGGATGGCCTGGGCCTGGGTGCCGATGCCCTCTGCATGCTCAGTGGCGAGCTGGGTCGCAACCTCTCTGAAGCCCCCTTCCTGCCGGCAGCGCTGGCGATCGAAGCGCTGGTGCAGAGCGAGCTTGCGAACAAGGCCGAGCTGCTGGCGGGCCTGACCATGGGTGGCGAGCTGGCCACTGCATCGCTGGCGGGTTCCGATGTCACTGTCTCCGGCAGCGGCGACAGCCTGACACTGAGTGGTAAACTGGTGGCAGTACAGTCAGCAGACAACGCCAGCCAGCTGCTGGTGTGGAGCAATGACAGCCAGTGCGTGGCGCTGGTGGCTGCCGGGCAGGCCGCGGTTGAGGCGGTTTCCCGCCCCAGCTGGGATGTTACCCGACGCCTGTTTGAGGTCACCCTCAATGGCGCTGCCGGTGTGGCCCTGGCGGAAGGTGCGCAAGCCGAAGCGCTGGTGGCGCGTCTGCTCAACCTGCGCGACTTCGCCATGGCGGCGGACTCCCTCGGTGGCGCCAATGCCCTGTTGGAACTGACTATTGTGCATCTCACCGATCGCGTGCAGTTTGCCCGTCCGCTGGCCTCCTTCCAGGCGCTCAAGCACCGCTGTGCTGACCTGAAAGTGGAGATTTCGGCGGCAGAGGCGCTGCTCAACGACAGCCTGCTGAAGATCGAAGGCCAGTTGGGCAGTGACGACGCCGTGTTCCGTGGCAAGAAAGCCAAGTACCTGGCCAGTGCCACCTACGCCAAGGTGGCGGAAGAGTGCCTGCAGTTGAGCGGCGGTATCGGCATGGCGTCTGAATACCCCTGTCACCTGTACCTGAAGCGTTCTATGCTGAGTGAGCACCTGGGAAGCCAGGGCAGCTACGAGGCGGATATCGCTGAAGCCTTTCTGCGTCAGCTGTCGATTTAAGGCCGCGTCGCGATGAGCCCGAAAGGGCTCAGAACCTCCGCGTCAGGCGCCCTGCGGGCCCTGCCGCTGCCCCCGAGGGGGTATTTGCCGGCCGGTTTTGCCGTGCGCGGAATGTCGATAAGATCGCATAAAGTGAGGAGATTCCCCCAACCCCGATGAATTAGCATGCTGGACTACTGTTTGATAGCGGTCTGGTAAATCGTCGGGACTTTCTCTGGATCAGGGGGCCTCACTGCGAAGAATTCACATTAACTCACACGAAAATAGAGAAGGTGCGTATGTTTTCTGCAGTCGTAATTAACAAGGACGATTCCGGTCAAACCGTCGAAGTTGCTCAGCTGGATGAGTCCCAGCTGCCTGAGGGTGATGTCACCATCGACGTGGAATACTCCACTCTGAACTACAAGGATGGCCTGGCCATCACTGGTAGCTCCCCTGTGGTCCGCAAGTTCCCCATGGTGCCTGGTATCGACCTGGCCGGGGTGGTGAGCGAGAGCAACAGCGCCGAGTTCAAGGTCGGCGACCGTGTGGTCCTGAACGGCTGGGGTGTGGGTGAGGGTCACTGGGGCGGTCTGTCCCAGAAAGCCCGCCTGAAAGCCGACTGGCTGGTGGGTCTGCCCGCCGCGTTCAGCGCCCGTCAGGCCATGGCCATCGGTACCGCCGGCTACACCGCAGCACTGTGTGTGAATGCGCTGGTGAACAAGGGCGTGACGCCTGACCAGGGCGAGATTCTGGTGACCGGTGCCACCGGTGGTGTGGGCAGCTTCGCTGTCGCCCTGCTGGCCAAGGCCGGTTACACCGTTGTGGCTGCGACCGGTAAGGCTTCCGAGGAAGATTACCTGAAGAGCCTCGGTGCCAGCGCTATCATTGATCGTAACGAATTGACTGAGAAAGGTAAGCCCCTGCAGAGAGAACGCTGGGCTGGTGTAGTCGACTCCGTTGGCAGCTTCACCCTGGCCAACGCCTGTGCACAGACCAAGTACGGCGGCGCGGTAGCGGCCTGTGGTCTGGCCCAGGGTCCTGACTTCAACACCACCGTAATGCCGTTCATCCTGCGTGGCGTTGCCCTGCTGGGCATCGACAGTGTAATGGCACCCAAGGGTCCACGTATGGCCGCCTGGGAGCGTCTGGGTCGCGATATGGATCAGGCCACTCTGGACCTGATCGGTGGCAGCACCGAGCTGACCCTGGCTGAAGCCATTCCTGTTGCAGCCGACCTGCTGGCTGGCAAGGTTCGTGGCCGCGTTGTGGTTGACGTAAACAAGTAATCACACCCGCCACACCTGCAATTACCGGAGCCCTTTCATTGGATCGCTCCGGTAATTGCGACACTGTGCGAGGCCCCGTCAGGTGCCTCGGCAGTCTCTTGCCTATTGCTGTCTGCACCTCCGGGTCCAGGCACTGCCCCGCATGCCGCCGCGCACCTTTCTGATCAGTTACCCATACAGTCCGGGCCTGTTTTGCTGCAGCCCGCATACTGGCTATAACAACATCGCTGTCCGAGCCGACAGGCTCACTCGCTGGTTACCAGCAATGGCAGTCAAGGTTTGATCTGGAGGAGTAATCCGCATGTCCGATGAGAATAAAGTAGAACTTGATCTGAGTGATCTGGACCGCCTGGTGGGCCAGGAAGTGGTCTATGCCGAGCTGTGGGAGCCCTGTAACGCCACCGACATCCGCCGCTGGGCTATGGCGATGGATAACCCCAACCCCATTCACTGGGATCAGGAGTTCGCCAAAAACTCCAAGTTTGGTGGCATTGTTGCGCCACAGTCCTTCGCGGTATGTATGGACTACGGTCACGGTTGTCACCCGGCAGGCGTTGGTAAAATCCCGGGTTCTCACCTGATCTTCGGTGGTGAAGAGTGGTGGTTCTACGGTAATCGTATCAAGCCAGGCGACAAGTTGACCCAGAAGCGTCGCTTCGATGGCTATGACCTGAAAGAGACCAGCTTTGCCGGCCCAACCGTGTTCCAGCGTGGCGATACCGAACATCGCAACCAGCACGGCCAGCTGGTTGCCCGTGAGCGTGCGACTTCTATCCGCTACCTGCGTGAAGAAGCCAACAAGCGTGCCGTGCACGGTAAAGAGCGTGCCACTCCGCGTCGCTGGACCAAAGAAGAGCTGAAAGAGATTCACCAGATCCGTCACGAGTGGCTGATGTCCAACCGTGAAGGTAAAACGCCACTGTTTGATGATGTGCAGGTTGGCGACAAGCTGCCACGTAAGGTGATTGGTCCTCACTCAGTAGTGACCTTCGTTACCGAATATCGTGCCTTTACCCAGAATATGTGGGGTTCCTGGCGCTGGAATGTGCCTGAGGGCAAGTACGACCCGGCTACTGAAGATGCCGGTTTCGCCGAGGACATGACCTACGATCACGAAGCTCGTAAGGTTGACCCACGTATGGGTGACGGCTTGTACCACGGTCCATCAAGTGGTCACGTAAACCTGGAGAAAGCCGAAAACATCGGTATGGGTGGTATGTACGGCTACGGCGCCTCCATGAACGCCTGGCACCTGGATTACATCGCTTACTGGGCCGGTCACGACGGCTTCATCTGGCACTCCAATACCCAGTTCCGCAGCCCGGCCTTCGAAGGTGATATCACCTACATCGACGGTGAAGTGGTTGAGAAGATTGAGAAGTCTCCATTCGGTTGCCCGGTAGTAAAAGTGAAGGTTCGCATGACCACTCAGGACGGCGAAACCATCCTCACCGGTACTGCCGAGGTTGAGCTGGCCCAATAAGAGCTCTGCGATAGGGCTTGTTTGTTAGACGCCGGGCCCGAGCAGGCCCGGGGTTTTCCGCTGTTACAGGATGCGTGCTGGAATCATGGCGAATTCATCTCTCTCTCTTGTGCGTGCTATGCCACTGGCTGAAGAGCCTGGCATGGGTGCATTGACTGTTCCTGGTTATTTGAAAGAAGTGACACAGCGTTTCGGTAATAACGAAGCGGTTGTCATGCATAAAGCGGACGGTGTTGAGCGCTGGAGCTACAACGATCTCTACGCCCGCTCGCTGGAAGTGGCCAAGGCGCTGGTGGCCGCCGGTGTGGGCAAAGACACCCGCGTCGGCATGCTGATGACCAACCGCTCCGAGTTCCTAAGTGTGATGTTCGGTACCGCCCTGGCCGGCGGTGTGTTTGTGCCGTTGAGCACCTTCTCCACCCCGGTGGAGCTGGAATACCTGCTGAGTGTGTCCGGTATTTCCATCCTGATCTACGAAGACCAGGTGCTGAAGAAAGACTTCACCGCCATCATTGCCGGCATCGAGCCAGCCATCAAAACCGCACAGGCCGGTGCCATCAGCTCTGCCAAATTCCCTTTCCTGACCCGCATGGTGAGCATGGCCGGTGTCACCGCTGTCGGTGACGCCGAGCTGCCGGCGGCCTCTGTGGCTGGGATTGAAGCCTGGGAGGATTTCCTCAAACTGGGTGCCGATGTCAGTACCGCAGTGGTGGACGCCCGCGCCGATCTGGTGACGCCGGCGGATACCGGTGGCCTGTTCTTCTCCTCCGGCACCACCAGCCTGCCGAAAGGCATCCTGCACCTGCAGCGTGCCTTCGCTGTACAGTTCTGGCGCTGGCCGCGGCTGTGGGCGCTGGACGAACCCGCCCGCTGCTGGACCGGCAACGGCTTCTTCTGGTCCGGCCCGGTGACCATTCTGGTAGGTACCGCCTTCTCCACCGGTGGTGCGCTGATCATGCAGCCGCTGTTTGATGCCGACGAAGCCATTCGTCTGATAAAAGAAGAGCGGGTGAGCCTGATGAACGGCCGTCCGCACCAGTGGGCGCGCATGCAGTCCTCACCGCTGTGGGCCGAGGCCGATTTCAGCAGCCTGAAATGCGTCACCAAGGGCGAGATCATTCTTGAGCACCCTACCGCCAGTACCGCCTGGGAGATGCCCAACGCCTTTGGCACAACCGAGACCATGGCTATCATGACCTCGTTTGTCTCCGGCGACGCGGCCAACAGGGATCGCAGTAACTTCGGCAAACTGCTGCCGGGCAACACCATCAAGGTGATTGATCCGCAGACTGGGGAGTTGGTGCCCATGGGCGAGCGCGGTGAAGTTTGCATCAAGGGCGCCACCCTGATGCAGCGCTACCTGGGCAAGGCGCCGGAAGAGTGTTTCGACGAGGACGGCTTCTACCGCACCGGTGATGGCGGCTATATCGATGCCGAAGGCCACCTGTTCTGGGAAGGTCGCATGAACGATGTGATCAAGACCGGTGGTGCCAATGTGTCGCCGCTGGAGATCGACACCGCCATCGCCAAGTTCCCCGGCGTGAAGCGCACCCAGACCGTGGGCGTGCCGCACGAGACCCTGAGTGAAATCGTGGTGGCCTGTATCGTGCCGGTCGACGGCCAGAGTGTGGATCCGCAGGCGCTGATCGGTTACCTGAAAGAGCAGCTGGCCAGCTTCAAGGTGCCGCGTGAGGTGCTGGTATTTACCGAAGAGGAGTACCCGCTCACCGGCAACGAGAAAGTCAAAGCCGGCGACCTGCGCAAACTGGCCTGCGAGCGTCTGGGCGTGGAGAACAAGGCGGCTCTCAGCTGAGCTGCCGGATCTGCAAGGCACAGCACCAAAAGGGTGACAGCTGAACGGCTGTCACCCTTTTGCGTTTCGGGACTGTGGGGCGGTTGTGCCGGCGGCTAGTGGGTGGTGGGTAACGTGGCTGCGGCTGGTGCCGGGGAGTAGGGCGCATCCGTTTGCCGGCTGCTCTCCTCCAGTACCTGCAGCAGCTCGGCGGTCAGGCTTTGCCAGGCGTTGCGCTCGTCCTCGGCTGCGGCAGGAATGGTCTCGCCAATGACCTCGGCGGTGACTTCCAGCAGTCCGGCGTACCACTGCGGTGGCACCTGCAGGGTGTAGTGGTGGTGGGGCACGGAATTGAACAGCATCACCTCAATGCTGCCCGGATCGGCATGCCAGTCCATCAGGCAGTAGAGCGCATTCTGGACCATGTCCCCCTCCAGCTGGGCCTGTTTGCCCAGACCGTGGTGCGCAAAGCTGGCCTCCATTGCCGGGAACTGCCGGTAGAGCCGCTCTATCACCCGTGGCGTAATATCTCCCAGCTGTTCGGCGGTGCGGGTGAGGGTGGCTTCTATAAGGGCAAGGTGCTGGTTGCTGGCCATGGTGAGTGTGCCTCTGCAAACCCGGCGGCCCCAATCAGGGGGGGAGCGCGAGCATAGTTGTTATCGTGGGAGTTACTGTAGCGTCTTCGCTTCACCAGCCCCTGACGTAAATCAAGTGACTGTCCATCCGTTGACCGCAGTCTCTGCGGTCGCGCAGCTTTTCGCCTACGCGGATGGTGTGTCCGGTGCCAGGCGGTCGCGGTGCCGCTGCCGCTATAATGCGGGGCTTTAGCTGGTCTCCCGCCAAACCTTCTGACAATACCGGGTCTTCATGTCCTCTACCGCCGCTGCCTCCATGCCCGAGCCCAAGCCTGCCGCCACCGTGCTGGCTGTTATCGCCATCGCCATCGGCTATGTGCTCAACCCCATCAACAGTTCGCTGGTGATCACCGCCTACCCCCATCTGGCGGAGACCTTTGGCGTACCCTACGCGTGGATGTCGGCCATGGTGATGTACTTCATGGCCGCCACCGGGGTGGCGCTGCCACTGGCTGGCGGCCTGGGGGATTACCTCGGCCGCAAAACCATTTTCCTGATCGGCATCAGCGGTTTCACCCTGGTCAGTGGCTGGGCCGGGTTTGTGAACAGTTACGACGGTTTGCTGGTGTGTCGGGTGCTGCAGGCGGTGTTTTCCGGGTTGATCATGGCCAACGGCGTCGCCCTGCTGGGTCAGGTGGTGCCGAGGGAGAAGTTTGGCTTCTATCTGGGCATTCTGACCTCGGCCGTGGTGACCGGTACCGCCGCCGGTTTTCCCCTGGGGGGGTTCCTGGTGCAGACGTTCGACTGGCATTTGCTGTTCTGGATCAACGTTCCCTTTGGTGTGCTGGCGCTGCTGTTGGCCCTCTTTTGCCTGCCCCGGGACCGTCCCACCGGGGCGCGCTTTACCGCCATGAGCTTTATCGGCGTGCCCTTTGTGCCGCTCTCTTTTGGTCTGCAGGCCGTAATCCAGGGCGATGAGGGCCGCTTCAGCGCGCTGTTTTACGCCGCGGCGTTCGTGGCGGCATTGGGGGCGTTGGTCTACGGCATTGCCGCCTCCAGCCGCTCCCGTGCCCAGTTTGCCGAAGTGAATCGCTTTCCCTTTCACATGGCCTGCCTGATGGCGCTGCTGCTGGCCGGGGTGCAATTCGGCGTGTTCTTTATGTTGCCGGCCTGGATTGGGGTAACCCTGGGGATGGAGGGGGGTGTGCTGGGTGGTTATATGTCGATTCTGTCGCTGACCATGCTGGTCTGCAGCCCACTGGCAGGGCGTTGGCTGGATCACCGCGGTGCCGGCCTGCTGACGCTGCTGACTGTGCTGGGCGTGCTGCTTTGCATGTTGCTGCTGATGTTTGTGCTGAATAAGGTCACTTTTGCCCTGGCGCTCATTGCTCTGGGTATCGCCGGCGCCTCCTCGCAGCTGGTTACCCAGTGGGCGGCACTGGGGTCGGTGCCGGAATCCTCCAAGGCGCTGGCCAACGGTATTTTCAACAGTGTGCGCTCCGCGGGGAGTCTGTGTGGTAATGCGCTGGTGGCGCTGGTACTGCTCGGCTATCAACCCATTACCAAAGAGGCCGGCGTGCAGGTGCTGCAGTGGCAGTTCTGGGTCTTTCTCGTGCCGCTGGTGCTGGTGGTCATCGGCCTGCACGCCAGTGCCCGGCGGCGCGCCGCGAGCGGGCCATAAGCCGCTCAGGAGGTGGCGGTTGCGGCGGTGGACCAGACGCTGTCCGGGTTACCCTGTCTGACCCGCTGCCCAGTGGCCCGCGCCACCCAGGCCAGCGCCGCGGCGCCGGCCAGCGCGGTCAGGTCTACACCCAGAGTGGCGATACTGGTGTGATCCCACAAGCCTGACCGGGGCAGCAGCCAGCCCAGCAGGCTGGTAAGGGGAATGGCCGCGGTGAACAGCGCCGCCAGCCACAGCTGCGCGGTGGCCACCCGGGCGCCGCCGCCGGCCAGCGCCCAGACGATAAAGCCGAAAAAGACGCTGTAATAAATCAGTTGCAAGTGCAGCGTCTGGTTGGCGGCAAATACGCTGAGCCATTTGTGCATCACCATCATCAACGAGATACCGGCCACCGCGCCAACACAGACCCCCACGGTGGCCGCTGCCATCAATTGCGTGTCGCGCCGCTGTGACGGCAGCGCATCGCCACGGCGCTGTTTCCTGCGCCGCGTCTCCACCCACAACAGGTTGCCACTGTAGAACAGCCAGGCGCCTGCCAGTCCCATGACAAAATAGATCCAGCGCACCGGGGTGCCGCCAAAGGTGGCCATGTGCAGGGAGAAGAGACTGCTCACCACGGCATTGGGGGTGTCCTGATGGGCGGGCAGGAAATTGCTGCTGATCAGCTCGCCAGTGAAGGGATTCATCACCGCGAAACCGCCCCAGGCGCGGGAGGCGAAGGTGCGGTCGTCGAAGCCCCAGACCCGTACCAGCGCGCGCGGGGTGTTAATACCGGTGTACTGCAGCATGGTGGGTTCAAACTCCGGCGCCGCCTCACTGGCCAGTTGCAGCAGCTGTGTCACCGGCAGCAGTGCCTCCGGATCCTGTACGTCCGGGTTGGGGGCCGGTGCCGCTGCGCGGAAGGTGCTGGCCAGCGAGTCGGGGTGTACCAGCTTGTCCTGCACACCGTAGAAGATGTCGTGGTAGGCAAACACCGCGGCGGTGATGGCCATCACCAGGTGGAACGGCAGGCTGGCGATCCCCACCACGTTGTGGGCATCCAGCCACTGGCGCTTGAGGTTCTTCCTGCCCAGGCGCAGGGCCAGGAAGTCCTTGGTGAGGGTGGGCAGCAGCACCACGACGCCGGAGATCAGGGCCAGGCCGTAGAGCATGGCGATCACGCCCATGATCCAGCGGTGCAGGTCGGTATCCACCGGCAGGCCCACCACCCGGTGCAGGACATCAATAAATTCTGCCAGTTTACCCTCCGTCTGGTGCGCAATCTCTGCCCTGCCCTGGGCGTTGAGTGTGGCGCTGTAGTCAATGGCCGACAGCGCATTGTGGTCGTCAGCGCCGTCGGGAAACTGCTGCCACTGCATAGTCGCTAACGGTTCTCCGGTCTGCTGCAGGTGGATAAAAAAGCCGCCGGCAGCGTCCGGTCGCAGTGCCAGTGTCTGGCTGATCAGGGTGGGTAGCTGCTCCAGCGGTGTGGCTGCTGCGCCGCTCTGAGGTGTGGCGGCCCAGCGGGCAATGGGCTCCTTGAACACCGTCAGGGCGCCGGCGTAGAAGGCGATAAACAGGGCCATGCCGGCGATGATACCGGTCCAGGTGTGCAGGGTTTTGTAGGTGCGAAGAATGT
Source organism: Cellvibrionaceae bacterium SEMH9 (assembly GCA_033283175.1). Classification (GTDB taxonomy): domain Bacteria; phylum Pseudomonadota; class Gammaproteobacteria; order Pseudomonadales; family Cellvibrionaceae; genus Pseudomaricurvus. The sequence continues at coordinate 1,163,733 of JAWMQM010000001.1, read as the reverse complement.
CGGAACGCATGGTTAACTCCGGGGTTCAGGCAAGGCGCAGGGCCAGTTGCGGCAGCCACAGCAGCAGGTTGGCGACGCCCAGCCAGAGCCAGGCCCGGGCGCCGCTGCGAAACAGGTAGCAGCTACCCAGCGCGGTCAGCCACAGTGGCACCACGGTCCACATAGCCAGCTGCGCCTGGATCGACCCCTCCATGGTGGGGGTGGAGAGGACAAACAGGCCGCTGCCACCCAGCGCCAGAAAAAAGCCGGCAATCAGGCCGGCGAGGGTTTTACTCAGCCAGTGGGGCTTGATGGGGTCGCTGTTAGCCCGGCTCATGGGAGGCCTCCCGGGCAAGGTGTTGGTAGAGGGCGCCCAGGTAGGGCAGGAGGCTCAGCAGCAGCATTAACCAGGTGAGCAGGACAAACAGCAGGGTCGCCGGCAGCAGTGCCTGGCTCAGCGGCAGAACGCTGCCGCCGATCAACAGCAGCGCTGCCAGTCGGGCGGGGCGCGCGGGCCACGGCTGGCGCAGGCAGAGCTGATGGGGCGAGGCGAGATAGAATGCCACCGAGCCGCCCAGGCTCAGCAGCAATCCCAGTATCAGGGTCATGTTTTGGGTCTCCCGGTGGCTGTAGGAAGATCACAGCCACCCCCGGCTGCCGCGGCGGGCAGCTGGGGGTGGCCGTGGGGACTAGAGGAAGTTCCAGGTGACGGAGACACCAACGGTGCGCGGGTCGACGATGGCGAAGTAGCCATCCGGTGCACCGCGTCCCGGCGGCTCGCGCACGGTGACCGCCTCTTCGTCGAACAGGTTGTTGACGTAGGCATTGATCACCCAGCTGTCGCCGCGGTAGTCGACGTTCAGACGCGCCACTGTGTAGTCGCCGGCGAGGCGTTCATCGGTGTTGTCGATATCGCCGAAGTACTCGCCCACGTAGCGGGCCGAGAGACCGGCGCCGAGGGCGTCGCTGAGGTGGTAGTAGAGCCCCAGGTTACCGGTGACATTGGGCGCGGTGCTCAGCTCATTGCCGGTGGCGCTGGGGTAGCCCTCACCGGCGTCGGCGATGTCGGTTTCCAGCAGCCCCAGGCCGGCGTTCAGTTGCAGCCGGTCGGTGAGCAGGGCCTGCAGCTCCAGCTCCAGGCCGTAGGTGTTGACCTCATCCACGTTGACGATCACGCGACTGGAGCTCAGCGCCTGGTAGCCCTCGTAGTCGTTGTAGAACAGGTTGGCGCTGAAGTTGGCGCGGCCGTCGAACAGGCTGCTGCGCACACTGGCTTCGTAGGTGTTTACCTTCTCCTCGTCGAAGTAGTAGTAGGTGCCGCTGGCGTAGTGGAAGGCGCCGCCGGGGGCGTTGTAACCCTGGCGGGCGCTGAGGCCGAGGGTGGTGTCGTCGCTGAGGTCGTACTGCAGTGCCAGCTTGGGCAGGGTCAGGGTCTTGTCGGTGTTGAGGTTGCCCTCGCGGCTGACGGTGGCGTAGTTGAAGTAGCGATCCTGCTGCTCCTTCTCAACCCGCACGCCGCCAATCAGGCGCAGGCGCTCGGTCATGGCGTAGGTCAGTTCACCGTAGAAGGCTTCCGAGCTGCTCTCATCGTCACCGCCGTAAGCCGCGGAGCCGGTGCTGTTGTAATCCTGTTCCCGCTCAAAGTAGGCGAAGCCCAGGAAACCGCTGAGGGTGTCGCCGGCCTGACCCAGGCGCAGTTTGGTATCCACAGAGAGGTTGCTCTCGTTGAAGAGCATGTCCTGCTCGGCCGCCGGGGTGGCTTCATAGGCGTGGAAGCCCCAGCTGTAATCCATGTAGGCGATCAGGGTTTCGATGGCAACGCCGTCGCTGATGCGGTAATCCAGCTTCAGGCTGGTGGTTTCGGAGTCGGTCTCGATATCGCGGAACCAGATACGCTCGTAGGCAGAGGGATTGGCGGCGGAGTAGAACACGCGCCCGGTATCGCCCTGCTCGTTGTTGCTGGAGTAGGTCAGCAGCGCGCGCAGGTCTTCGGTGGGGGTCCACAGCAGCTTGCCCTTCAGGCGCCGGGTATCGATCTGGTTGAGGTCGTAATCCGGCGGGTTGCTGGCATAGCCGCTGTCATCGGTGATGGTCTGGGCATCCAGCTGCTGGGCACTGAGGCGGAAAGCCAGGGTATCTTCCGCAATGGGACCGGAAATCATAAAGGCGCCATCCACGTAGCGATCCTGGTCGCGGTAGCCGAGGCGGGCGGCCCCCTCCCAGTCAAAGCTGGGGTCTTTGGTCTTGATGTAGACCGCGCCGCCGATACTGTTGCGGCCGTTGCTGGTGGACTGGGGCCCGCGGTAGACCTCGATCTGTTCGATATCCCAGATGCCGGAGTCGCCGCTAAGGTCGGCCACAAAGGGCTCGGCCACGCCGTCGATGAGGGTGGTGACCCGCGCCTTGGCGCCGCCGGTAATGGAGTTAAAGCCGCCGGCGGCACCGTTGCCGGTGACGCCGCGGATATTGGGCGCGGTACCGGTGGTGACCACCACGTTGGGGACCTCGGCGACGGTGTTGTTGATGGTGTAATTCTGCAGGGAATTGAGAGTCTCTTCAGAGATCACCGACACCGAGGAGGTGGTGTTTTTCAGGGAGCGGTCGGTTTTCTCCCCCACCACGATCACGTTTTCCAGGGCTTTGCCACTGGCGGCCGTATCGGCGGCGTGGGTCAGGGCGGGTTGGCCGGCGGAGAAGGCGATGGCCAGGGCTGACAGGGCCAGCGGCACAGGCCGCGGCGTGCAACGATGCTGCATGAGTGATTCCCCCATAGTGGTAATTCAGGGACCGGCGCTGCCACGCAGGGGCGCGACGCCGGTCGGAAGTGGTGTTTTTTGTGAATAGTTACTGCGGATTCAGTGTCTGGGTGATTATGCTAATGATAATTACTATCATTAGCAATAACAAAGTTGAGAGGGCAAGGGCTTGGGTTTGTCCTGTGCCGGGCTGGCATAGGACGCGTGCGCGGAGGCGCGCGGCTTTAGAGGAGGGGGCGGTGTATAAAAGCGCTGTGCCGGCCTGGGGTTGGGGTTGGTGTGTTTTACAGAAATTGGCTTGACCCTGTGGAGCCGGACACTAAGGTAGGGTCTTCCATTCCGCAGCTGTGAGGCATCCCATGACTCATCCCAGTCATCAACTGGTCCGCGACTTTTTTACCCAGCTGGCCACCGGCACCATCAGCGACGAACTGCTGTGCGACGACATTACCTTCTGGAGTGTGAATTCCGGTTTGTCCGATACTGCGCGCTTCAAGGCCGGGATCCGCGCTCTCAACGCCATCGTCGATGGCCAGATTAGCTACGAGATTGAATCCATTACTGCGGAAGAAGATCGAGCAGTGGCGGTGATCAACTCCCACGGTACCCTGATCAACGGCGACAAGAGCGCCAACAATCACGTCTTTGTCATGTACCTGCGCGATGGACGTGTGGCCCACGTGAAAGAGTTTATGAACGTGGACGTGGTACGGGAGAAAATTGCACCGCTGCTGCAACAGGTGATGGCGGCGGCCCAGCAGTGAGCCGGGCCGGCGAGGGTTAGTTGGCTGCCGGCTGTGCCGGGGGGTCGCAGGGCTCGCCGGGGCATTGCTGCACCTCGATGGTGACGTGGGCCAGCTGGTGGTGTTTCATCAGCAGCTCCCGATAGTACTCCACCGGCCGGGGCTGGTGGGTTACCAGGGCAATGATGGCGGCGCAATGGCTGCCACTCACCCGCCACACATGAATGTCTGACACCCGGTTGTCGGCGTCGCTCTCAATGGTTTTGCGAATGGCGTCGCTGACCGCCGGGTCCACACTGGCGTCCAGCAGGATGGGGCTGGTCTGCTTCATCAGGCCCCAGGCCCAGCGGGTGATAATCACCGCGCCGACAATACCCATCAACGGATCCAGCCAGCTCCAGCCCAGGGTCTTGCCCGCCACCAGTGCCACAATCGCCAGCAGTGAGGTCAGCGCATCCGCCAGCACGTGCATGTAGGCGGCGTGCAGGTTGTGGTCCTTGTGGTGTTCATGCTCATGATGATGGTGGTCATGGTCATGGTCATGATGATGGTGCCCGTGATCGTGCCCGTGGTCATGATGGTGGTGATCTTTCAGCAGCCAGGCGCTCACCAGGTTTACCAGCAGGCCGATCACCGCTACCGCGATGGCTTCGTTAAAGCGGATGGTGTGCGGTTCTATCAGGCGCTGGGTGGATTCCAGCAACATCATTAACGCCACGATGGCCAGTGCCACGGCGCTGGCAAAGCCCCCCAGTACATTGACCTTGCCGGTGCCAAAACTGTACGCCGGGTTGTTGGCGTGTTTGCGCGCGTAGCTGTAGGCAAACAGGGTGATCATAAAGGCCGCTACATGGGTGCCCATGTGCCAGCCATCCGCCAGCAGGGCCATGGAGCCGTAAACACTGCCTGCCACAATCTCAATCACCATGGTGACCAGGGTGAGCCACAGCACGTAGCGGGTACGCTGTTCACCGCTGCTGTTGCCGGTGCTGAAGTTATGGTGGTGGCGCTGTTGCTCCAGGGTGTGTTGATGCATGTTACTTCTCAATGGCGATGTTTGGCTGTTGGGTGGCTTGCAGGTGGCAGTTTGCCAGCGGTGGGCTATCGCAGCCAGCCCCGGATCAGGCTTCAGCGGGTGGCGGCGCGCTGGATTCCCGCACCTTGAGTGTCAGCGGGCAGATGACGGTTCGCGGTGTATCGCCGCTGTTGGGGGTGAGCAGCAGGTTCACCGCCTCGCTCATCATCTGGTCAAACGGCTGGTGCACGGTGGTGATGGGGGGCCACATAACGCGGCTGATTTCGGCATCGTCATAGCCCACCACGGTCAGGTCGGCGGGAATGCTGAGCCCGTGGGCCCAGGCGTGGCTGATCAGTGCAGCGGCAATTTCATCGTTGTAGGCGCAGACCGCGGTGGGTCTGGGGTTCATGGTGAGCAGTTGTTCCCCCAGCTGGCGGCCCATTTCGGCCGGTGTCTGGCCGCGCCAATCCTGCTTCACTTCGGTCAGGTCTGCGGCCCGGAAGCCGCTGGCCAGCAGTGCTGCCCGCATATCCCTCTGTCCCGAGCCCAGCAGCGATGACACCAGCACTCGCCTGTGCCCCAGCTGCCACAGGTGTTCCGCCAGCAGTTGCACCCCCTCGCCCTGAATATTGGTGACGGCATCGGAGCGCCCGGGGTCGGTCCCGGGTAACAGGCGCACATAGGGCACCTGCAGCCGCTCCAGCATATCCAGCACCGGTGCCTGGTCACTGAGTTGGGTCAGGATCAGGCCGTCGCAGCGGGCCTGGCGCAGTGAGGCCTCCAGTTCCGCCAGTGAGCTGGCGGTGATCTCGGGTACTTCTTCCGCCATCAGGTGGTAGCCGCGGGCGCGGCAGGCGCGCACACCGCTGAAGTACATGGCGCGGAAGAAGTTGGCGTCCAGGCGCATACCCAGCAGGCCGATCAACAGGCTCCTGGAGGCAGCCAGGGAGCGTGCTGCCAGGTTGGGGCGGTAGTCCAGTTCGTTGACCGCGCGATTGACCGCTTCACGGGTGGCAGGGCGCACGTGCGCCTCGCCATTGATGACACGGGAGACGGTTTTGGGGGAGACGCCAGCCAGTCGGGCCACATCCTCCAGGGTCACGGTGGTTTTCAAAAGGGCTATTCTCAGTTGATGTCCGCGGTGGGGAGTGCGCCGGATTATAGGCGATCCGGCACCTGAATCCCTCATTGAGAAGGCAGTGATAAGCTTTGTAACGCCGTTTGACAGCGCTGTCAAACGGCGTTAGCGTGTGTCACCAGCGGCGCCGCCCCGGGTTTGGCGTCCAAAACTACAAAGACAAAGAAGGCCCTGTTTATGTCTGCTCAGATGACTCTCCTGCACCGCCTCGGGCGGTCACTGCTGGGCGCTGTTTGCGGTGTGGCAGCACACACTGCGCTGGCGACAGCGCCGGCAACTGCGCCTGCGGATCCCCATTTCACCACGCCCTTTATAGATCTGGAGGAGTGGCGGGATACCCCGGTACGCCACCGTTACGTGCATGGCGGTTTCGAGGGTACCGACACCCGTTTCTCCCTCTACCTGCCCCCCAAAGAGCAGTATGAAGGGCGTTTCTTCCAGTACATCACCCCGGTGCCGGACAGCGAGAACCTCTCCCAGGGCAAGAGTGGCGAAGAGGACAAGATCGGCTTTGCCATCGCCAGTGGTGCCTACCTGGTGGAGTCCAACGGCGGCGGCAAAGAGGGCATGGCAGTGCCCGGATCCGGCATCGACGGTACCATCGGCGCCTACCGTGCCAATGCGGCAATTGCGCAATACTCCCGCGAAGTGGCGAAGAAGTTCTATAACACCGATGCCCGCCCCTGGGGCTACGCCTTCGGTGGTAGCGGCGGTGCCTATCGCACCATTGGCGGCATGGAGAACACCAGCGGTGTCTGGGACGGCGCGGTACCCTTCGTGATGGGTTCGCCCATGGCCATTCCCAATGTCTTCTCGGTGCGCATGCACGCCATGCGGATCCTGCACGACAAGTTTCCGCAGATCCTCGACGCGCTGGAGCCGGGTGGCAGTGGGGACATGTACGCTGGCCTCAATGAGGAAGAAGCCGCCGCTCTGCGTGAAGTGACCGGCATGGGCTTCCCGCCTGGCTCCTGGTACGCCTGGGAGACCATGGGCGTGCATGCCTTTACCGTGCTCTACCCAGCGGTCAAGGCAATGGACCCCACTTACTTTACGGATTTCTGGAGCAAGCCCGGTTACCTCGGTTTCAAGGCGCCCAAGTCCCTGCTGGAGGCGCGCCTGCAGCACAAGGACACCATCAGACAGGTGTTGAGCGGGGCTGATCTCTACAGTATGGGGATAGACCTCGGTCACCAGGCCGGCGCCAGCAAGGCTGAGGAGGCCAAACAGAAGGAGCAGGCTAAAGCCGCGCTGGAGCGTTCCAGGGGTGACAAGGGTACTGCTGACAAGGCCTGGCAGGCCATGGAAGAGAAGAGCGCCGGAACCCCGGTGGCCATCCAGCTGGACAAAGCTCCGCGCGAGGTAGGCTTCCTGGGCGGCGACCTGGTGATCCTGAGTGGCGCCGCCAAGGGCAAGGTGCTGACCGTGCGTGCCCTGCAGGGTGACCTGGCGATCTTCGGCATGGCCGATCCCAAAGTCCTGCAGCAGCTGCAGCCGGGTGACGAAGTGCGACTGGACAACAGTGACTTCCTCGCCCTGCAGACCTACCACCGTCATCAGGTGCCGGGTAAGGAGTACTCCGTCTGGGACCAGTTCCGCGATGACAAGGGCGAGCCGGTTTATCCGCAGCGCCCCATGATACTGGGCCCTATTTTCACCCGCGGTGCGGCGGGTACAGTGCCCACTGGCAAGTTTGACGGCAAAATGATTCTGCTGGAGTCCCTTTGGGACCGGGAGGCTTTTCCGTGGCAGGCGGATTGGTACCGCGCCCGGGTTGAGGAGCACCTGGGTGACGACACTGGCAACCACTTCCGCCTGTGGATGACCGATCGCGCCCTGCATGGCGACCACACCCAACAGGATGACCCGACCCGTGCGGTCAGCTATCTGGGCACTCTGCAACAGGCGCTGCGTGACCTGGCGGCCTGGGTGGAAGAGGGTGTGGAGCCACCGGCCAACACCAGCTACCGCATGGTGGAAGGCCAGGTGATCGTGCCGGAGACAGCCGCGGAGCGCCGCGGTATCCAGCCGGTGGTTAAGGTAACCGCCAATGGCGCCGGGCGTGCCGATATCAAGGCGGGCAAGAAAATCACCCTGAAGGCGGTGATTGAAGTGCCGCCCGGTACCGGTGCGGTGTCTGCGGCGGCCTGGGATCTGGATGGCAGTGGTGAGTTTGCCACCGCAGTTGACCCGGCGGACCTGAAAGTGAAAAGCGGCAAGGTAACCGTCAAGCTCAAGCACCGTTTCGAGCAGTCCGGCACCTGGTTCCCGGTACTGCGCGCCACCGCCAGTCGCAGTGGCGACGCCGACACACCTTACGCCCAGATCGGTAATCTGGGGCGGGTGCGCGTCGTCGTTAAGTAATCCGACCCAACAGGGCCGCGGCGGAGCTATCTGTCGCGGCTTTTTTGTTTCAGTAAGTTTGTTTGACATAGGAAAGCCCGGCCATGACCAAACCGGCAGTGACCACCCTGCTTGAGCAGATGACCCTTGAGGAGAAGGCTGCCTTCTGTTGTGGCGAGGGTTTCTGGCACCTGAAATCCAGCGAGCGCCTGGGGCTGCCCGCCATCATGGTGACCGATGGCCCCAATGGCCTGCGCAAGCAGGACACCTCCTCCGACAACCTCGGTATTCTCGACGCCCTGCCGGCCACCTGTTTTCCCAGTGCCGCGGGTCTGGCCTGCAGCTGGAACCCGGAGCTGCTCAGGTCGGTGGGTGAGGCCATCGGCCGCGAATGCCGCAAGGAGCAGGTGAGTGTGATACTGGGCCCCGGCGTGGACACCAAGCGCAATCCCCGCGGTGGCCGCAATTTCGAATACTACTCCGAAGACCCGTTGCTCACCGGTCAGCTGGCGTCGGCCTGGGTGGCGGGGGTGCAGAGCCAGGGCGTGGGTACCTGTCCCAAACATTTTGCCGCCAACAACCACGAGTCCAATCGCATGGTGGTGGATGCGGTGGTGGACGAGCGCACCTTGCGCGAGCTCTACCTGCTGGCCTATGAAATCCTGGTCAGGGAGGTACAGCCCTGGAGCATCATGTGCTCCTACAACAAGGTGAACGGCAGTTACCTGTCGGACAGCCGTGCCCTGCTGAGCGATATCCTGCGGGACGAGTGGGGCTTCGAGGGTATGGTGGTGTCCGACTGGGGGGCCACCAATGACCGGGTGGCGGCACTGAAGGCGGGCATGAACCTGGAGATGCCCGCCAGTGGCACCATCCACACAGAGCGTATCCTGGCAGCGCTGGAAGAGGGTTCACTCAGCGAGGCGCAGCTGGATCAGGCGCTGGCCCCGGTGCTGGAGTTGATCCTCAAGGCCAAACCGGCGCTGCAGCAGCCGCTGCCGGCATTCAGTGCGGAAGAGCACCACCGCCTGGCGGCGCGGGCGGCGGAAGAGGCCTGTGTGCTGTTGCAGAATTGCGACGGCCTGCTGCCGCTGCCGCAGGAGGCGTCGGTGGCAGTGATCGGTGCCCTCGCCAAAGAGACCCGCTACCAGGGCGCCGGCAGCTCCAAAGTGACCCCGACCCGCATTGAACAGCCCTGGGATGAGTTGCAGCAGCTGCTGGGGAAATCGGCGCGCCTGAGTTATGCCACCGGTTACCCGCTAACGGGCGAGGCTACCAGGGCAATGCTGGAGGAGGCACTGAATGTTGCCCGGGCCGCTGAGAGAGTGGTGTTGTTTATCGGCCTCACACCCGAGTATGAATCCGAAGGCTATGACCGTCCGCATCTCTCCCTGCCCGCGGCACAGCTGGCGCTGGTGGAGGCGCTGCGGCCGGTGTATCACAAACTGGTGGTGGTGCTGCAGAACGGCGCACCGGTAGACCTGCCTTTTGCTGACCAGGTGCCGGCCATACTGGAGGCTTACCTGGGTGGGCAGGCGGGCGCTTCGGCGCTGGCCAAAGTGCTGTTCGGGCTGGCGAACCCCAGCGGCAAACTGGCGGAGACCTTCCCGTTGCAGGTGACCGATGTTCCCTCCGACCCCTGGTTCCCCGGAGAGCCGCGACTGAGCCAGTACCGCGAGGCTATGTGGGTGGGATACCGCTACTTTGATACCGTTGGCGAGACGGTGCGCTACCCGTTTGGGCACGGACTCTCCTACACCCGCTTTGACTACTCCGCTCTCTGTCTCGATGGTCAGCCGGTTACCGATCAGGTGCTGCAGGTCGCCATGCAGGGCGAAGAGCGCATCAGTGTCAGCTTTACCATCACCAACAGCGGTGATCGTTCCGGCGCCGAAGTGGCACAGTTGTATGTGGGTCAGTCCGCCAGTGGCGTGCCGCGACCGCTCAAGGAGCTGAAAGCCTTCAGCAAAGTATTTTTGCGCCCCGGTGAGTCGCAGACTGTGGAACTGACGCTGGATCGTCGCGCCTTTGCCTGGTGGTCAACCGACAGGCAGCAGTGGCTGGTGGAGTCCGACGATTTCACCATTTTTGTGGGCGCCTCTGTGGCGGATATTCGCCTGCAGCAGACCATTCACCTCACCGGTGATGTGGCGCGCTTGCCACGGGACCCGCGCCTGGCTGCCTATTTCGATCCGGTCGCCGGCGACTTCAACGATGATGCCTTTGTGGCCCTGCTGGGTCGCGCACTGCCACAGGCGATTGCAATTACACCTTTCCACTTCAACTCCACCATCGGCGAAGTGAAGCACACCCTGCTGGGCGGCTTGCTGTTCAAAATGATGCTGAAGATGACCGCCAAACATGTGGGCAAGTTGAGCGAAGCGGAGACGCGCATGCTGCATGCCATTCTGGAGGAGATGCCGTTGCGCAATCTGGCCACCCAGAGCATGGGGCGTTTCAAACTGACCGTTTTGCAGAAGATGATTCACATCATGAACCGCAACTGGAAAGGACTCTGGCGCGGCGACCCTGTGGACTATCGTTGAGTATTGCAGTCTTCCTGAACAATCAGATCAATCGGACACAATAATAATGAAACTGTTTGCTTTCCTGGCCCGATCGCTGTCGGGCTTTTTCATAACCCTCAGCGTGTTGTTGCTATGCGCGATAGTGTTCGTGGGTTTTCGCATCGTCTCTTTCACCCAGCAGGATAATGCGAAACTGCTGGCTGGCAAGGCGGCCTATCTGCAACAACTCCAGGCGCAGGATCCTGCAGACCGGCCCAATATTGTTTTTGTGCTCTATGACGATATGGGTTACGGCGATATCGGCGCCGGCGCGCCACAGCCGGCACTGATTCAGACCCCGAACATTAATCGCCTGGCGGCGGAAGGCATCACTCTTACCAATTTTTATTCGCCGGCGTCAGTCTGTACGCCGGCCCGTGCCGGCTTCCTCACCGGTCGCCTGCCGCTGCGTGCGGGTCTGCCCTATGTGGTCTTTCCGTCAGGCAGTTGGCTGGAGCGGCTCTTCTTCCGGGTAATGAATCCCGCTCGCAATGTGCGCCTGCCCGCCGGCGAGATCACTCTGCCGGACGTGTTGTCAGCGGCGGGATACCGTACCGGGATGGTGGGCAAGTGGCACCTGGGTGACCGGTCGCCGTCGCTGCCCAACGATTTTTCCTTCGATACTTTTTTCGGCTCCCTCTACAGCAACGACATGACGCCGTTTGAGTTGTATCGCAATCAGCAGGTGGTCATGGCCGCGCCCGTGGATCAAACCCGGTTATCCCAGCGTTACAACGAAGAGGTGTTGAGCTTTATCGGCGCGGCTGGTGAGCAACCGTTTTTCCTGTACCTCGCCCACAACTTTCCACACGACCCGTTGCACGTCAGCGAGGAGCGCCTGGGGCAATCGGCGGCAGGCAAGTTTGGCGATGTGGTGGAAGAGCTGGATGCAGGCATCGGTGACTTGGTGGCGTCGCTGGAGATGGCGGGCAAGCTGGACAATACCCTGATTATTATCAGCTCCGACAATGGCCCCTGGTTTCAGGGCAACACCGGCGGGTTGCGCGACCGCAAGGGCAGCACCTTCGATGGCGGGATGCGCGTACCGTTTATCGCCCATTGGCCGGCAGCCATTGCGCCGGGCCAGACCAGTGACGCCATGGCCATGGGGACGGATCTTTTGCCGACCTTGCTGGATGTGTTGGGTTTGCCGCTGCCGGATGACCGCACACTGGATGGTCGCAGTTTGCGCAGCGCACTGACGGCCGCCGCGGATTCCCCACACGACTATCTTTATCTGGTGGATGGCGTGACCCTGTTTGCCGTGCGCGACCAGCGTTTCAAATACCGGGCGGCCAACCCTATCGCCTACGGTCAGGACGAAATGGCTATGGCGTTGCCACACCCGCACAAGGAGTTTCTGTTTGACCTGCAAGCCGACCCGGCAGAAACCTATGACGTCTCCGACCGCTATCCACAGGAGTTGAAACGCTTGAGGGCGGCATACCTGATCAGGCAGCAGGAGCTGAAGACGCTTGCAGCCGGTGGTGAGTCGCCACGCTGACGGTACTCCCGGACGGAGCGGCCTGCTGAGCGCCATGGAGATTGAACAGCGCGACAATGAGTGGCAAGGTACGCATCGTTTGCTGAACTCTGTTGACCAGCCCGGGTCGGGGTAATTCAGAGCCCCCCAGCTGTCACCGCTCCTGCTGTTGTAATCGTATTGAGGTTTTTGTGAAAGAGTTACTGAGAAAGCTGTTTGCGCCCATTCTGCGTCCCTTCGAAGCAGGAGAAGGTGAGTTCGCCTACCGCAAATCCCATCGCACCATCCTGGTAGCTGTCGGCTGTCTGTTTCTGGTGTTGTCCGCTGGCGGTTCCATTGCTGCGCTCACGGCGGGACAGTTGTCCGGCCTGCTGCCGGTACTGGTATTTTTTGTTGTGGCGCTGGTGTGTGTGGTGGTGGGATCGCTGGGATCGGATCGGGCTGTGGCCAAAATCTGGGGCAATAAGTAAGCCATCCAACCGGGGATATCCTCCCCGGGCATTGGCTGGCGCCAGCCAGCAAAGCCGGCAGCGAAGGCCGTCAGGCAAACAGCGCGGTCAGCTCGCCGCTGCAGAGTGCTGTGCCGCTGCTGTCGCGGATGACAAATTCCGCGCTTAACGCATCGCTCTGTTGCGCACCGATAGTGACTGCCACCTGCAGTCGCGAGCCGGCGGGTAGCGAAGTCTCGTGGCTCTGCAGTGTACGCGCCATCACCACCCGGGCCTGGCTCATGGGCCCCTGCTGCAAGGCGCCGTGACAGGCCAGCAACTGGGCGGCGTATTCCAGTCCACACCAGGCGGACAAACGGCCCTCACGCAGCAGCGGATTGTCCGCCCCGATCTCCGCTTCCCCCCAGCTCTGTTTCCCACCATCGCTGGCCACCAGCTGCAGCAGGCACATGCTGCCGGCATGGGGTAATTTGCGGTAGCACTCACCGGCGTCAGACAGCGCCATGGCAGGTGCGGGCGCCAAAACCGGGTCCGCCCCTGCGCTGGCACTGGCGTTGCCCTTGCACACCTCGACCCCTTCCTGACTAATACTAAAGCGCCAATCGTCCCCCCGTGGCTGCCACTGGACCTGCAGTGGCACTGCTGCCTGTACGGCGGCTGTAAAGCGCACACGCTGCAGGCAGCAGATGTCGGCGGGAGCCTCGCCGGCCAGCAGGACATCCAGCAGCAGCGCGCCCGGCACCAGGGGTTGGCCGGGAAAATGGCCGGGCAGGGCGGGGTGGTCTGCGGGTATTAACAGCGTGGTGGAAGCGGCGTCTGGCATCTGCTGGAAGGGTGTCGGAGGTGGGCCGGGAACCGGGTCAGGCGATTCAGCTTAACAGAGGCCTATGCTATAGTCCGCCCCTTTATGACAGCGTGATGAACGCCGCCGTGGCATTGGGGATTCTTGTCTCCGCGGGGGCATTTTGGGGGAAGGCGATACACCGGGGTACACCGGGCGCGGCCCTGTTAACTGCCGGGCGGTTCCGGGGATTTATAGCGTGAAGAAAAAGATCCTGGTCATTCACTTTTCCCAGACAGGGCAGCTGAACGATGCCGTGGCGGCCTTTGTGGCGCCACTGCAGGCGTCAGAAGCCGTCGAGGTTACCTTCGAGGCGCTGCGGCCACAGGAGCCCTTCCCTTTCCCCTGGCCATTCCTGCGTTTCCTGGATGTGTTCCCCGAGGCGGTCTACGACGACCCGCCGCCGCTGCAGCCTTCTGCTCTTAAGGGTGATGAACAGTTTGACCTGATCATCCTCGCCTACCAGGTGTGGTTCCTGTCACCCTCGCTGCCGGTTACCGCCTTTTTGCAGAGTGAACTGGCGACCAAACTGCTGCGTGATACCCCGGTAGTCACCCTGATCGCCTGCCGTGATATGTGGCTGATGGCACAGGAGCGGGTCAAGGCGCGCCTGCAGCAGCTGGGGGCCAAACTGGTAGGTAATGTGGCCCTGACCGATGAGGCCGGCAGCTTGCTGAGCTTCTTTGCCACGCCCCTGTGGGTGACGACGGGGCGCAAAGGGCCGTTTTTCGGTGGCCTGGTACCGCGAGCCGGTGTGGCGCCGGAACGCATTGCAGCCTGCAGCCGTTTTGGTGAACGGATTCGTGAGCGCCTGCAGGGCGATCTGCCTTTGCAGGAAGACCTGTTACGGGGCTTGCAGGCGGTACGCATTGACCCGGCGCTGGTGTCCAGCGAAAAAGCCGGTCAGCGGGCCTTCCGTATCTGGGGCCGGCTGTTGCGAGCGCTGGGGCCGTCCCGCAGCTGGCAGCGCAAACCGGTGCTGGCGTTTTACGCGGTTTTTCTGGTGACGCTGATTGCGACCGTGATTCCGCTGAGTATGTTGATTAAAAAACTGGTGGCGCCCTTCGCCCGCGAGCGCATAGCCGCCCAGCGGGCCTATTACAGTGCACCATCCGGTGAAGAGTAAGTTCAGTACGAGCACGGACAGCCGATGAGATCCGTTTATATCACAGCCACAGCTGCGGCCCTGCCCAACGCCCCGGTCGTCAATGACCAGATGGAGTCGGTGCTGGGACAGGCAGGCAACAAACCCTCCCGGGCGCGCTCGGTGGTGTTGCGCAGCAATGGGATTCAAACCCGCTACTACGCCATCGATCCGGCCACCGGCCTGCCCACCCACAACAACGCCCAGCTCACCGCCGAGGCCATTCGTGCCCTGCCGCCGGAGCCCGCTGCTGTCGGTTGCCTGGCCTGCGGTACCAGCCTGGCGGACCAGCTGATGCCCAATCACGCGGTGATGGTGCAGGGCGAGCTGCGACTGCCGGCCTGCGAGGTGGTGGCCACCAGTGGCGTCTGCCTGGCGGGCATGACGGCACTCAAGTACGCCTGGATGGCGGTGGCCTCCGGTCAGTGCGAGCGGGCCGTGGCGACGGGTTCCGAGGTGGCCTCGGCGGTGCTGCGTGGTCACCTGTTTGAGCCTGAGGTGGAGGCCCGGGTAGAGGCGCTGGAGAAACAGCCGGAGCTGGTGTTCGAGAAGGACTTCCTGCGCTGGATGCTCTCTGACGGCGCCGGCGCCATGCGCCTGGCACCGCAACCGGCGGCCGCTGGCCTGTCGCTGCGTATCGAGTGGATCGATGTGCGCTCCTACGCCGACCAGCTGGACGCCTGTATGTACGCCGGTGCCATCAAGCGCGAGGACGGCTCACTGCAGGGCTGGAAAGAGATGGCGCCGCAAACCTGGCTGGATGAGTCGGTGTTTGCCATTAAGCAGGATGTGAAACTGCTCAATCCCAACATTGTGCCGCTGACGGTGGAGCGCCTGTTGCCCGAGGTGATTGAGGCGCGGCAGTTGCTGGCGGAGCAGGTGGACTATTTTGTCCCCCACTACTCTTCCGAATACTTCCGCCAGCGCCTTTACGACGGCATGAAAACCGCCGGCTGCGAGATCCCCTTCGAGCGCTGGTTTACCAACCTCAGCCGTTGCGGCAACACCGGCTCCGCCTCCATTTACATCATGCTGGATGAGCTGCTGAAGAGCGGCCGCCTGCAGGTGGGTGAACGCATCCTCTGCTACGTACCGGAGAGCGGCCGCTTCTCGTCGTCGTTTATGCTGCTGCAGGTGTGTGGCCCAGAGACAATCGCGGAGTAAGACATGAAAGAGAACGAGGTGCCACAGGATCAGGCCCCCGGTCTCGGCGGCGAGCGCAAAGCCCTCTACGCCCGCGATGCCAGCGGCCGCTACACCACCGTCGCTTCCAGTGGCTGGGATGCCGAGGAGATCGTGCTGCAGCAGGCGCTGGATGAATACAGTCGCGCCTGTGCCGCCGCTCGGGCAAGGGTGGAACGGGGCGAGTCCGCCGCGCTGGAATACCACATGTACAGCCGCCGTATGGACATCACCCTGCTGGCGCAGAGCACCGGCTTCTTCAAATGGCAGGTGCGTCGTCACTTGCGGCCGCAGGTATTCAGCAGCCTGTCTGCGCGCAAGCTGCAGCGCTATGAGCAGGCCCTGCAGTTGAGTGCCACCGAATTGGCTTCCCTGCCGCCCCCTCCCACACCGGATTCGCCCCAGTCATGACCAGTTTTGAACACCGCCAGACCGCCCACTGTGAAAGCGGTGCGGTCTCTTCCCTGTTACGCCATCACGGGTTACCGCTGTCTGAGCCCATGGTGTTTGGCCTCTCGGCCGCGCTCACCTACGCCTACATCCCGCTGCTGAAGATCGGCGGTATGCCCATGCTTGCCTACCGCATGCCGCCGGGCATGATTATCCGTGGCCTCAGCAAACGGGTGGGGATTAACTTTCGCTTCCAGCGCTTCCGTCGCCCTGAACAGGGCATGGCGGTACTGGACCAGCACCTGGCCCAGGCGCGCCCGGTAGGGCTGCAGACCTCGGTCTACTGGCTGCCCTACTTTCCGGAAAACATGCGTTTCCACTTCAACGCTCACAACCTGGTGGCCTACGGTCGCGATGGCGAGGATTACCTCATCAGCGATCCCACTTTCGAGCACCCGGTGCGTGCCGACGGTCCCTCGCTGCAGCGCGCCCGCTTCGTCAAAGGCATGCTGGCCCCCAAGGGGCTGATCTACTATCCCGAAAAAATGCCGGAGATGGTGGATTATCCGCGGGTTATCCCGGCCGCCATCGGCCGCACGTCGAAGCTGATGCTGGAGACCCCGCTGCCCTTTATCGGCGTGCGCGGCATCAACTACGTGGCCCGCAAGCTGGAGGGCTTTGACCCCACCGGCGACCACCAGCAACAGCTGATCCTAGGCCACATGGTGCGCATGCAGGAGGAGATCGGCACCGGCGGTGCCGGTTTCCGCTTCCTGTTCGCCTCCTTCCTGCAGGAGTCGGCGGAGCTGTTGCAGAACGAACGCCTGCAGGCTGCTGCCGACCTGTTTACCGACGCCGGTGATGAGTGGCGCCGCTTTGCGCTCTATGCAGCGAAGATGCTGAAGGGACGGATGGCGCTGGATTACCACAAGCTGGCGGAGCAGTTGCGGGTGGTGGCGGCAATGGAGGAGCAGGGGTATCGGGACTTGCGGAAGGCGATTGGGTGATCTTCTGTGTGGTGCTTTTTTGTCTGGCGCTCTTTTTTGATTTATGTTGTGAATTTGGGCTGCCTGTTTCGCCCTGCTGGGCGAATCACTTTTCTTTTGCTGTCGCCCAAAAGAAAAGTAACCAATGGCCGCTCCTGCGCATCCATGCGCCAGCGGCATTTGGACATCCGTGTCCTTCAAAAGGCGACCCGGTTCGCTGGTCAGCTGGTAAAAGGCACCAGCTGACTCCCCTCTCTCCGGCCTGTCTGCGGGGGTCGGCCTGATGGGCCCTCCTGGCCCAACAGGCCTGAAGCGCACGTCCATGTGCGCTTCTCCCCCACAGCCAGCCCTCCGTTCGGCAGCTCGCACGGGGATCGAGTCCGTGCCAGTGCCATGGTTATTGCAAATTCAAAAGATCGCGCGGAGGACCGCGCTCCTACAGCGCACGATCCGGGTTCGTAGGAGCGCGGTCCTCCGCGCGATCTTTTCGGCTTTTTGAAATCTGTTTTGAATATGGCACGGACTTGGGGGGCCCTACGCAGCTCCGAGCACCGCAGTGGTGGAGGGCGCATCAAGGCGACCCCGGAAGCGCGAGGAGCACAGGGAACCGGAAAGCGTGTTTTTGCTTTCCGGCGCGGAGGTGGGGCTGGGCTTTCTTTTGGTTACTCACGTGTGCCCGCTGTATCGGTATTTCTTTGCCTAAAGAAAAGTGACTCGCCCAGCAGGGCGAAACCCACAGCTCAAATCCACTACGGAAACCCATTTCTCAGCAGGAAGCCATCAGCCGCAAGTAACCCTCACCACATGCCACCGCCCCTCCTCATCCCCCGTCACACACAACAACGTCCCGGCACCGGTGGGAGCCTGCTGCACAAACGCCAGCAACGCCCCGGCACTGATGGCGGGATAGTAAGCCAGCGGCGGCTCAAACCAGCCCCCCTGCCACAACCCTGCAACCGCTGGGAGACAGGTGGGAGCGGCAAACAGCAAAGTCCCCTCCCGCTCCGATTGCATGGTGTGCAGCCACTGCCGCAGGGCATCGGTGTCCGCCAAACAGAGCAGCTGATCCACCTGCCCCAGCGCGGCAGCGCCGCTGCCGCTCCTCACCAACCGCAGCCAATGGCTGCCTTCGCCCAGGGTTGTGCCGGCATCCTCAACGCCGAGTCGCTGGCTGTGGTGCAGCAGCGGCGTGACCGCCTCCTCCACAATACCCACGAGGGCTTCATCCACGGTGCCGCTCAACAGGTCGAGGCTGGCCAGTTGCAGCGCCGCCACAGTGGAGGCATCGCCACGGGAGACAAACTGGTTGCGGCCGCTGAGTTCCAGGTTGCGGGCGACGTAGAACGAGGCAGAGTTGCTGAGGGAGTTGATAAAGTGGGCCGGCTTGGGAGTGTCGCCGTGGCCGATCATCTGCTCGTGCATGGTGATGGCATTGCTCAGCGAGGCAAAGCGCGAGCCCATGTAGAGGCCGGTGCGGGGGGCCAGCGGCTGCTCGCCGACGCAGCGGGCAGAGCCCAGCAGCGCCAGCTGGGTGTAGCGGTCAATACGCCGCGGTCGCTCCCGGCAGGCCGCGTTCACCTCAGCGCGCAGGTCGGCGGGCGGCAGCTCGTCGGTGATGCTGGCGTAGTAGTCGCCACAGGCGAGGATATCGAGTTTGTCCATCCCCTTACTCTCCGCCGTAGCGCAGCACCAGGCTGCAGTTGTTGCCGCCAAAGCCGAAGAAGTTCAGCAGGTAGTGGCCGTCCTCTGCCGATTGCGGCGCGGTGGTGGGCACCACGCCCAGCGTCGGGTCGGCGTGCTGGAAGCCGCTGCTGGCGGGCAGCAGCCCGTGCTGCAGGCAGGCACTGGCAAGCAGGGTCTCCATGGCGCCGCAGCTGCCGAGGGTGTGGCCGAGGGCCGCCTTGAGGCTGAAAAAGGGTGGCATGGCATCGCCAAACAGCAACCGCATACCGGCGGCTTCGCTGTCGTCATTAAGCGGGGTGGCGGTGCCGTGGGCCTTGATGCCCCGTATATCCGCCGGTTGCAGCCCGCAGTTCTCCAGCGCCTCCTGCATGACGGCGGCGATGCTGGAGCCATCCGGGTTGGAGGTGGAGATACTGTAGGTGTCGCACTGGCTGGCGCCACCCAGCAACTGCAGGCCGGATGGCTCGCCGTCGGCGGCGGTCAGCAGCAGTACACCACAGCCCTCACCCAATAGCAGCCCGTTGCGTTCGCGGTCGAAGGGGCGCATGCCATTGGAGGCCAGCAGCTGCATGCTGTGAAAACCGCCGAGGGTGGTGTCGTTGCGTGCCTCCAGTCCCACCACCAGTGCATGGCGACAGAGACCGCTGTTGATGGCGGTGGCGGCAGCCAGCAGGGCGTTGGCACTGGCACTGCAGGCGGTATTGAAGGAGAAGTCGGGGCCGCAGAGTTGGTGCTGGCTGCGCAGGTGGCGGCTCACTTGCAGAAAGCCGTCCAGTGGCAGTGGTACGGCGCTGGCTGGCTCGCTCTGCCAGGCTTGCTGGTAGCGCTGTTCGCCGATACCGATGCCATAGCAGGAGGAGCCAATAAACAGTGCGGTCTCCCTTCGCTCGGTCGCACTCAGAGGGGTGCTGGCAAACAGCTGCTGCAGGGCTTGGTCCAGCAGCCATTGCAGTCGCTCTTCTGCGTCGTCGGGCCCGCCGCTGACCCCGCAATAGGGAATCTGCAGCGGCGGCCGGAACAGCTCCACCGTGGTGGCCAGGGCGGGATTCTTCCCTTGGTAGAGGGCTTCCAGGGTACGGGGCAGGTTGTTGCCCAGGGCACTGACAAGCCCCCCGCCGGCAATCTGGACCGGACGCTGCAGCGCCACACTCACGGCTTATTCACCGCTGATAAACTGTGCCAGGGTGTTGACCGAGGTCAGTGCCAGGCGGGTTTCGTTGCCGCTGTCGATGTGTTTGCCAAAGCGACGCTTCACCTCCAGCGAGATGCTGAGGGCATCCAGGGAGTCCAGGTTGAGGCGACTCTCTCCCCCCAGCAGGAACTCGTCGTCGAGGATCTCGTCGGCGCTGACATCCACGTCGCACTCGTCGACGATCAGCTGTTTCAGCTCGGCTTTCAGTGTTTCCATGATTCTTCTTCAGTCAGTCGGTAAGGGATTCTGGTGAGTGCCGGCCACCGTCACACTCAGGCCCTGCGGCGTTCAATCAGGGTGGCCAGCGCCACCATGGCGGCGGCAAACAGCAGCAGCTTGCCCGCTTCCGGCAACACCGACATCACATCGCCGCCGCGCAGCAGAATGTCAAAAAAGCCCTCCAGTCCCCAGGCCATGGGGGAGAGGTCACTCAGCTGCTGCATTGTAGCGGGCATGATAAAGCGTGGCACCATCACCCCGCCGAGCGCTGCCATGATGATGTTGCACACAGCGGCAAACATGGTGGCCTGCTCCACGGTGCCGGCCAGCTGCGCCACCAGCAGGGCGTAGCAGACGGCGGCGAGGCTGGCGGCCAGTGCAATCACCAGCAGCGCCCAGGGGTGCTGGCCGAGGGTTAACTGATCGCCACCCAGCCAGGGCACCAGGTAGAGCCCAATCAAAAACAGCATCACCACCTGCAGCAGGTTGATGCCGAAATAGGGGATCAGTTTGCCCGCCAGCAGCTGGCCGCGACCAATGCCCTGGCTGCGCAGCCGTGTCAGGGTGCCCTGCTGGCGCTCGCTGATAAAAGTGGTGGAGAGGGGAATGGCAATAAAGAACATGGCGAAGAGCAACCAGGCGGGCACGTTCTGCTGCACCGAGGTGGGGTACTGCTGTTCGCCTTCAAACAGGGAGCTGGCGCGGTAGAGATCGTTGTTGTTGATCAGCTGCCGGATGTCCTCGGCGGACTCCAGCAGTTCACCGTAACTCAGCTCCAGGCTGAGGCGCTTGAGCAGAAAGCTCACCTGGCTCTCCACCACAACGGTAAAAATGGGTGAGGTGCCGGGGGCAAAGAGCAGTTCTACAGCGGTTTGCTGTGCGGCCAGCTGCCCGGTGAAGCCGGTGTTGATAATCAGCAGAAATTTGGCGTCATCCGCCTGTGCGCGGGCGCGCAGTGCCGCTTCATCGCCGCTGTCCGGCAGGCGGTTAAAGGTGCCCACCTCGGCCAGCCCCTCCACGAAGCGGGCACTGGCCTCGCTCTGGTCGCGGTCCAGCAGCAGGTAGTCGAGGCGGGTGTCGGTATTGAGTGAGTACTGGTTTTGCAACGCAAAGGTCATCACCAGGATAAACACCGCCGGCATCAGGAACAGCAGTGCCAGTCCGTGGGGATCGCGCCCCAATAACTGTAATTCTTTCCTGATCAGGAATCCGGTAGCAGACATATCAGTCCCTCAGGCTGCGGTGGGTGAGATCGAGGAACAGGGATTCCAGATTGTGCTGGCCGTAGCGTACCCGCACGATGCCCAGGTGCTGCAGCTGCTGCACCAGGGACAACAGCTCACGGATACCGGCCGGTTGGGCGTCCAGCTGGCGGCCGCAATCGCTGACTGTAACCAAGGCAGGCAGCAGGGCGCGCTCGCCGGCTCCCAGGGGCTGCTGCAGTTCCAGGCTCAGGCGCTCGCTGCCCTGCTTCTCCAGCAGTGCCTGCAGCTCGCCCTGCAGGCGGATCTCGCCGTGATCCACAATGGCGATACGATCGCAGAGGCTCTCCACCTCCTCCATGTAGTGGGAGGTGTAAATCACCGTGGTGCCCTGGGCATTGAGCGCAGCGATGGTCTGCAGGATAAAGTGACGGGAGTGGGGGTCGATACCCACTGTGGGCTCATCCAATAACAGCAGGCGCGGCTCGTTCAGCAGACCGATGGCCAGGTTGAGGCGCCGCTTGAGACCGCCGGAGAGATTGCCGGCGCGGTCGCCGAGGCGTTCACTGAGGCCGGTCTGGGCGGCGGCCCGGGCAATGCGCTGTTGCCGCTGCTGCTGGTTCAGTCCCTGCACCCCGGCGAAAAACTCCAGGTTCTGTTGCACCGTCAGCGGCAGGTAAAACGCGTACTCCTGCGGCACCAGTGCCAGTCGTGTCCGCTGCAGGGTACCTGGCTGGGCAAGATCGAGGTCGTTGATCCACACCTGCCCCGGGGGGCAGGGCAGAAGCCCACTGAGGATGGATAGCAAGGTGGTTTTGCCGGCGCCATTGGGGCCCAGCAGGCCAAACAGGCTGCCTTCACCGATCTCCAGCGAAATATCCTTGAGACTGGGATGCGGGCTGGAGGGGTAGGAATAGCGCAGGTTTTGTATGCGGATCACAGGCGACTCGGGCAGCGGTAGCGAAAAAGTGGTCGGGTGCGCGCTGCACCCCGACTGCACGCGGGGTAGTCATCAGGCCCGGCGATCCGGGCCTGGCATCAGCATCCGGGATCAGGGGTAACCGGATTCATTGGCGTTAATTTCAACCCCAATGACCCGCCAGCCGGCGCTGTAGTGGCTCTCGTTGGCAAACACGACGCGGCCTTTACCTTTGTAGAGGGCGGCCATGCGCACAGTGTCGCCACCCTTGAAGTTGAAGGGGATCCAGGCTTTGCCGGTCTGGTAGTTGTGGGTAGCGGTAGGCTGTCCCACCAGCGCGTAGACCTCGGACATGGCCATGCCTTCCTTGACCACGCTCAGCGGTTGGTTGCCATTGGCGGCAGCAGCGGTGCTGGGCTTGCCTGCGGCTGGTGCAGCATTGGCAACCTTGGCTTTGGCGCCCGCTTTCTTCAGCGACACGCTGCCTTTGACGTACTGGGCGTCGCTGCCGCTGCTGAGCTGCTTGAGAGCTTTGCTGGCGTATTTGCGCAGTTTGCGATGGGCATCGCTGTCGGCGATCTCCTGCAGGGTGCTGCGGTAGCGGTTAAGACCGGATTGTCCCAGTGCCTTGGTGCCCCAGGCCATGGCGTCAATGTTGGTGTTGCTGCCGTCCTGGTAGGTCTGCAGCATCACTTCCGCCAGTACGTCCAGCACTTCGGTGTCTCTGGAGCCTGTGTGGTAGAGCGACTTGGAGACGTCGCGAACACTGACCGGGCCGCCGTTGACCAGGCGGTCTACCTGCAGGGCGCCGGCGGCGTCCAGGGCGGAGGCCTGTCCGGCCGCGAGGAAAGTGAGGCTGAGCAGCAAGCTGCCGATAATAACGAGTCTTTGCATAGTGGTTTCCTTGTTGTGTGGGTGTTCTTCCAGTTAAAGCACCATGATGGGGTGCAATTGTTGTGTTCTTTCTCCTACCACAGCAGTGGCAGGAAACGTTTACTGCGGGTGCGGTAAACCTGGTAACTGTCGCCAAAGACCTGGCAGTTTTCCTCTTCCTCAAAGCGGGCTGTCAGGTAGAGCGCCAGGCTTACCAGCAGGGCAACCAGGGTGGCGACGAGGCCTGGCTGCTTCAGGTACAGGCCCCAGTTAAACGCCAGCAAGGCGCTGTACATGGGGTGGCGGATATAGCCGTAGATACCGGTGGTCACCAGGTGCTCGGTGTTCTCGAAGGCGAAGTTTTCCGCAGTCTGCTGTTCGCGGCCCTGGCCGCGGGCGCGGCGCAGGTGCGACAGCCCACTGATCAGCAGCCCCAGGGCCGACAGCATCAGCAGCAGCGACAGCAGCTGGCGCAGCGAGTACAGCTGCGCGTGCCACACCGGCAGCGCCTGCAGCAGCAGCCAGAGTACGCCGACAAAGGCGAAGAAACGGTAAAAGCCGTGGCAGGCGGGATTGCGCAGCTGCTGGCGGCAGAGCCAGGCCAGCAGCAGGCTGCCGCCGCCGAACGAGAGGGTGGTGATGGTCATCAGTTGTTCCAGCGGCGGAATACCAGCGAGGTGTTGATACCCCCGAACGCGAAGTTGTTGCTCATGATGTATTCGCAGTCAAGACGGCGGCTCTCGCCCCGGATGTAATCCAGCTCGGCACACTCCGGATCGATGTTGTCGAGGTTGGCGGTGGCGTGGAAGCGGCCGCGGTTCATCATCTCAATGGCGACCCAGGCCTCCAGCGCACCACAGGCGCCCAAGGTGTGGCCGGTGAAACTCTTGAAGGCGCTGATGGGTATGCGATTGCCGAACAGGTCCGCCGTGGCGTGGCTCTCCGCCACATCGCCGCGATCGGTGGCGGTGCCGTGGGCGCTGACGTAGCCGATGGCACCGGCATCCAGACCGGCGTCATCCAGCGCCTGCTGCATGGCCAGCAGCATGGTTTCGCGGGTGGGCTGGGTGATGTGGGTACCGTCGGAGTTGGTACCGAAACCCACCAGCTCGGCGTAGATGGTGGCGCCGCGGGCAAGGGCGTGCTCCAACTCTTCCAGTACCAGGGTGCCGGCACCCTCACCGATTACCAGACCGTCGCGATCACGATCAAAGGGGCGCGGGGTCAGCTCGGGGGAGTCGTTGCGGGTACTGGTGGCGTAGAGGGTATCGAACACTGCCGCCTGGGTGGGGCAGAGACCTTCGCAGCCGCCGGCCAGCATCAGCTGCTGTTTGCCAAAGCGGATCGCCTCGTAGGCGTAGCCAAGCCCCTGGCTGCCGGAGGTGCAGGCACTGGAGGTGGTGATCACCCGCCCCTTGAGACCGAAGAACACCCCGATATTCACTGGTGCTGTGTGGCTCATCATGCGCACATAGGAGGTGGCGGTGAGACCGTCCACCGCCTTGTTGATGAGCATGTTGCCGAACTCCTGGGTGGCGGCGGTGCAGCCACTGGAGGAACCGTAGGCCACGCCCATGCGACCGTCCTTGATGCTGGGATCTTCCAGCAGGCCGGCCTGCTGCAGCGCCAGCTCCGAGGCGCGGGTGGCCATCAGTGCCACCCGGCCCATGCTGCGCACGGCGCGGCGGGGGTAGTGAGCGGGCTTCTGGAAGTCGGTGACGGGACCGGCCAGGCGGGTATTGAGGCCGCGATATTCACCCCACTCCGGCAGTGTGCGAATACCGGTGGTGAGGTTCTCCAGGTTACCGGCAATGGTCTCCCAGTCGCTGCCGATGGGTGAGATGCCGGCCATGCCGGTGACGACAACGCGCTTCATTAACAAATACCTCCGTTGACCGAGAGCACCTGGCGGGTGATGTAGGCGGCATCGGCGGACATCAGGAAGCTGACGGCCGCAGCCACCTCTTCCGGTTTACCCAAACGCTGACTGGGGATCATTTTCATGGCTTCTTCCACCGGCACTTCTTCCAGCATGTCGGTCTCGATCAGGCCGGGAGCGACGCAGTTGACGGTGATCTTGCGCTTGGCCAGTTCTACCGCCAGCGCTTTGGTGGCCCCAATGATACCGGCTTTGGCGGCGCTGTAGTTGACCTGACCCCGGTTACCGATGATTCCGGAGACCGACGACAGGGTGACAATGCGCCCCGGGGCACGGCGGCGGATCATGGGCATGATCAGCGGGTTGAGCACGTTGTAGAAACCGTCCAGGTTGGTGTGCAGCACCAGGTCCCACTCCTCGCCGGGAATGGCGGGGAAGGCGTTGTCGCGGGTGACGCCGGCGTTACACACCACGCCGTAATAGGCGCCAAAGGTTTCAACGTCGGCCAGCAGCGCTTCGCTGCACTGCTCCCGGTCAGCGATATCAAACTGCAGGATACGGGCTGAGCGTCCGAGGGCCTGGATCTCCGCTTGCACAGTGGCAGCCTGCTCCATACCGCTGCGGCAGTGCAGCACGATGTCGTAGCCATCGGCGGCCAGGCGCAGGGCGGTAGCGCGGCCAATACCGCGGCTGGAGCCAGTGACCAGGATGGTGCCCTTGCTGTCGGCTGCTTCACTCATGGCGTTTTCTCTCATGGTTTTCTCACTCAAGGCCTTCTCGCTAACGGTGCTCGCCGTCACTGAGAATCCTTTAAAAACAGGTCTACATTGTCTGGCTGGAACACATTCAACGTGGCCCGTGCCTGCCGCTGACTGCCGTCCGGGGCGGTGGCAGTCAGCTGGCATTCGAAGGCGCCAAGACCGTTCTCGCCTGCCAGCTGCTGCTGCACATAAATCTCCAGTTCGCTGCCCAGGGGCAGGGTCGGACCGTCCGGCTCGTAACGGCGGGTGCCCACCAGGAAACCGATTTTAACAGCCTCGCCCCGCTGGCGGGCCTGTACGCCGGCCCAGGCGGCAATGGTCTGGGCCATATATTCAATCCCCACCCAGGCGGGAATGCTGTCGCTGCCCGGCTCGGCAAAGGGGGAGTCGGCGGGAATCAGGGCGCGGGCCCGCAGCCAGTCGTCGCCGCCATCCAGCACCGCATCCAGCAGGCTCATGGTGGCAGCGTGGGGCACCACCTCGGCAATGGGGTAGTCGCTGACTGCCATACTAGTCCTGCCCGGCCCTGCTCAGCAGCAGGGCGATGTTGTTACCGCCAAAGGCGAAGGAGTTGCTGAGGGCGTGGCGTGGCGCGGCGCCCAGGCGCTCGTCGGCGGCGGCCAGTGTCAGGGGAGCCAGTTCAGCATCCACCTCACCCTGCAGCCAGTGGGGCGGCAGTTGGCCGTCGCCGGTCAGTGTCAGCCAGCAGAAAGCCGCTTCCAGGGCACCGGCAGCCCCCAGGGTATGGCCGATCAGCGGTTTGGTGGAGCTGCAGGGCACCTGATCCCCCAGCTGCCGGTTCACCGCTAGGTGCTCCATGCGATCGTTCTGCGGTGTGGCGGTGCCGTGCAGGTTGACGTAACCGATGGCGGTTGCGTCCACGCCGGCGTCTGCCAGCGCGGCGCTGATGGCGGCACTGGCGCCACGGCCCTCCGGGTGGGGGGCGGAAATATGGTGGGCATCGGAGGTTTCGCCAACGCCACTCAGCTCTACCGGGCCCGAGTCCCGGGTCATGACAAAGACACAGGCGCCTTCACCGATATTAATGCCGTCGCGCTGGCTGCCGGAAGGGCGGCAGGTCTTCTGGCTCACCGATTCCAGTGCGTGAAAGCCGTTCACGGTCAGGCGACAGAGGCTGTCGACGCCACCGCACAGCACCGCATCGCAGATCCCCTGCCGCAGCAGCCGGCGGGCGCTGGCCAGCGCCTTGGCGCCGGAGGAGCAGGCGGTGGATACGGTAATGGCCGGGCCGGCCAGCTGTAGGTGGCGGGCGAGAAATTGCGCCGGCGCGCCAATCTCCTGCTGGCTGTAGTGGTAAGCCACCGGCAGCCTGCCGGTCTCGTCCCGCTGCCGGAAAGCCTGTTCCGCCTCGCCGATACCGGAAGTGCTGGTACCCAGCACCACACCAATACGATGGGCCGGGTAGCGCTGGCGCAGTGCTTCCAGCTGGCTGGCGAGCTGGGCCATGGCGGTGAGCAGCAGGCGGTTGTTGCGGCTCTCGTCGGTGGCGGCCAGCGGGCCGGCGTAGATCGGTGTGGTCACCTGTCCCAGCGGCAGTGTCAGGCCCGGGGTAAAGGCATCGGTGGGGGTGAGCGGCCGCGGTTGGCTGGCGAACAGCTGCGCGGCGATGGCATCGGTGGTGTCACCCAGCGCGCAGACCATGCCCGGCTTGTGCAGGTACACCGTGTCACTCATGGGGAGCCTCGGTGGTGGTGGTGATCTGCAGGGTGGTCACGGTCAGGCTGGTCTTCATGAAGTGGTGGCTTATCTCCACACGTTCAGACGGGGCCGGGATGTGCCGGTCCGTGGCGGGCGTGGGGTTGGTCAGGGTGCGGTAAGTTACCGTAATCAGGGGCCGCTGCTCAAGCTGCAGGGTGCGTGAGCTGCCATCGGTGGTGACCTTCCAGGGTGCACCCCAGCGGGCCTGCAACTGCGCCAGTGGCCAGTAGGCCAGCTGCAGTTGCACCAGGATCCACTCATCGGAGAAGGGCAGCTGCAGGTCGTGATAGTGCTGGCTGTTGAGGTGTTGGCCATCAAAGTCCAGTTGCAGTAACCGCTGCCCCAGGGCACTGACACCGGTGAGGCGCAGCTGCTGCGGGTTAATGGCCAGGGCGGCCAGCAGCTGGTGGCGATCTTCACCCCGCTGCAGGGTCAGCTGCTGGGTGGCCTGCAGGACGAAGCCCGCCGCCGCCGGAGACAGCAGCGGCGGTGCGTCGGGGCTGATTGCCCGGGGCATGATCTGGCAGCCGCCCAGCAACAGCAGGACAGTGAGCAGCAGGCCGGTGTGCAGGGTGCGTGGCATCAGCTGTAACTGCGGCAGGTTTCCACCAGTACGTTGAGGCGCCGCTCGCTCTCCTTCACGTAGGGGTTGTTGGTGTCCCAGGCGTAGCCGGCCAGGATGGAGGAGATCATCTCGCGGATGGTGGTGGACTGGTTTTTGGCGAAGATCACCTCCTGGAAGCGACCGTCGTACCAGGCGCTGACGAAGGTGCGGAAGGTGTCCACACCCCTCTTCAGCGGCACGGCGTAGTCCGCTTCCCAATCTACCGCTTCACCCTGCAGCTGGCGGTGCAGGCAGTCATTGGCGAGATTGGCGGACTTCATGGCGATGGTAACGCCGGAGGAGAAGACCGGGTCGAGGAATTCACCGGCGTTACCCAGCAGGGCGTAACCGGGTCCCCACAGGGACTTCACGTTACAGGAGTAACCGTTGATCTCCCGCGCCGGGGTATCCCAGCGGGCGTTGGCCAGCAGGCGTGCCAGGTTGGGATCTTCATTGACCAGTGCCTGCAGTCGCTCGGTAGCTTCACCGCTGTACTGTGCCAGGAACTGTGGCTCGGCCACCACGCCGAGGGAGCAGCGGCCATTGCCGAAGGGGATCAGCCAGAACCAGACATCACGGTGTTCCGGGTGTACGGTAATAAGGATCTTGTCGCGGTCGTGGGCAGGATCGTCGATGCGGTCTTCGATGTGGGTGAAGAGGGAGGCGCGCACCGGGAAATCGGACGGGGTCTCCAGCTCCAGCAGGCGCGGCAGCACACGGCCGAAGCCACTGGCGTCGAGGGCGAAGCGGCCGCGGGCTTCCAGCAGTTCGCCGGCCTCATTGCGCACCTGCAGGCTGACGCCGTCGTCACTGCCTTCAAAGGCGATGATTTCGTGGCCGTAGAGAATGCGGGCGCCGAAACGCTCCGCTTCTTCCGCCAGGATCTGGTCGAAACGACCGCGCTGCACTTGGTAGGTGGTGCCGTGGCCGGGAGAGAACTTCTGGCGGAAATCAAAGCCAGTATCGTTGCCCTGCCAGTGGAAGGCGGCGCCGTTCTTGTATTGGAAACTGCTTTCCGCCTGCACCGCTGCCAGCATTCCCGCCTGCTCAATAAACTCCATGCACTGCGGCAGCAGGCTCTCGCCGATGGAAAAGCGCGGGAAGTGCTGCTTCTCCAGTACCAGCACATCGTAACCCTGCTGGCGCAACAGGGCGGCGGCAATGGCGCCGGAGGGGCCGGCGCCGATCACAATAATGTCACTGGTCAGTGGTGCAGTGGTCATGGAGTCTTTCCTTGTAGTGAAGTTTGGGTAGAGCCGGCGCGCAGCGCCAGGCTCAGTAGCCAGGTAAGCAGTATGCCGGGTAACACCGTAGCGCCGAAATAATGCAGCACCGGGGTCTGGCTCAGGGCCAGCAGGCCAAAGGCCAGAATGGACGTGAGGGCCGAGAGGCTGACGGCGTCCCAGGCGTGGGGCTCGCCGGTGCTTTCGCGCAGGAAGATGCCCGTATCCAGCCCGATCCCCAGTACCAACAGCGCTGCCAGCAGGTGAAACAGGGTCAGGGGATGGCCCTGCAATGCCAGCAGGCCAAAGGTCATCAGGGTGCTGAGCAGGGGCAGGGCGAGAATGAGCCAGCCACCGCGGCCGTAGCGCAGGCGCAGCAACAGGGCAATCGCCACGGCGGCCAGCAACATCCACTCGCCCACCGTAACGCGGTAGCTGGCCAGCAGGCCGGAGATATCCGCCACCCGGTTCACCAGGGTCACACCGCTGTGCTCATCGGCCACGGCCTGCAGCTGCAGGTAGACGGCGGGCTCCGCCACCGGCCCAAGGCTGATAACACTGAGGGCGGCTGGCAGTGCGGTGCTGGCATCGCCCTGCAGCCACAAAAACGGCAGCAGCTGGCTCACCGGGTGGTCGGCCCAGTCAGCGGGGGTGAGCCAGCGGGGCTGGTGTTGCGCCAGCCGCGACTCGCTGGCCGAAGCGGCATCGGCGCCGGCTCCCAGGGTAGCAAACAGTTGGCCAATGCCCTGCCCCTGCCCCTGCAGCAGTTGCCGGCGCACCAGCTGGTAGTCCTGCTGCTGGCGGGCGATGGAGGGAATCAGCTGCGACAGGGCCTGGTAGCTGTGCAGCTGCCCATTGGCGACCAGGCTATCCAGCTGCTGGCGCAGGGCCTCTTCGGTCTGCAACAGGGTTTCGGCAGCATCGGCCTGCAGCAACAGGAAGCGGCTGGCACCGGCACGCTGGCTCAGTTGCTGGACCCTGGCTTCATCCGCCAGCAGCGCCGCGGGCGAGCTCTGCAGGTTCTGCAGGCTGTCATCAAACCGGAGCTGGCTCAGGCCCCACAGCGAGCAGAGGCCCACCGCCAGCAGGAGAGCGGCCAGCCAGCGGCGGCGCGCCGCCAGGGCCGCAATGGCAGGCCACAGGCGTGAGGTCTGTGTGGCTGCGGCAGCGTCCGGTGCCGGGGACAGCAGGGGAAACCAGCACACCACGGTGAGCCAGGCACCCATCAGGCCAATGGCGGCAAACACCGCCATCTGCCGCAGCCCCGGGAAGGGGGTCAGGGCCTGGGCGCTGTAGGCCAGCACACTGGTGATCAGTCCGAGGGTGATGCCCGGCAGGATGTGGTGCAGGGTGCGCCCGGCCAGCTGGCGCTGGGCGCAGAGGTAATGCAGGGCGTAATCCACCGATACCCCCACCAGGCTGGCGCCAAAGGCCAGGGTGATGATGTGTACCCGGCCGAACAGCAGCAGGCAGGCAGTGAGGGCCAGCAGCAGGCCGGCGCCGATACTCAGCAGCGGCAGAAACAGGGGGCGCGGGCTGCGGAAGTACCAGAACAGCAGCAGCACAATACCCGCCAGCGAGCCGAGGCCGATGGTGGACATCTCGCTGCGTGCCTGCTCGGCACCGGCGGCGGCGTGGAACAGCAGTCCCGAACGCAGCAGGCGCAGTCCGCTCTCTTGCTGCAGGCCGGCCGTGGCAATGGCGGCGTCGATGGCCTTCAGCAGGCGCTGCTGGTTGGCGGGGTCGTAGGCACTGCCGGCAAAACTGGCCTGCAGCACCCGGTATTGGTAGTCGGCGTCGCTGGCCACAAGTCCCCAGGGGTCGAGGCGGAAACCACCCGCCGGTTGCAACTGCTGCAGCCAGCTGCCCAACAGGTTGAAAGGGTCATCTCTGAAGGGGGCTGCCCGGGGTGGGGCCATAGGGCTGTGCAGCTGTTGCAGGCTGCGCCGGATCAGCGCCTGCTGGTCACCGGCCTGCAACAGCTGGCGCAGTTCCGGGGTCAGCAGCTGGTAGCGGTAGGGTTGGTAGAAGGTCTGCAGCTGTTGTTGCAGCTGATTGTTGCCGCCACTGCTGACCGTGGTGAATTGGCCGCTGTCCGTGAGGGCCTGCTTCAGGCGCCGGGCGGCGGGCAGCAGCTCGTCCTGGCGGGCTTTGGGGGCACCCACCAGCAACAGGGTGTCGTTGGCAAAGTGGTCGGCCATGCGTGTGCTGGCCAGGTCCGCCAGGGGGGCCTGCTGATTGGCGGGCAGCAGGGCGAGAATGTTGGTATCGAAATAGTGCCCGGGGTTGGCGTCGCTGAATTTGTAGCCCAGCACTCCGCCGCAGGACAACAGCAGCAGAGCCCATACCAAAGCCGGCCAACGTGCACTCATGGGTGTCCGTGCTCCGGTGCAAAAAATTCAATGCGGGTGCGGTCGCCGCCGGGTTCGGCCAGCTGCAGGCTCTGCAGCTCTGCCCCGCCTTCCACCTCAATACGGCCGGCGACCTGTCCGATGACGTCATTGAGTGGCAGCAGCTGCAGTTGCCAGTGGTCGGCGCTGCCACTGACCTGCAGGTCGAAGTGCTGTTGCAGCAGGGCCCAGTCACCCTGGAACACGGCCAGGAAGATGTCGCTGATCACGCGGCTGAGGGGCTGCTCGGCGGCGTTGAGGCGAAACACCTCGCGGCCGTCTTCCAGCTGCACAATGGCGTCGCGGCTGATCTGCAGTTCGCTGGCAATGGGGCTGGTGACCTGCCACAGCAGGGTGTCGTCGGTAAGGGAGAAGTGCCCCTCGGAGCGCAGCGGGATATCCAGCCCCTGCAGGGTCTTGTTCTGCACAAAGCGCCCGCTAACAGGGCCGCTCTGCGCCAGGTGGCGCAACTGTTTAGGCACTGTCTTGGACACCATCGGGCCGGCGTCAGCCCACAGGTTGCCGCTCAGCAGCCAGAGCGCGATCAGCAGGGCACCAAAGATCCTCACTGTGCCGACTCCGCGGCAGCGGCATTGGCCACCTTCTCCAGAAACACATCCGGGGAGACAAAACAGAGCTCGCGGTTGCCCGCCTCCACCGCCACCTGGATGGTGTGGCCCTTGGTGAGGCGCTGGCCGCTGTCGGCATCGGTGATGCGGTACTCGATCTTCATGCGGTTCTCCCACTCGGTGAGGGTGGCGCGCACTTTCAGCCGCTGCTGGAACAGGGCCGGTTTGACGTAGCGGATATGCAGGTCGATCACCGGCCACAAATAGCCGGTTTCACGCATGACGATGTGGCTGTAGTCGAGCTTGTCGAACAGGGCGCAGCGGGCAATCTCGAAGTACTTGGAGTAGTGGCCGTGCCAGGCGATCTCCATGACGTCGATATCGTGGAAAGGCACGGTTACTTCAATTTCAGCGCTGATCATGGCGAAACGCTCCTGTCAGTCCTTGTCGGTATAGAGGGGCCAGCTGCCTTGCTGGATCTGGTCAATCAGCTGCCGCAGCTCGTTTTCCAGGGCCCGGTCTTCTGCCAGCGTAGGGCTGGTTTCACGCACCCAGGCCAGGGTCTGCAGAAGCTCGCTGCCAATGTTGTCCGCCGCCAGGTCGCCCTGGCGCAGGCGCAGCTCCAGCCCCTGGCAGCAGGCCAGCAGTACCGCGGCCGCCACCTGCTCGGTGAGCTGCAGGGCGCGCAGGCAGTCGCGGGCAGCGATGGTGCCCATGCTCACCTTGTCCTGGTTGTGGCACTCGGTGGAGCGGGAGAAGACGCTGGCGGGCATGGTCTGCTTGAGGGCCTCGGCGGTCCAGGCTGAGACGCCGATCTGCACCGCCTTGAAGCCGTGGTTAATGGCAGCACGCTCGCCGGTGGCGCCGGAGAGGTTGGCTGGCAGACCGTGGTTGAACTTGGTGTCCATCATCTGCGCCATCTGCCGGTCCAGCAGGTCGGCGATATTGGCCACTGCGGTTTTCAGGGAGTCCATGGCGAAGGCGATATGGCCACCGTAGAAGTGGCCGCCGTGCAGCACGTGTTCACCTTCGGCGTCGATGATGGGATTGTCGTTGGCGCTGTTGAGCTCGTTTTCGATGAACTGGCGCAACCACGGCAGGCTATCCTGCAGCACCCCAATCACATGGGGGGCGCAGCGCAGGGAGTAGCGATCCTGCAGGCGGTTGGGGTTGCGCGGCGGCTCGCCGGCGTGCAGGTCACGGCGCAGCCAGCCGGCGATCTGTTGCTGGCCGGGGTGGGGTTTAACGGCAAACAGGGCTTCGTCGAAGTGGTGGGCGTTGCCGTCCAGCACCAGGGTGGCGATGGCGGTGATGCGGGTGGCCAGCCGTGACAGGTAGTCGGCGCGGGCATAGGCGAGGCAGGCCAGGCCGGTCATCACCGCCGTGCCGTTCATGATCGCCAGCCCCTCTTTGGGCCGCAGCCGGTGCGGCTCGATACCCAGTTCGGCAAACACTTCGCCAGTAGGGCGGCGCTGGCCGCGCCAGAACACCTCGCGCTCGCCGCAGAGCACGGCGGCCACATAGGAGAGCGGGGTCAGGTCGCCGCTGGCGCCGACAGAGCCCTCCTCCGGGATCACCGGCATGATGTCTTCCTGCAGCAGGCGGGTCAGCTGTTGCAGCAGCTCCACACTGACCCCGGAGTAGCCCCGGGTCAGGGAATTGAGCCGCGCAGTGACCACCGCCCGCGCCTGCAGGGGCGACAGCACATTGCCGAGGCCACAACCGTGGAAGGTGTAGAGGTGGCGCGGCAGTTCCGCCACCAGCTGGGAGGGGATGCTGGTGGTGCAGGAGTCGCCGTAACCGGTGGTGACGCCGTAGATAACGCCGTCCTCCTCCAGCAGGGTCTGCAGGAACTGGCTGCCCCGGGCGATCTGTTGCAGGAAGGCGGGATCATCGCTGAGGGCGACCGCGGGTTTCTGGCAGGCTATGTACTGCACATCCTCGATGCTGAGGGGCTTATGGTCAAAAATAATCATGGTGTCGGCGAGGTTGATTCGGCATCCGCGTTTTGCAGCTGCCAGAAAGGGTAGAAGTTATACCACTGCAGCGGCGCCAGCCGGCAGAAGTGTGTCAAGGAATCGGCCCATTGCTGTACATATATGGCCAGCTGCTGTTGACGCCGGGCGCGGGGCAGGACCACCCGCTCCTCAAGCAGCTCCATGTGCAGGTTCCAGCGTGGCTTGCGGCTGCTGGTATCCCGCAGGCAGAAGATGGAAAGCATGGGGCAGCGCAGGATACTGGCGAGAATAAAGGGCCCGGAAGGAAAATCACAGGGATGGCCAAGAAAGTTGGCACGGGTAGTGTTCTTGCCCCCGCTGACCGGAATGCGGTCGCCGGCGATCACGATAAACTCACCCCGGTCCAGTTTCTCCTGCAGCATCATGGCGGTAGCCGGTCCCATCTCTGTTACCTGGATGATGTTCATCTGGCTGTTGCTGCCGGCCTTTTTCAGCATGCTGTTGAATTTGGCAGCGTGGGCGGTGTGCATCAACACATTCATGGTGAGGTTGGTGTTACGTTGTGCCAGTGCCCGGCAAATCTCCAGGTTCCCCAGGTGGGAGCCTATCATCAGCGCACCGCGCCCCTCCCGGGCCAGACGGTCAACGCATTCGTGGCCGTGAAAGCGAATAGCATCCAGCCCGATATCGCCCTGCCATACCGCCAGCTTGTCCAGCAGGCTTTCACCAAAGCTGAGAAAGTGGCGGAAACTGTCGTAGAGGCGGCCGTGGTGGGGCTGGTAGTGGTCGGCGTCCTGCAGGTATTGCAGGTACTGCAGGGAGGCTTCACGGGCGCTGCGGCGACCGGCGAAGAAATACAGGATTACCGGGAAGAGCGCGATCCGGAAAGGAATGCGCCCGAGCCAGCGATAGACCCAGAACAGAAACTTCATTCCGGCGGTAGCGCCGGCTTCGCCCACTTGCGCCCAATGCTGCGAGTTATGGTCTTGCGGGTTGGTCACAGTCGGCCTCCCCGGCGCCCGCGCAGAAGCCACAGGGGCGCGCGCCACAACATGCCAAAGAAAAGGCGTGCGTGCATTTTGCTGATCAGCCAGTTATCCGCCCAGCCGCGGAAGTGGGAGACACCGTCTTCCGGGTAGTGCACGCGGATGGGCTGTTGCTGCAGCGGTGCCCCGCTCCAGTACCAGCGCACAATAAACTCGATGTCGAAGTCCATGCGCTCGCCGATGTGTTCGCTGGCGATCAGCCGGCAGGTGTAGTCCAGGGGGTAGACGCGAAAGCCACACATGGAGTCGGTGATGGCCAGCGACAGGGTGTTGATCCACACCCACACGTGAGTCAGGTAGCGGCTGTAGTAGCGGACTTTGGGAACGCTCTCGTCGTAGAGCGGGTAGCCGGCAATCAGGGCCCCGGGTTGTGCCCGGGCGAGGTCGAGAAAACGACCAATGGCACCGGTATCGTGCTGGCCGTCGGCGTCGATCTGCAGGGCGTGGCTGAACCCCAGGTGGCGGGCAAACAGGAAGCCGGCTTTCACCGCCCCACCCTTGCCGCGGTTGTTTGGCAAGCGCTGCAGCTGTACCTGGGGATCGGCGGCAGCCAGTTGCTGCAGCAGGGCCGCGCACTGCGGTTCGCTGCCGTCGTCAATCAGCACCACCGGCAGGTTGAGGGCACGCACCTCCGCCACCGTGTTGGCAATCACCACCGGGTGGTTATAGACCGGGATCAGGACGCAGGGGTTAAACACGGGCGGGCTCCCCGGGCAGGTCAAACACCAGCCGTCCGGAGGAGAAAACCTTCTCGTCGTGGAAATAGCGGAAGCTCAGTTTGCCGTTGTCGCGGTTCCAGTTGAGCTCCAGGATGGCCTCCCGGTCCGGGCGCATCACCTGCTGGAACTTGATCACCTCCAGGCGGGCAAACTGTGCCAGCGGTGTGCCGCAGTGCAGGCTGCCAAAGTGGGCCGCCCATTGCACCTGCACAACCCCGGGCAGGATGGGGGTGTCGGGAAAATGGCCATCGAACCAGATCAGGTCGGCGGTGGGCTTAAGGCGGATCTGCCAGCTGTAATCGCTGAGTTGGCTGGTCCCCAGCAGCTCGGGCAGCCTATTGCGGGTATCCGGTTGAGTCCTGTCCATAAACAGTGCCTGTAGCGCGGCCAAGGGAAGCTTACCCTGGGGGTTACGTGGTAACTGGTCAACAAAACGCCAGCGCCGGGGCAGCACCGGGGTTTCAAAGTAGTGCCCCAGCCACTGGCGCAGCTGGCGGCAGAGGTTAGCTTTGCCCAGCCGTTGCAGGGCCTCTGTACCGTCGGCGGAGAGGCTGGCAGCCACCGCGGTGGTGGTACGGTGGCCGTCCAGCACCAGGACCGCCACCTCGGCTAACCAGGGGTGTTGCTGCAGTTGCTGCTCCATACCAGAGAGTGACACCCGCTTGCCTTCGATCTTGGCAATGCGGTCGAGCCGGCCCAGCAGGCGGAAACCGCCGTCGGCCGTCACCTCGGCGCGGTCACCGGTGGTAAACCAGTCGTTGCTGGCAAACAGTGGCGAGCGCAGTTGCAGGGCGCCGGTACCGGTATCGCCGCGCACCTCAATACCGGGCAGGGGCTGCCAGGTGTCGCCGTCAGTCTGGCGGCGCCAGGCGATCCCGCCGGTCTCGGAGCTGCCGTATATCTCGGTGACCGGGCAACCCAGCTGGCGGCCAGCGTGGCGGCTGGCGTCCAGGGACAGGGGCGCGGTGGAGGATACCACCAGGCGCCAGGGACTCTCGCCCTGCCCGGCTGACCAGTCCAGGCTGGCGGGCAGACGAGTGAGGTGTGTGGGGGTGGTGACCAGTATCAGTGCCGTTTGGTGCTGGGCCTGTACCAGCAGGTCTTCCGGGTAGTGACAGCACTCGCTCAGCAGAGGACGCTGACCGGTGAGCGGCCACAGCACCCGCCATAGCAGGCCATAGATATGCTGGTGGCTGACGGTGCCTGCGACCAGGGCCGTGCCGGCCTGGAGACCGAACAGCTGCTCGTGCATGGCCAGCTCCCCATCCAGTTGCGCCAGTCGGTAGGGTACGGTTTTGGGATCGCCGGTGGTGCCACTGGTGAGCACCACTACTGCCAGCTGCTCCGGGTCGAGGGGACTGATGGCGGTGGCGGGCACAATAGCCTTGCTGTTGGTGTCCGGTGCAGGGATCAGTGGCAGTGAGCCGCTGGTTTCGAAATCCCCCAGCAGTGCCCCGGCCTGCTGGCCCGCCAACTCCACCGTGGCCGGCAGCCGGTCGCCACAGAGCAGGGCTACCTTGCCGCTGTGCCAGAGAGCCAGCAGGGCGGCGGCGAATTCGAGACTGTCCTGCAGCCACACGGCAACGGTGGTGGCCGGGCAGCCGGCCAGCTGCTGCTGCCACTGGCCTACACGCTGGCGCAACTGCAACCAGCTGACCGCCATACCATTGGCGACAGCAACGGTTTGCGCGTCGCTGGCAGGGGTGTGCAGCAGCTGGGTTAGCGGAATACGGGGGCGTTTGCCGGTATCAGTCATACAGTGGTTTTCCGGACACGCTGGCGCACCAGCCACTCGATGGCAAACAGCAGCCCTATCAGCAGATAGGAAATCAGGCCGTTGTAGAGCGCCCAGACCGCATCGCTGGCAAACAGGGTGAGCCCGGCGACAGTGCCATTGAGGACAAAAAACAGGCACCAGACCACGGTCACCTTGCGGGTATAGGCGATGGCGTGGGGGGGCAGATCAGGCTCCTGCAGGCGGGCCATACGCTCTATCACAGTGGGGGGTGAGATGAGGCTGGAGCCAAACACCAGCAGCATACTGACATTGATGGCGACCGGGTAAAACTTGATGCCGAGGGTGCTCTGCTGCAGCCACGACCAGCCGGCCAGCACCACGCAAATGACCACCCACAGCCAGCTGCTGCGATTGCCCTTGATGGCTCGCAGCAGATGCACTGCGCCGATGAGCAGCAGCAGCAGTGGCAGCCATTCGCGGTAGTCACTCTGCACGCCCAGATAGATAGCCAGCGGATAGAGGGCCACCAGCAGCGCCAGACCTGCCTTTAACAGCAGTTTCATGGGTTTACTGTTGCAGCAGCAGCTGCTCGACGGCTTCCACCACATCCTGCACGGTGCGCACGGATTTAAAGGCTTCGGGCTGGATCTTCTTGCCTGTCCACTGCTTCAGTTCCACTACCAGGTCGACGGCGTCGATGCTGTCGATGTCCAGGTCCTGGTAGAGGTGTGACTCGGGGGTTATGTCGTCGGCATCCAGCTCGAACAGGCGCACCATGGCGTCGACGATGTACTGGTAAATCTCGGCCTGTGTTTGTGGAATCTTGGTCATGCTACTTCCCCTCACACGGATGCGGCGTGGCTGGCAACGAGGTCGGCGAGGGCGTCGATGCTGGCGAAATGGCGTCGGGTCTCTTCGGAGTCTGCTTCCAGCTTGATGCCGTAGCGCTTCTGCAGGGCCAGACCCAGTTCCAGGGCGTCGATAGAGTCCAGACCCAGTCCGTCCACAAACAGCGGCTCAGCGGAGTCAATGTCGTCTACGCTGATATCTTCCAGATCCAGTGTGTCGATAATCAGTTGTTTTAATTGTTGTTTCAGCTCGGTCATTGCGAGTGTGTTTCCCCAGTAAAATAGTCGGCAATGGTTTGTGTCAGTTGCCGCGAAGCCACCGTTGGCAGGGTATTCTGAAACGGCTCGATTTCAATAGGCTCGTCTACGCGAAAGCTCAGCAAAAACCGGCGTGAAGGCACGGAATACCACTTGCTCCCCTTGGTCAGGGTGGGCGGGTCGCATTTTATAATAACCGGCCTCAATTTGTTAGCCGTGCGGATGGCGATGTTGGCGGCGCCACGCTGCAGGCGATAGGGCTGACCCGGAACCGAGCGAGTGCCTTCCGGGAAGATGATTACACTGTTGCCGCGGGCGAGGGACTTTTCCACCGCGTCGACAATGGCCTCCGGGTCGTCATTGGCGATGTAGTGGCTGGCCAGCACCGCCCCGCGGGTGAAGGGATTGCGCAGAAGGGCACTTTTGACGACGCAATCCGCCTGCGGAATAAACGAAATCAGGTATACCACGTCGATCAGTGTCGGGTGGTTGGCGATGATCAGCTGGCCAGGCTGGCGCAGCTTGTGGATGTCACTCACCTCAATGGTCAGAACCCGGGTGGTCTCCATCAGCCAGGTAAAGAGGCGGAAGCAGTTGTGGATGGTGCGCTTCATAAAGCGCTCCTGCTGCAGTTCGCCCCGTACCAGCAGGCGCATCAGCGGTGTCAGCAGCAGGATCAACAGGCCGCCGAGGCCAAACATCGTAAAACAGAATCCGGTGGCAGCCTGCCGCCACAGTCGTTCCAGCTTCATCCCTGTGCCTCCGGCTCAGACGGTGCCGGACCAGTGCCAACGGCGCTGGTCGGCGCTCACGGTCAGGTCCGGGTGTTCAGGGTTGAGAAGCAGGCGCAAAAAGTCGTCATTGACGCTGGTGCTGGCGGCATCGCCCGGGTTGCTGTCGAGGCTGAAGCGCAATTGAGTGCCCGGGGTGCCGGCTTTGCGCACCTCCAGTGCCAGCGCCTGCACGGTGGCACCGGCGCTGTTTTCCGCTGGATACGGTGGGGGCAGTGCGTCGTCATAAACAACGCACAGCACCCGGTCCTGATCCGTGCCGTCCTGCAGCAGGCACCAGGCTTCCAGCAGGGCGTGACAGAGGCTGTCGGGGCCGGCACTGAGGGCGGTGATATTGCCGGTCTCGTTAGCGGCCATGGAGTAGATGCCACCGATGGCATTGTGCACCGACAGGCTGAAGGCGGTGGGGGACAGGGCGGTATCAGTGGCCAGGTCGTCCAGCAGGGTAACGGTGCGACTCACTTCACCGTGGCGGGAACAGAAGATGGTAGCCAGCGGTGGTGGCGTTGATTCGGATTCCTGTGCACGCAGTTCGAACAGGGCCCAGAGTGCGGCGCGCCCCAACGGGCTCAATCGGCGTCGCAACATGGCGGGCACCTGGGGCAGTTGTATGGTGTCACTGCCGGCGGGTGGCTGCGGGGTATCGCCGTTTGCCCATGCCTGCCAGCTGTCGGCGTCGCTCCACTCACTGGCGCGGGCGGCCCATTGGGCAATGGTGAGTTGATGGAGGACGCTCATGAAAAAATGTCTGCTGCTTGCCGATTGCGAGGGCGTGCCACTGGAGCGGCGATTCTACTGGAAGCCTCAGGGCATGGCAAAACGACGGGGCGTTGTAGGCGCCCGCTGGCGACGGTTACACTGGTGCCCGTTTCAAACACCGGGTGGCTGCCAGGCTGTCATCCGATCGCCGGCGGAAAAGTGCGGCCGGCCATGTGTTTCAATCAATTTGCAGGGGAGTTCTCCATGAATGTACGAAAACTGGGAGCCATGACTGTGGGTCTGGCACTGTTGTTACCGGCAAGTGCCGCCTTCAGTCGCGATACCCAACTCTTTTTACCCATCGAAGCCGCTATGGCCACTCCGGCAGCGCAGGAAAAGCTGGACGGCTCCATCAAGTTCTATTTTGGCGATCAGCCCCATCCCGCTACCGGCAATCGCACAGTGGAGTTGATTACCCACAAAAAGACCAATGCGTTTAATAAGTCTGATGAAGCGGCCTGTCAGTGGGCGTTTCTGTCGGCCATGATTGCGTTGCAGGAGAAGGCCAGGAGCGAAGGTGCCGATGCCGTGGTGGGGATCACCAGTTTCTACAAGCGCAAGGAGTACTCCAGTCGTGAAAAGTTTGAGTGTCGCGCGGGCGGTCTCATGGCCGGTGTCGAGCTCAAGGGCAAGATCGTAAAGCTGAAATAATTCTCCGTGGCGCACCTGTTTCTCGCTTCGTTGCAGTCCACTGACGACGACGGTAAATGGACAGCTTGGTTGGGCGCGTCAGAGCGACAGCGACTGGTGCGCTATCAGGGGCACCGGCGTCAGCAGTACCTGATGGGGCGTGCCCTGTTGCGCGCCGCCCTCACCTATGTGGTTGACCCTAACCGTTCCCCGGCCGGATGGCGCATCACGGAGCAAACGGATCTGCCCCCCGCAGTTGCCGACGCCGGTAACTGGCACTTTTCCCTCTCCCACAGTCGCGACCGGATTGCCGTGTTGCTCAGCGACTCAGGACCCTGCGGTGTGGATATCGAGTTCTGCAAACCGCGCAAGGATTTTGCGGCACTGGCCGATGGCTGGTTTCATCCGCAGGAAATTTCTGCACTGCACACACAGAGTCCGGCCGCGCAGCAGCAATACTTCTACCAGCTCTGGACCCTGAAAGAGGCGTGGCTGAAAACCCGGCGCCTGAGCCTCTTTTCCGGCGGTATGGCCGCGGTAACCTTCGACGGCGCCACGACGGGCTGCGCCAATCACAGTTGGTGGCGTGATGATAGTGGCCTGGAATACAGTGTGGCAGTCATTACCGCCCAGCCGGAGCGTATGACTGCCAGCTATGGCCTGCCTGAGGTGGCACAACTCCTGCCATTGTTATGGCAGGAGTTTGCCGTACAGGTTTAATCGCTTACCAGAAAGTTGCTCTGTCCGGAGGCAATGGCGGTGCTGTTATCGTCACTGCGGTCTTTCAGTTGTACGCCGGAGAGTTTCAGGCGTCGCGCTTCGTTGAGCAGGTAGAGGGTGCGCCGACAGGCGTCGCTGTAACTCAATCCGGCAGGGCGGATGTTGGAGATGCAGTTGCGGCTGGCGTCGGTGAGTCCGCGGCGGGGCTTCCAGGTGAGGTAGAGCCCCATGCTGTCCGGTGAGCTCAGTCCCGGCCGCTCGCCGATCAGCATCAGTACACAATCCGCCTGCAGCAGTTCACCCACATGATCCCCCACGGCAACGCGGCCCTGCTCCACCACGCACAGCGGTGCCAGTTGCCAGGGATCGTCGCCTTCGGTGAGTGACGGCAACAGTCGTCGCAGGAAGGGCACCACATTCTCTTCGATGGCCAGCGCCGATAAGCCGTCGGCGATGACAATGGCCAGCTCCGCGTTTTTTGCGACTGCGCTGTCGCCGAGGCGTGCGACGGAAGCTTCATCCAGCAGGCGGCCATAATCCGGTCGCTGCAGGTAGAGGGCGCGGTCACTGGCCTGGCTGTGCAGCTGCAGTGGCGGCTTGCCCGCTTGCAGCAGTTGCAGGTGCGGCAACAGTGAACGCACGTCCAGCGGTGTGTGTACGGCATCGCGGGCTTTGGCGTGGGCCAGCTGAAACTGCAGCAATGGCTGTGTGGGAATACTGATACCGGCGCGACCGAGACCGATGCGGGCGTCGGTAAAACTGCGCAGGCGCAGCCAGGGGTTGGTGGTGACGGCGTCGTCAGTCATGGTCACGCTCCCAGCAGGCGTTGCAGTGGTTGGTTGAAGGCGTCGGGTACCTGTTGATTGAGCACAAACCGGTCGCTGTTGCGGAAGATCTCCATCTGCTGCAACCACAGGCCAAACTCCGGTGCCGGTTTCAGGCCCAGCACACGGCGGGCATAAAGGGCGTCGTGAAAGGAGGTGGTCTGGTAGTTGAGCATGATGTCATCGGAGCCGGGAATGCCCATGACAAAGGTGCAGCCTGCCACGCCCAACAGCGTCAGCAGGTTGTCCATGTCATTCTGGTCGGCATCGGCGTGGTTGGTGTAACAGACATCGCAGCCCATGGGCAGGCCCAGCAGCTTGCCGCAGAAGTGATCTTCCAGTCCGGCGCGGGTGATCTCCTTGCCATCGTAGAGATATTCGGGACCGATAAAACCCACCACCGTATTCACCAGCAGCGGGCTGAACTTGCGCGCCACGGCGTAGGCGCGCGCCTCGCAGGTCTGCTGGTCAACGCCGTGATGGGCGTTGGCCGACAGTGCACTGCCCTGCCCCGTTTCAAAATACATGACGTTGTTGCTGACAGTGCCGCGCTGCAGCGACAGTGCCGCCGCCTGGGCTTCGGCAAGGGTGGCCAGGTTAAAACCGAAACTGTCGTTGGTGGCCTGGGTGCCGCCGATGGACTGGAACACCAGGTCCACCGGCGCACCCTGGTCGATGGCTTCAATGGTGTTGGTGACGTGTGTGAGCACGCAGGACTGGGTGGGAATCCGATAATGCTCGATAACGTCGCTCATCATGTGCAGCAGGCGACAGGTCTGGGCCACATTGTCGGTGGCCGGATTGATGCCAATCACCGCGTCGCCATTGGCGTAGAGCAGGCCGTCGAGAATGCTGGCGGCAATTCCGGTGAGGTCATCGGTGGGGTGATTGGGTTGCAGGCGCGTCGACAGGTGTCCCGGCAGGCCGATGGTGTTGCGGAAAGCGGTGGTCACCTCGCATTTTTTGGCCACCAGAATCAGATCCTGGTTACGCATCAGCTTACTCACTGCGGCGGCCATCTCGGGAGTGACGCCGGCGCGTATTTGGGTGAGCAGGGCGGGAGTGGCCAGGTCACTGAGCAGCCAGTCGCGAAAACCACCCACGGTGAGGTGAGCGATGGGGGCAAAGGCGGCCTTGTCGTGCTCGTCGATAATCAGCCGGGTGATCTCATCGGACTCGTAGGGCACCAGCAGGTCCTGCAGGAACTGCGTCAGCGGCACCTCGGCCAGGGTCATTTGCGCCACTACCCGCTCCTCGGCGGACTCAGCGGCAAGGCCCGCCAGGCGGTCACCGGAGCGGGCGGGCGTCGCCTTGGCCAGCAGTTCTTTCAGGTCGCGGAAACCGAAGGTGTGGCTGCCCACGGTGTGGCGAAACTGAAATGGTGAAGCAGTATTCATACATCAGGGTCCGTAGCTTGGGTGTCAGCCCAATTACCATGCAATTCCCGGGCACCTGTGGGTTTTGGTGAGTAATTCCGCGCGAGTCCCCGGTTTTCGGGATGGTTTGTGGCTGTTCCGGTGGTGATGGGTGGGGAGTTGCACCAAAAACAGGCGGTGGCGGCCCCTTTCAGCACAAGTTCCTTGACTGTAGCACCAATCGTGGATTCGGGATTGGATGGCGGCTGTGATGCTTGTTGTCCGGGGGCGGGGGTTGTTACCCTTTTCCGCTAACCAATAACCATAAAAATCCAGCCATGACCTGTTACAAGATCCTGCTGTTTATGAAGCGCCGTGCCGACCTGTCGCCAGAGGCCTTCCGCGACTACTACGAGAATCACCATGCGCCCCTGTGCCAGAAGTACTCCCGTGGTGTAACCCGCTACCTGCGTCGCTTTATCGAGCCGCAGGTGCATCCGGAAACCGGCGTCTGGGAAGATCCGCCCTTCGATGTGATTACCGAACTCTGGTTCGAGAACGAGGAGGTTTACAAAGGCACCCTCGCCTACCTCACCAGCAGTGTGATGCCGGATGAAATTATTGCGGATGAGAAGAACCTGTTTGACCGCAGTTCATTCCGCATTGCCACG
Organism: Cellvibrionaceae bacterium SEMH9; assembly: GCA_033283175.1. Classification (GTDB taxonomy): domain Bacteria; phylum Pseudomonadota; class Gammaproteobacteria; order Pseudomonadales; family Cellvibrionaceae; genus Pseudomaricurvus. The sequence goes on along the minus strand of JAWMQM010000001.1, from coordinate 1,119,164 downwards.
GTGGTGGAACACGAATAACACCTGCGGCCCACAGGCTGGGCCGGGTCAGAAGTGGAGGCAGTATCAGGCGGGGTCGATGGCGACCGGCACCCCGGAGTAGAACGCCATGCCGCTGATGTTATCGATCACGGCTTTACTGGTGAGGCAGTTGACGTTGCCCTGCAGGTGGCCGTGGGCGATGGAGGTAACGCCACGTTTCATGCCGGGATCGACCCGGGCGGTGAGCAGGATGGTGCCGCTGTCGTTGCTGACCCTGACGCTCTGGCCGTCCTCAAGCTTGTGAGCCCGGGCATCTTCAGGGTGCAGCAAAATATTGGCTTCCTCGCCGAGAAAATCCAGCTGTGCGTTGAACTTCCGGCGTTGCCGGCGTGATGAAAAGCAGAGTGGTTTGGGTTTGCCCAGCTGATCCAGATCCTGCGACAGCATCTCCTGCCACTGCTGTACCAGTCGCTCCGGCAGCAGCCTCCAGCCTCCCAGCCGTTCAATGTGTTGGTCCACCCAGGGAGCGGGAAATTCCAGCGGCCGCTCCACATAGCGGTTGCTCTTCAGTTCGTCGAAACTGCAGCGTGCGGTTTGCATCAGCTGCTGCAGCATCCGCTCATCCGCGCCCTCTTCCCGGTCATCTGCCGGCACATGTTCCGCCACCGGCAGCCCGGCGCGGCGCATGATCTCGGCGATCACCCACCAGGCGGAGCGGCGCTCGCCCATTGGCGGCACCAGCGGCGCCGAATACTGCAGTGACAGGTTCCAGTTGAGGGTGTCCCAGCGGCTGAACTCCATCCGCTCCACCCCGTCCTTGGTGGGCAGTACATGGCTGGCCAGGGCGGTGGTCTCGTTGTGGGCAATCTCCAGCATCACGTTCAACTCCAGCTGCTGCAGGGTGCGACTGAGCTCATTGGTGTCGGGAAAACTGCGCAGCAGGCGGCCGCCAAAATTGAACAGGGCGCGAATGTTGCCGGCGTCGATTTCGTCGGGCAGCACGGCACAGGGCCAGTCGCCGATAATGCCGGGCACTTCGGGGCGCACATTGGAGCCGGGTGTCCACGGGTCCATCACCGGCAACTCGAAACTGTCGAAGGGGATAAGAAAACCGGGGTGAAACCAGGTGCCGCCGCGGGCGTTCATGGCGCCGGTGAGGATCATCAGCAGCCAGCCAAACCACTGTGTCAGGTTGCAGCCACTGGACATGGTGATGCCGGTGCCGGTCTCCACCACCACCTTGCCGCCCTGGCGGCGGATGGCAGCCAGCAGCTCTTCCATAACCGCAGGTTCGACACCGGCAATGGATGCGGCTGTCTGCAGGTCGTAATCTGTAAGCAATTCCCGCAACTGCTCCAGGCCATGCACCGGCTGTCGCGGTTGCAGCGGGCCGTCGGCCAGAATCTCCCGCACCAGCCAGGCGAGGATGGCGTAGTCCTTACCGGGATAGGCGGCGATGTGGCGGCTGGAAAATTTGGCGGTCTCGGTAAACAGCGGGTCGATGGTCCACACTTCACCGCGGTCGGCGGCGGCGCGGATCCACTGCGCCGGGTTGTACATGCCGGTGTTGTGGGCGTGGCTGACCATGGGGTTGGTGCCCACATAGATCAGCATGGAGACTGCGTCGTAGTCGGTTTTGGGGTTGAGGCCGGGAAAGCCGCCCACGGCGCCGGCCACCAGTACCTTGGCCACACCGTCGATGGTGAGGGGGGAAAACTTCGGTCCGTATCCGAGCGCGGCGTGCAGGGCCTCTTCCATGGCGTAGCCGGCGGAGTCCAGCCCCAGGCCACTGCCGAAGTTGAGTGCAACAGAGCGCGGTCCGTGGGTGTCGATAGTCTGGCGCAGGCGGGCGGCGATGTCGTCCAGCGCCTCATCCCAGCTCACCGGTTGCAGCTCACCGTCCTTGCGCATCAGTGGCTGGGTGATGGCGTCGGGGGTGTGGTGCAGCTTGCCAATGGCTCGTCCCTTGGGGCAGGTGTAGCCGCCGCTCAGGGGGTGCGAATGATCGCCCCGCACCTTGAGAATCTGTTCACCGGCCACTTCCACTTCCAGGCCGCAGTGCACCATGCAGACTTTGCAGTAGGTGTGTTTGATCTCGGTGGCTGGGCTGTCCACGGGCCCTCCTCTGCTGGATTTCTGATGTGTGGTTTTATAGTAATTATTAAGTGATCAGTTGATCACATGTTGGCACAGGCGGGTGGGGTGGGCAACGCTGAAATCGAAAAAGATCGCCCGCGGGAGCGGGCTCCTACAGCATTATCCAAGTACGTAGGAGCCCGCTCCCGCGGGCGATCTTTTTGGGGGGGCATGATTACGGGATATACCAGGGACAGGCCCGGACAAGCCCTGAATTCAACGATTGTCCACAATATCCTGCAGTGCCTTTGCCAGCCACTCAATGGTTGCCGGGGGAGTTTTGTCACTGCTCAGGTATTTGGTCTGCAACACAAACCCGTTCATCAGGGTCAGCATGCTTATGGCGCGGGCTTTGGCATTGGGCGGGCCAATCCACTGCGCCAGTGGATCCATAATGTGTTCGCGGGTGACCTTGCGGGCAATGGCCTTGGATTCAGGATCGGCAATGGCCAGCATGATGGTGGTGGTCAGTTTGGGGTTGGCCTTGCTGACCATCATCCTGGCCATCTGTTGGCCAAAGCCGGGTTTGTCTTCCACAAACAGGGTGTGGGTGTGGATGCCGTAGATCAGGCACTGCTCGAAGAGGTGGGCCTTGCTGCCGAAGTGACGGGCAATCAGTGAGGATGCGACCTCTGCCTGTGTGGCAATGTCGCGGATGCCGGTTTTGGCATAACCATGTTCGCCAAAAAGATCAAACGCGGCGGCGAGAATACGGGCTTTGGTTTTTTCGGCGTTGCGGGGTTTGATGGCGGGAGTCTGGGTCATGGCGGCCTCGGGCAGAGGCGATTACCATAGCACACTGCCGGATCCGGTAAACAGCCCGCAAACTGTCATTGCCAGTGCGTAAGCTAGCCGGTTTTTATCGGTGGCAGTTTTCGTCGTTGCAGCAAGCGCTGTTGCGGTAAAGGCTGGCAGCAAGGTCCAGGGACAGCAGAGAATTACTATGTACAAAGATGTCACCCCAACGCCGGTCGCTCACAGTCCTCTGGATGTGTTTGTGGTCTTCCTGAAACTGGGCCTCACCTCCTTTGGCGGTCCCATCGCGCACCTCGGTTATTTTCACCGCGAGCTGGTGCAAAAGCGCGGCTGGGTCAGCGAAAGTCAGTACGCCCAGCTGTTGGCCCTGTGCCAGTTCCTGCCCGGGCCGGCCAGCAGCCAGCTGGGGTTTGTGTTGGGTTTGTTACGTGCCGGCTGGCGCGGGGCGTTGGCTGCGTTCGCCGGTTTTAGCCTGCCATCGGTCATGCTCATGCTGGGTTTTGCAGCGCTGCTGCCCTACCTGAGTGGTGCCATTGACCTGGCGATCATCCACGGCCTGAAACTGGTGGCCTGCGCGGTGGTGGCGGATGCTGTATTGGGTATGTGGCGAAAGCTGTGTAGTGACTGGATACGCCGATTGCTGGCGGTAGCGGCGACGGTGCTGGTGTTGTGGGGCGGCTCGGCGGTCTGGCAGCTGCTGGCTGTGGCCCTGGCAGCTGTGGTGGGCGGACAGTTTTGCCGTGGCTCCCCCGCTCTGCAGACAGCGGTCGTAGCGCCGGCCTATGGCCGCAAGGCGGGTGGCATTCTGCTGTCGCTGTTTGTAATGCTGTTGGTGGGGCTCTCACTGGTGGCGGCACTGTCTTCTGAGGTCGGTGGTGTTGCTGTGGCAGATGCTTTCTATCGCGCCGGTGCGCTGGTGTTTGGTGGTGGTCATGTGGTGCTGCCGCTGTTGCAGGAGTCGGTGGTGGAGAGTGGCTGGGTGAGCGATGCCGACTTTCTCGCCGGCTACGGTGCGGCACAGGCACTGCCCGGACCGCTGTTTGCGTTCTCCGCCTATCTTGGCTCTCTGATACCGGCGGGACCGGGAGCTGGAGCTACCGCTGCGATTGCGCTGGTGTTTATGTTCCTGCCCGGCTTTTTGCTGGTGGCTGCGGTGTTACCTTTGTGGCATCAGGTCGCCTCCGGTCAGCGACTCAGTGGTGCCGTGGCTGGCGTCAATGCGGCGGTGGTGGGGTTGCTGGCGGCGGCGCTGTACAACCCTATATTCACTTCGGGGGTGGCGGACTGGAGTGACTTGCTGATTGCGCTGGTGGGTTTTGCGCTGCTGGCGGTGTGGCGCTTGTCGCCGCTGTGGGTGGTGGGTTGGTGTGTGACAGCTACCGTTCTGCGGACAGTCATCTTCTGAACAATCTGCCGGACTCACTCCTGCAAAAACGGGATGCAGGAGTGAGCCAGGCTGTTACGCAAAATATTACTGAAGTTTGGTCACCGATACCGCCATGGCGGTGGAGACCTGTATGACCACTTCCCGTCCAACCTGATCTTCTCGCAGTTCAACATCCTTGCGCACAGCCACAGTCTGTACCTCACCGTCGGGGAATTGCAGGGTGGCGGTGTGTCGCTCCAGGTCCACCGCGGTGACAACGGCAGTGACTTCAGCGACGGCAGTCACACTGGAGTCGGGTTTGCTGCCTTCGGGGGCCTCAATGGTTACTGCTGCAGCACCGTCGGCAGTGGGGGCGTCAATGGGGTTAAGGTAGATAACGGTCTCCTGCTTATAAGAGATCTCTACATGGTCGCCCACCTCAACCTGCTCGAAATTTACCGCTTCCGGGCCGATGCTGACGGTTTTCTGGTGGCCCTCCCGGTCCTCAAGAGTCACGGTGCGTTGTTCGTAGTCGATGGCGGTTACCGTGGCGGAAAGTTTGGCGGTCATGGTGGTGGCACCACCAGGAACACCTTCAACCCTGACGCTGGTTTCGCTCACGTTCATGGTCAGTGAGCCATCTTCCTTTTCCTCCTGTTTGGCATCGCAGGCGGTAAGCAGCCCCAGAAGTAATGCACAAACAACCGCTTGTAATCCATATTGGTTAACGGGTTTCATCAGTGTGATCCTCATTCTGCAGGTTTCCTTAAGGTAATTGCCGTAGTAGTGGAAAAAGAGCGTGTGACGTGATTGACAGTCGTTTGGGCATGCCGCCACGGTCGCGCAATATCTACGGTAGCGTCGATCTGTTGAGGGAATAATACAGAGTCGGTTGGCAAGGTAAATAACTATTGCGCGGGTGTTTAATTGTGTGCCATTAAAGGCGGTGATAGTCCGGGCGGGGCGCTGTCAGAGGTTGATTCGGGTAGTGCATGTCTACTGCAAAACACTGCTGACAAAGCAACTTTAATATTCGCTGGTGACTTTTTCATTGTGGCGGGTGTGAATTACGTGGCTGCTGCGCTGATGCCGGTGAAAGGTGTAGTGTGTTCATTTTTCAAATGCAGGGTTGGGGGTAGTATGGAAGCCGATTTCTGGATGCAAAAGTGGGACAAGGGTGAGCTGGGTTTTCACCAGAGTGTGGTCAATCCGTTTCTGGCAGCGCACCTGCAGGAATTAAATCTTGTTGCAGGCAGTCGTGTCTTTATTCCTTTGTGCGGCAAATCACTGGATATGGTGTGGCTGCGTGACCAGGGTTTTCAGGTGGTGGGTATTGAACTGGTGCCGTCGGCAGTGGCGCAGTTTTTTGTCGCTCTGGGTGTTACACCGGAAATCACGGTGTGCGGTGAACTGCAGCGCTTCAGCTGCGCGGGTATCGAAGTGTTTGCCGGTGATTTCTTTGCGCTGACGCCCGCGTTGTTGGGGACTGTTGATCTGGTTTACGATCGCGCGGCGCTGGTGGCATTGCCAGCGGAGATGCGCCGGCGCTATGCGGAAAAAATGATGCAGTTGTGCCGTGCTGTGCCGCAATTGCTGGTGACGTTTGATTACGAGCAGTCGTTGTTGGCCGGGCCACCCTTCTCCGTGCCGGAAGCTGAGGTGCAGCGACTGTATGGCGCTCAATACGGTTTGGCTTGTCTGGACAGTGTTGCGGTCAGCGGTGGTCCAAGGGGAGATGTCGGCGCGCGGGAAATTGCCTGGCAACTGGTATGGCAAAACGACTAACAGGTTGCGTTACTTAATCGCCTTGCCAAGATGGTCTGCCCAGGCCTTGTTGTGCTCATCCGTCGAACAGGCCCCGGCGAGCAGCTCCGGGGTTACCAGTCTGCCTCGTTCGCGCAGGAAACCACGCAGGTACGGATCAGACAGATACACTCCGATGGCGTCTATTTGTTCCGCGGCACCGCGGATGGATTGTACGGTGACCTTGCCGCGATTGGCCGGCTCAATAAAGTCTTCGGGGCGTGAGCGCATCGCATTGGCGATGGCGCTCAGTCGTTCACCGCTCAGCGGGTGTGTCTGTCCCGGCGAGCCGGGCACATGGGGGTCGCGGATGCTGACTGCGGTAAACCAGATCACCATGCCCAACGGGGGCAGTTGCATACGGCGCAGTACCCGCATGGCAAATTGATCCGCTTGCGCTTCCTGTTGCTGCGCCGTGGCGGCGTCGATCCTGTCGTAGGGTTGGTGGCGGTGGTGCACGTGTCCGAGCTCGTGCAGCAGGATAAACGCCAGCGCCGATTTAAGCGCTTTCTGGGATACGTCATCCACGTAGCTGTCCAGCTCATAGGCGTTGCCCGGGATATTCAGGGCCGGGAGCATGGCGGGCAGGTCGATATCGCTGTAGTCCATGGCTGCCACATAGTCGAACACCGCTTCCTTGTTGCACTGGAAGCGCTCCAGCCAGGCCGTGGCAATTGCCATCTCATCCATAAAACGCACCGACATGGTGGGGATCAGCAGCAAACCGTTACCGGCGTTGGCAGAAAATTCAAAGGGGTCCACGCGCCGGTCCCAGGGTTGCAGCAGTTGTACCCGTTGCAGGGTCGCTAACTCATCGGCGAGCAGGTAGGCCGCCATATCCTCAAACAGCACGGCGCGGATATTGGGCGAGTACACCAGGTTATAGCGCTTCAGGTCGCTGTCGGCATACAGTGTCCGGTAGTCGCGGGCCTGCACAGTGCTGCAGCAGAGTGTGATCAGGCAGGTAAGCAGCAGTAGGATGTGCCAGTCACTTGTCATCGGGACAGCTGCCATGGATGGAGTTGAACACTGAGCGCAGCTCCAATGGTGCGTCATCGGCAGGGCCGGCGTTGCCCAACTGCCACACAGGCCCCCACTCCTGCTCATCCCATACCGACAGCATCAGGCTGCGCTTGGCATCAGTGATGGCCAGTGTCAGCTGGTCGGATAATTCTGCAGCGGCCGCATCTGTACCAATCAGGCGCTGGGCGCAGTTCAGCATCCAGATGCTGTTCAGGGCTTTGCCGCGTTGTTGTGGGGTGATGTTGTCGGGGCGGGTGCCCATGCCGGTGAAACCGTGGAAAACATCACCGCCAGGGGTGCTGGCCTGTTCAATGGTACCGGGAGCACTAACCGACACAGTGGAGGTTAGCGAGTAGTAGAGAATGATGCTGCCGAAGGCCGCAAAGAAAACCCCGGGCCCTACCCGGGAGAGCACCACCTTGACGCCCGGCAATTCGATCTTGCCCTTGCCATCGTTCTGGAAGGGCAGGTGAAAAAAGAGCCGGTAACCGAGGAAGATAGCCATGCCGGCGATCAGTACACCGATGATGCGCTCCAGCATCCTCAGCACGACGGGATCATCCATGAGCGTCCTCCTCTGCGCTGCGCCGGTCGCCCGGATACTGCCTTTCAGTCAGGCAGCAGTTCCCGGGGCCGGTCGGTGATCAGCCAAGACTCTTGTCGATGTTGTCGAACAGGGTGTTGAGGTCGGCCACGCCGGAACTGGCGGCGTGAGTGCGCACGCTTTTCACCAGCTTGTGCAGGTGGCTGGCGGTATCGTCATCCAGTTGTCCCAGTTCTTTCATGCGTTTGGTGAGTACCCCCACCATCATCAGCGACAGGTAGGCAATATGGTCGGTTTGATTTTGTGGTTGCATAGACCCTCCGATAGTCCTTCAAGCAGGTAGCTTTCAGTATAGAGGGTCAAACGCAGTGCGCGAGCCGCCGTTGTGTTTGGGCAGCGGCCGGCTCGCCGGAGGTGATTAAGGCTGGAACGGGAACAGCAGTGGCGCCACCGCCAGGGTGGTCAGGTAGGTGAGGAACAGCAGCGGCAGGCCGGTTTTGACGAAGTCGGTAAACACATAGCGGCCGGGTTCCACCACCAGGGTTACCACCGGTGTGGCCACCGGGGTGGAGAAGGACGAGGAGGCAGCAATCAACACCGCCACGGCAAACGGGAAAGGCGAGAGTCCCGCCGCGGTGGCGGCGTAGATGGCAATGGGTGACACCAATACCGCCGCCGCGGTGTTGGAGAGCACCAGGCCGATGCTGGCGGTGAGAAAGAACAGTAGCGTCATCAGCATGTAGGGGCCGGAACTGGATGACAGGTTCATCAGCGCGTCGGCAATGATCTGGGTGCCGCCGGTCTTGTCCAGTGCCTGTGCCAGCGGCAGCATTCCCGCCAACAGCACCAGGCTGCTCCAGCTGATGGAGCGGTAGGCTTCTTCCATGGTCAGGCAGCGGGTAAAAATGGCGGCCAGCGAGGCCAGCATTACCGCCGGGATCAGCGGCACGATGTTGAACATGGTGAGCAGCACCATGGCACCCAGGATCAGCAGCGAGGTGCCCATGCGATCGTAGGAGGGCACCACATCAGCGTGTTCGCTGGGGAACTCCATGACCACAAAGTCGTGGGGCTTATGGGTCAGCTGCTGGATTTTGGACCAGGCGCCCACCACAAACAGGCTGTCCGCGGGCTGCAGGCTCACATCTTCGAAGTTCTCCACCGCCTTGAAGTTGCGGCGCAGGCCCAGCACGTGCACGCCGTAGCTGGAGCGGAACTCACACTCGCGCAGGGACTTGCCCAGCAATTGCGAGTCCGGGTGGATCAGTACGGTGGCACCGCTGATGTCCCACAACCAGCGCTGGCGGTCACTCCAGTTGTGCGGCACCTCCACCAGCTGATGGTCTTCCTGCAGGTGGTCGATGTCGTGAGGCTTGCCGACCACAATAATCGAGGTGCCGAGACTCAGCTCAAAACTGGACGCGGGAGAGGTAATGCGCTGTTTGCCGCGGCTGGTCTCCCGCAGCACGCCCACCACCCGCACGGTGTATTTACTCTCCAGCTGGGCGTCCGCCAGGGTCATGTCCAGCAGCGGCGAGCCGGGCACCATGCGCAGCTTGCGATAGGTGCTGCCGGGGCTGTGGTCCATCCACAGCTCCTCCACCGAGCGGGCGTCCTTCTTCTGGGCGGTGGCGCCGATCTTGTCGCCGAGGATATGGCGGCCTACCAGCAGGATATAGAGGATACACACCACCAGCACTGCCAGGCCGACTGGGGTAAAACTGAAGAAGTTAAAGCCGTCGAAGCCGGCGGATTTCAGGGCTTCGTGCACCACGATATTGGGGGTGGTGGCGATCAGGGTCAGCATGCCGGAGATAAGCGAGGCGTAGGAGAGCGGGATCAGCATGCGCTTGGAATTCAGCTGCGTCTGGGCGGAAATGCGCAGCACCACCGGAATAAACAGTGCCACCACCACGGTAGAGCTCATCACCGAGCCCAGCAGCGCCGCACAGCCCATCACCAGGGCCAGCAGGCGCGTTTCGCTGCTGCCGCCCTGCTTCATCACCCAGTCACCCACCACGCGGGCCACACCGGTTCGCGACAGCATCTCCCCCAGTACCAGCAGGCCCGCCACCAGTGCTACCACTGGGCTGCCAAAGCCGGAGATGGCCTCGTTGACGGTGAGAATGCCGCTCAGGCTGAGGGTGATCACCACCAGGATGGCGACAATATCGAAGCGCACGCGATTGCTGGCCATCAGCGCACCGGCCACCACAATCAACGCATAAACAAAAACCGTATCGCCGGTCAGCATGAGGAAATTTCCTGCGGGGGTTACATCGGGGAAGGCAAATCAGGGCGCGCATTGTAGCGTAACAAGGCCCTGCGCGCCACGCGGACAGGGCCGAAGGCCGCGGCTGGCGGGGGTTTCGGTCCGGCACGGTAGTGCGCAAGCCGCGCTTTAACCTGGGTAAAGCCTCGTGTAAAAATAAATAAAGCACTTGAGTTATTTATTGGCAGGGGCTTAGACTGCGCTGCAGTAGACGCCCCAAGTCCGTACGCAGGGATATCCATCATGGCCAAGGCCCCCGCCAAAGCGCGCACCCGCAATGACCCCCGCAAGGAGGCCACCCGCATCGCCATTATCGAAGCGGCTGAGACCCTGTTTGCCCAATCCGGTATCGACGGTGTCTCCCTGCGGCAGATTGGCGCGGCCATCGGCTCCTCCAACACCAGCGTGGTGGCCTACCACTTTGGCACCAAAGAGGCGCTGGTGGAGGCCATCTTCCACTACCGCCTGCCGGCGATTGAGTCGCGCCGTCAGCAGCTGCTGCAGGCAGCCATCGAGGCGGGTACTGACAGCGAGGCGTTCAGCCTGCTGCGGGCGCTGTGGTTGCCGCTCTACGAGCAGATAAACAGCGAGGGTCAGCACAGCTACGCCGGGTTCCTGTCGATGCTGATGTATTCCAGCATCGGTGCTACCCGTCTGGCGCTGAACGCGGACTATCCCACTGCAATAGAACTGGGTGAGCGGCTGCAGGTGGCAATGCCGGAGACGGTGAAACCGCTGTTTGATACCCGGGTGCTGATGATCACGGTAATGGTGGCCGGTGCCCTGAAAATGATCGACCAGGCCGTGCTGCCGCTGGATGGCGCACTGCTGTTTGAAGATACCTTGCGCATGGCGTCTGCGGCGCTGTACGCACCTGCTGCACAACAATAAGCATCACTGGAGAACAATAACGATGTTCACAACAATCAATCGCGGAGCCCGAGGGCGCCGACCGTTAACTCTGCTGGCGCTGCTGGCCGGTTTCCTGGGTGGTTCCTTTACCGCACAACAGGCCTCGGCACTGGACCTGGCGGTCTCTGCCGAAGACCTGGCCAAATCCATTCCCGGAACCCGACCCGAGCGGGTGACCGCCGCTGCCGACGCGCCCAATGTGCTGGTGTGGCTGATGGACGATGTGGGCTTTGCCCAGGTTTCCGCCTACGGTGGTCTGGTGGAGACCCCCAATATTGATCGCGTTGCTGCCAGCGGTCTGGCCTACTCCAACTTCCGCGCCACGCCGGTCTGTTCTTCCAGTCGCGCCTCACTGCTTACCGGTCGCAACCCGCACACCGTGAATGTGGGTGGTCACGCCATGGGCCCGCGGGGCCTGCCGGGTTATAACACCCTGGTGCCACGGGATGCGGGTACTGCCGCGGAGAACTTCCGCCAGGCCGGTTACCGCACCTTCGCCATCGGCAAATGGGACCACGGCCCGTTGAGTGACCTCAACGCCGCCGGCCCCTTTACCTACTGGCCACAGGGCCAGGGCTTTGATCGTTTTTACGGTTTCCTGACCGCCGATACCGACAACTTCGATCCGGTGCTGTTTGAAAACATCGCCCCGGTGGATATTCCCAAACAGGAGAATTACCACTTCAACAAGGATATGGCCGACAAGGCCATCGACTATATCAACAGTCGCAGCACCGGCCTGCCCACACCGCCTTTCTATATGTATTGGGCCACCGGTACTGCCCACGCGCCACACCATGCGCCGGAGGACTGGATCGCCAAATACAAAGGCCGTTTCGACAAGGGCTGGGATGTGGTGCGCGAAGAGATTCTCGCCAAACAGAAAGCCCTGGGCATAGTGCCGGCGGATACCAAACTGCCACCACGTCCGGAGCATATGCCTGCGTGGAACAGCCTGTCAGCGGATGCCAAACGGCTCTACGCCCGCCAGATGGAAGTATTCGCCGCATCACTCTCCTATGCCGATCATGAGTTCGGTCGGGTGCTGGATGAGCTGGAGCGTCGCGGTGAGCTGGACAACACCATTGTCGTGATCACCTCTGACAACGGTGCCAGTGCCGAAGGTGGCCCCAACGGCCTGATGAACGAGATCAGCTTCCCCAACTCCCATGTGCCGACGGTGGCAGAGAACCTGGCCTGGATCGACCAGTGGGGCGGCCCGGAGACCTTCCCGCACTATGTGTTTGGCTGGGCGGTGGCGGGTAATACCCCCTACAACTACTACAAGCAGACCGCATGGGAAGGTGGCATTCGCGTGCCGCTGGTGATCGCCTGGCCGGAGGGCATTAAAGCCCGCGGCGAGTGGCGCGAGCAGTTTGCCTATATTGCCGATATCACGCCTACCGTGCTGGCCGCGGCTGGTGTAGAGCCGGCGAAGATTGTGAACAACCTGCCGCAGATTCCCTTTGACGGTGAAAACCTGATGAGCACTTTCGCCCACACGGCGGAGACTCCGGATCGTGCCCAGTACTTCGAGATGTACGGCAACCGTTCGCTGGTGAAAGGCGACTGGAAAATCGTGGCCTCCGACCGTACCGCCACCTGGGATCTCACCACCTCCGCTTCGGTGGACAACGCCTGGGCGCTCTACAACCTGAAATCCGACCCGGCCGAGACCATCAACCTGGCCGACCAGTATCCGGACAAGGTTGCTGAACTGGACGCGGCGTTCAAGTCTCAGGCTGAACAGTTCAATGTGAACCCCATTGATGGCGGCGGCGGCACCCGTGTCTACATGCGTCAGATTATTGGCGAGGATTTCAAGGCCCGTCGCGGTCAGTGGGTGTACCCAAGACCGGTGGCGCGTACCCTGGAATTCAATGCGCCGCCCATCAAGTTTATGAACCACACCATGACCGCAGAGGTGAATCTGCCAGTGGGTAATGAGACCGGCCCCATCTACGCCATGGGTGGTTCGCTGGGCGGCATGGGGCTCTACCTCAAGGAGGGCAAGCCCACCTTTATTATTCGTGGTCTGATGGGCGAAGAGGTGAAGGTCACTGGCAAGGCGTTATCGAAAGGCGACAACCAACTGGAGATGCGTCTCGACCTGGGCGGTTCCCCGGGGCATATCGAGCCACTGGCGTTGCGCAATATCTCCGTGACACTGAGCAGCAATGGCAAAGAACTGATGGACGAGACGGTGCAGTTTGCCATGCCCGCCACCATGTCCTCCTCAGAGACCTTTGATATTGGCCGCGACGACGGCAAGGCTCTGACCGAGGACTACGCGGCGGAAACCCCCTTCCCCGGCACCATTCGCAACATCGTGTTCGACTTTATGCCCAAGGGGCTGGATAAGGCGAAGATGATGATGCAGATGCTGGGCAACAAAGCCAAAGGATTGCTGGGCGACGACTAAGGCCCGGGCAGCATCTGATCCGCAGAGAGGGCGCAGTGCCGGCACAGGTTATGCCGAACCGGTACTGCCCGGCCCGGTCAGCAGTGGGCGCTGCTGGCCACCAACTTTTTTGCGGAAGTGGGTTTGGATTACCAGAGTCTTGGCCGCAGTGACCTCGATGTATGGCAGGCCCGGGCGTATCTCTCGTACGCTTTCTGATTGGCGTATATTACTTCCATAAAACCTTAATAGTGCAATAAGTCTTTTAAAAACAACATATTACTGTCTGGCATGGATCGGGCTGACGCTTCCGGGCTGTGTGTCACGCCAGCGGCTATGGAACTTTACATTGCTTTAGTAAACCATAATTGACCATCCCGACAATTCTCGTTTACCATGCCCCCATGATAACGACTACTACACCGGAAAAAAGTGATCCGCCCGTGGGTATCAGCCACGGCTTGATCGCCCATTTGATGGTAGTCACCCACTTTGTAATGAAGGATACGCTGGACAAACTGACCACCAGCGATCGTTACGAAAAGCTCAGCATGACCTACGAGCGCTACATTCCGGTGCTGGTAGAGAAGGACATCTCGCCAGGCGAGCTGGCCGCCCGTGTGGGCAGCAGCAAGCAGGCGTGCAGCAAGGTGATCAAGGAGCTGGAGAAGCTGGGGCTGATTGAGCGGCGCCAGAATCCCGAGGATGGTCGCTCCCAGCTGTTGTCCCTCTCGGAGAAGGGTATGCAACTGCTGCGGGACGGTACCCGCATTACCGCGGAAGTGCAGCAGTACCTGGCGGAGCAGATTGGCAGCGAGCGCATGGATCAGATGATCCTGCTGCTGGAGAAGGTGTGCCAGGGTTTGGGGGTGGAGCTGCGCTCCTACCCGCGGTTGCAGGGAACCGCCGGCAGCGGTAACCGCATACGATTGAATATGTTGTTGCAGGCCATGACCAATCACCTGCGCGACACCCTGCTGCGGGAGATGAGCAGCAAGGGCTTTAAGGGATTGCGGACCAATTTTGGCCAGATCCTCGGCATGATCAGCAGCGAGCCGCGGCGGATTCAGTACATTGCGTCCGTTATCGGTATCAGCAAGCAGGCTGCTGCGGTACTGGCCATTGATTTTGAAACCCTGGGTTATGTGATTCGCGAATCCGACCCGGACGACAAGCGGCAGATCATCCTGCGCCTGTCGCCACAGGGTGAAAGCCTGGTGCGCGAGTCGATCGCCAGTGTGCGAGCCCTGGAAAAAAGGGTACAGGCGCTGCTCGGCGAAGCCGATTACCGGCTGTTGGAGGGCGCGATGGCAGACCTCTATCACGCCGTTGCCTACCAGATGGGCGGCTCGGGCATCACCAATATCGTGCCCGGCAAGATACAGAAACTGACCGAATTTTTACTGGAAGAGCTGGGTGTCGCCGGTGTGCGAACCCTGGCCCAACACTTACTAAATGTTACTAGAGGTGATAGCTGATGGAGACATCAATCTTTACAACGCTGGCTGAGAACTATGAGGGTTGGCTGACCCTCATTATGGCCGTGTGTGTCATGGGTATTCCCGTACTGCTGGGCAAGGTGCTGACCAAGTTCGGTATCTTCAAGGAGATCAGCGGCCTGAACCAGGCGGTGGTGGACCAGAAGTCCCAGAAGCCAAACTGGGTGAAAAACCAGAAGTGGAACCGCAAGTGGGGCGCGTTTTTCATTGCGATTATCTATCTCGGTATTATCCCGTTTATCATTACCGCTGAGTCCCAGCCATGGTGGCAGTACCTGACGGATATCTTTGTGATCCTGATGGTGTACGATTTCTTCTACTACATGACCCACCGTTTCCTGTTCCACGATGGCGGTCCTCTGGTGTGGGTACACGCGATTCACCACCAGCAGAAGAACCCTTGCCGCATGGACTCCAGCTACATCCACCCGCTGGAAGTGGCCATGGGCCTGGGCCTGTACGTGGGTACTGTGTTCGGCCTGAGCTTCATCATGGGTGATTTCCACATTGTTACCCTGATCCTGACCTGGATTGCCTTCTCCGAGATCAACCTGCACAACCACGATCGTCAGGAGACTACCGGGAACAACGCTGTGTCCAAATACCTGAAGTACGCTTCTGACATGCACCACAACCACCACGCCCGTTTCATCGGCGGTAACTTTGCAACCATCTCCCTGTTCTACGATTGGTTGTTCGGTACCCTGGACAACGGTGACGGTTGGGGCAAGCACAAGCTGGCCAACCAGGCGCAAAAACCCGCTAACTGATTGCGCGCAAGGCTAAATGGCAGACGCCAATAAGCCGACGCGAACAGGTAGCCACAAAAAGCCCCTCACTCCTGGAGTGAGGGGCTTTTTTATGGCTTGGCGGTTTGTCAGTAGCTGTCTGGCCCGGCGTCCGGGTACCGGGGGAGGTCGTCGTTGATATGGAGCCAGGGAACCTTGCTGGCGCACCAGATGTGATAGCCGGGTTCCATGGCCCTGTTGTCGTCCAGGGAGCAGAGGGTGATGTCGATGAATTGCGGATCAGACTGTGCCCTGAAGGCCAGCTGGGTGCCGCAGCGGGGGCAAAACTCCCGCTGGTGGTGTTCGCTGGATGGGTAGGTGGCGACCTTGCCCTCGGTATAGCTGAATCCGCTATAGGGCAGGGTCATCCAGGCCACTGCCGGCGCGCCGCTGGATCGCTGGCAGAGTGAGCAATGGCAGAAGCCCGCATCTACCGGCTCTGCATCAATGACATAACGGATATTGCCGCACAGGCAGCCGCCTTGCTGGTGCATGACTTCTCCCGGGTAGCTGGGGAATCGGTACTCTCATGCTAGGCCGGATCATGGCTGCTGGCGAGAGCTGATGCGGGTTATCGGTGTCAGGTTAAAGTTTGGTCAAGTGCATTGACGGCGGTTTGCTTTGCAATATACTCTGCATTACAAAGTTAACAATATCCGAGGTAGTTGCTGTGAAGGATGTGGACCAGGCGATTTCGCAAATCTCCAGTATCCGTGCGCAAATGGCAGCCAGTACCCGATTCCTGGGCCTGTCACCTGAATTCAACCTGTTTATGGGAGCGCTGGCGCTGGCTGTTGCCCTGTTGCAGAGTTTTATTCTGCCCGCCACCGGCAACCTCGGCTATGTGGGGATCTGGTCGGCGGTGATGATGGCAACCATCTCCATCTCCACCCTGGATGTGGTCTCCCGGGCCCGCAAGGTCCATGGCCGGCTGGCCACCACCATGCTGATCAACCTGTTGCAGAAGTTTGCGCCGTTCCTGTTGTCGATGATGTTGATCACCTGGGTGATCTGTAATTTCTCCGTCGCCAATGTCTGGCTACTGCCGGGACTGTGGCAGCTGCTGCTGGCGCTGATGGGGTTCGCCGCCCTGCCCAACCTGCCCCGCGGCATGATCTGGATCTGCGCCTGGTACTTTGTCACCGGGATGGTGGTGTTGGTGGCGGCAGCGCAAACGGAAGTTCTCGCCCCCTGGATGATGGGCGTGCCATTCCTGGTGGGTCAGGTGGCGGTAGGACTGATATTGGCATTTGATAAAGCAAGTGAGGGACGTGGTGTCTAAGCAGAAATCTGAAGCGCCTTTCGCCTACAGTGGGCTGGACAGGATATTCCATGAGAAGGCGCGCCTGGGCATCGTCAGCTCCCTGATCAGCAGCGCCGAAGGGTTGGTGTTCTCCGACCTCAAGGAGTTGTGCGGGCTGACCGACGGCAATCTCAGTCGTCACCTGCAGGTGCTGGAAGAGGCGGGTTTTGTGGCAATCAGCAAGGGTTTCGATGGCAAGCGCCCCTGCACCCGTTGTGCCCTGTCGGAGCTGGGTCGTGAGCGCTTCCTTGATTACCTCGGTGCCCTCGAGCAGGTGCTGAGGCATACCGCGGCGGCCCGTGGCGGCGACGATGAAATGAATGGCCTGCAGCCCCTCCCCGCCGGCTGAAGCGTTTTTTTATCCATCAACTTTGCAATGCAAAGTTGGGTTTGGCGTTAACGCGTCGTGCTGCTTTCGCTTGAGGCGGCCGGCCCGGTGATTCACCCAATAATCATAAGAGACTGAGGAAACTACCCATGCGCAGTGTGCAAGAGGCCGAAAGCCTTAAACCCGATCATGTTCCGGCAGAGTTGTACCGGGATATCGATATTCACCAATACACCGCTGAACTGGATGACCCGTACAAAGCCGGCGAGCGTCTGTTGCAGGGGCCGGATATCTTCTGGTCGCCCATGGCGGCCAACGGTCACCCGGGCTGGGTGCTGACCCGTTACCAGCACATTATGGACGCCTACGGTGATCCGGATCATTTCTCCAGTGAGCGCTCGGACCTGGCTGCTATGGGAGTGCAGTGGAAGCTGAACCCGCTGGAATTTGATCCGCCCCAGCATCACAAATATCGTCGCCTGCTGAACCCGATGTTTTCACCGAAGTCGGTTGCAGAGATGGAAAAACCGGTCTGCGACGTGTGTGAAGAGTTGCTGGCTCCACTGCTGCAACAGGGGCACTGTGAATTTATTGGCGACTTTGCGGAGAAGTTTCCCTCCTATATTTTTCTCGACCTGATGGGCATGCCGCGGTCCATGCTGCCGGACTTCCTGGAGTGGGAGCGATTGCTGCTGCGCGCCGAAGACCCGCGTCAAAGGGCCGGCGCCCTGCTTTCGGTCATCGCTTTCCTCGACAAGTTTGTCGATGAGCAGATGCAAAACCCGACTACGGAAGTGATGCGCGGTATTGTCACCGCCGAGTACGAAGGTGAGCGACGCCTGACCAAGGAAGAGATTATGGGCATGGTGACTCTGCTCTATATCGGCGGCCTGGACACGGTCTACAGCACCCTGGGCTGGATCTTTCGCCACCTGGCGGAGAATCCGGAATTGCAGACAGAGCTGCGTGACAACCCGGATAAAATTCCCGCCGCGGTGGAGGAGTTCCTGCGTCTCTACCCGGTGGCCATGCCGCATCGCCGCTTGAAAGCCGATCTGGAGTTTCACGGCGTGAAGATGAAAAAAGGTGACTATGTATTGATGGCCACCTTCGCTGCCCATCGCGACCCGGACAGTTGCGACCACCCTCACCAGTTCGATATGAGCCGCCGTCCAAGACACTTCACTTTTGCTGCCGGACCGCACCTGTGTCTTGGTGTCCACCTGGCCAAGCGCGAATTGCGCACAGTGATCGCGGAATTCCTGCGGAACTGCAACAACATCCGCCTGATGAAAGGCGAGGAGTTTGACTACCACACTGGCGGCACCTGGGGTGTGGACCGGTTGATGCTGGAGTGGGATCCGGTGTAACCACACTGTGCCGCAACGAACAGGACACGATAATGACAACAATAAGTTTTGAAAATCAGGTGGTGATAGTCACCGGTGCCGGCGGTGGTCTCGGTCGTGCCTACGCGCTGGAGCTGGCGCGTCGCGGCGCAGCGGTGGTGGTCAACGATCTCGGTGGCAGTGTTGAAGGGGGTAGCGGTTCCTCCGCCATGGCCACTCAGGTGGTGGCGGAGATTCGTCAACAGGGCGGTCGCGCCATTGCCAGTTGCGATAGTGTCTCCACTGAAGCGGGTGCACAGGCCATGGTCAATATGGCGCTTGAAACCTTTGGTCGGGTGGATGCCGTGATTAACAACGCCGGCAATATGCGGCTGTCATCACTGGCGGAAGGGTGCCCCGAAGACCTGCAGGCACTGCTCTCGGTGCACCTGTTTGGCAGCTACTTTGTCACTCGCGCGGCGTGGCGGGTGATGCAGAAGCAGCAGTACGGCCGCGTACTGTTTACCGCCTCCAGTGCCGGATTGTTCGGTAATCAGGGGCAAGGTTTCTATGGTACCGCGAAAGCGGCGGTGTTCGGTCTGATGAACACCTTCGCTATTGAGGGCGAGTCACAGGGCATTCTCTGCAATGCCATTTTGCCCTTTGCCTCCAGTCGTATGACGGAACACGCCATGCAGGGTATGGACGAAGAGTATCTCAAACGCACCATGCCGGTATTTGCCAGCCTGAAGAACTCAACCCAACCGGAGTTTACCGCCGGTTTGGCTACCTACCTGGTAAGCAACGTGTGTCGCTCTACTCACGGACTTTACTCCTCCTGCGGCGGTCGCATGGCACGGGCGTTTGTCGGCGTCACCCGGGGTTGGCAAGGTTCCAGGGAAGTGGCGCCCGACGCTGAAACGATTGCTGAACATTTTGCAGAAATCACTGCGCTGGATACGGAAGGATTCAGTGTCCCGCAAAGCCCGTCTGATGAACTGAAGCAGGTGTTGATGGAGAGCTCATAGTGCGTATCACCAGCGATAGCCGCTGTTAATTTTTGTTTATCGGGCACCAGGAAGGTTGAGTCGGACGCGTGGGACTGAGTACAGTCGTTCGATCAGCTTCGCAATATAACTATAAAACTGCCGTGAGTGTAAAACGATGATCAATTTCCCTACTGCTATTCCCGGGCGTAACGCCCGCTGTTTTCTGTCACCTGTCAAAGCCAACCAGGGTAAGGCCGGAGCTCCCCTGACGTTGCTAAGTGCGGCGCTGTTTGGTGCCGGGTTGTCCGGCGGTATCATGCCGGGTTCTGCTCAGGCCGCCGCCATTGAAGAGATTGTCGTTACGGCACAGCGCCGTGAGGAGAGCCTGCAGGAAGTGCCCATTTCGGTGGCGGCATTTTCGCAGGATATGCTGGAGCGCAGTGGTATCAGTGGTACGCGGGAATTACCGGCGCTGACACCAAGCCTGCAGCTGGTGTCATCCGGCCCATCGGCAACCTTCTTTGTTCGCGGCGTGGGTAACACCAGTTCCGGGACTGGTGAAGAAGGTACCAACGCGTTTTACGTCGATGGTGTTTTTATGCCATCGCT
Organism: Cellvibrionaceae bacterium SEMH9; assembly: GCA_033283175.1. Taxonomy (GTDB): domain Bacteria; phylum Pseudomonadota; class Gammaproteobacteria; order Pseudomonadales; family Cellvibrionaceae; genus Pseudomaricurvus. Next base: position 1,099,128 of record JAWMQM010000001.1, on the reverse strand, counting down.
GAAGCAAACCTTTATGAAGTTCAATAACATTGAACGGGTAGAGGTGTTGAAAGGACCGCAAGGCACCCTGTTTGGTCGTAACTCCAGTGGCGGTCTGGTGAATGTGATTACCAAAGATCCCGGCGATGAATTTGAAGCCAAAGTCAGTGTCGGTGCGGCCAACTATGACACCACCAAGGGGCAGCTGTATGTGGCGGGCCCCATCACAGAGACCCTCAGTGCGGACCTGGCACTGACGTCTACTAACCAGGGCAAGGGCTGGGGTGAAAACCAGGCCACCGGCAAGGATGTCAATCTGGGCTGGGACTGGGGTGCGCGCACCAAATGGGTATGGACCCCGAACGATGAAACCAAAATTTCCTTCGCCGCCGAGTATTCAAAATCCTCCGATGATTTCGGAGTGGCTTACCGCCTGGAGGAGGACAGCCTGGGTGTGAACCCGGCACTGATGCTGGCGCAGGCGGGTACCCCCGAAGCCCTGGCGGCTTTCGCAACCATCGACCCTACGGATTACGGACCGACCTTACCCCTGCGGGACCCTTACGACACCAACACTCCCGAACAGCAGTTCTCCGACATTGATACCTGGGGCCTGAACCTGACGGCGGAGTTTGATCTGGGCTGGGCCACCCTCACCAGTATCACCGGTAGCCGTAAAGGCACCAACCACAGCTACTTCGACCTGGATATGACACCTTACGATCTGCTCAATATCCGCGTCGAGGATTCGGAGATTTCGTTCCAGGAAGAGTTGCGACTGGCGTCCAACAGTGACGGGCCTCTGAACTGGCAGGCGGGTCTGTTCTATCTCACCATTGATGCCGATCTGGATCCGCAAACCTTTAGCGGCCAGCTGCTGCACGTTGGTGGTGGCCCGGGTGACTACGCCGTGGTGTCCAGCCTTGATACCACCTCTTATGCGGTATTTGGTGAGGTCAGCTACGACATTACGGATGCAACCACCCTGACGGTCGGCGGACGTTACACCCGCGATGAGCTGGACTTTAAAGGAGAGATGAACCTGCTGGAGCTGGGAGGCTTTACCGCTGTCTCGAATCGGGACAGCACTACGGAAGAGGAGCCAACCTACAGAGTTGCCTTGCGCCACCAGTTGACCGACGACATCAGTGTCTACGGCTCCTACAACCGCGGGTTTAAATCCGGTTCCTACGCCATGTCCGATCCCACCCGGTCACCGGTGAAGCCGCAGACTATTGATGCCTATGAGCTGGGTGTAAAAACGGACCTGCTGGATAACCGGCTGCGCCTCAACGCCTCCGTGTTCCACTATGAAATCAGCGACTACCAGGTGCGCTCAGCCTCTGGCCCGAATCCAACACCGGTCTTGCTGAACGCAGCTGAGGTGGAAGTGGACGGCCTGGAAGTGGAGTTTGAAGCGGCAATCACCGATGGGCTGCGACTGTTTGGTTCGCTGGCCTGGCTGGATTCCGAATTCTCCGAGTTCACCGATGCGCCCATTACCTCGCTTAATACCTTCGATACTGGCGTCCCCTTTGGTGTCTTGGGCGGTACGCGGACGGTGAGCGGTGATGCCACGGGCAACGAAACCCCGTTGGCCCCGGAATTTTCCGGTAACATTGGTATTGCTTACAACCTGGCATTGGCGGATGCCGGTGAAGTGGATATGTCGCTGCTCTACAGTTACAACAGCGGCTTTTACTACGAGCCCGATAATCGCCTGGAGCAACCTTCCTACGGCTTGCTGAACGGCTCCGTGCGTTACACCCCAGCGCCCAGCTGGAGTGTGGAGCTGTGGGGACGCAACCTGACCGACGAAACCTACTACAGCCAAAAGCTGACAGTCAGCAGTCTTGGCGATGTGGGTATCACTGCGGCGCCGCGCACATTTGGTATCAATCTGGAATACACCTATTAATACCGCAGCCAGCCTCGTTGCTTATTGCAGCGAGGCTGTGTTCGTGTCAGTACATCATCTGTCATAAACAGCCCGCTTGCCGCGTAACCGCCGCACCTGTTTATTGCTCTATACTTCCGGGGCCAAACATTCGCAGGCAGGCATGTAAAGTGACATAATCGATCTCTTTCTTGCTGCGGCATACTGCGGTGACCTGCCAACAGTTTCTCAGAAAAACTTCCACCAAGGGGGAGAGAGTGGAGACAGCCAATAACACGTTCGATGAGCAAACCGATTTTGTGGTGGTAGGCACAGGTGGCGGTGCACTGTGCGGTGCGATGACCATGCTGTCCCAGGGCAATCGGGTTATCGTGCTGGAGAAATCGTCGCTGGTGGGGGGAACCACCGCCCGTTCCGGCGGCGTTATGTGGATTCCCAACAATCGTTTTCTGTTGCGCGACGGTATCGATGAGAGCGAAGAGCGTGCACGGACTTATCTGGAAGCGCTCTGCGGTGAGCAGCAGAACACGCCCGGTTCCACCCCCCTGCGCCGTCAGACCTATATTGCCCGCGCTCAGCAAATGCTGGAGTTCCTGCTGCAGCAGGGTATCGATATAGATCGCTATCGCTACTGGCCGGATTACTACGATGAGTTGCCGGGCGGCCTCAGTGTGGGGCGCAGCGTGGGTGCCAGGCTGTTTGATATTAATCAGTTGGGAGAGTGGAAACAGCGCATGGTGCCGGGCTTTATGCCCTATCCGGCCATGGTGGATGAAGCCATGCAGATGCCCTACTTCAAACGCAGTCCGAAGGCGTTCTGGCTGTGCGTGAAAATGGTGGGGCGTGCGCTGTACGCCAAATTCACGGGTAAGCACTACGTCTCCGCCGGTGCGGCCCTGCAGGCACGCCAGTTACAGGCATTACTGCGCATGGAAGCAGACCTGCGTACCGACTCCCCGGTCAGTGGTTTGATCGAACAGAACAGCCAGATCGTCGGTGTGGTCACCGTCAAGGATGGCCAACCCTGGCGCATCGGTGCACGCCTTGGCGTACTGGTGGGTGCAGGTGGTTTTGCCCACAACCAGGCCATGCGCGACCAGTACCTGCCCGGCACCTCGGATCTGTGGACCAGTGCTGCCCCTACCGATACCGGCGAGATGATTCAGGAGATGGCCCGTCACGGCGCCCAGCTGGCGCAGATGGACGAGATGGTGGGCAATCAGTGCACCCTGCCACCGGGCAGCAAGCGCGGTGATATTCGCGCCACCGCGCAGAGCATTACCGCCAAGCCACACGCCATCCTGGTGGATCAGACCGGCGTTCGCTATATGAACGAAGGTGGCTCCTACATGGCCTTCTGCAAGGGCATGTTGAATCGCAACAAGACTGAAGCGGCGGTGCCCAGTTGGGGGGTCTTCGACAGTCGCTACCTGAAGAAATACATGTTCGCAGGCATTATGCCGGGCGGAAAAATTCCACAGGAGTGGTTCGATAGTGGTTACCTGAAAAAAGCACAGACTCTGGCGGAGCTGGCGACACTGATCGAGGTGAACCCGGAAACCCTGCAGGCGACCGTCGAGCGCTTTAATGGCTTTGTCGCCAAAAATCACGACGATGATTTCCAGCGCGGTGAGCGTGCCTACGACCGCTGGCTCGGGGACCCGCTCCAAAAGCCGAACCCGACTCTGGGTACCCTTGAGAAGGGGCCGTTTTACGCCTTTCCGGTGGTGCCGGGTGATGTAGGTACCTATGGCGGCGTGGTCACCGATGAGCACGCCCGCGTATTGCGTGCTGATGGCTCCGTTATCGCGGGTCTCTACGCCACCGGTGTGTCCACCGCTTCGGTGATGGGCCGCTACTATCCGGGTGCCGGCTCCAGTGTTGGCCCATCCCTGACCTGGGGTTATGTGGCGGCGCGACACGCCGCTGAAAAAGACACCTGATTCCTCCTGCTTTTCCCTGTCTGTCCCGGCCTGGCCGCCGTGATGTCACTGCGGCCAGGCCCTGATCGGTAAGGCCCTGATCGGTAAGGCGCGGCCTCCCCGATCATCCATCCGTAATACTTCCCTGTCCTGATGTGAGCTGCGAAGAGCGCAGTTTATGTCGTCATATTTTGTGTTGCCGGCGTGAATCTGGACTACTTTTATTGAGGTTGTTACATCGCAGAGTGCACCTCTTTGCAGGTATTTTGACAGGAAGGTCGTGCAGGGCTGCCCACTCTGGTAAGGGAGTTACGTTATGAATGAAACAGGCAAACTGTTGACGAGATGGCTGACGGCGCTGCTGGCCGTAGTGATTTTTCCGGGCTGTTCCTACGCGCAGAACGAGCAGGAGAAGCCCAATATTCTGGTGATCTGGGGGGACGATATTGGCACCTGGAACATTAGTCATAACAACCGCGGCATGATGGGCTTTAAAACGCCCAACATTGATCGCATCGCCGATGAAGGCGTCTCCTTTACGGATTACTACGGTCAGCAGAGCTGCACAGCGGGTCGCGCTGCCTTTGCTGGCGGCAACGTACCGGTGCGTACCGGGATGACAAAAGTGGGTTTGCCTGGTGCGAAGGAGGGGTGGCAGAAAACCGATGTCACCATGGCCACGGTGCTGAAGAGCCAGGGTTACAGTACCGGCCAGTTTGGCAAGAATCACTTTGGTGATCGCTACGAGCATCTGCCTACGGTGCACGGTTTCGATGAGTTTCTCGGTAACCTCTACCACCTCAATGCTGAAGAGGAGCCAGAGAACGAGGACTATCCCCGGGATATGAAACTGGCCAACGGCAAAACCTTCCTGGAGCAGTTCGGGCCCCGTGGCGTGTTGCACTGCCACGCCACGGCGGAACGCGACAAAACCAGCGATCCACGTTTCGGTGAAGTAGGGTACCAGAAGTGTGAAGACACCGGGCCGCTGACCAAAACACGCATGGAGACGGTGGATGAGGAGACCGCCGCGCGGGCCATGGCCTTTATCCGTGAGCAGCACAAAGCCGGCAAGCCCTGGTTTGTCTGGTGGAACGCCACCCGCATGCACTTCCGCACCCACGTCAAGGCGGAGAATCGCCACAAGGGTAATGACGAATACACCGATGGCATGATTGAGCACGACGCCCTGGTAGGCAAGTTCCTCAACCTGCTGGATGAACTGAAGGTTGCGGAAAACACCATCGTCTTCTACTCCACCGACAATGGCCCTCACTACAACACCTGGCCGGATGCAGGCACCACACCGTTCCGCAGTGAGAAAAATTCCAATTGGGAAGGCGCTTACCGGGTGCCGGCGTTTGTGCGTTGGCCGGGTCACATCCAGAAAGATGTCACCCTCAATGGCATTGTCGCACACGAGGATTGGCTCACCACCTTCGCCGCCGCGGCGGGGGCGAAGGACATCAAGGAGCAGTTGTTGAAGGGTGTGAAGCTTAACGGTCGCAGCTACAAAAATTATCTCGATGGCTATAACCTGTTGCCCTATCTCACTGGCGAGGTGCAAGAGTCGCCGCGGCATGAGTTCTGGTACGTGAACGACGATGGCCAGGTGGTGGCAGCCCGCTACGATGACTGGAAAGTGGTGTTCCTGGAAAACCGTGGTCAGGCGTTTGGGGTCTGGGTTGAACCGTTTGTGGAGCGGAGAGTACCGGCGATTTTCAACCTGCGCCGCGATCCATTTGAGAAGGCCCAGCACAACGCCAATATCTACTATGACTGGCTTCTCGATCATGCTTTTATCATCGTGCCGGTGCAGGCCATGGCGACGAAGTTCCTGCTGACCATGGAAGATTATCCACCCAGCCAGTCGCCCGGGGCGTTTAACCTCAGCAAAGTGGAAGAGATGCTGAAGAACTCCCACGGCTCACGTTAACGGGGCTCGTCCAACTACCACCGCTGGCAGATGCTGGCGGTGATTTTTATGGGGTGATCATTATGTACCAGAATGCTTCCATGACATCGCGGTGGATGAGACCGCTGGCGGGTGTCGGTTTTTCGCTGCTGCTGGCGTTCTCTGCTCTGGTTGGTGCTGCAGACAAACCTCTCCCTTCCTGGCAGGGAGCGTCCCGGCAAGCGGTTATGGAGTTTGTCAAACGCGCGACCACCCAGGGCAGTGCAGACTTTATCTCTCCCGCTGATCGCGTAGCGGTGTTCGACAACGACGGCACTTTGTGGACAGAGCAGCCGCTCTATTTCCAGGCTTTTTTTGCTCTGGATCGTTTGCAGAAGCTGGCGCCGGAGCATCCGCAGTGGCAGAGCACCGAACCCTATGCCTCCATGTTGCAGGGCAAATTGAGTGATGCCCTGAAAGCGGATGAGCACGGCGTATTAAAAGTGATTGCGGAGATGCACGCCGGCATGACGGCAACGGAATTCAGTGGTGAGGTGGCGCAGTGGCTGGCAACGGCAAAGCATCCCGTTACCGGGCGCCTCTACACGGACATGGTCTATCAGCCGATGCTGGAGTTGCTGGTCTACCTGCGCCAGAACCACTTCAAGACCTATATTGTTTCCGGTGGTGGCATCGATTTTCTGCGGGTCTTTTCGCAGCAGGTTTACGGCATCCCGCCGGAGCAGGTGGTGGGCAGCAGCCTGAAGGCAAAATACGTGGTGCAGGATGGCGTACCGCAGATTGTCAAACTGGCGGAACTGAATTTTATCGATGATAAGGAGGGCAAGCCGGTGGGGATTCACCAGCACATTGGCAAGCGCCCGGTATTTGCGGCCGGCAACTCCGATGGCGATTTCCAGATGCTCGAGTGGACCACCAGTGGTGAGGGATTGCGTTTCGGTTTGCTGGTGCATCACGATGATAAAAAACGCGAGTATGCCTACGACCGCGATTCCTCTATCGGCACGCTGGCGCGGGGCCTGGATGAGGCGCAGCAGCGGGGGTGGAGTGTGGTGAGTATGAAGAAGGAGTGGAAAACCATCTATCCGTCCAATTAAGCGGCACTGCCAGCTGAAGTGCGTATTCATCAGGCTTCCTTGAGAAGAGAGCCTTTAAAAGATCGCCCGCGGGAGCGGGCTCCTACAGCAGGATGTGCTCCCGATGTAGGATCCCGCTCCCCCGGGCGATCCAGGCAGGATACGCTCCCAATGTAGGAGCCCGGTCCCCCGGGCGATCTTTTCAGCTATCTGCTTTTGCAGAAGCGCCAATATTTTGCCGGATCAGGGCCCGCTTATGCGGGCCTTTGCTTTTGTACAGACGGTTGCTATGGTTGGCGTCCGTCACCTTACGGCGGGTACAAATTACAGAATAACAGTGCAGCGTGGTACCGCTGCCGGTCGACGGGAAGTCTATGATTCGTTCGCTTGTATTGACGCTGCTGGTGCTGGCTGGTGGCAGCCTGATGGGGTGTGGTCAGGAGTCTGCGACGCAGCAACAGGGCGCTGCCGATGACGGCGTCGCAGAGGTAAAGGTTCAGGCGGCGAAGAATGAGACTGGGTCCCGTTTTCCCCTGATCAACACCAGCAGCAGCCTGAAAGCGGATGGCGAGTCGCTGAGCTACGTGGGTTCCCAACAGTGCAGCAGCTGCCACGCAACGGAAGTGTCGGACTGGAAAAGCTCTCATCACGACCTCGCCATGCAGGAGGCGACAGCGGAGACGGTGCTGGGGGATTTCAATAACAGCAGCTTCGACTACTTCGGTACCGTCAGCCAGTTTTATCGCCAGGGGGACGATTTCCTGGTGAAGACCGATGGCCCGGACGGCCAGCTGACTGACTATAAAATCGCCTACACCTTTGGTGTCTATCCGCTGCAGCAGTACCTGATCGAATTTCCCGGTGGTCGCCTGCAGGCACTCAACATAGTCTGGGATTCCCGGCCAGAGGCAGAAGGTGGCCAGCGCTGGTATCACCTCTATCCCGATGAAAAAATCAGCAGCGATGACGAGCTGCACTGGACTGGCATTAACCACAACTGGAACTTCATGTGCGCCGATTGTCACTCCACCAACCTGAAAAAGAATTACGACCTCACGACGCAGGGTTATCGCACCAGCTGGTCCGAAGTGGATGTGGGGTGCGAGGCATGCCATGGCCCGGCTTCCAAACACCTGCAGTGGGCCAGTAACGGTGCTGCTGCCGGGGATGACAGCAAGCCCATGAACTACGGCTTCCCGGTCGCCTATACCGAGCGCAACGGAGCCATGTGGCAACCCGATGCGAGAACCGGTCTGCCGGTGCGTCATCCCGCCAAAACGACGCACACGGAGATCGAAAGCTGCGCCCGTTGCCACTCGCGGCGCTCCTCCACCAGTTCCGAACCCGACCCTGCGGCCCCGCTGCTGCAGCACCATCGCCTGTCCCTGCTCACGCCCGGCCTTTATCACGCCGATGGCCAGATTGATGGTGAGGTGTATGTCTACGGTTCGTTTCTGCAGAGCAAGATGTACCACGCCGGAGTCACCTGCTCGGACTGTCACAACCCCCACAGCCTGGAGTTGCGGGCACCGGATAACGCCCTCTGTGGGCAGTGCCATATACCTGCCAAATACGATCGCGAGGAGCACCACTTCCATCCCGCCGGCTCGACCGGGGCCCAGTGCGTGAACTGCCACATGCCGCAAAAAACCTATATGGGTGTGGACGCCCGCCGCGATCACAGTTTTCGTGTGCCGCGCCCGGACCTGTCACAGCAGCTGGGTACGCCCAACGCCTGCACCAGCTGTCACACCGACAAGGATGCTGCCTGGGCGACACAGGCGCTGCAGGAGCGGGGCAAAACCCTGCACGGTTCAGAGTATGCCATCGCCCTGCAGGCCGGCCGCGAGGGCAGGGCTGATGCGGGTGGGCAGCTGATGGAACTGGTGGCGGATGAGAGCCTGCCGGAGATTGTGCGGGCGACGGCGGTTGCCATGCTGCCCGCCTACGCCTCTCAGCAGACCGCGCCGCTGTTGCAGGCGGTGGCGCAGGGGAATGACTCCCTGCTCACTTACGCGCTGTCGCAGGAGCTGGAATCCATTGCCGCCAATTACCGGCCGGTGTTTGCCGTGCCCCTGTTGTACGATCCCAACAGCACTACCCGGGGGCTGGCAGCCAGAAGCCTGGTGGGCTTGGCACTGCAGCAGTTTCCGCCGCGGGTGCTGGAGAAAAACAGTGCGGCTCTTGTCGAGTACGAAAAAGCGGAGCTGTATAACGCCGACCGGCCGGAATCGCTGACCAACCTTGGCGATCTTTACAGTGCCCAGGGTCAAGCCGAGAAGGCCGCCAGTTACTACCGTCAGGCCATCAAGCTGGCTCCCTACTTCACCCCGGCCTACATCAACCTGGCGGATTTCTATTACCGTGGCGGTGACGAACAGCGGGGCCAGGCGGTGCTGCGCGAGGGCATTGCGACGGTGCGCGATCCGGCCCCCATCCAGCACGCCCTGGGCCTGTCACTGGTGCGCAGCAAGCAGCCGCAGCAGGCGCTGGAGCAGTTGCGTCTGGCCGCCGCCGGCGAGCAGGCGCCGGCGCGCTACAGCTATGTGTATGGTGTGGCCCTCAACTCCCTGGGGCAGCCGGATCAGGCGGTGGATTTCCTGCAGCGGGCGCTGCAGCGCTATCCGGGTGACCGGGAAATCGTCTCTGCGCTCTATGCCATCCACCGCGATCAGGGTGACACGTCCCAGGCCGAGCGCTACCGGGTATTGCTGCAGGGGAATTGACGGGAGGGGCGAATCAGCGCTGCGCCAGCTCTTGCAGGACTTGCAGGCAGGTGGCAGCCAGCGCCTTGCGATCCTCGCGGGTACGCATGACCGTGGGGGCGACGGCAACACTGCTCACACCCTCTGCCAGGGCGGCATCGGTGGTGTCGATCAGGCTCAGGTCCACGAAATCCCCATAGAGGTCGGCGGTAATGGTGGCCCTGGGCTCAACCCCCAGCTCCCGCATGATCTTGGCGGCTGGTCCCTTAAGGGCAACGCCGCCCACAATCGGCGATACGGCGATCACCGGTGCCGGGCTGGACTGCAGTGCCTCGCGGAAGCCGGGAATGGCCAGCATGGGCATAACGCTCAGGTAGGGGTTGGAGGGGCAGATGACAATGCCCGCCAGCTCCGGGTGCTGCAATGCGGCGGCGACCGCCGGGCTCAGGTGAGCCTGCTCCGCACCGTCATAGGTTAATCCCCGCAGTACCGGCTCTGCCCGGCGGCCGACAAAGTAGCGCTGGAATTCCAGCCGGCCTTCATCGGTATCCACCAGTGTGCGCAGGGGCTGCTCGGTGACCGGCACCACCAGGTGGTGCACGCCGAGGCTCCGGGCCAGCTGGGCGGCTATGTCAGCTGGGCTCAGACCCTGTTGCAGCAGGTGTCGGCGCAGCAGGTGCAGGGCGACATCTTTATCGCCCAGCAGAAACCAGTCCGGCGCCCCCAGCGCCCGCAGCTCCTCCATCACCCCCCAGCTCTCCCCGGCGCGGCCCCAGCCCTGCTCCGGGTTGGCCTTGCCCGCCAGTGTGTAGAGCACGGTATCCAGGTCCGGCCACACCGGCAGCCCCAGGTGCTCAAAGTCGTCGCCTACATTGACGGCAATGGTGAGTTGTTCCGGGGGCAACAGCTGCGCCAGCCCGTCGGCCAGTTTGGCGCCGCCGACGCCGCCGGAAAGGGCCAGGTAGTGTTTGCTCATATCAGCACTCCAGGGCGTATAGCCGGATCAGGAAAACAGGTCTTCGGCGGCTGGCCGCACCAGGTCGGTGGCCGGCCGGCTTGCAGTAAGAAAGCGCTCACTTACGCCGCGAATCACTACCGCCGGGGTGCTCTCGGCTGCTTCGCCACACACCAGGGTGGCAGTGGCGCAGAGCTGGTCGCCCACCGCCAGCTGGGTTACGCCCAGTACCCTCCCTTCGCGGTCGGTGGCGCCGCGCATATCGAACAGGGCGCTGAGACCGGCACAGCCGATGCAGGTACCGCAGACGCCCATGCGCCAGGGGCGTCCAAAGCTGTCGGCTATCAGCACCGCCACGCGCTTGCCCAGGCGTTCGCTGATTTGCTGGCTGAGGGCGGCCGCCGAGGCGTCCGGATCTTCCGGTAGCAACAGTACCCGCTCGCCGCCACCGGGCAGGTTGGATTGATCGATACCGGCATTGGCGAGGGTAAAGCCGAGCCGGTGGCGCACGATCAGGACGCCGGGCACTGTGCGCAGCACGTCGCTGGACTCCCGCAGGATCAACTCCACCAGCCGTGGGTCCTTGTGGCAGATGGCTGCCAGCCGCCGGGCTTCGGTGCCGGGGGAGACAGAGGCCAGTTCGACAGCCCGCGCTTCCGCCTTGGAAACAATTTTCTGTGCCAGCACCAGCACGTCGCCATCCTCCAGCTGCAACTGGCTGGTGAGGAGACCCGCCTCCAGCAGGGGCAGTAATTGGTCGCCGGCGTGCACTTCCGGAAGGCCCTGGACGGGGTGAAAGCTTAAACTGTTGGTGTGTGTCATAGGTGCAACTGGTTCGGGGAGCCGGCGCGGACGCCGGTCCTGAAGTAGTCCTTGATAAAGTCGATGATGGCCTCCGCGGCGGGGGACAGTTTACGGCTTTCGTGGCGTGCCAGACAGATCTCCACTTCGGAAGGCCGCTCCAGATCCTCAATCACAATACTGGTGAGGCGCCCGCTGGCCAGCTCTTCCTGCACCATCAGGGGCGAGGAGATCCAGACCGCATTTGTCTGTATCACGGTGTTTTTCAGCACATCGTAATTGTCACAGATGAAGGATCCTCTGGCGCGCATGGTGGTATCGCTGGACATCTCCACGGCGCTGAGAATGGGGTAGCGAAACAGCTGGTCCCGGGTAATGCGGGGTAATCTGGTCAACGGGTGGTCTCCGCGTACCAGGGTCGCAAGGGGAATTGAACCTACAACTTCATAGAGGGTGTCGTGCTTGGCGCGCATCTGGCCAATGCCACAAACCAGCATCTCAATGCGATCATCCTGCAGATCATCCAGCAGGGCGCGGGCGGATTTCACTGACACCTGGATATTAAGGCGCTGCTCACGGCCCATAAACTCCACACTCAGTGCCGGCAGCACCAGGCTGGCCACCATGGGCCCGACACCAAAGCTCACCTTGCCGGCATTACCGCTGCCGTAGAGTTGCAGATTGTTCTCCAGGGTACGGGCCCGGCCCAGCAGCGCCTCGGCATCCTCAATAGCGAGCTCACCGGCCGGTGTCAGCACCGCGCCGCCCCGGCCGCGATCAAAAATTTTAATGCCATACTGTTCTTCAACACTGGCCACGCTGCGGCTCAGTGCCGGCTGGGTAAGGTGCAGCTCCTCGGCCGCCCGTGAAAAGCTGCCGAGGCGGGCGACGGTGACCAGGTGCTGGAGCTTGCGCAGATCAATTTTCATGGCTGGTTGGCGCCTGAATTTCTATAAATAAAAGTAATGGAACATTGATTTAATTTGCACTGAAAATTATCACACAATTGGGGCATAGTGTAGACACTATTGGTCAGCACTGTTTAACAAGGCCTCAGGGCAGGCCCTCGGCTGACCCAACCCCAACCCACCACAACAATAAAGTCAGGTGAAGATCATGAAGCAGGTCATTGGTGTTATCGGCGGAACTGGCAAACTGGGCGCAGCCCTGGCGCGACGTTGGCTGCAGGCGGGACTGCAGGTGCAGATCGGCTCCCGGGATGTCAGCAAGGCCGCCGATGTGGCCGGTAAGCTCAATGCCGAGCTGGGTACAGAGGCCGGTTTTGGCAGCAACGCCGAGGTGGCTGAGGGCAGCGACCTGATTGTGGTCACCGTCCCTTTTGCAGCGCAGGCCGCCACGCTGGAGGATATTCGCCAGCAGGTGCAGGGCAAGATTGTGGTGGATACCACGGTACCGCTGATGCCGCCCAAGGTGATGCGCGTACAACTGCCGCCGGAGGGCAGTGCCGCACTGAAGGCGCAGCAGGTGCTGGGTGAGGGGGTGCGGCTGGTGTCCGCCTTCCACAGCGTGGCCGCCCATCGCCTGGCCACCGACGAGCCGATCCGTTGCGATGTGATGGTGTTTGGCGATGACAAGGCGGCCCGGGGCGAAGTGGTAAAACTGGCCGACGCGGCCCGCCTGCGGGGAATTCATGCCGGTGCGCTGGTCAATTCAGTGGCGGCTGAGGCACTTACTTCCATCCTGATCTTCGTCAACAAAACCTACGCTGCTGACGGTGCCGGTATTGAGTTTACCGGTGAGCTGACGGCTCCGGCCGAATAAGCGACGCCATCACTATGAGCCCTGTTATGTCGCCCCGGCCGGTCACTGCCCTGGTGCCGGTAAAAGCCCGCCACCTGTGCAAGACCCGCCTCGCCGAACACCTTTCGCCACAGCAGCGTCTGGCGCTGGTGCGCAGTATGCTCAGCCATGTGCTGGACGTGTTGCAGCAGTCACCGGCCATCGGCCGTATTGTGGTGCTGAGTCCGGAGCAGGACCAGTTGCCGGATGACCTTGAACGTTTTGCCGATGCCGGTTTTGATCTCAACAGCAGTTTGCAGGCCGCGCTGCAGCGGCTGCGCCAGGAAGGTGAAGAGCGGGTACTGATCCTGCCGGCGGATCTGGCCTGTGTGCAGCCGGACGATATTGCCAGACTGGCTGACGCCGCCCACAGCGGTGACGTTGCTATCGCCCCCAGCGCTGATGGGGGTGGCACCAATGCGCTGCTGTTGCCACTGGATCACGCCTGGTCGCTGCGTTTTGGACACGACAGTTTTCAGGCCCACCTGCAGATGTTGCAGCAGGCAGAGCGCAGCTATCGCATGGTGATCAGCAGCGGCCTGGGCTTTGATGTGGATAGCGACGGTGACCTGATGCAGCTGCAGCAGAGCAGCGCCAGCGCTGTTTCAGTGCCGCTGTCGGATGCGGAACTGACTGCCGAACTGTTGCAGCGGCCGTTGCCGCAGCTGCTGGCTGAAGCGGAAGCGCTGACCCTGCAGCATTTTGGTACCCAGGTCACCTATTCACGCAAGGTGTTTATTCCGCTCACCCAGTTGTGTCGGGATGTGTGCCACTACTGCACCTTTGCCAAGGCGCCCAAAAACCTGCGCGCGCCCTACCTGTCTCTGGAGGAGGTGGTGGCCATCGCCCGCGAGGGCAAGGCCGCCGGCTGTACCGAAGCGCTGTTTACCCTCGGCGACCAGCCGGAGGATCGCTACCGTTCCGCCCGGGAGGCATTGCAGGCGATGGGCTACACATCGACGCTGGATTACCTGCACGCCGCCGCCAAAGCCGTTTACGACGAAACCGGGCTGCTGCCACACCTCAATCCCGGTTTGATGAAGCGAGAAGAGATGGCCCGCCTGCGCGACGTGTCAGCCTCCATGGGCATCATGCTGGAGAGCACGGCTCAGCATCTGTGTGACAAGGGCGGGCCTCACTACGGCTCGCCGGATAAAGAACCGCAGGCACGCCTGCAAACCCTGCGCACGGCCGGCGAACTGCGGGTGCCGTTTACCACCGGCCTGTTGATCGGCATAGGTGAGAGCCGCACGGAGCGTATTGAAGCGCTGCTGGCGATTCGCGACCTGCATCGCCAGTACGGCCATATACAGGAAGTGATTATCCAGAACTTCCGTGCCAAGCCGGACATTCGCATGGCGGAGCATCCGGAACCGGATCTAGACGAGCACCTGTGGACCATTGCGGTGGCGCGATTGATTTTTGGCGGTGACATCACGGTGCAGGCGCCTCCCAATCTGCAGCCGGGTGTATTGCAGGAATTGATTCGTGCCGGCGTCAATGACTGGGGCGGTGTGTCACCGGTGACCCCCGACCATGTCAATCCGGAACGCCCCTGGCCGCATCTGGAAAAGCTGGCCCAGGAAACCGCGGCTGCGGGACGCCAGCTGTGTGCCCGCCTGCCGTTGGGGCCGCAATACGCACTCAACGGTGAACGCTGGCTGAGCAAGGACATTGAACCCGGTGTGCTGCGTCACAGTGACGCCAGTGGTCTGGCCCGTGAAGAGACCTGGTACGCCGGTGCCGGTGACCCGGTGCCGACTATGGCCGGTAACTGGCTACAAACTTCGCTGTTTGCGGTGCCACGTCACCGCCGCCTCGCGCAATCCCTGGATCGTGCCCGGCAGGGTATCGAGCTGAGTGAGCGGGACATTACCGACCTGTTTGCGGCACGGGGTAACGCCTTGCAGGTGGTGTTGCACGAAGCCGATCAGTTGCGTCGTGAACTGGTGGGTGACACCGTCACCTACGTGGTGAACCGCAACATCAACTACACCAATATTTGCGGCTATCGCTGCCAGTTCTGCGCCTTTGCCAAGGGGCAGGGTGAGAGCGCCAGGTTGCTGCGCGGACCTGCCTATCGCCTTGACCTGGATGAGATCGGGGCGCGTACAGAGCAAGCCTGGCAGCGCGGTGCCACCGAAGTGTGCCTGCAGGGTGGTATCCACCCGCACTTCACTGGCCAGACCTATCTCGACATTGTGCAGGCGGTGAAGAGCGCCGTACCGGAGATGCATGTGCACGCCTTCTCGCCACTGGAAGTGTGGCATGGCGCTGAGACTCTGGGGCTGTCGCTGGCGGATTTTCTCTGTCAGTTGCGGGAAGCAGGTCTCAGTACCCTGCCGGGAACCGCGGCGGAAATCCTGCACGACGATGTGCGTCGGATTATTTGCGCGGACAAGCTCAGCACAGAACAGTGGCTACAGGTTTTACGCACGGCGCACCGGCAGGGTTTGAAAACCACCACCACCATCATGTTCGGACATGTGGAGCAGCCACGGCATTGGGCCGCCCACTTGCTGCACCTGCGTCGCCTGCAGCAGGAGACCGGTGGAATTACCGAGTTTGTACCTCTGCCCTACGTGCATATGGAAGCGCCCATGGCGCGACGTGGGGAGAGCCGCAGTGGTCCCACCTTCCGCGAAGCGGTGCTGATGCACGCCGTGGGACGCCTGGTGCTGAATCCGCTGATTAAAAACGTACAGACCTCCTGGGTGAAGATGGGAGCGGAGGGCGCAGCCTTCTGCCTGCAGGCCGGTGCCAACGATCTCGGCGGCACCTTGATGGATGAATCCATTACCCGCGCGGCGGGCGGAGTTAACGGCCAGGAGTTCAGTCGTGCGGATGTGCTGCGGGTGGCACACGCCATCGCGCGCCCCTGTCAGCAGCGTAACACCCTCTATGGTACGCCGGTGTCGCGCGGCAGTGAGCAACAACCTGCACTGATCGCCGTGGCGGATTAGTGATAACACGTAAACGACACAGACATAACGATAAACAGACAAGTCGAGGATACGCCTGTGGAAAACTATCAAACCCTGATGGAAGTGGCTGAACGGGAGTCGGGGCTAAGCGATTACGGTACCGACACCTTTAAGGAAGGACTGGAGCTTCTGGTGCGCTCCCTGAATGACGAAGCCAATCTGAATGCAGTGGGTGAACACGTCCTGCGGGAACGCATTATTGGTCATCTCAAGCAGCGGTTGCAGGTAGAGGATTGGTACAAACGTCATCCCGAAATTGACGATGAGCAGATCATCAAGCCGTTGATTGGTTTGAGTCTGCCCCGCACCGGCTCAACTGCGCTCTCGTTTCTGCTTGCCTGCGATCCCGAGGCCCGTTCGTTGCGCAGGGCAGAAGCGGCACAACCTTGCCCGCCACCCTGCATGCTGGAGGCGGCCCGGGAACAGCAACAGGATGAGGCCGAAAAAGTAGCTGGCTGGAAGAGCCATACCCCTTCCGGTGAGAACGCCCCGGCTGAGTGTCAGGACCTGATGTCACTGGATTTCCGCTCGCAACTGTTTCTCGCCTTTGCCCAGGTGCCTTCTTACGCCGAGTGGCTTAACAACGCCGATATGAGCAGCTGCTATGAGTACGAGCGCCGGGCGCTGAAACTGCTGCAGTGGCGTATGCCGGAAAAACCCTGGCGACTGAAAGCGCCAACTCACCTGCTTTACCTTGACGATCTCAATAAAGCGTTTCCCGATGCCCGTTTCGTTATGACCCATCGTGATCCCACCGATGTGATCCTGTCGGTGATCAATGTTTACAGCGACATTATCAGCAAGTTTACCGATCAGATGGATATGGCTTACGTCGCCGACCTGAACATCAATATGTGGTCTGAGGGCATGCGCCGTACATTGGCGTTCCGCCAGCAGGATAATAACGCTGAGCGCTTCTTCGATATTCATTTTAAAGCCATGCACGAAGATCCATTGGCTGAAGTGAGTCGCCTGTACCAGTGGCTGGGTGAACCGGTGACCCAGGCCTTTGCCGATAACATGAACAGCTGGTGGGCGGACAATGCCAACAATCGTGAGCCCTCAGGCACCAAAACAGCAGAAGAATACGGTGTCGACCTGGAAAAAGTGCGACCACTGTTCGCCGACTACACCCGCTGTATGCAGCAGTGGACCGGGAGGTAAGTGCCATGAGTATTGATCTGACCGGCGGTGTCGACCAGAGCCGCGAATACGTGATCGCCAGTAAGCCGGAAGACCCGGAAGTACGTGATGCGGTCAATGTGTGGATTGAGTCAGCGGATGGTGCCTTTGGTATGCGTATCGGTATTGAAGCGCTGGCCAAAGAGTGGGACGCCCACGATATCTGGCTGGATATCGCCTTTGCCAATGGGCGGGTAATCAGCTTCCGCGAGAGCCACGCACCACACAACTCCATTGACGCGGATGGTTTGTCATCCATCCGCGGTGCCGGGCCATTGCGCTTCTGTTGTGTGGAGCCTTTTAAGCGTTGGACAGTCTCCTTTGATGGTACAGCGCCGGAGACAAGCGCTGAACTGCTGGCGCAGGGAGAACTGCAAAACCATCCCGACCCGGTAGCGGTGTCCTTCGATATTGATATGGAAATGGTAGCGCCACCGTGGGTTCCCGGTTCCTTGTCCGCACAAGCCCGCGAGCTGTTGAAGGGTAAGGAGGGCGGTTTTATGAGTCCCCGCTACGAGCAGCTGTTTCGCGCCAAAGGTGTTTTGACTGTGGGTGACGAGAGGCTGGAGTTGTCGGGTAATGGCCTGCGCATTCGCCGCCAGGGTGTGCGCCGGCTGGAAGGTTTTAATGGTCACTGCTGGCAGTCAGCTGTGTTTCCCGGCGGTAAGGCGTTTGGCTTTAACACCTACCCGGATCGTGGTGATGGAACGCCCGCCTACAACGAGGGTTTTGTCTTTGATGGCAGTGGTGAATTGCAGCCGGCGCGAGTGGTAGAGATCCCCTGGCTGGATCGCCTGCAGCCCCGCGGTGACGATGTGTCGTTCGTGCTGGAAACCGCTGCCGGCAAGGTGACGGTGCAAGGCTCCACG
Organism: Cellvibrionaceae bacterium SEMH9; assembly: GCA_033283175.1. Lineage (GTDB taxonomy): Bacteria > Pseudomonadota > Gammaproteobacteria > Pseudomonadales > Cellvibrionaceae > Pseudomaricurvus. The sequence continues at coordinate 1,081,043 of JAWMQM010000001.1, read as the reverse complement.
TTTATCAACACCCGCTCCGTGAATAAAGGAAGCGCGGTATTGCCGCCGGACTTTCCCATTGTGCAGCAGGCCCACGCCCGCTATCGCTGGGGAGATGAAGAGACGGTGGGCATGATCGAGCGCTCGTCGCCACCCAGTAAAATTACCAATTGATGCTATGGCAGGTTTACAGATGGATAACAATCAAATCGCATTAACCGATCAGGTGGCAATCGTGACCGGTGGTGGTGGAGGCATTGGGCGAGCCATTGCCCTGGCACTTGCTGCTGCCGGTGCTGACATTGTTATTGCCGATGTGGTGCCGGAGCGTTGCGAGGAGACTGCGGATCGGGTGCGGGAACTGGGACGCAAGGCTTTGCCGGTGCCCACGGATATGTGCGAGACCGAGCAGGTGTACGCCATGGTGGATCAGGCCAAAACCGCATTTGGCCGTATCGACATATTGGCGAACAACGTTGGTGGTGTTTCTCCCAAGCCGTTCCTGCAACAGTCAGAGCGTTCCTGGCGCAAACACATCGATCTCAACCTGGTGAGTATGCTGGCCGCCACCTCCGCTGCGACACCGGTGATGATTGAGGGCGGGCGCGGTGGCGCCATTATCAATGTTGCCAGTATCGAAGCCTCGCGGGCAGCGCCTTACTACTCGGTCTATGCCGCCTGTAAGGCCGGCATGCTCAACTTCACCCGTTCGCTGGCGCTGGAGTTGGCGGAGCACAACATTCGCGTTAACGCCATTGCGCCGGACTACACGGTGACCCCGGGATTGCGGGGCAATATCAAGGGGCCGGTGGATGAGTCAACCTGGCTGCAGCCGACGCCGGAGCAGGAGCAGGCAACCGCCAATCGTATTCCCGCCGGACGCACTGGCATCGACAGCGAGTGTGGCCAGGCGGCGTTGTTTCTTGCCTCCGCCATGAGCAGTTACGTTAACGGAGTGGTGTTGCCGGTGGACGGTGGCAGTTGGGCATCCAGTGGCTGGATTCGCAACGCCGCCGGCAAGTGGACCCTGACCGGAATCTGACATTTTTGAAAGTTAATCGTCTGCGTGAAAACTATCAAAGCACGCCGGCAATAAGGAGAGAGTTATGAAAATCAATGTCACCCTGCCTTTTGATGATGTGGAAAAGGCGGACGAGTTTTGTACGCCGGATGCGGTCCGGGAGATCGCGCAGCACATTGAAAAGCTGGGCTTTAACGCAGGTAACGTCACCGATCACCCTTGCCCTACGGCGCGCTGGCGTGATTCCGGCGGCCACGACGCCCAGGACCCGTTTGTGATGTTGAGTCTGGTGGCGGCTCATACGACCACCTTGCGTCTGCAGACTGGTATTCTTGTCGCCACCTATCGCAACCCGTTTATTACTGCGCGCGCGGCCTCCACACTGGATGTATTTTCCAATGGCAGGCTGACCCTGGGCATGGGTGCCGGTTACCTGAAGGGTGAATATTTTGCCCTGGGAGTGGATTTTGAACAGCGCAATGACCTGTTCGACGAGCATATTAAGGCCATGCGCCTGGCCTGGACCGGTGAGGAGTTTGATTTTGAAGGCACGGGTTACAGCGCCCGTGGTAGCCGCATGCGTCCGGCACCGGTGCAGAAGCCTGGCATTCCCATTTATATCGGTGGTAACGCCAAGCGTGCTATTCGTCGTGCGGTGGAGCTGGGCGATGGCTGGAATCCGTTCTTTACCGGCAACCTGTCGACCGCTACAACACGCACGCAGAGCATGGCAGGCGAGGATGATCTGGCCAGTGGTATCCAGTACATGAAGGAACACTGTGAAAAGGTAGGTCGTGAAGAACCGCCGGTGGTGTTTCTTGCCAGCATTATGCAGCCGGGTGAGAAGTGGGACGCAGCGGCGGTGCTGGACCGCATTGGTCAATACAAAGAGCTTGGTGTTATCGGGGCCTCGGCGCACGTTGAGGGTAACACCCGGGCGGAGTGGTGTGACAACGCCTCCCGCTTTGCCGAGGAAATATTGAGTAAAATCTGATTTGAGCAGGGATATCTAACTGTCGGCTGACAGCCGGCGGTTAGATGCGTCCTAATTGGCGCAGAAACTGCGTAGGCGTTTTTCCTGTCTCTCGTTGAAAAGCCGCCGTGAAGTTTGATGGTGCGGAAAAGCCTACACTGTAGGCTACGCTCTTGATGCTGGCGCCGGATTCCAGCAACAACTTTGCGTGCCTGATACGCCATTCGGCGATGTACGCACCAATTGAGATGCCCTTGTTGACGCGAAAAGCCCGGGACAGGTGCCGGGTCGAAAGTTGGCAGAGCCTGGCAAGTTCACCGATGCTGGGTGGTGCAGGGTCTTCGGCAACCCGCTGTTCGATCAATTGCAGGTTCCGCGATGAGAGACCGCCGTTGCTCTGTTTTTCCAGTTGACCGGAAAGGTATCTGAACAGCTCAATTACAACCTGCCCCATAATCAGCTCAGTCATGATGTCGCTGCCGAATCCCGGAGCACGCAGCTCTTCGTGCAGTTGTGTAAGCAGATATTTGAGGCGTGGGCTGTTAATGTCGAGCAGTCTTTCCAGTGGATAATCATCCCACGCGACAGCCTGGCCTGCATATTCCTCTATGGCTTGTGGATCGAAGCCGCAAAATACCGAAGATTGTTTTCGTTGATCGCTTTTGCAGTGGACTACCTGGCCCGCCGGCAGTAGTGACAGTGACCCAAAATTTTCAAATCGATTCTTCTGCCAGTGTTCTGTAAAACACGCCCGGGAGCTTTTGGGGATGGGAAGCAGGCACAGCTGCAGGATGGAGAAATCGTTGGTGCCTACGCTGTCGACGGGATTGTTCCAGGAATAATTTACCAGCTCCGCCTGGCCCAGGTGGCTGGAGTGTCTGGCTTCGATATTGCAGCGGGAGAAATGAATATCCATACCGGCTCGCGTCCACGTTGTTGTTATGCAAGTGGCTGATTTGTTAATTATTTTATATACGGAACCCTATCACTTTTCAGAGCGATGCTCCAGCTCAGAACCGCTGTGTGGAGGCTGGAAGATAAAATTTATAAGTGCCGTTAGAGGGGGGTGGATGCCTGGCTGTGGCGGTAAGAAAAATATTCGGACTCCCATTAATACGAATGTCCGCGAGCAATAAGTTGGCCACAAAGCATAACTGTTGGAGATTGATTCCTGCTTTTACCGGCGATAGCGTAAAGGGGGTGAAGGGTCGCTCGCAGACAGCATAAATATAAAAGCTATTGCCCAAGAGTGTTGGGCAGCACATATACCCGGTAGATCTCTGTTTGGTTGCTACTGAACCTTGTACTAGGCCTTCCTGACGATCATCACGCTATAGCTGGATTGTGCAGCCGGATCTCTGTCTGGTTTCAGGTTGTCTGTCTGCCAGTAATGGCTGACCCAATAAAAATAAATTCGAGAGAGTAGGAAGAGATGAACGACTATTATCCTCACATGGCCCCACGTTTTGGCAATGCAAATCATACGCTGACACCGCGACGGACCAGGCTGGGTATGGCCATTGTTTTGGCGGCAGGAATGGTGGGAGGGGGTCCGGCCTGGGCCGAGGGTCAGCAGGCCAGGGGAGGGACTCTGGAAGAGGTCGTTGTGACGGCTCGACGCCGGTCGGAAGTGGCAACAGATGTACCTATGGCAATTACAGCTATGTCATCGGAGTATCTCGCTGACCAGGGGGTAACCTCGGTTGAAATTCTTAACGATAAGGTTCCGGGGTTAAACGTGTCCCAGGGAACCACAGGGCCTAACCTGCCGCTTGTCTCTCTGCGTGGTCAGCGCCCCTCCGAAGTGCTTTTGACCATGGATCCGGCAGTCCCCATGTACTTTGCCGATGTGGTTCTGACACCGGTTCATGGCTCTAATCTGGCGATGTACGATCTGGCGGATGTGCAGGTTCTTAAGGGTCCTCAGGGTACCCTGTTTGGGCGTAACAGTACTGGTGGTGTCGTGCTGTTGACGCCCAAGGCTCCGGAGCAGGAGTTCGGCGGATTTATCAAAGGAACCCTGGGGAACTACGACCTCTATAAAGTGGAAGGTGGTGTGTCGCTGCCGGTTAACGATGTGCTCAGCTTCCGAATCGCTGGCCAGAAAACCGAGCGCGATGGCTATCAGAGTATTGTTGATAACGGTATCCCTGCCGGGGAGGTGGGATCGACAGCAGGCCTGGCCTGCGATGACTGCTTGTGGGATGAGGACTCCGAAGGCATTCGTGTGTTGATGTCAGTGGATACTGGCGATTTCAGAAACCTGACGACCGTGTCATACGATAAAAATGATTCTATCGGTAAGGCCCAGGTAATTACGGATTTCAATGACTCTTCGCAGCTGGGGGCGCTTTACAGTGGCGTATTCAACGGCGCCCTGGGAAGCTTTCCCCTGACCCCGAATGCGCCCTCCTATACACGGATCGATGACACACTAAAGCGCTCGCAAAACCGCAGTGTGCATGATGTGGAGGCAGACTTTATTCCCCGGGATGAGGTGGAAAACACGTTCTTTGCCAACTCCACAGAATTTGATGTTAGTGATGACCTTACCGTCAAGAATATTTTCGGATACCGCAAAGTAGAGACGCTGTCGTCACTGGATAATGATGGCACGGCCTTGCCACTGTTTGGTGCTATCAGCGTCGATTCGGCTACGCTGCCAGCCGGTACGTCCGTCCCCAGTGCCAAAACCATCAGCGGCGAGCAGTTCAGTAATGAAATTCAGCTTCTGGGATCCGCGTTTGACGAGCGCCTGCAATGGTTGGGCGGTGTCTATTACTACAAAATGCAGGCATCGGAGCGTTTCCTCTCCAGTAACTTTGGCCGCAACCCGGATTTCGATAATGTCGCGTTCACTGGTGTGACGCCCATTGATACGGTGATTGCCTTTGGACGTTTCGGCCTCTACCAGAGCTCTTCCAATGCAGATGTTGAGAACACGGCCTATGCGGTATTCGGTGAGGCAACCTATGACTTTACTGATGACCTTTCCGTGACATTGGGCTTGCGCCAGTCGTGGGACAAGCGCGAACTAACCTCGCGTAACGTGGGTCTGGTGGGCAGTCCTGCGTTGCCGCCGGGCTGTGTGGTGTTGGATAGTGATGACAATCCGGTTGGACCTGATTGTGCCCGTACGGAAGACGAAACCTATTCCAGCCCCACGTGGCGTATTGCAGCGAACTACGCTTTGGCAGAGACCCAGTCAGTATACGGTAGTATTTCCACCGGCTACCGTACCGGTGGCTTTCAGACCCGGGCAAAAAACAATATTACCTTCGAGCCGTTCGATGAAGAGACTGTCCTGGTCTATGAGATTGGTCACAAGGCGGATTGGGAGCTGGGCTGGTTAGGTAATGCCCGTACCAGCGCTGCTTATTACTATCAGGATTATGATGATATCCAGAAAACCCAAAGCATCAGCAATGCTTCGGGGGGGCTGGAGACTGTTATTCAGAACGCAGGTAAGGCGGTTGTTCAGGGTGTTGATCTGGATGTGACTGTAGCTCCCACTGAGAACTTCAGCATGACCATGGGCTATGCCTATATAGATGCCTACTACAAAGAGTGGGAAACCGAACTGTTCGACAACAAGGATTCACCGTTCGTTTATATCCCGGAACACTCCGTCTTTGCTTCCGCCAATTATACGCTGCCACTGGATGCGGCGTTGGGTGATATCACTTTGATCGCGGGTGTCTACTACCAGTCCAAGGTTGATACGTTCCAGCAGTACCAGCACCTGAATGTTCTTGTGCCGGACCCCGCAGAGGCTGCTGAAGCAAAGGAGAACAGTATCATTCCCAGCTATACACTCTGGAACTTCCGTCTTAACTGGCGCAGTGTAATGGGTTCTGATTTTGATTTTTCAGCATACGTGAACAACGCCTTCGATAAGGAATACGCAGTGGGATCTACGCCGGTGATCGACTCTCTGGGGCTGGATACCAAGTCCTATGGTCCACCAAGAACGTTTGGTGCATCGCTGCAGTGGAACTTCTGACGGCAAGGGGCCGGACGTTGCGGAGACGACGGTCGCGGCCTTTTCGGCTGGCCTTCGCACAGCAGGTGATAGAAGTTCAGTAATTGGTTAAACGTTGCTTTAAAGCAACAACCGCAAGGTGAAAATGTGAAAAATCTTAATCGACGCCATTTCTTGGGCTATTCCATGGCAGCTTCCAGTGGGCTGGTACTGCCGCGTTTTTCCATGGCGGATATGGCCACCGATTTGTCTGGCGGCATAGACCAGAAGCGGGAGTTGGTTCTCGCAGAGCGACCGCAAACGCCTGCAATGAGGGATGCGGTTAATGTGTGGATTGAGGAAGAGAATGCTGCCTTTGCCATGCGCATCGGTGTTGAGGCTCTGGCAGAAAAGTGGGATAACCAGTTGGTCTGGCTGGATATCGGTTTCCCGGATGGACGGGTACTTAACCTGCGGGATGAGAATGGCAAAACCCACTCTGCTCTGGGCAAGGATGGCCGGCCTACGGTTCGGGGCTCTGGAGGCGTACGTTTCCAATGTCTGGACCCATTCCGTCATTGGCAGGTGACATTCAGCGGTCGAATGCCGGAATCCACAGCCACCGAGCTGATTCAGCAGGTTTGGCCTGATAAGCCGGTCATGACAGACGTTGAGTTTGATATTCATATGCACATGGCGGTGCCGCCGTGGATGCCTGGTTCAATGCTGAAAGACGACGATAAGGCGGCCTTTGAAGGTGAGCAGGGTGAATTTATCAGTCCGCGTTATGAGCAGCTTTTTCGTTGCTATGGCACCATGCGTATCGGTAAGGATGTATACAACTTTTCGGGTCCCGGCCTCCGTATTCGTCGGACAGGAGTTCGAAAGCTCAGAGGGTTCTGGGGCCATTGTTGGCAGTCTGCTGTGTTTCCGGGTGGTAAGGCATTTGGCTTTAATACTTTCCCACCCAAGGGTGATGGTACGCCGACTTACAATGAGGGATATGTCTTTGATGGCAGCGGTGTGCTTAAACCGGCCAGGGCCATAAAAATCCCATGGCTGACGGAATTGAATCCGGCTGGTGACGATGTTTCCTGTACGCTGGAGACGGAGGATGGCATCGTATCGATTGAGGGCGCCACGTTTATTAATCTCCGTTCCCGGGTACCGAAAGGACTGACGCCACCTGGCTTTCCCGTTGTGCAACAGGCTCATGCCCGTTATCGGTGGGATGGTGAGGATACCGTTGGCATGATTGAAAGATCCTCATTACCTGAAGTATTCACGTCAAAGGTCTAGCATCGTATTACGGCGTGCCCTCTCGTACTCCCGCAGCTGGTGATTGAATTCAGCGTGTAGAGCTTTGCGCAGCCTTTTTCAGGCTGCGTTTTTTTAGGTGTCTACCACTCCGCCTGTTGCTACTCACGTGGGTCCGCTATCCTATGCGTTAATGCGCAACAATCGGGCCCATTTGATCCTGAGCGCAGTCAAATCATACACATTGGTTCAGACAGGAAATTCAACGACAAGTATTCCGGGTTCCGGCATTCTCGGTGAGACGGAAAAATGGTTTATGGAGGGCTTGTGGGTGATTCGTTGTTGGCGGCTAAAATCGCTTTGATTACTGGCGGGGGGCACGGCATCGGTTTGGCCTGTCCCCGTCTTCTGCTCGCCGATGGGGCCACGGTGGTTATTACCGGGCGTCGCAGCGGTGCCCTGCAGCAAGCTCGTGAGCAGTTGCTGAACCAGGTACCGAGTGGCCGCGTTGAAGTCTTTACCGGTGACGCTGGCGATGAGGTTCAGGTGCAGGCGCATTGCAGTTTGCCCACGACCTGGAAGGCCATCTGGATATCCTGATTCCAGCAGTCGGCTTGCCCGGCGTCAAACCCATGTTGATGTACAATCGCAAAAGCGTGCAGCGGGATTTTGACCTGAACTTTATGAGTGCCTTCCTGATGGTGCGCTATGGCGTGCCACAGCTCAGTAAAGGTGGCACCATTGCCTGCATCTCCACCTCTGGCGTGAGCCAGACTTTCTGGGGGCTGTCGGTTTATGCGGCGATGAAAGCGGCGCTGGAGCGTTATGTCAGGGCGGCGGCATTTGAGCTGGGCGGGGCCGGAATCCGCATCAATGCCGTGCGACCGGGGATGACTCTGTCACCGGAAAGCGCCGCCGACCCGGGCATGCAAAAATGGTGGAATACAACGCACAGGCGACAGCGCTGGGACGCATGGTGAGCCGCAGGATATTGCCCGGGTGATTCGCTTTCTGGTGGGGCCGGAATCCGGCTGGGTCACCGGCCAGACGATCACGGTGGATGGCGGCCAGGATCACGCCCAGGGATTTGATTTTATGGATGAGTTTTTTGGTGAGGCGACCATGGAGGCGATACGGGCCGGTAAGCCGCCCCCATGATGAACCCGGTGTTAATCATCAAGCGGTGTGACCGGTTAATCTCGCCAGTTGATGGATTCTGGTCACGGGTATTTGGAAAATAAAACGGTAGTAGTGAAAGGAATATGGAAAACTTAACAGGGAAGACCGCTATTGTTACCGGTGGCGCTTCCGGAATAGGTCTGGGGATCGTCAGGGCACTCAATCGCGCGGGAATGAATGTCGCCATTGCTGATATTCAGGCTGATGCGCTGGAAAGTGCGGCGGCGGAGTTTGGCTCCAGTGGGAGCATTCTTACCTGGCAGCTGGATGTGACCGATCGCAATGCCTACATGGCATTCGCCGATGCGGTAGAGCAGCAGTTTGGCAAGATACACCTGCTGGTCAATAACGCCGGTGTGCTGGTGTCCGGCCCGGCAGCACAAGCCAGCTTCAGTGACTGGGACTGGGTAATCAATGTCAACCTGGTGGGTGCCATCAATGGCGTTGTCATCGTGCTGCCAAAGATTCTGGCGCACGACGAGGGGGGACATATTGTGAATACCTCCTCCACCTCCGGCATCCTGCCTCATCCTGGCGCCACTATTTACGTCACCACAAAATCGGCGCTGGTGGGGATGAGCGAGTCCCTGCGCAGTGAGCTTGAACCCCGGGGTGTGGGTGTGTCGGTGTTCTGCCCCGGCCCTGTGCAATCCGGCATTGGCACGGCGGTTCGCAATCGTCCGGCCACCTATGCCGGCTCCGGTTATGGCTCAAGCCAGCCGGGCACCCTCAGCGACAGTGCGGCAGCGGTACAGCAGATGTTAATGACTGCCGACGAGGCGGGTGAGATTGTGCGCAAGGGCATTGAGCACAACTGGCTCTATATTTTCACCCACAGCGAATACCGGGAGGGCCTGCGGGAGCGGGCTGCCGCCATCGATGCGGCGGTACCGGCGCGTGAGGAGAGCCCTTTTCTCAAAAGCCTGCTGGTCAGCGCCGGGGCCAACCCGGCCTATGCCGAAGAGATACAGCGACGGATGGCAAGTCCGGAGGCGTGATCTGCTTTAGTTTCAGGGCTTGCAGGCATTTTTCAGCTGCTGACCGTTAACCTGCCGCAAAGGGGACGGTCAGCGGTGGCTGATAATGCGCGCGCGACAACTGCGGCCTTTCAATTTACCTTCGTTCAGGATCTTTAACGCTTTTTTCGCCACTTCACGTTTGACGGCAACATAGGAGCGCATGGGAGCCATATTGATTTTGCCCACCTGATCGCCGGCAATGCCTCCCTCCCCGGTGAGTGCACCGAGAATGTCGCCGGGACGGATTTTCTGTTTTTTACCGCCATCAATTTGCAGTGTCGCCATGGCCGCCTGGCGCGGTAATTTGCCGAGCGTGGCTTCGTCGGGCAGTGCTTCTCCGGCAATGTCGTGACCGAGGTAGTCCTGCAGCAGCATCAGCTTGTAATGCTCCTTGTCGCTGAACAGGGAACAGGCGATGCCGTGACTGCCGCCGCGTCCGGTACGGCCCACCCGATGGACGTGCACTTCGCTGTCGCGTGCCAGATGATAGTTGATCACCAGGTCCACAGCGCTGATGTCCAGGCCGCGGGCGGCGACATCGGTGGCCACCAGAATCGATACACTTTTGTTGCCAAACTGAATCAGTGTCTGATCGCGGTCTTTCTGCTCCATGTCACCGTGCAGGGCGGCGGCACTGAAACCGTGCGCGCAGAGGGTGTCGCACAGTTCCTGTACTTCTTTCTTGGTGTTGGCAAACACCATGGCCGATTCCGGAGAGAACTGCAGCAACAACAAGCGAGTGGCCAGGAGTCGCTGGGCTTCGTCATCGATGTTATAGAAGTGCTGTTCGATGCTGTCGGCAGTGTGCTGCTCCTCCACTTCAACCCGCACGGGCTCGCGCAGGATGCGTTGCGCAATGGCTTCGATCTGCGTGGGATAGGTGGCGCTGAACAGCAGTGTCTGACGTTTGGCCGGCGTCTGTTCGACGATGGCATCCAGGGAGGCCTGAAAGCCCATCTCCAGCATCCGGTCCGCCTCGTCCAGGACCAGGGTGTCTACCTGTGCCAGACTCAGGGACGCCTTGCGCAGATGTTCTTCCACCCGTCCGGGGGTGCCGACAATAATGTGTGCCCCATGCTCCAGGGAGCCCAATTGGGGGCCGAAGGGCTGTCCGCCGCAGAGGGTCAGCACCTTGATGTTGTGGATGCCGCGCGCCAGTTTGCGGATCTCGTTGGCGACCTGATCCGCCAGCTCCCGGGTAGGGCAGAGCACCAGCGACTGCACACAAAAACGTTTGACCTCCAGTTTGGCCAGCAGGCCGAGGCCAAACGCAGCGGTTTTGCCGGAGCCGGTTTTGGCCTGCGCGATGATGTCGCGGCCTGCCAGAACCTGTGGCAGGCTTTGGGCCTGAACCGGTGTCATGGTGTGGTAGCCGAGGTCAGACAGGGTGGCCTGCAGTTCCGGAGCGAGGGGGAGTTTGGTAAAGGGAAGTGGAGTCAAGGGAGTTGCCTGCAGGGTGTGCGGGGCGGCGGTATTGCCGCGCGAGACGCCATTGTAACGGTCGGCGCGCGCTTCTGCGATGGCTGGTGGCGCTGGCTATTGTGGGATGCCGGCTTGTTGCAGCAACTGACGCAGCTGGCTGACAGAGGTCGGGCGCACCACACGGGCTGTTTCCACGCCATCGTGCAGGACGATCAGTGTGGGCCACAGCTTGACGCGGAAATGGCGTCCCAGCGCTTTTCCCTTGCCGTCGTAGATCTTGATGTGCGGCATCTGTGGGTGGTCCGCCATGAACTCCCGGACGGCGTTGGCCGCCGCCCCGCAGTGTCCGCACCAGGGGGTGCCAAACTCTACCAGCACCGGGCCCGGCAGTGCCGCCAGCTCCGGGGCGCTTGGGGCTTGTTCGCTGTAATCCGGATTGAAGCCGGTGATAGGATTGATCATGGGTTTGCCCTGAGGAGTATTTGCTCCATGCGTACATGGTTGCGGATTAAGTTTGGCTGTGGTCGTGGCGCTGTTAAAATACCTGCTGATAGCGCCTATACAATAATGGAGTGAGAGTGATGTTGCGACATGTGGTCTTGATCAAATTTAACGACAGTGCCAATGAAGAAATGGTACAGGCACTGGCGGCAAAACTGGATGCCCTGCCGGCGGCAATTCCCGAATTGGTGTCACTGGTGCATGGCAGGGACGCCGGGGTTAGCAGCGGCAAATACAGCTACGGTGTGTTTGCCGACTTCAACTCGGTGGCGGATTACCAGAGTTATCTCCGGCATCCGGCTCACCAGGCTGCCGGCGGCGCCATGATGCCGCTGGTGGCAGATGTGGCGCAATTGCAGCTGGAGTACTGAAGCTGCAGTGGTCCGTATAAGCGGCGTAAGCCGCTTTTTTTGTGCCTGCGGGTGGGGCGGCGAAGACGTCCCTGATTACGGCTGGCGGTGACGCGGTTTCCGCCGCAGTGCTATATTCTCAGGACAGTAATCGAAGTGCCTGAGAAGTTGTGTGGAGGAGGGAGTCTTGGTCAGATGTCTGCTGTTCGCTGTCCTGTGCAGTGTGGTGCTGTGGAGCGGTGCCTGGGCCAAGGAGGCGGATGCACCGGCGTTCACTGAGATCATTGCGGATGATCACAAGTCCGCCGGGGATTCGGCAAGCGATGCCCCGCGAAAACTGGTCAAGGAAGGTCCTGACGACGAGTTTGATCGGGGCGTGCCCCGCCGTGCCGTAACAGGCTTCTTCCGGGCAGTGCGGGAGGATGACTTTGAACGTGCCGCACACTACCTGGACCTGCGTAACTTGCCATCCGGGCTTTCGGTTGCTGACGGGCCGGAGCTGGCACGCCAGCTGAAAGTGGTACTGGATCGGGCGCTGTGGGTAGAGATGGATCTGCTCAGTACCAGCCCCGAGGGTCACAGCGATGATGGTTTACCCAGCTATCGCGACCTGGTGGGGGAGGTGGAGGCCAACGGCCGCAAGTACGACATCCTGTTACAGCATATACCCCGTTCCGATGGCATCTTTGTGTGGGTCTTCTCCTCCAAAACCGTGAGTATTATCCCGCTGCTGTATGAGGCGCGGGGTTATGGTCCCCTCGGTGAAAAGCTGGTGACACTGCTGCCGGACTGGAAGTTCTTTGGCATGGAGTTGTGGCAGTGGGTATTGCTGCTGCTGATGATTGCACTGGCGGCTGCGATCATGGTGCCTGTGTGCTTCCTGCTGGGTTGGGCTATTCGCCGGCGTCACACCGATATGGCGGTTCTGGTGGCGGCGTTTGTACGCGGGCCGCTGTGCCTGTTACTGATCGTTGGCTCGGTACGCGTCAATTTCGATATTCTGAGACCGTCCCTGGCGACTCAGGCGTTCGTGAATGGCGGCACGCTCTACTATCTGGTGATTCTGTGGGTGCTGATCCGGCTGGTGGGTTTATTCCGTGAATACTGGAGCAGCAAATTACTGGCCCGGGGGCGGGAGCAGAGTGTGGTGCTGTTGCGGCCGCTGCTTACGGCTTTCAATATCCTGCTGGTGTTTGTGGTGCTGGTGGTATGGCTGGACAATATTGGCTTCAGCGTTACCACTGTGCTCGCGGGACTGGGAATCGGTGGTATCGCCCTGGCGCTGGCCACGCAAAAATCCATCGAAAACTTTATCGGCGCGCTGACGCTTTACCTGGCGGCGCCTGTGCGGGTGGGGGACTTCTGCAAAATTGGTTCTCGTACCGGTACCGTGGAGGAGATCGGTTTGCGCGCCACCAAAATCCGCACCCTGGAAAACACGCTGGTTATTGTCACCAATGCCGAATTATCCAACCTGCAGATTGAAAATATTTCCCAGCGCCAGCGCTTTCGTTTTCACCGGCATCTGCCCCTGCACTGCCACACCTCTCCCGATCAGATGCGCTGTGTAGTGCGGGAGCTGCGCAAATTGTTGTGCGCCCATGAGATGGTGGCAGCTGCGCCACTGCGGGTGAATTTTACCGGCTTTGTTGACTACGCGCTGCAGGTGGAGTTGCACTGTTATATCGAGACCACCGATATCAATGTTTACAAATCCGTGGTGGAGGATATACAGCTGCGGGTGATGGATATTCTCGCCGCTGCCGGTACTGGTTTCGGGATTCCCGCGCGAATGGAGTACCAGTCAGGAGCGCCAGAGCCGGATGCAGAAGCACGCCAGCGTGCCGAGCAGACGGTGGAGGAGTTGCGTCGCAGTGGTGAAACCACAACGGTGCTCAGTGACGAGGAGATCGCCAAACTGGAAAATACCCTTAAGTTTCCCCACTGAAATCCAGAACAGGTAGGGCATAAAAAAGGCGACCCGGAGGTCGCCTTTTTCGTAATGCCCGAAGGGATTACAGAAATCAGGAAGCGCGGATACCGATGACTTTGATTTCCATAAACTCAACGATACCTTCAACGCCCCACTCGCGGCCCATACCGGACTGCTTGTAACCACCGAAAGGCAGGTCACCGGTGATGCTCACGCCGCCGTTGACGGACAGGGCACCGGCGCGGATACGCTCGGCAACTTTTACTGCGCGCTCGGTAGAGCCGAAGATGGCACCACCCAGGCCGTAGACGCTGTCGTTGGCGATGCGTACGGCATCGTCATCGTCTTCGAAGGGGATCACAACCAGCACTGGGCCGAAGATCTCTTCACGGGCGATACGCATGTCGTTGGTGGCGTCCACGAAGCAGGTAGGCTCAACGAAGAAACCGCCTTCGAAACCTTCACCCATATCGGTACGCACGTTACCGCCAGCCAGCAGACGAGCTTCTTTCTTACCGATTTCCAGGTATTCGGAAACGCGACCCAGCTGCTTCTTGGAAATCAGTGGGCCCATGATGCAGGTAGGCTCGTCGAACTTGCCCCACTTGTCGGCAAAACCGGCGTAGGCCATCTGCAGAGCGCCAACGGCCTCTTCGTAGCGGCTTTTCGGTACCAGCAGGCGGGTTGGGTAGGCACAGCCCTGACCCGCGTGGAAGACCACCATGGAACCCATTACGGTCATCGGGAAGTTCTCGGCGTCATCCAGAACGATGAATGCAGACTTGCCGCCCAGCTCCAGGAACACGCGCTTGAGGGTGTCAGCACCGTTCTTCATGATGATCTTGCCCACCGCAGTGGAGCCGGTGAAGGAGATCAGGTCAACGCGGGGATCCTTGGTCAGCATCTCACCAGCCATGGCAGGATCGGCAGAGGTGATAACGTTGAAGACACCGGCAGGCAGACCGGCTTCAATGGCCAGTTCGCCCATGATGGTACCCATCAGCGGGGTATCAGGCGCAGGCTTGAGGATCACGGTACAGCCGGCCAGCAGAGCGGCGATGACCTTGCCCACGTTAACGTACAGGGGTACGTTCCATGGGGTGATGGCACCCACCACACCGGTGGCTTCACGACGTACGATACGCTTGGTGTCGTAGCCTTCGTTCTTGATGCCCAGGTCTTCAACCAGCTCAACTTTTTCCCAGCACTTCAGGAGGTCCCTGGCACCGTTCAGGGCACCGTCGATCTGGGCGCGGGCGGCAGCACCAATGGCGGAACCGGCTTCCAGGCGAGCGATCTGCATCAGCTTGTCGCGGTTGGCGCACAGCACTTCCACGTATTTGGTTACAACAGCAACGCGGGCGTCGTGGTTGGTGGCCCAGTCGGTGTTGTCGAAGGCGTCACGGGCACAGGCGATGGCCGCGTCTACGTCGTCGGCGGTGGCATCGGCGGCCTGGCCACAGGGCTTACCGGTCCAGGGGTTGATGTTGTCGTAAAAGGCGCCGTTACCTGCCGGGCGCATTTCGCCGTTGATGTACAGCAGGGCGTCTTGCAGCTTATCCATTGTGATCTCCTCAAATATCACTCGTAACCATGAGACATGATTTGTGTGTGAAGTTGTGTAGTTAATGAGTTTAGTTTAATCGGGCCGTTTAACCGGCCTCTGTGTTGTTCAGTACATGTTGTGCGGCCACATAGCCCCAGGTCACGGAAGGACCGATGCTGGCACCTGCGCCAGTGCAGCCCTTACCCATTACCGAAGCGGTGGAGACACCGGTGGCGTAGAGGCCCTCAATCACAGAGCCATCGTCCCGCAGCACGCGGGCGTCACTGTCGGTCACCAGGCCACCGTAGGTGCTTACATCGCCCGGGTAGACCGGTACCGCGTAGAACGGCCCCTGGCTCAGTGAGCCCAGAGTCGTCGATTTTTCTGCCAGCGCGTCGCCCAGCCAGTTCTGGTAGACGTGGCTGCCGCGGCCGAAATCTTCGTCACGGTTGTTGGCGACAAAGCCGTTAAAGCGGGCTACGGTGGCTTCCAGGTTGGCGCCATCGATATTACAGGCGGCGGCCAGCTCGGACAGGTTTTCGCCTTTTTTGATAAAGCCGGCTTCCACCCATGCTTGCAACTTCTTGCCGCGACCGCCGGCAATGGAGTAGCGGCTGGCGTACTGGCTGTCGACCACCATCCAGGCCTGCATGGCGGGCGCGTTGCGGTGGTGTTCCCAGATGCCTTTGGACAGCGTGGCGTAGGAGGCAGCCTCGCACATAAAGCGTTTGCCCTCATGGTCCACGGTAATGGAGTGGGGCTTGGCCATGTCGCCCTGCATGAAGGTGGGGTAGTCGGGTTTGGCCGGCGTGAGCACGGCGGGGTAGCCCACCCGCTGATCCATCTGTGCCAGAGCAGCACCGATGCGCTGGCCGGCGAGAATCAGGTCTCCGGTGTCCTCGGCGATGGTGCCAGACCACTCGGCCCTGGTGCCCGGGATGTACTGGTCCAGCATGGACTGGTTTTTGGCAAATCCGCCGGCGTTGATCAGCACGCCGCCGCTGGCGTTGATGCGGGTCTCCTTGCCATCACAATCGGCTACTACGCCGGTGACACGGCCATCTTCCACAATCAGCTCTTTCACGCCGCAATTGACCCGCACCTGCGCGCCGGCTTCCAGTGCCGCGTGCAGCAGCTGGGCTGCCAGTGCCTGACCGGCGGTGGCCAGACGTTGCCCCTTCAGCATTGAGCCGAAAGTGCGGCCAAGGATCTTCCACAGTGCCTGGGTGCTCTGCTTGCGCTTGAATACGTAGGGCAGCTCCATCGCTTCTTCGATATAGGCGGGAATGGGGATAAAGCCCTTGCGCAGCTTAGCCTTCCAGGGGCCCAGCTTTTTCAGGTCAAACAGTTCGGAGATAACGGTGCGTCCGCCTTCCTGTTGTCCGGGGGCGTCCACGTAGTCTGGCCAGTTGGGGATGCGGCGGAACTGCAGGCCCTGAGAGATGAGGAACTCCAGCATCTCCGGCGCCTTGTCCACATAGGTTTCCTGACGCTGTTGTGTGGCACCGGGGGTGTCACTGCTATCCCCCACTACGGCATTCATGTAACTCAGTGCCTGCTCGCGGCTGTCGGCGACACCGGCGGCTTTCATATAGCGGTTGTTGGGAATCCACATCACTCCGCCGGAGGTGGCAGTGGTGCCGCCCACCAGTTCGGCCTTCTCCAGCACCAGCACGCTTTTACCGGCGGCACGCAGTGCCAGTGCTGCACAGAGTGCGCCGGGGCCGCTGCCGACGGCTACAAAATCAAATGTTTCGCTCATGGTGAATCCTGTGTTTAGTCGGCTTTGCGGCCCTGCAGGGCGATAGTACTGGCGTGTACGTCAGCCGGCAAATTCAGCAGGGCGACAAACGCTTCCACCACCGAGTCGAACTGGGACAGCGGACGGGCGCGCAGGTTGAGGCCGCGCTCCATGGCCGCCTTGGCAAAGGCCATCTGGTCCTCGGGATTGGCATCCCAGGTTTTACCCGCTTCGTACATCTGACCGGCGCGCACATTGGTGACGCGGATGCCACGGGGTTCCAGCTCGCTCACCAGGCTCTTGCTCAGGCGCTCTACACCGGCCTTGGTGGCCTGGTAAACGGAGAGGTGAGGAAACTCAATATCCACGGACTCACTGGTGATGTTGAAGATGTGGCTACCGGGCCCCATCAGGGGGATGGCGGAGCGACAGGCGAACATGGGACCGGCCAGGTTGGTCAGCAGGGCTGAGATAACCTGCTCGTCTTTGGCGTTTTCCAGCAGGAAGGGTTCAAACACGGCGGCGTTGTTGATCAGTACATCCACCTTGCCGTGAGCTTCGGCAATGGCGGCAAAGGCTTCGCGAACGGAGTCGGTGTTGCCGACGTCGCACTTGAGCGCCATGGCGTTACTGCCGATCTCGGAGGCAGCGGCTTCTACCTTGGACAGGGTGCGGCCCAGCAGCACCAGCTGGTGGCCCTCGGCAGCAAATCGTCGTGCCAGGGCACGTCCCAGACCGACGCCGGCGCCGGTGATCACAATCACTTTGGACATTGTGTACTCACTCCCACTCTGAAAATGCCGGAGCAGTGTACTGCCCCGGTCGGGTTTTTATCAGCTTTTTTGCTCAGCCTTGCTGCTCATAGACGCTCATGTCGCCGGCGTAGGCGATGCCGCCTGGCCAGCGCTTGTCACCACTGCACAGGTTGAAGTAGTGCACGGTACGGGCAAAAGAGCCCGCCTGCTGGTCGCGGGGTTCCATGGCTATACCACTGGGGCTGACACCGCGGGCGCGGGCGCTGAAGTCGCGCAGGGTAAACAGCATGTCGTCGGTCTGCTGGGCGCAGAGCACGAGCTGGTCACCGGGGCAGTAGTGGCGGGGTTCCAGCTGGATATCGCTCAGCTCACCGCGCTTCATGGCGACGTGGCCCGGTACGTTGGTCACTTCCACGCTGTGAGTGTTCTCGTACCAGTCCTGATACTCGTCATAGCGGCCGATGACGTAGTTGCCAAACAGGATGCTCATGCCTGAGAGGGGTTGGTCTTTCTGGTGGTTGGGGCTGCTTTTCCAGTCGCCAAACAGCTTGTAGGTATACAGGCGTTCGGTGGTGTCGTCGGCAGTCCAGCCCTTGTCGCGCACGTTGGCCAGCAGCGGGGCCAGCGCAGGCAGGTCGATGGCAGGGGTCTCTGTGTCGAAATCGTATACTGTCATGTAGCGCCAGGGCTGCGGGATGTCCGGCATGATCTGGTACTGGGATACTTCATAGCGCTCGGCTTTGACAAAGCCCCGCAGGCGCGACAGTTCGGTCTGGTGGTCGCCATCGAACCAGCTGGCGTAGTCCTGTTCGTGTCCGGGGTTAACGTTGTGCAAATGAACGGTGGTATAGAGTGCCATGTTTTTATAGGTTCCTGTGCATTCTCCGCAAACCTGTCACCGGTTGGTCATCCGGCGGAGCCAGAATTTCCGGGGCAGGGCAGTTCGCGCTGGTGGTTCCAGGCCCGTTTGGCGACCTCTGCCGGCGTCCCGCAGGGCAGGAGGAGAGGCTGCATTATCTTTGCTATTCTGGGCTTGGCTGATATAAAACTTTGCTGCTGTGGCCGGCGCTGAATGTGATTGTTTATTGGACAGCACTGCCGGATAGCAAATTGCTATTGAACAGCATTGATGTATAATAACGCGAATAATGGGCCTGTGGCCAGCATCCGGACGTGGCCAGCCTGTACCAATAAAGCCGGAGGTCTGACGTGAAAATCCGAATCGACAAAGACGCCTGCGTTGGCAATGCCCGCTGTGCCGCTATTTCGGAAGTGCTGTTCCAGCTGGACGACGAGGGCTACATCGCGGTGACCGAGATCGACGTGCCGGCAGGTATGGAAGATCTGGCACGACGTGGTGCCAGATCCTGCCCTGAAAAAATCATCGAGATCGTCGAAGAATAACCCGGTTTGGCGTCGCGACCGCGGCGCCACTCTGAATATCAAATCTGTTTTATCTGAATCTAACGATTATAAGGAGTGGTGATGGATATCCTGGGATACAAAGGCAAGCGCGTTATCGTCAGCGGTTGTTTTTCCGGTATGGGCGAGGCGACAGCCCGCATTCTGGTTGAGCTGGGTGCTGAAGTTCACGGCCTCGACTTTAAAGAGAGCTCCCTGAACCTGGCCTCTTTCAACCTGGTTGACCTGCGCGATCCTGCCACCATCGAAGCAGCCGTTGCCAAGATCGGCGGCAAGGTGGATGCCCTGTTCAACTGTGCCGGCCTGCCTCAGACCGCGCCAGCGATCGACGTTATGCGTGTCAACTTCGCCGGTACCCGTCACATGACCGAGACCGTGCTGCCGCTGATGTCTGAAGGCGCTGCTATTGCCAGCATCTCCTCCAACGGTGGTCTGGGTTGGAGCCGCAATATGCCCACCATCATGGAGCTCATTTCCCAGAAGGGTTACGACGCCGCTATCCAGTGGTGTGAAGCCAACATGGACAAGGTGAAAGAGGGTTACGCTTTCTCCAAAGAGATGATTATCGTCTGGACCATGCTGACCGCGTCTCACCTGATCAAAAAGGGCATCCGCATGAACTGCACCATGCCAGGGCCAACCCAGACCCCAATGATGAGCCACTTCAAAGAGGCTTCCGGTGAAGCGGTTGTTGACGCGGCTACCCAGCCAAGCGGCCGTTACTCCACGCCTGAGGAGCAGGCCACTGCGCTGATCTTCCTCAACAGCGACGCCGCCAAGTTTGTGAATGGTGTTGCCCTGCCTGTTGATGGCGGCTTCATGGGTGGCGTGGCCACTGGTCAGGTTGACCTGTCCGCGATGATGGCCAACCAGAAGTAAACAGTAACGGTTTTTGCAGTACAGCCTTGCCGCCCCGTATTCGGGGCGGTTTGCTCTACGGCCGGCCGGATGTCGGCGATAACTAACCGGTAAGGAGTTCGTCATGACTCAGCCAGTGTTAAGTTCAACGGTGGAAAAACCGGCTCATGTTCCTGAAGAGCTGGTCTACGATCTGGATTACTACGCCGACCCTGGAGTGCTGCAGGATGCGCACGGGCGGGCGTTGCAGGTGGCGCAGGACGCGCCGGCCATTTTCTGGACTCCCCGTCAGGGCGGGCACTGGATCCTGAAGAGTCACAATGCCGTGTTTGAGGCCTCCCGTGACACGGAGCGCTTCAGCAATGCGCCGATCTCTTTTGAGCAGTTGCAGGCAATTATCGACTCCTTGCCGGAGGGTGCGCCCAAGCCCCTGATCCCGGCGCCAATCACTTTCGATCCGCCCCACCACGCGGTCTACCGTAACCCGTTGCAGAAAGCGTTTTCGCCGAAAGCGATGAATGTCCTCAAGGACAACATTCGGGCATTGGCGGTGGAGCTGATTGAAAAGGTTAAGCCACAGGGTGGCTGCGCGTTTGTGAAAGATATTTCCGAGCCCATGCCGGTCACCATTTTCCTGCAGATGTTCGGCCTGCCGGTGGATCGCCAGCGTGAGTATCGGGATCTGGTAGAGGAGCACTTCGCCCAGACCGACAAGGATCCGCAGTTGATCCAGGCGCGTCTGCGCAAGGTGGCAGATGTCATGCGCGACGCCATCATGGAGCGCAAGGACAATCCGCAGAACGACCTGATCTCGCTGCTGTGGGATTCGGAATTTAATGGCCAGAAAGCCACGCTGCAAGATATCGAAAACTACGCGGTGATGCTGTTCACTGCCGGTCTCGATACTGTCGTCAACGGCATGGCCCTGGGCGCCGTGCATCTGGCGAAAAATCCGCAGCTGCAGGCACAAATGCGTGCGCACCCTGAAAAAACCAGCGATCTGACCGAAGAGATGTTGCGTCGCTACACCTTTACGCTGCCGCCGCGTTTTGTGGCTGAGGATTGCGAGTTCCAGGGTGTGCAGATGAAGAAGGGTGAGATGGCGCTGCTGTTCCTGCCCGGTGCTGACCTGGACGCGGCGGAATATCCAAGTCCGGAAGTGTTTGATACAAACCGCGAAGGCAAGCCGCACATTGCTTTCGGTGCCGGTCCACACCGCTGCCTGGGCTCACACCTGGCGCGCATTGAACTGAATATTTTGTACGAAGAGATGATGGCGCGTCTGCCGGAGTTTCGCCTGGATCCCGATAAGCCGCTCACCTATCACGGCGGCCATGTGTGGGGTCCCAATGAAGTTTATCTGAAGTGGGATGTCTGATATGAGCAGAGCTCTGCCACGACTGGATTCGATCAACCGCGATTTCTGGACCGGTGGTGCAGAAGGTGAGTTGCGAATTCATCACTGCAACGACTGTAACCAGTTTTTCCATCCGCCGCGCCCGGTATGTCGTCACTGCCTGTCGGAAAACGTGGCTGCCAAAGCCGTTACCGGTACCGGTGTTGTCGATACCTTTACCCTTAATTACCAGAAGTGGCACCCGAAAATGGAAGTGCCTTTCGTGATTGCTCGGGTAGAAGTGGATGGCGCTCCTGGCGTTTACCTGACCACCAATATCATTAACTGCGATCCGCAGCAGGTGGATATTGGCGATAAGGTAAAGGTGAGTTTCGAGCAGCAGGATGATGTCTACCTGCCACTTTTTGAAAAAATCGACTGAGAAGATAATCAACCATGTCCGTGAATGAAGCTTATATCACCGGTATCGGTCAGTCTCAGATCGGTGTCAAATTGGATCGTCATCCGCTGCTGCTGACCGTAGATGCGGTTAAAGAAGCACTGGCGGAGTCTGGTCTGACTATCGGCCAGATCGACGGTGTATCCACCTATCCCGGTCGTGTGCCGCAGATGCTGGGTTTCTCGCCTGTAGGTGCCGATGACCTGATTGATGCCTTGGGCATCAAGGCCAAGTGGTACGCCGGTGGCGGTGAAATCACTTCGCAGCTGGGCGCCATCGTGGCGGCCGCGACTGCAGTCAAGGCGGGTCTGGCCCGTCATGTGATCTGCTTCCGTACCGTGTACGAAGCGGGTGCCACTGCCAAGCCCGACGAATACCCCATGACGCGTCGTGATCGCGTCGATGGTGGCTCCCAGTGGACAGCACCGTTCAACGCCATTTCGGCGGCCAACTGGGTTGCCCAGTACGCCATGCGCCATGTGAAGAAATACGGCCTGACCCGTGAGCAGCTGGCGCAGATCTCGCTGACCGACCGCGCCCATGCTGCACTCAACCCGCGGGCGCTGGTGCGTGAGCCGCTGACCATGGACGAGTATATGTCTGCGCGTCTGGTCTCCACGCCACTGTGCCTGTTCGATTGCGATCGCTACTCTGACGCTTCTACTGTGATCATCGTTTCTGCCGGTGATGCTGTGGATGAAGTGAAGTGCACCCCGGTGCGCATCGCCGCCATGGCCGGCAGCGTGGATCGTCACAGCTGGGATCAGGCCGAGTGGATGGCCTCCTACCAGACCGGCCCGGATCTGTGGAAGCAGACCGATTACACGCCGAAAGACGTGGATACCGTGCAGCTCTATGACGGTTTCAGTTTCCTGGCCCTGACCTGGCTGGAGGCGCTGGGCTTCTGTGGTATCGGTGAAGGTGGTCAGTTTATCGAGGGCGGTAAGCGCATTGCCCTGGATGGCGAGCTGCCGTTCAACACCTTTGGTGGCCAGATCGGCGCCGGTCGCCTGCACGGCTTTGGTTTTGCCCATGAGGCGGTAACGCAGTTGCGCGGCCTCGGTGGTGATCGCCAGATCAAGGGCGATCCGAAGGTGGCCATCGCTACCTCCGGCGGTGGCCCGCTGGCAACCGCGCTGCTGCTGGCCCGGGATTGATGTCCGCTGCTGGCGCGGTTCTGGAGTCGCTGCCAGGTTTCCGGCGTCGTTTCCGCATCACGCCAGCACCTCACAGCGTACGCTGTGAGGTGGAAGATGACTTCCATTGTATGGAAGTTACCCTGCACCACGAACTGGGTGTGGCTACCAGGGTCGAAGCAATAATGCACCGCGCACCGTGGACCACCTGTCCGGGTGCGCAGCAAAAAGTGCAAGAGACCTTCACCGGTGTGCGGCTGGATGAATTTGCCCGGCGCGGAGAGAAAAAGGACAACTGTACCCACTTGTATGACCTGGCGCTGTTGGCGGCGGGGCATGCAGGGGAGGATCGGGTGCAGCAGTACGACATCCTGGTGTCGGATCCTGACGAAAAGGGCGTCAATCTGGCGGCCATTCGTCGCAATGGTGAGACGCTGCTGTACTGGGAAGTGCAGGGATTTGTGATGGTGGAACCATCGGAGGCTGCCGGTATCAGACTGGACAGGCTCAATGACTGGATTGCCGGTCTGGATGCTCCTTTACAGGAGCCGGCCAGGCTGTTGCGTTGGGCGGTGATGATTGCACACGGCCGTGTGCTTCCCATGGAAGCACAGTCGGATGCGACCAAAATGCCGCCCAATTGCTACACATTTCAGCCCCACAGGGCTGTTAATGCTTTGCGGATCGGATTGATCCGTGATTTTAGTAATGACGAGAGTCAGCCATTAGACAACAACAATTATCACTGAACGCTACTCGGTAGAGTAAAATTACAACCAATAGCCAAGCAGTTTTGGCTACTGAAATACCGCCGATTGAGGAGGATAGCTATGGAAATGAACGATATGGTGATCATCTCTGTTGATGATCACATCACTGAACCACCAGATATGTTTGACAAGCATCTGTCGAAAGAAGATCTGGCTACCGCGCCCAAGTTCGGCACCGACGAAAACGGCAAGAACTACTGGACCTACCAGGGCATGTACATGCCTTCCGTAGGCCTGAACGCCGTTGTGGGTCGTCCGATGGAAGAGTACGGCATGGAGCCGAACTCCCTGGAAGAGATGCGCAAAGGTGTTTACAACGTGGATGCCCGCGTTGACGACATGAACGCGAACGGTATCGCAGCGTCCCTGAACTTCGGTACGGTTGTGGGCTTTGATGGCGGCCGTTTCCACAAAGCTCCAGACAAGGCTATGGCGCTCAAGCACCTGCGTGCTTACAACGACTGGCACATTGACGAGTGGTGTGGTGCTCACCCGGGCCGTTTCATCGCCTGTGGCATCCTGCCCACCTGGGACATGGACGCTACCGTTGCCGAGATCAAGCGTATCGCTGCCAAGGGCTGTACTGCGGTTTCCCTGAACGAAAACCCCACCACTACCGGTCTGCCAAGCATTCACAATGCTTACTGGGAGCCAATGTGGAAAGCCATTACCGACGCTGACATCACCATCTGTCTGCACATCGGTGCCGGTAACCCTGCACCACACGCATCCCCCGAGACTCCGATTGAGGCCTGGATTACCACCATGCCAATGTCTGTAGCGGTAGGTGCGGCTGACTGGCTGAACCTGTCTGCGCTGGAGCGTTACCCATCCATGAAAATCTGCCTGTCCGAGTCCGGTATCGGCTGGATTCCTTACTTCATGGAGCGCGCTGACTTCAGTCACGAGCGTCACAAGGCCTGGACCTACTCCAGCTTCCAGGGCAAGAAGCCAAGCGACATCTTCAAGAAGCACTTCATGAGCTGCTTTATCGATGACGCCTTCGGCCTGGACAACCTCAAGTACCTGAACGAAGACATGGTGGCTTACGAGTGTGACTACCCGCACTCCGACACCCTGTGGCCGGAAGTACCTGAGTTCCTGTGGAAGACCGTACAGGGCCTGACCACCGAGCAAATCGAGAAGATCACTCACCGCAATGCCATGAACTTCTACAACTTCGACCTGTTCAAGTTCAACAAGCGTGAAGACCTGACTGTCGGTGCCCTGCGCGCCAAGGCCAAGGCTGACGGTGTGGATACCACTCCGAAATCTTCCGGTGGTGCATCTCCGCTGGCAGAGGGTGAAGCACCTCGTCGTATCGTCTCCGGCGATCTGATGAAGATGTTTGCTCATCACGCCAAAGAAGGCGCCAAGAAGACTGGCTGATTAAGCCGGACTAGCGGTGGTATCGCTGCCCTGCGGGGCAGTGGTACCGCTCTTTTTTTACCCTCCCTGCACAACCCTGTTTTTACCCCCTTCCTCCCTTATGGGCGGCGTTTTCCGGTCCTTCCGCCGGTTTGTTGCCTCATTCCTGAGAGTTGCTACTGGTAGCCCTGATTTGTCCGGACTTTTCCTGAAATTTATGCCTCTTCTCTTGCAGTCGGGATTGCGATTGAGTACTCTGGCGCCCGATAACTATATTAGCATTCGAAATAAACGACGACAGTCTTGTTAAAAATCCTAATAAACAAGCCGTGTCGCCGGACAAGAGAAATCTCCGAGAAGTCTGGATGGGAACCGGTGTCAGGTGTCACCGGAACAGAAGGCAGCGCAGATTGCAGTCCCTACAGCACAGAGCTCTACCGCCCTCCAGGGGGGTTGATGTTGCTTCCCGGAATACAACGCAAAATCTGCACACTGGAGAGAAACTCACCATGAGAAAGATCGTATCTCAGTCCCCTGAGTGGTTGACCCGTACCGCCAATGCCAGCCTGCCGATGGCAAGCCTGGCCATCGCCATCGCTTCTGCCAGCTACATACCTGCTGCCTCCGCCCAGGAACAAATGCGTTCACTGGAAGAGGTTGTGGTAACCGCACGTCGTCGTGAAGAGAACCTGCAGGAAGTGCCGGTTGCTGTAACGGCCATGGGCGAAGATTTCCTGCGTACCCAGAACGTCAGCGAGATTACCGACCTGGGCACCAAGGTTCCTTCCCTGCGAATCTCCATGGCCGGTTCTTCCGCCAACGAGCCCCTGGTTTCCCTGCGTGGTCAGCGTCCTGCTGAAACCGCGTTTAACCAGGACCCTGCGGTACCCATGTACTTCAACGAAGTGGTTATGTCGCCTAACCAGGGTGCCAACCTGGGTATGTACGACCTGCAGGGCGTACAGGTACTGAAAGGTCCGCAGGGTACCCTGTTTGGCCGTAACTCCACCGGTGGTGCGATCCTGATGACGCCAAAGCGCCCAGGTGACGAGTTTGGCGGCTATGTTGAAGTTGAAGCCGGTAGCTACGACCTGATCGGCACCAAAGCCGCTGTTGACCTGCCTCTGAGCGAAACTTTCTCCATGCGTATTGCCGCGCACAAGAAAGATCGTGAGGGTTACCAGGAAAACACCGCTGACAACCAACTGCACGGTAAGGATTTCGGTGATGAGCACTCCCAGGGTGTGCGCGTCAGCCTGAACTACGAAGGCGATGCCCTGAGCAACCTGCTGGTTGTTTCCCAGGATGAAAATGACATCACTCCGATGGTCATTAATATGAAAGCAGCGCGCGGTACTGCTGCTGGCCTGAACCCTGCATTTGCTTCTGCTGTACAGGATAGCGTCAAGCAGAACGATCCATGGAAAGTGCAGACCGACGTTAACGCTGAGGAATACATCAAGAACACCTTCGCGTCCAACACCACCGAGTTTGAGTTGAGCGATAACCTGTCGGTGAAAAACGTCTTTGGTTACCGCAAGCTCGGCTTTGAAACCGCAACTGATGCGGACGGTACCGCGGTCTGTTTCGGCGGCACTCCCTGTGTAATTGGTGGTGTAGTTACGGACCCAGTACACACCTCCGTTAACTCCGAGTTCTACAGCAACGAGTTGCAGCTGCTGGGTACCGCTTTCGATGACAGCCTGGAGTGGATCACCGGCGTTTACTGGTCCGAAATGGATGCCACTCACAACTACAACGTACAGCAGCTGAGTGCTGTTACTCCCTTTGGTACTTTCCCTCGCTATGACTCTGGTATCAGTGATGCGGTAAATACCTCCTACGGTTTGTTCTTCGAAGGTACCTACACCTTTACCGACGAGTGGTCCTTGACCGCCGGTGTACGCCAGAGCTGGGACAAGCGCGAGCTGACCCTGCAGAAGTGGGATGATCTGGATCGCACCAACTGCACCCTGACAACGCCGGATGGCAGTGCTGCAGCCCCCGATTGTACCCGCGCCAACGATGAGTCCTACTCTTCACCCACCTGGCGGATCTCTGCCAACTACACCCCGGAAGACGGTGTGCTGATGTACGCCAGTGTTTCTACCGGTTACCGTGCCGGTGGCTTTAACACCCGTGCCGGTCAGGTCCCTGGTGACTTCGAGCCCTTCGATGAAGAAACCGTAACCACCTACGAGCTGGGTCACAAGGCGGACTGGGAATTTGACTGGGCCTCCGTACGTACCAGTGCTGCCCTGTATCACCAGGCCTACGAAGATATTCACCACACTGTGGCCTACGATGCGGGCGGTACTCCGGCAACCCGTACCGAAAACGCAGCGAAAGCCGCCATTACCGGCTTTGAGCTGGATGTGACCGTGGTGCCAACCGACAGCCTGACCCTGAACGTGGCTTACTCCTACGTTGATGCCGGCTTCGATGAGCGTGAAGATCCCATTGGCGGTAATCTGGTAGACACGTCCAACAATGACTTTGTCTACATTCCGGAGAACTCCCTGACGACCTCTGCCACCTACACCCTGCCAGTTGATTTCAGCCTGGGTGAAATGTCTGTGATGGTCAGTGCCTACTGGCAGGACACCATGAACAGCATGTCCCGCTACGAGCAGGCTGACCTGTATGCCGTCGACGCTGCAGACCTGAAAGTGATCCAGGACTCCGCAGAGCTCGACGACTACACCGTCTGGAACCTGCGTTACGACTGGCGCAACGTGATGGGCTCCGAAGTTGACTTCGCCGCTTACGTGAACAACCTGACCGACGAAGAGTACGTGCTGGGTGGTCTGAACGTGATCGATGCTTTCGGTTACGCCGGCTACTTCTACGGTGCTCCTCGCACTGTGGGTGCATCCGTACGCTACAGCTTCTGAGTTGATGGATTGTCCGGCTGGTTCTGCCGACCGGACAATCCTGATCTCAGTATAAAAAACGGGAGGCTTCGGCCTCCCGTTTTTTTATGCCCGCTTTTGTGTGGGCACCATTCCAGTTGCAGTTAACAGTGCGGGGTTGCTAGCTGTATTGCTCAAACTCCCGCGCCGCCTCCCGCATGGGTTTCAGGCCCAGCGTCAGCACCAGCGCTGCCAGCGGACAGCACACAGCCATGGCCGTTGCCAATCCATAGCCCAGGCTGGCCGGTGAGTTGCCAAACACATGCTCGGCAATGGCAGCGATGGCTACCGGTCCGGTGCCACTGCCAATCAAGCCAAACACCGCTGCAAACAGGGCAATGCCAATTCCGCGCAACTCATTGGGCGTGACCAGGTTCAATGCCGCGCCGGAGCAGGCGGGCATGGGAGCCAGCAGGGCGGTGAACACACCGATGCCTATCAGAAAGCTGTACTGGTTGTCGGTGATTGCGGCGAATACGCCCACCGGTGCGCCAATCAACAGGCAGGCGATATACCAGCGCAGCTGTGCGTCGCGATAGCCGCGGCGGTACATGCGGTCAATAAAGTAGCCACCGATCAGTTTGCCACTGATGCCGCCGATCATCAGTGCCACACCCAGCCCCATGCCTATCTCACTGGGGCTCCAGCCAAACTTGCGGCTCATGTGTGCCGGGTACCAGATGGCGGCGCCAGAGAGCACGATGGTGGAGAGGGAGAAGCCCAGGTAGTGGCAGGTGAAAAATTTCCAGCGCGGTTTCATGTAGCGGAACAGGCCGCCGTAAGAGTTGAAGATGTCGCGCCAGAAGCCGGTATGCTGTTGCTCGCTGAGGCGGTCGCGGCGTTCCGGTTCGGGGATGGTAAAGATGACAAAAGCCAGTAGCACCCCTGGCACGCCGATAATAAAAAAGACGGTCTGCCAGGCGTAAAGCTCGCCAATAATTGGCAACGACACGGTACCAAAGCTGGCCACCAGATCCACAATCAGTCCGCCGAACAGGTAGGCCATGCCGGAGCCGAGGGTGGCACCGATGGTGTACACCGCCATGGCAGTGGTGAGGCGATCGCGGGGGAAGAGGTCAGTGATCATGGAGGTGGCGCTGGGGTTGAGACCGGACTCGCCGGAGCCGACGCCGATACGCGCCACCAGCAGCTGCCAGAAGTTCTGCGCCAGACCGCAGGCGGCGGTGGCCACCGACCAGATGGCGACGCTGAGGCAGATAATCTTGCGGCGGCTGAAGCGGTCGGCCAGTGATCCGGCTATCAATCCAAACAGGGAATAGGTCAGCGCAAAGGCGAGGCCATGCAGCAGGCCGAATTGTACGTCAGTCAGCCCCAGGTCCTGTTTAATCGGTCCTACCAGCAGTGAAATAATGAAGCGATCCAGGATCGATAGCCAATAGAGCAGTGCCAGCAGAAAAGTGGCATACCAGGCGATGCCGGCAGGCGGGTAAGGTACAGCAGGGGTCGCAATGACCGGTGCAGTTGCAGCGGAGGACATGTTGGCTACCTGTGGTGATTATTGTTTTTTTGAGGGTCGACCGTCCGGGGTCGGGGCATTTGATGGTGCCACGGAAGCGCGGCAGTAGCCACGCACGAGTAGGGGACAGAACGGACGGGTTGTGGGCAATTACGACAGGCGCAAGCGAGGGCCCGTCAGTTGTCGGTGGTGGCGTCGGGGCGGTTGTCTCTGTCGATGGCGTCGTTGATCAGATTGATTACCCAGGTGAGCGCGGTGATACTTTGCTGCAAATCCATCCCCCAATCGTTGGTCATACGCTCGTACGGCATCGGATTCCAGAATTGGTCCAGCAGCGCAGCGGCCATGGTTTGATGGCTGTGGCTCCAGTTGGGGGCGCCGCGTTGAACGGCTTGCAGAAGCGCTTCGCGACGGGCTTCGGCGATGGACAGCAGCGTTGGGTCTTCAACCACCAGATTGGGAACGGCAAAGGTGGCGAAGGACTTCACCACCCCTGTAGTGATTGCAGCAAACTCCCCCAGCTCGATATTGTCCAGATTGACACCGGTCTGTTTCATCAGCTCCTGCATGATGGCGTCACGCAGATGGCGTTCGGTGCTGAAGTGGCGGTAAACCGTGCGCTCACTGATGCCGGCTTTTTCGCTCACTGCCTTGCAGGTCAGATTGGTCCAGTCCCAGCTGCTGAAACTTCTCACCAGCTCGGCGCCAGCCTCCACGATTTTCTGCCGGGTCTGTTCGGTTTGCTGGCGTCGCAGGGGGCTGTTGTAGGAACGGCGGGAGGAGTCGTCCTTGCTGCCGGACTCATCTGTTTCTGGTGTGGAGGCGGTACGTGACGTCATCTGCTCTGGGACTGGTTGGTTGTAGAAGGGTTACTGCAGGATCATAACACTGTTTTAGACTGTGGGTCGCGCGGCCCTCTGGTGTACTTATGTACAACACTGTCGTATAGTATTCAGGTTAATTTTGCCCTATTTAGCTGGGGTGGCGGGGCGATCCGCCACTGTATCCAGAGCGCCCATGGGCCGATTCAGGAGATAGAAAAACAATGACCATAGCCTACATTATTGATGCCGTCCGTACCCCGCGAGCCACTTCCAAGCCAGGTAAAGGTGCCTACGTTGGTATGCATCCACAGCACCTGGCCGCCGCCGTGCTGAAAGCCCTGCTGGATCGCAATGGGTTCAACAGCGCCGATGTGGACGACGTGATCTGGGGAACCAGTGCCCAGATGGGTCTGCAGGGTGGTGACATGGGTCGTATGGCCGCTCTCGATGCCGGCTATGACGTCAAGGCCAGTGGTGTGACCCTGGATCGTTTCTGTGGCAGCGGCCTGACCGCCGTCAATTTTGCCGCCGCCCAGATCATGTCCGGTATGGAAGACCTGGTGATCGCCGGTGGTACCGAGATGATGTCCCACGTGCAGGAGTACGGCGGCAAGGTGCGTGAGGCTGGCCTGGGTGTCAGCAACACCGGTCTGGGAACCGGCAACGCACGCCTGCAGGAGAAGCACCCGCAATCCAACCAGGGCCTGGCGGCCGACGCCATTGCCACCATGGAAGGCTTTACCCGTGAGCAACTGGACGCCTTTGCGCTGGAGAGCCAGCGCCGTGCCGCGGTGGCCATGGAAAACGGTTACTACAGCAAGTCCCTGATTCCGGTCTACGACGACGAGGGCAACCTCAAACTGGACCAGGAGCAGTACCCGCGCCCAAGCACCACCGCTGAAGACCTGGCCGAGCTGAAGCCAAGTTTTGCCAAGCTGGCGGATATGCCTCTGGATCGTGAAGGCACCACCTTCCGCAAGTTGATTAACCGTCGCTACCCGGATGTGGATATTCAGTGTTTCCACCACGCGGGTAACTCCTCCGGTGTGGTCGACGGCGCAGCCGCACTGCTGCTGGCCTCCGAAGATTACGTTCAGAAGCACGGTCTCAAGCCCCGCGCCCGGGTAGTGGCAATGGCCAATATTGGCGATGACCCCACCCTGATGCTGAACGCACCGGTACCGGCTGCCAAAAAGGTGCTGGAGAAAGCGGGTCTGACCAAGGATGACATCGACCTGTGGGAAGTGAACGAAGCTTTCGCAGTAGTGGTGGAGAAGTTCATCCGTGACATGGATATCGACCGCGACACCATCAACGTGAACGGTGGCGCCATTGCCCTGGGTCATCCCATCGGTGCCACTGGCCCGATCATGATCGGTACTGTGCTGGATGAGCTGGAGCGTCGTGGCCTGAAGCGTGGTCTGGTGACCATGTGTGCCGCTGGTGGCATGGCGCCAGCCATCGTTATCGAGCGCGTCTGATCGTCGCTGCCGGAGGTTCCCCCTGCGGGAGCCTCCATCACTCCCTCTGTTTCTGCTGTTCCCCCCGGATTTGACGCTGCTTTGGTGACCTTTTCTACGCCCTTGGTAGGGGTCGCAATTTAAGAAGTGTTAAGGCATACTGTTCAACACTGATGTATAAAATTGTCGGTAAATACCCTTAAGCTGTGGTGTAAGGCGACATTTCTGATGTGCAGACATGGGTGCAGGCCAGCCTGGCCGGCAGCTGCAGACCCGGAGAAGAGCAATAATGGCAGAGACCACGCCCCCCCTGACCAGACCGCGTAAGCGCCGGAGAGATCCCGAGCGCACGCGCGAGGCGATTCTGGAGGTGTCCGCCAAGTTGATGGCCAAAGACGGGCCGGAAGCACTGAGTGTCTCCCAGGTGGCACAATTGGCCGGCGTCAACCGCGGCACAGCATACCACCACTTCCAGACCCGCGAACAATTGGTCAAAGCCACTACCGACTGGGTCAGTGAAAAAATGACCGCTGCGGTCTTTGGCGACGGTGAGCAACCGCGCAACCGCCCCGAGGTTGTGCTGGGTAACCTGGCTCACTTCTGTGTGGAGTATCCGGAGTTTGGCCGTGTATGGCTGGTACGAATCCTGAGTATGGAGGACCGCAACCAGGATCACTTCTGGCGTCAGTTCAAGACGCAGGTGGATCGCTTCGTGGCATCCGATGCGGCGCATGAGGGCATCGACGCTGAAGTGCACGCCGTACGGGTGCTCAGCAGCGCTATCCTGTGGCCGGTGTGGATGCGCTCGCGCAGCGCCACACCGGAAGAGCGGGAGGAGATGGCCAACCGCTTCACTCGCGAGATGATGCGTTTGCACCTGGATGGGCTGTTCCGCAAGGAGAAGTATCCCGATCTGGAAATGATGCCCACGCACGTGTAATTCAGCAATTCTGCGTTCTCTGACCGCAGGCCGTGACCGGCGGCGGAATCCCACTATAATACGCAGGCCGAAAAACCCTGGTATCGCCGGGGCACCACACCATCCGTACCGCTCGGGTAGCGGCTGGTGATTACAAACCCATAAATCAGCGGTCCTTTCCCACAGCCGGAACCACTCCGGGCACAGATCGGGGATTGGCTGTTACCACGCTGTTGGAGATAACGAGTAATGAGTGATCAACTGTCAAACATGATGCCCTGGCCGGCGGAGGACTTTTCCGTATACGGCCCGGTAGAAGCCAAGCCCATGGGCAAGATCCAGGGTTTTGTGGCCAAGGCCATGCACCGCAACTGGGTCTGCATCCCCCATGTAACCCATAACGATGACGTTGATATCACCGGTTTTGAAGGGCGACGCAAGGCCTGGAACGCTGCCAATCCGGACAAGAAGCGTACCCTGCTGCCAGCCCTGATTCAGGGTTCTGTCGAGCTGCTGAAGCAGTTCCCGCAGTTCAACACCTCCATCAGTCCCGACGGTGCCACCCTGTACCAGAAGGACTACTACAACATCGGTATCGCGGTGGACGTGCCCAGCGGCCTGCTGGTGCCGGTATTGAAGAACTGCGATCAGAAGAACGTGGATGAGATCGCCGGTGAGCTGGTGGCCATCTCCGACAAGGCCAAGACCAAAGGTCTCTCCATGGCCGAGATGAGCGGTGGCTGTTTCACCCTCTCGTCCCTGGGCCATATTGGCGGCACCAGCTTCTCGCCCATTATCAATGCGCCGGAAGTGGCCATCCTCGGTATCACCCGTGCCAAGCAGCGTTTCCTGCCGGACGCCGAGGGTAACCCCGAGCTGCACACCCTGCTGCCGCTCTCCCTGAGCTACGATCACCGCATCATCAACGGTGCTGACGCGGCGCGTTTCTGTCAGGCCATGGGCAAATTCCTGGCGGAGTACCAATTCGCCTGAGATCGACCGGTTTACTGACCGGATACCCGCGCTGCAGCAGCGGCGCGGGTTAATCCCGCTCCTGTTTTTACTTCCTCCCTGTAAATATCCGGCGTTTCTCTCTATACGCTGGCTATTCGCCGGCTCAACTCCCTGATCCGATATCCCGGAAAAAGTCCCCCATAAAGCTCGCCACCAGTTCGGCGGCCGGTGACAGCCGGCTCTCCTGCAATCTTGCCATATAGACCTCAATCACCTGGGTCTGGGTGCTGCTGTCGGTCAACTTCAGCTCCCGCAGGGTACCGGCTTCTATCTCCTCCCGGGCCATCAGCGGCGAGCTGACCCAGATGCCGTTGCTGTGCTGGGCGGTACTGCGCAATATGTCGTAGTTGTCGCAGATAAAGGTGCCGCGGGAGCTGGGAATGAAGCGCTCCATCTCCACCGCGCAAAGGCTGGTGTAGGCCAGCAGGTCCATGCGGGTAACCTGTTTCTGCTGCAGCAACGGGTGATCGGCGCACACCAGGAAGGCCATGGGAATACGGCCGATAAGCTCCAGCTGCAGGTGTTCGGTGACCGGCAGCATGGCCTGGCCACTGAAGATCATCTCGATATCCCCCCGGTCCAGCTCCTCGGCCAGCATATCCACCGCCTTTACGGCGGCGCGGGCCTTGAGCTGGGGGTAGGTGTTCACCAGATAGGCACTTAGTCCGGGCAGCGCCAGGCTGCCAATCAGCGGGCCCATGCCAAAAGCCACACTGCCCGCCTGCCCCTGTTGGTAGAGCCGCAGGTTGCGTTGCAGCAGTTTTGAGCGGGCCAGCAGGGATTCCGCTTCCTCCACCGCCAGTTTGCCCAATTTGGTGAGGGTGACACCGTTGCGACCGCGGTCGAACACCTGGATACCCAGCTGTTCCTCCAGCGCGCTGATGCTGCGGCTCAGGGCGGGCTGGGTTATGTGCAGCACTTCTGCGGCCTGGGAGACACTGCCAATACGGGCCACGGTTACCAGCTGGCGCAGCTTTTTCAGATCTAGTTCCATGCTTTCAAGGCATCTATATATGATGACATATGCAGTTTAGGTTATGGAAATAGTAGGGCATAGTGTGCCCACAATCCATCACCCTCGCTGGAATCCGGTGCACCCGGGCCGGTGAGGGCTAAGAACGAGAACGATAAGCTATGAGAGCGCTTACCCGATTGATGCTGCGTGGCTGCCTGCCCGCTGTCTCCCTGCTGCTGCCGCTGGCGGCATCGGCGGCCGACCCGGCCCCGGTGGATCGCAGTTCACTGCCCATCCTGCCGGCGCCCTATACCGGCACTCTGGCACCTACCGTGGATGGTTCCACAGCCCAGTATCCCAACCCGGTAAGGGCGCCTGAAGGGGCTCCCAACGTGCTGCTGGTAATGACCGATGACGTAGGCTTTGCGTCTGCCAGTACCTTTGGTGGCCCGGTGCCCACCCCGAGCCTGGATAAGCTGGCCAATAACGGTTTGCGCTACAACCAGTTCCACACCACTGGCATCTGTTCGCCCACCCGTGCGGCGCTGCTGACCGGCCGTAACCACCATGCGGTGGGCACGGCGGCGGTGGTGGAGCTGAACTCCCCATACCCCGGTTACACGGGCCATGTGCCCCACAGTGCGGCAACCGTGGCCCGGGTCCTGCGCGACAACGGCTACAACACCGCCATGTTCGGTAAGGACCACAATGTACCGGCGGGCGAGCGTTCCCCTTCCGGCCCGTTTGACCAGTGGCCCACCGGTCGCGGTTTTGAGTACTACTACGGCTTCCCCGCCGGTGATACTGACCAGTTCAATCCGGCGTTGTACGAAGGCATCACGCCTATCCACGTGGACAAGCGTCCCGACGACTACATGCTGGATAAAGACCTGGCGGATCGCACCATCAACTGGATTCATAACCAGAAGGCTTCCGATCCCAACAAGCCTTTCTTTGCCTACCTGGCCACCGGCTCTGCCCATGCGCCGCACCAGGCGCCCAAAGAGTGGATTGCCAAATTCAAAGGCAAGTTTGATCACGGCTGGGACAAGGAACGCGAGCTGATCCTCAAGCGCCAGAAGGCCCTGGGTGTGGTTCCGGAGGGGACCAAACTGTCTGAGCGTCCGGATGTTGTGCCTGCCTGGGACAGCCTCTCGGACAAGCAGAAAGCCGTCTATGCCCGCTACATGGAAGTCTATGCCGCTATGCTGGCTTATCAGGATGCCCAGTTCGGTCGTGTAATGGATGAGCTGCAGCGCATGGGTATCGCCGATAACACCCTGGTGATTTTCATCGAAGGTGATAATGGCTCCAGTGGTGAAGCCGGTGCCGAAGGTACCCTCAACGAAATGGCCCACCTCTCCACCAAGACCTATCACGATCCCGACGTGGACTGGATCTATGACAACCTGGACGAGCTGGGTGGCCCCAACACCTATCAGGGCTATCCGCTGGGCTGGACCTACGCTACCAACACGCCCTTCCCCTGGTTCAAGACCCACGCTTCCCACCTGGGCGGTGTGCGCAACGGCATGGTGGTCTCCTGGCCGGCACAGATTGCCAACACCGGTGAAGTGCGTTCCCAGTACCATCACGTGATTGATGTTATGCCCACCATTCTGGAAGCGGCGAAGATTCCGGCACCCAGGACTGTGGATGGCGTGAAGCAGCAGCCCATCGATGGTAAGAGCATGATCTACAGCTTCAACAATGGTGCTGCCAAATCCGTGCGCGATACCCAGTACTACGAAGTGATCGGCAACCGTGGTATTTACCACGATGGCTGGATCGCCAACACCGCGCCGCGCAATATGCCGTGGAACATTGCCCGCGATCGTGCCGGCAGTGATGTCACCACCTACGAGTGGGAGCTGTACAACCTCAACAAGGATTTCAGCCAATCCAATAACGTGGCAGCGGAGTTCCCGCAGAAGCTGGCGGACATGCAGAAGCTGTTTGATGCCGAAGCGCGCAAGCACAACGTCTATCCGATCCAGGACGCCGGAGGTATGGCCCGCGCCATGCACATGGCGCAGAAGGCCGGTTCCTTCCGCAGCGACTATGTGTTCTGGGGTCGCGATGTCTCTGTGCAGCTGATGTCGGCGCCGCCCATCACCATGATGCCGTTCAGCCTGGAGGCAGAGATTGTTGTGCCTGAGGGTGGTGCTGAAGGTGTGATGGCAGCGGCCGGTAGCCGCTTTGGTGGCTGGAGCTTCTATCTCAAGGATGGCAAGCCGGTGGCCTTTGCTGCCGTGTCCCCGCAGCCGGGTTACTTCACCCGTATCGCCGCCGACAAGGCCCTGACGCCCGGTCGTCACACCGTGCGCTACGACTTCACCTACAACCTGATGGACGATGCCGGTACCCTGGTGATCTCTGTGGATGGTGAAGAAGTGGTCGAAGGTCAGGTGCAGAAACGTCCCGGCATCATCGCCGGTAACGGTGAAACCTTCGATACCGGTCGCGACAGCAACCTGCCGGTAACCACCGAATACGCCAATCAGGGCATCTTCACCGGTGAGCTCAACAAGGTCAGCGTCAAGATCCGAATCGACCTGCTTCACATTATGAAACAAAAAGTGAAGGCGATGATGGAGTAAAATCCTTCGCTGCGCTGTCTTCATAGCGTGATGGCAGTAGCAGCGATGGTGAGTCTGTTTTTCAGTACCTCTCCGGCGTTACACTACCGCCCGACATGGATCCTTAACTCTGGAGAGGTTATGAGAGTATTAATCGGCGCAGCAACTCTGCTGGCCAGTTCGATGGCTTTGGGCGATGTGGCTCTGCGCATCGGTGATGAATCGTTGGCGCTGCACCTGGACGCCGGCATGGGGGCCGAAGCCTCCACCCAGCTGGGGCTGGTGCACAACGACGATACAGACAGCACCCTGGTAACCGGTGGTTTGTTTGTTAACGGCAAACGCGACGGTATCAGTGGTCGTATCGGTGGCAAGGCTTTCTACGCCGACTGGGACGACAGTGGTTATGGTGTGGCGCTGGGCGGTGAAGTCGCCGTTCCATTCAACAGCGACTTCTCCATGGTTGCCGGCCTCTACTACAGCCCGGATATGCTCTCTTTCTCGGATGCCGACGGCTACGAGGAGTGGTTTGTGAAGTTCAACTTCCACGTCTTCGAGAACGCCCTGCTGAGTGCTGGCTACTCCTCTGTCGAGATCGACGTAGATGGTCGCCGTGACGTGGAGCTGGAGGACGGACTGTTCCTGGGTATGTCCCTGCGCTTCTGAATGGCTGGAGTTGATCGTCTCCGGACGCCCGACTCTTCCACCGGTTAAAAAGCCCGCACTGCGGGCTTTTTTCGTTGCGGGAGTTTCGCGCGAGCACAAAAGATCGCCCGGAGGATAAGGCGATTTTCGGCTTTGCCGAAAGAGAGGGTGGCCTGGGCTACCGGGCTCCTACAATAACAGCGCTGCCCCTGTAGGAGCCCGGTCCCCCGGGCGATCCTTTTCTATTTCACCGCAGGAAAAAAATCACCGCCACCACCAGGCCAACCAGGACAATAAATCCCCGCAGCCAGTGAGCTGGAATACGATAGGCCAGGGCTGCACCACCGTAGCCGCCGGCCACGGCACTCACCGCCAGCAGCCACAGGTGGCTGAATTCCAGCAGGCCTCCCACCCCATAGATCACCACCGCCACTGTGGTCAGTAGCGCCGACATCAGGTTCTTCAGCCCGTTCATGCTGTGCAGGTCACTCTGTCCCAACAGGTACAGGGCTGCCAGCAGCACGATACCCACGCCGCCATTGAAATAACCTCCATAGACGCACACACCACACAGCAATAACCAGTGCAAGCGGGGGCGGGATCGGTTGGAGTGGCCTCCCTGCAGGAAGTACGGGGCAAAGGCGAAGAGCCCGCTGGCAAACAGCACCAGCCACGGAATCAGGGCGTTGAACAGTTGCCCCGGACTCAGCAGCAGGGCGATGGCCCCCAGTGCGCCTCCGCCGAGCGTCAGCACCACCAGCGTCAGCCAGGAGAAGCCCGCCGGCAGTCGCATGCTGTGGCGGAATTTCCACACGCTGGCCAGGTAGCCGGGCAACAGGGCTGCCGTCCCGGTGGCGTTGGCCAGCAGCGGTGGCAGGCCCACCGACACCAGCGCTGGCAGCGTGATAAAGCTGCCGCCCCCGGCCACAGCATTGAATGCACCAGCCATAAAGCCGGCGGCGATCAGGATGGCGCTTTCAAGGATCCAGTTTTCCATGGCGGGCATTGTGTCGATGGTGCCGGCGGGAGGCAAGCGGGGCTGTCAGGAGCGCCGGGGAGCAGGGGCCTGGGGCCACAAGCGACAGGCTGGGGGTGCCAACAGCGCCAAGCCGGCGGAGACAGAAGCGCCAAGCCGGAGGTGACAGAAGCGCCAAGCGACCCGACATTGAGTCACCGGCTAGTGAATCCTGCTGCCGGCGGCGGGATACTGGCAGTTGTCTGCGCTATAACCATAACACCAGCACCGGAGTCGTCATGAGCCATACCGCCAAAACCTTCTGCCGCAACTGCAGCGCCCTCTGTTCCATGCAGCTGACTGTGGAGGAGGGGCGTATTGCCAGCGTGGTAGCCGATGGCACCGCATCACCCTATGGGGCCTACATGTGTGCCAAAGGGCTGGCAGCGGTGGATTTCCACAACGGTGGCGAGAATCGACTGCTGCACAGCCTCAAACGCAACTCTGCCGGCTCCTTCGAGCCAATCGGTGCGCCCCAGGCGCTGGATGAGATTGCCGCGCAACTGCAAACCTTGATCCGCGAGCATGGCCCCCGCACTGTAGCCCTCTATCACGGTACCGGCGCCTACCGCAGCGTGCTGGGTGCCCAGCTGGAGAAGTCCTTCCTGTCAGCCGTGGGCACGCCCAACCTGTTTTCCACCATGACGATTGACCAATCCGCCAAATGGGTGACCAATGCCCGGCTGGGGGTGATGGCCAGCGGCAAGCCGGCCACCGAGGATATCGACCTGGCGGTCTTCGTGGGCAATAACCCGGTAGTCACTCACCAGACCTATCCCTTTTCCGCCGGCACCAGCGGCTCGCCGGGACGCTCCATTGCTGAAGCGAAAAAGCGTGGTTGCAAAGTCATTGTCATCGACCCGCGCAACAGTGAAACGGCCCGCTACGCCGACTTGCTGATTCAGCCGCTGCCGGGACAGGACGCCGCACTGTTTGCCGCCATCGCCCATATCCTGTTGCGCGATGGCACCTTTAATCAGTCATTCTGCGAACAGTTTTGTATCCAGCTGGATGAGTTGCGGGATGCCGTGGCGCCGTTTACGCCGGAGCTGGCGGCCGCCCGTGCCGATGTGCCGGTGGAGCAAATTGAACAGGCGGCCACCATGATCGGGGCTGCCAAACGGGCCTTTGTGGGCAGTGGCACCGGCCCTTCCATGTCCCTGCATTCCAACCTCAACGACCACATGATCGAAGTGGTCAATGCGCTGGTGGGTGGTTACAGACGGGCCGGCGACCGGGTGCGCAATCCGGGTGTGCTCAATCCCCGCGTCACCATGGAGATGGCGGTGTCGCCCTCGCGCAGTTGGGAGAAAGGGGTGAAATGCCGCACCGCCGATGTAGGTCAGCTGCTGGGCGAATTCCCCACCGCGTTATTGCCACAGGAGATACTCACACCGGGGCCGGACAAAATCCGTGCGCTGATTGTCTTTGGCGGCAACCCGCTGATGGGCCTCGGCGATCCCGCCCGCGCCATTCCTGCCTTTGAAGACCTGGACTTGCTGGTGTGTCTCGACGCACGCATGAACGCCACCTGCGATTACGCACATTATGTGATTGCCACCTCGCAGCCGTTTGAACGCCACGACATTACCACTCCCGGCGATGCCCTCTATCCGGAGGCCTTCGCCCAGTACGCACCACCCGTGGTGGAGAAGCCGGCGGGCACCATTCACGACTGGGAGTTTTTCTGGGAAGTGAGTGCGCGCATGAACCTGCCACTGACTTTCAAATACTGGACTTACGGCAAGGTCTTTGACGCCATCGACGATGGCCTGTCATTGAGTGTGACCGAGAAGCCGGACCCGGAAGACCTGTTGCGTTTTCTCTGCAAGAACAGTCGTGTCTCCTTTGATGAGTTAAAAGCCAATCCTTCCGGAGTCCGCCCTGAACTGGAGCCGCATTACGTACAGAAGCCGGCAAAGGATTTTGGTGGCCGCTTGCAGCTGTGCCCGCAGGATGTGACAGTGGAGTTGCTGCAGCTACTGGAAGAGGAGTCGCAAAGCGGCTTCGGTTTTTACCTGACCTGCCGGCGCGTGCTGGAAAATATGAACGGCGCCTATCTGGACAGCGGCCGCTCGCGGAAAAAGTATCCCCTTAATTGGGCCTATATGAATCCGCAGGATATGG
Source organism: Cellvibrionaceae bacterium SEMH9 (assembly GCA_033283175.1). GTDB lineage: Bacteria > Pseudomonadota > Gammaproteobacteria > Pseudomonadales > Cellvibrionaceae > Pseudomaricurvus. Next base: position 1,040,129 of record JAWMQM010000001.1, on the reverse strand, counting down.
AAGAGCAGGGCATAGGGGAGGGGGCCGATATCCGCATTACTTCAGACCATGGTGAGATTGCCGCAGTCGCAAAGGCAGAGCCTCGCTTGCGCCGGGGCGTGATCTCGATGACTCATATGTTCGGCAAACTGGTCTCTCCGGCTGGGGATGTGCATGGTGAAGGCGGCAGTAATGTCGGGCAGTTGACGTCGCTGCAGCAGTATCTGGAGCCCATCAACTTCATGCCGCGGTTTTCCGGCGTGCCGGTGAATGTTCAGTTGCAGTCCCGATCGTAGATGTGCATGTTGCTGTTTTGAAGGGAAGCATGTTTATCGTGTAACGTCAGGATAGAGTCTTCTTCTGGTATGCCTGTGGCCGGATCAATTGCAGCTGCTTTCCTTTTCCTTGCTGCTCACGGTAACGCCTGCCTGTGCAGCGCGTCGGTGCAGTGGTTGAAGTTTCATCCTGAACTCTCCGTGCCGAAAGTTTCCCCGGGCTTCCTGCGCCGCGTTATAACGATGTGCGGGGAGCTGCCTTTGACAGAGGGTGTGGCAAAAAGTTGGCGGTCGTGCCATTTTCGGGGCCGGCGCCCAAAGTATGAGTGGGTCTTTGGAAATCGAGTCGGTTATTATTGGGTGACGTGTTTATGAATATAGTTTTTGAGGTGCAGGAATATTTATGATTGTTTTCAGGGCGGTTTTACTTATATGTTGGCTGATTATTGTGGCTGTGACAGCGAATGCATTGGCTTCAGAAAGCCTGGGTGTAGCTCTTGATGTGTACTCCTATGATTTGAATGCTGGTGACTGGCGGACACAGTTCTGCAGTGATCTCCTGTTTCACTTGGGCCTGGTCGGGTTGTGGGCGGCCTGGCGGCTTAAGTTTTCCGTCAAAGGGTTTGCATTAGGTTCGTTGTGTTTCCTCGGAGGTAGCCTGTTTAGCTTTGCCTACCTCTTTGCGTTGGTTACTTACCACAAGGGTGATATCAATGTGGTGGTCATGGGCGACAGGCTGAAGGATAAAATGGCGGCAAGTGATGGCTAAGCTGTTTCAGCGCTCTTCATGACCTGCGTCGGAGTTTGCCGACCGGGATCCTCGGATACATGATCGCTGGCGCGATGTCGGCTGGTATGGAAGCCTGTGGAGATTGATGTTTGCGTTATGGCCTGAGTGCACCTGCGTTCAGGCCCATTTAATTCCGGGAATATTCAAAACGCTTGTCGGTCAGAGCCGCTGGTAGTGACGTATCACGAATTCAACCGGCGTGCACAACTCCTCACAAGCCGCCATCTCCGCCTGTCGCTCTGCACTGGTGTGCCAGTAGTAAGGTGTCATCTGCAACAGATCTTCCACGGCACTTCCCACCACTGTGATATCGGCACTGATGGTCCGCTCTCTCGCCAATTGCAACTGTTCAATACCTTCCACGTTCTGAAAATTTCCCTGATGCTCTTTCACCTGATCGTATATACGGGCGGCGAGTCCCTGCAGGTGGAAGGGGCCGGGCCCTACGATCAACAGACTGGCGCCGGGCTTTAAAATACGCACGCTCTCTTCACCGAAGGCTGGGGCAAATACCGACAGCGCCAGATCGAAAGATGCATCGGCAAACGGTAAGTGAGCCGCACTGGCAACACTAAAATTGCTCTGTTGCTGCTGTTTGGCGGCCATGCGCACACCGGTTTTGGCAATGTCGATACCGAAGGTCTCTGCAGGCAAGTGTTTGGCCAGCGCGCGAAGGTAATAGCCCTCACCACAGCCGATATCCAGCAGGCTGGTGATCTCCGGCAGTTGGCTGATCTCGGCGGACAACGCATCGATCAGAGGCTGGAAGTAACCGGCTTCCAGAAAACGGCGGCGGGCCCGCAGCATCTCGTCAGTGTCACCGGGAGCCTTGCTGCGCTTGTTTTGCGCTGGCAGCAGGTTGACGTAGCCCTCTTTGGCCATATCAAAACAGTGGCCCTGCGGACAACGCCATGTGCGTACCGTCAGCGCCAGGGATTGCTGGCAAAGGGGGCAGCGGTAGTGAATGGTCATAAGCCAGCGTCCCAAAAAGGCGCCAGTGTAACAAATTAAGGGGTGGCCGGCGGTGGTTACTTCTGAAGATCTGGCAGTCGGCAGAGTGGCGGGAATGTTTCTCTATACGCTAATCGGATGTGTGCATCCTGGGTGAATGGCCCCTCTGCTCGTCATTCCCGCGGAGGCGGGAATCCAGCTATCCGCCGTGGGTGGCTCTCGTACACCCGGGAGGGCTCAATCTCCCTGTTGTGCTGCAATCTACCTTGTGTTGTGCAATGTCCCTTTTCCGCAAGCGAGTATGGTCCGGGCGCCGCGTAATATGGGCGTTCAGGGGGCAAATTGCTGAAAGACCGGCAGCGCTTCCATCCGTTCCGACAAGGATGTCAGAGCCGGTGTCTTCAGCTCGCTGACGGAGGCGGGCACGGTCATACGGGCAAAGCCGCCGGCAATGGCGGCCGTGATGGTGGCCTGCGAATGTTCACTGGTGAAGAGTTCCGGTTGACTGGCGACCAGATGCTCCAGTTCGCCCAGGCCTGCCTGCAGCTGGGTTTCCAGTCGCTGCAGCCATGGCAGGTGACGCACATCGGTGGGACGCAGGCGGGTTTCGTAAACAATCTGCAGGCACTTCTCCAGTGCTACCAGCGCTACGCTCACGGCACGGTATTCCCGCTGGCGTATTGAGGTGTCGACGGACCAAAGCGACTGTCCATCAGTCAGGGTGCTCTCGGCGTACTGAATGATCAGCGATGAGTCCATGATCTGCTCACCACTGTCGCACACCAGCGTGGGCACTTTCATCATCGGGTTGATCTGGCTGAGGGCTTCGCTGTGCATAAACGGAGAGAGTGTCTGAACTTCGAACGGGACGCCCAGCAGTGTCAGGGAGATGGCGGTGCGGCGGTGGTAGGGGGAGTTGTTGACGCCAATAAGCCTCATGCTGGAATCCGGAGTTTGTTGTTATGGAAAGTTGCAGCTTAGCGATTGGGGGTGGTTGGGGGCCAGTCAAGTGATGGGGGGATTGTGTCAGATTGGGGAGGATTTGGGGTGGGTTGGTTTTTTTGGGGGGGACTTCGTACGCTTTTCGGAGTGAATTTGAGCTGCCCTTTTCGCCCTGCTGGGCGAGTTACTTTTCTTTGTCGCCCAAAGAAAAGTAACCAAAAGAAAGGGCGCCCCGGGTTCGCTGGTCAGCTGGTAAAAAACACCAGCTGACTCCCCTCTCTCCAGGCCGTCTGCGGGGGTCGGTCTGACGGGCCCTCCTGGCCCAACAGACCTGAAGCGCACGTCCATGTGCGCTTCTCCCCCACAGCCAGCCCTCCGTTCGGCAGCTCGCACGGGGATCGAGTCTGTGCCAGTGCCATGGTTATTTCAAATTCAAAAGATCGCGCGGAGGACCGCGCTCCTACGAAACCCGGATCGCGCTCTGTAGGAGCGCGGTCCTCCGCGCGATCTTTTCGGCCTTTTGGTTACTCACGTGTGCCCGCTGTATCGGTATTTCTTTGCCTAAAGAAAAGTAACTCGCCCGGCAGGGCGAAACCCAAAGCCCAAATTCACTCAAACAACGAACAATAATCCGGCTACCCGCTTCCACGCGCAGCCGGGACAGGACTTACTTCTTCAGCTTATAAGCTACAAACGCATCACCCGGCTTGGCGGTGTACATGGAGTGACCACCGGCCGGCATCACAATGTACTGCTCGCCATGTACTTCATAGCTAACAGGTACCGAGTTGCCGGCAAATGGCAGTTCATCTTCCCACAGCACTTCGCCGGTTTTGATGTCAAAAGCGCGCAAGCTGTTATCCAGTGTGTAACCGATAAACACCAGGCCGCCAGCGGTGACCAGCGGGCCACCGGCACCCGGGGTGCCGTAGAGCAGGTCCAGACCAAACGGCATCATCTTTTTCAGGCTGCCCAGCGGCACCTCCCAGACGATCTCTTTCTTCACAATATCGACGGCGGTCAGTGCGGCCCAGGGTGGGGCGGAGCAGGGCGCGCCCAGCGGTGACATCAGTGGTTTAATCTCCAGCGCGTAGTCCGAGCCGGGGTTGCTGAAGCCCATGGAGAGACCTTCCACGTTCATCTCGTAGGTCTCCTTGGCTTTCGCGCGAGGCACCAGTTTGGCCACCATGGGCACGCGGTTGGATGGAACGACCATGATGTTGCTGCCGGGATCGTAGCCGCCGCTGCCCCAGTTGGGACCGCCACCGGCTGCCGGCATCAGGATGGTGCCCTGCTCAGTGATGGGGGTGTAGATGGGGCCGTAGCGGTACTCTTCCGCCGCGCTCTTGCACAGGTATTCATCGATGGGGGTAAAGCCCCAGGTGTCTTCCGGCGAGAAACTGTGGGGCATCAGGCTGGGCATGCCCACGGGGAAGGGCTGGGTGGGGGAGAGCACTTCGCCGGGCACGGTGCCGTCCTGCGGCACCGGCCGCTCTTCGATGGGCACCAGCGGTTCGCCGGTGGCGCGGTCGAAGACAAAGATCATGCCCATCTTGGTGTTCTGCACCAGCGCCGGCACCATCTCACCGTTGTGGGGGTAGTCGATCAGCATGGGGCGGGCGGGGATGTCGTAGTCCCAGACGTTGTGGTGTACCAGCTGCTGGTGCCACACCACCTCACCGGTGCTGCCGCGCAGCGCCACTACCGAGGTGGAGTAGAGGTTGTCGCCGGGGCGGTTGCCGCCGTAGTAATCGTCGGAGGCACTGGTGGTGGGCAGGTAGACCAGGTCCAGGGCCTGGTCGGTGGCCATGGAGCTCCACACGTTGCCCTGGCCGAAGCTGTCTGTGCCCTTGCCCCAGGTGGCCATGGCGGGATCATTGGCGTCGCGGGGCACCGGGTCGAAGGACCAGCGGAACTCGCCGGTGCGGGCGTCATAGGCCATGACCCGGCCGCTGGGGGGATCGGCGCGCTGCATATCCGCTACGGAGGAGCCTACCACCACCACATCGTTGATCACTGCGGGGTTGGAGCCGGCGGCCACTTCACCGGGCCACAGCTCCGGTTTGCTGGGGGGCATTTTTATCTCACCGTTGTCACCAAAGCCGCTGCAGCGCTGGCCGGTGGCGGCGTCGATGGCGATCAGGCGGTAATCCGGGGTGCCCAGAAAGAGGCGGGTTTTGCATTCACTGCCGGCTTCCGCCTGAGTGTCGGTCCAGTTGCCGATGCCGCGACACTTCTTGGTGGAGAGCTCGGGAATCTCCGGGTCGAAGGTCCAGCGCTTTTCCCCGGTGGCGGGATCGAGAGCGGTCAGCTGGCGGGTGGCGGAGCAGACAATCAGGTTGTCGCCGATGAGGGTGGGCTGATCCTGCAGTGAGATCAGCTGGCTCATATCCATATCCGCTGGCAGGTCGCCGGCGCGGTACTCCCAGGCTTTCTCCAGCTGGGCGACATTGTCGCGGTTAATCTGGCTGAGGGGTGAATACTGGGTGCCGGTCTGGTGCTGGTCGACCGTGGACAGGCTGTTGTCGGCCTGAGCCAGGCCGGCGCACAGGGCCAGCAGCAAGCCTGCGCGGGCAAAGCGGGAGGGTCGCATAGTGGATCACTCGAAAGAATTGTTAGGGTTGTGGGAGTGGATTATGAAGCGCTTGCCGGGCAATATGCAAATTCGAGGCAGTTCGGTGACATGAAAATGAAAAACTGCTATAACATCTGCCGAATCGCAACCGGGGTGAAGCCCGACTATAACAACAACTGTCCTGGCTTCGCGCTACCCCGAACAACTGACACGCCCGGTCCCGGGTGGGAGGAAAAACATAATGCAAATGGTCGGTGAGCAGTTTGTGGCTGCCCCCTGTCAGCGGGTTTGGGAAGCGCTGAACGATCCGGAAACCCTGCGTGCCAGCATCCCCGGCTGCCAGACGCTGGCCAAAGAAGCAGACGATCGCTTTACCGCCACGGTGGAAGTGAAGGTGGGCCCCATTGGTGCCCGCTTCAAAGGTGCCGTGACCCTCTCTGACATCAATGCGCCCCACGGCTATACCCTCAACCTGGAAGGCAACGGCGGTATCGCCGGCTCCATGAAAGGCGCCGCCAAGGTGCGCCTGCAGGAGAAGGACGGCGGCACCCTGGTGATCTACGAAGTGGATGCCGAAGTGGGGGGGCGCATGGCGCAGCTGGGTGGCCCCATCATTGACGCCACCGCCAAACAGCTGGCCGGCAAGTTCTTCGCCCGCTTTGGGGAGGTGGTCACTGGCGTCAAGCCCGCTGCGGCCCCCGCGGTGGCAGCGACTGCCGCCGGTGGAGTTCCGGCCCCGACTTACGCGGCCCCGGCGAGAGGTGGCTTGTGGATGGGGCTGGCCTTGGGCCTGTTGCTGGTACTGGTGGCCTTTGTCGCCTTTGAGTACGGCCGCAGCAGTGCCAGCAGTCAGGTGATCGTGCTGGACAAGACGCAGCTGCAGCAGCTGCTGGAGCAGATGCACCATGAGCATCATCCCCATGACGCTGAGGGGGAACACTGATGAAGCCGGCTCCATTTGATTACTACGCGCCGGCCACCATTGCCGAGGCCTGCCAGTTGCTCAGCGAGGCCGGCGGTGGTGCCACGGTGATCGCCGGTGGCCAGACTCTCATGCCGCTGCTCAACCTGCGCATGAGCCAGCCATTCATTCTGGTGGATATCAACAACACGGCCGGGATGAAGGGCATCAGTGCGGTGGAGGGTGGCATCCGCATCGGCCCGGCCACCCGTCAGTACGAGGTGCTGGAGAGTGAGCTGCTGGCTGAACAGCTGCCGACGCTGGTGCAAGCGGTGCGTCATGTGGGCCACCACCAGACCCGCAATCGCGGCACCGTCGGCGGCTCCATCGCTCTCGGCGAGCCGGCGGCGGAACTGCCCGCCTGCGCCGTGGCGCTGGGGGCGACCATTGACATCAGTTCCGTGCGCGGCAGCCGTCAGGTGCCTGCCGCCGAGTTTTACCTGGGTCCGTTTATGACCGTGCTGGAGCCGGATGAACTGGTTACCGGCATCACCTTCCCTGCCTGGCCCGCCGGCCATCTGCCCCTGTTTACCGAGCTGGCGCAGCGCCCCGGTGATTTTGCCCTGGTGGGGGTGGTGGGCGCGCTGGCGCTGGAGGCCGGCAAGATCAGCCGCGCCGGTATCGCCTGGATGGCCATGGGGCCCACGCCACTGAAAGCCGCTGCCGCCGAGCAGCTGCTGGTGGGCAAAAGCCTGGCGGAGATCGACCCGCAGGCGGTAGCCGACGCCGCCGTGGCCGAGACATCACCGTTTGACGACAAGCGCACCAGTGCCGAGTACCGCCGCACCGTGGGTGCCCGCCTGCTGGCCCGCGCCCTGCGCGAACTGGCTGCACAAGGGGAGGCTGCATGAGCAACCACAAGATTGAACTGACCATTAACGGCCGTCAGTACAGCGGTGACGTGGAAGCGCGCACCTCGCTGGCGGATTTCCTGCGTGACGATAGCGGCTTTACCGGCGTGCACCTGGGGTGCGAACACGGCGTTTGCGGCGCCTGTACTGTCACCGTGGACGGCCGTGCCGTGCGCAGCTGCCTGATGCTGGCGGTACAGGCCAATGGCGCCACTGTCGTTACCGCCGAAGGGCTGGCGGCCGAGGATGGCACCCTGCACCCGGTGCAGCAGGTGCTGATGGAAGAGCACGCCCTGCAGTGCGGTTTCTGCACCCCCGGCGTGGTGATGACCCTGGCCTCGCTCACCGGCGAGGGCAAGCAGTGCAGCAAGGAGCAGCTGGAGGGCGCCATGTCCGGCCACATCTGCCGCTGCACCGGCTATCAGGGCATTCGTCGCAGCGCCGCGCGGCTGGCCTACAATGCGATGGGGGATGAAGCATGACCATGAACTCTCCCGGCGATCGCAGCGCCGGCATCCTCACCGGCAAATACATCGGCCAGCGGGTGCACCGCAAGGAGGACCCGCGCCTGCTCACCGGTCATGGCCAGTTTGTGGACGATGTCTCCGTGCCCGGCCAGCTGCACGTGGCTTTTACCCGCAGCCCGGTAGCCCGCGCCAACATCATCTCCATCAGCAGCGATTACGCCCGCGACGTGCCGGGTGTGCACGCCATCTACACCCAGCAGGACCTGGCGGAATTCGATGTCACCATGCTGGCCTTCTTCCTGTCGCCGCCGGATGTGAAAACCACGCCGCTGGCGGATGGTCGGGTCGCCTACGTGGGTGAGCCGGTGGTGATGGTGATCGCCGACAGTCGCGCCATCGCCGAAGACGCCGCCTCACTGGTGGAAGTGGAGTACGCCGAAGAGACCCCGTTGGTCACCATCGACGACGCCCGTCACGGCGCTCCGGTGCACCCTGGCACAGAAGACAATATCTCCGCGCAGATGGGTGAAGAGGAGATCGACGAAGATCTTGAAGCGCTGTTACAGGCCGCGCCCCTGCGCCTGACCCATAAGGTGGTGCACCAGCGCATCTCCCAGTCTCCCATGGAGACCCGTGGCATTCTGGCCGATCCTGAAGGCCCTAAAGAGTTGACCCTCTACATCACCTGCCAGAGCCCGCACGCGGTCGAGCGCTGGACATCGCTGGCGCTGGGTAAGCCTGACATGGCCATCCGTGTCATCGCCAAGGACGTAGGTGGGGCATTCGGTCTCAAGAACCACCCCTGGAAGGAAGAGGTGGCGGTGATCCTGGCGGCGCTCAAGTTCCGTCGTCCGCTGAAGTGGATTGAGGACCGCTACGAAAACCTGATTGGCGCCAATCAGGCCCGCGAGCAGGAGATGACCCTGCAGATTGGCCTCGATAACGACGGCAAGCTGTTGGCTTCCCACGGTGATTACAGCTGCAACAACGGTGCCTTCCCGCAGCTGTCCGAGTGCAACATTGCCGTACACATGTTTATGTGGGCGGCTTACAAAATGCCGGCCTACGGCTTCCTCACCCGCGGCTGGTATACCAACACCGTAGGTTACGCCGCCTATCGCGGTCCCTGGGCCATGGAGTCGCTGGCCCGGGAGACCGCGTTGGATGTGGCGGCGCGCCGCCTTGGGATCGACCCCATCGATATCCGTCGTAACAATCTGGTGACGCTCAGCGAGCAACCGGCGATGTCCTGCATGCAGATCCCGCTGGAGGATGTGACGCCGGCTGAGTGTCTGGAGAAGTTGCTGGGCTACTTTGATGTGTCTGCGTTTCGTCGCGAGCAGGCTGAGGCCCGTGAACAGGGCCGCTACCTGGGGCTGGGTTTTGCCACCTACATCGAACCCACCGGCGCCGCCGGTGCCATGCCCATCATGACCGGTGAGCTGGCGCAGGTGCGCATCGAGCCCACCGGCAAGGTGACCGCCACCATGAGTACCCACTCCCAGGGTCACGGCACCCAGACCACCATGGCGCAGATCTTTGCCGACCGTCTCGGTGTCGCCTACGAGGATGTGTCGGTGTTCGAGGGCGACAGCTCCCGCGGCGGCTTCTCCCCCGGTGCCGCCGGCAGCCGTCAGGGCGTGATCGCCGGTGGCGCCGCCATTCTCGCCGCCGACAAACTGGCGGAGAAAGTGCGCACCCTGGCCGCCCACCTGCTGCAGGCGGAAGCCGCCGCCATTGTTATCGACGACGGCAGGATCAGTGTGGCGGGCCACCCGGACAAGTCCATCTCCCTGGCGGAGCTGGCCAACATCGCCTACGGCGAGCCGGATCGCCTGCCGCCGGGTATGGAGTCCGGTCTCGAGGCCCAGCACCGCTACCAGCCGCCACCCATGACCTTCGCCAGTGCCGCTAACGCCTGTGTGGTGGAAGTGGATCGGGATACCGGCTTTGTGAAGATTCTGCGCTGGATCTCCTCTGAGGATTGCGGCACACCGCTCAATCCGGCAGTGGTGGAGGGACAGGTCTCCGGCGGCCTGGCACAGGCCATCGGCATGGTGCTGCTGGAAGAGGTGGGCTTTGACGAGCGCGGCAACCCCACCGCCGCCACCTACAAGGACTACATGATGCCGGCCATCTCCGACATCCCCACCTTCGAATTCGTGCACGCCAACACCCCGTCGCAGTCGGTGGGTGGCATGCGCGGTGTGGGCGAGGGCGGCGCCATTATCGGTGCGCCGACGCTGGTGAATGCCATTGCCGACGCCCTGGCCCCCTTTGGCGAGGTGGAGGTGAATCTGCCGCTGACGCCGGCCAAGCTGCTGAGTGTGATGGAAGGTCGCGACCTGACGCCGCCCAAGGTGGCAGCGCCGGTTGCTGTGGCGCCGGTGACGCCTGCGGCTGTGGCTGAGCCGGCTCCCGCTGCGGATGCCGAAGCTGCCGGACCGGTGGTAATCGACGGTGACTGGAAAATGATCCTCTCCACACCCATGGGTCCGCAGGAGATGCAGGGCCACTTCGAAACCAGCGGCGACAACCTGAGCGGTTACCTGAGCAGTCCGGAAGGGCAGATGGAATTCACCGGCAGCGTGGTCAATGGCAACAACCTGGTGTTCGACCTCAAGGTCACCAAGCCCATGAAGATCACCCTCAAGTACAACCTGCTGATCGACGGCGACAAGATCACCGGCAAGTGCAAGATGGGCATCTTCGGCTCCGCCAAACTCACCGGCGAGCGTCTCTGACCGTGAACACCGGTCTTCGGTGCAAGCCGGTGTAGCGGGCTTCAGGTGATGGCGAAGGAGTGCTGCAAAATGATTGGCCGCCGCCTGTTGCCGGTACTTATCGGTCTGGCACTGGCGGCCGCGGCCTGGTCGCTGGCGCAAGCGGAAGTGGCTCATGACCCTACGGCTGTGGCTCATACATCGGCGGCTGTCGCCGGTGACTGGCAACTGGTGTTGCACGCGCCTGGTGACCCCAGGGAGATGCTGGGGCATTTCGAGGTGCAGGGCGAGGCGCTCAGCGGTTATCTCAGCAGTGACGAGGGGCGCACGGACTTCACCGGAGAGGTGCAGGGCAACCAGCTCATCTTTTCGGTGCCGGTGCGCAAGCCGATTCGCATTACCCTCAAATACCATTTGCAGGTTGAAGGCGACCAGCTAAGCGGTCGCTGCAAGATGGGATTTTTCGGTACCTCCGATGTCACCGGCCAGCGGCTGGTGGCGGAGCAACAGCAATAACAACAGCAACAGACACAACAACAATAACTATCTGCCGGGGGACTCCCTGTGATGAAAAAACTGCCTTTTCTGGCGCTGTCGGCGCTGCTTACCCTGGCCGGCTGCCAGCAGGAGACCCCGGACACTGCTACCGCGGCTGACAAACCCGCGGCAGCCGCTCCGGCGAGTGCCGTAGCCCTGCCTGATACAGACTGGCCGAACTATGGAGGCGACGGTCGCGAGCAGCACTACAGCGAGCTGGAGCAGGTGTCGCTGGACAACATCGACCAGCTGGACCTGGCCTGGTACTACGACCTGGAACCGGGGTTTTCCGTCTCCAGTCCGGTGAAGGGTGGCGACAAGCTGTTTACCACCACCGGCAACAGTTTTATTCGCGCTTTCAATGCTGCCACGGGCGAACTGCTGTGGGAGTACGACGCCAGGGTGCGTGACATCGCCCAGAGTCCGCTGCACATGAGCTGGGGCAACAAGGGCATCGCCTGGTGGAACAACCGTGTGTTTCTCGCCACCACCGATGGCCGGGTGATCGCGCTGGATGACAGCAGCGGCCAGCCACTGTGGGAGCAGCGCCAGTTTGAACTGAACGAGTTGCGCAACAGCAACGGTGCACCGCGGGTCTTCGACGGCAAGGTGATCATCGGTCATGGCGGCGCCGACATCAGCCCGATCCGCGGCTACGTCACCGCCTACGATGCCATGACCGGCGAACAGCTGTGGCGCTTCTACACCACCCCCGGCAACCCTGCCGAGCCTCCGGCTAACAAGGCCGAGGAGGTGATGCAGCCTACCTGGAAGGGTGACTGGTACGGCAAGGGTGGCGGTGGCACCGCCTGGAACGCCTTCAGCTACGACCAGGATTTGGACCTGATCTACCTGGGGGTGGGTAACGGCTTCCCTTACAACCACCAGATGCGCAGCCCCGGTGGCGGCGATAACCTGTTCCTCGCTTCCATCGTGGCGGTAAAGGCCGATACCGGCGAGTACGTCTGGCACTATCAGGTCTGTCCCGCCGAGCAGTGGGACTGTACCGCCGTGCAGGATATGACCATCGGTCACATCACCCTCGACGGCCAGCCGCGCAAGGTGATCATGCACGCGCCCAAGAACGGCTTCTTCTACGTGCTGGATGCTGCAACTGGCGAATTTATCTCGGCGGAGAAGATCGCCAGGGTTACCTGGGCGGAGAAGATCGATCCCGACAGCGGTCGTCCGGTGGAGAACCCCGGCATCCGCTATCAGGACAAGCCGGGCCTGTTCGAGCTCTGGCCCGGCCCGCAAGGTGCCCACAGCTGGTTGCCGCAGGCCTTCAGCCAGAGCACCGGCCTGGTCTATATCCCGCTTATTGAGATGGGAGCCCTGATTGGCCCGGCGGACCCCAACATGCCGGCTATCAGCGCCGGTATGGGCGTCACCATGATCCCCGATGCGGAATTGCCCGGCAGCCGCCGCAGTTTCCTGCGCGCCTGGAACCCGGCTACCCAGACCGAAGCCTGGTCGCTGGAGCTGCCCGGAGTCTGGCCCGGTGGCGTACTGGCGACGGCCGGTGATCTGGTATTCCAGGGGCGCATGGACGGCTATCTGGTGGCCTACAATGCCCGCACGGGTGAAGAGGTGTGGTCCTTCAAAACCGTAGCGCCGGTGGTGGGCGCACCCATCGCCTACAGTGTGAATGGCAAGCAGTACATCAGTGTGCTGACCGGCAACGGTTCCCAGGGCGGCGGTATCATGGCCAGTGGCAACGCTGCCTTGCGCACCGACTACGCCCTGCCGCGGCGACTGCTCACCTTTGCGCTCAATGGCGCGGCCAAACGTCCGCAGTTTGTTATGCCGGATCAGCTGCCGTTGCAGGACCCGGATTTTGTCCCTGAGAAAGAGCGGGTGATGAGCGGCGCCATGGCCTTTGCCGGCAACGCCTGTCTGGTGTGCCACGGTATGAACGCCATCGGTGGCGGCGCGGCACCGGACCTGCGCTTCTCGCCCATGATTCTCAGCCCCGAAGGCTTCAAGGCCGTGGTGAAGGAGGGCGTTCTCAAGCCGCGGGGCATGCCGCCTACACCGTGGATCGAGGATGCGGCGCTGGAAGATATACGCCACTATCTGCGCCTGCGTGCCATGCAGGCGCCTGCGGAGCTGGAGGCACTCAAGACTGGCAAAAGCTCGCCTGCTGCCGGTGATGCCGCACCGGTGATCTCCACCGGTACCTGAAACCCGTCCAACGGGCCCGGCGCGGACGGGCCTGGTTGGTACAACACCGTCTGCCTCGGCTACACTGCAGCGCTTTCTCCACAGGATTTTTGACAGCATGAAGATTCAACCCGCCTGTAGCCGGCGCACACTGCTGTTTGCTTTTGGCATCGTCCTGGTCGCCCCGCGGGGCTGGTGTCGTGAGTCTGGTGCTGGTGTTGCAGCGCCGCTGCAACAGCAACACCCTTCACTACCGCCAGCCGCCGACAGTCACGCGCTGTCGGACAGTGGCAACTACCAGCTGCTGCGCCAACGCTACCTGCAACAAGCTGACAGTGTCGGCTGAGGCGGCCATGGGAGCCGCGGAGTAATCATTCATGCCGACCCTGCTGCTCTATCTCGGTGTTGCCCTGGTCTGGGGTTCCACCTGGCTGGCGATCACCTTCCAGCTGGGGGTGGTGGACCCACTGGTTTCTGTGATCTACCGTTTCGGGTCGGCCTCTGCGCTACTGTTTGTCTGGTGCCTGCTGCGGCGCATTCCCCTCAAACTGACGCCACGGCAGCACGCCTTCATGCTGCTGCAGGGCAGTTTCCTGTTTGGCCTCAACTACTGGATTCTCTACCTGGCGGCACAGCACGTCACCAGCGGCCTGATTGCTGCCACCTTTGCCACCATCGTCTTTCTTAACGCTTTCAATGCCCGTCTGTGGCTGCAGATGCCCATCAAAGCGGAAGTGCTGCAGGGCGGGGTGGCGGGTATTGCCGGTGTGGCCCTGCTGTTCAGCCACGAACTGCAGGGCGTCAGCTGGAGCGGACCGGTGGCGGTAGGGCTGGGTTGGGCGCTGCTCTCCACCCTGATGGCGTCGCTGGGCAACATCACGGCGGCCCACAACACCTCCGGTGGTCGCTCGGTGATGGCCATCAACGCCTGGGGCATGCTCTACGGCACGCTGACCGTGCTGATCATTGCGCTGCTGCTGGGGGTGCCTTTCACCTTCGATACCCGCCCCTCGTACCTGCTGTCGCTGGGTTACCTGGTGGTGTTCGGCTCCATTCTTACCTTCGCCGGCTACCTGCGCCTGATCACGGTGCTGGGTCCGGACAAGGCTGCCTACATGAGTATGCTGGTGCCGATTATCGCCCTCACCCTCTCTTCGATCTTCGAAGGCTACCAGTGGAGCCTGTCGGCGTTTGCCGGGCTGGCACTGGTACTGGCGGGTAACTGGTGGGCTATGGGGCGCCGCCGCGCGCCCTGAACGCCCATCGCCCCAGCCGGCAACCACGTCATGCCTGAACGCCACTCTCCGCTCGAGTGGAGATGGCACTGTAGGAGCGCGGTCCCCCGCGCGATCTTTACTCTCCGCCCGGCAAAAATGTTTGTTGAACACACCGAAACGAGGAAAAGCTCGCGCGGGGGACCGCGCTCCTACGGTACCAAGGTCCTCGTACCTGCTGTCGCTGGGTTACCTGGTGGTGTTCGGCTCCATTCTTACCTTCGCCGGCTACCTGCGCCTGATCACGGTGCTGGGTCCGGACAAGGCTGCCTACATGCGTATGCTGGTGCCGATTATCGCCCTCACCCTCTCTTCGATCTTCGAAGGCTACCAGTGGAGCCTGTCGGCGTTTGCCGGACTGGCACTGGTACTGGCGGGTAACTGGTGGGCTATGGGGCGCCGCCGTGCTCCTACGGTGTTAAGGCTTCCACCTGCTTCGAAGCGCGCCGGGGTTGAAACCTGTTGCGAGCCACTGACGCGCAAAAGGGCTTTTCAATCTGCGGGCAGAGTGAAAAGATCAACCTAATCCCCGGCGCGAGCAGCACTATGGCTTCTACTTTCTCACAGGCACAGCGACTGGTAGCCCACCGCGGCTGGCAGCAACGCTATCCGGAAAATACCCTTATCGGCATTCAGGCGGCCCTCAACACCGGTGCCTGCCATATCGAGATCGATGTGCACCTCACCGCCGACCACGTGCCGGTGCTGTGTCACGACCTCACCCTGGAGCGGCTCAGTGGCAGCAGCGGCACCATCACCGGATTAACGATGGAACAGTTGCAGGACTACAGCGCCTATGAACCTGACCGTCTCGGTGGTCGTTATCGTGGCAACCCCTTCACCACCCTGCAGCAGTGTGTGACACTGTTACAACGCTACAGCGGCGTCACCCTCTATGTGGAGATCAAGCGCAAATCCCTCTACCACTTCGGTGCCAGGAAGATGCTGGATACGATACTGCCGCTGTTACAGACCCTCAGGGATCGCTGTTTCCTGATCAGTTTTGATGTGCCGGTACTGGCCAGCGCCCGTTTGCGGGGGTGGAAGAGTATCGCCCCGGTGCTGACGACACTGGAGCAGGCTCAGTCGGAAGAGCTGCAGAAATTGCAGCCGGACATGGTGTTCTGCGATACCGACCTGCTTACCCATAGCGGCGCGCTGCAGAGCCTGCCCTGGCCGGTGGCGGTCTACGAGGTGGATTCCGCGGCGTCGGCGCAATACTGGTTTGAACAGGGAGTGGCACTGGTGGAGACCTTCAAGGTGGGAGAGCTGATCAACGATCTGCGGGCGGGTAGTGATGGCTGACGAGCACTATGAAGTCACCGTTATCGGCGGTGGTATCCACGGCGCCGGTGTCGCCCAGGCGGCGGCCGCGGCGGGTTACCGCACACTGATTATCGAACAGCGGGACTGGGCAGCGGAGACCTCCAGCCGCTCCAGCAAGCTGCTGCATGGCGGCCTGCGCTATCTGGAGACGGCGCAGTTCGGTCTGGTGCGTGAAAGCCTCAGGGAGCGCAACCTGCTGCTGCAGCTGGCACCCACGCTGGCCCACCCCCTGCGTTTTAATATCCCGGTCTACCGCGATACACGACGCCGTCCCTGGCAGCTGGTGCTGGGGCTCAGTCTCTACGCCCTGCTTTCCGGCCTCTCCTCCCTGTCCCGCTTCAGCATTGCCCGCAGTGCCCACGCAGCCCTGCGCACCCAGGGGTTACAGAAGGTGTTCCGCTACTGGGATGGCCAGACCGACGATGTACAGCTCACCCGGGCGGTGATTCGCTCGGCGCAGGAGAACGGTGCCGAGCTACTGTGTCCGGCCAAACTGCTGCAGGCGCAGCAGCAGGCCGATGGTTACCTGTTGACTGTGCAGGAGGGGCGGGCGGCTGATGACGCAGAGCAACCGCTTCCCTCGCGCCAGTTGCAGACCGACTACCTGGTGAATTGCAGTGGTCCCTGGATCAACCAGGTGCTGGGGCTGGTCGCGCCTTTGCCACAGCAGCGCAACTGCGAGCTGGTGAAGGGCAGCCATCTGGTGATTAGGGAAAAGATCTCCAGCGAGGCCTTCTACCTGGAGGCCCCCGCCGATGGCCGCGCCATCTTCCTGTTACCCTGGGGGGAGAACAGCCTGCTGGGCACCACAGAGCAACCGTTCCGCGGCGATGACCCGCAGGCGGTGGCGGTGTCACCGCAGGAGCGCGCCTACCTGCTGGAGACGGCGCACCACTACTTCCCCACCAGTAACTTCACGGTGATGGATGAGTTTGCCGGCCTGCGGGTGCTGCCGTCGGGGGATAACCGCGCCTTTGAGCGGCCGCGGGATTGTGTCCTGCACAGCGACCCGATGCATCCGGCACTGCTGAGCCTCTACGGTGGCAAGCTCACCACCTACCGCAAAACCGCCGACAAGGTGCTGCAGCAGATTCGCCAGCAACTGGGCCCGCGCCCCTCCCGGGTCACCACCGATAAACTGCCGCTGCAGGGTTAGTCGTTCTCCTGCAGAGCGGATTCCAGCAACTGCGTCCACTGACGGTAGCGCTGCTCCGGCAGGGTGACGTTGCGGGGCTGGAAGGCTTCTGTTTCGGCGACCTGCCATGGCTCAGCGCGGGGCGTCTTGTCATCCTGCCTTTCTCTTCCCGGTGATTCTCCCCCCAGTGTTTCTCCCCTCAGCAGCAGCCAGGCCGCGCCTCTGGCAGACGCTTCCCGCTCCTCTACCCGCGTTACCTCTACACCGGTGAGATCGGCCAGCAGCTGACACAGCAGATCGCAGCCGGAGAGACCGCCACTGACCAGGATGCGGCGCGGCAGTGACTGATGCCGGCAGAGTGCGTCAACGTTGCGGCGCAACAGGAAGGCGATGCTCTCCAGCACCGCCAGGGCCTGCTGCCGTTGGCTGCCAGAGAGGCTGAAGCGGCTGCTAAAGTCCGCGCGCCAGTCCGGGGAACCGAGGCCTCCCACACCGTTGAGGAACAGGGGCAGCTGCGACTGTTCACGGCTGAAATCGTCGGGCGGGAGCCGCAGCGCCCACTCGATGGCCGGGGCGGACTGGGCGCCGGAACCCGCTTGCTGCCGGGCCAGCCACTGCAGTGCGGCACCGGCGCCATTCACTGTGCCCTCGGCAGCGTAAAGGGCCTGATCGCCATTGGCGTAAATCACGCTGCAGAGTTGCCTGCCCAGCTGCTGCGGTTGTGACAGCGGCCGATAGATAAAGGCCCCGGTACCGAGGTTGATGTAGAGCCAGTCGTACCGGGGAAGCCCGCCGGCAAAGGCTGCCGCCGACTGGTCGCCGTTCAGCAGGCGCAGTGGCAGTTGCAGGCCGTCCACCGCCAATGTCCCGAAGCGGGAATCAGAGGGGACGATAGCCGGCAGCCGCCGGCGTTCAATACCGAACAGCGCCAGCAGCTGCGGTGACCACTGGCGGCCGCCCAGCGCCATCAGCAGGGTGCGGGAGGCGTTGGCCGGGTCGACACAGAATGGCTTCTCCTGCAGCAGGGCATAGATCAGGTAGCTGGCCAGCGGTGCCACTACGGCGCTGTCGCTGTGCCGCAGGGAGGGTAGGTGATCGAGGCACCAGCGCATTTTACTGGCACCAAAGTGGGCGTTGGGCCAGAGGCCGGTGAGCTGCTGGATACGATCATTATCCAGCGCTTGCTCCGCCAGCCAGTGGGCGCCGCGGGTGTCCTGCCAGCTGATGATGGGGGTGAGGGTGGCGCCGCTGCCCGGCTCCCAGGCCACCAGACTGGAGCGCTGGCACACCAGCCCCGCCACACACAGCTGTGCCCGTTGCGCGGCTGTCAGGGCGGCGGTGGCGGAGGCGGCCACTGTGCGCAGGGAGTCCACCACCTGTGCCGGATCCTGCTCCACATGGCCCGCCTGCGGGTTGGCCGTGGCGACCGCTTGCTGCGCGCTGCTGACTGCCTGGCCGCGGCGGTCAAACACCATGGCGCGGCTGCTGCTGCCGCCCTGGTCCAGAACCAGGCAGAGAGGGCCTGCAGCCGCGGATGCCGTCGTCATGCGAGTTGCGTGTCAGGGTTGGCCGTCGTGGGTGGCGACCCCTGCCGGGACCTCAAACCAGGCCTGCTTCTGGCTCAGCCAGATGTGGGCGGTGGGCCGCAGGATGGAGGTGTCGTCGAGGCTAGCGGGCTTGAGCTTGATCTTGCCGGGCTCGGCGGGGTTGTAGTGGTAAATACGATTGCCGCAGGTGGGGCAGAAGCGGGCGGCGTTGGTGTTGCCGCTGTCCGCCAGCCGGCTCCACTCCGCCATCTCGCCTTCAAACTCCACATCTTTACTGTTGACCACCGCGGTAATGCTGAAGGCACTGGTGGAGAGTTTCTGACACGCCTTGCAGTGACAGGCGATCACCGCCAGTGGTGCCGCCTTGAGTGTGTAACGTACGCCGCCGCACTGACATGAACCATTGATTGGGTAGGTCATAAGCTGCTCCTCTGAGTGAACCGTTAGTGTGGCCCGGGGTGTGATCGCCGGTAAGCGTCACAAATCCTCACAACTATAGTCGTGGCCCGGGTCGAACACGATGATTACCAAACTGGCAGCGAGGTGCAATGGGAAACAAAGTGGCGCCTGATTGGGCTGTTAGGGCTATAGTGGTTTACACTTTTTGCTGCCGCCCGAACCGCTGAAGGGATTGATGTTCGGGTTGAACCCACTAACACCGGATCGGGTCAAGCATGGTTCCAGTTTTCCCTCACGCCTTGCGCACCAGCCGCTGGTTGCTGTCATTGTCACTTGGCCTGCTGTTGTCAGCGTGCCAGTCCACGCCGGAATACCACCCGGAGGAGCGCCAACAGAGCTATACCCTGAGTGGGGGAGCGGGTACGCGCCTGCGGGATTTCATTGAACCGAAGATGGCAGGGCATGAGAGTGACCAGAGCGCGCTCTACCTGTTGCAGGATGGCCTGGAAGCGTTTGTGGCGCGGGTGACGCTGATGGACGAGGCGGATGTCTCGCTGGACCTGCAGTACTACATCTTCGCCGATGATACCTCCGGCCTGATCATTCTTGCCAAGGCCCTGCAGGCAGCGGACCGCGGTGTGCGGGTGCGCCTGCTGGTGGACGATGTGGGCACATTGATCACCGACAGTTGGGTGTCGTTGTTGCAGTATCACCCCAATATCGAGATCCGGGTGTTTAATCCGGTAGCGGCGCGAGCCGGCATGAGCCGTGTGATGCAGGGACTCAGCGAGTTTGAGCGGGTCAATCACCGCATGCACAACAAACTGCTGGTGGCTGACGGGCAGGTCATTATCACCGGTGGACGCAATATCGCCGACGCCTACTTCTCCAACGACGAAACCCTGTTTCACGATGTGGATATCATCTGCGCCGGTCCCGTGGTGCAGCAGGCTAAGGCCAGTTTTGATGCCTACTGGAATCATCCGGTAGCGGTACCGCTGGATATCCTGTTGCCACCGGAAGAGGGCGCTGAAGGCTTGCAGCGCCTGCGGCAAAAGTCAGCGGAATTTATTGAGCAGACCCGGCACAGTGTCTTTGCCGAAGCCCTGCGGGAAACACCGCTACTGCACCGTATCCAGAGTGGCGAACTGAACTTTGCCTGGGGGCGGGCACAACTCTACGCCGACCCGCCGGACAAGGCCGCCCGTCACGACGAGGTGGATCGCAGCGAGTACCTGATTGAACACCTGCTGCCGGTGCTGGCCCGCTCTGAGCAACGCCTGCAAATGAGCTCGGCCTACTTTATTCCCGGTGACATGGGTGTGGAGTTCCTCACCGCACTGGAGCGCCGTGGCGTGGCGGTGTCGGTGTTAACCAACGCCCTCAGCACCACCGATGTCGGCGTGGTGCACAGCGGTTACAGCAAATACCGCGACGACCTTTTGCAAAACGGCATAGAGCTGTGGGAACTGCGCAGCCAGGCGGGCAGGACTACGCGACTGAAATGGTTCAAGGGCAGCTCCCGGGCCAGCCTGCACGCTAAAACCTTTGTCATTGATGATGATCGCGCGGTGATTGGATCCGTCAACCTTGATGGTCGCTCGGTGCTGCAGAATACCGAGATCGGCGTGTATGTGGAGAACCCGGAGATCAACCGGCAGCTGGCAGAGACGTTCGCGCGCTGGACATCACCGGAATCCGCCTGGCGGGTGACGCTGGATGACGACAGTAACCTGCGGTGGCAGGCCGCCGATGATGAAGGCAACCCCATAGTCGAACACAAGGATCCGGAGACCAGTGGCTGGCAGCGCTTCAAGGTGTGGATCCTGTCGCTGTTCCCGGTGGAGAAGCAGATCTGACGTTTTTCCCCGCCCTGCCTGGCGGGAATTAATTCCAGTGCCTCTGGTGTTCAAAGCCCTGCATAGTGAAAGCTGCTAATTTTCAAGTTGCTTATTTTCAAATCGCTTACTTTGAAAGAAATTTCATCGCCTCTTCCAGGCCGTGCACCGTCAGCGGGTACATATGTCCCTGCACAAACTCGCGCATAATGCCGACGGTTTTGGTGTTGTCCCAGCGCGACTCCGCCAGCGGGTTGATCCACGCCACCTTGTTGTAATTGTCGGCCACCCGCTGCATCCACACCGCCCCGGGTTCCTTGTTCTGGTGCTCCACACTGCCGCCGCGCTTCATGATCTCGTACTCAGACATGGCGGCGTCGCCAATAAAGATCACCTTATAGTCGCGGTTGTACTTGTGAAAAATGTCGTACAGTGGAATGCGATCGTTAAAGCGGCGACTGTTGTCCTTCCACACGGTCTCGTAGATGCAGTTGTGGAAGTAGAAGTACTCCAGGTGCTTGAACTCGGCGCGGGCGGCGGAAAACATCTCCTCGCAGGCCTTGATGTGCCGGTCCATGGAGCCGCCGATATCGAAAAACAGCAGCACTTTTACCGCGTTGTGACGCTCCGGTACCATGCGGATATTGAGCATTCCCGCATCCCGCGCCGTAGCGCGAATGGTATCGTCCAGGTCCAGTTGGTCGGCAGCACCGGTGCGGGCAAACTTGCGCAGCCGTCGCAGCGCCACCTGCATGTCTCGTGAGCTGAGCTCGTTGTTGTCATCCAGGTTTTTGAACTCGCGTTTATCCCACACCTTCACCGCGGTACCGCCACCGCCTTCACCACCGATGCGGATGCCTTCGGGGTTGTAACCGCTGTTACCGAACGCCGACATACCACCGGTGCCGACCCACTTGGGGCCACCGGCGTGGCGCCCTTTCTGCTCCTTGAGGCGCTGTTTGAAAAGCTCCATCAGCTTGTCGAAATCGCCGATGGCCTCGACCCGGGCTTTCTCCTCCTCGGTGAGGTCGCGCAGGTCGCCCTTCTCCAGCCAATCCTCCGGAATCATCGCCTTGATGACATCGTCGATCTCTTCCAGCCCTTCGAAGTAAGCGCCGAAGGCCCGGTCAAAACGATCGAAATATTTTTCGTCCTTCACCATCACCATGCGGCTGAGGTGATAGAAATCCTCGAGATTGGCAAAGGCGAGATGGTCCTTCAGCGCCTGCAGCAGATCCAGCAGCTCGCGCACCGTGACCGGTATGCCCATCTCACGCAACAGCAGAAAAAAACGGATAAACACAATAACAACCTGATGACGGCAGAAGTGGCCTTAGCCCTGTGGATTACGGCGATTCATAAACGCCAGTGTCTGCAGGGTGGTCACATCCTGCTCGTTTTTCAGCAGGGCGCCGGCGAACGGTGGAATCGGATTGCCGCGGTCGTGGTTGGTGAGCACGTCGTCGGCCACATCGTCGGCCATCAACAGCTTCAGCCAGTCGATTAACTCTGAAGTAGAGGGTTTCTTTTTCAGGCTGGGAATAGCACGTACATCCAGGAAAACGTCCAGCGCCTCCTGCACCAGCTGCTGGCGGATGTCGGGGTAGTGTACGTCCACAATCTGCTGCAAGGTGTCGCGATCCGGGAAGCTGATGAAGTGGAAGAAACAGCGGCGCAGGAACGCGTCCGGCAGCTCCTTCTCGTTGTTACTGGTGATGATAATGATGGGGCGGTGTTTGGCCTTGATGGTCTCGCCGGTCTCGTAAACAAAGAACTCCATCTTATCCAGTTCCACCAGCAGGTCGTTGGGGAACTCGATGTCGGCCTTGTCGATCTCGTCAATCAACAGCACCACCTGCTCGTCCGAGGCGAAGGCCTCCCACAGCTTGCCCTTCTTGATGTAGTTGGCGATGTCGTGCACCCGCTCGTTGCCCAGCTGCGAGTCGCGCAGGCGGGAGACGGCGTCGTACTCGTACAGACCCTGCTGCGCCTTGGTGGTGGATTTGATGTGCCACTGGATCAGGCGGGTGCCGGCGGAGTTGGCCACCTGCTCTGCCAACAGGGTTTTGCCGGTGCCAGGCTCGCCCTTGATCAGCAGGGGGCGTTCCAGGGTGGCGGCGGAGTTTACCGCCAGTTGCAGTTCGCGGGTGGCGATGTAGGAGTCAGTGCCTTGAAACTTCATAGTCAAAACCAATCTCTAGTCACGGTTGTTCAATATATGAAATAACAGTTTTCCATATGATACGGGCTATTCTAGAGGTTTGCGGGGCCAGTGGGAAACTGGCGCAGGCAACAGGCGGCTATGGCCACTTTGGCCGGACGTGATAATGCGACTGCGGAAAGGGGCAGGGAGCGGGAGTTATAGGCCTGATTCGGGCGGGTATGACGAAGGATGGCCCTCGCCCTGTGAGTCTGCCGGGACTTTATTGGTCCTCCGGCCCGACCCACATAAAGGGGTTATGGGCTACCTCCCACAGGTGGCCGTCCGGGTCTTTGAAGTAACCGCTGTAGCCGCCCCAGAACACCGGCTGCGGCTGCTTCACTACCTCGGCGCCGGCTGCTGCCGCCTGCTGGATCACCTCATCCACCTCCCGTTCGCTGCTGACATTATGGGCCAGGGCGACGCCGGGGAAGCCTTCACCGGCGGCGGGTACATGGGCGTCCTTGGCCAGGGCTTCACGGCCATAGAGTCCGAGCCAGGTACCGTTGAGGGTAAAGAAGGCCACCGACGGAGGGGATTCCATACGGGGAAAACCGAGGCCGGTTTCGTAGAACTCAATGGCACGCTGCATGTCCTCGACGCCAAGGGTGATCATGCTGATTCTGGGTTTCATGGCAGGGCTCTCTGGTTATGGGCCGCTAAGGGCTTTGGTTGGGGGGCTATAAAAGGACTCCGGTTTTGTTCTTATAAAAATGCTCAGGGATCAGTGCTTGATAAGCAGGCTGTCAAAGGCTTCCAGCTCATCAAAGGCTGACATTACAGTGTGATGATAGCTGTCCAGGTAAGTTTGGCGCAGGCTGCTGTCGGTGAGCACCATGGGCCGGTTGTGCCGTACGGCCGCCAGGCACAGCTCAGCCACCTCACTGGCGGGACGGAAGTGCAGTGCAGCCTGCTGGAAGAAGCCCTCGGGAATCTTTACGCCACCTTCCTGCGGGCCACCAAAGCGGGGTGGGCGATAGCGGGCATTGTTGTCTTTCATGCCGCTCTCTACGCCACCGGGGCAGAGCACGGTGCAACCCACGCCGGACTCTGCCGCCTCGATACGCAGGTTCAGCATCATACCGATGATGCCCATTTTGGCCGCGGCATAAGGCGCGTGGTAAGGCACCCAGCCGGGCAGCAGGCCGGCGGCAGACGCGGTCGCCATAACGTGACCTTCACCGGCGCGGGCCATATCGGGGTAAAAGGCTTCCAGGCAGTGGGTGACCCCCATCAGGTTCACCTGGATCATCCAGTCCACCTCGCTCTGGTCCATGTCGGCAAGGTATTCAAACGAGGTGGCCCCGGCGTTGGCAAACAACAGCGATACCGACCCCAGTTGCTGCAGGACCTGAATCTTCATGGCCGCGACACTGTCGCGACAGCAGACATCGCACTCCACCGCCAGGGCACGGCCTCCCGCGGCGGTGATTTCGTCAACCACCTGTTGGGCGTTGGCGGGGATAATATCGGCAACGGCCACCGCGATCCCTTCCCGGGCCAAAGCCAGTGCCAGTGCGCGGCCAATGCCACTGCCGGCGCCGGTGACGACTGCGGTGCGTCCTGCGAGATCCTGCATAGAGTGTTACTCCTCCGGGCAGTCAGGGACTGCTGCCCTTGATTATTATTGTGCTGGTCAGCCGGCATTGTGGCAGTTGCCCTGACGGCAATTCCCGGATCAAAACCAGCTGCTTCTCTATCGGAGTATAACCCTGCTACCGGCCGAACCTGTGCGCTTGCCTACCGGTCGTTTTTGCCCACACGCGGATTATTGCCCTGCGGTGGTCGGCATGGAGCGGAGGCGATGTTAAGCCGACTGGCAACGCCTCAATCCGGTAACCCGGCGTTTGGCCCGATGGTGAGGTCGAGCCAGTTGATCATCTCCCAGGTGGCGTACAGCACCGTTTCCCGGCCGCGGTAGTGATGGGCCTCACCGGGAAGCTCCACGTAGCGGCACACGGCGCCTTCACCCACCAGCGCATGGAAGAAGCGCCGGGCCTGCGCTTTGGGTGTGCCGGGATTGGGGTCTTCGCCGCCGTGCACCAGCAACAGCGGCTTTTTCACCTGGTTGGCATGGAAGAAGGGCGAGATGCTGCTGTAGTAATCGGTGGCCTCCCAGAAGCTGCGCTTTTCATGCTGGAAACCAAAGGGTGTCAGGGTGCGGTTGTAGGCACCACTCATGGCGATGCCACTGGCAAATTTGTCGGAATGGATCAGCAGGTTGGCGGCGGAAAAGGCGCCGTAACTGCGTCCGCCAATGGCGATGCGCCCGGGGTGACTGATGTTTTGTTCCACCAGAAAATCCACCAGCGCATCGGTACTGGCCACCAGCTGCGGCAGGTAACCATTGCCGTCATCGGTGCTCAGGATCGGCACGGTGGGGCTGACCACCACAGCGTAACCCGCCAGGGTTGCGGCAATCGCCGATGGACCGACGATGTTGTGAAAGCGAAAGGCTTTGCTGTCCAGCTGTTCCGCCTGTGCGGGATCGTCGTATTCCCGTGGATAGATCCATATCAGCGTGGGCAGCGGTTTGGGCGCGTCGTTGCTCTTGGGCAGGTAGAGAGTGGCCCGCAGGGTAACGCCGTCGGCGCGGGGGTACTCGATACGGCGTCGTTCCACCTTCTGTAATGCGGGATAGGGGTCCCCGGCGGAATACAGGGTAGAGACGGTACCCTGTTGCACACGATTTAATTGCGGTGGCCGGGTTTCGGTTTCGCGGCGGGTGAGCCAGGCCTCCTGCGCCGGGTCCAGTATGGCCAGCACCGGTTCATACACGCCGTCCTCGGCAAGCCACAATTGCCGCGTCTCGCCGCTGCGAATATCGACACTGTTGAGGAAGGGGCGCGGGCCGGCCGCGGTCAGACCATCACCGGTGAGAAAGATACGACCGTCGTGCTCCAGTACGGGACCCTGCTGACCATCCACCCGCAGTGCCCGCCCCGGGTCTGCGGCGCGATCCGAGCGATCACCGTGCCAGAGTATGTTGTTGCCCTCCGGCAGCAGCACCGTCAGCACGGTCTCACCCTGCTGGCCACGACTCAAATGCCAGGGTGTCCCCGCGCTGCTCCAGCCGAAGGAGAGGATGCGCGAATCGCTACGGGCAAGCACCACCGGTTTGGCGGTAGGGGATGCCTGCAAGGTACGCCACTGGTATTCGACGGCGCCGTCCTTGAGGGGGCGGCGATAGAGATAGCCGGCGGTGGCCGGCTGATCGGGTTGCCATTGGATGCTGTCCAGCTCAGCACCGTACTCATCACTATCCTCGATGCCGAAACCGACAGGTTCCGACTGATAGATCCGCTTGCCCGCGGCCAGATCCCAGACTTCCACCGTTGCGGGAAAACGCGGTGCCGGTACCAGACGGGGGTAGGGTGGTTGCAGCCTGCGTAGTAGCACATATTGACCACTGGGCGCGACTTCAAAGTGTTTGATCAGCCCCGGCGATACCCCCAACCGTTCAACCTTTCCTTTGCTACTGATGCGGGCAAGTTCGACGGTGAAATAATGTTCAAACAGGGCATCGTCGTAACCGTTCTCCAGCAGCATGGTGTAGGTGCGCGTCGGTAGCGTGTCGCCGGCATGATCAACCACCACCGGGCCATCGGTGGATGGCTCCGGTAACGCAGGCGGCCGCTTGGGGCGCATGCGGCACAGCAAGGCGTCGGCATCGACCCATTCACAGGGGTTGCCCCACACCGGACTGACATGGCTGCTGACCTTGCGCGTACGGCCTGTGGCAATGTCGTAAATCCACAGCTCTGATGGTTTGCCCGTTGCCACCCGCAACGCCGATAACCTGGCGCCATCGGGGGAGAACTGCACGAAGGTGAAGCGGCTCTCGCCCTCTGCTGTCCAGGTGGCGGGTTTGGTGGGCGGGGCGCCAGCTACCTGCTCAGCCCCATGACCATCGGCCCGAACCAGGGTGATCTGGCGCACCATGGGTTCAATATCCGTGATGCCCGTTACCGGATCCAGCCGCACCCCGGCCAGGCCGATGCGGGGTGCCAGCAAACGGCGCTGACTGATGACTTTATCGGTCTCCAGCAGGGCGATATTACCGGAGCGTGCGTGGATTAACGGCTGCGCTGGTGCCGGTGCGGTGAGCAGTTGGATTACAGCGTCCGATGGCATCCGATACAGGCTTGTCTCTGTTTCTGTCTCTGTCGCTGCAGAGGCGGTGGCTATAGACACTAACGCCAGGCAGGCCGTGGCGGCTATGCGTAAGCGGTGGCTTTTAAGGAGTGTCAGCACAGATCGACACCACCGGGAGCCTGCAAATAAACAGATGTCCGAACAAAGCGTGATGCGTACATTGGCTTCAACCCATTGAGGGGAATACCAGCGAAAAGTGCTTTTCATGATTCGACACCGGCGTTGTGAGATAAGAACCGTTATCTGGTTATTGTTTGTCTACCGAAGTTGGTGCCAGCATGGTTTCATCTTTTCGCTGTCCTGACTATCTCCTGCCTGTGGAGGCGCACTGGGTGCTCTGTACTTCATCTGCCTGATGCAGCACCGCCTCGGGTGATTGTCAAACGGTGCTACTTAACCCCGGCGGGGAACGTGGCCGGATGGGTAAACACCCAGTTCCGATCCTTCACCGGCGTATGGCAGGCAATGCACACTTGCGCCCCCCCATTAAACGGTTGCTGGGCATCGCCAACCCAGCGCCCCCAGCCCCAGCCGTAGGTGTCCGCGTATTTTGCCGAGTCCCGGAACATAAACTCCGCGTGCACAAATTCCCCCGGCCCTGTGGCGCTGCTCCAGTCCGGCAACTGGGCATCTTTCCACACCACCTTGCCGAGAATGGCACCGTCGGGCCAGGGGTTGGTGTTGCCGGTGCGGGCGGCGTTCACAGCGATATCGTTGCCGAGAATGGTGCGGATGGTGTTGTTGTCGGTGCGGTGCGAAACCGCGATGGTGGACCAGTTCTGCCACCCGGTTGGGTAGCTGATGTCGTGCGAGGGGGCCGGGGACTCTGCGACGGCAGCGGCCATGCACACACTGAGGAGAGAGAGCCAGCAGTAGTTTGATGTTATGGATTTCATGATCGCGTCCTCTGGTTTTACCGGAACTTCACGCCAGCACGGCTACCTGGTGCCAGAGCAGTACCCCGCCCCCAATCAGCGCGGCGGCTGAAAGCCGCTGCAGCCAGGGCCAACGGGGGGACAACTTTTCGATCAGCACCCACAAACTCAGCCCCACAATCCAGATCAGATTCATGGCGCCGCCCACAAACAGCAACAGCATCAGCGCCCAGCAGCAGCCCAGGCAGTAGAGACCGTGGCCGACGCCCATCCGCAATGGTCCCCAGCGCCCGCGCCGCCAGTGGCTGGTGAGGTACTGAGCGGGCTGCTGGCAGTGGCGCAGGCAGTTCTCCTTGAGGGGGGTCAACTGGTAGACGCCGGCGATCAAGAGCAACAATGCGGACAGTTGCGGCACATTAATCCACATCATCATGGGGTGGATAATGGCTGCCCACTCCAGCAGCCCGTGCACGCTGGCGGCGGCAATACTGAACAGCAACCAGATCAGCAGGTAGCCCAGGGTGAACAGTGTGATGGCAGTGGCCGGTGGTATCCCGGCAGCCGCGGGGTGGTCGGCCCGGGGCCGGTAGTTGAACCGGTATACCCTGGCAAAGAGCAGGATCATGGGGGCGGCGCTGGGCAGCATCATGGCGATCATCATTACCCACCACATTGCCAGCATGATCAGGCTGTAGCCGGGACTCCAGCCATCACCGCCGGCCAGCTCACCATTGCCGGCGGGTAGTTGCCACACACTCATGGCCCAGGTATCCATGCCGGTGCCTGCACCCTGCAGCAGCCAGGTCCAGCTGGCCACTGTCACCAGGCAGAGCAGGGCGCCGGTGATCCAGGGCTCGCGGGTTGCCCAGAGCTCCGGCAGCGATACCGGGGATTGGGGCGGCGGGTTACCCTCTGGCGTCAATGTGCCATTACACCCTGGTTGTTGATATGGATCTCATTGAACTGGCCGTAGCTGTCCTTCAACGACAGCGGTATCGGCCCGCCCACCCGGCTGCTGCCGCTGCCCATCTGCGCAACGCTGTACTCGAAGCCGGTATCCAGATGGATCTGCACCCGGTGCTCGGCACCTGTCACGGGATTGTAGATGGGTGTGGCCTGCACATGGATATCGTCGCCGACACGGATATTGCTGGTGAGGTTGGCCATATCCACGTGGAATTCGATGGGGCGGAACACCGGTTCCAGCACTTCATCCAGCGTGGCGGCAAACACATTCCAGATAGTGGCGCCGGGTTCCGTCTCGGCGCCGCTGAGAATGGTCAGCAGGGCCATGCGCTGGGCCTCCGAGGTGCTGTCGTCGATGGTGATAAACGCCTTGCCGCCGCCTTCGTGGATGGCCCCGGGCCATTTCAGTACCGTCACCACGCGAGCACCGCTGAGGTCGGTATCACCAAAAAAGCCACTGCTGATCTCCATCGAGTGGATGGCCTCACAGTGTCCATGGGTCGGCAGGGCATTGAACTGGCAGGGGCAACCGTAGGCACAGTTGCAGTTGGTAAAGGCGAGGGCGTTGATTTCCCAGGGGGTCATGGGGAGTTCCTCCTACTGACTGAGGCGCAGGGTAAATCCCTGAGCCTGCCACTATCGGAGAAAGAATAGTCCACTCGCGGGTATCTATCGAATAACCGGGTTGCAGGGTCTTTCCTGCCGGCGGTCGGGAGTGCGTTCGAGCACGGGAGCGTGGGCTATAGCAGCTACCGTCACAACGCTGGCGGCGACGGCAAGCAGCACAGATCCCCGTAGCGGCGGGGATCGGGGGGGCACTGAGCCGGTGCCAGTCTATTTGAGCCGGAAAACACCAATCACAATGCAAATTGCACCGCCCACCATTGCGGCCCAGGCTTCGATGGGGGAGTCGCCACCGATGGCGCGGGTGAGCTGGGCGCCGGCAGCGTCGTACTGGTTATAGCCCCAAATCGCCAGGGCTGCGCCAATAATGATCAGTATCAGTCCAATAAGTTTAGCGTTCATACAAGCTCCATTTTGTTGTTAAAGCGTTCCGCGATGCGCTGTCGCACCTGTTGTTAGATTCCATCCCGCGTATCGCTTCCCTGCGGCCCGATCCTGGGCCTGGTCGGGTGTAGGGTGTTATAGCCTGCGCACTGGGCGCGGGGCAAGGGATGGTTGGCTGCTGCGCGTCAATGCGGTGCCAGGGGTGTTACTCCCGGGGTTACTACATGCTGGCTCCCCGGCCACCTGGCGGCAAGTTGCGGGTCATCATGGGTTGCTAACTACTATCTTGTCTCTGGTGATTTCAATCCTGAAGCCATGCTTCTCCGCCAGATCAAGACCGATAAACTGCCACGCCAGACAGTTGTAATGCAGCGGCACGGCAGGATTGCGGTCGCTATTCACGACCAGCTCCCGGCCGGCGTATTCGGCAATAAGTTCGAACGCGGTCACCAGCGGCAGGCTTTGAAAATGGAGACTGAACTCATCTCGCTCTGCGGTGCATTCGTGAGCCTGGATCACGCTTGCTGCCAGCGACAGCAACAGCATGATCATGGTGAGCCGGGCAAATCCGGACATGGTCTCTCCTGGGCTGAAACGACGGGTTGGCGGCGCAAGCCTGCCGCACCAGATGTTAACCGGCTTTGGATTCCAGCAGTTCCCGCAGCGGCAAAGGTAGATACCCACGAAATTTTTTGGTGAGGCGTTGCTCATGCATCTGCCAGAGAACACCAAGCCAGATGATGCCGATGCCGATGGCCGTCAGCGAGATCGGGAACAGCCAGCTGTCCCGGAATACGCTGGAGGCCAGGTGGCCCAGGTAACCGCAGCTGCCAATAGCCCCGAAAACCACAAACACACGGCGGGTCAGTAAAACCCCCACACCTATCATCAACAGGTTGATGCAGAGGTAAATAAACCTGGAGAGCTCGCTGTCGGAATACTGGGAGGACAAGCCGCCCCAGAATGCCATAACGCCGAACAGGTAAACCCAGAAGGCATAATCCGCTTTGTGCCGGGACCTGACGTCGATCCAGAAGGCAAGTCCGGTCATTAACAGTCCACTGTAGAGCGAAACCAGCTTTCTCAGCTCCCAGGTGATATCCCCTTCGCTGAGCATGGCGGTAATGTCCATGGTCATATACCAAAGCGTGACCGCAATGGGCATCACCAGAAACGGGTACTTGTAACGCCAGGCAATGGTGGTGCCCACGGCGAGGGTTCCCAGCTCCATATACAGCCAATGCCATTCGATATAACGATGGTAGTCGCGATAGGTGCTGTCATCGGGCCAGATGCCAAACCACAGCTGCGCGCCGTAGATGCCAAGCGGCGTTAAGCAAACCACAAACGTCGCACAAATCCCGGCGGGTATGGCCAGCGCCTTCGCCCGGAAACGGTTGGTAAGCATCAAGCCGGCGAGGGCGTAAACCATGGTGATCAGTGTAATACCGGCTCCACCAAAGGCTTCCCATCCCAGGTTCATAAACAGCGTCATCGCGCCAATGGCAATAAGGCCGCCGCAGTAATAGAGAACATGGGTAAAACTGAAGCTGGGTGTGTTCTGGTGTTCAGCCTGGAACAGCTCCAACAGCGCGTCCGCCTGTGCGGAGCTGATGATCTGCTCAGTGACTGCCCGGTTTAGTGTCGTCCTTGTAATGCGCATGTGCTATCTCGGGGGGGATGCTTTAAGAGTGGTATCTTGTTAGAGCTTTAGTAGTAACCATTTCTCACTAACTGAGAAAGTGCTAGCGGAGTAATCGACAAAACTATAGTTATTGAAAAATACAGCTTATACCTTGTTCGGTTAATTAGTAACGCTAAAACAAGAGCCAATAGTGCTGCCCCAATAGGCCAGTAGTAATATGCAAAAATCATTTGCCATTGAGCTGATCCAGCCCCATGAATCTCGTCAAACAATGCCTGTTTATATGTATATAAATACGCAACATCCATTGCTGCAGCACAACATGCTGCTAGAAATGGAATTATTAAAAGATAGTGTCTCATTAATGAATAGCTCTAGCGCCTCAAGCACCGGCGCAGATTTTCTGCGTCCAAGAACTTTGACTTGTTAGATTTTTAATCACCTGGTTGGCCAAAAGGGTATTAGTCTTGGCACTCGTTTTTTGTAATCTAAATAAGTATCGCCAAAGTGGGATACAAGAGATTTCTCTTCGTAGTACAGCCCGATAAATATATATAAAGTCATACAAATAGACAGCATAAACTGGGTCATGCTCATATAGGCTGTAGACCATATACCCATTAAAACTCCGGTTTGAATAGGGTGACGCACTATGCTGTAAAGAAAGTGTTCCTTAAGTTTGTTCCCCTCAACTGCATTCATTGTAAAACTCTGCCTAAGTCCCATGAGGTGAAAATGGTCGATCTCGAAGGTTGCAGCCACCAGCATTATCCAGCCAAGGACATGGATAGCCTTTAGAATAAAAATTACGACCAAATTATCCGTGCTCCAAACTACACCCGCTACCGGTTGCCAGTATAGGCAGATGGCGAACATGAAAACCCCTGAAATCATAACGTAAGTACTACGTTCTATTTCAGCAGGAATATATTTGGTTAGCTTTTTCTTAAAACTACTACGGGCGGTTATGCTGTGATGTAATCCGAATAGAAAAATGATTAGTAAATTGACCATAAAGGCTTCTAGAGTACTGCCATCAGCAGTGCCAGAGTTGATATGCTTTGGTAGAAAGCTCCAGCTTCCCATGTAAAGCATAAAAGCGGTAAGACCGAGTAAGCCAATCAGGTAGCAAGAAAATCCGTAGATCGAAAGAATAAGTTTTTTCACTTTATGGACTCCATGTAAACGTTAAAACTCAAACCGATGCGTGGAAAATATAACACCGCAAGCGCGGGACGGCTGAAAGGAGGTCCCGGCACAAAGTGGCTTGATGCCTTGCTTTGTTATGTGTGTCTTTCATTTCTCGTATATTCAGTCTTTTTGCCGACGTAATTAGTATAAAAATCTTTATGAGCAGATTGTGAAAAACAATCTTGTCTTTGATTGTACTGGCCAATCCACTCGATCAACATATCAAGGTTTTCGTCTTGAGCCTCTTTCGATTGATATTTATGAGGCTCCCAAGGGCGATTTCTTGCATTTTCAATGCAGCGTTCGATCGGCAAATTTAGGTAAATAATTTCCGTAGAATGTGGCGCAGCAATTTCGAGCAAATCAGAATAGCAACCTTCTATTACCCAGCTATCGTTGCTCGATATGAATTCCTTAATTTCCATTCCAGATTCAACCAGAGACTTTCTCTCTGGCGGGTTCGTGGGTAGCCATGCCAAAGTATCTAAATCGAGGTGAGATAAATTATCAGAAATTGATAACTCTTTAGATAAAGTAGATTTTCCTGATCCAGAATTTCCGAATACTAGAATCCTCTTCAAATCTTGCTCCATGCGAACGCATAAACATAACGCTCGGCTTGGCGGCGCGAACGCAGTGAGCGTCCTGGCCGCGTCTTGAGCCGCCAATGCTACAGCCGCTTGTTAAGAGTTCATTCTCCGCTACCGACTATCGGGTAGGTGACGGAAACCTCTCCGTATGTCTCCAAAAATCCTTCTGGTGCCAAAGGTATGAAGATTCTCAAATACTTTGAGCCGGGGGGCACAACTAGTCTTTGTTCTAATTCAAAGCTCCCTCGCTCGCCCGCAACAACTTCTGTTACTTGAAGGGCCCCGCCCATCAAAGGTCGATTGGTTTCGTCCTGGAAGACCATAGTCACATCCCCGCGTTCTGAGACACGATTAAAGTAAGTGCCAGCGGCTTTGATATGAACCTCCTGGCCAATCACGACAGGGGTCCCTGGAAATGGTTCTATCGAAGTGAGCCTGACTTTGTAATCTTCCGACTCCGGAGCGTTATAGAGCCAAGGCTTACTTCCCTCAGCGTGGTTATAGCCAGAAAAGCTCATAGACAAAAACAGTAGAAAGACTATCCGTATCTTCGCCATCTAACTCGAAAATCCTTTTACTCTTAACGCTGCGTTAACGGGCTGGAGCAGCCTGGCTGCGACAGTCCGAGCCCTGTGAAACAGGGCGTAAAGTTGAACGCTTTGTTAAGCATTTACCTATCGCGCACATATGTGTCCCCAAACTCCTTAAAATTGGCTGCTACTTGATCAAGAATTTTGAAGTAGTTAGTAACAACAACATTTGACTTATCTTTAGGTCGTTGCTTATTGATGGCTTTCTCCAATTCAAATGGGTTTACATCAATAATTTGATATAGATAAAAGATATTCTTAGGGTCACCTATCATTAATTGCTGTAACTCCATGATTGGGGACATATCTACTTCAGGAGTGATTGTGAATTCTACAGTTCCAGTAAATACACCGCCGTTGTAGGAAGTGAGAACCAACTGAACATTTCCATAGGCTGGAATATCTGTAGATTTCCATATGCTTGCATATGATGCTCTTGGCAGACCTTCATCAGTAAATGACATTGAATATGAATTCCAGCTGCCTTGCACAGCTATATTTGGTTTAGAAAACCCTTTAATTGGATTTTTCCAGCCCATGGAACTGAAGAACTGATCATACAATTCGTATACTTGTTCAGTTTCTGAGATATTTAAATCGAACGTTGTAGAAATTGTGAAGAAATCACTATTTTTCTCTTTTTGAATATTCATTGCTTCATTCGGAACAGGAATATCAATAGACCAATAATCCAATTGCTCGCCGAAACACTGAGCTGAAAATAGCAAAAATGATAGTACTGAATATTTGATCACTATGTTGGTTCCCTGTGGTGATGCATAACGCCGTGGTAAGGGGCAGCCGAAGCGAAGCGTAGGCTGTCCCGCGCAGGCCGCGCCTTTTGCGGCCGGAGTGAACTTGACCACTTTGTTATGTGTTGCGGCGGGATACAAATATAACTGGGTCATCTTTTTCTCCAATGGGCCAGAAAACAGAACCAAATGGAGGCGACTTGAGGAGCACGCCTTGCTCATCTAAATTCCATTCTTCCATGTCTTTAGCTGACTCGATTATGTGCTCAACTATACCGGGCGTCATGCCATGCTCAATAAGAACATGATCATCAATTTCCACAGCCTCGCCAGTTAGATAGTTCACTGAAATTCCCTTTGTACACATAACGCTTTGGTAAGGGGCAACTGAAACGCAGTGTAGGTTGTCCCGCGCAGGCCGCGCTTTTTGCGGCCGGAGTGAACTTGACCACCTTGTTATGCGACTTCATTACCTACACCGTAGTAGGATTCAGACTTTTTCTCTAACTGCCAGTACGGTGACACCCTTTCGTTTCCAAGGATTGCTTTCATACCGTTAGACCAAGCCAACCATACGTCTGGGTAAATGAACCCTTGCTTGAAGTACAAGTATTCCTCGCCACAAAGATTGAAATAATCACTTAACTGATTCTTTTCCTCTTCCGAAAGTGTGTCTTCTTTGCTTTTGGAGATGATGATATTTATAGCTTCATTCATCTTGTCATAACGAAGGTTGCATTCTGAAAATATTTCCCTGAACAGCCTAACTTCTTCAATGCGTTGTTTATGAAGAAAGTAAAACGCTGTCAGGAACCCCCCTCCCACAGTGACGAGAATATTTTTATCGGGTGCATCTATCACCAGATACAGAAGGGAAAAACATGAAGCAGCCATCACTGGGATTAACCACCAGTAATTTCTAAATATCCAAAATTTTACGCGTAATTTAATCATGAGCATTCGCATAACGCCCCAATAACCGGCGCGCGGCTTTTTGCGCGTCCGGCGCCGTAGGCGCGTAGTTGATTGGCTTGTTAGAGATCACCTTCTCCTCGAGTGATGTGATGAAACTCAACACACTCGTATGCTTTTGCGTACTCTCGGCACACGTTTGTCCACTGATGGTTAGCATAAAATGCGATGATAATGCTTTTTACTGTCTGGTAGCCTATAGAGAATTCCTCCCTCAACTTATGCTCAAACTCATGCCAGTTGACGGCTTCTCCTGCTTCGAGTTTCTCATCGTACTTTTCAAAAACATCGTGCGCCCGGTTTAAATCGCTATCATCCCAGTCCATTTGGATTACCAGCGCCGGGATAGGATGCTCTCGATAATCTACGCTTTCGGCAAGCATTTTTACGTGATAGCGGAGCTTGTCGATTTGTTCTTGTAGTTCAATACTCATTGAGATTTCCCCTCTAGACGAAGATACCGCCCATTCAGTCTGGACACGGAATCCTGCACAAATGATTGAAGTTCAGAAGTAAGACGATTGCAGACCTCTTGGTCCGTCTCCGAACGAAGGGAGAGAAGACGCGTTTGGGCCTCTACAACTAGCCCACGAACATCAGCATCTGGTCCATCTAGGTCAATTTGCATTAACGCCGAATCAAATTGAGCTTGAATTGAATCAATCAATGACACACGACCTCTCCCACGAGCGCTTGAAACCGGCTCAACTAAAAGTTTTCTGACTTCACCGAGAGTCCTTTCCAAGCTCCGACTAGCATTGGTCAGATTTAACCTCCGAATGTCTAGAGAAATCTGATCTTTGGTTTTCTTCACGCGAAGGGCAGCGATGAGCGTTACCCCCATGCTTAATATGGTAACCACCGTAGAGGCCAGAGAAATTGTTGCATCAGTTGATAGAGGCATAGTTCTTGTGATCTCTAACGCCCAGCACACGGGCGGCCGAAATGAAGCGAAGCGCAATGTAGGCCGTCCAGCCCGGCGCCTTTTGCCGGGCTAACGTGCTGCTGCTTGTTAAATTTTTTGTTCACATTGCCTCCTTGATTCTGATGTAGCAGAGGTGTTACCACTTGTGCTTTTCTGCCTTTTAATGACTAGCGTTTCTCCCTCGCGACTATATACCACCGTAGAAAACCACTCTTTTGCAAATTCACCGAAGTAATTATCCAGATTTTCTCTAGTTTCCATGAAATCCAAATCATAGAGTGATTTTGGCGGATTCCCCTTCATGCACCAGTAGTGGAATGACATGGAGGTAATTGCCATATCCTTTTGGTTATCATCCACCGCAAGACATAACTGTGAAACGAAAACGAGCAGAACGCCGATCTTCTTCATAAATTTAACGCCCCAATAACCGGCAGCTGGAATGCAGCGAAGCGGAATGTAAGCTGTCCGGCGCCGCAGGCGCGTAGTTGATTGGTTTGTTATGTGCCGTCATTGGCGGACTTCCCTTTATTACCAGTATTTTTTAATGCCGCATCTACCGATATACGCTTGTGTGTATAGTCCCCTCTAGGGCCTCTATTTTGTAATTCGGCTGGTTGAGGCATAGTTTTGTCAGTGACAAAGAAATATAGAATAGGCCCAATAAATGGAACCACTGTAACTGCCGAAATGAAAATTTTAAAAACTAAATAATCAGGCTTGCTCCAGAGCCTGAACAGGAGGCAAATCGAAATCACCTCTGAAACTAAGATAAACAGATGTAATTTTGTCATTTAGTCACATAACGCCCGCATTTGGGGCCGTAGTGAAGCGAAGCGGAACGAAGGTCCCAGCCCCGCAGGGGCGAACAACATGCGATTGTTAAATGTTGTTTTCGCAGGATACTGCCCACTGATAAAACTCCTTGACCTTGCCATGTAGAGAATAAATTAAGAGCGGCGGTACAACTACAAATAAACCGCTTAGGTGAAATAGGCTTTGCCGATACCAGGCGATAGCAACTTCAAAAATTCCGTAGAGGATAAATATGGCAATACCCATAATCCTAAATTTACTCGACTCCACACCCGATAAGTAAGCAGTTGCAAAGTAGCCCACACCAAAAAATAAATATATAGCTTTTATATAGATTGACTCGTCAATGCCTAATCCAACAGCCACCAAAACTAAGGCAGTTATAAATAATGGCATTTCCAAAAATCTTAGAATCCACGGTTTACGTATATAGGTATCAGGGAGAAAAGGCCTCCTCTCTATTGATTGGTGATACCCGAAATTTCTAAATCGTAGCTTCATAGACATTTAACGCCCAGCACACGGGCGGCTGAAATGAAGCGAAGCGTAATGTAAGCCGTCCGGCCCGGCGTTGTTTGCCGGGCTTACGTGCTGCTGTTTGTTATGCCTGTACATAGCTGCATTTACCTTTGACCTGAAAAATTAACGAAGCTACGCCAAAAATAACCCCCCATGGCGTAGTAAATACGCACAGAGCGCCAAATACATACGCTGTTTTTTGGTATTTATAGTTGGCTCTAAAAACCTCAATGCCAACCTTGAGCATTGCTATTGCGTACAAACCAAGTAATAACTGGATGATAAAAAATACAGCATTAAGCTCTCTTTGCGGTATGGATAATTCGCCGGCCATAAAAATCACTGTGGATACAACTATGATTATTGCCTGCGCGATCAGCATACTCCCTGCGATTCTTAAATTAATCATTCTTTCCCTGATTAGGCATAACGCCTCAAACACCGGCGCAGCTATGCTGCGTCCGAGTGCTTTGACTTGTTAACCCTGTTTTCTCGCTAATAGCGGATAGAGCAAGCTAAGCAACCCGAAAATTACTGTTGCTATAACACCGGCTATGCCAACCGGTATACCTAAAGAATTGCTTTTCTTGAGCTCCTCTATTTCAGAGTTTTGACGCCGTACAACCTCTTTGATTTGCTCAATAAAGGAGGCATTAACATTGCTTGTGTTGGCTAGCTCTTTCTCTATATTCTTAATTACAACCTCTTGCTCAAACTTTAGGCCAAAGTAAGGGTCTTTGGTTTTCTGCTTTTCTAATAAAAGCATCAATGTAGGTAGCTTAGCCTTATGCTCTGAATTATTCGCATTCAGTGAATAGGCATCCTCTAACAAAGAGACCAGTCCATACTCGCTCAACTTTCCTTTTGATTGCCGATCATAGGAATTAAATATGACTTTAATCTGGCTAGAAAGAGCATCTAGGTCTTCATCTGGATTTATGGATTTAATCATCTCGCTAGCAACAAGCTCTCTGAACTTATCGTCAGGGAGTTTATCTTTCTCTTTTTCCGCGATTGTTGTGAAGGTAATAATTGCAAGAATATAAACAACTAGCATTATTCCCGTAAGCAGAGGTCTCTTCTTGAATGAGCTTATATAAACCCCTAATACATTTTCGATAATACTCATGACTCTCTTTGGGGGTTAACGCTCGGCTTAGCGGCGCGAACACAGTGAGCGTCCAAGCCGCGTTTTTTGCGGCTGATGCTACAGCCGCTTGTTAGAAACCTAAGATGAGACAAACCATTCTGATGCCTCTGTTTGAAAAAGACGAAAAATAGCGAAAATTTCAATTGGCAACATAATGATTGAAGCAATCCAGTCTGCCTTAGGCATATCAGACCCTACACCGCCAAGCATAAAAAGAACGGAAGCACCAAAGAAAACACAGTAGACCCAGCGTGCAGGATTACTACCTCTGGAGAGTTTGTAAGGAAAAATACATAACAAAGAATATATGAGGATATAAAACACAAATTCCCCTGTTGATATGTCACCGACCCAAGTATTTATGAGAGCCGCGATCACTGATAAGCCAATTGTTACCCAAATAGCAATAATGGCTTGATTGACACCCTGTGGCATTTAGTACTCCGTTTTTGATGTTGATTTCTAACGCCGCCAACACAGGACGAGCGACAGCGAGGTCCAGACCGCGTCTTTTTGCGGGCGATTGTGCTTGGCTTTGTTATATCTTTTTGTGCACATCTTTGTATAAAAGCATATCTACTAATTTTTCTTCATTTTCAGGCGAGAAACCGCAGGTATGAATCCAGTCTTTAGGGTTTTCATATGTGCCGAACAACATGTCCCACCAAACAATATCACCATAGTTATTTTTGTGACGATTAGCTTGATGATGGATTCGATGCATTTCTGGGCGCTGGAAGATAAAGCCGACCCACCTAGGTGTTTTTACATTTGTGTGATAAAAAAATTCGCCGACAGCTGTGCAAAAGGTGTAGATCACGCCTGCTTCTAAAGATAAGCCCAAAAGGGTGTATACAAGGAGGCTTCCGATGATTGAATTTACGACCATTTCTCCTGGGTGTTTGTAAAATGATGTAATTACTTCAAGCCGCTGTGGGCTATGGTGTATTTGATGAAATGCCACCCATAAAAAGTCAATTTCGTGCCGCCAACGATGCCACCAATAAAATACAAATGTGGCTATAAAATATGCCAAACAGCCACCTACAACAGGGGACACATGGTCAGACAGCCTAAATATCGACCACGATGAGAGCCAAAATTCCCATGTCAATCCTGCCAAAACTACAACACCGAGCTGCACAAAATTAATAAGTAATACTCGAATGGGCCATGTTTTAACTTTCGGCAACTGCCACCCTACAAATAATCGCTCAAGGATGAAGCATCCGATAAATATTATAAGTATTTCTATTAGCACGATCTTTCCTTAGATATAACAGTCTGTTAATGAGGGCAAAGCCCTCATAATAATTATTAAAAGGGAGCCCCTTTAATCCAGGGCTTCGTCAGTCCTTAGTTTTAAGATCCTGATTTTCCACAAAAAAATTCACGAAAATTCCTTTGCGCCGGGTTAAAAGGGCTTTGCCCTTTTATTACGCTTATTTGCCCCGAAAAATTTGGTCGTAAAATTCATTCTGACTTGGGAGGGATCCCGTCCATGGCGAATTCACCGTTCCTGGCTTCAGTGCGCGAGTATATGCTTGTTCGGAATTACAGCATTCGAACGATAGACAACTATTTGTATTGGATTAAATATTTCATACTTTTTTCTGGCAAACAACATCCGAGTAAACTTGGTTCAGCAGAGGTTGAGCGTTTTTTGACCCATTTGGCAGTTAATCGGGGTGTGTCTGCCAGTACACAGAAGGTGGCATTGAATGCGGTGGTGTTTCTCAAGACCAAATACCTGGGGGAGAAGCTGGAGGGCCTTGCCAATTTTCGAAAATCATCCCGCCAACCGAAGCT
This sequence comes from Cellvibrionaceae bacterium SEMH9, assembly GCA_033283175.1. Lineage (GTDB taxonomy): Bacteria > Pseudomonadota > Gammaproteobacteria > Pseudomonadales > Cellvibrionaceae > Pseudomaricurvus. The sequence continues at coordinate 999,233 of JAWMQM010000001.1, read as the reverse complement.
GCCAGTGGTTCTGACCCATGGTGAAGTGAAGCTGTTACTGCAGCAGTTGGAGGGGATGCATTACCTGATGGCGGCGTTGATGTACGGCTCGGGGTTGCGCCGTCTGGAGTTGGTTCGGCTGAGGGTAAAGGACGTCGATTTCGACTACCGCCAGATCCGTGTGTTTGACGGTAAGGGCGGTAAGCACCGATTGGTGACGTTGGCGAGTTCGTTGTTGCCATTATTAAAGCAACAGATCACCCGGGTGGAGTTGTTGCTGCAAGAGGACTTGTTGAACCCGCATTTTGCTGGGGTTCATATGCCTAACGCGCTGGGGCGTAAGCATCCGCAGGCTTGCAAGCATGTACTGTGGCAATACCTGTTTCCGGCGAGCAAGTTGGGGGTTGATCCGCGCTGCGGTGCCATTCGACGGCATCACTATGATGAGTCTACGGTGAACCGGCTGGTGAAATCGGCGGCCCGCAATGCTGGTATTAACAAACCGGTTACCAGTCATACCTTGCGCCATTCCTTTGCGACTCATCTGTTGGAGCGGGGCTCCGATATTCGCACGGTGCAGGTGCAGCTGGGGCATAGCGATGTTCGTACTACGGAAATCTATACCCATGTGCTGCATCGGGGTGGCCAGGGGGTTGTCAGTCCCCTGGATTAGCGGTGTTGCGATCCGCGAGGTGCCAAAGCCTGCGTTATGCAGGCTTTTTGGTGGCCACCGGTACGGCGGTGTTCTTGACCAGCTTCTGGAACTCGGCGCTGATGGCGACACGACCTTCGTTGACGAAGGCTTCGTGGTTGGTCTCCACCGACTTCAGGTCGTAGGCGTAGTTCACCAGCAGGCCAGCCGATTGCTTGATGCCGTTGGCGGAGGTGTCCCCCAGCCAGTTGAGGCGTGCGATCTGGGCGCCGTTGCCCAGGTGGAAGCGGGCCACCGGGTCCAGCGGCTGGATACCGCGTTTGGCGTTGTAGAGATAGTGGGCGCACAGTTTGGTGAGAACCGGTTGCAGCTTCTCCTTGCTCTCGGTGTTTTTGACCCAGTCGTTGCTGTCCAGCAGCTTCAGCAGGTCGCGGGTTTTTACATCAATCAGGGTACTGTCGCGGTTGGCCAGCTCCTTACTGAGCCAGCTGCGGAAGCCGGGAATGGGTGACAGGGTGGCGAACTGCTTCAGCTGTGGGAACTCTTGGCGCAGCTCAAGCACCACCTGCTTGATTAGGAAGTTACCAAAGGAGATGCTCTTCAGGCCCTCCTGGCAGTTACTGATGCTGTAGAAGATGGCGGTGTCGAAACCATCCTGCAGTTCGATGTCCGGCTTGTGGCCGCGGGAGTCGGTTTTGCCCTCGGTGGGGTCGGCCAGCAGCTCCTGCACATTGCCGGCGTAGCCTTTCACCAGCGCCACCTGCACAAAGATCAGTGGTTCGTCTTCCAGTGCCGGGTGGAAGAAGGCAAAGCAGCGACGGTCATCTGCCAGACGTCGGCGCAAATCGCCCCAGCCGGTCATCTCGTGCACCGCCTCGTAAGCGATCAGTTTTTCCAGGATGTGGGCCGGTGTTTCCCAGGAGATCTGCTCCAGTGTCAGGAAGCCACGGTTAAACCAGGAGATCATCAGGTTGCGGAGGTCGTAATCCACCCCGCCCAGTTCGGGGTACTGTCCCAGCAGGTCCAGCAGGTCGCTGCGCAACTGGATCAGGGTCTCGGTACCGTCGGGGGCCATGTTGATGCGGCTGAAGAGGATCTGGCGGCGGGTTTCCACAGCATGGTAGAGGGCGCGGTAGGTGTCGCGCCCCGGAGCCTGCTTGAATGCTTCGGCGCACTTGACGATCTCTTTGGGGTCCGCTCCGAAGTCCTTGTGCAACATCTGGAAAAAAGCCAGTCGTCTTTCAGCATCAAGGGCGCTGTAGGCTTTGACCACTTCGTGTGCAATGGCGGTGCCCATGGCTTCGCCTTTGCTGGTGCACAGCTCGTTGCAGAGGCTGGCAAGGGACTGCGATTTATCCTGGCGGGCCTTGCCGGACAACAGCTCTTTACCGGCGTCGGCGATAGAGTTGACCCACTGACTGAACTTCTTCATGAAATTGATCCCCCAATGGCAATCTGGTTACATCTGGCTCGCCGCTAAATCCTTTCAGGCGTCTGAGAGAAGGTGTGCTGAGCAGCGAAGGGTAGTGTGGAAGAGTGCGACATTTACATCGTAGCTTCCTGCAACGTTTTGGGAAACTCTGATTCACGTATTCCCGTGACGTTTTAAGAAACTCCGATTCCTGTCATTCCCGCGCAGGCGGGAATCCACTCCCTGCGGACTTCAGTGGACCCCCGCCTGCGCGGGGGTGACTAAGTCAGGAGGAGTGCGCTTTTCCCCCGCAAGCAGGTGGGTATCAACAAAAAGGCCGCATCTTCCGGTGCGGCCTTTTTGTGTGGGTGCCTGATTACTGGAACCAGGTGCGAACTTCACGCCGCAACAGTTTGCCCATTTCATTGTAGGGCAGTTCGTCGACAACTTTGATCTGTTCGGGTACCCGTGAGGAGCGCAGGTGATCCTTGATCAGCTTGCGCAGCTCGTCTTCGCTGGGCGTGTCATGGTCCGGTTTCACCACCACGGCGATGGCCACGGCCTCACCCCACTCAAGCGAAGGTGCACCGATGGCAACGGCGTCGGCAATCGCCGGGTGCAGTGCCAGTACATCTTCGATCTCGCCGGGGGAGATGTTCTCGCCGCCGCGCACGATAACGTCATCGGCACGACCGGCCAGGAACAGGTAGCCTTCCTCGTCCAGGTAGCCGGCGTCGCGGGTCGGGAACCAGCCGTCGGCATCCAGCGCGCTCTTCTCGCGGTATTCACCGGAGACCTGCTCGCCGCGCACGTAGATTTCACCACGCTCGCCAGCGGCCAGTACCTTGCCTTCGTCGTCACGGATTTCCAGCTCGATGGTAGGCAGCGGTTTGCCCACGGAACCCAGGCGTGCTTTGACGGCAGGGTCATCGGACTGATGGGCAGTGCGGTGATCTTCCGGCGTCAGCAGCGCGATGGTCGAACTGGTTTCAGTCAGGCCGTAGGCGTTGGTGAAGTTACAGTTCGGGAACAGGTCCAGTGCCTTGGCGATCAGCTCCGGCGGCATACGTCCACCGCCGTAAGCGATAGCGCGCACACAGGGCAGGGTGGTATCGCCTTTCTCTTCCATACGGGAAATCACGCGCGCCAGCATGGTGGGTACCAGGAAGGCGTTGGTGACTTGCTCCTCTTCTGCCAGCTTGAGCCAGGTGTCCGGGTCAAAGGCGGGCAGCATGACCATGCGGCGCATGGAGTAGAAAGAGCTCAGCATCGCGGAGATACCGGCGATGTGGTACGGCGGCACACACACCAGCTGGGCATCGGTCTCTTCGGCGGTCATAAACTCGTAGGCACCGAGGATGTAACCCAGCAGGTTGGTGTGACGCAGCAGCGCCGCTTTCGGCGCAGCGGTAGTACCACTGGTAAAGATCTGGGCGGCAATGCCTTCGCCTTCGCGCTCTTCACCGCTGGCAGAGGCGGCAGCTTCCTCGGCGGCTTTGACGAAGTCGTCGCGGGTGGCCACGGTGTGGCCGGCGCTGAGGCGGTTGGTGCGCTCAACGTCACCAATCACATAGGCGGGCTTGATGCGATCCAGCAGCGCGCCCAGCTGCTCGTCAGCCAGACGATAGTTGAGTGGCACGTAAGGGATACCGGCCATGGCGGCGCCGAACAGGGCGATGGGGGCAGCTTCAGAGCTTTCGTCCAGCAGGGCCACATGTTGGCAGCCACTGTTGACGAAAATTTCTGCCGCACCCTTGGCCGCTTCCAGCAACTGGCCGTAGGTCCAGCGGCGGCCGTCACAGACCAGACCGACACGGTCCGGTCCGGCTTCGGCAGCCATTTGTAAAATCAGTACGATATTCATAACTCAGGCAACAACCGTGCTATTAGTCAGAAGATGGCAGAGGCTTGGCATCTTTGGTCGGCAGAACCTTGCCGTCGATGGCAAGGGCGCCTTCACCGGCTTTAACGCACAGCAGTTCAACGGTGCCTTCTTCGTTCACGTAGCGCTTGCCCATCAGGGTGCCGCCGGCGAAGTCGGGGTTGATGGCGCCCTTGTCGGCCGCGCCTTCTGCGGTCATGGGTGCGCCACCGCACTCAACCACCAGGCCGGAGCCTTTAATGACCATCACTTCGGTGTTGCACACAGTGCTTTTAAGTTTAGTTCCTGGCTTCATAATGCTCTCGTTCTTTAATCAGGCGTTAAACACATCAGGCGCGCCTTGATCAGGCAATCGCGCCTTTTTCTTTCAGTTCTTCGATCTTGTCCCACTCCATACCCAGCTCCATCAGCACCAGTTCGGTGTGTTCGGAGGCCAGTGGAGCGCGCTCGGTTTTGACCGGCTCGTGGTTGAACTGCACAGGGCCGCGTACCAGCTTGATGGGGTCGCCGCCGCTGGCGGATTCCACTTCAAACAGCATGTCATTGGCCAGCGCTTGCTCGTCGGTGGCGATATCCAACAGGCTTTGTACCGGCGCCCACTGACCGGAGTAGGTCTTCAGGTGCTCGCGCCAGTATTTGAAATCTTTCTCGGCGAAGGCTGCAACGATGATCTCGGAAGCGGCCTCCCAGTTTTGCATCAAAGCTTTCACTTCAGAGAAGCGCTCGTCGTCAGCCAGCTCTGGCTTGCCGATATGCTGGAAGAAGCTCTTGATGTGTGGGCCGGGGGTGAGGGTACACATGTTGATCACGCCACCGTCGGCGCAGTAGTAGTTGCCCATCAACGGGTTGCCGGGGTTGCCACCGGACTGCGGCATGCGGTTGCCCATGATTTGGTTGGTCTCGATACCCATGTCGATAGAGGTACCGGCGGCCCACCAGGCGGTGCTCAGCAGGGACACATCCAGCTCGGTCGCTTCACCGGTCTGGGCGCGGTGGAACAGGGCTGCGGCGATACCGCCCGCGATGTTCATACCACCGATGGAGTCACCAAAGGCAGGTACACCCTGGGAGATGGGTCCGCCCAGCTCTTTCGGGGAGAAGGCGTCAGCCAGGCCGCCGCGGTTCCAGAAAGCGGTACCGTCGAAGCCACCCACGTCGCGATCCGGGCCCTTGTCGCCAAAGGCGGAGCCGCGGGCGTAAATGATGTTGGGGTTAACCGCGCGAATGTGCTCGATATCGAACTTCATTTTCTGGCGCTGGTTGGGCAGGTAGTTGGTCAGGAATACGTCGGCGGTCTTGGCCAGCTCGTAAATGACTTCCATGCCTTCAGGGGTAGAGATGTCCACGCCCACGCTGCGCTTGCCGCGGTTGGGGTGTTCTACGAAGGGGCAGCGGTTGGGATCGGTTTCAATACCGCCCAGCTTGATGAAACCGCGCTGGGTATCGCCGCGCACAGGGTGCTCGATCTTTATGACGTCGGCGCCCCAGTCGGCCAGGATGGCACCAGCGGCGGGTACAAAGGTAAATTGGGCTACTTCGAGGACTCGAACCCCTTTCATCACTTGAGCCATGCGCGCTCCTCCGTATTTTCGTTAGGCGGCGGATTATACTATTCAACAGTATTGTTGTATATAACTGGCAATTAGGGTTAAATCGCGTCTTACCTATATAGGACCTTCCGGGGGTCAAAACCCCTTTTGTCCTCTACCGTGTGGTTAATAAAAGATCAGGAGAGTAGCACATGAAGATCGATTCCTCACTCGCCGCAGTGGTTACCGGGGGCGCCTCCGGACTGGGTTTGGCGACCGTGAAAGCGCTGCGTGCAGCTGGCGCCAAAGTTGCCATTTTTGACCTCAACCCGGAGACCGGGGAGAAGGCGGCTGAGGAGACCGGAGCGATCTTCTGCCAGGTAGACGTACTGTCCGACGAGAGTGTGGATGCCGCCTTTGCCAAGGCTCGCGCGGCCAATGGCCAGGAGCGCGTGCTGGTGTGCTGCGCCGGTGGTGGTAACGCCATCCCGACCGCCCGTCGTGACAAGGAGACCGGCGCGATCAACATCTTCCCGTCCGACAAGTTCGAGTGGGTCCTGAAGCTCAATACCGTCGGTACCTTCCGCTGCATCACCCGCGCCGCGGCCGGCATGATGACCCTGGACCCTATCGATGGTGAGCGTGGCGTGTGCATCAATACCGCCTCTGCCGCAGCGACCGAAGGCCAGATGGGCCAGGCGGCATACTCCGCCGCCAAGGCGGCCATCGTCGGTATGACCCTGACCATCGCCCGCGACCTGTCACGCGAAAACATCCGCATCAACACCATCCAGCCCGGTATCTTCGCCACCCCGGCCCTGCTGGGTGCGCCGCAGAAGATGCTCGATGCGCTGGGCGCCATGGTGCCGAACCCCGCACGTCTGGGCTCGCCTGACGAGTACGCCAGCATGGCGCTGGAGATGGTGCGCAACGGCTATATCAACGGTGAGACCGTGCGTCTGGACGGTGCCATCCGTATGCAGCCACGCTGATCGGCAGAGCGGTCGCAACCAGAAAAGAGGCGCTTCGGCGCCTCTTTTTTTACCTGCAGAGAACACAGGCATTGCCGCTGGTGTCAATTAAAGTGCCAGTAGCTGGTCTCAATTACAGTGCCGGTAGCTGGTCTCGATTAAGCAGCCGGTATTTGATCTGGCTGATAGTCACGCGGTGGTGGCAGGGCTATAAATGACAGGATCGATTCGTAAGGCCTGTATGCCGTGGAGACGGATGTGAGGACAACAAACAGAGAGGTGAGCGATGAACACTGGTCTGAAATCAATTTGGCGCAGCCTGCTGGCGGTGGTGCTACTGCTTCCGGCGCTGGCGCTGGCCGCCGACCCCATCTGGATTGATGTGCGCTCCGCGGAGGAGTGGCAGTCCGGTCACCTGGAGCAGGCGCTGCATGTGCCGCACACGGAAATAGGGGCCCGCATTACCGACATAACCGCCGATAAGGAGGCCCCCATCTACCTCTACTGCCGCAGCGGCCGGCGCGCCGGGGTGGCGAAAGAGGCCCTGGAGCAGAGGGGCTACACCAATGTCACGAATGTAGGTGGGTACGAGCAGGCCAAGGCCGCGGTGGCGGGAGAGTGTGAACCGGCCAGTTGTTGATCCGGCATCATAGCTATGATGAATGGCGGTGTGGGGCCTGTAGGCCCAATAGATTCCCGCCTTCGCGGGAATGACGGAGGGGTGGGGATCCACATGTGGCCAGTACCACGGCACAAGCACGGATTTGTCATCCCCTCGTACAAGGTGAATTGCAGCTCGGCTGCAAGAGAGGGCACTCTGGGGTGGGCGGGGATCCAGGCCTTTCAGCAGCGGTTAGGAAAAAGCCCCGCCAATGGCGGGGCTCTGTGGCCGGTGTGACGATACGTCAGGCCGCTTTCTTCAGCTTTTTTTTCAGGGTTTTCAGCTTGCCTTCCTGCTTGGCGATCTTGGCCTTGCGGGCTTTGATGGCGTTCTTCAGGCTGACGACCTTCTTGGACTCTTTCTTCTTGGACATGCTGGATTCTCCTTGAATCGGTTTCCTGCGGGGTGTGGTTACCGCCTCAGTCTTCCTGATGTTCACGGATAAAAACCCGGATAAAGCGGCGAATTTCCCGCGCCGCGCTGGTATCCAGCTCTTCGCACAGGGCGATGAACTGGTCGCGCTCGCCGGCGCTGATACGGATCAGCAGCTGCGCGTCTTTCTTGCCTGCCTTGGGTTTGGAGGGCCGGCCTGTCTTGCCAGGGGCCTTTTTGCCGGTCTGCTCCTTGCCGGTGACATCATCCGTCGCCATGGGATCTCCGGGTCACTGAGGACGAAATAAGTATATACATAGTATATCGATTATATATATTAAGTTTTTGTGACGGGGTGCTGTTGGTAGCGGCAACGATGGCTCCCGGTACGCTCTCAGGTCTCCAGCAGAAAGCTCACCGGACCATCGTTGATCAAACCCACTTTCATATCGGCGGCAAAGATACCGGTGGCGACGGTGGGGTGCTGCTGTCGCAATTTCTCCACAAACAGGTCGTAGAGTCGCTCAGCCTCTGCCGGTGCGGCGGCGGTGGAAAAGCCGGGGCGCAGCCCTTTTCGGGTATCGGCGGCGAGGGTGAACTGGGAGACCACCAGCACGCCGCCGGCAATATCCTGCACGCTCAGGTTCATCTTGCCCTCGGCGTCCGAAAACACCCGGTAGTTGAGTACCTTGTGCAGCAGTTTATCGAGCGCCGCCTCGTCATCCCCTTTCTGGACTCCCAGTAACAGCAGCAGTCCCTGGCCAATCTCGCCAACTCTCTCGCCGTTGACGGTAACGCTGGCCTCGCTGACCCGCTGAATAAAACCACGCATTGAATAAATCTCGTTGTAAATAGGTTTCAGGACGCTTCGCTACAGGATTCAGGACGCTGCGCTTCAGGAAGGGCCTGGTAAATAATCTGTTGTTTGACGTCCGTTGTAGGAGCGCACTTCTGTGCGCGATCTGTTAAGGGGCTGAGCCACGATGGGCTGTGGTCCCGTCCGCTATTACCCTGCACACCGAAGCGAAAACCTCGCGCACGGGAGTGCGCTCCTGCGGTGGAGGCCGGACGGTAGATTATTCACCAGGTCCTCCCTGAACCCTGTAGCAACGCGTCCTGTAGCGCAGCGTCCTGAACCCTGCAGCGCAGCGTCCTGCCCCTAAGCCTTACACCACCGCGCCGGATTGGTGGGCTTGCCGTTGTGGCGGATCTCGAAATAGAGCGCCGATTGCGACTGGCCGCCGGTGTTGCCCACCTTGGCGATCACTTCGCCGCTGCTGACCCAGTCGCCGGTCTCCCGCAGCAGGGACTGGTTGTGGGCATAGAGGCTCATGTAGCCGTCGCCGTGGTCAATGATCACCAGCATGCCATGACCGCGCAGGTAGTCGGAAAAGACCACCCGGCCGTGGTGGATGGCGTGCACCGGGGTGCCTTCGCGGGCGCCGATCATCACCCCTTCCCAGCGCAGCTTGCCCTCCAGCCGGCTGCTGCCGAAGCGGTTCAGTAGGCGACCCCTGGCGGGGAAGGGCATGCGTCCCTTGAGTTTCGCGAAGGGCTCACCGTCGGTGGGCAGGGCGAGGTTGGCGATGGCTGCGGTCACTTCTGCCAACAGTTTTTCCAGCCGCTGCTTGTCCTGCGACTGCTGTTTCAGCTCTTCATCCTTGCGGTTGATGCTGGCGTTGAGCTTGGCGAGGGTTTCTGTGCGCTCTTGCTGGCGTGCCAGCAGTTGTTGGCGGCGCTGCTGCAGCTGGACGGTATTCTCTTCCAGTGTGCGGGTACGGGCTTCGATCTGCGGCTTGATGATGTTCAGTTCGGCGATGGTTTCCAGGTAGGCGTCCACGCGGCTGCTGCGGGCATTGAGGAAGTAGCTGTAGTACTTGTTCATGCGCGCCACGGTCTCGGGCTGCTGCTGGTTGAGCAACAGCTTCAGCTGGCTCTGGCTGCCCAGCCGGTAGGCGGCGTTGATGTCTTCGGCGATATAGCGCTGCTGTTCTCTGCTGGCAGCCTGCAGCTCATCCTGTTTACGGTTGAGCTGCGTTAACTGCTTTTTTTGGCTGGCAAGCTCCTCCTTGAGCGCTTCGATCTTCTTCAGCGTCTCGCTGATGTCCACTTCCGAGCTCTGCAGGTCAGACTGCAGCTGGTTGCGGCTGCCCTTGGCTTTTTGCAGTTCCTGTTGCAGTTGCTTGATGGATTGTTGCAGCTGGTTGATCTTGGCCTGGTAGTCCTCGTCGCCGGCGGCCTGTGCCATCACCGGCAGGGTGAGCAGGCTGCAGAGGAGAAGTCCGCATACTCTCAGCATAGGTCTCAGCATGGGTATCATTATCCTTGGAGCTGATCGGTGGGTTTTCGGATTGGGGGCGCCTGTCGGGTCGCTTCGGCTCATGGCCATTGCCATGCCGTCATCGCGAGCGCAGCGCGGCGATCCATCTCTGGCACATGTTACCTGTTTGCTCGCCTGAATGGACCGCCCGCAATATCCACTTAACCGATAAGGCTGTGGCCGCTCATCTCCGCCGGCTGTGCTATGCCCAGCAGGTCGAGCATGGTGGGCGCGACATCTGCCAGGCTGCCGCCGGACTGCAGTTGCAGGTCGCGGGGGCCAACGTAGACAAAGGGGACCGGCAGGGTGGTGTGCTGGGTCTGCTTCTGGCCGGAGGTCTCGTCGAACATCTGCTCCACGTTGCCGTGGTCGGCAGTGACCAGGGCTTCGCCGCCGGCTTTCTGCAGGGCGGCAAACACTTCCGCCAGGCAGGCATCCACCGCCTCAACCGCTTTCACCGAGGCCTCGAAGTCGCCGGTGTGGCCCACCTGGTCGCAGTTGGCGTAGTTGCAGATGATGGCGTCGTACTTGCCGGAACCGATAGCTTCCACCAGCCTGGCGGTCACTTCCGGGGCGCTCATCTCGGGCTGCAGGTCGTAAGTTTCCACCTTCGGGGATGGCACCAGGATGCGATCCTCGCCTGCGAAAGTCTCTTCCTGCCCACCGCTGAAGAAGAAGGTGACGTGGGCGTACTTCTCGGTCTCGGCAATGCGCAGCTGCTGCTTGCCGGCGTTGGCCATGATCTCGCCAAAGGAGTTGCTGAGGTCAATGGTGGGGAAAGCGATGGGCGACTTGATGTCGGAGGCGTATTCGGTGGTCTGCACCCAGGCCGCCAGTTGCGGGGCCTTGCGGCGTTCAAAGCCATCAAAGTCGCGGTCGACGAAGGCGCGGCTGATCTCGCGGGCGCGGTCCGGGCGGAAGTTCATAAACAGCACGGCGTCGCCGTCGTTAATGGTGGCTGCCTCACCGATAACGGTGGCTTTGACGAACTCATCGTCCTCGCCGCGCTCGTAGGCGGCGGCCAGGCCGGCGGCGGCGTCAGTGGCATTGAAGCTACCCTCGCCCAGGGTCAGCAGGTCGTAGGCTTGCTGCACCCGCTCCCAGCGGTTGTCGCGGTCCATGGCAAAGAAACGGCCAATCAGGCTGGCGGTGCGGCCGCAGCCCAGTTCGGCAAACAGGGCGTCCATCTCTGCCAGCGGCTGCTCGGCGCTGCGTGGCGGCACATCGCGGCCATCGAGAATGGCGTGCAGGTAGAGCTGTTTGGCGCCACGGTCGGCGGCCAGCTTGATGGCGGCCTTGATGTGGGCATCGTGGCTGTGAACCCCGCCGGGGGAGAGCAGGCCGAGAATGTGCACCGCTTTACCCGCGGCCACGGCCTTGTCGATCGCTTCCAGGTAGACCGGATTGGTGAAAAAGTCGCCGTCGTCGATGGCTTTGTTGATGCGGGTGTAGTTCTGGTACACCACGCGGCCGGCACCCAGGGTCATGTGTCCCACCTCGGAGTTGCCCATCTGCCCCTCAGGCAGGCCAACCGCCATACCGGAAGTATGGATCAGCGTATGCGGGCATTCTTTCCAGACCTTGTCCCAGGTGGGGGCCTTGGCGGCGGCAATGGCGTTGTACTGGGTGGTTTCGGAGTGGCCGAAGCCGTCGAGAACCAGCAGCAGCAGAGGCTTTTTCACTTCAGTCATGAGCGTCGTCAGAGTCTGTGTCAGAGGTGGTGGTGGGTCGCGCCGGTACCGACGCAGACGGTGAAGGGGCAATTCTACCGGTTTAGGGCGGTCAACTCCACGCCACCCTAGGGGTTGCCTGTGCCATTAGTGTATACTGCGGCGCTTTCGGTGCCGCCTTCCTGCGGGAAGCTGGCACCAGCATCGGGCCCCGCACCGGAGAGGGTTCCGGTGTCTCTGACCAACCTTGAACGGGAAACAAGATTTCGTGGATTTTCTGACCTTTGCCAGCGAACAGTGGCTGCCAATCAGCGTGTTGATCGTGCTGGTGTATGCGTTTATCTGGACCGAAGGCCGTCGTGGCGGTCCCAAGCTCTCCATTCATGCGGCAACGCGGGTGATTAACGGCGGCGAAGCCGTGGTGGTGGACCTGCGTGAAGCCAAGGAATACAAGGCGGGGCACATTGTTGATGCCGTGAACCTGCCCTACAACACCCTCAAGGACAAGCTCGGCCAGCTCTCTACCTACAAGGGCAAGACCCTGATCCTGGTGGACAAGATGGGTCAGCATACCGGCGCCGCCGGTCGCCTGCTGATGGGCGAGGGTTTCAGTGTTCAGCGTCTTGATGGCGGTATCAGCGAGTGGCAGAACCAGAACCTGCCACTGGTGAAGTAACGATTTTTTGGGGGGTAACCATGCGGGATGTACTCATCTACAGCAGCAACTTTTGTGGTTTTTGCCGGCGCGCCAAGGCGCTGCTGGAGCAGAAAGGTGTCGCTTACCGGGAGATCTGCGTGGATGGTGACCCGCAGAGTCGGCAGGAGATGATGGCGCGCTCCGGCCGCCACACCGTGCCACAGATCTGGGTGGGTGAGACTCACGTTGGCGGCTGCGATGACCTGTTTGCGGCGGAGTTCGGTGGTGAGCTGGACGTGCTGCTGCAGGCCGAGGCTTCAGTTCAGTAAAAAGGCTTCTGCTGAATAATCGGCCCGGTGGCGGCCGGTGGGGTTGAAAAGCCCGCTATCGCCCCCAGTTTGCACAATTCATGCGGTTTTATTTTTGACGTTTTCGATAATAAGGTAAGAGCAGTTATGGCTGACGAGCAGACCACTGCGGCAGAACAAGGTGCCGCCCAACCCAAAACCCAATTCGCACTGCAGCGCATCTACCTCAAGGATCTCTCCTATGAGTCCCCCATGGGCGTTGAGGCGTTCCGCAAGCAGTGGAAACCTGGTGTTAACCAGGAGCTCAATACCAAGGCTGCCAAGGTAGATGAAGGTCTGTATGAGGTTGTTCTGACCCTGACCATCACCGTCAAGATCGAAGAAGAGACCGCATTCCTGGTGGAAGTGCAGCAGGCTGGCCTGTTCGCCGTGGCAGGTCTGGAGAATCAGCAGCTGACCCAGGTGCTGAACACCGTCTGCCCGAACATCCTCTTCCCGTACGCCCGTGAGGCGGTGGACAACGCCGTAACCAAGGGCGGCTTCCCGGCCCTGATGCTGCCACCAGTGAACTTTGATGCCCTGTTCGCCCAGGCGATTGCCCAGGCCAAACAGCAGGCTGAAGCCGGCGCTGAAAGCGTCAACTGATCTACGACCAGCGGGCCTTGTCCCGCTGAGTGGGCCACAGTCCTGTCGCTGTGGCCTGGTCGATCCCCGGGGTAACCCGCCGTTGTCGCTCCCTTTGTGACTCTTCCTCCTCCTTCGCTTGTGCCCTTCAGCCAGCGGGTCATTACCCTGCTGCAAGCGGTGCCCTGTGGTCGCGTCGCCACTTATGGGACCATTGCCACCGCGGCCGGCAGTCCCCGCGCCGCCCGTCAAGTAGTTCGCCTGCTGCACGCCTGTAGCGACAAATACCAGTTACCCTGGCACCGCATCGTCAATCGCGACGGTGAGATTGTGCTGTCCGATGAGGCCTCCCGTTGGCGCCAGGCGCAGCTGCTGGAGGCGGAAGGGGTGTCGGTGGATGGCCGCGGCCGGGTCGATTTATCCCGCTTTGGCTGGCAGCCGCCGGGCTGACTGGCACATTCTGCTGCCGGCACGGCATAGCTGCGGCAGGGCCCGATTCCAACCTCCCCCCGTTATCGCGAGGCGCGCCGTTTGCGCCGACGCGACAAGGTGAATTGCCCGACAGGTGGAGGGCAAGAGAGGGTGGTCTGGGCCATCCATGTGTGGCACTGGCTGGTTGCGGAGTGAACCTGGTTTGCTTTGCTGCGCTCGCAATGACGGGGTGCGGGCCGGGCTTATTGAAAGGCGCAACCCGCAGGCTTGCCCAGCTTCTTCAGCACAATGGCCAGCGGGCAGAAGCCGGTAAAGGCGGCCTGCAGCATGTTGGCGCCGACAAACGCCGTAAACCAGAGCCAGTAAACGCTGTGCAATTGGCTCAGTGCCAGGCTGAGCAAAATAAACGTTCCAGCGAAAGCAAACACCAAACGATCTATATTCATAACCACCTCTCTGTATGACGCAGGTCAAGCTGACGCGAAATACGGCGACCTTGGGCCGCTGTATTCCGGCTGCTCGATTACACTTCAGTCAGTGCCGGGGGGCGAAGGATGAGTGGCACCAACAAACATTAGTTGACTCTAATATAAGTATTTTCTAATATTTGTCCAGAATTTTCTGCGCGAGGTCTCTATGGCAACCCAATTTCTGGCAGATCGGGCAGTACACTACGCCCTTAACCACCCAAGGCTGGTTACCCGAATTACCGGACTGGCCACCCTGCTTCTGGTGCTGCTGGCGGCGCTGCCCAACTTCGTCTCCGTGCCCCTGCTGCAGCCGCTGACGGTGGATACCGACCCCGAAAACATGCTGGCTCACGAGGAGCCGGTACGGCTGTTTCACGAGCAGGCCAAAAAGACCTTCGACCTAAACGATATTGTAGTCGTGGGGGTGGTGAACGAGGCCGATCCCCAGGGTGTCTTCAACAAGGATTCCCTGCAGCGTATCTACCAGCTCACCGAGTTCGCCAAGACCCTGACCTGGGAAGGTGCCGACGGCGAACAGCAGGGGGTGGTGGCGGTGGACATGATCGCGCCTTCCACGGTGGACAACATCGAGCAGGGCGGTCCGGGGGTGGTCAACTTCTCCTGGCTGATGCCGCAGCCACCGGCCAGTGATGCCGAAGCCCTGCAGGTGCGCGACCGCGCCATGAATATCCCGTTCCTCAAGGGCACGCTGGTGTCCGAGGATGGCAAGGCCGTGGCGATCTACCTGCCCATTACTTCCAAGGACCTCTCCTGGCGCGTGAGTAATGCGTTGCGGGATTTCGCCAGCGACTGGCCGGCGGAGGACCAGGTTTACATCACCGGCCTGCCGGTGGCGGAAGACACCTTCGGGGTGGAGATGTTTATCCAGATGGCCATATCCGCGCCGCTGGCGATGATCACCATCTTCCTGCTGTTGTGGTGGTTCTTTAAACGCCTGGTGCTGGTGGCCTCGCCCATGATTGTGGCGGTAGTCAGTGCCATGGCCACCATGGCGCTGCTGATTATCTCCGGCAACACCATCCACATCATGAGCTCCATGATTCCCATCTTCATCATGCCGATTGCGGTGCTGGATGCTATTCATATCCTGTCGGAGTTCTTCGATCGCTATCCGGTGCACCGCGACCGCCGCAAGACCTTGCAGGAGGTGATGCACACCCTGTTTTCCCCCATGTTGTTCACCACCCTGACCACCATGGCCGGTTTCCTGTCGCTGGCATTGACCCCGATTCCTCCGGTGCAGGTGTTTGGCCTGTTTGTGGCCATCGGTGTGTTTATCGCCTGGGGGCTGACCATGCTCTTTATCCCGGCCTACATTATGTCCATCGATGAGAAGAAGCTGGAGGGCTATGGGCACGCTGGCGCTCATGCTGGCACTCATGCCGGAGAGGACAGTGGCGAAGAGGACCACACTGCCATGGGACGTGGCCTGTTGGCCATAGGACGCTTCACCTCCGGTCGTCCGACGCTGGTGGTCCTGGCGACCTTGCTGATCGGTGCGGTGGCGGCTTACGGTATCTCCCTGATCCGCATTAACGACAACCCCATCAAGTGGTTTGGACCCGAGCACGAGATCCGTGTCGCAGATCGTGTGCTTAATGAACACTTTGGCGGCACCTACATGGCGTACCTGTCGCTGAGTGCGCCGGCGGCGTCGGTGGACGGCGCAGTGCTTACCAGTGCCTTGCAGCAGCAGCGCGAGAAGATGAGCGCAGCCGGTCTCAGTGTTGCGCCGGCAGACAAGTTGGGTGCCGAGCTTTCCCGCGTGCTGACGTCTGGCAGCGCAGATCCCTTTGCCGCTCTGAGTGACTTTGCCGGTGAGCAGATGTTTAACGCCCCGGACGAGGAGTACGACAGTTGGGATGAGCTCTCTCTCTGGATCGACAGCCAGCGCCAGTTGCAGGAAGTGTTCAAGCAGCCCGATACCCTGCAGTGGATGGATGAGTTGCAGCGCTCCCTGTTGAGTGATGACAAGGTGGGCAAGATCAACTCGCTGGTGGATGTGGTGAAAACCGTGCACCGCGAGCTGTTGCTGGGAGAGGCTGCTGCCTTCCGTATTCCTGACTCTTCCAATGCGGTGGGGCAGACACTGATCACCTACCAGAACAGCCACCGCCCACAGGACCTGTGGCACTTTGTGACGCCGGATTACCGCCAGGCCAACCTGTGGTTGCAGCTCACCAGTGGTGACAACCGGGATATGGAAGCGGTGATCGCCAAACTCGACAGTTTCCTGGCGGAACATCCGGCACCACACGGTTTGCAGAGTGACTGGTTCGGCCTGACCTACATCAACGTCGCCTGGCAGGAGAAGATGGTGGTGGGCATGCTGGAGTCGTTTGCCGGTTCCTTTGTGGTGGTCCTGGTAATGATGGTGCTGCTGTTCCGTTCACTGTTGTTTGGCCTGCTGTCCATGATTCCGCTGACACTGACCGTGGGGTTGATCTACGGCGTGGTGGGCTTGATCGGCAAGGACTACGACATGCCGGTGGCGATCCTCAGTGCGCTGAGCCTGGGGCTGGCGGTGGACTACGCCATTCACTTCCTGGCCCGTTCGCGGGAGGCTGTGAAAAAGGCTGGCAGCTGGAAGGCGGCGGTGGGGCATGTGTTTGGTGAGCCGGCGCGCGCCATCAGCCGCAATGCCATTGTACTCAGCGCCGGCTTTTTGCCCCTGCTGCTGGCGCCACTGGTGCCCTACCAGACGGTGGGAATTTTTATCGCGGCCATTATCCTGTTTGCCGGTCTGGCGACGCTGGTGATCATGCCGGCGCTGGTCACCCTGCTGCAGCGCTGGTTGTTTAAGAGCAGTGTGTAGGAGCCCGGTGGCCCAGGCCATCCTATCTTCCGGTTGCACCGGAATTCACCTTATCTCCCGGGCGATTGGCGCGTAACAGATTTGTAGGAGCCCGGTGGCCCAGACCAGCCTCTCTTCCGGCTGCGCTGGAATTCACCTTCTCCCCCGGGCGATCTTTTCCGGTGATGCCCAGGCACACCTTGTCCTCATGGCGAACAAGCGAGGAGCGTAAAACCAATGAAATTTTCACAAACCGTTATGAAAACCCTGATGGCCGGCGCACTGTTGCTCCCATTATTTACGTGGGCAGAAACCGCACCCAGCGTCGATGAAATCGTCCACCGCACTAACCATGTCTCCTATTTCCAGGGCAAGGATGGTCGCGCCCAGGTGCAGATGATGATCACCGACAAGCAGGGACGCAGTCGCCAGCGCAGCTTTACCATCCTGCGGCGCGATCTTTCCGACAGCGAAAGCATCAGTGATCACGCCTATCTGGGTGAGCAGCAACTGTACGTCTATTTCCACCGTCCTGCGGACGTCAACAAGATGGTGTTTATGGTGCACAAAAAAGTGACCGGCGATGACGATCGCTGGCTCTATCTGCCGGCGCTGGACCTGGTGAAGCGCATTGCCGCCAGTGACAAGCGCACCAGCTTTGTCGGCTCCGATTACTTCTATGAAGATGTGAGCGGCCGCAGTGTGGATGCCGATACCCACGAACTGCTGCGCACCACCGACAACTACTACGTGCTGCGTCATACCCCCAGGGATCCGGCATCGGTAGAGTTTGCCTACTACGATATGTATGTGCACAAGCAGAGCTTTATTCCGGTGCAGGTGGAATTCTTCGATAGCAAGGGCAACAAGTATCGCGAGTCGAAAGCGCTCAAGGTGGAAACCATTGACGGGCATCCCACGGTCACCGAGGCGAGCATGGAAAACCTGCAGACAGGCAGCAAAACCGTCATGCGCTACGCCCAGGTGGGTTACGACATTGGCCTGCCAGCGGAAGTGTTTACCGAGCGCTACCTGCGCGCGCCACCGCGGGAGTACCTGCGCTAAGGTTTAACGGCTCAAGACGTCCGCCACGCGAGGTGCGCCGTTTGCGCCGCGGCGACAAGGTGAATTGCCCGACAGGTGGAGGGCAAGAGAGGGTGGTCTGGGCCATCCATGTGTGGCACTGGCTGGTTGCGGAGCGAACATGGATTGCGTCGCTGCGCTCGCAATGACGGTGTATTTGAGGAGATGTTTAATTCATACCCCGTCATCGCGAGGCGCGCCGTTTGCGCCGCGGCGACAAGGTGAATTGCCCGACAGCTGGAGGGCAAGAGAGGGTGGTCTGGGCCATCCATCTGTGGTGTGATCTGGTTGCGGAGCGAACATGGATTGCATCGCTGCGCTCGCAATGACGGTGTGTTTGAGGAGATGTTTAATTTATGCCCCGTCATCGCGAGGCGCGCCGTTTGCGCCGCGGCGACCCATGTGTGGCACGATCTGGTTGCGGAGCGAACATGGATTGCGTCGCTGCGCTCGCAATGACGGTGTGTTTGAGAAGATGTTTAATTCATTCCCCGTCATCGCGAGGCGCGTCGTTTGCGCCGCGGCGACAAGGTGAATTGCCCGACAGCTGGAGGGCAAGAGAGGGTGGTCTGGGCCATCCATCTGTGGCGTGATCTGGTTGCGGAGCGAACATGAATTGCGTCGCTACGCTCGCAATGACGGTGCAATTTTTCACACGGGTGAAAGACAGGAACGGACAATGGCAAAAACCAGTCGCAAAATTCAGGTCGCGGCGTGTCTGCTGGGCAGTGTTCTGGCAGGGAGTCCGCAACTGCTGCAGGCAGAGCCGGCGCTGCCCGACGGTCTCTCCAGTGAGGAGCCATCCCTGCCGCAGGGCATCAACAGCAATGAGCCTGCGCTGCCGGCGGGTATGGGTAGCGGTGAACCGGACTTGCCTGCCGGCATGGACAGCAGTGAGCCGGCACTGCCGGACTTTGGTACCGACAACAGCGGCGCTGGCAATGACTCGGACAGTGATGGGGGTTGGTCCGGCTGGGGTGATTCAGCGGAGGAGGAGACCAGCACCTGGTTCCACTACACCGGCTTTGTTGAAGGTCGTGCCGGAACCCGCTTGCGCGATCCGCTGCAGCAGCGCCACACCTCGCTGGCGGAAACCCGGGCGTCCATTGCGGTCGACAGCGACTGGCAGGGCTGGCATGGTCGCCTCAGCGCCGACCTGCTCTACGATGATGTGGCGGACAGCCAGCATCTGGAACTGGAAGATGGCAAGGGCTGGCTCGACCTGCGCGAGGCGTGGGCCAGTCGCCGCCTCGGCGACAGTGCTGACCTCAAGGCCGGGCGCCAGATTCTGACCTGGGGTGTGGGTGACCTGGTGTTTATCAACGACCTGTTTCCAAAGGACTGGCAGAGTTTTCTCGCCGGTCGCGATGAGCAGTACCTGAAGGCGCCTTCCGATGCCCTGCGCGTCGGTTTTTACAACGATATCGCCAACCTCAACCTGATCTGGTCGCCGCGTTTTGACAGCGACCGCTACATCAGTGGCGAACGCCTCTCCTACTACAGCAGTGGCGTGGGCGAGGTCGTGGGACGCAATGCGGTAGTGTCGGTGGATAAACCCGATGACAGTGGTGACGATGAGCTGGCCCTGCGTCTCTACCGGCCGGTGAGCAGCTTTGAAGTGGCGGCTTACGCTTACGACGGTTACTGGAAGAGTCCGGCCGGCTTTGACCCGCTTACCGGGCTGGCCACTTTTCCGTCACTGCGGGTCTATGGAGCCAGCGCCCGCGGACCGGTGGGTGTCGGTATCTTCAGCGCCGAGGTGGGCTATTACGACTCCCGTGACGACAGTGATGGTCGCGATCCCTGGATCAACAACAGCGAGTGGCGCTGGTTGCTGGGCTACGAGTGGGAGCTGGTGAAAAACACCACCGTTGGTGTGCAGTACTACGTGGAGCAGTTGCAGGACTACAGTCACTACCTCGGTTCGCTCTTCCCCGGCCAGCCGGCGCGGGAGGAGAACCGTGAGGTGATGACCCTGCGCCTGACCCACCTGGCCATGAACCAGAACCTGACCCTGAGCCTGTTTGCCTTCTACTCCCCCAGTGATGATGACAGCTACCTGCGGCCCAGCGTCAGCTACAAGTTCACTGACAACTGGTTGCTGGCCGCAGGCGCGAACCTGTTTGAAGGTGAAAAGCCATACTCATTCTTTGGCCAGTTCGAAAGCAACAGCAACGCCTGGGTGGCGCTGCGCTACAGCTTTGATTGATTTGCCCGGTGGTCCGGTTCAGACTTGGCGTCCAGGGATGGGCCGTCGGACGGATTAGAGGCCCTGCTTTTTCAATCACAGTCTTTCGATAGCAGCTGCGGGCCGGGCGCGTTGGTTGCCGATGGAAGGGAGTTCATCCATGCGCCTGAAAAAACGCTATTTCCTGCTGGCCGCGCTGTTGGCCATTGTCAGCGTCAGCCTCACCTCCTGTGTCACGTCAGACCCGTACCGCACCGATTACAGCTTGTGTGATTACAAGACCGATGCCGATTGTCACCACAATAACCTGCAACACTATGGTGCCGGTGCGGAGGATGAGTACTACCTGGGCTTTATAGAGTACGACGACCAGGGGCAACTGCACGATCGTGAGCAGATGAACGCCGTGCTCAATACATACCGGGAGCTGGCGGCAACCTCGCCGGTGATTATCGTGACCTTTGTGCACGGCTGGCACCACAACGCCAGTCCGGACGACGACAATATCCGCAAGTTTCGCACCATGCTCACCCGCCTGTCGGCGAAGGAGCACACCTCCAGTGCGGAAGAGGGACGTGGCGAGCGGGTCATCCTCGGGCTGTATGTGGGGTGGCGCGGCGAGGCGGTGAGTATCCCCGTGCTCAACGCACTCACGTTCTGGGATCGCAAGAACGCCGCCCACAGTGTCGGTCAGCAGGGAGTGACCGAAGCGCTGCTGAAACTGGAAGAGATCGTCAATGTGAAGGCCGGCATTGAGTCGGCGGAGCCGCCGCGCAAGAGCCACATGGTAGTGGTGGGCCACAGTTTTGGCGGAGCGGTGGTGTTCTCGTCACTGCAGAAAATTCTCGCCGACCGGTTTATCGACAGTCGCAAGGGCAAAACCTGGAGCGGCCAGGCCAGTGGCTTCGGCGATCTGGTCATGCTGCTTAACCCGGCGTTTGAAGCGCTGCGCTACTCCACCCTCTACGACCTGTCGCAGGAGTATTGCCGCAGTTATTTCCCCGGCCAGTTGCCGCGCCTGGCGGTGCTCACCTCGGAAGCCGATTACGCCACCGGCATTGCTTTTCCCGTGGGGCGTTTTCTCTCTACCCAGTTTGATAACTACCGCCCCATGGAGCGTCATGAGTGTGCCACTCCCGGCAGTGCTGGCAAGCGCCCGATGACGGTGGAGGAGGTGAGCGCGGCGCGTTATACCGTCGGCCATTTTGAACCCTACCTGACCCATGAACTGTTGCCGGTGACAACGGCGCCCTTGCAGGCCAAATCGCAGTCGGTAAGCGCCCTGCAAACCGAGTGGCTGCAGCAGACCCGGGAATATCAGTTGCAGTTCACCGGCAGCCAGCTGGTGCACCTGGGACGCACTGTGCCTTTGAATCCTTACCTCAATGTGAAAGTGGACAAGGCGCTGATTGGCGGCCATAACGATATCTGGGGCGATGAGATTATCAACTTCATGCGCGATATGATCCTGATCTCCACCACCCCTAACCTGCAATCCGATCCGTACTGACTGCGCCGCGTTGGTGTGTCTGCCAGTGGTGTGTCTGCCAATGTCTGTGAGGAGAGTTAAATGCCTGCACTGCAACACCCGCTGCGACTCTCCCTGTTCATTGCCCTGGCGATGCTGGCGTTTGCCGGCAACTCGCTGCTCTGCCGCGCGGCACTGGCGGGCACCGGTATTGATCCGGCCGCGTTTACCGCCCTGCGCCTCTTCTCTGGCGCCCTGACCCTGTGGCTGCTGGTACTGTTGCACCAGCGGCAGTGGCGTCCGGGGGGTAACTTCCGCTCCGCGCTGGCGCTGTTTGCCTACGCCGCCGCCTTCTCCTTCGCCTACACCCACCTGTCGGCGGCCACCGGCGCGCTGTTACTGTTCGGCGCGGTGCAGAGCACCATGATCGGCTTTGCCCTCTGGCAGGGGACACGCTTTAACACACTGCAAACCCTGGGTGTGGTGTGCGCCCTGGCAGGGCTGGTGGGGCTGTTGCTGCCGGGACTGTCTGCACCACCGCTGTTGCAGGGTTTGCTGATGGTGAGTGCCGGGGTGGCCTGGGGTATCTATTCACTGCGCGGGCGCGGCGCCACCAATGCCACCGGCGACACCGCCGGCAATTTTATCCGCGCGCTGCCACTGGCGCTGCTGCTGTGCCTGCTGTGGCGTGATCAGTTGCAGTGGGACCTGCCGGGTGCGGGCTACGCCATTGCTTCCGGCGCACTGGCCTCAGGCCTGGGCTACGCCATCTGGTACGCGGTGTTGCCGTCGCTGCAGGCGGCCACGGCCGCCACCCTGCAGTTGAGTGTGCCGGTGATTACGGCGGTACTGGGTGTGTTATTGCTGGATGAACCCCTCTCCCTGCGCCTGCTGCTGGCATCGGTCGCCATTCTAGGCGGCGTGGCGCTGTTTATCTGGGAGGGGCGTGTGGTGGCATCACAGCGGTAAAACCGCTGCCGATTATCCCCAGGATTTTACCGTTTGGTTGTCAGCTGCCTTCGATCCGGAAGCCGATTTTCAGGGTGACCTGATAGTGGGCCACCTGCCCGTTTTTGATATGTCCGCGGGTTTCAGTCACTTCAAACCAATCCATATTCTTGACGCTTTTGTCGCACTCGGCGATGGCATTGCTGATGGCGTCTTCGATACTGGTGAGGGATGAACCCACCATTTCAATTTTCTTGTAGGTGTGGTGATTGGACATCTCTGCGCTCCCTGTTGGTTGATCTCTCAGGGGTAGTATAGGTCAGCCCGGCGATTCTACCGGCGCAGCGTCAGGCCGCGTCAGCAGCAACCGTACTGCCGCTGTTTGGACGTCTTGCCAATACCGGGGTTGAAGGTGTTGGTGGGGTCCAGTGACCGATAGTGTGCCTGCATCTCCGCCGGGGCTTCGTAGATGTGACCGACATTGTGCTCCGCCGGAAACTCCGCTCCGCGACTGCGCTGCAGTGCCAGCAGTTCCGCTTTCACTGCATGGGGACAGTGACCCCTGCGCACCAGATAATCCTGGTGGAATACGTGACAGAAGAAGTGGCCGTAATAGAGTGGCGGCAATAACTTTTCCTGCAGCGATGGCGGCAGTTCTTCCTGCCATTGTTGGCAGTTGCGCGGCAGGGCGATATCCAGCGCCACCAGCTCTTCCACCGTATCGGCGTGCATCTGCTGGTAGCGGATGGCGGCGCCGGCGACCGCGAAGCGGTGCAATGTTGCTTTGGCGGCCTCGTCATGGTCACAGACCAGATAGTCCGTTTCGCCGCCACTCCCGCTCCACTGCTGTTGCAAAAAATGCTGCAGCTCGTCGATGCCGTCGCCCGCCATTTTGATCAGCAGGTGGTGCTCAAAGCGCTGGTGAAAATCCAGCAACCGCGGCGGCAGGTGCTCGGGAAAACAGCGTGACAGCCACTGCAGCAGCTTGTCCGGCAATTCCTTTGGCATCAGTGGCAGCTGGTTGAGCCAGTCGCTGCACCAGGCTTTGGCGGCAAACAGTTTCGGCATCACGCCGGTGCCCAGTTTGTGAATGGCGAGGAATGTGTCCTTGCCGTAGTCCCGCGCCACGGCAAAGGCGGTGTGGTGGATATACTCGGCCACCACTGGCAGGTGTTTAAACTGTTGCAGCATCTGCTGGCGCAGGGCGGTGAGCCGGTGGGGATCGTTGGTGCCAAGGTAAAACACCTGCTCCCGTTGATTACCCCCGAAGGTATCCAGACGCACGGCAAATACCGCCAGCTTGCCGGCGCAACCGCTGGCTTCAAACAGGCGCCGGGGGTCGGCATTAAACCGCGCCGGGGACTCCGCGGTGGTGTCCCGTACCCGCTGCTGGTACTCACCATCAGACGCCATCCTGTCGGACGCGGGCGCACTCTGGTCTGCCGGCATCTGATCCAGTTGCTGCAGGATGGATTGGGGATCATCGCCCAGCTCGATGCCCAGGTGATTGACCAGCTGCAGCTGGCCCTGCTCATCGACACGGGCGAACAGCGCCAGCTCGGTGTAGGCGGGGCCACGCTGGATCAGGGCGCCGCCGGAGTTGTTGGCGATGCCGCCAATGACTGACGCGCCGATACAGGAGGAGCCGATCACCGAATGTGGCTCGCGCCCCAGAGGCCGCAGGGCGTTCTCCAGCTGAAACAGGGAGGTGCCGGGAAAGGCCAGCACCTGCCGACCCTGGTTCAGCAGCACCAGCTTCTGCAGGCGCCGGGTGCTGATGATCACCAGCGGTCGGTCGTAGTCGTGACCGCTGGGGCTGGAGCCCTCGGTGAGGCCGGTATTGGCCGCCTGCATGATGACAATTGCACCGGCTTCCACACAGGCCTGCAACAGTTGCCACTGCATCCACAGCGAGGTGGGGAAGACCACCGCCAGCGCCTCGCCCTCGCCGGAGCGGAAGCCGCTGCGGTAAAAACGGGTGCGGCTTGCCGAGGTAAGCACCTGCGACTTACCGGCAATCTGTTTCAGGGTATCGACGAGTGGGTGCTGGTTCATGGTGTGGCGACATTGGCGAGGGTTGCCCTGCAGGATAGCAGAGAGGGATCACCGCGCCTGCCCGACGATTGTCTAAAACTGCAGGAATAAACCCCTGCCCGTTATCCGGTGTCCTGGAGAGCGTCGACTGCCAACCATTGTCATCCCCGCGCCCCATAGTCATCCCCGCGCAGGCGGGGATCCACAGTGGGTAGCACAAAATCCGGATTCCCGCCGTCGCGATAAGTGGCACTAATCAGCCTTTCTGCCGCCGTTGCACATACTCCAGCACCGCCGCCGTTAACGCCGGCAGCATGGTCAGGGTCACCACCGTGGCACCGATGATGCCGAACATCACAATGGCACCGACACCGCGATAGAGCTCGGTACCGGCTCCGGGAATCAGTACCAGCGGTGCGAGACCGAAGAGGGTGGTGATGGTGGACATGGTGATGGGACGCAGGCGGGTGTCCACGGCTTCGTTGACGGCGGCGATGGCATCCATGCCGTTCTGCTGCACATTCTCCATCGCCCTGTGCACGATGAGGATGGGGTTGTTGACCACCGTGCCCATCAGGATCAGGAAGCCCAGCATGGAGATCATGTCAAAGGGCTGCACAATGGCCGCCAGCCCAAACCAGGGCAGCAGGCCGCCCACCGCATTCAGCAGCCACAGGCCCACAATGCCGCCGGCAATGCCCAGGGGGATGGAGGTCATGATCAGCAGCGGGTAGCCCCAGTGGCTGAAGATGGCCACCAGCAGCAGGTAGATAATAAACAGCGCCACCAGGTAGTTGCTGGTCAGTGCCGTGCGGGTGGCATCCAGCTGGTCGGCGGCACCGGAGATGGAGATGCTCACCCCGGCGGGAATCTGTCCGGCGTTGCGCAGGTAGCTCACCACCTCTGTGCGCACGGTCTCGACACCGCTCTCCAGTGCCACCGAGCGCGGTGGAATGATGTTCAGGGTGACGGTGCGGTTGCCGTTAACGCGACGCACCATGGCGGTATCCACGCTCTCACGGATCTCCGCAAGCGCGCTCAACGGCAGGATGGTGCCGTTGGGGGTGTAGATGGGCAGCTGCGGCAGGGACTCCAGCTGCGCGTTCTGGCCTACCGTGCTGTAGAGGTAGATATCGATCTTGTCGTCACCGAGGAAAAACTCATCCACGTAGCTGCCATCGGTGAGCGCCGACACGGTAAAGCCCAGCTCCTCCGCGGACATGCCCACCTCCGCCGCCCGCTGCCAATCGGGGCGTATCTCCACCATGGGCTGGGCCATGGTGAGAGAGTTGGGGCTGGTCTGGATGCGGGGGTTGTCGAACACTTCGCCGGCGCGGCGGTAGGCGGACATAGCGACACTGAAAATGGTTTCCAGATCGGGGCCGGCGATGTCCAGGTTGATGCTGCGGGTGCCGCCGTCGTTGCTGGTGATGATGGAGCCGCGGGTGGCGAAGGCGCGCATGCCGGGGTACTGCAGGAATTTTTGGGTGATGGCATCCATAAACGCTTCAATATCGGCGGCGTCGGTGGGCTCCGCTATCACCCGGACCATGAAGGGGTAGACCCAGATATTGAAATACTTGATGGACGGCACCGGGTCGTCGCCGCTGCGGAAGGCCTGCGGGTCGGTGCCGGTGTAGCTGAGGAAGTAGGCCTGAATCTCGTCACCGATCTCCTGCATGGTATCCAGGTTGTAGCCCGGCGGCGCCGACATGGTGGCGAACACCTTGGGCTCTTCCCCTTCCGGCAGGTACTCGGCCGGCGGTGTCAGCAAGGCGAGAATGGCGGCGCTGATGACTACCGTAATGGCGATACAGGCGAAGCGACGTTTGCGGTCAGCCACCAGCCAGTGCACGCCATCGAGGGTGTGGGCCCGCAGCCACAACCCCAGTCGGTGGGCGCGGCCGTTGGGTTGGCTGTTCTCCTCCGGCAGCAGGTGCTTGAGGCGCGCGGCGGCGGTGGGCAGGATAGTGATCGCCACCAGCATGGAGGCGAGAATGGCGGCAGAGATGGCGATGGCAATGTCGGAGTAGAGCTGGCCGGCCTCCTCTTTTACAAACGCCACCGGCAGGAACACCAGTACCGTGGTCATGGTGGAGGCGAAGACCGCCGGCCACACATTCTTCACACCGGCGACGGCCGCCTGCACCCGGTTGAGTCCGCGGCGCAGTTCCAGTTCAATGCTCTCCAGTACCACGATGCTGTTGTCCAGCGTCATGCCGATGGCAAAGGCAATGCCGGCCAGCGAGATAACGTTGATGGTGCGCCCCATCACCAGCAAGCCAAAGAAGGCGACGATGATACAGATGGGGATGCCCATGACACCGATAGCGGTGGTGCGCAGCGAGCGCAGGAACAGAAACATCACCCCGATGGCCAGCAGGCTGCCCAGGGCCAGGTTCTGCCAGACGTTGGCGACAGACTCCTCCACATAGTGCACGTCGTCGGCGATATGGGTGATCTGCAAGCCCGCCGGTTGCAGTACGTCGTGGTTGATCAGGGCCACTTCGGCCAGCATATCCCGCTTGATATCGATGACGTTGGCGCCGGCGTCTTTCATCGCCATGACAAAGATATTGGGGTCGCCGTTGTAAAACGCCGAGGCGCCCTTCTCGAAGTGGTCCAGTTGTACGGTGGCCACATCCTGCAGCCGGATCACGGCATCGCCACGGCGGGTGAGGATCAGCTGTTGCAGCTCCTCCATGTCCTCAAAGCGGCCCACGGTGCGCAGCAGGAACTGACGCTTGCCGGATTTGATGTCGCCGCCGGAGCGGTCACGGTTGCGCTTGCGTATGGCCTCGCGCACATCGGTTAGTGAGAGCTGGCGTTGTGCCAGTCGCGCCGGGTCTACCAGAATCTGGATCTGTCGCTCAGCCCCCCCACGCAAGGCTATTTCGGACACGCCCTGTACCTGCGACATGCGGGTTTTGACGTTGTCCTCGATAAAATCCAGCATCAGGTCCATGTCCAGCTGTTTCGGATTGCCGGGCAGGGGGGTGACACCAAAAAAAATGAACGGGCTGCTGGAGAAGGAGTTGGCGTAGATGCGCGGTTGATCCACCGCCTCCGGGTAGGAGGGCGCCTGGCTGAGGGCGTTGTTGACCCGGATCAGCATCTCGGTGATGTCGGTGCCGAAGGGAAACTCCAGCTCGATCTCCGCCATGCCGGTGCTGGCGGTGGCTTCGATGCGCGACAGGTTGGGCAGGGTGCGCAGGTACTCTTCCTGCTCGATCAGAATCTCTTTTTCCACATCCTGGGGCGTGGCACCGGGCCAGATGGTGCGGATACTGATGACCCGCACATCCAGGTCGGGAATCATCTGCACCGGAATGCGGGTGGCGGCCAGTATGCCCAACACGCAGACGATCAGGACAACGACGGTGGTGAGAATGCCGCGTTTGATGATGGCTTCAAACATGGTCAGCTACCACTGCCGCTGTTGGTAATCCGCACCTTCTGTCCCGCCTGCAGGGCTTCGTTGCCGCGCACCACCACCTGTGCCGATGGCTGCAGGTCACTCTCGATCTCAACCAGCCCCGAGAACGCCTGGCCCAGCTTGACCACGTGCAGGCGGGCAACCTTGTCCTCGCCTTCATCTTCCACGGTCCACACCACCACACGTCCGTCCGGGTAGCGCAGGATGGCATCGCGGGGTACCACCAGGTTCTGCCGCTGTGCCGGAATTTTCAGCGCCGCGCTGACGGACATGCCGGGGATGATGCGCGAGTCTGCCTTTTCCGGGACGGCGCGTAGCAGGAAGGTGCGGGCGCCAGGGCTGCTGACCGGCACAATGGTCAGTACACGGGCTGGCAGCAGGGCATTCTGCAGCGCCGGCAGTTTCACCTCGACGCGGCTGTCGGGGTGCAGCAGTGACAGGTAATCCTCGGCCACGGCAAAGTCGAAGCGCAGGTTGTCGGCAGCCACCAGTTCCAGCACGCCGGCGCCGGGGTTCACCCACTCACCCACCTCTGCCAGCTTGCGGCTGACAACGCCGGTGAAGGGGGCGCGCAGCTGGTGTTTGCCCAGCAGCGCCTGCTGGTAACCGGCGTCGGCCGCGGCCTGTTCCACGGCCGCCTCGTTGACTTCGACTTCCGCCTCCAGGTCACGCACCACCGTTTCGGCGATGGTGCGCTGTGGCGCCAGGCGGCGGGCTTCCGCCAGCCGGCGTTTGGCATCGGCCAGGGAGGTACGCGCCTGTTTTAATTTCGCCTGGGCGCTCTGCCACTGCAGTTGCGCCAGCTCGTCATCCAGTTGTACCAGCAGGTCGTTGGCGGTGACGCGGCTGCCTTCGTCGGCATTCACGGCGGTAATCAGGCCGCTGGTGGCGGCTGACAGTCTTGCCACCTGCGGCGAGGTGACCGTGCCGGTGATGGTCACCTGCTGGTGGATGGCTCGCATCTGTACCGGCGCGGTGGTGACCGGCACCGGGGCCTGGGCGTGGGTCTGGAGGGGGAGGGTAAGTGCGCAGAGCGCGAATGCGCCCGCACGCAGCAAAGTAAATCGATTGCTCATGTCAGGTCCGGAAACAGCCTTGTCGCGGTGGTGTTACTTATAGCATGTCCACCGCGGCGCGGAAAATCACGCAAAGGTAAAGAAAAGATCACAGGCGTATGGGCAGGCCGTAGTTGCATCAGCCGGTTGCTGTGCGCCAGTGCGGCTGGCGCTCTCTCAGATAGTGCACACCTGGTTGACCAGGGTGCGTCCGGCAAAGAAGTCGTCGATATTCTGTAATGTGGTTTCCGCAATATTGTGCAACGCTTCGCGGGTAAAAAATCCCTGATGGGAGGTGATGAGAACATTGGGGAAGGTCAGCAGTCTTGCCAGGGTGTCATCGGTGATGGGATTGAGTGAGCGATCTTCAAAAAAGTAATCCGCCTCTTCTTCGTAGACATCGAGCCCGGCGCTGCCGATGCGCTCAGCCTTCAGGGCCGAGATCAGGGCCTTGGTGTCAATCAGTTTGCCGCGTCCGGTGTTGATGATCATCACCCCTGCCTTCATCTGGGCAATGGCTTCGCCGTCGATCAGGTGAAACGTGTCTGGTGTCAGCGGGCAGTGCAGGGAGATGAGATCGGCTTGCCGGTACAATTCCGCCAGTGTGGTGTAGGTAAATCCCAGGCGGGCAGCGAGCTCGTTGTTGGCCTGTGGGTCGTACGCCAGCACCTGCATACCGAAGCCTTTGAGGATACTGATCAGGCACTGCCCTATCTGTCCGGTACCGATGATACCTGCCACCTTGCCGTGCAGGTCAAAACCCAGCAGGCCGTTGATGGAGAAGTTGCCATCGCGGGTGCGGTTGTAGGCTTTGTGGGTGTGGCGGTTGAGGGTCAGGATCAGGGCGGCGGCGTGTTCCGCCACCGCATAGGGTGAGTAACCGGGCACCCTTACCACCGTCAGGTCGCTGCCCGCTGCGTGCAGGTCAACGTTGTTGTAGCCGGCGCAGCGCATGGCCAGCAGGCGTACACCCTGCTGTTTGAGCTGATGTATGACATCGGCATCAATGCTGTCATTCACGAACGCGCACACTACCTGATGGCCCTGGCTGAGGCTCACGGTATTGGCATTGAGATGTGTCTCCAGCCAGGTGATGTGCAAACCGAAGCGTTTGTTGGCCTGGGTGAAGGAGATGCGGTCGTAAGGTTTGCAATCGTAAAAGGCGATTTTGATCATGATACGTCTCCCGGTTTGCTGATCGCAGATAAGCACCATTCTGTATTAATCATAGACTTAAATGTAGTATCGGGGCTCATTGCCAGAGCAGTTGAATGGGTGGACAGGGTATTGAAACGCATGAGGGAGTTGGCAAGGACGGTAATAAAGCGAGGCAGAAAAACCGGTCGCCTGCTGCTGTTGAGCCTGCTGATGTCGGGCTGCGCCTTGTGGGCCGCCGCCGACCTGAACAATCGCTTCGGCTCACCGCATACCGTTGAGCGGGACGTGGCCTTGGATTCGGAGTGGGGGCGTTATTACCAGCAGCAGGTGCAGCCGGTACTGGAGAGCCGCTGTGTGGTGTGTCACGGCTGTTACGATGCCCCCTGCCAGCTGAAACTCTCCTCCGTGGAGGGCATTGATCGCGGTGCCAGCAAGGAGAAAGTGTACAACGGCCGGCGCCTGCTGGAGGCAGCGCCCAGCCGTCTCGGTATCGATGCCCCCAATACTGAAGCCTGGCGCAGCAGGGATTTCTACCCGGTGCTCAACGAACGCACTCAGGAACCTGAGGCTCACCGCGAGGCCAGTGTTCTCTATCGTATGCTGGAGTTGAAACAGCAGCATCCACTCACCACCAATGCGCTGCTGCCCGACAGTGTCACGGTGGGCATCGGTCGCGAGGAGCAGTGCCCGCGGCTGGAGGAATTTGACAGCTTCAGCAGCACTTACCCGCAGTGGGGCATGCCCTATGGTTTGCCCGGCTTAACCTCCAAAGAGCAGCAGGCGATTACCCGCTGGCTGGAGGCCGGTGCGCCATTGCCCAAGGCGGCGCCACTGTCACGGGCCCTGCAGCAACAGGTGGACAGCTGGGAGGCCTTTCTCAACCAGGACAGCCTCAAGGGGCAGCTGGTAGGGCGTTACATTTACGAGCACCTGTTCCTCAGTCATATCTATTTCAACGATGCCGGCAGCGGCGATGAGGCGGCACAGCAGGTGTTCCGGCTGGTGCGCTCCTTTACCCCGCCGGGGGATCCGGTTCGCATCGTGGCGACCCGTCGCCCCTACGACGACCCGGGGGCGCCCATCTGGTACCGGTTGCAGCTGGATCGTGCTACCCCATTGACCAAAACCCGCATGCCCTATGCCTTTAACAGCAAGCGCCGCGCGCAGTGGCAGCAGTGGTTCTTCGACACGGAATACCGTGTGACGCGGTTGCCGTCCTACGCCCCGGATACCGCCAGCAATCCTTTCAAAACCTTCCGCGAGCTGCCGGTGGCGTCGCGCTACCGATTTATGCTGGAAGAGGCGGAGTACACCATCAATGGTTTCATCAAGGGACCGGTGTGTCGCGGGCAGATTGCGCTGAATGTGATTCGTGATCGCTTCTGGGTGTTGTTTGTCAATCCGGACCTGATCGATCCGGACGAGTCCGCCGGTTTCCTGGCGGAACACAGTGACCTGCTGGTACTGCCGGCGGAGTCGGAGAGCAACCTGCGCCCGCTGGGCAATTGGCTCAACTACTCGGAGAAGCACAAGCAGTATATGGTCGCGAGGTCGGAGTTTGTTGATAAGCAGCTGACCACTGCCAGTCGTCAGGTCGACACGTCTGTTATCTGGGATGGGGACGGCCAGAACAGCAATGCCGCCCTGACGGTGTTCCGCCATTTCGATTCGGCGACCGTCGTGCGGGGGCTGGTCGGTGACGATCCGCAGACCACCTGGGTGATCAGCTATCCGGTGCTGGAGCGCATACACTATTTGTTGGTGGCGGGCTTCGATGTCTACGGTAACGTCTCCCACCAACTGCTGACGCGGCTGTACATGGACTTCCTGCGTATGGAGAGCGAATACCAGTTTCTCGCTCTGCTCCCCAGAGATGAGCAGCAGAAGCAGTGGCGCCACTGGTACCGGGATACTGACAGCGAAGTAAAAGACTTTGTGCTGCGCCTCGGTGACCACCTGTCGCACGAGACGGCGATTGTCTACAAAACCGATAACCCCAAGCGTGAGCTCTACGGTGAGGTGCGCAAGCGTGTGGGTGCGGCACTGGATAACACTTACACCCTGGATAATCCGGCTGTGCCGGCCAGTCAGAGAGGCTGGTTGCAGAAAATAGCGGGGCTGGGCTATCCGGCACTCAGCGAGTTGCCGCAGATAACCATCCTGAGCGTGGAGGACGCCGGCGGCACCCTGCACCTCTACACCATACTGCGTGACAATGCGCACTCCAATATTGTCAGCCTGCTGGATGAATCTTCCAGCCGCTTGCCGGAGGAAGATCGCCTGACGGTGGCTGCGGGTGTGCTGGGTGCTTACCCGTCGGCCTTCTGGGCCATCAGCGAGGCGCAGTTACCGGAACTGGTGGAGGATCTCTCCCTGCTGCGCAGCGCCGATGACTACGCCCACTTTATGAGCCGCTACGGCGTGCGCCGCACCGCCGCCAACTTCTGGCAGCACAGTGATCGCGTGCACCAGCGCATGCGCGAACTGCAGTCGGTCAACTACGGCCTGCTCGACTACAACCGCCTGGAAAATCGCTGACAACCTGCCGGATGGCAAAAATTAAGGGCCGTTGACACTACATCAACGGCCCTTAATTTTTAGTACCTAGTACCTAGTACCTAGTACCTAGTACCTAGTACCTAGTACCTAGTACCTAGTACCTGTTTTTTTAAATCATCAAAATATCGCGGTTCATACGCTCGCTGATCTTCTCGATCATGTTGCCACGCAGGGCGCCTTTCCAGCCCTTGCGTTGCTTACTGGCAATGAGGGTCAGGTCGGCATCGATCTCATCGGCAACACTGCAGATCACGTCATCGGGTTCGCCCAGCTTGACGTGGATGTTCTCATTGGCAATACCGGTCATGCTGGCGATACGGCCGCGATCGGGAAAGTTCATGGAGTCGCTGTAGGCGTTCACCGCGTGTACTTCCAGGCCGAAGATTTCGCCAAACTTTTTACCGATCTCGGCAATACGCTGGTTACGCTCGTCGTAGGTTTCGTCCTGCAGTTTGAAGGCGCAGAGCAGGCGACCGGAGTGCTGACGTGGGCCAACCGGGGCCAGCAGTACAGAGTTGGTGGCTTCGCGCAGCAGTTTCCAGCGCTCGTCACTGAAGCGGCTGGCGCTGCTGGTGTCGTACTGCGGCACGATGGAAAGGGTGGGTTGCACGCTGTGGCTGGCTTCCAGGATCACATCGTTGAAGCTCGGACCCCAGCCCATCACCACGGAGTGCTCGATATTGGGCTTGGTCAGCAGGCGGGTGTAGATGTTCTCCTTGATCCAGGCGCTGTCACACAGCACGGCACCGGCCTTGGCGGTGGTGGTTTCGCTGGAGTTGAGCAGGAACACCATTTTTACCCGGGCGCCGTTGAAGGCGCGGTCGGCCAGCAGCAGTGCCCTGTCCAGTGCCGGATGCTCGTTTTTACTGGGATCGATGACGATCAGCACGGTAACCTGGTGTTCCATAGTGTGGTATCTCCGAATATTGCGTTAAGTATTATTCATTCTAGTCAGCTGCGGGTGCCGTGCCTTGACGCACGTCATGGGTAACCGCGCCTTGCCTGCGCATCAGCCGGTGGCTGCCGGCGGGTTGAGCTAGGATAAAGCAATTAATCCCCGCTGCACACACGCAAGCCTGTCACCCTGATTGGGCGGGATTCTGTTATTTTAGGTTTTACCTATCATTCGCAGAGGAATAATCGATTTTATCTATTCAGGGCAACGGCCTAATCTGCTCAGCAGTTAATCAATCACTGCAACGGAGGTTGCCCATGAGTCGCTACACAGTATTCGGTCACGATCAGTGCGGATTTTGTCGCCGCGCCAAGGAAGTTCTGGAAAGCCGTGGTTTGCCTTACCGCTACGTCAATATCCATGACGAGGGCATCAGCAAGGCGGATCTGTCAAAGACCGTAGGTCACGAGGTCAACACCGTGCCGCAGATCTTCCATGGCCAGAACTACGTCGGTGGCTTTGATGCGCTGACGGTCTACCTGGAGGCTGAGGCCGCCGCCTGATTCAGCGCACGCCGTGCATACCGCGGCGCAGCAGCGGTGACAGCAGTAGCAGCAGTACGCCAATGCCGAGGCCGGCCCACATCAGGTACTCGTAGAGCTGGGCGTAACTGCTGAGGGCGGCAGTGAGGTTACCGGCCTCGGTGTCGCGACTGTCTATCGCTGCCAGTTTGCCCATATTGGTGGCGACTATCTGCGACAGGGCGGTGGCCAGGAACCAGGTGCCCATACTCACGCCCACCACCCGTGGGATGGAGAGCTTGGTGACCGCCGACAGCCCCACCGGCGACAGGCACAGTTCGCCGGTGGTGTGCAGCAGGTAGGCGAGCATCAGCCACACCATGGCCACGCGGCCGTCTTCCCCTGCCACTGATATGCCCATTACCAGGGCACCAAACCCCAGTCCGGCCTGAATGATCCCGAGGCCGAATTTCACCGGTACCGAGGGCTCCAGGCCGCGTCGGCTGAGCCAGACCCAGAGGGCGGCGATCAGCGGCGCCAGGGTGATAATGAACAGGGGGTTGAGGGAGCCAAACATGGAGGCGCGCACTTCGCCGCCGCCAAGGCTGCGATCCACCACCCGGTCGGCAAACAGGGTCATGCTGCCGGCGGACTGCTCGAACAGTGACCAGAAGACCACGGACGAAGCGATCAGCACCATCAGCACCAGGGTGCGGTGCAGGTCCTCACGGGAGCCCTTGAACAGGGCGTAGAGAGGCAGGCCACCCAGCGCCAGCACCAGCAGCAGCTGCTGGATATTCAGCACCACGTCCTTATTCTGCACTAGCAACCACACCAGCCCGAGAAACAGCAGGCCGCCGAGATAGATGGCGCTTTCCCGCGTCAGCGGGCCGGCCACGGGGCGGCGCAGCATCTCCGGGTCCCGTGGCTCCGCCAAGCCGCGCAGGTATTTCTGGCCGTGCAGAAAAGAGATCAGTCCCGCCAGCATGCCCACACCGGCGGCGCCAAAACCGTAGCCCCAGCCGAAGGTCTCACCCAGCCAGCCGCACAGCAGGATGGCGACAAAGGCGCCCAGGTTGATGCCCATATAGAAGATGGTAAAACCGCTGTCGCGGCGCGGATCGTCCTTGCCATAGAGCTGGCCGACGATGGTGGAGATGTTGGGCTTGAGAAAACCCACCCCGACCGCGATCAGTGCCAGAGCCAGGAAAAAGATCTTCAGCCCCACCACATCCTGAATCACCACGTCGTTTTGCAGCAGGGTACCGGCCGCCAGCAAGGTGCCGTCATTGAGCAGCAGGTCGGCGCTGAGCAGGGTGCCGGCGCTGTAGAGCTGCGCGGCCTGGCCTTCCCACGCCATCAGCAGGTGGCCGGCGGAGAGCAGCAGGCCGCCGAACACCACCGCCTTGCGCATCCCCAGCCAGCGGTCGGCGACTGCACCGCCGATCACTGGCAGGGCATAGACCAGGCCGGCGTAGGCGCCGAGCACGTTGTAGGCGGCGGCGTCGGTAAACAGGTGGTATTTGGTCAGGTAGAGCAGCAGCAGGAACTTCATGCCGTAGAAGGAGAAGCGCTCCCACATCTCGGTGGTGAAGCAGACGTAGAGCCCTTTGGGGTGGCCAAACAGGTCGTCGCGGTGTAACGGGTGGGCGGGGATTGATGCGTTGGTCATGGCAGTCCGTCTGCAAGGGTGGGGAGAAGGCAGACTTTGAGAATGTCACAGGCGCCAGCAGATGCCAAATCTGCCAGCACCTGCAGGTGGATCAGTTGCCGGTGCCGACCGCCTGTTGCTGCAGCAGCTGGTAGTGGTGCGGTGGCAGGTCGCAGCGTCCCATACTGGAGTAGTCGTAAAACACCACCCGGGCGTCTCCTTCGGCCGCGATGCGGTCCAGGCGTTCGCTGACCACGGTGTAGCGATGGGTGAACTGGTCCTTCTGCAGGTCGGCTACCTTCACGCCAATCCAGATGTTATCGGGATAGGTGAGGGGCGCTTTAAAGCGGCAGCGGATCTCGGCGATGATGGCGCTCTGGTTATGGGTTTCCAGCAGGTCCATAAGGCCAATCTGCTCAAAGTGGCCCATGCGGGCGTGTTCAAAGTAGCGAAAGTACTGGGTGTTGTTGACGTGCTGGAAGGCATCCATATCGCCCCAGTGAATTTTCAGGGGGTAGACGAAACAGCAGTCCTGCAGCAGGGGGTGCATAGTGCGTGTCCTGTGAAATTCTAGGTGCAGGCCAGTGTAGCGGATTGTGGCGGCCGGGTGGCGCTGGTGTGGTGGGGCAGAGTGGACAAGTGATGTGGGTGTCAGGGCGGTAAAAACACCACCGGGGCACCGGGCCCCGGTGGTGGAGAGACTCAGTCGTCGGAGTCGTCGTTCATACCCAGCTCTTTCAGCTTGCGGGTGAGGGTGTTGCGTCCCCAGCCCAGCAGGTTGGCGGCATCCCGTTTACGACCGGCGGTGTGCTTGAGCGCGGTTTCGATCAGGGCGCGTTCAAAGGTGGGTACCGCCTCGGAGAGAATATCGTTCTGGCCGCGGGCCAGCGCCTGGTCGGCCCAGTGGCGCAGAGCCTTTTCCCAGTCGCCGCTGGGGCTTTCGGTACCCTTGCTGGTCATCAGCTCCGGCGGCAGGTCTTCCAGGTGCACCTCGCGGCCGGAGGCCATCACGGTGATCCAGCGACAGGTGTTTTCCAGCTGGCGGACGTTACCGGGCCAGTCCAGGTTGCAGAGATAGTTCTCGGTATCCTGCAGCAGCACCTTGGGTTCCACTTCCAGCTCCTTGGCGGCCTTGTGGAAGAAGTGCTGGGAGAGCTTGGGGATATCCTCGCGGCGATCCGACAGCTTGGGAATGTGGATACGAATTACGTTGAGGCGGTGGAAAAGGTCCTCGCGGAAACGGTTGTCTTCTACCAGGCTCTCCAGGTTCTGGTGGGTAGCGGCGATGATGCGCACATCCACTTTTACCGGGGTGTGGCCACCGACGCGATAGAACTCGCCATCGGCCAGTACGCGCAGCAGCCGGGTCTGGGTCTCGGCCGGCATATCACCGATCTCATCGAGAAACAGGGTGCCGCCATTGGCCTGCTCGAAACGCCCCTGGCGCTGGCCTCCGGCACCGGTAAAGGCGCCTTTCTCGTGGCCGAACAGTTCCGATTCGATCAGGTCGCGGGGAATAGCGGCCATGTTGAGGGCGATAAAGGTGTTATTGCGACGGGGGCTGTGACGGTGCAGGGCGCGGGCTACCAACTCCTTGCCTGTACCGGATTCGCCGTTGATCAGCACGGTGATGTTGGACTGGGAGAGGCGGCCGATGGCGCGAAACACCTCCTGCATGGCTGGCGCTTCACCGATGATTTCGGCGGGCATCTCCGGCGGCTGCTCGGTGCTGGGCTCCATCAACTGCTCGTTGGCGTGGGCCAGCGCGCGTTTGATCACGGCTACCGCTTCATCCACGTCAAACGGCTTGGGGAGGTATTCGAAAGCGCCGCCCTGATAGGCCGAGACCGCGCTGTCCAGGTCGGAGTGGGCGGTCATGATAATGATCGGCAGGTTGGGCATATCCTCGCTGAGGATTTTCAGCAGGGAGAGGCCATCCGTACCAGGCATGCGGATATCGGTAATCACGGCGTCGGGCCGCTCCGATTTCAGGGCGTTGAGGGCCCGGTCACCACTTTCAAACGCCGTGCAGACAATACCTTCCTGCTGTAACGCGCGCTCCAGAACCCAGCGGATCGAGCGGTCATCATCAATAATCCATACGTGATTAGGCGGGGTGCGACTCGGTAACATGGTGTTGTTCCAGTGGTAGGTAGATGGAAAAAGTGGTTTGGCCCGGATGGCTCTCGCACTCAATCAGGCCGTGGTGCTGGTTGATGAGGTTCTGCGAGATGGCCAGTCCCAGCCCGGTGCCTTCGGCGCGGCCGGTAATCATGGGATAAAAAATATCCGCCAGCAGGTGCTTGGGGATGCCCGGCCCGTTGTCTTCTATGTCGATGCGACACACCAGATTGTGGAACTGGCCGCCGATGGTGAACTGGCGCTGGATACGGGTGCGCAGGGTAATGCTGGCCTGGGTGTTGAGGTCAGACTCCTGCAAGGCCTGCATGGCGTTGCGGGCGATGTTCAGCAGCGCCTGGATAAGCAGCTCCTTGTCGCCGGCCACATCGGGAATACTGGGGTCATAGTCGCGGCGCACGCGGAGATCGGAACCGCACTCCACTTTGATGACTGCCGCCACCCGCTCCAGCACTTCGTGGACGTTGACCGAGGCAAACTTGGGCACCTGCCGTGGGCCGAGCATGCGGTCCACCAGGTTGCGCAGCCGATCCACCTCTTCAATGATGATCTGGGTGAACTCTTCCAGTTCGGCGTTGGGCAGCTCCCGGGCCAACAGCTGCGCCGCGCCGCGGATACCCCCCAGCGGGTTCTTGATTTCATGGGCCAGGCTGCGCACCAGGTTGCGGGTGGTCTCCTGGGCTGCCAGCAGCGCCTCTTCACGGCTGATACGCAGCAGGCGATCCAGCGACGCCACTTCAATAATGGTGATGTTCTCGTCCGGCAGCGGCGTTACGGTGTAATCCACTGTCAGCGACTGGCCGTTGTGCAGGATCCAGTTGGCGCGACGCTTGGTGTAGGGGGTAGCCTCCACAATGGCGTTGCGCAGGGTCTGCAGGGACTGGCCGCTCTCGTGGAAATGGTCCATCAGCTGGCTGCTGAGCACCTTGACCCGGCTTACGGCCAGCAACATTTCGGCAGCGGGATTCATGTACTGAATGTGCAGCTGGTTGTCGACAACCAGCACCGCCACATTGAGGTGGTCGAATATCGCCTTGTAGTGCAAATCTGAGGTCATTGAATTCTGTCTTGTCTCTGCCGCTCGCCCATGCTGTAGCTGGCCGGAGCAGCTCGCCTGCCTGTTCAGGGGCAGTTTACTGCTCTCTTTTTGCTATTGGCCAAAGTAGAGCAAGAAACGAACCAATTCGGCGCATCCGCCCTTTTTCGGTGAAAACGGGCCATTTCCGAGGAATGATGCGCAGCTTGGCAATTTTTGGCGACCCATTTTGGTGCGTATGGTTTTTCGGGGCAAGGTTTATGGGCCAGTATGAGCCGACTTCTGCAGCCGGGCTATTTGCCCGCCTTGGGGGTGGGTTGGGGTTTGAAGATGGGGCGCTGTACAAACAGGGTGATGGGGGCGGATTCCGCCAGGGTATTGCCATCGGCATCAATCACGGCCACTGAAAGCTGGTTTTCACCGCGGTGCAGGTACTCCAGTACCAGCATTGTGCCGGAGGAGGGCTCGCCGAAAGGGGCGCCATTGAGCATGGCCTGCAATTGGTGATCCGCATGCAGCCCGGGAGATACGCTGACGCTGACGCTGACCTGGCTCTGACCCATGGGGATCTGGCTGCCGGAGTTGGGGCTGACGATGGCCAGGCTGTACTCCATGGCGGGGTCGTCTGTCTCAGAATCGGCGACGGCGGGTGCGGCATGGGTGGCCGGCTGGCTATTAATGGGAGGCAGGTCCAGCTCCTCTACCTTCTCTGCCCCGACCGGCTTGTCGCTGTAGGTGATCTTGCCGTTCTTGTCGACGCTCTTGTAGATCTCGGCATGGGCGCCACTGGTGGTGAGTGCTGTGGTCAGAATGGCGAGGAACAGGGGAGCAGCGTATTTCATTAATTTGGGCCTCTGCATTGAGAAGGTTCAGAGTAGCGCCTTTTGGTGGGCGTCACCAGATGTCACCTGGTGTTCCCGGACCCGCTCAGGTGGACCGGTGTCACAAAGCGAGCAGGCACAAAAAAGGGCCGCGTATGCGGCCCTTCCTGGTAACTGCCTTGCGTAATCGGCAGATTACACAGAGTAGTACAGGTCGAACTCAACCGGGTGAGTGGTGTGCTCAACGCGGTAGACGTCTTCCATTTTCAGCTCGATGTAAGCGTCGATCATGTCGTCGGTGAATACACCGCCGGCAGTCAGGAACTCACGGTCGGCGTCCAGGTTGCTCAGAGCCTCGCGCAGGGAGCCACACACCTGTGGGATCTGGGCAGCTTCTTCAGCCGGCAGGTCGTACAGGTCTTTGTCAGCGGCATCGCCAGGGTGGATCTTGTTCTTAACGCCGTCCAGGCCAGCCATCAGCAGTGCGGCAAAGCACAGGTATGGGTTGGCGATTGGGTCGGGGAAGCGAGCCTCAACACGTACGGCCTTCGGAGAAGACACGTAAGGGATACGCAGGGAAGCAGAACGGTTACGGGCAGAGTAAGCCAGCATAACAGGTGCTTCGAAGCCTGGGATCAGACGCTTGTAGGAGTTGGTGCCTGGGTTGGTGAAGGCGTTCAGGGCTTTAGCGTGCTTGATCACACCGCCGATGTAGTACAGGGCAGTTTCAGACAGGCCAGCGTAGCCGTCGCCAGCGAACTGGTTAACGCCGTCTTTCCAGAAAGACTGGTGTACGTGCATACCGGAACCGTTGTCGCCAACCATTGGCTTGGGCATGAAGGTAGCGGTTTTGCCGTAGGCGTGAGCAACGTTGTGTACGCAGTACTTCAGGATCTGTACTTCGTCAGCTTTCTTCACCAGGGTGTTGAAGGAAACACCGATTTCACACTGACCGGCGTTGGCCACTTCGTGGTGGTGTACTTCAACGTCCAGACCCATCTGCTCCATGGCGTTACACATGGCGGAACGGATGTCGTGCAGGCTGTCTACTGGTGGTACAGGGAAGTAACCGCCTTTAACGCGTGGACGGTGGCCCATGTTGCCGTCAGGGTACTCGGTGCCGGTAGCCCAGGCAGCTTCTTCGGAGTTGATTTTCACGAAAGAGCCGGACATGTCCGCACCCCAGTGAATGCTGTCGAAGATGAAGAATTCTGGCTCTGGACCGAAGAACGCAGTGTCACCCAGACCGGTGGACTTCAGGTACTCTTCCGCGCGCTTGGCAACGGAGCGTGGGTCGCGCTCGTAACCCTGCATGGTGGACGGCTCCACGATGTCACAGCGTACGATAACGGTCGGCTCGTCGGTGAAAGGGTCCAGGACAGAGGCAGAGTCGTCTGGCATCAGGATCATGTCGGACTCGTTGATGCCTTTCCAGCCAGAGATAGAAGAACCGTCAAACATTTGTCCGGTTTCGAAGAAATCTTCGTCAACGTAACGGGCAGGGATGGTTACGTGCTGTTCTTTACCTTTGGTGTCGGTGAAGCGCAGGTCTACCCAGCGCGCTTCGCTTTCTTTGATCAGATTCAGAGTGTTCTCTGACATGAGGGATGCCTCCAAAATGGCCTAACCTGGACGAAAAAATTGAGTGTCTTCTACAGTTACAGTCTTCTGCGTCTGCGGCGAGCGTTGTGCTGCATAAGAACAGCCTCGCATTCTTCACGTTTTGCTTATGCGACGCAAGAGAGATTGTGTGCGATAACAGGGCAAATAATATGCCACCCCGGCAACTGTGTTGCAGCCCTTGATTTTACTGGGGGTGCGGTCAAATTATAGCCGCTGCCGGAATCCATGTGCACCACATTGGTGCTCTGTATTTTGGGGTGTCACATTTTTGGTGCAATCTCTGAGGCGATTGCGGTGCAGGGGCGGATTTGCGAATACTGCCGCCGCGGAGGGTGTTTCGCGGGGTTGGTTGTTTTATAATCGCCGCCTTTTTTCCGACCGACCCCCGCTGGGCCCCCGTTATGCATTTTATTGTTAAATTCTTCCCGGAAATCACCATCAAGTCACCGCCGGTGCGCAAGCGCTTTGTGCGCCAGCTGCGGGAGAACCTGCGCGAACTGTGCCGGTCGCTGCCGTTCGCGGTGGAGGTCAGGCGCGACTGGGACAAGATTGATATGTTGGCTGAGGGGGAGGACGATGCTGTGGCGGCGCAGGTCAGCGATATCCTCGCTCACACTCCGGGTATTGCCCATTTCGCCCGGGTGCAGACATTTCCCCTGGGGAGTCTGGAGGAAATTTTCCAGCAGACACGCTCGGTCTGGGGTGAGGCGCTGGCCGGCAAGACTTTCTGTGTGCGGGTCAAGCGCCAGGGGCAGCACGATTTCACCTCCATTGAGGTGGAGCGCTACGTGGGCGGTGGCCTCAACCAGTTCACTGAGGCGGCGGGTGTGCGCCTGGTGGATCCGGACATTACCGTCAAGCTGGAGATCAAGAACGACACCGTGCATGTGATCGAGTCCCAGACCCCGGGTCTGGGTGGTTTCCCCCTGGGTACCCAGGAGCCGGTGCTGTCGCTGATTTCCGGTGGTTTCGACTCCACCGTGGCCAGCTACCTGACCATCAAGCGCGGTATCCGCACCCACTTCTGCTTCTTTAATCTGGGCGGTCGGGCCCACGAGGTGGGAGTGAAAGAGGTGGCCTATTATCTATGGAAGAAGTTTGGCGCTTCCCACCGGGTGATGTTTGTCGCTGTGCCCTTCGAAGGGGTGGTGGAGGAGATTCTGCAGAAGGTGGATAAC
Source organism: Cellvibrionaceae bacterium SEMH9 (assembly GCA_033283175.1). Taxonomy (GTDB): domain Bacteria; phylum Pseudomonadota; class Gammaproteobacteria; order Pseudomonadales; family Cellvibrionaceae; genus Pseudomaricurvus. The sequence continues at coordinate 956,707 of JAWMQM010000001.1, read as the reverse complement.
TCCCAGATGGGCGTGGTGCTGAAGCGCATGATGTTGCGTGCCGCTACCGACATTGCCAGGCAGATGGAAATCCCGGCCCTGGTGACCGGCGAGGCGGTGGCCCAGGTCTCCAGCCAGACATTGACCAACCTGACAGTTATCGACAGTGTGACCGATACGCTGGTGCTGCGACCGCTGATCACCATGGACAAGGGCGACATTATTAACATCTCCCGCCAGATCGGTACCGAAGAGTTTGCGGCGGCCATGCCGGAATACTGTGGCGTCATCTCCCGCAAGCCCACTACCCGGGCGAAGGAGGAGCGGGTGGCAGCCGAGGAGCTCAACTTCGACATGGCGGTGTTGCAGGCCGCCATCGACAGCCGTCGCACCCTGCCCATCGATGATGTGGTGAGAGACTTGCAGCAGGCGGAGGAGGTGCGCCTGGTATCGGAGCTGCAGTCTGGGCAGGTGGTGATCGATGTGCGTCACCCGGACGAGGAAGAGCTGCGCCCCCTGCGGGCAGACAGTGCCACGGTTCTCAAAATTCCCTTTTACCGCCTCAGTGCGGCCTTTGCCGGGCTCGACGCCGGGGTAGAGTACCTGCTCTACTGTGAAAAAGGGGTTATGAGTCAGCTGCACGCGGCCAACTTGCGTGAAGCGGGTTATGGCAACGTTGCGGTCTATCGTCCCGGCTGACGGATCCGGGGCAGTTGCTGCTCTCAGGGTGAGGGTATAGCAAGGCGGTAACCGGATTTTGGGGGCGGCGCGGAGCCCTCCCGCAACCAGATAGGGATGTACATGGGGATCAGGTCCAGGATGGTGGCTGTGTTCGGCGCTTTGTTGCTGCTCAGCCTGCTGGTGTTCGCTGTGGGGAGTTATCAGTTGCTGCTGCTGAAAGGTGGTGCGCAACAGGTGGAGCATCAGCAGCGCGCGGTGGCCGCCGTGCAGGCCGGGGTGACAGCGGAATTGGCCCGCCTGCAGAGCGAGGTGCATGAATTGGCCGGCGAGGTGGCCGGTCGCCTTGCCGAATCGCGGCAGCCGGATGCGCGGGTGCTGGCGGCCCTGGCGGATTTCCAGGGCGTGCACCCGGAAGTCATGCAGGTGGTTTGGGTCACGGCCGGCGACCGTCCCTGGTTGCATTTCCCTATCTCCCGGGCCCTGGATCGTCCGGCGTTGACCGGCGCCATTGCCGAACGACAGGAAACCGCCATTGACGACCCGCTGCTGCTGGCGGGCGATCACCCCAGGCTGCGCTTTGTAGCTCCGGTGCCGCAATCCGCGACTCCTGACGCCCTGACCCATGTGGTGGTCGATACCGACTTTTCCCGCCTGCAGTCTCTTCTGCGCAGCCATGATGCGCCCAGCTACCAGATGTTTATCGCCAACCGGCAGGGGCAGCTGTTGACCAGCTCCGCTGAGCTGCTGTTCTCGCAGTTGCCGCAGGATGCCCTGGCGGAAGGCGGCCCCGCAGGAGGCCCGGTGGGGCTGCAGGTGAATGGCCATCAGTTTGACCTGTCCCTGCAGCCTCTTGGTGCCAGCTTGCAGCTGGGGGTGTTGACCGACAGGACGCTGCTGGGTCAGCAGGTGATGAGCGCTGTACAGCAGCTGTTGGTGCTGACGGCGCTGATTCTGGCGTTATTGGGTGCGGCCCTGTTCTTCCTCTTTTACTACCGCCTGCACGCGCTGCTTAATGGGTTGCTGAGCTATTGCCGGGAGGTATTGCGGGGCAGTCGCTCGGCACAGTTGCAGCTGGCAGACGCCGGCGGGCTGGGGGAGCTGGCGGTAGCTGTGGGCGAGATGGGGATGCGCCTGCAGGGGGCTGACCAGCACGCGGCACGCCTTGCTTACTATGATCAGCTCACCGATTTGCCCAACCGCTCGGCGCTGAAGGAGTCGCTGGCGCGCCTGCTGGAGGTGATGGATCGCAGCGGCCAGCAGCTGGCGGTGCTGTTTGTCGACCTGGATGACTTCAAAAAGGTAAATGATCGCCTCGGCCACGACGCCGGTGATGAGCTGCTGGTACAGGTGTCGCTGCGCCTGAAACAGGCGTTGCGCAAGGGTGACTTACTGGGAGGTAATCTCACCGGGGACGCGGAGGCTCACCTGCTCAGTCGTCGCGGGGGGGATGAGTTCAACGCCGTGCTGCCGGCCATTAAGGGGGCCCGTGATGCTGCCGCGGTGGCGGAGCGCCTGATTACCGATATCAGCGTACCCCTGATGATTGCCGGCAGCCAGGTCAGTGTCGGCGCCAGCGTGGGTATTGCGCTGTTTCCCGGCGACGGTCGTGATGCCGAGACCTTGTTGCGCCACGCCGATATGGCCATGTACCAGGCCAAGGCCCAGGGCAAAAACAAATACTACCTGTTTACCGAGTCCATCAATGCCGAGGTGCGCCGGCGCCTGGAGATGGAGCAGGCGGTGGCCATTGGCCTGCAGCGCAATGAATTTGAACTCTATTACCAGCCCAAGCTCAACCTGCGCACCATGGAGGTGACCGGCTTCGAGGCCCTGATGCGCTGGATCACGCCGGACAGGGGGGTGGTCTCCCCGGCGGAGTTTGTACCCCTGACCGAGGCTTCGCAGTTGATCCACGACCTGGGTAACTGGGTAATCGCCGAGGCGATGCACCAGGTGGCCCAGTGGGATGACATACTGCCCGCCGGTTTGCGGGTGGCAATCAACATCTCGCCACGCCAGATTGTGGAAGATAATTTTGCCGGCCAGTTTATATCGCTGGCGGAACAGTTCGGGGTGTCCCCGGCGCGGCTGGAGGTGGAGTTGACCGAGACCAGTGTGCTTACCGACGAGGCGCTGGTGCACGAGCATCTGCAAACCCTGCGTGCCGCCGGGGTGAAGGTGAGCCTGGACGATTTCGGGACCGGCTACTCGTCCCTCACCTTCCTGCGCAACCTGCCCATTGATGCGGTGAAGATTGACCGCAGCTTCGTCAGCCGCCTCAACCAGGAAGGGGGTTCCCAGGAGATTGTGATTTCGGTGCTGGAGCTGTGCCACAAGCTGCGGCTGGAGACCATTGCCGAGGGGGTGGAAAACGCCGACCAGATGGTGACCCTGCTCAACAATGGCTGTACCGAAGCCCAGGGCTACCTGTTTGCGCCGGCCCTGCCGGCCGACGATGTGCTGGCCTATCTCAGTGAGCGGGGCCTGCCGGCGGGGTGATCCGGCGCTCGCCGCTGGCGGCGGGGTGACAAATTTGTCGGTTGCTCATTTATTCGTCACTCTATCGCGGGTATAATGCCGCACCTTTTTTCCCTGGCCATCCCCCCTCACCCCTGAGTCCGGCCTGCTGTAGAGATACCCCTTGTGATTGAAAAACTCCGTAATATCGCAATTATTGCCCACGTTGACCACGGTAAAACCACCCTGGTGGACAAGCTTCTCAGCCAGTCCGGAACCCTGGATCGTAAGGACCAGGGCGCCGAGCGCATCATGGACTCCAACGACCAGGAGAAAGAGCGCGGCATTACCATTCTGGCCAAGAACACCGCCATCCGCTGGAACGACTACCGCATTAACATCGTCGACACCCCCGGCCACGCCGACTTCGGCGGTGAAGTGGAGCGTGTACTCTCCATGGTGGATTCCGTGCTGCTGCTGGTTGATGCGGTAGACGGCCCTATGCCACAAACCCGTTTTGTGACCTCCAAGGCGTTCGAGAAGGGTCTCAAGCCCATCGTCGTAATCAACAAGATTGACCGCCCGGGCGCGCGCCCTGACTGGGTGATGGACCAGGTGTTTGACCTGTTCGATAACCTCGGTGCCACCGAAGAGCAGCTGGACTTCCCGGTGATCTACGCTTCTGCCATTAACGGCATTGCGGGTCTGGACCCGGAAGACATGGCGGAAGATATGACCCCGCTGTACCAGATGATTGTGGAGCGAGTGCCAGCCCCGAATGTGGATCCGGATGGTCCGTTCCAGATGCAGATCTCTGCCCTGGCCTACGACAGCTATGTGGGTGTTATCGGTGTCGGTCGTATTACCCGTGGGACCCTGAAGCCCAACCAGCAGGTGGTCGTGAAGCGTGCCGATGGCGCCCAGCGCAAAGGCAAGGTACTCAATGTGAAGGGCTATTTGGGCCTGGAACAGGTGGAGACACAGCTTGCTACCGCTGGCGACATCGTCTGCGTGAACGGTATTGATGGCCTGAGTATTTCCGACACCCTGTGTGACCCGGATAACGTCGAAGCCCTGCCGGCGCTGAGCGTGGATGAGCCGACCGTGAGCATGACCTTTATCGTCAACGATTCACCGTTTGCCGGTAAAGAGGGCAAGTTTGTCACCACCCGCAACATTAAGGATCGCCTGGATCAGGAGCTGATTCACAACGTGGCGCTGCGCGTGAAGCAGGGCGATACCCCGGACAAGTTTGTTGTCTCCGGTCGTGGTGAGCTGCACTTGTCGGTACTGATCGAAACCATGCGCCGTGAAGGCTTCGAGATGGGTGTATCCCGTCCGGAAGTGGTACAGAAGGAAGTGAACGGCGAGATTCAGGAGCCCTTCGAGCAGGTCGTTATCGACGTGGAAGAGCAGCACCAGGGTGCTGTGATGGAAGAGCTGGGCCTGCGCAAGGCCGAGATGACCAACATGGAAGTCGATGGCAAGGGCCGTGTGCGCCTGGAGTTCATCATGCCTTCCCGCGGGCTGATCGGTTTCCGTGGCCAGTTCCTGACCATGACCTCCGGTTCCGGCATCATGACCAGTATCTTTGACCACTACGGTCCGGTGAAGCAGGGCGAAGTGGTCAGCCGTCAGAATGGCGTGTTGGTGAGCATGCTCAACGGCAAGACGGCGGCTTACTCCCTGTATAACCTGCAGAGCCGTGGGCGTCTGTTCCTCGGCCACGCGGTGGACGTGTACGAAGGCCAGATTATCGGTATTCACTCACGCTCCAACGATCTGGCGGTTAACCCGGTGAAGGGTAAGCAGCTGACCAACGTGCGTGCTTCCGGTACCGACGAGGCGCTGACCCTGACACCGCCTATCAAGCACACGCTTGAGCAGGCGCTGGAATTTATCGAGGACGATGAGCTGGTGGAAGTAACCCCGCTGAGCATTCGTTTGCGCAAGAAGCTGCTCACTGAAAACGAGCGCAAGCGCGCCAAGAACAAGTAAGTCCAGCCTCTGCTGTGCACACCCACCGGCCTGTGGTGGGTGTGCACGGGCCGCCGGCAGCAGATCTTGCTGTTGTCGCATGAATTGACATCTTATTGTCACAAAAGTGTCTTATTCTCCACGCCTCCTGAACTTGCGAGGCCGTGTCTGTGTTGTACGCAAATCCCCTGACTTCTCTCCGCCGGTTGTGGCCGGTGATTCTCTGTTGCCTGCTGATGCCCACTTTGGCGCAGGCAGGTCAGCAACCTTTTACGGCAGACCAGCAGGGTCGGCTGTTCAGTGTTGCAGGCTCCAATACCGTGGGCGCCAGCCTGATGAAAAACCTGCTGAGCGACTACTTTGCCGCGAAAGGGCTGACGGGTATTGAAGTGCTGCCGTTGGCGCATGAAAACGAGTACCGGGTGCAGGGTTCCGCCGGTGGTGTGGTGCGCTATGTGGATGTGGCGGCCCACGGCTCCAGCACCGGCTTTGCCGCACTGCTGGATGGCTCGGTAGAAGTGGCCATGTCTTCGCGCAATATCAAAAGTGGCGAGGTGGACGCGCTGGCCCACTACGGCAATATGCTGGGCTTTGATGCCGAACAGGTGATCGCCATCGATGGCCTCGCCGTTATTGTCAACGACAGCAACCCCCTGCAGGCACTGGACGTGACCAGTGTGGCCAAGCTCTTCTCTGGTGAGATCCGCAACTGGAAGCAGTTGGGTGGGCCGGACCTGGCGGTCAACATCTACGCCCGCGACGATCGTTCCGGCACCTGGGATACCTTCAAGAGCCTGGTGCTGGGCAAGCAGTATCAGCTCAGCCCGAAGGCGCGCCGCTTTGAATCCAACGACCAGTTGTCAGACCTGGTGGCGGCGGATAAGGGTGGTATCGGCTTTGTGGGGCTGGCATCGGTACGGGAGTCTCGCGCGCTGAAGATCAATGAAGAGGGTACCCGGCCGCTGCTGCCGCAAAAGCTGAGCGTGGCAACGGAAGATTACGTGCTCTCACGACGACTGTTTCTCTACACGCCGCCACAGCGACAGACCGCTGTGATTCGTGATTTTGTCCACTATGTGCACACCAATGCCGGCCAGACCCAGGTGGAGCGCACCGGGTTTATCTCCCAGGCCCTGATGGCGACACCGGCCGATACGGACCGTGAAGGGCCGCAGGACTACCTGCAGCTGACCGAGGGGGCCAGTCGCCTGTCGGTGAATTTCCGCTTTGCTGAAGGCAGTGCGGAGCTGGATAACAAGGCATTGCGTGATATCCAGCGCCTGGTGGACTACATGCAGTCCCAGCCAGCGCCGCCGGAGCTGCAACTGGTCGGTTTTGGCGATCCCAACCAGGCGGGCTCACGGGGCAAGGTGTTGTCCAAGCTGCGGGCGCTGGCGGTGCGTTCGGAGCTGCTCAAGGCGGGCATTACCACCCAGCCAGTGGCGGGCTTTGGGGCGTTTATGCCGGTGGCGGCGGCCACGGCGGCGGGCAAGGTGAAGAACCGCCGCGTGGAGGTGTGGGTGCGATAAGCCGCTGGACCCCGCGCTGTGGTTACGCCGGCGGCGGGGCGCCTTGTGGTCAGGTCCGCAGTTGTCAGGCTTCGGGCGAGGCCATGACGGTGCAGTTGCGGCCCTGTTGCTTGGCCTCGTAGAGGGCGATATCCGCGCGCTTGAAAGTGTTTTCCCACTTGTGTTGTGCCAGGTGGGTGGCCACGCCAAAGCTGGCGCTGATGCTGAGGTTATCCTCGCCGGTGTAGAAGTGGGTATCGGCAATGGCGCTGCGCAGGCGCTCGGTCTCGTTCCAGGCGCGGTCGCTGTCGCTGTCCGGCATCAATATCAGGAACTCCTCGCCGCCCCAGCGGGCGATGGTGCACTGGCTGCGGCTGTTCTGCTGCAGGGCCAGGGCAAAATCTTTCAGCAGTTGGTCGCCGGCGTCGTGGCCAAGCGAGTCGTTAAACTCCTTGAAGCGGTCAATATCCACCAGCACCATGGTGAAATCCTCCCCGTGGGCCACGGCGTGGTCCAGCAGGCGGGTCACTTCACGGCGATTGAGCAGTCCGGTGAGGTAATCCGTGCGTGCATTTTCGCGGATGATCTCCTCCATGTGCTTGCGCTCATCAATCTCCCGCAGCAGTCGTGCGTTGGTGCCTTCCAGCTCCCGCGTACGGCTCTTCACCTGCCGCTCCAGCTCCTCGTGGGTTGCCTGCATGGATTCGGTCATAAACTCGAAAGCACTGCACAGGCCATCCAGCTCGTCGCCGCGATGACTGGCGGCCTGATCCCGCAGCGGGGTGTGCTCCATACAGCGATCGTGCAGCGACTTGATGCGGCGCAACAGGTGCTGGGACAGCAGCTGCGAGCTGGCAAAGGCCAGCAGCACCGCCAGGATCAGTGACATCATCCCTTTCTGGCGCAGCACATCCAGCTTCTGCTCCACTTCCCGGGCGCGCATATCAATGCCCACCAGATAGGGTGTGGCGCCACCGGTGATGGGGGCGTAGCCGGACATAAAGCTGCCCCAGCGATCGCTGGTAATACTCTGGTCCACACTCACCTGATCAAAGCCTGCCAGCAGCTCGGGAATATTTTCGGCGTAGATCTCTCCGGGGGTCGCCCGGTCGTCGCTGCTGTCGGAGTCCAGTACAAAGCGCACGTTGCCCTGGTCCATACGCATCACATAGACAAAGGCGATGTCCGGGTTGGCTTCGGCGAGGGTACGGATGGTGGTGATATTGCGCTGGTAGGCGGGCAGTTCCATGTCGCCGGCGGAAATCAGGGTGTCCAGCTCGCTGGCGTCGAAGTAGTGGCTCAGCAGCGCGGCGCTGTATTTCAGCCGGGACTGCAGGCTTGCGGTCAGGTCCGACAGGGCACTGTGATAGAAGTAGGTGCCAATGCTGCCCGAGACCAGCAGGATGGAGAGAAAGTGACTCAGGAAAAGTTTGGCGCGGATGCTGATCTTCATGGGTAGGCAGCGACCCTTCTGGCGTTGGGCATGGCAATTCAGTCCTTGATAGCCGATAGAACGTCCGGGATTGTTCATTTAGCAGGCGGCAGCAGCCTACCGCAAAAGCATGAGTAATGACAGCTGCGGCCACGGGCTGGTGGACGGAATGTGAACTGTGCGGAGCTGGTTGGCGTGGAAATCAGATTGGGGGCGCCTGGCCAGCTGCTCACTGCAGTTGCAGGTAGTTGAGGTAGCGGTCGTGGATGTTCTTCACATAGTTGACCGGCTCGCGACCGCGCACGTAGCCAAAGCGCGCCTTCCTGTAATGTTCCGGCCGGGAGAGCAGCAGCATGGCCCGCTCCACATGGTCGTACCAGCGGTTGGGATCCAGACCCTGCTGCTTTGCCAGGCGGCGGGCATCCTGCACATGACCGGCGCCGGCATTATAGGCGGCGAGGGTAAACAGCAGCCGCTCCTGCATGTCGATATCTCCCGGAAAGCGATCTTCCAGCCAGTGCATGTAGGCGAGGCCGGCAGCGATGCCGTTCTGCGGTTCCTGCAAGTTGCTGAATCCCAATTCCCGGGCGGTGCGCGGCATCACCTGCATCAGTCCGCGGGCGCCGGCAAAAGAGCGGGCCTTGGGGTTGAACTTGCTCTCTTGGTACATCTGCGCCACCACCATGCGCCAGTCCATGCCGTACTGTTTGGCCAGAGGTTTGACCAGGTCGTCGTAGGGCGAGAGCTGTTGGCCGGGGATCAGTCGTTGCGCCAGGTGGGCTTCAATCTTGCGGCTGTTTTTGAAATATTTTTCGTAGGTCACGTTGTAGAAAAGGCCGCGGTACTCCTTTTTGATGAACTGGTTAAGCTGTTGCAGCAGTTGCGGCTGGTCTTCACGCAGGGCCCAGGCGATGGGGGACTCGCCGTTCAGCTCCAGCAGTGAGACCAGGTCGGTACGGTGGGTCTGCTCAATGGCGAACAGGTGGCTGTCTGCCACCGTGGCATAAAACTCGCCTTGCGACAGTTGTTCAATAAGGGTTTCGGTTGCTGTCCCGGGATAGAGTTGCAGGTTCAGGTTCGGGTATTCCTGCTGCAGTGTCTGCAGGCGCGGGTAGAAGACGGTCTCGGGGTTAACGCCGATGGGGCGTTGGCCCAGTTGTGCCAGCGAGTCGATGGGCGCCGCGTCACTGCGGGCAATCAGCTGTTCACTGACCTTGAGGTAGGGGCGGGAGAAGCGCAGTCCCATGTCCTCGCGCTGCTGTGATTGTGTCAGGGAGGCGGCAATGACATCACCTTCGCCGCGCTTAAGCGCCTCGATCAGTTCGCCGATGTCACTCTTCATTATGATGGTGAGGTGCAGCTTGTGCTGTTTGGCAAATTTCTGCAGCAGGTCGTAGTCGAAACCCATCAATTCACCGCGCCACATAAAGTAGCTGGCGGCGTTGTTGAGTGTCAGCATCCGCAGGCGACCGTGCTTGAGAATCCCGTCCCAGTCCCGGTGTTGTTCTTCGTTGCCAGCGGCTTGCAGGTGATGGGAGACGAGAAACTGGTTGAGTCGCGTCAGCAGCAGGGGGTTGTCTTTGCGCACCGCCCAGCTGATGGCGCGGTGCTTGCGCAGGGTCATGGCCTGGTGCAGTTGCGGGTAGTCCAGCAGCAGGGTGTTGGCGATATTGCTGTCCATGACCGTGGCCTGGTAGCGGCCTTCGGTGATGCCCACCAGCAGGTCGTTATCGCTCACCGCTGAGTCCAGGGTTTCAATCGGAAAGGTCAGTTGGGTCTTTTCGCCCAGCCGTGCGAGGGTTTCAAAATAGGCGGTGCCGGCGGCCAGTGCCAGGGTCAGCTGGCTGAGGGCGGGAGGATCTGCCACAGTTACCTCTTTGGGAGTGATGACCACTTCGTCCACCATGTTGATCGGTCGACTGAAAGCCACCTGCTTGCGGCGCTCCGGTGTATTGGTGAGGTTGGTAACAATCAGGTCGCCCTCGCCTCGCTGCAGGCGGGGAAGGAGCTCGCTGAACTCATCGATAAAAATCCACTGCACATTAACCTGTAACTCTTCGGCAAACGCTTCTGCCATGCGCTGGTAGGCCTCTACCGGAATGTCGTCGCGGGGCAGGGCATCGGCGCCGTCGAAACGTGGCGCCAGCAGCCGCAGGGTGCCGCGCTTGATGATCGCATCCAGGTCGCCAGTGTGAAGTTGGGGGGTGTCGTGGGCTGTGCTGCCATCTGCAGCTTCCCGGTCACAGCCGCCCAGCAGGCCGGCCACCAGAAGCAGCGCCATACAAATACGGTGGTTCAGGAGAGGTAGGGATATCTTCAAGGCCTTGGTCCTCCGGTGCAGTCAGTTCGAGTCTATCAGACTCTGGCTGGCCGGGTTTGCGACCTTGGCAGCAGGACGACGGGAAAGCATCGCCAGTCTGCTGCACAGACGCTTTGGGTTTTGCCCGGGCAGCAGCAGGTATCCGGGCTGTTCAGGGGCGTGACCTGAATCAATCATTTGAGCGGAAATTGTCCGGCGGGCTTATTGAGTCCCTGCCCGTGTTGCGGATAATGGTGGTATTGGACTTATCAGTGCTCACACAAGGATCACAATATGCAGCGTCTCTCTCGCTTTGCCGCCGCCATCCCGCTCTCTCTTTTCCTCATCGGACTCATGGGTTGCAGTTCAACCCACCTCAAGGACAGCAGTACTGGTGAGGATATGGTCGGGCAAATCGCCTACACCCAACATGTACTTCGTCCTGATCGTATCAGGGGCAGGTTGTACACCCTGAATTACCTGCAGTCCGATGCCATCATGCCGCTCTGTACCAAGGTGAAGGTGTCCGAGATCAATCGCAAAGTGGTGGTGTTTACCGAGCTGGATAGCGGCAGGGAGTTTCAATACCTCTACCACAAGGCAACCGGGGTACCTATTGAAACCGCCGCGGCGGAAACTTTCGCCCTGAGCTGCAATGCCGCGGAAGCCAAGCGTCTCTCCAGCAAGGATCAGCAGGGTATCAGCAAGGGTGAGATTCTGGTTGGCATGAGCAAAAAGGGTGTTCTGTTGGCCGCCGGAAGACCCCCGGCTCATCGCACCCCGAGTACCGATGGCAACCAGTGGACCTATTGGAAAAACCGTTTCAACACCATGGTGGTCTATTTCAACGATAAGGGGCTGGTCGAGCGCATCGTTGATTAAGGCCGGAAGGGTTGTCGCATGACGGGGGTGATAAACCCGCTCTCAAACAGCGAAGGGTAGCTCAGCTCAGGCGGGCAGGGCCTGGTAGAAACCGTCGGCGCAGACAATACGCGCCCGGGTCTGGTAGAGGTCGCTGATGGCGGCATCGGTGAGCAGGTCGTGTTTGTGGCCGTCGGCGATAATCTCGCCTTCGCGAATAAACACCACCCGCTCTACACCGGGCACAATCTCATGCAAGTGGTGGGTGGCAATAATCAGCTGGGTACCCTGCTCGGTGAGCTGCTGCATGTCATTGAGCAGGCGGAAGCTGGCCTGCAGGTCGAGGCCGCTGGTGGGCTCGTCAAAGATCACCGCCGCCGGGCGGTGGATCAGGGCGCGTGCCAGCAACAGGCGGCGCTGCTGGCCGGTGGAGAGGTGATGGAACATGGTGTCGCGCAGGTGCAGCAGTTGCAGCTGTGCCATGGTCTCTTCGGTGCGCTGGCGCTGCTGGTCGCTGACATCGTGCTGGTACAGTGTGCCGATGGTGCCCAGCAACCCTGACAGCACCACATCAAAACCGGTGGTGATGGGCAGGTATTTGTTCTGGAAGTCCTGTGATACCCAGCCAATCTGCTCCCGCAACAGTTGCACGTTGACGGTTTCGCTGCCGTGGATCTTCACATAACTGCCGTCTTGCACCACCGGGTAGAGTTCGCGGGTGAGCAGTTTCAGCAGTGTGGATTTGCCGGCGCCATTGGGGCCAAGAATGGCCACGCTTTCGCCTTCGGCAATGGTGAGGTCGAGATCGTCGAATACCTGATGATCACCGCGGAACACGCTGACGTGGCGGATATCAAGCAAGGGGGAAGTGGTCATGGCGGTGGGGCGTCGCCGCGGCGGCAGGACTGGCCTGCCGCCACAGCTGTGGATCAGAAGAGTACGCGACAGCGCACGGTGCCTTCGATTTCACGCAGTTGTTTCTGCGCTACATCGCTGTACTCCGCGTCGATATCAACCACCACATAGCCAACCTTCTCGTTGGTCTGCAGGTACTGCGCGGCGATGTTGATGTTGTTGTCGGAGAAGACCTGGTTGATCTTGGTGAGTATGCCGGGCACGTTCTGGTGTACGTGCAGCAGGCGGTGCGCATTGGGGTGCGAAGGCAGGGCCACTTCCGGCAGGTTGACGGAGGAGGTGGTGGTGCCGTTGTCGGAGTACTTCACCAGTTTCTCCGCCACTTCGAAGCCGATGTTCTCCTGCGCTTCCATGGTGGAACCGCCGATGTGCGGTGTCAGGATACAGTTGTCGAAGGCGCGCAGTGGCGAGACAAATTCCTCGTCGTTACCGCGCGGCTCTACCGGGAAGACGTCGATGGCGGCACCGGCCAGGTGACCGGACTCCAGCGCGGCGGCGAGGGCGTCAATATCCACCACGGTGCCGCGGGCGGCGTTCATAAAGATCGCGCCCTTCTTCATTTTGCTGAATTCAGCAGCGCCAATCATGTCTTTGGTGGCTGCAGTCTCCGGCACGTGCAGGGAGACTACATCGGCTTTGGCCAGCAGCTCGTCCATATCCCGTACCTGAGCGGCGTTACCCAGCGGCAGCTTGGTAACCACGTCGAAAAACAGCACGTTCATGCCCAGAGATTCTGCCAGTACGCTCACCTGGGTGCCGATGGAGCCATAGCCAACGATGCCCAGCGTTTTACCCCGGCTTTCGAAAGAGCCGCTGGCGGACTTGAGCCAGCCGCCGCGGTGACACACGGCGTTTTTCTCGGGGATACCGCGCAGCAGCAGGATGGCTTGCGCCAGCACCAGCTCGGCCACCGAGCGGGTGTTGGAGTAAGGCGCGTTAAAGACAGCGACGCCGTACTCCTGGGCGGCCTGCAGGTCCACCTGGTTGGTGCCGATGCAGAAACAGCCCACGGCAATCAGCTTGGAAGCGTTTTCAAACACGGCGCGGGTCAGCTGGGTGCGGGAGCGGATACCGACAAAGTGGGCATCCTTGATCTTCTCGATCAACTCCTCTTCCGGCAGAGCGGTTTTCAGATACTCCACATTGGTGTAGCCAGACGCTGCCAGCGTATCGACGGCGGACTGATGCACGCCCTCCAGCAGCAGAAAGCGGATTTTGTCTTTATCCAGTGACGTTTTGGCCATGGGAAGATTCGCACCTCGATAACGTGTTGTCGTTGCAGGGGGTGACCTGCAGGGCCCGGGGGCCGGGGGAGAAAGCGCGCTATGATACCATAGGCCGCGGCGGAGTTTAGTCCTAATTCACCCGCCTTTATGGTCAAAAACAGTCATGCCGAAGTCGCACCGCCAACACCACTCAGGAGACGCCCCCCATGCCCTATCAGCACCTGCTGCGTAACCCCGCCGGAGAACTGGAGCCAGCCCCCTGGGCGCCGGGTAAGGTGGTGTGCATCGGGCGCAACTACGCCGATCACGCCCGCGAGCTCAACAACCCGGTGCCAGCGGAGCCGCTGCTGTTTCTCAAGCCCGCCAGCGCCATGACCTGCCTGCGCCAGCCGCTGCGGCTGCCGCAGGGCAAGGGCAGTGTGCATGTGGAAACAGAGATGGCGCTGCTGATCGGCAAGCCGCTGCGGCAGGGTGATGCAGAGGAGACCCTGCTGGCCGGGATCGCCGGCGTGGGTATCGGTTTCGACCTGACCCTGCGGGATCTGCAGAACCGGCTGAAAGAGGCCGGGCACCCCTGGGAGAAGGCCAAGGCGTTTGATGGTGCCTGCCCGCTGTCGGAGTTCGTGGATTGCAGCGGCCTGGAGTGGGGCAGTGTGGCGCTGGAGCTGCAGCGCAATGGCCAGCTGCAGCAGCGGGGCAACTCCTCGCAGATGCTGACCCCGGTGCCGGCACTGCTGCGTCATATAGTAGAGTTCTTTTCCCTGCAGCCGGGGGATGTGGTGATGACCGGCACCCCGGCTGGCGTAGGTCCCCTGACCAGCGGCGACCAGCTGCTGGCGCACCTGGCTGACCGCTTGCAGGTGAGTACTGCGGTGCTATGACGCTGTCGCTGTCCCTCTATAGCCGCCCCTCTATATAAGCCCGCTCCCGCGGGCGATTTTTTAACGAGCACCCATCGCGCAGAGGATAAGGTGAATTCCTGCACCGCAGGAAGAGAGGATGGTCTGGGCCACTGCGCTCCTGCAATATGGCGCTGCCCCGCAGGAGCCCGCTCCCGCGGGGATCTTTTAACGAGCAGCCATCGCGCAGAGGATAAGGTGAATTCCTGCACCGCAGGAAGAGAGGATGGTCTGGGCCACTGCGCTCCTACAATATGACGCTGCCCCGTAGGAGCCCGCTCCCGCGGGCGATCTTTTAACGAGCATCCATCGCGCAGAGGATAAGGTGAATTCCTGCACCGCAGGAAGAGAGGATGGTCTGGGCCACTGCGCTCCTGCAATATGGCACTGCCCCGCAGGAGCCCGCTCCCGCGGGCGATCTTTTAACGAGCACCCATCGCGCAGAGGATAAGGTGAATTCCTGCACCGCAGGAAGAGAGGATGGTCTGGGCCACTGCGCTCCTACAATATGGCACTGCCCCGTAGGAGCCCGCTCCCGCAGGCGATTTTTTAACGAGCACCCATCGCGCAGGGGACTGCGCTCCTACAATATGGCGCTGCCTGGTAGGAGCCCGCTCCCGCGGGCGATCTTTTGACGAGCACCCACCGCGCAGAGGATAAGGTGAATTCCTGCACCGCAGGAAGAGAGGATGGTCTGGGCCACTGCGCTCCTACAATATGATGCTGCCCCGTAGGAGAGGGATGGAAAGGGCAGGGATCAGCCGCGGGTAATGGTCTCCACACCGCTCTCCCGTCCCAGCAGCAGCACGTCTGCCGGGCGGGCGGCAAACAGGCCATTGGTGACCACACCGACGATCTGGTTGATGGCCGCTTCGGTGGCGACCGGGTCGGTAATGTTCATGTTGTATACGTCGAGGATAACGTTGCCATTGTCGGTGACGCAGCCCTGCCGATAGACCGGGTCACCGCCCAGCTTCACCAGTTCGCGGGCCACATGGGAGCGGGCCATGGGAATCACCTCCACCGGCAGCGGGAAGGCGCCGAGGGTCTCCACCCACTTGCTGCCGTCGGCGATACAGACAAACTCATCCGCCACGGCGGCGACAATCTTTTCGCGGGTCAGTGCGGCGCCGCCACCCTTGATCAGCTCCAGTGCCGGATTGGTTTCGTCGGCACCGTCCACGTACACCACCAGACTGTCGGCGCTGTTGAGGTCGTAAACCGGGATCCCGTGTGAGCGCAGGCGATCGGCAGAGGCCTCGGAGCTGGCCACGGCGCCGTCAAACTGCCCCTTGATATCCGCCAGGTAATCAATGAAGAAATTGGCGGTGGAGCCGGTGCCGACACCAACGATGCTGTCCCTTTCCAGTTTGGGCTGAATGTAATCAACGGCGGCCTTGGCAACGGCCTTTTTCAGTTCGTCCTGGGTCATGGTGGTAGCCTGTGTTCTACTGAGTGGGGTGGGGGCTGGGGAAAGGCCGCTATTATAGTGGGCCTGTCCGCTCGCCGATAGCCGTGATTGTTGTTAACAGCTTCCGGGCAATGCTTTACCATGGCGGCTTTTCCGCATCCTGCACAGCACGGGGAGCTCATGCCTCAGTCATACATCAAGCGTATTCTCGATGCCCGCATCTACGATGTGGCAATAGAGACGCCACTGGATTCCGCCCGCCTGATGTCGACCCGACTCAACAATCAGGTGTTGCTCAAGCGTGAAGATCTGCAGCCGGTCTTCTCCTTCAAGATTCGCGGCGCCTACAACAAGTTGCGGCAACTGACTGATGAGCAGCTCAAGCAGGGGGTGATTGCGGCCTCTGCCGGCAACCACGCCCAGGGCCTGGCACTGTCGGCGGCGAAGATGGGGGTGAAGGCCACCATCGTCATGCCCCGCACGACCCCGGCGATTAAAGTGGATGCGGTCAAGGCCCGCGGTGCCCGTGTGGTGTTGCACGGCGATACCTTTGACGAGGCCTCCCGCCAGGCCCAGAAGCTGGTGGAGGAGAAAGGCCTTACCTACATTCATCCCTACGACGATCCGGACGTGATCGCCGGGCAGGGCACCGTGGCACTGGAGATCCTGCGCCAGTATCCCGCCCACATCGACGCCATCTTTGTGCCCGTGGGTGGCGGTGGCCTCTGTGCCGGTATCGCCGCCTATGTGAAATACGTGCGCCCGCAAACCAAGGTGTTTGCGGTTGAGCCTGAGGATGCGGCCTGCCTGAAGGCGGCGCTGGACAAGAAGCGCCGGGTGGTGCTGCCACAGGTGGGCATCTTCGCCGATGGCGTGGCTGTGGCGCAGATTGGCAAAGAGACCTATCGCGTGCTGAAGGAGACGGTGGACGGTGTGATCACCGCCAGCACCGATGAGATCTGTGCCGCCATCAAGGATATTTTTGAAGATACCCGGGCCATTACCGAGCCAGCCGGGGCACTTTCGCTCGCCGGCCTGAAAAAATACGTGGCCGAACAGGGTGTGGAAGGGCAGACGCTGGTGGCAATTGCCAGTGGCGCCAACACCAATTTTGATCGCCTGCGTTACATCTCCGAGCGCACCGAAATCGGTGAGCAGCGGGAGGCCATTCTCGCAGTCACCATCCCGGAGAAGCCCGGCTCCTACAAAACCTTCTGCAAAGATCTCGGCAAGCGCAACATCACCGAGTTCAACTACCGCTACGCCGATGACCGCGACGCGCGCATCTTTGTCGGTGTGCAGGTGGCCGGCGATGGCAATGATCGCCGGGTGCTGGTGAGTGAGCTGAGGGATAAGGGTTACGAAGTGGTGGATATGACTGAGAACGAGATGGCCAAGCTGCACATCCGTCATATGGTCGGCGGCCACGCGCCACAGGTGACAAATGAGCGGGTCTACCGTTTCGAGTTTCCCGAGCGTCCCGGTGCGCTGATGAACTTCCTCAACCAGCTGGCAGGTCGCTGGAATATCTCCATGTTCCACTACCGCAATCACGGCGCGGCTTACGGTCGTGTACTGGTGGGTATGCAGGTTCCTGCCAAAGAGGTGCGCGAGGTCAACGCCTGCCTGGACGAGCTGGGTTACGGTTACTGGGACGAGACCGACAACGAGGCCTATCAGTTCTTCCTGGGCTGATGCCCGGGTTGGGAGCCCAACCCCGGGCCGGGTTTCTCCGGCCCAACCTCTCTGTTACCCCCTTCTGGTTACATGGCGCCCGTGGCAACAGGTGGCCAAAATTTGCACAATGGCGGGGCGCCTGCCAGACTGGCTCCCCAAAATTGTGCACGGTGACACTTTGTTGCTTTCGGTGACAGCCGCTGGCCGGGTGGTGTGATGGGGGATGCCCGCCCTGCAGGGCTTGTAAAAATGTAAGTTGGTACTTACATGGTCTGTGAGATAGTTCTCATGCCGGATAATTGCGGTTGCATAAGATTCGTACCGGAATTTAAATGGCACTAAGAACCTTTAGTTGTTTGCCACTTAGGTCAACTTTGCAGAATGGGTATAAAGTTTGCTCTGTCGATCTGCGGTAAATAATCAGCTTTAACACAATAACAACAACAAGAAATTTGGGGGCCAGGAGTACAGATGAAATTTGACGTTCTAACGATTGCCGCGGCAATCTTTACCTTGGGTGTATTAGTGACCAGTCTGGACCTGCAAGAAGCCTTTGCCGGCGAGGCTCAGGCGCCATCCGCTCTGCATCAGGGTATCCCGCAGAAGTAATTGCTCGCTTGCGTTGTGCCCTCGCCGTCCGGCGGGGCCGCGCAGGACCCGGCTGGTGGCCATAGCCAGCGTCCTTTCCTTTATTCCCGCTGCATCCTTTACGCCGTTGCCGGCTGATAGCGCTCGTCCTGCAGCAGCGTACCTCTGCTGCCTGACTGCTGACATCAATCAGATCCAATCAGTTACCGCCGCCCCACGATATTGTATTGCCGCCGCCAGGCCGCTAACAGAAGGCGCAGAAGACCTGTCAGCCGTCAGGCTGTGAGAGCGGGCGAGGCCCGGGCAGAAGGGGTGCCGGCCTTCAGACCGGAAACTCTACCCGCTCGGTACCACCGGCCAGTCGGGAAAAGATCTCCACGCAATTGATACGATCATCATCGCTCGCGGCTTCCGGTGAGATCAGGTCCAGCTGTTCGATGCACATGCCTCCGGCGTTGAGCTCCTGCATTTTGCGGGCAGCCAGTTTGCGCAGCACCTTACCGCCAGTCTGGAAAACGTCGGCATGGAATTCGGCGCAGTAGCGCACCCAGAATTGTTCACCAGTGTTAGACCAGTGGGCCAGGGAGAAGTAGCCTCGGTATAACATGAATGCTCCTTGTTGGGAGTTGGCTTGAAGGCGAGGGTTGTGCCCTCAATTATTACGAAAGCAATATTCCTACCACTAATAATGGTTGTTGAAATTCGGCGGTGCAAATTCATGGAAAACTTTTTTCGCCTCAGGCTGATGCCACCTCAGTTGTGTATGGAGAAGTGCTGTGCTGGTTTGCGTGGGAGAGGCGAGGGGGCGGTAGTGAGTAGCCGTTTGCGTGCGGTAACCCGACGGTGCCGACAGGTAATCACCGCCAGCAGTTGTTAGCGGTGCAAATAGTGGCGGGGTGCCCGCAGTGGCATGCGTGTGACCAGTTCATAGCTGATGGTGCCGGCGCTGGCTGCTACTTCATTGATGGGTAACTGTTTGCCCCACAGTTCCACCGCGTCGCCAACGTTTACCGACGGCAGCGTTGTCACATCCACCGTAATCATATCCATGGAGACCCGGCCCGCCAGCGGGCAGCGCTGGCCGTTGACCAGCACCGGTGTGCCGTCGGGGGCATGGCGCGGGT
The DNA here is from genome assembly GCA_033283175.1 of Cellvibrionaceae bacterium SEMH9. Taxonomy (GTDB): domain Bacteria; phylum Pseudomonadota; class Gammaproteobacteria; order Pseudomonadales; family Cellvibrionaceae; genus Pseudomaricurvus. Next base: position 937,673 of record JAWMQM010000001.1, on the reverse strand, counting down.
AGCCGTCGCCGTAACCAATGGCGACGGTGGCAATGATCGAATCCTTCTGTGCAATCCAGCGCCGACCGTAACCGACACTCTCTCCGGCGGCCACCTGATGCAGGTCGATCACTTTGGATTCCAGGGTCATGACCGCTTGCAGTTGGGCGGCAAGCGGGTGTTCGGTGGCAAAGGGTGACGAGCCGTAGAGCATAATGCCGGGGCGGGTGTACTGGGCGTGACTCCCGGGCCAGGCGAGGATGCCAGCGGAGTTGGCCAGGCTCAGGGGCGCCTGCAAATCGCGATTGATCTGCTGCAGGCATTCAATCTGCTGCCGGGTAAAATCCAGTTCCGGCTCATCAGCCACCGCAAAGTGGGTGGCGATTACAATGGGGCCCTGCACATGGGGCAGCGCCTGCAGGCGGCGATACAGTTCCGGCACCTGCTGCGGAGTGAGCCCCAACCGGTGCATACCGGTATCGGCCTTCAGCCACAGTTGCAGGGGAGCTGATGGTCGTGCGTTAACCATCTCTTCAGCCTGCTCGCGGTTGCTTACCATCAGCCAGCAGTTGTGTGCCGCAGCGGTCTCGATTTCATCGGCAGTGAAAGCGCCTTCCAGCAGCAGTATGGGTTTTTGCAGGCCGGCGGCGCGCAGCTCCAGTGCCTCTTCCATGCAGGCCACGGCAAACGCCGGCACCAGGGGTTCCAGCGCTTGCGCCGCAGCCACCGCGCCGTGGCCATAGGCGTTGGCTTTCACCACGCCGAGGGCGCGGGCGTTGGGCGCCAGGGACTGGGCCAGCTGGTAGTTGTGGCGCAGGGCGTCGAGGTCGACGATGGCGCGGGCGGGGCGACTCATGCAGTTACCCGGCCTGTCAGTAGTCGAACTTGGCAGCGCTGTAGAGCTTCAGCGCTGCTTCCCACACAGGACCCACCTTGCCGTCGGCCACGGGCTTGCCATCGATCTCCACCACCGGCGCAATCTCCTTGGAGGAGGAGGTCACCCACACTTCGTCGGCACTGAACACTTCGTCCATGGTCACTGCCCGCTCTTCCACCGTGATGGAGCCGTCGCGGCGCAGGATGTCTAACAGCAGCTGGCGGGTGATGCCGGGCAGTATCTGGTTGTCCAGCGGCGGCGTGATCACTACCCCATCCTTGACGATGTAGGCGTTACAGGCGGAGGCCTCGGTAAGTTCGTTGTTGGCGTTGTAGAGAAGGGTTTCGTTGGCGCCCTGCTCGTAGCCGTACTGGAAGTGCAGCACGTTGCCCAGCAGCGCGGTGGATTTGATGTGGCAGCGCTCCCAGCGCAGGTCACGGGCGGTGGCCACCTTGTAGCCTGTGGCCTGTCTGCGATCCGGCAGGGGCGGCGGCGCGATATCGAAGGCGTAGGCAAATACGGTGGGGGCCACACCCTCCGGGTAGGCGTGAAAGCGCTTGGTGTCGGCGCCGCGGCTGACGTGCAGGTAGAGACCGAGGTTGCCACTGCCATTGCGCCGGATCAGCTCGTCGCACACTTCCCGCCAGGCGTCCTCGTCCCAGTCGAACTGTATGCCGATGGCGGCGAGGCCATTGCGCATGCGTTGGATGTGGGGGCCGAAGCCCACCATCTTGCCGGCGTAGGACGGGATGACCTCATAGATGCCATCGCCAAACAGAAAACCGCGATCCATGGGCGAGATTCTGGCCTCTTCCATGGGGAGATACTGGTGATTGAGAAACACGGTGCTCATGGCCATTCCTTCCCGACAATCATGCCCGACAACGGCAGTTACTTTACCACAGCGCCGTTACTGATCTGAGCAAAACGTCGCGGTGCGTGAATAGTTGTTTACTGCAAGCAGGGTGCAGAAAAGCTCCACATTATCGCCCCGTATATTCCCGCTCGCCCCGGTGTATTCCTTGTCGCCCCCGCGCAGGCGGGGGCCCATAGTGATGTACGGCTTATGGATTCTCGCCCACCCCGGAGTGCCCTCTCTTGCAGCGTTGCTGCAATTCACCACGTGCGCGGGAAGGACGCTGGTCAGGGTTTCGTGTCGTGTGTGCCTCCAACACGGCAGCGGCAGCTAACCGTCCGGGTTACACAGCTGTCGCAAGTCACGGATCAGTTGTAAGCCGATGGTCGCATCCAGTCCGTCCTCGGTGAGCTCGTTGCGATGGGTGACCCCATCGACACTGCCACGCTGCGACAAATAGCGCAGGATCGCCACAGGATCGACCGCAGCCAGCAGGTCCTGCTGGCGCTGCCAGCCCAGCAGGGCTATCAGGCCATGTGCCGCCCAGTTGGAGACATCCGCCAGCAACAGTTCATCACAGCCGGTGGTGGCGGGGGTGATGGCCAGGGCGGACACCGCCTGTTCGATTATCCCCATCCCAATTTCGTTGCCGCCGTCGCCAATGGCAATGGTGGGGCAGGTGGCCTGGCGCATGACCGGATCAAACGGCGCTACCCCGGCGCTGATATCGATGCCGCGCATATTGTAGTAGCGGCCGTCGCGGGCCTGCCCGGGCTGTTCAATGGAAATCACCAGCTGGGGTGAGTGCTTGAGCAGCAGTGCGGCGGTTTCCTGTTCGGCGTCGTGGCGGTCGCCGCAGCTGAGACGGTAGACCGGGTAGTTGGTTTGCAGGGCGCTGGCCAGCGGCTCGCCACACACCAGCCAGGCTTCGGCGCCCAGGGTTTGCAGTGTCTGCCAGAGAGCGATGGCGCCAACAGGGCCGTCGGTCTCGAAAGTGCCCACCACGGGAAAGCCGGTGCCGATCAGAATGCAGGGGCGATCCTGTTCCGCAAAGGCGCGATCAATCAGCTGCACAGCGCGGGCGTAGTAACCCGGTTGCAGCGCCCGCTGCAGGGTTTGCATGCCGCGCGGGTTGCGGGCCACCAGCAGTGACTCGATCTGCTGGCTCAGGTGCAACAGGGAATCGGGAGCAGACGGGCTGATCATGGACTTACTCCTCGGTGAAGCCGGGGGCGATAAGGTCGGGGGTGATGGTGCGCCGGAAATTGTAGTAGAGGTGCAGGATGCGCTGGGCCAGGTCCATATCAATCTCGGCAAAGTTGACCTTGTCGCCGGGCATCAGTTGCGCCAACCGCGCCAGGTCGAGGGAGAGTACCGAACCGATTTTCGGATAGCCGCCGATGGTCTGGCGATCGTTCAGCAGCACAATGGGTTGGCCGTCCGGTGGAATTTGCACCGCGCCGAGGCAGATGCCTTCCGACAAAATTCCGTCCAGTTGTGACTGCACCGGTGGCCCCAGCAAGCGGTAGCCCATGCGGTCACAGCGCTCACTGACTTCGTAGGTGGACTGGAAAAAGCGGCGCTGCTGTTCGCGACTGAAATGCTCCAGCTGGTAGCCCGTCACTACCCGCAGGGTGGCGCGGTGGGTGTAGTGAGGCCGCCGCGCCGGCGGCAGCCGCAGGCACGGGCCGCCGGTATCGGTGCTGGCGATGATGGTGTCGCCCTTCTGCAGGGCGGCGCCCCGCAGCCCGCCGATGCCCTCGCGCACTACGGTCGCAGTGCTGCCAAACTGCGGCTCCACCTGCAGGCCACCGGCAAAGGCGACATAGCAGCGACTGCCCAGTTTGCTGTAGCCCAGCTCCAGCGTGTCGCCGGCCTGCAAGGGCAGTGTCTGCCAGCGCGGGGCACTGGCGCCGTTAATAGTGACCGGCATTTCGCCGCCGGTCACGGCCACCCGTACCGGGGCGTCCACCCGCAGTTTGAGTCCACCAATTGAGGCTTCGATGGCGGTGGCGCTGCCAGCATGGGCACCGTTGTCGCAAAGCTGGTTGGCCCAGTAGAAGGCTTCCGGGTCCAGTGGTCCGCCACTGGTCAGCCCGAACCGGTGCTGGCCAAAACGGCCGGCATCCTGCAGCAGGCTGAGGAGGCCGGGGTGGAGGATTTCAACCATGGCCATCAGCGTATCTCCCCCGGCAGCTGTCCACCCAGATCCAGGAACTGTTGCCGGTCAATGGCGGTAAAGCGTACCCGGTCGCCAACACTGACCGGCATGGAGGGGGAGGCGTGGGGGTTAAACATGGGGGTGGGGCAGAGGCCGATGAGGTTCCAGCCGCCCGGCGACGGAGCCGGGTAGACCGCGGTCTGGCGGTCGGCGATGGCCACCGCACCCTGTGGTACCCGGCGTCGCGGGGTGGCCAGGCGCGGGGTAGTCAGGCGTGCGTCCACTTCCCCCAGGTAGGCAAAGCCCGGTGCAAACCCGATGGCATAGACGCGGTACTCCGTCGCCTGGTGCAGCTGGATGACCTCGTCCACACTGAGCCCGGCGCCTGTGGCCAGGGCTTCCAGGTCAGGGCCGGATTCCGGGCTGTACCAGACCGGCAATTCCACCAGCGTGCCATCCGTGTCACCGAAGCTGGTTTCGTCCTCCAGCGCCTGTTCAATCCAGTGGCACACCTGCGCGGGTTCGCAGCTGAGTGGATCAAACAGCACCAGCAGCGAGGCGTAGGAGGGGATCAGGTCGATCAGGTGTGGCCCCATCAGCTCGGGCAGCAGACGGGCGGTGTGCTGCACGTGAGCGGAGATGGCAGCACTGGCGACACTGCCAAAGTAGATGATCAGTGCGTTTTCACCGGCAACCTGAATGCGGGTCTGGCTCTCCATCAGTCATCCTTTCAGGCGGTAATCAGGGCCCGGATATCGGCTACCGACTGCACCGCTTCCATATTGTCCCCGTGCACACAGAGACTGTCGGCGTGCAGCGGGATGATCAGTCCGCTGGCGGTGGTAACGGTACCGTGGCGCAGGAGCTGTTCCACCTGCGCCAGCATCTTGTCCCGGCTGTGGACGGCACCGGGCTTGTTGCGTGACAGCAGCTTGCCGTCGTCGTCGTAGCAGCGGTCGGCAAAGGCTTCAAACAATAGCTTGATGCCGTAGTGTTCCGCTTCCTGGCGGTGCAGGTCGGCCTCCGGTGTGGCTTGCAGCATCAGTTTTACCGGCAGGTAGAAGCCGGAGACCGCCTCCATGATGGCGTGGCGGACATCGGCGTTGGCCATCATGTCATTGTAGAGGGCGCCGTGGGGTTTGATGTATTCCAGTTGCAGTTCCAGCGATTGAGCCATACCTGCCAGCGCCGCAGCCTGGTAGGTGACAAAGGTGCGGATCTCCTCCGGGCTGCAGTTCATGCTGCGGCGTCCAAAGCCTCCCAGGTCCGGGTAGGCCGGGTGGGCGCCGATGCGCACGCCGTGTTGGCGGGCCAGCTGCAGGGTATCGTGCATGACCAGCGGGTCACCGGCGTGAAAGCCGCAGGCGATGTTGGCCTGGTCAATGTGTGGCATGACGGCGGCGTCCAGCCCCATGGTCCAGGAGCCGTAGCTCTCCCCCAGGTCGCAATTGAGTAGCAGGGTCATAGGGTCTCCTTGCAGAACCGCCGGCTACAGTACTGCCAACTGACTGTTGGGCAGGTCGGTAACCACCATGCAGCCGGGGCTGTGGGTAATACAGAAGGGCGGTTTGGCTTCCATGATGGCGGCTTGCGGTGTGACCCCGCAGGCGGTGAACACCGGAACCTCTCCGGCACCAATGGTGACGGCATCGCCATAGTCTGGCCGGTGGATGTCGGGGATACCGATAGCCGCCGGATCGCCGAAGTGAACCGGTGCACCGTGCACCGACGGAAAGCGCGAACAGATCTGGATCATGCGGATGGCGTCGGCGGGTTTAAAGGGGCGCATGCTCACCACCATATTGGAACTGAAGCGACCAGCGCTCTGGCAGCGGATATTGGTGTTGTACATGGGTACGTTGACCCCTTCGCTGATGTTGCGGATTTCGAGTCCGTCGGCCAGCAGCGCCTCCTCAAAGGAGAAGGAGCAGCCGATCAGGAAGGTCACCAGGTCATCCCGCCACAGGTGGTGAATGTCGGTGGTCTCTTCCTGCAGTGTGCCATCCTGCCAGATACGGTAGCGGGGTACATCGCTGCGGATATCAAAGTCGCTGCCAATGGCCGCAATGTGGGGGTCACCGGGCTTCTCGGCCATGGCCACCAGCGGGCAGGGCTTGGGGTTGAAGTGGCAGAACTGCAGAAACTCGCTGGCCCAGTCGCGGGGCAGGATTGCCACATTGGCCTGGACAAAACCCGGGCAGAAGCCGGAGGTGTTACCGGTGTGCTGCCCCTGGCGGATGCGGTTACGCAGTTCGGCTGGTGTGAGCGGGGATGACATGACAGACCTCGACAAGTCGTATTCAGGGTGGCTGAACATCCTCTACAGTGTACGGGTAAAGCGTCGTCTTATGCCATACGCGGGCAAGGGGCTTTCTATCCTCTGTCCAGACCTGGGGCTGGTGGTGGGGGCGGGGGCCGCGCTAAGCTGTTTGGCCTGTATTAAAGAGGAGTTGCCATGACACGACATCGGGTACCGGAGGGGCTGGCGGATCTCTATCGCGACCATGTGGTACAGCAGTTTCGTCGCTGGAGTGAGGTATTGCAGGCACAGGGCTATGAACGCCTGCTGGTGTGTGGCGGGGAGCTGTCGCCCGCCTTCCGTGACGACGTTGCCTACCCCTACCGGGTCAATCCCTATTTCAAAACCTGGGTGCCCATTGATGATCGTCCCGGCTGTTACCTGCTGCTGGATCTTAATGACGAGCGGCCACATCTCTTCTACCACTTTCCCGAAGATATCTGGCACCGGGTGGAGCCGCTGACCGACCCTGCCATTCAGGCGGCTTTCCAGGTACATGTATTTGCGGATCCCCAGGTGCTGGCTGACCGGCTCTCCTGCGATGTACCCATGGCGCTGGTGGGTGCTGCGGAAACGGTGGCATGGTCGCAGAACATAGACTGCAATCCTCCGGCGTTGCTGCAGGCGCTGGATTATCAGCGCGCCTGGAAATCGCCGTATGAGCTGGCCTGTATGCGTCTGGCCAGCCAGCGCGCGGCCCGCGGCCACGTGGCGGCCCGGGCGGCGTTTGTCGCCGGTGCCTCGGAATTCGATATTCACCTCGCCTACCTGGCCGCCAGCCGTCAGCTGGAGACGGAGCTGCCCTACGGCAACATCATTGCTGTCAACGGTCACGGTGCGGTGCTGCACTACGAACAGAAGCAGCGGCAGCCGCCGCTGGTACAGCGCTCGCTGCTGATTGATGCCGGTGCACAGGTGGCCGGCTACGCGGCGGATGTCACCCGCACCTACGCCCTTGAGGAGACTTTTGGCGAGCTGGTGGAGGCCATGGAGCAGCTGCAGCAGACCCTGATCGCCGAGGTGCGGCCGGGGCTGGGCTTTATCGACCTGCAGCGGCGGGCCCACCAGTTACTGGCGCAGCTGCTGTGCGACCAGGGGTTGGTGCGGGCCAGCGCTGAAGCGGTGCTGGAGCAGGGGCTGACCCACGTCTTTTTCCCCCATGGCCTCGGCCACCTGCTGGGGGTGCAGGTGCACGACCGCGGTGGCTGGCTGCAGGATGGTGGCGGGCCAGAGCTGAATCCACCGGCCGAGCACCCCTACCTGCGCCTGACCCGTGTGCTGGAGCCGGGCATGGCGTTGACCATTGAGCCGGGGCTCTACTTTATCGATGCCCTGCTGGAACCCTTGATGGGGGAACTGCGGGGCAGCCTGATCCAGTGGGAGCGGGTAGAGGAGTTGCGGGGCTGTGGCGGTATTCGTATTGAAGACAATGTGGTGCTGCAAACCGGGGGAGTGGAGAACCTCACCCGGGATGCCTTTGCGGCGCTGGCCGGTTAGCGGATCTGCTGCCGGGCCGGCCGGGGTAAAACCGGCAGGCACAAAAAAAGCCGCTGAAGTGCGGCTTTTTTTGTGCGGCGACAGACTTACTTGGAGTTGTCGACCATGTGATCAACGGCGTGTTTGACCTCGTCGTCACTGCAGTCCATACACATGCCCTTGGCTGGCATGGCGTTGAAGCCGTTGAGGGCGTGGGTGTAGAGGGTGTCCAGACCCTTGCCGATACGGGGAGCCCAGGCACCGGCATCACCGAACTTGGGCGCACCGGCTACACCGGCACCGTGGCAGGTGAAACACTTGGTTTCGTACACTTCCTTACCGGAGCGGGGGCCAGCAGGGGCGGCAGCTACTGGTGCAGCGGCACACTCGTCGCCGGACATACACACTTCACCCACGGGCTTCAGGCGCTCGGCGATAGCGGCACTCTCTTCAGAGGCAGTGGCGTTGACGGAAATCAGAATGCTCATGCCGGCAGCGGCCAGCAGGCTCAGAGTCTTGGTAAAACGGCTCACAGTAGTAGTCCCCTTCTTTAATAGGCGCTGGCCGGGTCGGCCTCAGGCGGGGGATTATAGCCAAAAACCGTCGCTATAGAAAAACCTTAGTTTTATTGCGGTTAGTTCACCTGTTTCACCGGGGTTGGCAGCGCCTGCTCCATATGCACAGTGACCTGGCTGAAGGGGATGTTCCAGCCGTTGGCGTTACAGGTGTCCACCGCGGTCCACTGCAGGAAGCGGCTGATTTTCAGGTAAAAGGGTGCGGCTTCACCACTGAAGGCAGCCACCAGCAGCAGGTCGAGGGAGGAGGCGCCGGCCGCTTTGAACTCCACAAACAGGTTTTCCACGTATTGGCCGAACTCGGTCAGCCCGATGGCCTCCTCAAGCGCGGCTTGCAGGGTGGCGGGGATGGTGCGGGTGATGTCCGCTTGCAGGTTGTAATCCAGCCCGAAGGTCACTGGTACCGCGAAGCCATGGGAAAGGTTGCGGGGTGAGAGGCCGAGGAAGTCGGTAGTGGGGTAGAGCCTGGTGCCGCCGCCCACCACCAGCAATTGCACGAACTCGGGACTCTGCATATCGACCTGGCCTACGGTATTGTCCGGCAGCAGCAGCCAATCGCCCGGTTTGCAGGGAAACCAGGGCTCGTCCCGGCCCCAGCGCCGTGACACCAGTTGCACCATCTCCCGCAGTGGCAGGCGCAGGCGACCGCCGCTGAGCAGCGGGTTGACCAGGTCTGAGTAAATATTGATACGGGATACCCGCCAGGGCAGGCCGTTATAGACCACCCGCTCACCCTCCCGAACCGGTCCCAGGTTGAGCAGCAGGCGCGCCTCCTCCACATACCGTGGCAGGGAGTTGCGCAGGGCAAAAATGAGTCCTAACAGCAGGATGCAGAAGACGGTCAGCAACAGCCAGTCACCCATGGTGTAGAGGGTGGCGAGGGCGGCAATGATGGCCAGCATTACAGCCAGCACCTGCAATACCACGTGCAGTATGCGCGCCGAGAGGCGGTCTTCCTTGTTCTGGCCCCTTGCCACACGTTGTTCAAGCAGGTGACTGCTGTAGCGTACCAGGGCAAAGGTGAGGGCAAAGGCGATAAGGGCGAGCAGCAGGTTGAGGCCGCGCCCGCTGAGAAAATTCCTGAAACCGTTGAGTATGGCGGAGCCCTTGCTCTCCCCGCTCTCCAGCTTTTCCTGCAGTTGGAACTCGGTCAGTTGCAGGTCGTTTTGCAGCTGTTGCTGACGCTGCTGCCACTCCTGCAGCAGGTCATTGAGCGCGGTTTTACTCTCCCCCGGACCTATGGCTGCCTGTAACCGCAGGATCTCTTCGATGGCAAGCCCTGTGGCGCTCAGGCGGGTGTTGAGGCTGGCGATTTTACTGCGCAGCTTTTCGATCTGGCGCGGCCGCTCGGTGACCTGTTTCAGCTCGTAGAGCAGCGGACGGAAGATTTCTTCCAGCTCGCTTTGCCAGCTGAATTCCTTGTTGTCCGTGTCGTTGAACAGTGACAGGTCCACCGCACCGGTGGCGATCTGTTCGAAGTGCTCCACCTGATCCTGCAGTTGCAGGCGCTGTTTCTCCAGAGCCTGGCTGATGCTCTCTTTACTGCCGTCGTCACCGGCTTGCTGCAGCTGTTGTTGCAGCTGATCTACCTGCTGCTTGCTGCCGTGGATCTCATCGATCAGTTCCTGCAGGCGTTGCAGTGTTTGCGGGTCGACCGCTTGCTCGCTGGTGGAGCTGTGGGTGAGGCCGGCGTCCTTGGCCTGCAGGGTTACAGGCAGGAGCAGCAACGCCAGTAGCAGAAGCGGGACCAGCAGGTGGAGGGGGCGGGTGGCGGTAGAGGAGTGCATAGTCAGTTCATGACCTTGTGTGCCAGTTAAGAACACAATCAGTTTTCATGATTCTGTTCCGCAGAACAAGGAGAAGTGCCGCATTCAGTTACCTCCGGCTGCGTGCTAACCTAACGGGCCCTCGCCGTCAGCGGAGAGTTGTGGCCGGGGGATACAACCATAATTGAGTCAGATTTAAGAGTCAGAGACCTGGGGGAGAGACATGGCTGGCAACGGCAGCACCCAAACCACCGCAGACGATATCCTGCATGAATCGCGCATCACCCTGAAACAGTGGGTGATTCTGGCGCTCTGCTTTTGCGCCAGCATGGCGGAAGGCTTCGACATCGTCATCATCGCTTTCACCGCGCCGGCCATTACCGCCGACTGGGGCATTGGTTGGGATGAGCTGGGCATTGTGCTCAGTGCCGGCCTTTTTGGTATGACGCTGGGCGCCATGCTGCTTTCCTGGGTGGCGGATGTGTACGGACGGCGCATCGTGGTCAGCGCCACGCTGGTGATTGCCGGCGCCGCCACCTGCCTGGTGGAGTTCGCCGAAACCGCCAATCAACTGGCGATACTGCGGGTGGTTGCCGGTGTGGCGCTGGGAGTGCTGGTGGCCACACTGCCTCCGCTGGTGGGGGAATTCAGCCCCGGTCGTCACCGCACCCTGATTATCTCCAGCATGCTGGCGGGCAACTCCGTTGGCGGCGTGGTGGGCGGCTTCCTCGTCGCTGCGACCATCGCCGACTACGGCTGGCAGGCGATCTTCGTGGCTGCTGGCGCAGTGACCCTGGTGCTTGGCATTTTGGTGATGCTGCTGGTGCCGGAGTCCATCGCTTTCACGATCAAGCGTCGCCCGCAGTCGGCGCTGGATGAGGTCAATCGCACACTCGCTTACCTGGGACAGGCGTCCATTGCCGAGCTGCCCTTGCTCAACAACGATGCGCCAAAGGAGTCGGCGACTGTGGTGTCGCTGCTGACACCGGCGCGACGTTTCACCACCCTCATGTGTTGGGGGGCATTTTTCTCCGGCTTTCTGGTGGTCTACTTCCTCAGCAGCTGGATGCCTCAGGTGCTCACCAATGGCGGCCTCTCTCAGGAAAAAGCCATCCAGGCCACGGCAGTCATTCCGCTGGGTTCCATCTTTGGCACCGTGTTGATCGGCTGGCTGGCGCGCTGGGTATCCCTGACCCGCATCATCGCCGTCGCCTTCCTGATCAGTACCGGCATCATGCTGTTGATCAGTGCCATGATGGAAAATCTGGCAACCTTGCCGTTCGCCATGATCTGGGCGCTGCTGTTTGCCATCGGCGTCTTCCTCATGGGTGCCTTCTCCAATCTCTACGGTGTGGCTCTGACGGTCTACCCGGTACAGGTGCGCAGCACCGGCATCGGCTGGTCTGCGGGGCTGGGACGCGCCGGGGCGGTAATCAGTCCGTTAATTGCCGGCTGGCTGATCGGTATCGATGTGTCGCTGCACGCGCTGTTTATCTATTTCGCGGTGCCGGCCCTGGCGGCGGGGTTGTGTGCGGTGTTTATCCGCATGCGGCAGCTGCCCTGAGGCAAGTGTGACCCGGGTACAGGAACTGGTTGTTCCTGTACTTCATGGGATGAGAGCCGGGTGGTCTACCGCAATAATCGACAAATAAACGGGAGAGGCTTCATCGGCTCCCGCTTTTTCACTATCAGGGATCAGGTATGAATAACGAGATTACAGGAGCAGAAGAAACGCGCTACAAGTACACAGGATTTTGGCCCCGCGTCGGCGCCAGCCTGATCGATAGTGTGCTTGTGCTGGTGGTTACCACGCCCATACTGGTTTCCATTTACGGCTGGGACTATTTCGAAGGGCAGGCGGTGGTTGCCGGTTTTGCAGATTTTCTGCTGAGCTGGGTATTTCCGTTGGTTGCTATCCTGGCGTTCTGGACCTATCGGCAAGCCACTCCGGGCAAGATGGCAATCCAGGCCCGAATCGTTGATGCGAAGACCGGGGCAAAGCCCACTCTGGGGCAGTATGTCATCCGTTATATCGGTTACTTTATTGCCACCATTCCATTGGGGCTGGGAATCCTGTGGGTGGCGTGGGACCCGAAAAAGCAGGGTTGGCATGACAAGCTCGCGGGCACGGTTGTGATCAGTCCGCAAGGCAATGCTGCCCAGGCTGTTAAGTTTATAAGTCCTGATGGCGAAAAATAACGACCTTGCACGTCGCAGTTACTGGTCGAGCGATTCTAAATCGTTGAAGAGTTAAGACCGGCTGATCCGGATAGGCCTCTTACCATGCCGATGCCTTGATCCGGGTGAGGCAGCTCTACAGTGCTCAGCTGATTAATTGCAACCTACCTTATAAAGAAAACGCCGGTGTTGCTGACGTTTTCTTTTTGGTGCCGCTATTTGGATATGTTCAGTAAAGTGCCGTGTTTGCACTGGAATGAGTAGTGGCCGCTGGTTTCCCGAAATCTTCTCAAACCGTTGCAATCGCAATAGTCGACGTTAATGTCGCGCATCAAGTCCAGGGTGTTGTCGCTGCAGAAAGTGAGCATTGAATCATCTGCACAGACAATTTCCACTTGGCCGGATTCGCTGATGGACTAGTCGTTTACGTCGGTATTGCAGAGTTCATGAGCTGCTTGTTGTGAGCTGTCGGGGGTGCCATTTTGTGCGCACCCGGATGCTGTGATTGAGGCGGTCAGCATCAATAATCCCATTTTTTGTACGGCGTCATCCTGGCTCTGAAGATGGGCTGGGGATTGTGATGTCGTGCAGATTCATTGCAAGGCGGGTGGGGTTCAATGGAGCATAAGGTCTCCTGCCGACGCGGGATAGGCAGCCTGTCTCCTGGGTTGAATCGGGGTGCAGCTTGTGGCGAAAGGCAGTAGGAAAAATCGATTGCCTTTCGCTCGGGTGGCGATGACCTGGTTGTGACCCGAAAGATCATCAACCTTGGTTTGATTGATCATTGATCTGGCCGGGTGGCTCCCCTTCAATGATTCGGGCCTGCAGCGAGTTGCTGATCGCTGGGTCTGAACAACAATAAATGAAGGACGCGCCATGCCGGATACAATCACTACTCACTATCGCGCCTGTCACCTGTGCGAGGCGATCTGCGGATTGGAAATTACCACCCAGGGGCAGGAGATTCTCTCCATTCGCGGTGATAAGCAGGACGCCTTTAGTCGTGGGCACATCTGTCCCAAGGCCACAGCGTTGCAGGACCTGCACACGGACCCCGATCGTTTGCGCAAACCGGTAAAACGCAGCGGCGATGGTTGGCAGGAGATCAGTTGGGAGGAGGCCATTGCCCTGGCGTCTGCAGGTCTCGCCTCTATCCAGCAGCGTGATGGCAATGACGCCGTGGCGCTCTACGCTGGTAATCCCAATGTGCATAACTACGGCAGCCTCACGCACGGAGGTTTGCTGCGCAAGGCGTTGCGGACCCGCAACTGCTACTCCGCTACGTCGCTGGACCAGCTTCCGCACCAACTGGTTTCCATGGCGCTCTATGGTCATCAGGCGTTGATTCCGGTACCGGATATCGACCGCAGCCGCTATATGCTGATACTCGGTGCCAACCCGCTGGCTTCCAATGGCAGCATCATGACGGTGCCCGATGTGACCAAGCGGCTGAAAGCTGTCCAGCAGCGCGGTGGTCGTGTGGTGGTGATTGATCCCCGGCGTACCGAGACCGCGGCACTGGCGGATGAGCACCATTTTATTCGCCCCGGTACTGACGCGTTTTTGCTGCTGGCCATTATCCACACCCTGTTTGCCGATCAGCTGATTCGTCCCGGTCACCTGACTGAGGTGGTGCAGGGGGTGGATACGGTGCGCGCTGCGGTGAGCCAGGTAACGCCGGATCTGGCGGCTACAGTAACCAGCATTGATGCCGATACCATCCGGCAACTGGCGCGAGCTATGGCGGAGACCGACGGCTCGGTCTGCTACGGGCGCATGGGGGTTTCCACCCAGGCGTTCGGCACGCTCTGCCAGTGGGCGATTCAGGTAATCAATATTTTGTGTGGATCGCTGGATCGGGAGGGGGGCGCCATGCTGCCGTCGCCGGCATTCGGGTATATCTCTCGTGGAGCCAGAGGCGCCGGGCATTTCGCCCGCTGGCACAGCCGCGTCAGTGGTTTGCCGGAGTTCGATGGTGAGTTTCCTGCGGTGGTGCTGGCCGAAGAGATGCTGACTGCCGGTGAAGGGCAGGTGCGGGGGCTTGTTACCATGGCCGGCAACCCGGTGCTGTCGGCGCCGGATGGTCGTGCCCTGGACCGTGCGCTGGCGGGGCTGGAGTTTATGGTAGCGATTGATTTCTACATCAATGAGACCACCTGCCACGCCGATCTGATCCTGCCGCCAACCGGGCCGCTGGAACATGACCACTACGACATTGTTTTTCACCGGCTGGCGGTGCGCAACACCAGTCGCTATAACCCTCCGTTGTTTGAGCCACCGGCTGACAGCCTGCATGACTGGCAGATTCTTAACCAGCTATCGGTGGCTATCGCTGCCGCCAGGGGAGAGACGCTGCAACCCTTGCCGGAGCCGGCGCACATGCTGAATATGGGGTTAACGCAGGGTTATTACGGCGAGCGTGGTGATGGTGAAGAGGGCTTGTCCCTGCAGTACCTGCAGGGCTTTCCCCACGGCGTGGATCTGGGCCCACTGGTGCCCGGGCTGCGGGAGCGTCTATGCACGGACGATGGCGCTATCCACCTGGATGTCGAGTTTATTTTGCAGGATATCGAACGGCTTGGCACTACGCTTCCCGCACTGGCCGGGGACCAGTTATTGCTGATAGGCCGGCGTCATGTGCGCAGCAACAACTCCTGGATGCACAACTCGCAGCGGCTGGTAAAAGGCAAACCACGCTGGCAGCTGCTGATGCACCCCGCCGATCTGCAGCAACGAGGTTTACAGGATGGGGCACAGGTGCGGATTGAGTCACGGACGGGTGAGGTGGAGACCACCGTCGTGGCCAGTGAGGAGGTGATGCCGGGTGTGGTCAGCCTGCCCCACGGGTGGGGACATCGGCGTCAGGGGGTGCAGTTGTCGGTGGCGGGTGAGCAGGGTGGTGTGAGCTGCAATGACCTCACGGATCGGGGTTTGTTTGATGCGGTGAGTGGCAATGCGGCGCTGAATGGTGTGCCGGTACGGGTGTGTGCGGTGGGTTAACTGGGTGGTGGTAACCGGTTACGCAAGAGCGTTGTGCCCTGGTGATCAGCCTGTAGGAGCGCACTCCTGTGCGCGATCTTTTGGTTCGGAGGCTGGCAGGCCTGTGCACAACCGAATCATGATGAAAGGCTCGCCCGGGGGACCGGGCTTGTATGTTCTGTCATACAGATCTGAATAAAGACTTGTCGGGGTGGAAGGGCAGGCCGGGCATCTTGCCAGAGGCGCAGACGTGTAGGAGCGCACTCCTGTGCGCGATCTTTTGGTTCGGAGGCTAACGGGCCTGTGCACAGCCGAATCATGATGAAAGGCTCGCCCGGGGGACCGGGCTCCTACGGGGTTCCCATTACTGGGCGCAATGGGTCGAACCTGGGAGGTTCTCATCACATCGCCAGGGTGCGCCATACATAAAAAGCCGGTGCTGCGGGCGATGGTTGTGGCACGGTGCGGGTGTGGGGCGAGGATGGACTCATAACAGCCTTGTTGGCTGTTATGACCCTGCGGGCTCGCTGCGCTCGGTCCCCATTGCTGGGCGCAATGGGTCGAACCTGGGGGTTCTCATCACATCGCCAGGGTGCGCCATACATAAAAAAGCCGGCGTGAAGCCGGCTCTTTTATGTATGGCGCACCCTAGAGGATTCGAACCTCTGACCTTTGCCTCCGGAGGGCAACGCTCTATCCAGCTGAGCTAAGGGTGCTTGTTTCTGGCTGCAGGGCTGGCTCCGGGGTACCGGGCCTGCCGCAGGGAGGCGCCATAATACTGATCTGAACCAGCGGCGTCCAGCAGCCCGGTTAGCGTACTTCGAGGTCGTAGTCGATGATCACTGGCAGGTGGCTGGAGAACTGCTTGGTTTTGTAGATGGTGGCGTACTCCACGCGGCCGGCCAGGGTCTCGGAGATCACCTGGTAGTCGGTGCGCCAGCCGTCGCCTTCACCGAGGCGGCCGCTGGGCCAGTAGCTGTATTCATCACGGTCAGAGTTGCCGAGGCGGAAGGCATCAGCGTACCCCACCTGGTTGAACAGCTGGTCCATCCACTGTTGCTCGTGGGGCAGGAAACCGGAGCTGCTGGCGTTGTCGGCGGCGTTTTGCACGTCGTGACGGCTGTGAGCCATCTGCCAGTTGCCGCAGAAAATAAACTCGCGACGCTTGCGGGTGATCTTGTGCAGGTGTGCCTGCATGTCGTCAAAGAACTGGATTTTGACTTCCTGGGACTCGGCTTCGGAGCTGGCGGAAGGGGCCAGCAGGGAGCCGATGCTGATGTGCTCAAAATCCGCCTGCAGGTAGCGCCCTTCCATATCCACCCCGCTGCTGAAGCCGAGACCAAAGATCAGGGCCTTGGGCTGATGGCGGGTGTAGATGGCGACTCCGTTGTAATGCTTGATGCCGGAGTCGAAAAAATAGGCAAAATAACCGTCCAGGTGGAACGGGTCACCGTCGAGCTCATATTCCATGGCCCGTAAATCCTGAAGACAGATGATGTCGGCATCCTGCTCGGACAGCCAATCGTACAGGCCGCGTTGTGCTGCCTGATGAATGCCGTCCACACTAAGACTGATAATGCGCATGTTCGCCCCTTGTTTACAGGCTGCGTATGATACCCGAGCTGGCGTCTTAATTGTTAACTTTTATAAAGGGTAACGTTGACTGCGACCACTGAAATCAGGGGGGGCGGAGAGTTTCCCTGTCCCCGACCGTTGCACAGCCTGCCTGCGAATTTGACTCAATAATAGATGATGTGGCCACCGATACCAGTAGCCGCTTGCGGGCATCGCTATTGGGTGTCGGTTGCCCGGGGGCCGGGGCGTGTGACAGGGTCGCCACTGGCTGTGTATCATATCTGTTGTACCTGTCACATTAATCCACATAGATTCGGACCTAGTTCATGGAGCAGTACCAGCGAGACTTTATAGAATTGGCCATACGCCATCAGGCCCTGCGCTTCGGCGAGTTCACTTTGAAGTCGGGCCGCACCAGCCCCTATTTCTTCAACGCCGGGCAGTTCCAGACGGGTGCTGCGCTGGCAGCCCTCGGCCGCTATTACGCCGATGCGTTGCAGCAGTCCGGAGTGGATTACGACGTTGTGTTCGGTCCTGCCTACAAGGGGATTCCCCTGGCGGCAACCACGGCCGTGGCTCTGGCGGATCGTCACGGTAAGGACATGCCTTACTGTTTCAATCGCAAGGAGGCCAAGGATCACGGTGAGGGCGGCACCCTGGTGGGAGCGCCCCTGCAGGGCAAGGTGCTGATTGTGGACGATGTGATTACGGCCGGGACGGCGGTGCGCGAGGTGATGGGGATCATCCGCGCGGCTGGCGCCGAGCCTGCCGGTGTGCTGATTGGCCTCAACCGTCAGGAGAAGGGCAAGGGTGACCTGTCAGCCATTCAGGAAGTAGAGCAGGATTATGGTATCCCGGTGATCAGCATTATCTGTCTCGAGGATATCATCCACTACCTGGAGGAACAGGGGGAGAGTGGCCGCGTGGCAGAGATCCGTCGCTACCGCGAGGCCTACGGCGTTTAACAACCGTTCAGCCACTGGCTGTCACACTGCTGACCCATAGATCGTGTGACAGGCCGCGCGGGAGTGCTTCCCGACAGCATAATTATTATCAGGGGTGAAAATCAGGTGTCATTGCAAAATTGGAATCAGGACAAGGGCCGGGCCTGGGGGCGCAAGGCTCTGTTGCTGCTGGCATTGGGGTGCTTCGGTATCAGCCAGGGGGCGCTGGCCGCCAAGCTTTACCGCTACACCAACAGTGAGGGCGTGCAGGAGTTGAACAGCTATCTGCCGCCGGAGTACTCCCAGCGTGGTTACGAAATCGTCAACGAGCGTGGCGATGTGTTGCAGGTGGTACCGCCCGCCCTGAGCGAAGAGGCCACTGCGGCCCTGCGCGCAGAACGCATGGAGCAGGATCGCCTCAAGCAGTGGGATCGGGAGCTGCTGCGCCGCTACAGCAGTGTGCGCGATATTGAGGCCGCCAAGAAGCGTAAGCTGGGACAGGTGCAGAACAGCATTCTTATCATCAAGAGCAACATGACCAACATCAAGGGTCAGCTGGCGGAGCAGCACGCCAAGGCGGCGGAGAGCGAGCGCCAGGGCAAGGATGTACCCAAGCCGATCCTGCAGAAGATTGATGGTCTGGAGCGGGAGCTGCAGGCAGCGGAGGAGCAGCTGGCCGAGCGTGAACAGCAGTTCACTGAGACGGAAGAGAAGTACAACCGTGATCGCGACCGGTTTGCGGTTATCCGCCCCGATCGCCAATGATCCGCGAAGGCAGCTGAGGCTGCCTTTTTTATTTGCGGGTGGCCGCTTCCCTGCCGGCGCCCCTCCCTCCGGGCTGTTATCATGGCGCCACAATAACAGCTGAGGGCGTCCGCCATGTCTCAAACTGCCATCCTGCAACCCGTCTGTGCACTGATACTGGTTACCATCGCCGTGTGGCTGGTGCTGTTCGCCCGCCGGCTGGGT
The DNA here is from genome assembly GCA_033283175.1 of Cellvibrionaceae bacterium SEMH9. GTDB lineage: Bacteria > Pseudomonadota > Gammaproteobacteria > Pseudomonadales > Cellvibrionaceae > Pseudomaricurvus. The sequence goes on along the minus strand of JAWMQM010000001.1, from coordinate 919,039 downwards.
TATCTGGCCACCCACAAAGTGGATCCCGGTCAGATCGCCGATGCTGCTACGCTGGAATCCCTGCTGCCGCCGGCGGCCGTGGCCGCCAGCAATAACTTCAAAAATCTGTTCGAAGTGCCGGTGATTTTTTATACCACCTGTGTCATTGCTGTACTGGCGGGGGCGGTGGACAGCCTGCTGCTGGGCAGTGCCTGGGCCTATGTCAGTTTGCGCGCGCTGCATTCACTGGTGCACTGCACCTACAATCGGGTGAACCACCGCTTTATGGCTTATCTGGTGAGTTGCCTGGTGCTGTGGTTTATGGTGATCCGGGTCAGCTTGCAGCTGTTCTGATGACACTGGCGGAGCCTGTCACGGCGGTCGGTTGTTGGCTTTTGTGACAGGCGTCCGGCAGCCATAAAAGCTGGTCAAAAACAAGCCTGTCATCGCCCCGGTGAATTTCGCATAATGCCCGTCAGAGACGGGATTTGCTCCCGTCGCCAGTCCATCTGAACGTGATTCCATAACAACAGGCCAGCGGCCGCACGATGTTTCCAGAGTTGTTTCTATGATTTCAATTTCCGCCCGAATTGCCGAAGAACTTGGTGCTCACGAGCGCCAGGTAAATGCCGCCATTGGTCTGCTGGACGAAGGCGCCACCGTGCCCTTCATCGCCCGTTACCGTAAAGAGGTGACCGGTGGCCTTGATGACACCCAGATGCGTACCCTGGAAGATCGCCTGCGCTACCTGCGGGAGCTGGAAGACCGGCGCGCCGCCATCCTCAAAAGTATCGAGGAGCAGGGCAAACTGACCCCGGAGCTGGCGGCGGACATCAACTCGGCGGATACCAAGAACCGTCTCGAGGATCTCTACCTGCCCTACAAACCCAAGCGCCGCACCAAGGGCCAGATTGCCCGCGAGGCAGGTCTTGAGCCTTTGGCCGATGGGTTGCTGGCTGATCCCTCGCTGTCGCCGGACGCGGAGGCGCAGAAGTACATTGTCGGCGCCGAGCACAACGACGGCAGCGAAGAGGCGCAGAAGATTACCGACATCAAAGCTGCGCTGGACGGTGCCAAGTACATCCTTATGGAGCGTTTCAGCGAAGACGCTGCCCTGCTGGGCAAGCTGCGTGACTTCCTCAAGACCGAAGCGCAGGTGAGCGCCCGGGTGATGGAAGGCAAACAGGCTGAAGGCGCCAAGTTCCAGGATTACTTCGAGCACGACGAGCTGCTCAAGGGCGTTCCCTCGCACCGCGCGCTGGCCATGTTCCGCGGCCGCAACGAAGGCATTCTCTCCATCGCTATCACTCTCGACGGTATTGAGCCGGGTATGTCCCATCCCTGCGAGGCCATGGTGGCGGACCACTGGCAGGTGCGGGACCAGGGGCGTGCGGCGGACAGCTGGCTGGCGGAAGTGGTGCGCTGGACCTGGCGGGTGAAACTGCTCACCCACCTTGAGACCGACCTGCTGGGCGAGCTGCGTGAGCGCGCCGAAGAGGAGGCGATCAAGGTGTTTGCCAGCAACCTCAAGGACCTGCTGCTGGCAGCGCCGGCGGGTCAGGTGGCTACCCTTGGTCTCGACCCGGGCCTGCGTACCGGCTGTAAGGTGGCGGTGGTGGATGCCACCGGCAAGGTGCTGGACCACTGCGCCATCTTCCCCACGCCGCCGCAGAACAAGATCCGTGAAGCGGAAGCCAAACTGGTGGACCTGTGCAGAAAGCACAACGTGGGCCTGATCGCCATTGGTAACGGCACCGCCTCCCGCGAGACGGACAAGTTTGTCGGTGACGTGCTCAAGGCCCATCCGGATATCAAGGCACAGAAGGTGATGGTCAACGAAGCCGGTGCTTCCGTGTACTCCGCCTCCGAATTTGCCGCCAAGGAGTTCCCCGAGCTGGACGTGACGATCCGAGGTGCCATCTCCATTGCCCGCCGCCTGCAGGATCCGCTGGCGGAACTGGTGAAGATCGAGCCCAAATCCATCGGCGTGGGCCAGTATCAGCACGACGTCTCCCAGACCCAGCTGGCGCGTTCGCTGGAAGCGGTGGTGGAAGACTGTGTGAACGCTGTGGGCGTGGAAGTGAACACCGCCTCGGCACCGCTGCTGGCGGCGGTCTCCGGTCTGAGCCTGTCCATGGCCAATAACATCGTCGACTTCCGCGATCAGAACGGCGCCTTCGGCAGCCGGGATGATCTGAAAAAAGTACCGCGCTTCGGTGCCAAGACCTTTGAGCAGGCGGCTGGCTTCCTGCGTGTGGCGGGCGGCAGCAACCCGCTGGACGCTTCCGCGGTACACCCGGAGTCCTATGCGGTGGTGGAACGCATCTCCAGCACCAGCGGACGCGCCATTGCCAGCCTGATTGGCGACTCCGGTTTTCTGCGTTCACTCAAGGCGGCTGACTATACCGATGAGAACTTCGGTGTCCCCACCGTGACCGACATCATCAAGGAGCTGGACAAGCCCGGCCGCGACCCGCGTCCCGAGTTCAAAACCGCACAGTTCCAGGAAGGGGTGGAGAAGATCAGTGATCTGGAGCCCGGCATGATCCTCGAGGGCACCGTCACCAATGTCACCAATTTCGGGGCATTTGTGGATGTGGGTGTGCATCAGGACGGTCTGGTGCATATCTCCGCCCTGTCACACAACTTTGTTAAAGATCCCCGTGAAGTGGTCAAGGCCGGTGACATCGTCAAGGTGAAGGTGATGGAGGTGGATGTGCCGCGCAAGCGCATCGGCATGTCCATGCGTCTCGACGACACCCCCGGTGAGAAGACCTCAGGTCCAGGCGAGCGCAAGGGCGGTGGCAGCCGCCGCAATGGTGGCGGTAATAACGGTGGCAACAACCAGCGCAGCTTCGGCGGCGGCCAGCAGCAGAAGGCGGCTTCCGGCACCATGGCGGCGCTGTTTGCCCAGGCCAACAAAAAGAAAAACGGCCGTCTCTGACGGTCGTCAACCTGGTAACAAACGCTGCCCGTCATTGCGAGGAGCGTTTTTCAGCGACGAGGCAATCCAGCGCAGGCACAGTATTGGACTGTACACGGAAACATGGATCGCCACGCTGCGTTCGCGATGACGGCTTGGATTTGTACAGCAGCCTGATGGAGGCTGACCCTGGGAGCTGATGACAATGAACTACTGGCTGTTTAAAACCGAGCCGGACGAGTTCGGCATCGATGATCTGCAGAGTCGCGGGCGCGAGCGCTGGGACGGCATCCGCAACTACCAGGCGCGCAACCTGCTGCGCGACCAGGTGCGTTGCGGTGACCAGGTGCTGATCTATCACAGCAGCTGCAAGGCGGTCGGCGTGGCCGGCATTGCCGGTGTGGTGAGTGAACCCTACGCCGATCCGGCGCAGTTCGATCCCGACAGTAAGTACTTCGACCCCAAGGCCTCACCGGAGGCACCGCGCTGGTTTGCGCTGGACGTGGGTTTTGTGGAGAAGTTTCCCCGGGTGTTGCCGTTGGCGCGTATCAAGAGCCAGCCAAAACTGGCAGAGATGGTGCTGATCCGTCAGGGACGTCTCTCCGTACAACCGGTGACCGCCGCAGAGTGGCAGCTGCTGACGACGCTGGCCCGGCAGGGCTGAAATTGAGGTTATACTCTTTTTGACTTCGACTGCTGAAACCAGACTGCCGAATACAGGGGGACGGCCATGAGCAAGACCGATAACCATGATGAGCAGGCCTTCCGCGCCGCCATGGGGGATGTCAAACCCCTGCGCCACTCCAGCCGGGTCACGCTGGCGAAAAGCCAGAGCCTCAGCGATATTAACAAGCAGGCCCGCCGCGAATCGGCGCTGGCCCAGGTCACCGGCAAGCGCAACGATCTCTCCGGCGATTTTGTTGAACAACTGGAACCCAATGCCATACTCAGTTATCAGCGGCCCGGGGTGCAGCACGGCGTGTTTCGCAACCTGCGTCTGGGAAAATACGCGGTAGAGGCCCGGCTCGACCTGCACCGTCACACGGTGGACCAGGCGCGTGAGGCGCTGTTCCGCTTTGTGAAGGATTGCCTTGAGCATGATATTCGCTGCGCCCTGGTTACCCATGGCAAGGGAGAGGGGCGGCAGCAGCCGGCCTTGTTGAAGAGTTGCGTGGCGCACTGGTTGCCGCAGCTGGACAATGTGCTCGCCTTCCACTCGGCGCAGAAGCATCACGGTGCTGCCGGCGCTACCTACATCCTGTTGCGCAAAAGTGACCGCAAGCGGCAGGAGAATCTGGAGCGGCACCAGAAGCGGCGGCTCTGACGGCCGCCGGCGAATACAGCCCCCGCAGGCTGGCAGCACGGAGAGCGGGCGGGGCAGGTTTTTAACACCAGCAGTTTGCAGTACCCATCCCCTGAAAATGGTTAAGGAGCTACCATGGATTTCAACCCCGAAGAAATGATGCAGCAAGCCCCCGATCTGATTGTGACCTACGGTGTGAAGGTGATCCTCGCCCTGGTTGTCTTCTTTGTCGGTAAGTGGCTGGCCAATATGCTGGCTAACGGCCTGGAGAAAGGGCTGACCAAAAAGAGTGTGGACCCGACGGTGGGGCGCTTTACCCGCAACATCGCCTACTACACCTTGCTCACCGTTGTCATTGTGGCAGCGCTGGGACAGCTGGGTGTGCAGACTGCGTCCTTTGTTGCCATTATTGGTGCCGCCGGCCTCGCCGTCGGTTTTGCGTTGCAGGGTTCGCTGGCCAACTTTGCGGCCGGGGTGCTGCTGATCCTGTTCCGTCCATTCAAGGCCGGTGACTTTGTGGAAGCGGCCGGTATTGCTGGCGTGGTGCAGGAGATCTCCATCTTCAGCACTATCCTGCACACCGGCGACAACAAGCGCATCATCGTCTCCAACAACGCGGTGATGGGCGGCACGATTACCAACTACTCCGCCCTTCCTACCCGCCGGGTAGACCTGCTGGTGGGTGTCAGCTACGGTGCCGACCTGTCGTTGGTACGCAAGACACTGGAAGAGATCGCGGCTGCCGACGAGCGTGTCCTCAAGGACCCGGGCATTACCATTGGCGTCAGCGAACTGGCGGACTCCTCTGTCAATTTCGTCTACCGCGTGTGGGTCAACAGCGCAGACTACTGGCCCACCTACTTTGCCCTCAACGAAGCCATCAAACGCCGTTTTGATGAAGTGGGTATCGAGATTCCTTTCCCGCAGATGGATGTGCATCTGGATAAGTAAAAGGTCTTTCAGGACGCTGCGCTTCAGGACGCCGGGGCTACAGGGTTCAGGACGCTTCGCTACAGGAAAAACCAGAGCGGGCGCTTGCGCCCGCGAACGGTCTGACTGTAGCGAAGCGTCCTGTAGCAACGCGTCCTGAGCCCTGTAGCGCAGCGTCCTGTAGCAACACGCCCTGAGCCCTGTAGCGCAGCGTCCTCTTCCCTAATAATCATTGTGCCACTCCAGCTCCACCCCCTGTTTGGAGGTGCCGGTGCTGAGTGTGCTGCGCAGATTTAACTTCGGGGTCAGCTCGATGGTGATGCCGGTGCGCCAGGGCTCCGCCGCTTCGCCAGTGTGTTCCAGCTCCATGTAAACCCGTTGGCCGAGATATTTGCCTGCGCCTACGTTGACGCCGGTGCCGTCGTCGGTCTCCTGGGTGTCCACCGTCAGACTGTCCAGTTGCAGAAAGTCGCGGGTACTGCCAATGGGATCGAAGCCGCCGCCCTGCAGGGTGGATATCCCGTTGGCCAGTTGCAGCGCCTGCATGGGAGTGATGGCTTGCAGGGATTTACCGAACAGCATCCAGGACAGGATTTCATCTTCCGGCATGGGGGGATCAGAGGTCAGGGTGAAGCGCAGTGAATCGCTGGTGCCGCTGAGGTCTGCGCGGATGTCGACACCGGCCTTGGTGAGCGTACCGCTGGCCAGCAAGGTCAGGTCGCTGTCGTTGATGCTCACATCACCCTGAATGAGAGTGAAGCGCTGTCCAAGCAGGTCAAAGTGGCCCCGCACCAGTGCGAAGCTGCCGCTGACCTCCGGTGCGTGCACAGTGCCGCCCAGATGCAGTTGGCCCGACAGTTCGGCGTCCAGTCCGCGGCCGCGCAGGTAGGCGCGGCGGTCGGTTTTCAGTGTCAGGTCCAGGTCTACCTGCATACCACTGCCGGTTTCCTCTTCGGCCTGATGATCACTGTAGCTGACTTCAATGTCGGGAATGGCGTCGCCGGGTAGCTGGCTGTCCAGTGACAGGGTAATGGGATCCAGCAGCAGTGCGCCCTGCATCAGCCAGTGGCGCAGACTGCCGCCCAGATGCAGGTTGCCGGATACCGTACCCTGCACATCGTGGCGCTGAAGCAGGTTGAGGGCCTTGGCCTGCAGGTTGATATCGAGAAAGTTGTCGGCGTCCGGCTGCTGCCACTGCAGGGCGCCGTTGCCGGTGAGGACGCCGCCGAGGCCGTCATCGGCGTACAGCCGGGTCAGCCGCAGCTGTTTGTTGTCGGCTTCTGCGCGCAGTTCAAAGGGTTGCAGCCGCAGGCCCAGCAGGGCGCTGCTGAAGTGACCCTCCTGTAACTGCAGGTAGCCGTGCACGGATTGTTGCCCGTTCACACTCAGGTCCGCCTCCAGGCGCCCGCCCAGGTTGGTGTCAGCCGGCAACAGGAAACCCAGCGCCTGTAGGTCGGCGTTGGCACGCAGGCCGAAGCCCGGCATGGCGCTGTTCCCCCACAACCACTGGGCCAGCGCTTTTTTACTGGCGCTGAGCTGCACCTCGCCCGGCTGTTGCGGAGTGCTGGCCAATTGCAGCTCACTGTTGAGCCGCAGCTGCGCGCTGGAGTCGCCGTCGCCCAGCTCGCCCCGCCACTGCAGGTGAGTCAGCTGCTCGTCGGGCAGGGAGAACTCGCCGCTGTGGTAGAAAAAGCTGCCGCTCAGCTGCGCCTGCTGCAGCCACTGCGGGATCCGTGCCGGTGCCGCTGGTAACTGCAGTTGCAGATTGGCGCTGAAGCTGCCGCTGGGGTCGGGCCAGTTAAAGCTGGATGCCAGCGCCATGGGCAATCGTTCGGCATGTAACTGCCAGTGCATGGGGGGAGCTGCCGAACCGAGGCCCAACTCGCCTTGCACGGTCAGCAGGCCTTCGTTGCCATCCTGCTGCAGGCGCAGCTGTGCTTCGTCAATGGTCAGTGCCTCCGGCCGCAGTCGCCCTCGCAGTTGCATCTGTCCCTGGTGGGGGTGCGCCCGATGGCGAATGGGCCCGTGCAGGTCGAAATCGGTGTCTGGCTGCAGCGGGTTACCGCGCAGGGTGCCGGCGCCGCTGACCCGTGTTGGTAAATCCTGTGGCCACAGCTGTGGTACGAAGTCGTTCAGCAGCATTGGGTCAAAACTTTCCACCTGCCACTGCAGTTCACTCTGCCCGGTTTCAAAGTCGGCGCGGCCCTGCAGTTGCGCCTGCAGGTCGCCGCTCTGAAGACGTGTTTGCACAACCTGAAAGTTGGGCCAGCGACCTTCGGCATTCAGTTGCAGCTCAAGCGGGTGAGTGCCATAGGCGCCCTCTGCCGAGGCCTGCCACTGCATGTTGGTGTGGCGCCATTGGCGGTCGATGGGGCCCTGCAGACGAAAGCGGCCGACATCGGCGCGCAGCCGCAGCGGTTGCAGCTGGTCCGGGGTCTGTACCTCCAGTCGGTGCAGGATGGCCATCACCAGTGCGCTGTCGACGCTCTGGCCGGCACCACTGATGTCGATCTGTTGTGTCGTCAGGTTGAGATCGCCGGCCACCTGTGCGCGACCACTGGCCTGCTGCTCCCCGGCCTGCCATTGGAGGGTGAGGTCCGAGCGTTTGAGCGCTATGCGCTCCAGGCTCAGGAAACCGCTCAGGCTGCCGTTGGCCTGCCACTGCTGGGACTGGGGGTGTTGCTCTACCCAGGTGAGCGCCAGCTGCAGGTCGCCCTTGGCCTGCGGTTGTTGCGGTGTACCCCGCAGCTGCAGCTTGCCACTGGCATTGCCCGCTGCCAGCTGCGGCAGCCAGGGTGAAAACAGGGTGAAAGGCAGCTGCTGCAATTGCAGTTGCAGTTCCAGCGCGTCGGCGCTGGCAGAGCCGCTGATCTGTTGTGGTTGATCATCCACAGCCAGTTGCAGATTGATGCTGCGCAACTGCTGCAGGTTTTGGCTCAGGCTGATCTCGCCCTGCAACCGGACCAAGTGTTGCTGCCACGGCGCCTCTGCTTGCAGCAGTTGCACGTACAGCGCGTCATCGCGTTGTCGCAGTTCTGCCTGAGCCTCCAGTTGCAGGGGTAACTGTGGCGGATTGTGCAGCTGTTGCCCGAGCCAGCCGCCGGCGGGTTCTTCAATCTGCGCCTGCAGTTGCAGGCTGTCGTGGTCGCTGGCGCGACTGCTGAGCCGGATGCGGGTTATCGCTTCGCCGTTTTGTGGCAGCGATTGCGCGCTGATATTGCCGCGCAGGGGTACCTGTTGGGTCCACAGATCCAGATCCCCTTGCAGTCGCAGGGCAGGCATCACCGCCTTGCCATCTGCGGCACGCACTTCCAGGCGGTCGCTCTGCAATTGCTGCAGTTGCAGTTGCCAGGGGCGGATATCCAATTGTTGCAGCAGCGCCGGGAGGTCGGGGGGGGATTGGGGCTGGTCGTCGGTTGCGACCGTCAGGTAGACCGTGGTGACTTCGGCGGCCAGTCGCTGCAGCTGTAACTCCTGCTGCTGCAGGCGGCGCCAGTTGAAGGCGATCTCGCCGTTTTCCAGCTGCACTAATGGTTGTTGTTGCCGGTAAACCGTGAGGCGACGGAAGGTCCAGTGATCGATGGCGGGAGAGTAGGGGGCCGCCACTTCCAGGTGGATATCGCCCAATTGGCGGTTGAGCAACGGCAGCGTGCTCTGCAGCAGCCAGGCCCGTCCCTGGGGATCGTTCAGGAGTCCGGCGAGGGTGATGCCCAGCAGCAGGGTGCAGAGCAACAGCATGGCAACCACAATGGCGGTCAGGCGGCCAACAATCCGCCAGCGACTGCTGAGGCTGGGTGGCGGTGAACGGGTCATCAGAATGCCTGCCCGAAACTGATGTAGAACTGCAGGTCGTCATCAATGCCATCCCGCTTGTTGAGGGGAGTGGCCAGGTCGAAGCGCAGCGGGGCAAAGCGGGTGTGGTAGCGCAGGCCGATGCCGGCACCCCAAAGCCAATCTTCACCAAAGGAGAGGTTGCGCTCCGGGTAGGCATAGCCACCATCGGCAAACAGGGTCACGCCCCAGTTGCCGCCCACCCGCAGGCGCAGCTCCAGAGAGGCCTCCGAGAACGAGAGTCCCCCGCGGGGATCACCGTCTTCCAGCTCGCCGACACTCTGATAGGGGTAACCCCGCACCGACCCGCCGCCGCCCACATAGAAGCGCTGGTCGGCGGGAATGCTCTCCAGCGCCGCGCCGGTCAGCAGGCCGGTGGTGGCCCGCAGGGCCAGGGTCGGACGCCAGCCCCAATCGTTGAGGGTGTAGTAACCCCTCAGGCTGATCACATGCTGCAGGAAGGTGAGGTCCTCCTGGTTGAGGTCGGTGTAGGGTCGCAGGCTGATGCCGCCGTTCCAGCCGCGGGTGGGATCCAGCAGGTTATCGCTGTAGTTGAGTACCAGACCCAGTGGCATGGAGAGCAGTTCAAAGCGCTCGCTGTTGTCATCTTCCTCTACCCTGGAGTTGGTAAATACCAGCCCGATGTTGGTGTGCAGGTGGTCGCTCCAGTGCTGGGTCAACATGGCGCCGGCCTCGCGGCTGCGACTCAGGTAACTGTCGGTGTCCTCTTCTTCCAGACTGGTGTGGAGCTCCAGATCCTGTCTGGGCTGCAGGAATTGCGGCAGGGTCAGGGAGGCCTTGGCCAGCTGGTTGATCTGGTCGGCACCGGCCTCCAGTTTCAGGTGTTCACCGCTGCCCCAGAGGTTGCGGTTCTCCCAGCCAACGGTGGCACCTTCGCGGGCATCTGTGGTGTAACCAACGGTGGCGCGCACACTGCGGCGACGGCGCTCGGTGAGGCGGAAGTGGACATCGGAGAGCACCAGGTCGCCATCCTGCTGTGGCGGCGTCACATCATAGTGGACGCTGGTCAGCAGGCCGCTCTGCAGCAGGCTCAGGCGCGCTTCATCCAGTTCGCTGACGCGCAGGCAGCGCCCGGAGGAGATCTGCAGGCTGTTGCGCAGGAAGGGTTCCTCGATGTGCTCCTGACCGCTGAAGGTCACCTCCCCGATGCGGATGGCGGGACCCGGACTGACCTTAAAGGTGATGTCGGCTTGCTGAGTGTCTCGGTCGAGAATGACCTGGTAGTCCACCTGGGCGTTGGCGTAACACCGCTGGCGCAGGAAGCGCAGCAGTGTGGCACGACTTTCCAGTACCTGAGAGGCTCGCAGGGCTGCCCCCGGCTGCGGTTGGAGTGGGGGCCAGTCGCTGATGGCGTCACCGCCGTCGAGGCGGATATTGCGTACCCGGTAGCGAGGGCCGCTTTCCACACTGTAACTGTCGCTGCCTGAGTGGTGGATGCGGCTGTTGTAATAGCCCTCCGAGCGCAGCAGCTTGTCGATGGTCTGACGTGCGCGCTGCTGCCGTTGCAGATCGGAGAGGGGAATGGCGGTATCACTGTCTGCGAGAGTGCGCAGGCGTTTTTGCAATTGCGCGGCGAGGGCATCGTTACGTGGTGTCACCGTGACGGTGATGTTGCGATTATCCAGCAATGGCAACGCCACGACCTGTGTGCCGAGGCACAGCAGCAGGAGCAGGAACAGGCGTGATAGTTGGAGCAGGGACAAGGCAAACTTCCTGTTGTGCCGGCTGTGTTATGGCTGGTGCGCCGGCGATCTCCGGCCTTTGGCCGGACGGTAAGCGGAATCCTGCCGCTATCTTACTACTGTGTCCGGGGTTATCACATCTGCCCGGTGACAGGTGCCGCTGCGGGACAGTGGCACCTGCCGGCCCTGCTCATTTAGTTTGCGGGCGCTGTACGCAGACGCGGTCACCGTAGTAGTTGTCAGCGTAGTTGCAGTCGCTGGCTGGCTGCTGGGTAGTGGTATTGGCAACAATAGCTTTGATGGTTTTCATGGTCTGGCTCCCTGGTTGGTGTGGAGTCAGATTACGAAATGGGACGGGACAACTGAAATGGGTAATTCCGACCGGAACCATAGGTGAAAGCGATTAAGATTTGGGGGGCTAGGAGCTAGGAGCTAGGACGCTTCGCTACAGGACGCTGGCGCTACAGGGTTTAGGGCGCTGCGCTTTCAGGAACCAGGGGCGATGTAGGAGCGCGGTCCCCCGCGCGATCTCTTTTGACCTCCAATTATGGGAGAACAGAAAGATCGCGCGGGGGACCGCGCTCCTACCGCAGGGGGCTGGGGAGGGGAGGAGTTAACCTTCGCCCAGCGCCGCCTCTGTGAGCGTAAGCTGGTTTTTCAGCCACATCACTTCACTCATGTTGGTGCCGCCGGAGGCTTTCAGCAATAGGCCCAGTACAGCCTTTTTCACCGTCAGCGCGGCGCTGTTGGCGGGCTCGGCACCCAGTGCTACTTCCACCAGGTGCAGGGCTTCCAGCGGTTGGTTGTCCGCCAGTTTGGCCTGCGCCCGCTGGGCCAGTGCATCGGCGCCGCCGGCCAGTTCCACCAGGTCGGCATCAATGTTGGCGCGGGGTACGCCGTAGAGGGAGGTGGTGTAGTCCATATGGAACCAGCCAGCGTGCTCTTCCCAGATGGTGCGCACGGCCCAGTTGACCTTGCCGTGGAATTCGCCGATGGCGATGGCTTCGGGCAGCTGGATCTCACGCATCAGGGTGTGCACATCCTTGCCGGCATTCATGCCGTCCAGGGTCTGCTCCAGCACGTAGCTGACAGCGGCGTGCATCTTCTCCAGGCTCTGGCGGATGTTGGCGGCGCCCTCGATGGGATCACCGTGGCCGGTAATCAGCAGCTCGGGGTTGAGGTCGCGAACCTTTTCCAGGCACTCCAGCCACAGGCGCGCTGAACGGGGTTTGTCGCCACGCAGGGTGCAGAGGTTGGGCATGGACATAAACACCGGGCCAAACAGATTGCCGGTAAAAACCACCTTCTCCCGTGGCATCCACACCACCAGTGCGTCCGGTGCTTCACCGCCGGGAGTGGAGATGACTTCGAAGCGACGTTCGCCCACGTCAAAGCCAAACTGGCCGTCCACGGCAATATCCGGAATCACTTCCGGTACCGGGTTGTCGCGGCCCTTGATGGTGCTGGACCAGATCTTGGCGGAGCGGCCTTTAAGGAAGGGCCCCAGGCGATCAAAGAAGTGCCAGGTATCCACAAAGCGGCGTTCGGCAACGATTTTGGTGTTGCTCTCTTTCAGGACAGGCACGCCACCGTAGTGGTCGGCGTGGGCCTGGGTCAGCACCAGGTACTCCAGAGGGCCGGTGCGCACCTTGTCGAAAATGGCCTTGTTGCGCTCGGCGCTGCCCATAAAGCCGGCGTTAATAAGCACATCACCGGCGTTGGTGGTGATCAGGTAGGCGTTGGAGATGTCCTTGGCCATATAGATGTAGTCGTGGATGACCACGGCATCGGTCTGCTGGTCGCCGGCTTGTACCAGCGATGCCAGGTGCGGCTTGTCCTTATTATTGTCAGCACTCACGATTTACTCTCCGTCAATCTCAATCATCACCTTGCAGGACTCCGGCGTGGCGGCGATCTGCAAGCCTTCCATCACTTGGGAGAGTGGCAGACGGTGGCTGATCATGCTGGCGATCTTGTCCTGCAGGCGGGGCATGGCGGCGATGACGTCCGGCATTTCGGTGGGGTAGCCCATGGCGGTGGTGATGGTCATCTCACTGGTGAGCATGCGGCCGGCGGGAAACTCGATGGGCTTCATGTGGGCAGCAGTAATTACCATGCGGGAGTGGTACTTGGCGATCTGCACCACCTCGGAAAGGATATTGGGTGCACCGGCGGCGTCGATAAAGGCATCGGTACCCACGCCTACGCGGCCGTAGGAGGGCACTTCGCCGTGCAGTTTGGCCAGTTCTTCACGCAGATTGATCTGCGTGGGATCCAGGGCGGCCTGGGCGCCCAGGGCCAGTGCTCGTTCACGGCGCTCTGCGGCCAGATCCAGTGCCACCACGTCGATACCGCGATCCACCAGCCACAGCACCATGCCGAGACCGATGGGACCGCAGCCAAACACCACCACCTTGTCACCGGCTTTGACTTCGGCGCGGTTAACACCGTGCATGGCCACCGCCAGTGGTTCGCACATGGCGGCAATCTCGTAGGGAATGCCCTCCGGGATCGGCAGGATGGAAGCGCCCAGTTTGGCTTCGCGCACCAGCAGCTCTTCGGTGAAGGCGCCTTCCGGGCCGCCACTGCCGATGTTGCCGGGGGTCATCATGGGGTTGACGATTACGGCGTCGCCCACCTTGATCCCTTCCACATTGGCGCCCACTTCCATGATTTCGCCGGCACCTTCGTGTCCCAGTGCCGTAATGGTGCCGGGGGTGGGGATACCGCCGATCTTGATGTAGGAGAGGTCGCTGCCGCAGATACCGCAGTTCTTCATCTTCACGACCACATCGTCGGGGCCGGTGGCTGGTCTTTCGTAAGCGTCCAGGCGCACGTCGCCGGAACCGTGAATTTTCAGTAAGCGCATAATTGGCTCCTCTCTCTTGTCAGGCTTTTTCTTGTTGGGGGTGCGACCGGTGCTTACTGCACCATGGCACCGCCGTCGATGGTGATGGTTTCACCGGTGAGGAAAGAGGAGGCGTCGCTGCACAGGTAGGCGCCGATGCCTTCGAAATCTTCAGGGTAGCCAACACGCTTCAGCGGCTGGCGTGGACCCATCATCTCCGCCATGGCGGCAATACGGTCGTCACCACCCATCATCGGGGTCATGATCAGGCCGGGAGCCACAACGTTGGCGCGAATGCCGAATTCGCCGAATTCAACCGCCATGCAGCGGATAACGGCGGCGATGGCGGCTTTGGAGGCGGCGTAGTTCTGCTTGCCAGCCAGACCCTTGAACAGGGAGAGGCTGCCACAGGCCACCAGGCTGCCACCGGGCTCACCGGCCTTGGCGCGTTCTACCATGATGCGGGCGCCTTCACGCAGGGTGAAGAAAGCACCGTGCAGGGCTACGTCCAGGAACTCGTGCCACTTCTCGGTGGGCATATCGAAGACGGAGTTGTATCCCGGTGCGCCACCGGAGTTGGCAAACACACAGTCCAGGCGACCGAAGTCAGCCATCATCTGCTTGTAGCCTTCGATGATATTGGCCTCGGAGGAGACGTCCACCTGATAGGTGATGACCTTGGCGGCACCAGCGGCTTCCAGCTCGGCCTTGGCGGCGGCGTTTTTCTCGGCGTTGCGGGCCCAGATGGCGATGCTGCCACCCTGCTTGGCAATACCCTTGGCAAAGCCCAGACCAATACCACCATTACCACCGGTAATCAGGGCGACTTTACCGGTCAGATCAAACAAACCTTTGGACATGATTTTTTCCTCGCTGAGCCGGATGCCGGCCTTGTTATAGCTGTAACTAACGTTTAGCCCCCTGAGTCAGGGGAAAAGGGGGGTATAAAGAGCCGAAGCATAGTGTGTTTCAGCCTCGTTGGCCCCTCAACCCGCATTGGTGTCGATGACGGGCCGCCATGCGCAGGTCTGGCCATCGCCGATTGTTAAGGAAGCGTAAGGCCGGTTCTCGCTCTGAGAATGGCTGGTTATAATGTCGCCAATCTGCGTCACCGGCGTTAAAGCCGGGGAGAATAATCATATGCAATACGCTGCCAATGACCTGATGAAAGTGGATGCCGAGCTGAGTGTTCCGGTAGCCACGGCCCAGGTGGTGCGATTCGACATGAAAGCGCCCATCGACCGCACCATGCAGGCGCCCGAGTCCTATTGGCTTGACCTCTGCCTGACCCCGCGCCCGCACAACGCCCGCGGCTGCTACAGCGACCGTTGGGGGCCGGAGCGTTTTGAGCGACTGGGCAATATCTTTATGCTGCCGGCCGGCGAGGCTCTCCATGCCCGCAGTGACGGCTGCTCCACCCAGTCTTCCATCCTCTGTCATCTGAGCCCGGAGGGGCTGCGGGAGTGGTTCGACGATGACCTGCGCTGGACCGACCAGCGTCTCAAGGCCTGTCTCGATATCCCGGAGAGCAGCATCCACTCCCTCATGCTGCGCTTGGCTGAAGAACTGCGTCACCCGGGTTTTGCCTCGCAGACCATGGTGGAGCTGATTGTTGCTCAAATCGCCATTGAGCTGAGTCGCTACTGCGTCAATATCAAGGAGCGTGCCGCCAGCGGCGGCCTCTCCGCCTGGCGCCTGCGCCTGATCGAGGAGCGCCTGCAAGAGGTGCGTGAAGCGCCATCACTGGCGGAGCTGGCGGAGCTGTGTGGCCTCTCTGTGCGCCAGTTGACTCGCGGTTTCCGCGCCAGCCGCGACTGCTCTATCGGCGACTATGTGGCCAATAACCGCATTGAGCAGGCCCGCCGCCTGCTGGCCACTGACACCAGCGTCAAGGCGATCGCCTACACCCTCGGTTTCGCCTCACCCTCCAGCTTCTGCTACGCCTATCGTCGCGCTACCGGGGAGAGCCCCGGTCAGTATCGCGAGCGCCTTCACCGCGCCGGGCACTGAACCCGGCCTGCAGGGCGCTGCGGGGATTTCAGCTGTTGTTTTGCGGACAACTGTTTTAACGTATTAGCAGGAACCACAATACCGGCGCTCTATTGGGCGCCATTCTGATAATAAAACCTATAAATAACTCAAGCCTTATGAAAAAAGTCGTCCTGTCACTGGTGGCCATTGTGGCCGCCGTACTGATCTATCGTCACCTGTCTGCTCCTTCTGCCGATCCGTCTACCCTGCGCCAGCTGCAAAGTGGTGCAGTAGTGGGTTTTGAGGACCAGGAGAACACCTACGCCTGGAAAGGCATCCCCTTTGCCGCCCCTCCCGTGGGCGACCTGCGCTGGAAAGCGCCACGGCCGGTGGCCAGTTGGGAGGGCAGTAGGGAAGCCCTGGAACATGGCTCCATGTGTCCTCAGGTGGTCAATTTTCCGTGGTTGCCTATTAAGCCGGTGATCGGCTCAGAGGATTGTCTGTTTCTTGATGTGTGGACACCGCGCCTGACGGCGGAGCAGCTAAAAAGCGCGGATCTGCCGGTAATGGTCTATATCCACGGTGGCGCCAATACCATGGGTATGAGCGCAGCATTCAAGCAATTCCGGCTGGCGGGGCGCGAGGATGTGATTGTGGTGGCACTGCAATATCGCCTTGGGCTGCTGGGCTGGCTAAGTCATCCGGCGGTGCGGAGTCAGGCATCCACCCCGCTGGATGCCACCAGTAACTTTGCCGTACTGGATATGGTGGCTGCACTGCAATGGGTGCAGAAGAATATCCCGGCGTTTGGTGGCAACCCCGATAACGTCACCATCTTTGGGGAGAGCGCCGGTGGCATGAACACCGTGGCCCTGCTGGCCTCGCCGCAAGCCAAGGGACTGTTCCACCGGGCCATTGTGCAGAGTGGCAATATCCAGATCGAGCCCCGCTCAAGGGCTGAGAATTACCGGGATGATGCCGAGCCCGGGCTGTCTTACAGCTCCCGTGAGTTTATCAACCGCCTGCTGATTACAGACGGTAAGGCGGCCGACCGAGTGGCTGCCAAGGCGGTGCAGAATGGTATGAGCGACAGTGAGTTACTGGCCTACCTGCGGGGTAAGTCAGCCAGCGAACTGCTGGGCAGCGCCGAGCTGCGCAGTCTTTTGGGGTACCAGACCTACAGCAATGTGCGTGATGGCATTGTGTTGCCGGAAGTGCCGCTGCTGGAGCACTTCTCTGATCCCGCCAACTACAACGCGGTACCGGTGATACTCGGCAGCAATCGCAATGAGTACAAATTTTTTCTCTGGCAACTGGACCGCTTTGCGGAAAAGCGGTTTGGGTATTTTGGGGAGCTGTTCGGCTATTTCCCGCAGATCCGGGATCCGGATGACTACAACCACATCACAGACTACTTCTCTGATCAGTGGCGGGTAACAGGTGTCAATGCCCCGGCAGCGGTGCTGGCGGCGTCCCAGCCGGGAGAGGTCTACACTTACCGCCTGGACTGGGCGAGGCAGAAGAGTGCCCATGGCGTGGACATGTCCGAGCTGTTTGGATCTGCCCACGGCAATGATGTGGTGTTCCTGCTGGGTACCGATGCGGTCTCCAGTCTGCCCACCTACGCCCAGGCGCAGGATGAAAGCGATTATGAGGTGCTGGGTAACCTGATGCGGAGCTACTGGGCGGAATTTGCCCGTACCGGTAAGCCAGGGCAGGGGGGGGATGCCGGCCTGCCGGAATGGCAACCCTGGCAGTCCTCTGGCGTGAATAAAATGCTGCTGGACCTGCCCGGCAAGGGGCTGGGCATGGCGGCTGATGACCTCACCGTAGGGAGCCTCAAGCAGCGTCTGCGGGACGACCCACGAATCGGCTCGGACCGGGAGCGCTGCGAGCTCTACACGCAGTTGTTCTGGTACGCCCTCACCAAGGATTTCTGGAGTGATGAGGAGTATCAGACCCTGGGTTGTGAGGGCTGGCCTCGAGCGGGCTTCAGCGCTCTTTTCTGAGGGAGCTTCAGCGGTCTTATCTTAGGGAGCTTCAGCGGTCTTATCTTAGGGAGCCTCGGAGGTTTTATCTGAGGGGGTCTCAGTGGCCTCATCCGATGCCCTTGGGGAGGGTGACCAGCCAGGGACATAGTGGCCGGTTTTCGAAGTTAAAGGCCGTTGCCAGCACCAGTGGCAACTTCCAAGATGGTCGGCCAGAGTGAGCCGGCCCGGAATGAGGATGCTGGCGCTGCCCCAAATACAATGATGAGAGGTTACAGGTATGGCACACACAGTGACTACCGATGAGTTGATTGCCAAGGCGCAGGCCGCTACCGGGCTGGAAAAATTTGACAGCGACAGCTTCCGTGAAGGCCTGGATATCCTGCTGTCAGACTATAACGCCAGTGGCGCTTCTGCCAACGAGCGCTTGCAGGGTTCCATGGTGATGTCACTGGCCAACCGCCTGAAAACCACCGATTACCTGGACAAGAATCCCGAGCTGCTGCAGCGCCCAATCGAGAAACCGGTGTTTGTGTTCGGTGTGCCGCGTACCGGTACCACCCTGCTGAGTAACCTGCTGGCCACCGATCCGGCCCGCCGCTCACCGCTCACCTGGGAGATCGACGATCCGGTTCCGCCTGCCACCAGCGAGACCCTGACCACCGACCCCCGTGCAGTTGCCCGCCTGGAGATGGAAGCCAAAATGCTGGCGGCCATGCCCGAGATGGGCAAGTACTACCGCAGCTCCGCCATCTACCCCAACGAAGACGTGTACATCATGGCGCACGACTTCAAGACCCTGATGTGGGAATCCCGCGGCAAGTGCGCCAACTATCGCGACTGGCTGCTCTCCACCGACATGACCAGCGCCTACGAGTACCACAAGCGCTACCTGCAGGTGTTGCAGCACCATACGACCGGTACCTGGAACCTGAAGATGCCATCCCACTCCCTGTTCCTGGAGACCCTGCTGAAGGTGTACCCGGACGCGCGCCTGGTACTGACACACCGCGACCCGCTGACCGCTACCGGTTCTTTCTGCGGCATCATCTCCCAGGGTCACGGCTCTGTCGGTCCGGTGGACGCTGAATACATCGGCCAGAACTGCCTGTACCAGGCGGTTGAACACGCCAATCGTGTTATGGACTTCCGCGACAAGTTTGGCGAAGACCGCGTTATCGACGTGCACTACGCCGACCTGATGAACGATCCGATCTCTGCCATGCGCAAGCTCTACGCCGGCCTCGGTGATGACTTTACTGCTGAAGCGCAGCAGGGCATGCAGGATTGGCTGGACGACAACCCGCAGAACAAGTTCGGCAAGCACGAGTACAAGCTCTCCCAGTACGGTCTGGACGAGAGCCAGGTGCGCGATGCCTTTGAGCGTTACTCCAGCCGTTACGATGTGGAGCCTGAGGGCTGCTAAGCACTCGTTCCGATTTGGCGTGACCCGAAACGGCTGCCACCCTGGTGGAGCAGCCGTTTTTTATGGCGGTTCCGGAGCCGCGCGTCAGTTGTCTCAACCAGCAGTCTGCGGTAACGTTCAGCGCTTTGGCGCCACTTTATACAGCCCGGCGGTGCCATTCGGGGTTACCAGGGCCGTGCGGCAGAAGTTGATGAAAGCGGACAAACCGGCAGCACAGAAGCGTCACAAATGCTTTGAGGAGACTCATCTCGCCATGATCGAGACGGCGGTACGGCTGATCTCCGAGAAGGGGCTGGAGGCGCTGTCCATTGCCGCCGTCACCCGCGAGATGGGCATGAACCGCACCACGTTCTACTACCACTTCGAGAGCCGTGACGCGCTCATCAATGAGGTCAAGGTGTGGTCGGCGGAGAAACTGGCGGAGGCCTTTGACGACTCCCGGCCACAGCGGGAACGCATTGATTACATCACCCGCTTCGTGCTGGAAAACCCCGATGTGGTGAAGCTGTGGATTGAGGAGTTGATCACCGGCGGCGACGTGCGTAACAGTTATCCTCACTGGGATGCCCTGGTGAAGGGAATTGCTCACAGCACCGGCAATCGCACCGGCGAAGACGCCATCGACCCGGAAGTGTTCAGCGTCATCCTGCTCACCAGTGCCATTGTCGGACCGCTGGTGTTTCGCAACAGCGTTGATCCGGGGGCCGATATTGGTACCATCGTGGAGCGCTTCCGCGGCGAGCGCGTGCGCCAGCTGAAAGAGGTAGACCTGCTGAGTCGATAACCTTCTACCCCTGCCGGCTGCCGAACCAAAACAACAATAAAGACACGGGCAACCCTCATGAACAGCGATTCAGTTCCTCCCAATCCATTTTCCCTTACCGGTCGTGTGGCCCTGGTGACCGGTGCCGCATCCGGCATTGGCGCTGCCATTGCGGCCCAGCTGGCGCAGGCCGGCGCGCGGGTAATTATTGCCGATCTCAATGGCACTGCCGCTGCTGCCCATGCTGATGAACTGCAGCAGCAGGGTTATCAGGCTGAGTCAGTTGCGCTGGATGTCAGTAGCGAAGCACAGATCGTGGAAGTCTGCGCGGCGGTCGTAGCCCGTTACGGTCTCCCCTGGTTGCTGGTGAACAACGCCGGCCTGCAGGATCGCCAGAGCTTTGTGGAAGCCACGGCCGAGGAGTGGGATCGCATGAATGCGGTGAACGCCCGCGGCCCCTACCTGCTTAGCCGCGAGCTGGCCCGGGCCATGATCCAGCGCCAGCAGCCCGGCCGCATTGTGAATATCGCCTCCGCAGCCCTGCAGGGCAGCATCGTCCACGGTCTGGTGGCTTATACCGGTTCCAAGGCTGCGCTGCTGGGGCTCAGTCAGGCCACCGCCTTTGAACTGGCGCAGCACGGCATTACCGTCAACACCGTGCTGCCCGGTGGGGTTGCCACGCCCGGGGCTATAGCCGCCACCGGCCCGGTGCCGGATGGTCCGGCGCGCCGGCCGGTGCCGCTGGGTATGTGTCAGGGCGAAGATATCGCTGCGGCGGTGCTCTACTTCGCGTCGCCGGCGGCACAGCGGGTGACCAATCAGGTGCTGGCGGTGGATGGCGGCTTTTCTGTCACCTGAGGCATCACCTGACCATTCCCCGCCTTGCCACATACTTTATGCAGGAGAGATGAGATGACTACCCCGGAAAAATTACAGGCCTGGATGGAGCTGTCCGAGGCCAAAGCCCGCTACTGCCGCTATCTTGATACCAAGGATTGGGAGGCGCTGGCCGACCTGATGCTGGAAGAGCTGGAGATGGATGTCTCCGGCTCGGCCCCCGGAATGCCGGTCATCCAGGGCCGTGACAAGGCGCTGGCCATGGTGCGCGGTTCCATTGGTGAGGCCACCACCGCCCATCAGGTGCACAACCTGGAGCTGACCCTGCGCGGCGATGAAGCGGACGTTATCTGGGCCATGCAGGACCGGGTGCTGTGGGGCCCGGAAAAACCGTCGCTGGTGGGCTATGGTCATTATCACGAGACCTGGGTGCGCCGCGACGGTGAGTGGAAAATGGCGAAGCAGCGTCTCACCCGCTTGCATATGGATTTCGCGCCTCCGGCACAACCCGCAGACAAAAGCGCAGGCTGAACCGGCAGAGGCAACCCCGGTTGCCCCGTCAGTCATTTTGCCGCTGGCGGGGTAACCTTAAGATGGCAGGTCAAAATGGGATAACCGTGATTCCCTGATTTGACACTGACCCGTGCAAACAGACCCGTTCAACCACCGCAAGGAACCCGGCTGTGACTACTATTCTGATAAAAAACGCCCAGGTATTTGATGGTACCGGCGCCGAGCCCTTCGCCGGCGACGTACTGATCGCCAACAACACCATTGAATCGGTAACGCCTGCCGGACAGGCCAGCGTGTCTGCCGATCAAACCATCGACGCCGCCGGCAAATTCCTTATGCCAGGCATGACCGAGGGTCACGCGCACCTCTCGTTCGACGGTTTTACCTGTACCGAAGACCTGATCGCCCCGACGCCGGAAGCCCACGCTTACCTCACCGCCCGGGTGGCGAAGAAGCTGCTGGATGCCGGTTTCACCAGCGCCTATGGCGCCTCCGAGGCCAAGCTGCGCCTGGGTGTGGCGGTGCGTGACGAAATTAATGCCGGCCGCCTGCCGGGCCCTCGTGTACGCGCCGGTTCGCTGGAGATCACCGTCACCGGTGGTCTGGGCGACGAGAGCCGCCTGCACAACCCGCGCGGCCCCGAGTCCCCTGCCATGGTGGTGGACGGCCCGGAAGAGATGCGCAAGGCGGTACGTATCGCCTGCCGTGAAGGCTGTGACAACATCAAGCTGGACGCCTCCGGCGACCCCTTCTACCCGGCCACGCCAGCGCACGCCACGCCCATGTCCCTCGAAGAGATGCAGATGGCGGTGCGCATCGCCCACAGCTTCGGCAAGATGGTTAACGCCCACGCCCGTTCCATCGAATCCATCCAGAACTGCGTTATCGCCGGCGTCGACATGATTTACCACGCCGAGTACAGCGACGAGAAAACCCTCGATATGCTGGAAGAGGTGAAGGATCGCGTGTTTGTGGCGCCTACCATTGGCCTCTTCTACCACATGCTGCACCACGGTGAGCCGTGGCTGCCGAAGCCAGTGGTGGAAGCCATGGGTATTCCGGCGCTGATCGAAGAGTCCTGTAAAACCCATACCGAGCTGCGCAAGCGTGGCATCCGTCACCTGATTGGTGGTGACTACGGCTTCCAGTGGAACATGCACGGTTTGCAGGCCCGCGATCTGCAGTGCTTTGTGGATTACTACGGCTATACCCCGGCGGAAGCGCTGGTATGTGCGACCCGCAACGGTGGTTTGGCCATGCGTCCGCAGGGCGATCTCGGCACCATCAAAGCCGGTCAGCTGGCAGACATACTGCTGGTGGACGGCAACCCGCTGCAGGACCTGGGTATCCTCACCCAGCATGAGAAGCTGGTGATGATTATGAAGGACGGTGCCATTCACAGCATCGCACCTGCTCTGCAGGGCTGATTTCCCGGCTCTGTCTCCACAGTAAGAAATCGCTCTGTGCGCTTGAGCGGTTTCAACCCTGTCTGTGCCGCCCCTCGGGGCGGCACAGTTATTTAAGGGGGCCAATACGTTCTGGCCCGGGGCGGTGTACGCCACTTGCACTCCTTAACTGGACACCTGATCACTTAGCCGTGTAAGTTTTTGCTTCATTACCACCCGATCAAGGAGTGTGTTGTGCTGCAAGGCGAAAAAATTCTAATAACAGGCGCCACCGGCAAGATTGCCTTTCCCATTGCCAGAGAGCTGGCCGTTAACAACGAGGTGTGGGGCGCAGCGCGCCTGCAAAAGCCCGGTGACCGGGAGCGGTTACAGGCCGCCGGTATTACGCCGGTAGCTGTAGACCTGGCCAGTGGCGACTTCTCCATGTTACCGGACGACTTCTCTTACGTGTTTCACGCCGCCGTCGATCCCGGTCTGGGTGACTGGAACAGTTGTGTCAGCACCAACGCCCACAACTCCGGAGACCTGCTCTATCACTGCCGCAAGGCCAGGGGCTTTGTGTTCTGCTCCACGGGTTCCGTCTACGGCTATCAGGGGCAGAGACCGCTGACCGAGCAGGATCCGCCGGGCGTGCCACTGCGGGCCAACTACAGCTTCTCCAAGATTGCCGCCGAAGAGGTGCTCAAGTGGGTGTCGGATCACTTCCATATTCCACTCACCATCATTCGCGTCTGCTCCACCTATGGCCCCCTGGGTGGCGCGCCGGCGGATCGCTTCAACGCCATCCTGCAGGGCAAGCCCATTCGCCTGCACCCGGATGCACCCAACAACTACAACCCCATCTATGAAGACGATTACGTGGTGCAGGGCATTCGTGCGATGGAAGCGGCACAGGTGCCGGCGCTGACGGTCAACTGGTCCGGCAGCGAAACCGTGAGCATCGAGGATTACTGCAGCTACCTTGGTTCCCTGGTGGGCATAGAGCCGGTGTTTGAATACACGCCGGATGCCCACACGCCGCTGTGGCCGGACACCACGCTGATGCATGAAGTACTGGGTAAAACCCGGGTGCCATGGCGCGAAGGCATGCGACGCATGGTGCAGGCACTGCATCCGGAGCTGGCGCTGAAGGAGGGCGAGTGATGGTGGCTCAGGTCATGGACTTGCCCGGCACGCCTTCGGATCAGGTGCCGGAGATACTCGCCACCGGCCGCAGTGATGTGGGTACGCTGTTTATTTCGATGGCGGAGAAGCACCCCGAGGGCGCCGACGCCGAATACCTGCGCTGGCACAGCCTTGATCACCGCCCGGAGCAGATGCGCCTGCAGAGCATTCGCAGTACCTTGCGGGTGGTATCGACCCCGGCCTGTCGCGCGGCCCGTGCCGCGCAGAGCGAGCTGCTGCAAGGCACAGATCATGTGATGATCTATTTTTTCCGCAGTGAAGAAGGTCTGGCAGAATTCAACGAGCTTTCCGATGGGTTACGCGATGCCGGTCGTTCGCCGTTTATTCTCAACCCGGTGGAGCGAGGTGTGTACAGCGTGGTGGAGCGTGCCGCTGCGGCCACTGCCAAAGCTGGCTGTGATGTGCTGCCGTGGCGGCCGGTACAGGGGCTCTACCTGTTGATCGAGCAGGGGGAGGTGGTCGCCAACGAGGCGCTGCTGACAGTGGAGGGTGTCGCGGGTATCTGGTCGGCCACGGCGCACGCCCATCCATTTGCTACTGCTGTGGAGGGCCAGAGAATCACGCTCTGTTTTCTCGATGATGACCCGCTGGCTGTGGCCGCTAGAATGGGGTCGCTGCTGCAGAAGCGCTGGCAGACCGCAGCGGTGACGCCACAGCTGGCGGCACCGTTTTACAGTGTGATGCCCTTTCAGTGGGATCGATACCTGCCCTGATTTTGTATTCGGAGATGACCCATGACCCTGGATGAGCTGCTGGCCAGAGAGGCCATTCGTCGCACCATGGCCCGTTACACCACTGCCGGTGATCGCCTCAAGGTGGAGGCGTTCCGCGCGGTGTTTACCGCCGATGGCATTTTGCAGTCGGAGGGAGTGAGTGAGGCGGACAGCTTTCACTTTGAGGGGCGCGAGGCCATCGGTGGCTGGTTGCAGCGCTGGCTGGAGCCTGTCGGAGATGAATCACCAAAGGCGACTTTTGTGCGGCACCACCTCGCCACCTGCGATATCGAACTGACCGGCGCGGAGAGTGCCCGCGCCCGCACCTACTGGACCGCCTACACCGATATCGGTGCCGATCACGGTGGCTACTACCTGGATGAATTCCGCAAGGAGGGCGATGAGTGGCTGATCGCCCATCGCCGCGTGCGCATGGACTGGCGCGCGCCCAACAGCCTGTTTGTGAGTGCGGTCAGTCGCACCCGCTAGCAGAGCTCGTGACGCAGATGGCAAAAAGATCGCCCAGGGGACTGGGCTCCCACGGCAGCGCAGGACCTCGTAGGAGCGCGGTGGCCCAGGCCATCCTCTCTTCCTGCATTGCAGGAATTCACCTTATCCCCCGCGCGATCATTTATCGGTAGGGGCGCAGTGATCTGGATTATCCTCTTTTCTTGCATTGCAGGAATTCACCTTATCCCTTGCGTGCATTTTTCATTCTGCCCGGCACCGGGAGCCGGTGAAGAACCTGGAACCACCCAAGGGCTCGCCCAGGGGACTGGGCTCCCACGGCGTAGGAGCGCGGTGGCCCAGGCCATCCTCTCTTCCTGCATTGCAGGAATTCACCTTATCCCCCGCGCGATCTTTTCACCTGGGCTTGTTGCCAATGGGTGTGCGGGCTTACTTTGCGCCTCAGCTAAAATCCTCACTGTCGATATTGGCCCGCATGGCCTCGCTGTAACGGTGGCCGTGTATGGTCTCCTACGGCGTAGGAGCGCGGTCCCCCGCGCGATCTTTTCACCTGGGCTTGTTGCCAATGGGTGTGCGGGCTTACTTCGCGACTCAGGCAAAATCCTCACTGTCGATATTGGCCCGCATGGCTTCGCTGTAGCGGTGGCCGTGAATGGTCTGCTGATTGATCAGTTGGTCCAGTCGCTCCAGTACATCGGCGTCGGGCTGCCAGTCGTGACGGGCAATGTTCTCTTCCAGGTGCCTCATGTTGCCGGTACCGGGAATCGCCACCACATGCTCACCCCGTGACAGCACCCAGGCCAGCGCCAACTGCGCCGGGCTTACGCCCTGTTCGGCGGCAATGCCATTAAACTGACAGATCAGGCCGTAGTTGTGGCCCCAGTTCTCCGGCAGGAAGCGGGGCATGGTCTTGCGGAAATCGGTCTCTCCGATCTGCTCCGGGCTCTGCACACTGTTGGCCAGTACGCCGCGTCCCAGAGGCGAGAAGGCAACGAAGGTGGTGCCCAGCTCGCGGCAGGCGTCCAGCACGGCAATTTCCGGGTTGCGGGTCCAGAGGGAATACTCGTTCTGCACGGCGGTAATGGGGTGTACGGCCGCCGCCCGGCGCAGGGTGGGGGCGGATACCTCCGACAGGCCGATGCCACCGATCTTGCCTTCCTGTACCAGTTGGGCCATACCTTCAATAGCCTCTTCGATGGGAATGCTGTCGTCATGGCGGTGCAGGTAGTAGAGATCGATATGGTCGGTCTGCAGCAGGCGCAGGGACTCTTCGCAGGCGGCGCGGGTGGCTTTGGGGCTGCAATCGACCCAGCGCTTGTTGCCCTCGACAAAAATGCCGGTCTTGGAGGCGAGGAAAAAACGGTCCCGCAATCCCCGCAGGGTCTCTCCCAGCAGGGTTTCGTTATGGCCCATCCCGTAGAGGCGCGCCGTGTCCAGGTGGTCGTAGCCCAGGTCCAGGGCGCGATGCAGGATCTCTTTGCCCTGTTCGTCGGGGAGCTGGGCGCCGTAGGCGAGTGAGAGGGACATACAGCCCAGGCCAATGGGACAGACGCTGTGTTTGCCGAGAGTGCGTTTGCCCGCTGCAGGGGTGGCTTGAGTCATAGACGGCTCCAATGGGATGGGTCTGTTGATTATTGTTGGTATCGATAGCAGGCCATTGTTTGTAGAGAAGTCTCAGGAGGCTGGTATTAGCACAATTGGCTATGCCAGACTTTGCGACCTACCGGTTTTCAAGGCATAACCATAGCACGCCTGAAGGCAGCTGCCCGCCCGGATTGGTGCGCGAAAACCGACAAACGATAACAATGAGGTGAATGCATGAGCAAACGTCTGCAAGGCAAGGTGGCTGTGATCACCGGTGGTGGCGCAGGATTGGGACAAACTTGCGCGGTATTGTTTGCCAGCGAAGGCGCCGACCTGATCCTGACCGATATTAATGAAGCTGGCCTGCAGGAGTCCGCAGAGCTGGTGCGTGCCGCCGGTGCCCAGTGCTCTGTGTACGCCTTCGACATCGCTGACGAAGCGGCGGTGAAAGCGTTTGGCGAAGAGGTGTGCGCCAGCCACCCCAAAATCGATGTGCTCTACAACAACGCCGGTATCGCCTACGGCGAGATCAACAAGATGATCAACGATGTGAGCAAGGATCGCTGGCTGCACTTCCTGGCGGTCAATACCGTGGCGCCCATGCTCATGGCGGAAGCCCTGCGTCCGTCGCTGGCGGCGGCCAAAGGCCTGATCATCAACCAGTCCTCCATGGCCTCCTACGCCCCGGCCACTGTCTATGGGGTGACCAAGGCGGCGTTGAACTCCATCACTTACGGTATGGCCAACATCTACTCTGCCGAGGGTATTCGCTGTAACGCCATCGCCCCGGGTCTGATGGAAACCCCTGCCAATAAGGCGGCGCTGCCACCGGAGACTCACGCCCGTATCAAAGGTATGCAGCTGATCGACCTGGACGGTACTGCTACCGATATCGCCAACCTGGCATTGTTCCTGGCGTCGGAAGAGGGCCGCTTTATCAACTGCGATATTCTCAGCTGTGACGGCGGTAACCGCCTGCGGGGCTGGCGCGGCTGATGCCCCTTCGCCATGCAGGAAGTTGAACAGCGCCTGACGCTGAACGAAGTCGAGTGGCACTGCCAGCAGCGGGGTGAGAACCCGCAGCTGGTGTTGCTGCATGGCTTCGGTGGTGACCTGCATACCTGGGATGCATTGCTGCCGCTGCTGCCGGATTCCCTCTCCACCCTGCGTTACGATATGCGCGACTTTGGTTTGTCGCGCGCCCGCCACCCGCAACACTCTTTCAGTCACGCCGACGACCTGTTGTCCCTGCTGGATGCCTTTGAGATTGAGCGTTGCTGCCTGTTGGGCAGTTCCATGGGTGGTGCCACCGTGCTGCATGCGGCACTGAACCATCCCGAGCGTGTCAGTGGTCTGGTATTGATCAGTCCCGGCATGGTGGCCTGGGAATGGTCGGAGGCGTGGCGGCAGCTGTGGCGTCCCATGTCCGAAGCAGCCCGTAGCGGTGACCTGGATCGGGCGCGACAACTGTGGTGGCAACATCCCCTGTTTGAATCCACACGCAACAGCAGCGCAGCGCAGTCGTTTTACGCTGCGGTGCAACGCTTTGCCGGACGCCAGTGGGTGCAGGATCCGCAGCAATACAGCTTGCCGGATATCGAAAGACTGCACACCTTGCAGGCGCCCACCCTGCTGCTCTCCGGCGCCCTTGACCTGCCGGACTTTCAGTTGATTGCCGATGTGCTCGAAGCTGCGGTGCCCAATTTGCAGCGGCGCAACTTTGCCGATGCAGGGCATATGCTGCATCTGGAACAACCACTGGCCTGCGCAGAGGCTGTAGGGGATTTCCTGCAGGCTTTGGTCGCTGGCCGGACATAATTATAACGAGGAGGATCCATGCTCAGAGTTCAATTTCATGTGCTGTTCGGTGCGCTGGCGTTGGTGTGGCTTGCCGGTTGTGCTACCACTAACCCGGAGCCGGTGGAGAACGACACATTTGTTGTGATCGGTGATCGTACCGGCGGCGAGCGTCCCGGTGTCTATGCCGAAATGATGCAGTACGCCGCCACTATACCGGCAAAGGCCTGGTTGTCAGTGGGCGACCTGATCGAAGGCTACAGCGAAGACCCTGCGGTCATCGCCGCAGAGTGGGCTGAATTTGACAAGGTAATGTCTGCCTATGAGGTGGATTTCGAACCGGTACCCGGTAATCATGACATCTCCAATACATTGCAGAAGCAGATGTGGGTAGAGCGCTACGGCCGCACCTATACCAGCGTCCGTTATGGCGATGTGCTGTGGTTGTTGCTGGATACGGAAGACCCACCGGTGGCGCTGTCGCCGGAGATGATCGCCGGCCAGGCGCGCTTGATGGCGGCCATGAAAGCCAATCCGGAGGCGACGCAGGCGGCACTGCTGAAGTCGCGGAAGAATACTTCTGAGCCGGTTAAACTGCCGGGCAGCGTGGCTATCAGCGCGGAGCAGCTGGCCTGGGCACAGCAGGTTTTGGAAGAGAATGCCGATGCCCGCTGGACTTTCGTCATTATGCACAAGCCCGCCTGGCAGTATGAGCACCCCCGGTTCCTGGAGCTGGAAACGTCACTGCAACAGCGCAACTACACGGTGATTGCCGGCCATGAACACTATTTTCAGAAGGAGCAGCGCTTCGGCCGTGATTACATTACCATGGCCACCTGTGGCGGCATCTGGCTGCAGGAGGGCGCCGGAAAAATTGATCACCTGCTGGAGATTCGCTGGCAGGGAGACAAGCCCGAGCTGCTGAACCACATCCAGGAGGGTGACAACTTCCGGGTGGTGCCGCTAACCGATAACTAACAATAACCGTGGGAAATTGCTCGATGAAAAAACTGCTGTTGGTTGTGCTGGGACTGCACATTGTTCTGGAAACCCTGATGGGTGGTGTACTGGTGGTGTCACCGCAGGCGCTGATGCCTGATGGGCCGGAAATGCTGTGGCGCGGCCTGATCGTGCAGGGCATGTGCGCGTTGGCCACTGTGGTACCGGCGATCTGGGTATGGCGCTGCCGTGAGCAGGAGCCGGCGCTCAATGTGGGCCTGATTGGTCTGGCCAGCTTTCACAGTTTTATCATTCTGTCGCTGGCACTGACGTCGCCCGCCGTCAATGAACTGCCGGGCTATACTCACCACCTGTTGCTGGCCATTGGCTTCTGGGTGCTGTGGGCGCGTCGCCATACCCTGACGGCGGCCTGATATATCGGCAACATGAGCTGAACCGGAGTTGACTATGACAGTGAACGGCAAGATGACCACCATCACCGCCAGTGATGGGTTTGAGTTCGATGCTTACGTGACCGGTGACCTGCAAGGTGCGGATGCCGCTGTTATCTGTGTCATGGAGGCCTTTGGCCTCAATGACCATATCCGCGCCGTTGCTGACGGTTATGCCGCGCAAGGTTACGCTGTGGTAGCCCCGTCCCTGTATGACCGGGAAGCCAAACAGCTGGAGTTCCCCTACAGCGATATCCCCCGGGCTGTCCAATCCATGCAGGCCAACGGTTTTGAAAACCCGATAACCGATGTCCGTGGTTGTGTGGCCTGGCTGCAAGCCCGTGGTGTAAAGAAAATTGGTGTGGTGGGTTACTGCTACGGTGGTGCCATCAGCTGGCTGGCAGCGGCCAGGGTGGATGGCATCGACGCCGCCAGCTGTTACTACGGCACAGCAATCAGTGCGTTTGCCGACCAGCAACCTCGCTGCCCCACTATTACGCACTGGGGCCGGCAGGACGTCAGTACTCCGGAGGAGAAGGTCTCAGCAGTTGCTGCTGTCAATCCGGCGGTGGCGTTCTATTGGTATGACGCCGGTCACGGGTTTAACTGCACCAGCCGCGCCGATTTTCATCCGCCTTCTTCCGCGCTGGCACTGCAGCGGACGCTGGAACATTTTCGCCAGTATCTGGCTTGATTGTTCCCGCAGCGTCTGCGTCACCGGAATTCCCGATCCGGTATTTTTTTGTCGCAACCGTTAACTTTTGTTATCGCCTTAGTCGCTGTTGATTGGATGACTGCGCTTGCTGACAACAGGAATTTATAACTCCCCTGTTTTTTTGCCTGTGACGGTAGCCTGTTGACTCTGCAGCGGCAGCCTCATTGCTCCATATCAATCTCCGTGCTTTTATCGGGTCGCCTGCGGGACTCCAACAACCATAAATATGTACCCGGATTCCAGGTGATCAACTGCCAGTTGCTGGCCGTGGCAGTTATGGTCGTACCCGACCCAAGCAGACTTTCAAAGATAACGATAATAGAGTCAGGAGATTCAGATGGACCTAGAAACACAACGCTCTGGTCGCAGAGTGTCTGGTAGCTTTGCGCTGGCAACTTTGGCAGTGGCGATAGCCAGCACTGCCGTGCAGGCCCAGGAAACCCCCGAACCGAAAAGCGCGCGTACCCTGGAAGAGGTCGTGGTAACCGCCCAGCGGCGGGAAGAGAACTTGAGTGATGTACCTATTTCGGTAGTGGCGATCTCCGATGATGTTCTGTCCCGTGCGGGAGTGGATGGCACCGCTGCGATTTCCGAAATGGTTCCCAGCGTGCAATTGGTGCGTTCCGGTCCCTCGGGGATGTTCTTCGTGCGTGGTGTGGGTAATACCAGTGGCGGTACCGGTGAAGAGGGTGCTAATGCCATGTACGTGGACGGTGTGTTCCTGCCGGACCTGAAGCAGTCCATTCTCAAATTTAACAATATTGAGCGAATTGAAGTTCTGAAAGGCCCACAGGGAACACTGTTTGGCCGTAACTCTTCAGGCGGTCTGGTAAACGTGATTACCAAGGAGCCGGGCGATGAAGTGGTGGCGGATATCAAGTTGGGTGTTGCCAATTACGATACCAGTACCGCGCAGGCCTATGTGGCAGCGCCGCTGACCGATACCCTCAGTGCCGATCTCGCCATCACTTCCACCAATCAGAGTGAAGGTTGGGGCGAGAACGAGTACGACGGCAAGGATGTGATGAAGGGCTGGGATTGGGGTGTGCGCTCCAAGTGGGTGTGGACGCCCAGCGACACCGCCAAAATCAGTACCTCACTGGAGTACACCAAGCAGTCTGATGATTTCACCACCTCGTTCCGTCTGGCACCGGAGTCGGTGGGGCTGGCACCAGGTTCCGGTGCCTTCCTGCCGCCCGATGATCCCTACGACACCAACACGTCAGACCAGCAGGAAAATCTCCAGCGCACCTGGGGTGTCAATATCACCGGTGAATTCGACCTGGGCTGGGCTACGTTGACCAGCATTACCGCCCATCGCGACAACGAAAACCTCAGTGCGCTGGACCCGGATACCGGTGCGGCGCCGGTGTACCACATCGATATCGACTCCACCACCGAATCCTGGCAGCAGGAGTTGCGACTGGCCTCCAACGATGCAGATTTTATCAGCTGGCAGACCGGCCTGTTCCTGCTGCGCACTGAAAATGAACTGAACCCCCAGGAGTCCTACGGTATAGCCCTGGGCGGTGTCGGTGGTGGCACCGAGGTCTATTCAAAGCTCACCACCTGGTCGACTGCAGCTTTCGGTGAAATGACTTTCCACCTGAGTGAGGCAACCCAGCTGACTGCGGGCCTGCGCTACACCATGGACAAACGCAAGATTGAAGCTGAGACTTTTATCTACGCCTTGCCGACTGCGCCGGTGAGCAGCCTGACCGATTCGGTGGTGGATGAAGAGCCCACCTATCGTCTGGCGTTGCACCACGACCTGACCGACACCATCAATCTCTACGCGTCCTATAACCGCGGTTTCAAATCGGGTACCTATTCCATGACCGCGTACGTGGATCCACCGGTGGAGCCACAAACCATCGACGCGTTTGAAGTGGGTATGAAGTCCACCTGGCTGGATGAAACCCTGCGTCTCAACATGGCGGCCTTCCACTACGAGATCGCCGACTATCAGGTGCGCGCTGCTACCGGTGTGGGTGCCGATCCGATTCTGCTGAACGCCGCCGAGGTGGAAGTGGACGGTCTGGAAGTGGAGTTCGAAGCACTGCCGACGGATAACCTGCGCCTGTTCGGCTCGGTCACCTGGCTCAAGTCAGAGTTCACTGACTTCCCCTTTGCTCCGCACACCATCCCCAATCCATCCAACGTGGGTGGTGCGTCCACGGTGCTGATGAGTGCTAAAGGTAATGACACGCCGCTGGCGCCGGAGCTGGCTGGTAATCTGGGGGTTAGTTACACCATACCTCTGGATGCCGGTCAGATAGACATGACCCTGCTCTACAGCTACAACGACGGCTATTACTTCGAGCCCGATAACCGCCTGGACCAGCCGGCCTTTGATACCATCAACGCGTCGTTGCTGTATCAGGTCGGGGAGCATTGGGCGCTGGAGGCCTGGGGCCGTAACCTGACAGACGAAACCTACTACGTGCAGAAGCTGGGCAGCGCCCTGGCGGATGTGGCGGTGCCGTCGGCGCCGCGTACCTACGGGGTCAGTGTCAGTTACAGCTACTGATACACCGCTGCGGTGACATCGGGACGGGGCTCATAGGGGCCCCGTTTTTTATTCAGTGTCAGAAATTGTTGAGATCGCCATCACCAAAAGGTGCTTCTGCCGGTGCTGTTGCCGCCAGCGCTTCCTTGCAGGCCCTTACCCGGGAAGAGTAGCGGGAGTAGTGCTCAAGCAGCGACTGCTGGATGGCCATTTTCTTCATAAACGAATGTTGCCGTGGGAGCGTCAGCAGGCGACTGCTGGCCTGCTTCATATCGTCGTCCATCACTTGTACGCAGGGATGCAGCTCGAAGTCGCTATATACAGCCTGTTGCCAACTCTGGTCGTACATAAACACTTCGCCGGTGTCCTGGAAGTACATAAGATCGGTGCCGCCGTCGTTATCCAGGTCCTGCACACACATGTCGTAGATCAGGTAATGGGCGCAATAGAGCGATGCCGGGTCGGTCGCGCTTTGCTTGTCATGGTTGCTGGCACAGCCACCCAGCAGTGAGACAGGGCCACACAGCAGCATCAGGGTAACGGTGCAACGAAAGGGATTTTTCATGACGCCAGCCTGAACTGGCCGGATGAACACTTGTTGATGATTGCATGAAACTTTGATTACGGGAGCTATGGTGATTACGGCAGTTATGGCACCTGACTGAAATCATCCATGTCGGGATCGCCGAAGGGCTGCTCCTCCGCAGGCTGTTTGGTACAAGCGCGGATCTTCGGGTAATAGCGCAGGTAATCGTAGAACAACTCCTTTTTCGCGCTCATCTCACCCATCGCTGAACCACCTGGTGGCACGGTTAACAGCGGACTGCTGGCCGCCTTGGTTTCGTCATCCAGGATTTGTGCGCAGGGGTGCAAGTCGAAGTCTGCCGATATCCGCTCCTGCCAGTCGTGGTCGTACATAAACACTTTGTTGGTGTTGCTGAAATACATCAGGTCGGCGCGGCCGTCACCGTTCAGGTCCAGCATGCACATGTCATAGACCAGATAGCGCGCGCAGTAGCGCGGGGCGGTCACCGTGTGGGCAGATTGTGGTGGCGCCGGGCTGCTGCATCCGCCGAGCAGCAGGCTGGCGCCACCAAACAGCAAAGTGGCAATGGCGATAGGGCGGGATCTTTCCATGGCGGTCGTCGGCGTGTTCTGTCTGTTACGGGTCTCTTGTCTGTCGCAGTTGCAGGATGCTGCGGATGTCAGCGCGTTTGTGTCGCAAGGTCAGGGTGATGGCGATCTCTTCTGTGGCCGCCAGCAGGCAGAGCACGGCTGCCAGCCATATGGGCCATTGCAGCAGCCCGGCG
Source organism: Cellvibrionaceae bacterium SEMH9 (assembly GCA_033283175.1). Lineage (GTDB taxonomy): Bacteria > Pseudomonadota > Gammaproteobacteria > Pseudomonadales > Cellvibrionaceae > Pseudomaricurvus. The sequence goes on along the minus strand of JAWMQM010000001.1, from coordinate 884,946 downwards.
CAGAGCAGCAGGTAACTGAGGATGGTGCAGGCAACGGCGATTTTGACCAGCCAGGTGTGATAGCTGGTGACGCTGCCGAACTTGAGCAGTCCGATAAGGGTGGGCAAGGTAAAACTGCCAATGATGACCAGCCATGCGGGCCAGTAATCCTGTATCAGCTGTGGCCACAGCAGCCAGGTACAAACCGCCAGGGTGGTGTAGATCAGGAAGTCCCCCCAGCTGTCCAGCTGTGAACCGAGAGCTGTGATCTGGTGAAGGCTGCGGGCGAGAAAACCATCCAGCACATCGGTGAATATGGTGAAGATAACCGCCAGCAGATAGAGCTGGGCTTGCTGTCGTGCGGCGAGCCACAGCAGCAGAGGGGCCATCAGCAGGCGCAGCAGGCTGACGATGTTCGGCGGTGTGAGCAGGATGCTTTGCATTCAGGCGCTCCGCGATCAATGTACGGGTTACCCGGCGACATCAATAGGGCTGTTTGCGAATCCCCAGCCGGAAGAGTAGCACCGAAAACACCATCTCCAGCAACATAAACAGCAGCGGTATCAACAGCACTTCCAGCCATTCCAGTGCCAGCAGGGGTTTCAGCAGCAGCGCCGGCAGGAGTGCCTCCGGCAGCTGGTCCAGACCTGTGGCCCGGGCGCTGGAGGCACGTCCGAGGCGACGTTTGCAGAAGCTGGAAAAGAGGTCGCCCAGCATGGCCAACGCCGCCGTCAGTGCACCCAGCCACCAGCTGTGTCCCAGCAGCGGGGCTGCCAGCGAAGTCACGATCACGGCGCTGAAAATACCGCGCCAGGTTTTGCTGGGACCCAGCAGGCGCCGTTGGTCCCGCCAGCTGCGGTGAGCGTCCACTGGCCAGCTGTAACGGGCGCCCAGCAAACGGGTCATCAGCACCGGCATGGAGTTGGCCACGATAATCAGCAGCAACAGGTGAATGGCGGTGGCAGACATGGGGGGAACAATCCTTGTTCGGCGGCGTTATTGGTTACCAGCATAGCAGCCGGTGCGTCCCTGCGCCGGCCTGCGACAGTTGAGTTGTGGCCGTTCGGCTTACACGGCGAAGTCGTAACCGCCATTAACCGGGTAGGTCTGCCCGGTGATCCAGCTGGCGGCTTCAGAACAGAGAAACAGTGTCATGCCGGCCACATCATCGGGCTTGCCAAAACGGCGGATGACGTAGCGGGAAACGTGGGCCTTGGCCTGGTCGCTGGCGAGGAACTCACTCTTCTGTGGTTCCGGAATCGGCGGTTCCAGGGTCGACAGCGAGATGCAGTTGCAGGTGATGTTGTAGCGTCCCGCCTCCTTGGCCAGGGAGCGCATAAAGCCGGTGGCCGCGGCCTTGGCCGCACCGTACACGGTGAGCCGTGGTTCGCCGACCCGGCCGGCGTCGGAGACGATGGTTACCACCCGGCCGCGGTTCTGCTCCACCATGCCGGGCAGCAGCGCGTGGCAGCAGTTCATCACCCCGGTGAGGTTGGTGTGGAAGTAGCGGTCCCATTCGGCGGGATCGGTTTCCCAGAACAGTGGCGAGTGGCGCATTTCGGTGTCGGGCCCGGCGTTACCGGCGTTGTTCACCAGCAGGGTAATGGGGCCCAGTTCGGCGGTGGCTTTAACCGCTGCCGCGCGCACCGATACCAGATCGCCCACGTCCGCCTGCACCGCGCAGGCGGCCACACCCAGTTCACGGATCTCGGCGGCCACCGCTTCGGCGCGCTCCAGCACGTAATCGTTGACGGCAATGCCGCCAGCGTTGTGGTGGGCCAGTTGCAGGGCGATGGCGCGGCCGGCACCCTGGCCGGCTCCGGTGACAAAAGCGATCTGGCCCTGCAGGTCCAGTGGGTCGTTTCCAATCATGAATGCAGCTCCTGTCCGGGGAATTACCTCTCCCGGGCCGTTATTGTTATGGTCTGGTGTGTCGTCCCGCAGCGGCGGGGGCGTTGTCGTCGGGGTCGTGACCTGCAATCAGCATAGCTTCTCCACTGGCGCCGCCAGCGATCTTCAGGGGCTGAATTTCAGTTGACCCGGGTAGTTATTTTTATCATATTCGGTATATGTCGAATATAGCAAAGATAAAACTTAACCCGGCCCAGCAGCGCTTTATTGAAGAGCTGGCTACCCTGCTGTTGCCCTGGGGCATGCAGACCGGCGTAGCGCGACTCTATGCCCTGCTGATCCTGCAGCCGCAGCCTGTCAGCCTCGATGCAATCTGTGAGGCACTGGAGATCAGCAAAAGCACCGCCAGCGTCACCGCACGCCAGCTGGAGCAGGCCAAGCTGATCAAGCGGGTACCGGTCAAAGGCAGCAAGCGGGTGCTCTATGTGGCCTCCAACGATAACGCCGCCACCGTCGCGGACCAGGCGTTGATGCTGGGTCGCTTTGCCGACCTGCTCAGCAATCACCGCGGCGCGGCTGATAGCGAGGTGGTGAGCCAGCGCCTGCAGACCATGGCGGATTTCTCGCGGGTGATGCAGCAGATCATGGAAGCGGCCATCCGCACCCACAGCAAGGCGTGACCCCCGACTGCTTTATGGCTGCCTTGCGGATGGTATGATCCTGAACCCTGGTGAATTTCCCCTTGCCGCTAATGGAACCCCGAACAATGAAAGTATTCCGTACCCACGCCCTCACCGGTATTGATTCCCTGCAGCTGGAGCAGGTGCCTGCCCCCGGCCCGCTGGCCAGCGGGCAAGTGCGTGTGGCCATGCGTGCGGCCTCCCTCAACTACCGTGACCTGCTGGCCCTGTCCGGCAAACTGCGGGCACCGGAGGGCGGCTTGATTGCCCTTTCCGATGGTGCCGGCGAGATTACTGAGGTGGCCCCTGATGTGACCCATGTGCAGGTGGGCGAACGGGTGGCGCTGACCTTTAACGCTGGCTGGATCGGTGGCGACTGGCGTCCGGATGCGGCGCACCTGACGACCCGTTGTTGCCCCCTTCAAGGAGTCATGCAGGAGGAGATGGTGGTGCACCACAGCGAAGTGGTGACCTTGCCATCACACCTCAGCTTTGCCGAGGGCGCCTGCCTGCCTTGTGCCGGGGTGACGGCCTGGCACGCCCTCTGTGCCGCGCGCCCACTGCAGCCCGGCATGAACGTACTGTTGCAGGGCGCCGGCGGTGTCTCGACCCTGGGCCTGCAATTCGCCAAGGCGTTTGGGGCCAGGGTGATTATGATTTCGTCGTCGGATGAACGCTGTGAACGATTGAAATCGCTGGGTGCAGACGAGTGCATCAACTATCGCGACGAGCCCGAATGGCAGAACCGGGTACGGGAACTGACCGGCGGGCAGGGCGTGGACCTCTCGATTGACCTGGGTGGTGCCGCCACTATCGATCGTACCCTGGGTGCCACCGCCATGGGTGGTCGTATGGCGCTGGTAGGCCTGTTGGGTGGCTGGCCGGATAAACTCTCTTCCATCTTCTCGGCCAGTGTGGACATCACCCCGGTCAGGGTCGGTAGCCGTGACGACTTCGAAGCCATGAACCGCGCCATCGCCTACCACCGCATCCAGACAGTCATCGACAGCCGCTACGGTTTTGAAGAGTTGCCGCAGGCGCTGCAGCACCTGGCCAGCGGGCGCCAGTTTGGCAAAATTGTGATTGAATTCTGACGGCTGGCTAATCGCCGACCGCTGTAGATAACCAACATTCTCTTAAGTAACGCCTGGACACCAATGAGCATTTTTGCAGAAGAAGACACCAATAGCCTCTATCTCTCACGCACCGACAAGGATGAACTGCTGAGTACCTATTCGGATCATGGCATCGAGCTGGAAGGGGAGCATTGGCCGACAGTAGAGCACTATTTTCAGGCCAGCAAATTCAGCAACAACCCCGCCTACCGCGAGAAGATCCGCAACGCGGCAACACCGGAGCAGGCTCACAAGCTGGGCGAGAGTTGGCTGAAGCGCAAACGCAGCGACTGGAAACAGGTGCGTGAAGTGATCATGACCCGAGGCCTCTACATCAAATGCCGTACCTATCCGCTGATCGCCGAGCGGCTACTGCAGAGCGGTGATCAGCGCTTGGTGGAGAACAGCCAGTACGACTATTTCTGGGGCTGTGGCCGTGACCGGCGTGGCGATAACCGCTACGGTGCGGTACTGATGAACGTGCGCTCCAAGCTGCAGCAGGAGGCGGCTGAAAACAACTGAGTTTTTGCGCCGGTGTCATGCTGCACGCAAGGCGAATTACAGCAGTGCTAAGTCCGTTGTCATTCCCGCGCACAAGGTGAATTGCAGCACTGCTGCAAGAGAGGGCACTCTGGGGTGGGCGGGAATCCATAAGCTGGACCCGAATAACAACAAATAGCTGAAAGGAATCCGAATGATGAGCGACCTGCATCGCCCCCTGTACGTACCAGAAATTCTGGTCAACGCCCTCAACCAGGACGAGACCCGCCCCCTGATACAACTGCAGGGCAGTGCCGCTACTGCCGGTGCCAGCCTGTTAACCGTCGGCGATGTGCGCGATGCCGCCAGCCAGTTTGCCCAGGCGTTGCTGGGTATGGGGCTGGGCAAGGGCAGTCGTATCGGGTTGTTATCGCCCAATCGTCCCGAAGTGCTGCACGTTGCCAACGCGGTACAGATACTGGCGTCGGTCTACTCGCCCATGCACCCCATGGGCAGCTTTGACGATCACCTTTTTACCCTGACCGATGGCGAGCTGGACGTCCTGATCTTTGATGCCGAACGCTACGGCGATCATGTCGCCAAGCTGGCAGCGCAGCTGCCCCAACTCAAACTGCTCTCTTTCGGTGATCATCCCCTGGCTACCAACCTCACCACACTGGCGGCCAGCTACGCGCCGCAGAAACTGGTGGCACCGGTTGTCGAACCCGACGATGTGGTGCGTCTCGGCTACTCCGGCGGTACCACCGGTAAACCCAAGGCGCTGGCCAGTGTGCAGCGCACCGGGCTGGTGACGATTCAGCTGATGCTGTCGGAGTGGGAGTGGCCCAACCCGCCGCGTTTCCTCTCCTGCACACCCCTCAGTCATGCAGGGGCGGCGATGTTTATTCCGGTGCTGATGAAAGGCGGCACCATGCTGGTACTGCCGGGCTTCGACCCCGTCACCGTCATGCAGACCATCCAGGATCAGCGCATCAACTGCATCATGCTGGTGCCCACTATGATCTACGCGCTGCTGGATCACCCCCGTTTTGACGAGTTCGATCTCTCCAGCCTGGAAACCGTATTCTACGGCGCATCAGCAATTTCGCCGCCGCGCCTGAAAGAAGCCATCGAACGCATCGGCCCGGTCTTTATGCAGTTCTACGGTCAGGCGGAAGCGCCCATGTCGGTCTGTGTACTGCGCAAAAGCGAACACGACACTAACGACCTGCAGCGACTGGCCAGCTGCGGCCGTCCCAGTCCCTGGTTGCATGTCGAACTCCTTGACTCAAACAACCAGCCAGTCGCCGATGGCGAACCGGGCGAGATCTGCGTGCGTGGCCCGCTGGTGATGAATGGCTATCGCAACAACCCCGAACTCACCGCCGAAACCTTCTCCGGCGGCTGGCTCCACAGTGGCGATGTAGCCGTGCGCGACCCGGGCGGCTTCCTGCGCATTATCGACCGCACCAAGGACATGATTGTCAGTGGTGGTTTCAACATTTACCCGCGCGCCATTGAAGATATCCTCGCCGAACATCCGGCGGTATCACAGGTGGCGGTTATCGGCGTACCGCACGAGAAGTGGGGTGAGGCGGTAAAGGCCCTGGTGGTATTGCGGGCAGGGCAGTCAGTCGCGCCAGAAGAATTGGTAGCGATGGTGGCGGATCGCAAGGGGGCGTATCAGGCACCCAAATCGGTGGAATTTATTGAAGCCATTCCGCAAACACCTGTTGGTAAGCCGGATAAGAAGGCACTGAAGGCGATCTATTCACCGCGAGTGGATTGAAGATGAATTTTGTGTCAAATTTTGTCGGGGCAAATCAGGTGAATAAAAGGGCATTGCCTTTTTATTTGGTGGGGGGTTGTTTTGATTGATTTTATTTTCAATAAAATCAATCAGTTATTATTTCAGAAAAATCGGGGTTTCTGTTAAAGGGGCTCCCTTTTAATAATTATTATGAGGGCTTTGCCCTCATTAACAGACTGTTAAATTTCAAAGGAGAGTCAGGTGTTTTTTATCATTCAGGTAATAGCTATTATAGTTGCTGTTACGGTTGACCATAAATTAGCGGTGTATGTGCCGTTAGTCGTCCCCTCTATCTATCTGGTGATGATGGCTCCTGGGACTTTCGGGGGCGTTTCAGATATTAGTTTGATCAAGCTGCATGAGTTATTGGAGCCAAATTGGGCTCATGCAGAGGAGTTATCCGCTTACATCAAAAAGTACTGGGTAGCATTGCAATATGTTATGTCCGCTACAGCGAGGCAGGGTAACTGCACGTCACTTGGGCTTCTCTCTATTGGTACTGCTATTTATTATTTTTTTGGCCTTAATAATGTCATCTTGGCCGTAATACTTGGAACAGTCGGTGTTGTTTTATACATCATGGCTACGAGAGTTAATCGCCCGTTATCAATCTTCAAAGATCCCAAATTTAGATCAACCATGGATGAGCGTTTTATAAATGAGTTTAGGCTCGCAGTTACTTCTTTAGTTGCATTTTCCGACCTGTTTCCTGAAAACCAGAATTATAAGTTTGTAGCAGATGCGGTGCTTGAAGATGAGTATGCAAGACAGTTCATCAACACCTGGCGAAAATAAATTTAACAAGGCGTTCAACCGGACTCGCCTTCGGCTCGCTCGGTTAACGCGGCGTTAAACGTCATTGGCTAAGTTCCGTATTTTAAGTGGGAAAAATAAATTCAGGCTATGAGTATTGAATTTCTTGAAAACGATCTAGATAAGGTTAATTACTTGAGTAATTTGCTAACAGATCATGCTACAGGTGGGGCTGCTGATGAGGGTGAATTTATGCAGCTTCGACACGAGCTGCTAAAGAATCCAACATTAGCTCCCATGCTTCCAGAGTGGCTAAAACTTCATCGTAGCCTGGGATCGTTTTGGGGCTTTATAAAGAATCAGTACGGCACCTATGCAGAAAGAAGAACATACATATCTGAACAGTTTTCAGAAGTATGCAATTATCTTGAGTTTGGGCAAAACTTGGCACCAAAACCTTCTCCGCCACAACCTCAGTTCTTTCAACAACCTATAGTTTCTCCTGTAAACAGCGTTTTTACGCCAGCAGTCAAAAAAAATAAGGTTTTCATCGTACATGGCCGTGATAATGAAGCTAAGCAAGAAGTTGCTCGATTTATTGAGAAAATCGGCTTAACACCGATTATTCTTCACGAACAAGCTAGCGGTGGAAAGACGATCATAGAAAAAATTGAGCACTATAGCGAAGAGGCAGGCTACGCCATTGTCTTATATACCGCTTGTGACCATGGTCGTGGCATTCATGAAACAAAGGTTCACCCCAAGCAAAGAGCTAGACAAAATGTAGTATTTGAACATGGCTACTTAATGGCAAAGCTTGGTCGTGAAAATGTTTGTGCATTGGTCAAGGGAGAAATTGAAACGCCAAACGACATTAGTGGTGTGGTGTATGTTGCCCTAGATCTTTCAGGTGCTTGGAAAACAGAAATAGCCAAGGAACTTAAGGTCAGTGGATACACTATCAAAGAGTTCTTTTAGCTCCGTGGATAAGCCGTTTAACAAGCGCAATCACGCGGATCAATTTTCCGCTGCGCTCCAAATTGCCCGGTGTTGCGGGCGTTATGCGTTCGTTCGCGGTATTGAATAGGCTTCAGCCTTAAAATAGTTCCTGCCGGTGCATGTTGCTCGTCGTCAGCACCGGTGTATAAGTCAGCAACCTGCCAGGCGAAGTATCCGTCGGAGGTTTGGTTGCGTCTTCCCAAATGTGCCGCCCATAGGTGTGCCATGGAGGGTAAATTTTGTTTTACCGAAACGTGCCGGCCAGGGTGTTCGGCCTGCGGTTTGGTAGCCATAAATTACAGGGTGCCGGTGCTGGCAACACAATCAGCATCGGCAGTAGTTATTAGTAAGGTGGCGGCAGTCCACAATGCGCATAACCAGTTGCTGTTGGTCGCCGTGCAAAAGACGCACGGCTGGGACGGCTACGCTGCGCTTCGCCGCCCCAAAGCAATGCGTTAGGTTTCTACCATGTGCTACATGACCATCGTTAGTACTACGTCAGATCTTGATTTAACAAAATTCAACACGGACGATGTGGTGTTTGATCGAGCAATGCCTGGCGTTCCCGAAGAACAACTTCTCAAATATAAGAATAAGTGGTATTTGGGTTCATCGCAGGGGTGTAGTTGTGGGTTTAGGCATCTCATGACCTCAAACTTCGAGGACTTGGGCTTTGCAGAGCCTGAGGACTGGTTTCCAGAAGATCAAGACGATATTGAGGCGACTCTTAAAGTTGTAAATGTTTTTAAAACAATATTATCGGAAGGTGAGAAGCTTGAATGTATTGACGCATGGACAAGCGATAGCGCAGTAGCGCCTAATCTTTCAGGGACACTAGAAATCAACTTTTCACAAATTCCTGAAGCAGCTTTTCGGTTTATAGAGAACTACCAGCATGAATTCAGCAATTGAACCTAACAAACAGCAGCACGGTTGCCCGGCTAAAAGCGCCGGGCCGGACGGCTTACATTACGCTTCGCTTCATTTCAGCCGCCCGTGTGCTGGGCGTTATGAGTAATCGTGGAACTGAGAAGATCAATGGAAGAGACATCAAAAAGCAATGCAGATAGAGCAATTAGTGCTGCCAGTGTTGCGCTCGGCGTATTCGTGTATTCCATAATCGGATTTCTCGTAGGCCTTATAATTCGCGCTCTTTCATTTTCCACTGAGCTGGGATCACTCGAAGAAATTCTATGGCAGTACTTACCTTGGGGCGCCTTATCCGCCTTAATATTTGGTGTTCTGTCTTATAGGTATAGCAGGGTTGCGTTAACGCTACTTTGCTTCATGCCGGGCTGCGAAATTAGTAGCTAGAAAAACTCATAACAAGCGGCTGTAGCATTGGCTGCTTAAAACGCGGCCAGGACGCTCACTGCGTTCGCGCCGCTAAGCCGGGCGTTAGGCATCAGTAAGGATCGATTCAAATGTCGAAATTTGAGCAAGCAGAAGAGTTGATTTATAAGAAACTAGAATCGTTCTTTGGTGATCTTGACATATCCGTAGGTCAGATAAAGAGGCAGTCAAAATATGATGATACCTTTGACACTGGCGAGCCGATATCGGAAATAGTCAATGCTTCTCTTGAAATTGCTGAGCGTTTTCGCGATGAGCTATTGAGCATTTTTTCTAAGCGAAGCAAGCCGTTGTTACTGGGCAAAGAAAAATTTGATGATCAATATCGGGAAACAATAGATCAGGCATTTTCAGAGTTTTCTAAATATTGCTTGGCTGTTCTCGAAGAGGCTTCAAAAATCACCAAGCAGCCGCATCTATACGGCAAAGAATACCCTGGCTTACATCAATCACTAGATAGGCTCCAAGAAGAGCTAAGTAGTAGCATTCAATGAAAATGCCTAACAAACACAACCACGAAAGCACCACTACGTGGTGCCGGACCTCCGTAAGCTGCGCTTACTCCGGCCCGTGTTGTGGGCGTTATGAGTAATCCAATGAAATACATCCTACTATTTCCTGGCCTAGCAATATTTTCATTTAATCTCTTATTGCTAGGTGGTGTTAGCTTCCCTGTAGAGTATGAATTGTTCGGTCGGCGACTAAATGAACTAGAATCATTAACTTTCAGCGGCGGTAAAAGTTTGGCCAATCTTGCAGAAATCTATATTGCAATATTTCTTGGCTTGGCTTCATGCGGCATGCTCTATTTCAATTGTCCAAGGAAATTTACTACTAAACATTGGAGGGTCGTTGGGCTTAGTTATTTACTAATTGCTATAGTGTATTTTGCTATGCCCGCATTACCAGAATAATGAAACTCATAACAAGCAAAGGCAGCATCGCCCTACGGGCTGGACGCGCTAACGCGCGCCGCTGCTTTGGGCGTTGAAGTTGTAGAAAAACTCCAAAAAATAGGCGTTTTTTGGTAAAATTCGGAATCGCTTAAAGGGATCTTTAGCATGCCGAACTTCAAGAAATACAACTACAATCAAACCGCCATGGTTGTCATCAACTTCGAAGAGCAGTTGCAGCCCAACACCTTCGAGTTCACCCTGCACCACCTCATTGATAACCACATTGACCTGTCGGTGTTTTACGACAAGTACAGCAACGATACCGGCGGCCGAACCGCCTACGACCCGGCCATACTTTTAAAGATCATTCTCTTTGCTTACTCCAAGGGCATCACGTCCAGCCGGGAAATTCAGTGGCAGTGTGAGCACAATATCATCTTCAAAGCCCTGTCCTGCGACTCCGTACCTCACTTCACCAGCATCGCCAATTTTGTCAGCAGTTATCCCGACGCCATTGAATCGGTCTTTGAGCAGGTGTTGTTGGTGTGCGATCAGCAAGGACTGCTCGGCCACGATCTGCTGGCCATCGATGGTTGCAAAATACCCTCCAACGCAGCCAAAGAGCACTCTGGAACCATCTCCGAGCTGACCGAAAAGCGGGAGAAGCTGCGAAAGAAGGTTCGTCTGTGCATGAAAGAGCATCGCAAACTGGATGGTCGCAAGCCCTCTGAAAATTCTCGTAAGAAGCAGCTGGAGCAAGCAACGGCTACGCTGGAAAAGGAATTTGAACGGATCGATAACTTCCTAAAGACGGCAGCCCCAAGGATGGGGCAAGGTAAAACGCCGAAAGAAGTCAAAAGTAACATCACCGACAACGAATCCGCCAAGCTGACTACCAGCAAAGGCACTATCCAGGGCTACAACGGGGTGGCCACCGTGGATAAAAAGCATCAGGTAATCGTTGATGCCCAAGCCTTTGGTGAAGGCTCGGAACACCATACGTTACAGCCGGTTCTGGAAAGTGTACGCAACACCTACCGCCACCAATCCATCCACGATGACATTCTGACCAGCGGAATTTTTGTGACTGCCGATACCGGCTTCTCCAATCACGACAACAATTTCTTCCTGAAGGAGTCGGGTATCAATGCTTATATCCCGGATAATCAGTTCCGTTCCCGGGATAAGGTCTTTGGCAAACAAAAGCTGAAATACGGAAAGCGCCACCAGGATACGAAGAAGGGTATAAAAGGCATCATCCCGTCCAGTGAGTTTGAGTTCAATCAGCAGAAGAAAACCTGTATCTGCCCGCAAGGAAAATCCATGTGGGTGCACCGAGAGACACTGAAACCCAATGGCCGCACGCAGATCTTGTTTGAAGGCAAACTCACCGACTGTCGGGTGTGTCCTGAGAAGGAGCGCTGCATGCGTAACCCCGACGCCGCCAATGACCGCACCGGTCATGGTCGCATCGTCTCCTTCACGTACAGCACCAAACAAACGGCCACGGAGTGGATGATGAACCGGGTGGACAGCAAACAGGGCAAAGCTATCTACGGTCACCGAATGTCCACCGTGGAGCCGGTGTTTGCCAATATTGGCACCAACAAGGGATTAAAACGGTTCTCGCTACGTGGCAAAAACAAGGTGCAGGGGCAATGGCGATTGTTCTGCCTGGTGCATAACATTGAAAAGATCATGAATTACGGAGCTATAGCGTAGTACACAGAGATATCCACAAAAGCATCGCGCCCGGTTCGCACAATGGGTGATTATGTTAAGCGGATATGATTGAATATCGACCAACCAAAACCAAAGGATGCGAGAAGTGGAAAGGCGGATGAATGAATCAGTATTTCTACAGTCTCGTTATGTACCACGATACTCTGAAAACGACTACCCGAGTGGATTTAAAAACTAGATGGACATAATAATTAAGTGGATAACAGAGGCTGGCATACCTCCTTGGATGTACTATATCTTAGGCGCGTTTTTTTGTGCCTATGGTCTGATTAAGCTAGGACACTCTTTCTATGACATGCGCCTTAAACGAAATGAATTTCTGAAAAGTGATGATAGTAGAGAACATGAAGTTAGGGTGGCAAAACTACAATTAGAGAAGAACTACCTAGATAGATTTTTGCACATTTTATCCGATTTTAGAGAAAGCTTTGATTCTCTTTTGGTCTCATTGGATCTTATTACAAAAAATTCCAATGAGATAGAGAGGGGGTTGGTTAATGAGCCGGTTGCCAGTATGAGCGCGAAGATTGGCGCCCTTATAGAGACTGCAAAAGAAGGTCGAGATGAAATCAACAACTTAGGAAAAAGCTCGGCCTATCTCGTTAAACAATTAAAATTAATATTGTTGTGTATCTTGCCGTTAGGAATATTTCTAATTCTTTCAGGTACTTCGACGGAGTTTCTTCAAAATACTAAGGAAGCTCAGAAATCTCAGATAGAGTCATATACTAGGAAAGTAAATGATCTTAATTCTACTGTGATTGAAAGAAACCAGGAAATTGAGAGATTAAATGAAATAATCACCTCAAAGACATCAAAAGGTGAGACTAAAGAAGCTATTCAAAATCAAGACTCCTGCCCCAGAGGCCATATCTGCCCAGATACGTGCAATGAAGCTATTAATACCATTAGTAAGCGATTGCTAGATCTCTCGAAGTTGGAGACTGTCTGTATTGGGCCAAGCGCCTGCTTTGGTGGCGCAAAAGACAATAAAATAAGAGAGGCTTTGAAATCCGGAGGTCTTGTCAGTATTCATAGCGGCAGGATTACTATAAGTGGCCCGCAGGCCCTCGAATCTTTCACTCTCAACGAAATCGAATTAGGAGAACTTACATGCGGAGATTTCCTGGTAAGCGAGCAGCAATAGCACCTAACAAGTCAAGCAAGCGGTACGCCGTAAATCGGCGCCCCTTCTTGAAGCGTTACATGCCCTACGAGGATTGAGAGTGGGTAAAAAGATTACAATTTTTATGATTGATGGCGTGCCGGAAGGTGCCAAAACATATGAGATTGGGAATTGGTCAGGTAAGGCAATTTCTTGTCCTCGATCTAATGCTAAATCCATACTGCTACGCGAAGAATTTGAGAACGCGGGAGTTTATTTTCTTCGATCGACCGCTGGCTCGTCAGATTATGATGATGCTATTTATATCGGGGAAGCTGAATCATTAGGCATAAGAATAAAACAGCATTTGTCTGGTGAAAAAGACTTCGACTCCTTTATCTGTTTCTACTCAAAAGACGATATGCTGACAAAGGCACATATTAAGTACCTTGAGTCGAGACTAGTAACGATTGCGAAAGAAGCCAAAAGCTCTGAAGTATTGAATTCAAATCAACCAACGCTTTCTAAGCTGTCCGAAGCTGATATCTCGGATATGGAGTATTTCATTGATCAACTTGCGTTGATTCTTCCTGTTGCCGGGATTAGATCACTAATAAGCTCTGTGGCAAGCCAAGAAACAAAGACAAAATCCGAGAGTGGAAAGTTATATAGTTTGAAAAGTAACCGCCTGAATGCAAGCATGGTCGAAGTTTCGGAGGGTTATCTAGTTCGGGCTGGTAGCCAATTCTCCCTTGAAGAAACAGACTCAATAGCAGAGGGCTGGAAAAAGCTCAGGGCAAAACTGATTGATGAAGGGTTGGTCGATTCGACTGGTGAAAACGGAGTATTCCTGGAAGACGTTCTTTTTTCATCACCCAGCGCGGCCTCGTCAACTATATTGGGCGCCCAGTCTCCGGGGCCCATACGATGGATTGATGAAGATGGCAATACGTTCAAAGACAACCAAGAAAGCAGCATGTAACAAGTCAAAGCACGCGGACGTCGCTACGCTCCGCCGGTGTTTGAGGCGCTATTCGCTCAATAGAAAAACAGCGTCATTAAAATGCAGGTAGATATGGCTACTAACGAGAACCATCATGCAAATTCATAATTTATATTGTACTTCTTGCGGCCACTTACATAATGGTTCGGTAACTCCAGCTGGAGAGCCTTGTCCATGTGAACGATGCCATAATCCGCCAATCAGTTTTTCTACATTGTTAATAGCCGCAGGCTTATTAGATGTGACCGGAATTGTTTGTGGGGGTTGCAATACATTCCAAAATTTCGGCAACTCCTATTGTTACAAATGCGGTACGAAATTAAATGTCCACTTTTGATGTGGCTTATCAATAACGATAAATGCACAACAAGTTTAGTCGGCATCGGCCACGGAAAAACATCCGTGGGATGGGCTCGCAGGGCTCGTCGCTGCTAAAAGCGTCAGGTGTCCGAGTTGCCCATAAGCAGTAGACACTCTTTATAGGTTAGAGGTTGTATTTAATGTGCCGGCTTTTCATTGGTAAGGAATGTTAAAAGGTAAAAAATGAAAGTAATTATCGCAGTCTCCATTGTTGTTTTCGCTCTTCTGTTTTTTAAACGCTATGACCTATACGAATCCCGGAATGATTTCGACAATTCTTATGTTGTCGTAGAGGAGGGGATTCTTCTGGAGAGAAGTTGTATTTCTAAAGGGAAGACTCTGGATAATCCGTTCAAGTGTGTTGGTCATAATTTATGGGGTAAATTTCTAAAGAATAATCATGACTACAACAAAGAGCGTGAAATTGATTGATGTCAGGCGTTGTGCAGAGTAAGTCTCACTTCGTGTAAAGATGGTTCGCGGGGAAAGCAGGGCCTGGAAGGCAGGAGGGTTTGCTGCATTGATGTGCTGAAGGACTAGCCTGTGTCCGGAGTGCAGTAGGCGTTCTGTGTGTGCTATCCCGAATCAAGGTTAATTGGCCGCACAATAATAAGCAGCAGGAAATAAGAGGATCAGATCTTCAGGGCCCACCAGCATGCTGTCGCTAATGCGGTTATGGTTAAGCTCGCGGCCACCCATTTCCTGGCCGTCAACTTGCCTGCGACGAATTGCAGTACCCCGGCGATATCCCGGGACCGTTGCGGTTGGTCACTCCTGCTGCTTGCCCGCAAGCGAACCATCAAATAATCAAGCTCCTTCAGGGTGATCTGTACATCCTGCCTGAATAGCGTAAAAATCTGGCTGTCGTTGAGTATCTCCCTGGATTTTCCGAAGCCTCGCTGAAAAAACTTCTTCTCGATGATTGGCGGCACGCCAAGCCAGTCGATTGACAGGTAGAGGTCGCTGGCTTGGCGATGCCATTCGGTGAACGCTTTGCCGCGGTAGGCCAGGGGATTATTGCGGATTTTCTCCAGACCCTGTTTGACGTCCACCAATTGTTTTGCCAGCAGCCGGTGACGGCCAGGATCGTTGCCGATGCTTCGCAGGTAATTGCTTTTACTTCGGTCAGTAACCGTAGGCATGACATTCAGGTGTCCGTGATGGAGAGGCTCTGCTCTCCGGTTGGGTCCATAGGGCACCTAATATAGCGGCGCTGGCGTTTTGGCTGCGAGAACCCCATCAAAGAACAGGCAGTTTGTCTCCTGTAACCGGTCAGGTTATTGTTTGTGACAATCGTCATGAGTGTGCTTGTGGCGGGGCGCAAGGGACTTTCAGAATCAGGGCCGCCTTATACTGTTGGCCTGAATAAGGATAACGATAATGGAAAAAACAGACGTTGACGGCGTGGGGATAGCCTACGAACTTCTCGGCGACAAGGGCGCGCCGCTCATTGCATTGACCCCGGGTGGGCGTTTCACCATGGATGTCCCCGGTTATCGGGAAATGGCGGAAGAGTTTGTCCGACAGGGCTATCAGGCCCTGATCTACGATCGTCCCAATTGCGGCTACTCCGATACCTGTCTGCTGGGCGACAGTGAATCCGAAAATCAGGCAGAGGCACTGGCTGGATTGATTAAGACGTTGGAGTTAGGGCCCGCTGTGATTGCCGGCGGGTCGGGTGGTTCCAGGGTGTCGATGCTGGCCGCTTCGCGGCATCCGGACCTTTGCTCCCATCTTGTGCTCTGGTGGATCAGTGGTGACCCCATTGGCTTGATGCAGTTGGCAACCTACTACTGTGGTGAGGCGGCAACCCTGGCCAGTTCGGGTGGCATGGCAGCGGTATTAAAGGCGACCTCCTGGGCCGAACATCTGGGTAAAAACCCCAAGGCCAGAGAGGCATTGCTGGCGCTGGATCCGGACAAGTTTATCGCCACTATGCAGAAGTGGGCCGCCGCCTATGCGCCCTCTGACATATCACCTGTACCGGGAATGCAGCCGCGCCACTTTGCCCGACTGAATATGCCCACGCTGGTGTTTCGCAGTGGCAGGAGTGACCTGTCCCATACCCGGGCCACCAGTGAGTGGGTTCACCGATTGATTCCGCACTCACTGCTGTTGGAGCCACCCTGGGAAGATAACGAGTGGAACCTGCGTTCTGCGCAAACCATGGCGGGTACGGATGGGCATACGTTGTTTCGCAGTTGGCCCAGGCTGGTGCCGGAAGTTCTGCAGTTTCTTAAAGACAATCCCTGACCGGTAAGCAGCGTTGCCGGATGATAGGGCCGGATTATCCCGGAAGAATGTGGATTGCGGGCTTATGGTCCACGGGTTACTGGCTTGTTGGCAGCGGTTCAGCGATTAACCTCGACTTGCCATGTGCATGGGTATAGGCTGATCTGCTCCAGCTGTGTGCTCTCCCGAGCATGGCTACCTGAGAGACTGCTGCGGCGCGAGTAACGGGAGCGTCGTCAATACAGACGCGGATCTGGCCCCGGTGCTGTAGAACCAGTCTCTTGTTTCCCGAAGGCGGACGCTATGCCATTCCGTTTTCCCGGCCGCAGCAGAGTGCCATGAAGTTGTATAACTTGAGCCGCCGCATGTGCGAGTGGGAGGACATGCCCCATTGGCGTGAACGTTTCAGGCGCAGCCTGCGTAGCGACCATCAGGGCGAGCTCTACTCTCCCTTTCTGCTCCTGGCCTTGCCTGGAATCGGCGCCGAAGAGCAGCGCACCAGTGCCGAGCGCTGGATGGGTGCAAAAGTTGCCGCTGCCAGTGAAATCCGGGCGACGCGCAGGTTTCGTGATAGCTCTGCACCCTCGCAACGGATTCGCCTTGGTTATCTCTCCAACGATTTCCACAACCACGCCACAGCGTTCCTGATGATAGAGTTGTTTGAGAATCACGATCGCGAGCTGTTTGAAGTGTTTGCCTACTCCTACGGCGAGGATGATGGCAAGGAGATGCGGCCACGGCTGGAGTCGAGCTTTGAGCACTTTGTTGATGTACAGGCGCTGACCATCAGTGAGACGGCCGAGGCCATCAACGCTGACGGCATTGATATTCTTGTTGACCTGAAGGGCTACACCCAGAGTACACGCACGGAAGTGCTGGCCCATCGTCCGGCACCCATACAGGTGAATTACCTGGGCTATCCAGGCACACTCGGGGCGGATCTGTGCGACTACATCATTACCGATCCGTTTCTCACCCCCCGGGAGGCCGCTCCCCATTACAGTGAGGCCTTCGCGTATATGCCGGCCAGCTACCAGCCCCATGGTCATCATGTGGCGGTAGAGGCGGCACCGTCACGCGCGTCGGTGGGGTTGCCGGAGTCAGCGTTTGTATTCTGCTGTTTTAACCAGAGCCGCAAGATCACACCAGAGATCTTCGAGGTCTGGTGCAGGCTGCTCTCCCACAACCCCGACAGCGTTCTCTGGTTGCTGGATGATCCCATGGCGGCGGGCAACCTGAGAAACCTCGCCATGCAGCATGGGGTATTGCCCGGTCGTCTGATCTTCGCCGAGACACTGCCGCAGGACCGCCATCTTGCGCGTCTGCAGTTGGCTGATCTGCTGCTGGATACACTGCCCTACAACGCCCACACCACGGCCAGTGACGCCCTCTGGGTGGGAGTGCCGCTGGTGACCTGCAGCGGCGAGACCTTTGCGTCCCGGGTTGCCGGCAGCCTGTTGCACGCGGTGGGTTTGCCGGAACTGATTACTGATAATCTGGAGGACTATTTTGAGCTGGCACTGGCGTTGTCGCAGGACGCCCCGCGTTATCAGGATCTGGTGGCGCGCCTGGCCGCGAATCGGCTGACCACGCCGCTGTTTGATATCAAGCGTTACTCATGCCACCTTGAGCACCTCTATCGGCAGATGTGGGATCGCTATCAGGCTGGCGCGCTGCCGCAAGCCCTGGATACGGTGCCGAACCACTGAATATCCGGCGGCATGTGGCCGTAGAGGGTGGTTCTGGCCGGTTCGCTAATCCCCGCATTCGGGCATACAGATCTTCAGCAAAAGCCGCTACCATAGAGCTCCGATCTGTATCCGCAAACGGCTTTGCCTGCGCGCTGTTCAACCACACAATTTCCGATTATGACTCCCGCCATCAATCTCGCCAAAAAGCAGAAAATCACTCACAAAGTCCACGAGTACAATCACGACCCCGGCCATGAATCCTACGGCACCGAAGCAGCGGAAAAGCTGGGTGTGGCTGCTGCACAGGTGTTTAAAACCCTGGTGGTCAGCCTTGATGGCAAGGAGCTGGCAGTGGGTGTGGTGCCGGTCTCATCCATGTTGAGTATGAAGTTGATCGCCAAGGCGCTGGGTGCGAAGAAGGCGGCCATGGCCAATCAGGCGGATGTGGAGCGTTCCACCGGCTATGTGCTGGGTGGAGTCAGTCCGTTGGGGCAAAAGAAGCGGCTGAAAACGGTGATCGACGCTTCGGCTCGGGGCTTTGACTCGATCTACGTCAGCGCCGGTCGCCGGGGGCTGGAGATAGAGCTGGCGGCGGAGGACCTCAGAAAGCTGGTGAGCGGGACCTTTGCCCCGATTGCCCAGGGGGCTGATGCCTGAGTGTTAGCGGCGGGCGAGCCGGCACATATTTGATTTTATGGGCTGTTGGCCTATTGTAGGGGGGTGGATTTTCACAAGACCGTGGCCGATGGTACGCGCCGCTGGCGACAGGCAGGTCGCGGCTGATCAGGAGTTTGGTCAACAAACAAGGCAGGGGAAGCATTTATGAAAAAATCAGCAGTAGTCATCTCCGTTCTGGCTTTATCCGGTTTTCACTTCGCCTATGCAGGCGACAGCGCCGCCGATAAGGATTTTATCAAGTCTTTCAGTTCGTCTTTCATGCAGTCCTGTGTCGAGTCCTCGCCCAAGGCGACGTGCAGTTGTGTGCTGGATGACCTGGTGAAGAAGTTCTCGCCGGCTCAGCTGGAGGATACCGGTAAGGTGTCTGAGTACGTGAAGAGTGTAGCGGCGCCCAAGTGCCAGCAGTGACCTGGCTTTGCGCTGAAGCACAGGTCAGTCTGAAGTCTCTGTAAGTCAGCTACCGGGGCGCCCGGTAGCTGCCAAGCCTTTCCGCCATATCCGCTTTTCTGGCGATCAGTTTGTCTGCCAGACTGGCGCTGCCACCGTTCTCCAGCACCGTTTTCCGAACCAGTTCATCGGGAATAGACACCACCCTCCGGATAGCGTCTGCAATGGCCTCTGGCGACATATCCCCAAACAGCGCCACAGCGTGGGGGTTGTGGGTGTCGCTGCGCAGTGTCTCAAGCTCCTCCACCCGGGTGCCAAACGCGCTGCCCTTGGGATCTCCCTGGGCGCGGAATTGCAGGGCTCCGCCCACATCAAGCGTCAGCACCTTGCCGTCCAGTGTGCCTTGATTATCGCCACCGAAACCTGCGGCATCCCAGTTGGCTGTCCAGGCGTGTACGCCCAGCCACTGCTGCGCCTGATGGCGTTCGTCTTGGCTGAGGTGCGCGGTGTACTTCTTCTCCAGCGGCACCCACTCGGTGGCGATCTGGTCCGGCGCCACGGTGGGCCGGTAGGTGAAGGTGGGGGCTCCGGCCAGGCGGTAGAGCATGGCGGCGATGTATTCATTGCGGGCGTGGGCGACGGATTCCAGGGTTTTGATGTAGTAGCGCTGACCGCTCTCGTCTTCATAGATGCCGGCGGGATTGCTGCCTTGCTGGTTGCCTACCTTGCGCAGCCGGGCAGTATCGAGAGGTGAGGGCTGGCTGGTCACGTTTACTCGTCGTCCATGGCCGTGGTGCGATGCACCAGCGCCTTCTGCGCCGGGGTCTCAATAGCACCCTTGCGTACGCTGCGAACGTAGCGCACCGCATCATCCGCATCCATTCCCAACTCCACCAGCAGTCGCGCGGCGATCATGCCGGCCCGTCCCATACCGCCTTTGCAATGCACCACGATGTCGTCGCCATGGCGCAGCAGGGTGCGGATTTCCCGGCCTGCGCGGGCCCACTCCTGTTCGAAGGTGTCTCCGGGAATGGAGTAGTCGGGGATGGGCAGGTGGCGCCAGAGCATGCCTCGTCGTTCAACCTCTTCGCCAAGGTGGGGCACCTTCAGGGCGTTTAATTCTGCGGGTTCCACCAGCGTCAGAATCAGCCTGGCCCCCCAGCTGGCGATGGCGTCCAGATCCGTTTCCAGGTCCCGCGCCCAGGCGCCGGTAGCGGCCAGCCGGTCGTGCTTGCCGGGGCAGAAGGTGATACCTATGCGGCCGTGGGACGGACTGGCGCGAACTTCGGCGATCTGCAGGGGGTGTGTCTCACTGGTGCGGGCGGCGGCCATGGGTGCGGTGTCCGAATTGGGGGCTGCGTTAGTCAGGTAGCTTGAGCTTAACACAGGCTCTGGCTCGGGTGCGGCGGTCTTGACTGGTGATCAAGCCGTGATCGTGTCGCCCACAAAAAGTGCTCGACAGGTTTGGACTTTGTGATATATAAATATTCTTATGAGATTTTGGTCTCACAGTGGAGGGTAGACAAATGACCGTTACAAGGGAACAGATGGACCGGATTATTGATGCTCATTTCGGGTTTGAGGCCCGGGATGATGTGGCGGGCGTGCTGGGAACGCTCTCTGAGCGGGTGGAGCACGATGTGGTGGGTAATCCCGCTGGGCCGGTAACCGGCCGGGAGGCGGCCGAGGGCTTCTACCACCGGTTGTTTGCGGACTTGTCAGACGGTGAGTTTGCTTCGCAGCGGCGCTACTACGGCGAGGGCTTTGTGGTGGATGAATCGATCTGGAGCGGAGTGGCCAGCGGCAACCCCTTTGGCCTGCAGGGCAGGGGACGGCCACTGTCGTTCCGCATCCTGCATATCTTTGAGCTTGCTGACAATGGCGAGATAACACGTGAAAACGTCTGGCTGGACCTGGCAGCAATCCAGGCACAGTTGAGTCATTAACCATGGGGGTATATGGGCGATGAACAAGGCATCCGGCCGTGAAAACCAGAAATTACGCACCCGGCAGAATCTGCTGGAGGCGGCGGTGAAATGCCTCGCCTCCGGTGACAAGCCAACCCTGGAAGAAGTGGCTGAAGCGGCGATGGTGTCGAGGGCAACTGCCTATCGCTACTACCCCAATGTGGACGAGCTGTTGCTTGAGGCAACCTTGCACCTCGCGGCGAACGAGCTTGATCAGGTGTTTGCTGGTGACGAGCTCGGGAGTAGTGATCCGCTTGAGCGTTTGCGCCGGGCCGAAGCTGTAACGCATGACATGGTGGTACGTAACGAGCCCCAGTTTCGCATGATGCTGGCACAGACGTTGATGCGGGGGCCTCTCGCGACGGACCCGGACAAGCTGCCCGTGAGGCTTAATCGTCGTTCCAAATTGATTGAACAGGCATTACTGCCCGCCAGAGATGAGTTCAGCAAAAAGAATTTTGATCTGTTGAGCCAGGCTTCAGCTCTGTTGTTTGGCATTGAATCCATGATTGTGTGTCGCGACGTTCTGGAGCTGGACCACGATCAGGCGGAAGCGTTGAAGCAGTGGATTCTGGCGATGCTGGTGCAAGGGGCACGCAAAAAACAGTAGATCCAGGTATGGGCAGGTAAAAACAGGAGTCGAAAAATTACAGGAGGTAAGCCTATGGTCAAAACACACTATGCATAACTCAGTCCGCTGCTTTGGCAGCGACCCAGTAATCAATATGTATAACGTTTTTGAGGAAAATAGGTATGGGCAGGCAAGCTCATGTACTTTTGCCGGCAGCGATAGCGACGCTACTGGCTCCGGTGTTCGCGGTGGCAGAGAGTGGCGATTTTTACGCCGAACTCTTTGCCGGTAAATCCTGGGAGGGAAGCAGTGCTCCGGATAACGGCACCGACAGCGCCGGCGGTATTTACAATGGCAGTTCCCGTGCTATCGAACTGGATGACGGTGACCTGTATGGCGCACGCCTGGGCTGGGCGTTGTCACCGGCGTGGCGGTTTGATCTCAGCTACGAGGAGTTGACCTCCGATCTGGAGTGGATTACAGACTATCCCGGTTGTTGTACTTCCGGTTTCACCAGTGAAGTTGAATCCAGGGTGCTGTTGCTCAGCGCGTACTACACGTTTCTGCAGCAGGGTTTGTTCAGACCTTATGCCGGCGTGGGAGTGGGTGTGGCACGCAACAGGCTTGACGATATCAGGGAGACCTGGGACGACCTTGGCCAGGGTGCAGACGTGGTAAGCGGGGAAAACACCAACTTTGCCTGGAGGTTGGTCATTGGCACAATCGTGCCGTTGACGGAGGCATTGCAGCTGAATCTGGAACTATCCGCGCTGAACACCGGTGATGCTGAATCTGGCAGCAGTCGCTGGTTAAGTGATGTCGATCGTAACCCGATAGGCAAGTACCAGTTCGAGGATCTCGTCTATACCACTGCCACCGCCGGTATCCGCTACCGGTTTTGATTGGCCCGGAGGTGATCGGGCTGATGGTCTACACTTAATCCGTTTGTGTGGGCGACGTCCTGAGAGGACGTCGCCCACACAGCTCAGGGACTCGCCCACGCAGCCCGTTCAACACTCCTGTATGTGGTAGACTCCCGGCCCGCGCGACCGGGCGCCAGCCTGTCTGTCCAGCCAGAGCCATGCGGCCAGGGCGTCGGTCGTCCGGGGTGCTCTCGACTGTCTGGAAATTGGGGAAGCGGATGAATGCCGTCGTTATTGCTGTAGCGATTATGTTGGGCCTGAGCCTGATGCGGATTAACGTGGTGTTGTCACTGGTGCTGGGGGGGATTGTTGGCGGGGTAGTGGGGGGCCTGTCGCTCACCGCCAGTATTGAAGCCTTCAATGGTGGTTTGGGCGGCGGCGCTACGGTTGCCCTGAGTTACGCCCTGTTGGGAGCCTTCGCGGTCGCTATCGAAAAGTCCGGCCTGCCGGACTTGCTGGCGGCGAAGGTGCATGCACTGCTGGGACGGCAGTCCAGCGACAAGGAGGTGGTGCGTATCAAGTACCTGCTGCTGTCACTGATCCTGCTGATCTCTGTTTGCTCCCAGAACCTGGTGCCGGTGCATATCGCCTTTATCCCCATGCTGATTCCGCCACTGTTGCACCTGCTGCACGAGTTGCGACTGGACCGGCGCCTGATCGCCTGCATCCTGACGTTTGGTCTGACCATGCCCTATATGATCCTGCCCATCGGTTTTGGCGGCATCTTCATGAACGAAATCCTGCTCAAGCAGTTGCAGGCCAACGGGTTGACCGGGATCGACAGCGGTATGATTCCGGCGGCCATGGCTATCCCGGTTGCCGGCATGGTGGTGGGGCTGTTAATTGCGGTTTTTTACAGCTACCGCAAGCCCCGCGACTACACACTGGAAGCGCTGGACGATCCCGGCCACCCGCTGCCGGAAAGCGTGGTTACCGGGGCAGCGCCTGCCTCCGGTAAAAGCTGGATGCCACTGCTGGCCATTGTGCTCGCCTTTGCAGTGCAGCTCACTACGGAATCCATTGTTGCCGGTGCGCTGGTAGGTTACCTGGTGTTCCTGGTGGGTGGTGTGTTCAATCTGAAAGAGTCCAACGATGTCGTGATCAACGGCATGAAGCTGATGGCGCAGATCGGTTTTGTGATGATCGCAGCATCGGGTTTTTCCGAGGTGATCAAGGCTACCGGCGACATAGGTACGCTGGTGGAAACGTCGTCCGGGTGGATTGGCAACAACCAGGCTCTGGCGGCCTTTGCCATGCTCGGTATCGGCCTGCTGATTACCATGGGTATCGGCTCTTCATTTTCGACAGTGCCGATTATTGCGGCGGTCTATGTGCCGCTGGCGTTGCAGCTGGGCTTCAGCCCGCTGGCGATCATTGCTTTGGTGGGAACCGCAGGCGCGCTGGGGGATGCGGGTTCGCCGGCCTCCGATTCCACCCTCGGGCCCACCATGGGACTTAACGCCGATGGGCAGCACGACCATATCTGGGATTCGGTAGTGCCCACGTTTATTCACTACAACATTCCGTTGATTATTTTCGGTTGGCTGGCGGCGATGTGGTTGTGACGCCGCGGTCATAGTCCCGGTATTGTCGCCTTGTTTCCCCTGCCGCAAGTCATTTCCCTCCTGGTCTACACTTAAACTGTCTGCCGGCCTCCTGGTAGACAGATCAACCGGCTATCAGGGAGCGCAGCTATGAAGGGAGTGGGGCAGGACATCACCCGGGAAGAGTTTCTGGCCCTGTCCTACCGGGATCGTCAGCTGATCACGGTGGTCGATAATACCAGTCAGTCGCTGGAGACTGTGGAGGTCCGGTTGGTTGACTACCTGGGTGCCGAGGCCAACCCGGGGTTCCGGAACCTCGGCGACTTGTTGACGCTGGATTACTGGAAGAACAGCAAGTCATGGGGCGTCTACGGTTATCTATTTGACAAGGCCCGGGGCAACAAAGCCTCGCCTGGCAATGGATCGCGCGACACGCTACCGCCTGCACAGCGACAGGTGAAATACCTGCGTCGTATTCCTATTGATCTGGCAGAGGAGTTGATCTCCTTCAAACCGCCTCATCCGCTGTATGACATGGCCTATGCGGCGCATCCGTTCAGGCGCGACGTGTATATTCCTGTCGCGAGCTTTCACCACGAGCTGTTTGAAGACAAGCTCCTTGAGTTGCTGACCTTGCTGTGGAGTCTGGGGGCGCACCGCTTGGCGATTCAGTACCTGCGTGGTTACAAAGACAGTTTCGAAGGCAGCGCCGGATTGAAGTTGCCAGCAGCAGGTCTGCCGGATCTGGATCTGTCCGTGAAGCACAGGAATTCGGCTCACTCGGAGGCGACGTTGGAGGCCTCTTTCAAACCTGCAGGGGCGCCGCATATCCCTGAAGGGCTCGTGTGGTATGAGGAGGAAGGTACCTGGAAAAAGATTGCTGAAGCACGTTTGTCAGCAGGGATGACCTCTTTCGATCTGGAGATCAACAGCAACACGGATTTTGGTATCAGCGGCGAGGTGGCCGCCGGCTTGCAGCAGTGTGGCATCAGGTTGGGAGGAGACTACCAGCAGCATGAGCGCACATCCTGGAAAGTGAGCGGTTCGTTTGAGCCCATGTCGTCCTCCCCATGACTGACCTTGAAGTCGCCTTTAAATTGAACGACCAGATCCTGACCTTCTGGCAGTTCTACGCCGCCTGGGTGACCGGTATTGTGGGTTGGGTGCTCTCCCGCGATTCGGCCTGGAGCTGGCAAAAACGTCAGGCTGTTGGCATCGGAGTGTTGATATTCAATGTGTTTAATCTCTCGGGCCTCTACAAAACCAGCTCGGCGCTATTTGAAGTGGTTACGGCGATGAGAGCTGACGATTATCCCTTACCGGCTGGTATCTCGGGAGAGGTGTTTGGCGCGGTACTGCAGCGCTTGTCGACGCCGGACTGGTACGCCCATATCGTTCCGCACCTGCTGGCGGATGTGATTGTCTGTTACTTCCTGTTGGTGGTGGCTGGCAAACCCACGGAGAGCGGCCAGGACAGAGCGTAAGGCCCGCCTTAGCGCGGGCCCTGCGGCTCAGGCGGGATTGACGATCGCCTCGGCAGGAGGAATACCGGCAAACTTGTTGGGCTGCAGCCAGCTCTCCACGTTGCTGATCATTGGCTTGGGACCCAGCAGCTGCAGCTTGCCGTCGGCGATGGCCTTGCGGTAACTGATGTCCCCCATCCACACATCGCACATGGTCTTCAGGTCGACATTGAAATAGATGTCCACCTCGTGGCCGGGGTCGTGCACGCAGACATCGACGTCGTTGTTCTTCACCACCATCCACCAGTTGGCGTACTCGTTGAGATCCCTGAAGTTAAAGCGGATAACGGTCTCGTTGCCGATCAGGTGTTCCGGACTGATGCTGCGTTGTAAGTGCAGCATCAGCAGTTCCAGGTCGTAGTCTTCATCAGATAGCTGGCGCCGCGCCCAGCGCATGCCCCAGATACCGACTTGCTCCAGTATGGGCAGCAGCTCGTGACAGGCTTCGGTGGGGAAGTATTCGTAACCGCGCTGGCCGTGGATTTTACGCTTGACCACCAAACCCTGTTTCTCCAGCGACACCAGCCGCTTGGTGAGCAGTGTGGGTGACATCTGGCTCAGGCCACGCTGGAACTCATTGAAGCGGGTAAAGCCGCACAGCAATTCCCGAATTAACAGCAGTGTCCACTTCTCGCCCAGTACATCCATGGCCTTGGCAATAGGGCAAAACTGGTTGTATCCCATGGTTCACCTCAATCTTCCTTAATTTTGTGTAGCGCAATACTACACAAAATGTAGTTCATCTCTCCACTTTGTGCAGTACAGCCATGCCGCGGCTTTCACTAATCTGGGCCCACGTCCTGAAGTCCGGGCAATAACACAGAAAAGCACACACAGAGGAGAACCAGGCGGTGAGCACAATCAACTCGTTCCTGACCAACAGCGCCATCGACAGCCGCACGCTGCGCAACGCCCTGGGGTGCTACCCCACTGGTGTTGCCGTGGTCACTACCCGTGGCCGCAGTGGCGATGCGGTTGGCATGACAATCAACAGTTTCTGTTCCATTTCCCTGAACCCGCCCCTGCTGGGCTGGTGTCTGGACCTGAGATCCGGCAGCTACACAGACTTTCGCTGTGCCCGCGGTTTTACCGTGTCGGTATTGAATGAGCAGCAGGTGGATCTGGCGCGTCGTTTCGCAACCAGAGGGGCGGACAAGTTCGCCGGTATGAATCTGGAGGCGCTTAACCAGGACGGCATTGAAATTCCCGGCGCCTGTGCGGCGTTTCGTTGCCGGCTGCAGCGCGTCATCCCTCTGGGTGATCACGTGATGCTGGTGGGACAGGTGATGACCTTTGGCAGTGCCGACCGGGCGCCGCTGACTTTTGCCCATGGTGATTTCCACCGACTGCAAACCACACTGGAGAGGGTCGCCTGACCGCCATCCAGACAAGCATAACGCACAACAATAACTTTACTTAGCCAAGCGATGAGGTAGACAAAATGACTGGGTCAACAGCGATAAACATCAGCACCAACCCCCTGGACGAAATCCTGCACCGGATCGGTCCACAGATCGCCGACAACGGCAAACAGGCAGACGCCACCGACACGCTTTCGCAGGAGAACTATCGCCTGCTGCGCGAGGCGCGGGTGTTCTCGGCCATGGTGCCGGGTACCTTTGGCGGCGGCGATCAGAGCTTTCCGGCCATGTGCGAATTCCTGCGGTCACTGGCCAAATACCACCCCTCCACTGCCCTGTCGGTCTCCATGCACCAGCATATTGTGGCCGCCAATATCTATAACCACCGTCACGGTCGTCCCGGCAAGGCGCTGCTGGAAAAGGTGGCCGCCAAAGAGCTGGTGCTGATCAGCACCGGTGCCGGTGACTGGCTGGCCTCCACCGGCTCGCTGGAGAAGGTGGAGGGTGGCTACCAGTTGAACGCCACCAAGCATTTCGCCAGTGGCTCACCGGCGGGTGATGTACTGGTGACTTCGGCACCCTATCTCGATCCGGTGGAAGGGTGGCAGGTATTTCATTTTCCTGTCTCTACCCTGTCCGAAGGGGTGACCATCCTCGACAACTGGGCACCCATGGGCATGCGCGGTTCCGGCTCCAACAGCGTCACCCTGGAGAACGTGTTTATCCCCGAAGAGAGCATCGCTGCACGTCGCCCCCGCGGTGATTACCATATGATGTGGTCGGTAATCCTGCCCGTGGCCTTGCCGCTGATCATGTCGGTCTATCGCGGTATTGCCGAGCTGGCCGCGGAGAAAGCCCGTGAGCGCTGCAAGCAGAGCAGTGATCCGGTGACCCCATATATTCTCGGTGAGATGGAGAACGCGCTGACCGTGGCCCAGCTGGCAGTGGATGACATGATCAAGCGCGTGGAAAACTTCAACTATGAAGCCACCCTGGAGACGGTGAACGAGGTTATCAAACGCAAGACCATCGCTGCGGAAGCCTGCAAGCGCTGCGCCGCCAAAGCGGTAGAGGCCTGTGGTGGTCCTGGTTTCCTGCGCGCCTTTGGTATCGAGTCGCTGCTGCGGGACGTGACCGCTTCCCACTTCCACCCCATGCAGGAGAAACGCCAGCACCTGTTTACCGGCTCTTTGGCCATGGGCAACCAGCCTCCCAGCCAGGCTTTCTGACCCGCACCGGCTCACAGGTGCTTTGCCTGCCCCCTGCCGGAGACGGTGGGGGGCTTTTTTGTGAGTCCCAAAAAGCGCACCCGGGCGAGCAATCAGGTCGCGCCAATATATTCAGCGGCCTCATGTGCCGGGGGTGATAAAAGATCGCGCAGGGGACTGCGCTCCTACGGCAGATTCGCGTACCGACGTGGGAGCCCGGTCCTCCGGGCGATCCTCTCTTTCGGTGGGGCCGAAGTTCACCTTATCCTCCGGCGCGCAATCAGGCCGCGCCAATATATGCAGCGGCCTCATGTGCCGGGGGTGATAAAAGATCGCGCAGGGGACTGCGCTCCTACGGCAGATTCGCTTACCGACGTAGGAGCCCGGTCCTCCGGGCGATCCTCTCTTTCGGCGGGGCCGAAGTTCACCTTATCCTCCGGTGCGCAATCAGGTCGCGCCAATATATTCAGCGGCCGCATGTGCCGGGGGTGATAAAAGATCGCGCAGGGGACTGCGCTCCTGCGGCAGATTCGCGCTCCGCCGTAGGAGCCCGGTGGCCCAGGCCATCCTCTCTTTCGGCGGGGCCGAAATTCACCTTATCCTCCGGGCGATCTTTTTGGTGCTCCTGTCTGCAATTCACTTTGATTTGTAGTGCACTGCTACAGATAGTGTAGTGCGTTAATACACTGCGTTCAGTATTGCAAAACCGTCACATTTCTTACTCTGGCATCAACGGCAAATGACCGGGAGGAAAGACAATGGAACGGGCGCTGGAATACCGCAAAAATCATCTGCTGGCGAAAGCCATTGTGTTCGCGGCCTACATGATCATCAGCATCGTTGGCATTGAGGCCGGCAACCCTTATTTGGCGCTGACGTTGGGTACACCCATCTGGTTTTTCGGCGTCAATGCGGTGGCCTATCTGGTGGAATGCCTGCAGGGGCACGAGCACCTGCATCATCGCATTTAGTCCAATGGCCTCGGTGAGAAAATTGGGCTATGGTTGCTATGCCCCTCAATAGGGCAACTCTAATTCTCAGCAAGGTAGCGATGATGATGAAAACGACATGGTTGAAGTCGGCCGCACGGCTGGCAGCAGCTCTGGTGACTGCGGCTGTAGCCAGTCAGGCCGCGCAGGCGCAAGAGCAGAAGCCCAATATCCTGGTGATCTGGGGTGACGATATCGGTTGGCAGAACGTCAGCGCCTACGGCATGGGTACCATGGGGTACACCACTCCCAATATTGACAGTATCGGCATGGAAGGCGTGCGCTTTACAGATCATTACGCACAGCCCTCCTGCACCGCTGGCCGTGCGGCGTTTATCACCGGCCAGTACCCCATTCGCTCAGGCATGACCACTGTAGGTCAGCCGGGGGATAAGCTGGGGCTGCAGGCCGCATCCCCGAGCCTGGCGGAGGTGCTGAAAAGCGCTGGCTACGCCACTGGCCAGTTTGGCAAAAACCACCTGGGCGATCGCAACGAACACCTGCCCACTGTGCATGGCTTTGACGAGTTTTTCGGTAATCTCTATCACCTGAATACCCAGGAAGAAGCTGAGCAGCGCGACTACCAGAATTTTGGCAAGGCCTATTCCGGCAGTCTGGAAGCTTACGAGAAGAAGTTCGGCACCCGCGGCGTGTTGCATTGTACCGCCAGCGATAAGAGCGACTCTACTGAGGACCCTCGCTTTGGTGTCATGGGTAAGCAGAAGTGTAAGGACACCGGCCCGCTGACGCAGGAGCGCATGAAAGACTTCGATGCAGGCGAGGTGATCCCCAAAGCACTGGCGTTTATGAAAAAGGCCAAGTCGGAAGGCAAACCTTTCTTCGTCTGGCTCAACACGACCCGCATGCACCTTTACACCCGCCTGGATGACAAGTGGCGCTACGCCGCAGAGAAGTACAGCTCCGAGGCGGATTACCATGGCTCCGGTATGCTGCAGCACGATCACGATATCGGCCTGGTACTGGATTTTCTCAGCGCCAGTGGCCTGAAAGACAACACCATTGTCTGGTATTCCACTGACAATGGTCCTGAGCACTCTTCCTGGCCGCACGGGGCTACCACACCGTTCCGCGGTGAGAAGATGACGACTTACGAAGGCGGTGTGCGGGTGCTCTCCATGTTGCGCTGGCCCGGTAAGGTGAAGCCTGGCACTGTGTTGAACGGTATTCAGGGACACCAGGATATGTTCACCAGCCTGGCATACGCCGCCGGAGTGAAAGATGTGGCTGCCGATATGATGGAACAGAAGAAGCAGTACATCGATGGCGTCAATAATGTGCCTTACTGGCAGGGCAAGTCTGATCAGTCCGCCCGTAACCACATCTTCCACTACTACGAGAGCAAGCTGACCGCAATGCGGATGGGGCCGTGGAAATTCCACTTCTCCACCAAGGAGGATTACTACGCTAACCTTGTACCGCGCACGGCACCATTGGTGTTCAACATCCGTATGGATCCGTTTGAGAGTTACGATAACAAGGACTCTTACGGCCACCTGCTGCAAAAAGTCTCCTGGCTGATGCAGCCTATGGGTGAGCTGATGCAGCAGCACTTGATGACCATGGCCAAGTATCCACCGGTACAGGGTGGCAAGAGCTTTGATATGTCCAATGTGGTTCAGGAATTTATCAATAAATCCAAGCAGTAACCGCTACCTGCTGCCGCCCCCTGCGGGGCGGCAGCGTCTTGTAAGTCCCTTCTGCTTTTGTCTCTGTGAAGCCCCGCGACATTGCCCATGCCTGCTGTCGAATACCGTGAACTTTCCCGAGTTAAGCCTGCACTCTTCCTGCCACTGTTAAACAGCGCCAGGGTGCGCCAGCACTTAATGGAACATACTGCTTTTACGGAGCAATCGGCTGCCGCCTGGCTGCAGGAAAAGCGTGACCTGGGCGCCCGCAAAGGGTGTTGGGTCAGGGCAGTACAGCACGCTGGCAAACTTGCCGGTTGGTGCGGGATTCAGCCGGACGCCGGACGTTTTGAACTGGCGATTGTGCTGGCGGATGCGCACTGGGGCATCGGGCCGCAGGTCTTCCGTGAACTGATGCGGCAGGCAAAAGCCCTGGGCCATCCGGTGGTTTACGTTCACCTGCTGCACACCCGGCGGGAGTACCGCTTTCTGCAAAAGCGGGCCAGCCGTGTGTTCGCCAGCGAACTGCATGGTCACCACTTTATCACCTATGAACTGCCAACTGGTTGACTGTGGGCTGTGAGGTTCTCATCAGAAGCAAGTCGGGCTGCCTGTTATAGTGGTTTGCTGAGCAACAGCGCCCGGCAGGGGAAGGGCGCTGCATTTCGATGGCAATCAATCAGGAGCCGACGTGGACACGGTCAACAGGGAACAGGTTACTGCCGGGCAGGCGGTCTACAGTAAATTCACTCTCGCCATTTACGATGCGCTGGTGCTGGGGTTTTCCTGTCGCTGGTTATGGCGTTGTGATGCGAGCCTGATGTTGCAGCAGTACGATCACCTGGCGAGCAACAACCACCTCGATGTAGGCGTGGGTAGTGGTTACTTTCCCGATCATTGCTACTTCTCATCGCTGAAGCCGCGGGTTGCCCTGATGGACCTCAATGAAAGCTCGCTGGCCTACACCGCCAAACGCATTGCCCGCTTCGCACCGGAGACCTATCAACGCAACGTGCTGGAAGATATGAGCGTGGATGGTCAGCCGGGCTTTGACTCCATCGGCATGAATTTCCTGCTGCACTGTGTGCCGGGCTCCATGGAATACAAGGGCGCTATCTTCCGCAATTGTCACTCGGTGATGAATCCCGGTGCTGTGCTGTTCGGGGCTACCATCCTGGGGCAGGGCGTTGAGCCCAACTGGGGCGCCAGCAAGCTAATGGCGCTCTATAACCGCAAGGGTGTCTTCTCCAACCAACAGGATTCTGCCGCGGCACTGGAAGCCCAGCTGAAAAAGTATTTCCGCAATGTGCAGGTCACGGTTGAGGGTTGTGTGGCCCTGTTTTCGGCGGAAAAAGCGGCAGCGTAACCAGCGCGGCGCTGGATTGTCAGCGCCGCTTCCGGGATATGACCCATCCAGCCAATCCGCCGGTGAACAGCAGGCCCGCCAGTGCCAGCAGGCCACAGAGTCCCAGCAGCAGGTAGAGCAGGTGACTGCTGGGCGCTATGGCCAGCCACACAGTCAGCTCGTCACGGGCCTGCTGCAGCAGGCCTGGGCGTTGCCACCAGGGCTGCCAGCCCTGTGCGTCCACTGAGGCGGCCATGCGCAAACCGTAAAACGGATAGGTCTGGTGCGGCGCACCGGGATCCAGGTTGGAGGCGTGCAGACCGATGTGGATGTAGTTGAAGCTG
Source organism: Cellvibrionaceae bacterium SEMH9 (assembly GCA_033283175.1). Classification (GTDB taxonomy): domain Bacteria; phylum Pseudomonadota; class Gammaproteobacteria; order Pseudomonadales; family Cellvibrionaceae; genus Pseudomaricurvus. Next base: position 852,410 of record JAWMQM010000001.1, on the reverse strand, counting down.
CCCCCCATCAGGCCCCGGGTCCACTCGTTACAGCGCCAGCAGTCACCGTCCCCTCGCGAGCGCCAATCTTCCACCCACTCCCATACATTACCAGCCTGCCCCCAGGTGCCGTAGGCGCTGCGGGCATCGGGATAGGCATCTACTTCGGATACATACCAGGGAGCACCTTCCGCCAGGTGTTCATCACGCTGGTAGTTGGCGCTGAAGCGGTCGCCGGGTGGTGCCAGATTGTTGGGCGGGACGTCGGTGAGGGTGGGGTACTGCCAGTATTTGTAGGAGCTGAATTTTTGCCGGTCAAAATAGGCGGCCTTGTACCATTCGTCGACGCTGGGCAGGAACACCAGCGCACCGGGGTTGCGTCGGGCGGGCAGCCGCCCGGGCGCAGCAGCACTCTCGCCGCAGGCGGGGAAGGCGCGGGTGTCATAGGCGCCGCGTGTGTCAGTGCCTTCCAGTTGCCCGTCATCGCCGGGATCAGGTGTGCGCAGGTAATGCAGGTAGTTGGCGTAGTAGGCTCCGGCGTACCAGTTGACGTAGGTCACCGGACGCCTCTCCCAGCCGGGTTTGGCGGCGAAGTGTACGCGGCCATCGACCACCTCACGGCGCAGGCCACCGACGACACCGTCACTCATGACGTCCCGGTAGAGACACTTCTGTCCCGCTGCTTCGGCACCGGCACGGTTGAGCATGTCAGCCCATTGCTGGTTGGAAACTTCGGTCGCGCCAATGAGATACGGGTAGCGAACTACACCGTGGCGGTAAACGCTGGGTGACAGGTAGTCGGCGTTCCCTACGTGCACGTAATCCACGCCGTTAATCACTGTCAGCGGGTATTTTGCTGTGGCGGATTCGGTCGGTGGAGTGGCGTTGGCCATCGTATCCGCCATGGTCGGCGCTGGTGGCAGTGGTGCCGCCGTTGTGGCTACCCGAAAACCAAAGGTGGATAACTTCTCCTCTGGTCGTTCCGCATCGCGGTAGCTTTTGGCCAGACTGGAAGCGGACATAAACACCGAGCCACCCAGCGCTACTTTGTTGTGTCCGGCGGTGTCTTCCACCCACTCCATGACATTGCCGGCGAAATCAAACCCACCAAAGGCGCTGGCGGCGTTGCGATAGTTTCCCGCCGGGGTCAGGTGCGGGAAGGGCGCTGCCCAGTGACCGTCGAAATAGGTGGCGCCGGGTGCTGAGTCGGCCAAGCCGGCGGCAGGTAGGCTCTCACCCGTAGCGTAAGTGGAATAGCGGTCAGTGTCGGGATGATAAAACGCGGCCTTGTACCACTCGTCATGGCTGGGCAGCCAGAAGCGGGCAGCGGTATTGCGGCGGCTCGCGAGTTGTCCTGCACTGGTGTTGTAGGCACCCATCACCTCAGTGCCTTCTGTGATACCCGTACCAGAGTGCCCTGGTGAAGGGCGGCCGAAGTGCAGCCAGTTTACGTAGCGTGCCGCATCCAGCCAGGAGACATAAGTGACAGGCAACTGCTCGTAGCCGGGCTTGGCCCGATAGACGAACTGTTGTCCTGACTGTGAGCGTGTAATGCCTCCCCAGAAGTGGTCCTGCATCAGCGGCGTGTAGAGGGCAAAGGGATCCGACTGGCTGGCGACGGCGTTGAGAAAATGGGCGTATTCACTGTTGGACACTTCGAACTTGCCGATCAGGAAGGGGTAGCCAACAGCGCCCCGGCCGTTGTCCGGGTCGGCACTGTTGCCGGGATGACTTACTTCCACAAATTTCAGGTCGGAGCGGGATTGCTCAATGGCCAGGGTAGTCAGGGGGAGCAGGAGGAGCACGGCCACCAAAAGACGCGCGGGGAATATCATAGGAAGTCCATATCAGTCGGGCGGATTACGCTGTTGCGCTGCGGATGAGCGGGGTGCAATCAACGTCCTGCTGACGGCTCCTGAAATCAATATGCCTGACGGATGGTTGAGCAGCAAGCTGCTATTGGCAGCGGGGTGGTGTCTGCGGCCTTGTGACTGCGATGGCCGGGATGGCGAGGGCGCTCGGGGCGTGGGCAAGTGCTCATATTCCCAACAGGCTATAAACAGATGTCGGTGATATTGCTGCCAGTGCTGGCTGGACTGGCTTGCGCCCGGTTCTCTGCGCCGCGTGCAGCCGTTTTTCTGGCGGGGGCATATACTTGGAGGTACAGCCCCTGTTGCCTCTCCCGCTCGGGAGTTGCAACGGTACCAAGGGTGTCAAACCGATGATCCGGGGTGTATCCCGTTGCGTGGGTACCGCAGGAGGGAGGTTAGCATGCATGAGTCTGTGACTGAGCAAGAGATCGCCGGCGCCCGTGCCTACGAGAGTTTGCACGTGCCGGCACTGTTCGGGCAGTGGTGTCAGCGGATGCTGGATGCGGCTGAAGTGGGCACTGGTGAACGGGTACTGGATGTGGCTTGCGGCACCGGGGTGCTGGCGCGTGCCGCCATGGCCAGGGTGGGCTTCAGTGGCTATGTGGCCGGTGTGGACCCGGGGCGGGGTATGCTGGCGGTAGCCCGTGAGCTGGAGCCACATTGTCACTGGCGCGAAGGCGTCGCGGAAGCCATACCCTTTGCCGATCATGGTTTTGATGCGCTGCTGTGTCAGTTTGGGCTGATGTTTTTTTCAGACCGTCCGCAGGCGTTGCGGGAGATGGCGAGGGAGCTGCGCCCCGGAGGCAAGCTGGCACTGGCAGTGTGGGATCAGCTGGAGCATATGCAGGCCTACGCGGTGCTGGTGGATATACTGCGTCACCTTGCCGGCGAAGAGGCCGCTGCGGCCTTGAGTGCGCCCTTCTGTCTTGGTGACCGCGACCGATTGATGGATCTGATTGAGGCATCGCCGCTAGCGGTGGAAAGTTTGACCACGATTCCCGGCAGCGCCCACTTCCCGGATATTCGCACCATGGTTGAGGCGGACTTGCGCGGCTGGCTGCCGGTGATGGGGGTTCGCCTGTCGGAGCCGCAAATAGTGTCGATCCTGGGTGAGGCGCAGATGGCGTTGGCTGAGTATCGCGATGATCACGGCCACATGGTATTCCAGGTTCCGGCGCACATTGTGACGGCCACGGTGCATTGAGGGCTGGTTACCGAGAGGAAGGTGAATGTTGGCAATGGAGTGCTATGCCCATGAGTGAATCCGGCGACCAGAACAGCCGCCTGAAACAGTACGCCACCCTGGGGGTGGTGATTGGTACCGCCTTGTGGACCGGCTTCTTTTTTCTGTTTCTGGTGTGCAGCGCCCTGTTCCCGGCGCTGGTGCCCGACAGTTGGTTCCTGCAGATGGTGCTGGAACACCCGAGCGGCACCATTGGTATTGCCATCTCCGCCATCTCGGCGTTTTCGGTGGTGGCGGTGCTGGATGTGTTTGCCCGCGATCCGATTGAGTTTCGCTTCTGGGGGTGTGAAGTGAAGGGGGCCGCTGGCCCGGTGATTCTCTGGGTGCTCTGTTTTCTGGCCCTGGTGGCGGGCACGGCGATGCTGTGGGAGAGCAGCCCGCTACCCTGACAGCTGGCCGGCTGTTGTAGGTTGCTGTCAGCCTGTCCCCCGTGCAGCTAACGCGAGTGGTGAAATGTGGCGGACGCTGTTGCTGCTCGCGCCGCCACTTCGTCGTCCAACAGACTCAGGATTGGGCGGCCGCCGGGCGACGTGGGCGGCGGCGACGGCGGGGTTTGCCGGGATTGCTGTTGTCGCCGCTGGCGTTACGGCCCTGACTCTGGCCTTGTCCCTGCGCCTGACTGCGACCTTGCCCTTGTCCCCGACCTTGCCCACGCGGGCGTTCTTCACCGCTGTTGCCGTGATGTGGTTTCGGGCGGTTGGTGCGCGGTTTGTCCGCCGCGGCCCTGCCACCGTGGCCCTGTGGAAAATCCTTCAGCGGGTGCTGCGGTTCAAAGCCTTCAATGATCTCGCGGGGAATGGATTGCTTGGTCAACCGCTCAATGTCGCGCAGCTGAATGCTCTCATCCTCACTCACCAGTGACAGCGCTTCGCCGCTGGCGCCGGCACGACCGGTACGGCCAATACGGTGCACGTAATCTTCCGGCACGTTGGGCAGGTCGACGTTAATCACGTGGGGCAGCTGGTCGATGTCGATACCGCGGGCGGCGATGTCGGTGGCGACCAGTACCTGGATTTTGTTCTGTTTGAAGTCGGCCAGCGCTTTGGTACGCGCATTCTGGCTCTTGTTGCCGTGGATGGCGGCGGACTCAATGCCGGCACTCTCCAGTTGTTTCACCAGTTTGTTGGCGCCGTGCTTGGTGCGGCTGAACACCAGTACCTGATGCCAGTCGTTGCTCTTTACCAGGTGAATCAGCAGTCGCGCCTTGGCGGACTTGTCCACCGGGATGATGCGCTGGGCGACCCGCTCCACGGTGGTGTTGCGGGGGCTGATATCGATCTCCAGCGGGTTGTGCACCAGGCCCTTGGCCAGGGCACGGATGTCGTCGGAGAAGGTGGCGGAGAACAGCAGGTTCTGGCGCTTGGCGGGCAGCAGCTTGAGGATGCGCTTGATGTCGTGGATAAAGCCCATGTCCAGCATGCGGTCGGCTTCGTCCAGTACCAGGATCTCCAGCTGGCTGAATTTCACCGCGTTCTGGTTGTAGAGGTCCAGCAGGCGACCCGGGGTCGCCACCAGGATATCGGCACCGCGGCGCAGGGCCTGCATCTGCGGGTTAATGCTGACGCCGCCGAAGACAATGGCGGAGCGCAGGGGCAGGTGCTGGCCGTACTCACGTACGCTTTCGGCCACCTGGGCGGCCAGTTCGCGGGTGGGGGTGAGCACCAGTGCCCGCGCCTGGTTGGATCCCACCTTGGGACCGTCTTTCAGCAGCTGCAGCATGGGCAGGGTAAAACCGGCGGTCTTGCCGGTACCGGTCTGCGCGGCTGCCATCACATCGCGTCCCTCCAGCACCGCGGGAATGGCCTGGGCCTGGATGGGGGAGGGGGTGTGGTAGCCCTGGGCGTCTACGGCATCAAGAAGCTCGCGGCACAGGGGCAGGTCAGAAAAGCGCATGGGGGTATCCGGGTATCAAAACAGGCGGGCGGACCGCAGAAGGGCGGCAAGCTTACCGCATTGGCGGTCGGGCTTCATTGGTTTTTTGGTTATAAGGCCGGAGCCGGGCCGCGCTGCAGGCGGCGTCCGGGATGGGGTGCGGGCGAAAAGTGTGTGATGATGGTGGCCCCGAATCAGGATTAACCCGGAAGGAACCCGCGAAGATGTCGGACAGAAAACGCATTGCGTTGCTTATCGATTGCGACAACGTCAGCCACAACTCGGTGGCCGGTGTGCTGGAGGAGTTGGCCAAGTACGGCATGGTCAACGTGCGTCATGCGCACGGCGACTGGAACAACCCGTCGCTGAGTGGCTGGCGGGAGCGCTTGCACCCCAATGCCATCCGCCCGGTACAGCAGTTTGCCTACACCAAGGGCAAGAACGCCACCGATGCCGCCATGATCATCGACGCCATGGACCTGTTGTACAGCGGCAATGTGGATGCGTTTGCCCTGATGACCAGCGACAGCGACTTTACGCCGCTGGTGTTGCGCATTCTGGAAAGCGGCTTGCCGGTGTTTGGTTTTGGCGAAAAGAAAACCCCGAAGCCGTTTGTGGATGCCTGTTCGACGTTTATTTACACCGAAAACCTGGTTGAGCCGCGGGCCGATGAGGGCGATGTGGCAGATCCTGATACTGCCAAAAAGAAAAGTCGAAACGAGTTGCGTCAGGATCAGGCTCTGGTGCGGCTGTTGCGGACCGCTGTTGAGCAGACCTCCGGGGATGATGGGTGGGCGCATATGAGCAAAGTGGCCAACTACATCTCCAACAACAGTTCGTTTTCCACAATCAACTATGGCTTCAAAAAGCTCAGCGATTTGATCCGGGCGACGGAGTTGTTTGAGATGACGATGCGAGGCAAAACCATGTACCTGAAGGACTCTCGCAAGTAGTTGTCGCTTCTCGCTGCCGCAGGGATCGCCCAGGGGACTGGGCTCCTACACTCATCCAGCCCGACCTGACTGTCGGGGCGCATATTGGTGTGGAATACGCCCTCTGCTCCGCCGGGGCACATGCTTGTGCAGGAGCCCGCTCCTGCGGGCGAAGCTCTCAGCCTGGCCTGCTGGCCTCTCTACCCGGTTATTGGCGCGCGGAGCTTGTTTCCACAACGGTGGTTGAGGACGGTGCTTTGGGGCGAAACGCCAGCATCAGAATGGCCGGCAGCAACAGCAGGTCAAACACCAGCGCCGCCAGCAGGCCGATGCTGGTGAGCAGGCCGAAATACCCCATGGGCACAAAGGAGCTGGTGAGCAGTATCAGGAACTGGCTGCAGAGGATGACGGTGGTGGTCATCACTGCACGACCGGCCTGGCGGTAGGTGCGTGCCAGAGCCACAGCCGGCGCGACACCCTTGCGCACCCGATGAATAAAGCCGTGATAGATGTGGATGGTGTCGTCGATGGCGATGCCCACTGCCACGCTGGCAATCATGGTGGTGGCGATATCCAGGTCGATACGCAGCAGGCCCATGACGATAAAGATCAGCACAATGGGAGACAGGTTGGGGATCATGCAGAGGGCGGCGTCGCGCAGGGAGCGCCAGGAGACCAGCAGCAGCACAAAAATCAGCAACAGGGCGCCACTGAGGCTCTTGATCTGGCTGCTGATCAGCAGCCCTTCCAGGTCGGCAAACAGGCGACCGGCACCACTGATCTCCCACTCGATGCCCTCACCGTTCAGTACCCAGTCCGCTTCCACCAGTTGGCGGGTGTCGTTGATCAGGGTGCGAATCTCCTGTGCGCCGTGGACATTGGCACTGATGGTGAGGCGGGTGGTCCGGTAGTTGCTGTCGAGGAAGTCGAACAGGTCCTCGCCGTCATACACCAGCAGGTACTGGCTGATCAGGTTGGGATCGTCGGGGATGGTGCGCTTGGCGGGATCCTCGGCGTTGAAGCCCCAGTTCATCTCCTCGATAAATTCCGCCACCGACAGGGTCTTGTCCACGGCCGGGTTCTGCTCCAGCGCCTGTTGCAACTTACGCATGTGGCGCAGGGTGGTGGGTTGCAGCAGGCGCTCTGGGTCGTCGCTGCTGAAGACGATCTCCAGCGGCAGGGTGCCGGAGAGCTTCTCTTCAATGTGGTTGGTGTCGACCCGGATGGGGTGCTGCTGGGGGAAAAACTCCAGCAGGTTGGTCTCTGCCTTGATGCGCAGCATCAGCGGCGCGGTGACCAGTACGGTGACCGAGATGACACCGATGACCAGCAGCGGGCGGCGCACGCCAAGGCGCATCATGGCGCTCACCAGCGTATCCAGGAACTGCAGGCCGCTGCGCCGGCGGGGCCAGGGCTGGCGGTCAAAGTAGGTGAGGATGGGTGGCAGCAGGTGGATGGCCACCAGGTAGATAAGGCAGACGCCAAGGGCGGCGGTGAGGCCAAACGTGCGAATGGGGGGGATGGTGCTCAACCCCAGGGACGCCAGGCCAATGGCGGTAGTGAGGGTGCTGTAGAGTGCCGGCCGGCTCACCTCCTGCATGGCACTGCGCACCCGTTCGCGCCCCTGCAGGCCGCGCTGTGAGGCGCCGGCGAGAGTGTTGTAGATGTGGATCAGCACCGCCATGGTGAGGGCAGAGAGCAGCGGCGGCAGGATGCTGGAGATGGAGTTGAAGGGCTGGTCAAACAGCACGTAGAGCGCCATGGTGCTGTTGACCACCGCGCCGGTGACTGCGCCGGTGATGATCACCGCCAGCAGGCGCCGGAACAGTACCCAGGTGAGCAGCAGGCCGAGGCCGGTGACCAGCGGGATAAAGATCATATTGTCGTGCAGGATCATGCGGATCTGTGCCACGTCGGTGGCGATTTCACCACTCACCGCCGTCAGGTAGCCCTGCAGCCGCTGCTGTTTGACCCGCTCGAGAATAGCCTCTTCCAGCTGCATGTTGAGCAGGCTGCTGTCCAGCGCCGTGGGAATAATCACCATGGCCAGGGCGGAGCCGTCTGCCGCCAACATGGTGCCATTGGCAAAGCGGTCCTCCAGGGCGCGGGCCAGTCGCTCCCGGGGGCGGGTTTCGTCCAGGGTCTCCAGGTCAAACAGCGGTGTGACCAGGAATCCATCTTCCGTGCCCTCAATGTGATCCTGGCTGGTGACGGCGACTACCTCCTCCACCGCCTCCAGTTCGCCAATCTCCTGTGCCAGGGAGTCATAGGCCTGCAGGAAACCGTCGGAGTAGAGTGCCACTCCCTCAAACAGCAGGATCACCACTTCGTCGCTGGGAAATATCTCCCGTACCTGATCGTTGAATATCCGGCTGGGGGAGTCCTCCGGCAGGTAGGTGGCGGGGGCGTTGTTGATATTGAGCCGGGGCAGTATGGCGTTGGGTAATGCGGAGATGGCCAGCAACAGCAGCAGGCAGGCGTAGGTGCTCCAGGGCAGGTTGCGCAATCGCTTGCCCAGTTGGCGGTCCACGGCGGAGACCAGGTGTATCTCCACCACCTCCTCCCCATCATAGCGGTTGTGGCAGGCGTGCAATTCGGCCTGCAACGGGTCGCCGCTGGCGGTGCGCAGGGTGACATTGAGGCTGGGCAGGGACTTGCTGTCCGCCGCGGTGCGCTGGCCCTGCTTCAGCAGCAGGCTCAGCTCCTCCTTGTCGAGACCGATGGCGTGGTCCAGCAGGTTGGAAGCCAGCAGGTCGCTGCCGCTGGGGTAGCCGAGCCGCTCAAGGAAGGCGCTGTTGACCTGCACAAATATGCCGTCGTCCAGTAGGGCACGGGGTTCCCCCGGTTTGTCCGGCAGCGGGCGCGCTGAGCGGGGTGCATCCATAGTGCTGCTGATGGGGTGATCCTCGGCTGTGTGGGGGTGACAGGTGAGCCCCGTTGCCGGGGCTGGTCAGGGTCAGAGGCTGGCGCGCCAGCCCAGGGTCAGCAGGGAGTCCTCCTCGTAAAAACCGCCCACACTGCCTTTCTCACCGTCAAAGGCGTGCGCCTCGAGGTAAATTTCCTGATTCCTCAGGCCGGTATAGGTCAGTTCCGGGTTGATGTACAGATCCTCTTTATCCAGGCCGGCGTTAAAGCGCAGGCGGGCGCGCCACTGGTTGTTGGCAAATGGGATCTCCAGAGAGCCATTGAGGGAGACCATCTCGTCCCGGTCCATCACTGAGGGAGCACCCAGCAACTGATTGCCAGTCACCTGCAGGTTGACCCGGGCATCGCCATCGCCGGGAAAGAGTTCCAGTGCCACACCCCAGGCCACGCTTTCCACACTGTCGAAGCGGCCATCGCTGCGGGTGACCGGAGTGTCGCTGTTCCAGGCCGCTTCCAGTTTGAGGGTGCCGCCGAGGGCTTCAAAGCCGGCATCGGCGCCCACTGTGGTGGAGCGCAGGTAGCGGGCTTCTATGCGGCCGCTGGCCGGGTTGAAAGAGAAGTAGGGCTGGGTGCCCACACCCCGCTGCAGGGTGACGGCATAGTCAAAACCGTCACCCAACTGGCTGAAGCGCAGGCCGCCGCCTCCGTCGGTGTCGGGGGCCTTTTCACTGATTGGGGCGTTGCGGATTACAAACTCCGCCTGCGCGGTGGTATCGAGCCCGAGAATGGTGCCTTCGCGGCGGTTGATCGGGTACCAGACGCTGTCCTGTCCCGGCAGTTCCGATTCGCGGAAGCGTGGCAGGTAGAGCAGGTCCAGTTTGCCGTTGGCAATAAAGTGCTCGTAGCGCACGGCGGCGGAGGCGAGGCGGCGGTCTTCCAGATCATCCAGCAGGCCGCGGCGCAGGTCCTGGGTGCTGAGCTTGTCCGACGGCGGTACTTCGTCAATGCGGCCCCAGAGCACCCGTTGGGCACCCAGGGTCAGTATGCCGCTCTCCCCCTTGTAGCGCACAAACGTCTCGTCATAGTCGAGGTCGGCATCGTTCCATTCACCCCGCGCGGGGGATTGGTTGTTGTTGGCGGGCTCCTCCTCGAAGGCATCAACCCGTGCAGCGGCCTGCAGCTCCCAGGGGCCGCCCTGCCAATTGAGGATGGCGGTGATGTGGGCGTAGCCCTGGTAGTCAGCGGTGCTGTCGGTGTCGAAAACACCGGCTTCAAGGCGAATGGGGTCCAGCTTGAAACTGAGGCCGTTGTCGCTGGTCTGGGCTGAGGCGGTCTGGTTGTTGTCACGGCGCGGTGCCGGTGCTTCGTCGCTGATAAGGTTGCCGCTGCCGTCGTCAATGATCAGGCTGTCGCTGCTGTCTTCTATGGTCAGCGATGCGTCGTCGCTGCCTTCGTCGATGATAAGCAGGTCCTGGGCCTGGCCGTGGGGGGCGGCTGGCAGGGCCAGGGTGAGGAGCAGGGCGGGTAGCCAGCGTGTGTGTATTTCAGTCATCTCAGGTCCTGGGTAGTTGTTGTTATGTATGGGTCGTGGAGTTGTTGGCTCAGGGGGTCTGGCGCCGTTCAGGGGTTCTGGCCTTTGGGGCGGTAGGGCAGCTCCCGGCTCTCGTCTGCCAGACCGCGCTGGGTGAAGAGTGTATCGGGCAATCCCTGGTCGTAGACGATGTCGGTGGTAATCAGGCGCGTGCGGGTATCCTTTTTCAGGTCCTGCATGGCACTTTCGTAGACGGTCCAGTAACCCTGCACCTTGCGGATCTTGCTCGCCTGCAGGCGTTTGCTCGGGCTCTTGCCGCGGATGTAGAAGTCCACCCGCAGGGCCAGCAGCAGCTGTTCATGGATGCAGCTCACCCGTTTGCTGTAGACCGAATTGGATTTCTTTACCGGAATGCTCTCCAGCAGGGTGCAGGGCACACCGCCCACCTTGTCTTTACCGATGATACGGTGGGTGTCCATATCCACCTCCCGGTCGCCCAGGTCCTCGTAGAAGAAATCGGAGCCGACAAAGCGGCCACCCTTGCGGCTGGAGGCGATGCGCCGCACCTTGCCGAGGGAGGGCAGGTAGAGCCACTGGTCGGAATCGTCACCCCTATGATCCATGGTCAGCAGGCCGGTGCCGGCAATATCATTGGGTTCGATAAAGCGCATCAGCACACCCCGCTCACCGTTGCCGCGGTCAACGCCGTAGCTGTAGAGCAGACGCTGTTTATCCACCTTGCCTTTGCTCTCCAGCAACATCACTACGCGGGCCGCATGATCCTCGCCGGCGGGGCGATCGTAGACGGACTGCGCCAGGGCGGTAGCGTCGCGGGTGGCTTTGGGGGGACTGGCAGCAAACAGGAGGCTGCTGTAACCCAGCAGCGCCAGCAGGAGGCCGCCGCGCTTCAGCAAAAGCGGTTGAAGTTTGCCCGGACGCGCACAAGCCTGTTGCAGAGGGGTTGTCATGGGATGGTCATTCCGTTGTTGCGAGCGTGGCGGGTGGCTCGGTCACGTTCCTGTGTAGCCGAAAAGGCCACCTCATTCTACCTATGGAAGTCACAGGCATAAAAGGTGTCACAGTTTTTTCTTTGCACTGTTGAATCTGGCGACAGGTCCCGCCGTGACTGTGCTTACCGCTCCCATGCGAGCTGCGGCGATCTGTTACTATCAGCGCCATAATCAGGGCCGTGGCCGACGTGTGATGGCAGGCCACAAAACCGTAAAGGCTGAGAGCTTAAGGGGAGATCTATGGCAGTTCAGGCATTACCCATCATCAAGGCACTGGCGCCCTATGTGGCACAGATCGCATCGGTGGCGATTCCGGCGTTCACATCGCGGAAGGAGGATGTCAAAACCGATCCGGTGGTGGTGCAGCAAATCGAGGAGTTGCAGGCGGCTGCGACCCAGAACGCGCAGTCTATTCATACCCTGGCAGAGAAGCTGCAGATCACCATGGAGGCGGCCGAGGTGGCTGCGAGCGAAGCCCGTAAGCAGGTGGAGCTGTTTCGCCGTCTGTTGTTTTTATCCCTGGGGGTGTCGACCCTTGCGCTGCTGGGGTGTGTGGGTTTGTTACTGACCCTGGGAGTTTGAAGCCGGGTCAGCTGATGCCACCCTCGTCCACAATTGCCTGAATCGACTGTGCCAGCCAGGTGGAGATATCGTTCTCCCGTGCCGGGTTGTTGCTGATAATCGGCAGCTGCCGGGAGTAGATCACGAAGCTGGTGGCCAGCATAAAAATCTCCGTGGCCCGGGCTTCGGCCCCTGGGCCTCCCAGCCAGCGGGCAAATGGGCCAATCACATGTTCTTCGGTGACCCGGGCGGTGATGCCCCGGGCATCGGGGTCGCCAGCCGACAACGCGATAATGGCCGGCGGGGTAATCTCCCGCTGCGGGTCGTTGAACAGCGCCACCAGCCGTTTGCCTATATCTCTCCTGTCCCCCTCCATCACCCCTTCCAGGCTGACAGCGTCGGTAAGCGCCGCTTCGAACAGCCCCGCCTTGGAGCCGAAGTAGCGCAGCAGCATGGGTGAGCTGATATCCGCGGCTTCGGCGATGTCACGGATGCCGGCACGGGCGTAACCCACCTCGGCAAAGGCCTTTTGGGCGGCCGCCAGAATGCGGGCCTTGGTCTGTTCGGCGTTGCGGCGCTTGGGGGTGGCGTTCATCGGGGCTCGGGTTCAACTGTGAAAAATTGCCCGGGCAGGGTAAACGAACTCTTGCGCTGACGGCAATTGCGGCATAAGTTATCAATTGGTAACTTAAGTCTGGTCTATCAATATAATCATAAAAGGAGTATCGCAATGGCAACGTTCGTGCTGATTCACGGTGGTGGACACGGTGGCTGGTGTTACCAGCCGGTGGCGCAGCGCCTGCGGGCGGAGGGGCATGAGGTGCACGCGCCCTCCCTTACCGGGCTGGCGGATCGCTCGCACCTGCTCAATGGATCGATCAACCTCGACACCCATATCACCGATGTGGTGCAGCTGCTGGAGTATGAAGATCTGCGGGATGTGATCCTGGTTGGGCACAGCTACGGAGGCATGGTGATTACCGGGGTGGCGGATCGCGCTACCGATCGCATCGGTAATATCGTCTACCTGGATGCGGCCTACCCGATGCACGGCCAGTCGCTGGCGGATGTGGCCGCCGACATGATGGCGGCAGCACATCAGGACATGCAGGTGGTGAATGGTGTGGAGCTGGTGCTGTTCCCCGGTTCCTACCCCATGACCCCGGACAACTATTATGGCGTCACCGATCCGCAGCAGATCGCCTGGATGAAGCCGAAGCTGACACCACACCCCTGGGCCTGCTTTACCCAGAAGCTGGAGTTGGGCAATGAAGCGGCCATGCGCCAGCTGCCGCAGTCGTTTATTGCCTGCACGGCGAACCTGCTGGATGAGTACCGGGAAGCGCTGAAGTCCCTCTGTCAGGGACGCTTCTGGGAGATAGATACCGGACACGACCTGATGATCACCGAGCCGGACTTTGTCGCTGATGCCCTCTGTAAGATCGCTGCGGAGGTGGATGGTCGTTGACCCTGTTTTCCTGCGCGGTTAAGGGCGGCCTTCGGGCCGCCCTTTTTGTTTGGAGCGGCGGTTGCGCAAATGGGGGGCACGCGGGGTTGGCCGCTATCTGGTCTGCGATCGGTATTCCCGCCCCGGAAGCCCTTGCTTTCGGGGTGTTAGCACGATATTGTAACCCGCTGATCACACTGTTATCAGATGATTACATTGTGGCAGGTGAGTGGCTGATTCATTTGAGTCCCATCCGGCAGTTTGAGGACGAGGGCGCACCAGGATCCGTGTGTCACTGGTTGTTATGGTTCCGTGACAGTGGGCCGGCAGCAACAGCAGTTTCCCCCGGCCTGCTAAGCTGAGTGGAAGGCCGGCGCAGCGCGGTTTTTCCGGGGCCGCAGCCGGTCTCTATATTCAACAGTGATGTTGACTAAAAAGGGGGTGGCATAGTAGTCTACGGCGGTTTTAAGTCTGCTGAAATCGGGTCTCGCGTCAGCTGGAACTGCTGGCATTCCGGGGTCTGAATTACTCCCCGTATTACCCGTTTAAATAAAAGATTGTGGCCATTCGCAACCCATACAGTTGTGTAGAGTTTGAATTGAGAGGAGATGAATAATGACAATTGATGTCAAGTCGATAGATCCCGGTACGTTGAAGGAGATTTACCGCCAGATGTCCCGTATCCACGAGGTGGATAAAGCCATCCAGGCGGGCCTGTCCAGTGGTAAGTTTATGTTCACTTACTGGCCAATGACCGGTCAGGAAGGCATCCCAGCTTCCATCGCTCCTCTGATCACCAGCGAAGACCACATGGTGACCATCTACCGTGGTATTCACGACCAGGTGGCCAAGGGTGTACCCCTGAAAGGCCTGTTCGCTGAAGCTCTGGGTCGTGAAGGTGGTGTGAACAAGGGTAAGGGTGGTTCTCCGCACATCTCCGATCCCTCTTCAGGCTCCATGCTGACCACCGCGATTGTGGGCGCTGGTGCGCCGATCGCCAACGGTCTGGCGCTGGCTGAAAAGCTGCGCGGCACCGACAAGGTGACCATCGTTAACTTCGGTGACGGTGCTACCAGTATCGGTGCAGTGCACGAAGCCATGAACATGGCTGGTGTGTGGGAGCTGCCAGTGATCTTCATGTGCCAGAACAACCTGATCGGTGAGTACACGGCGATTCCTGATTACACCAAGGGCGAGAACTTCACCTCCCGTGCCGAAGCTCTGGGCTTCCGCGGCGTGCGCCTGAACGGTAACGATCCGGTGGCGTTCCACAACGGCATGAAAGAGATCATCGCCAGCGTGCGTGAAGGCAAAGGTCCTGTATTTGTTGAGGCCATGACCAATCGTCTGGGTCCTCACGCCGGTGTGGGCTGGAGTCACCTGCTGAAAGGTGATGACCTGAAAGCGGCCAAGTCCGACTGGCCAGTACCTGCCACCCGTCAGGCGCTGCTGGATGCGGGCATCTGCACCGAGGAAGAGCTGGCCGATATCGACAACTCCGCCAAGGCCGAAGTGGCTGAGGCCGTTGAGTGGGCCCTGAACAGCCCGGTCACCGGCGAAGATGAAATGCTGCTGGACGTGTACGGCGATCCTGACGTGGTGCCGCGTCGTGGCCAGCGCATCAAGCGTGAAGCCGAGCCTGAGTGGACCGGCGAAACCAAGACCATGGCGATGTTCGAAGCGGTTCAGGACGCGCTGGATCTCTCCATGCAGGCGGACGAAAACGTCTACTGCCTGGGTGAGGACATCGGTGACGATCCCGGTGGTGTGTTCAAGTGCTTTAAGGGCATGCAGAGCAAGTGGGGCGAGCGTATCCGTCCTACCCCGATTGCTGAGCAAGCCATTATCGGTTGTGCCACCGGTTCTGCCCTGGTGGGTATGAAGCCGGTTGCCGAGATCATGTTCGCCGACTTCGTTGGCGTTTGTATGGACCAGATTACCAACCACGCCGCCAAGCAGCGTTACATGTCCGGTGCGACTACTACTGTGCCCATGACCGTGCGTATGATCTGCGGCGGCGGTATCGGTGGCTTCGGTGCCCAGCACTCCCAGTCCACTGAAGCGATGCTGTTGCATCAACCAGGCCTGAAGATCGTTTACCCAAGTACTCCTACCGAGGCCAAGGGTCTGCTGATGAGCTGTATCGCGGACGAGGATCCCTGTATCCAGTTCGAGTCCATGATGCTGACTTACGCCCTGAAGGAAGAAGTACCTGTGGGCGACTACCGCATCCCGCTGGGTGTGGCCAAGGTCAAGCGTGAAGGTACCGACATTACCCTGGTGACCTACGGCTGGCAGGTAATGCAGTGTCTGCTGGCAGCAGAAGAGCTGGCCAAAGAGGGCATCAACGCCGAGGTTCTCGACCTGCGTACCTTGCTGCCGCTGGATTATGATCGTATTCTCTCCTCCGTCGAGAAAACCGGTCGTGCGCTGGTAGTACACGCTGCTGTAGAATTCTGTGGCCTGGGCTCCGAGATCGCATCTACCATCAACGAAGAGTTGTTCACCAAGCTGAAGGGCCCTGCCTCCAGATTCGGTGCGGCCTATGCGCCGATTGCGTACTCCAAAACCATTGAAACCGCGCAGGTGCCGAATGTGAACAGCATCGTTGCCCGTGTTCGCGAGATGTTTAAGTAAATTAAGGGGATTTCCATGTCTACTTCATTAACAATTCCAAAGCTGCAGATGTCTTCCACCGAAGGCACCCTGGCTGAGTGGCTGGTAGAAGACGGCGCGACTGTAGAAGAAGGTCAGCCAATCTACTCTCTGGAAACCGACAAGTCCGTTCAGGAAATCGAAGCTCCTGCCGCTGGCAAGCTGGTACAGAAGCAGCCTGCGGGTGAAACCTACCCGGTAGGTACCGAGATCGGCGAAATCGTTTAAGGTTTCCCTTGTCTTAGTGAACCGAACAACTGGCCCCTGATGGGGCCAGTTGTTTATCTGCCCCCGCAAAACTCCGGGGGACGCTTTCGCAGGTATCGGAGAGCAGAGAGATGAGTATTGAGGTACGCCTGCCACCGGTGGGTTTCTCCACCCGGGAGGTCAGACTGGCGGAGTTTCTGGTTGCCGATGGTGCTACAGTGGAGCGGGGTCAGCCCCTGTATATGCTGGAGCTGGACAAGACGGTACAGGAGATGGAAGCGCCGGCAAGCGGCACGCTGAGGATTCTCGCCAGGCCGGGTAAGGTCTACGAGGTGGGTACGCTGATCTGCGAGATCGTGTAACCCGCCAGAGCCCCCGAGGCTTCGGGCGGGCAACGAATTAACCTGATAGATGAATGGGCGGCCAGACCGCCGTTCAGCCAGACAGACAAAGGTGATGAAATGGAACTGAAGGATAAAGTAGTAGTTGTAACCGGTGGCCTGGGATCCCTGGGCCGTGCTGTAACCGAGGAAGCGGCCAAGCGTGGCGCCACCGTGGTCGCCGTGGACGTGGTGGATGGCCAGCCCGCAGCCGGTGTGGAGTCCGTAGTGACTGCGGACCTGGGTGATGCCGAAGCCACCGCCGCCGCCATGGCCGGTATCGCTGCCAAACACGGGCGCATTGATGCTCTGGTAAACATCGCCGGTGGTTTCGTGTGGGAGACCATCACTGATGGCTCCATCGACAGTTTTGATCGCATGTACCAGATGAACGTACGCACCGCCGTGAATGCCAGCAAGGGCACCCTGGCTCACTTTCCTGAAAGCGGCGGCCGCATTGTCAGCATCAGTGCCATTGGCTCCCTCAAGGGCGAGTTCGGCAACGCGGCTTACTCCGCCTCCAAGGCCGGTGTTTCCCGCTTTACCGAGTCCCTGGCGGTCGAGCTGAAGGAGCGCAATATCACCGTGAATGCGGTTATGCCCAGCATTATCGACACCCAGCCCAACCGTGATGCCATGCCCGACGCAGACTTCTCTGCCTGGGTTGCACCTGCGAAGCTGGCGGAAGTGATCCTGTTCCTGGCCAGTGATCGCGCCGAAGCGGTAACCGGTGCACTGATTCCGGTAACCGGTCGCGTCTAATCGCGCGGATTACAGATAAGCCCAATACCGTCGTCGCGAGCGTAGCGTGGCGACCCATGTTTTCTGCGAGCCAGGTTGCAGTGTGTCAGGCATGAACGGCTTCGGTGCTAAAAAACGTGCCTCGCAATGACGGGGCAGGGGTTATCATCATCAACAACGGCACCTGCGGGTGCCGTTGTTGTTTATGGCCGGCGCCTCTGCGCTTATCCTGTCATGCATGAATCCTGAATCCCGAAATCAGTTATGAGCCTTACTCCCGAAGCCTATGCCCTTCACCTGCTGCAGACCCTGCAGTGCGATGGCGTGTCTGTGGCCGGCGACAGGCGCCCGGCTGACAGGCTGTGGGCAGAGTCCGGGGCGATGTGGCTGACCGGTCACGCGGATGGAGCGCCGCGCCCCTGCATCGCGCCTCTCGCGGCGGTCGCCCAGGGCGCCTGGCTGGCCCTCTGTGCGCTCAGCGGTGGTCGCCTGAACCCTGCTGTGCTGGAAGCGCACAAGCTGCTGGGTGAGCGCGCGGCCATTGCCGGCTACAGTCGTCAGGGACGGCAGTCTGCCGGAGCTGCCTGTCAGTTGTACGACTGTGCCGATGGCGTACTGGCACTTAACCTTGCCCGTGACGATGACCGCGACTTGCTGCCAGCCTGGCTGGAGGAGGTCACTGACGAGAGTCTCGCTGACCTGTTACAACAAAAGCCGTTGTCGCTGTTACTGGAGCGCGGTCGTTTGCTTGGGCTGGCAGTAGCTGCGGTCGCAGCACCGGAGACCTGCACGAAGTGGTTCGGGGCTAGACGATATGCCGAGCCTGTCGTGCCGCAGAAGCGGATGCCGCTGGTGATTGACCTGAGCTCGCTCTGGGCTGGCCCATTATGTGGCCAGTTGCTGGTGCAGGTTGGTGCACGGGTGATCAAGGTGGAGAGTGAGCGGCGGCCCGATGGCGCCCGGCTGGGGCCGACAGACTTTTTTGATTTGATGAACAGCGGCAAGGAGTCTCTTTCACTGCCGCTGCACACTGAAGCGGGTAGAGCGCAGTTGCGTGCCTTGATACTGCAAGCGGACATTGTTATCGAGGCGTCCCGTCCGCGGGCGCTGGAGCAGATGGGCATAGTGGCTGCGGAACTGTTGCAGCAGAAGCCGGGATTGGTGTGGTTGAGCTTGTCCGGTTATGGCCGTGCGGAACCACAAAGAGACTGGATTGCTTACGGCGACGACGCCGGTGTGGCTGCCGGGCTGTCGTGGCTGCTGGGCGGCGATCGCGGCGACCCGGTATTCTGCGGAGATGCCATCGCTGACCCCTTAACCGGCTTGCATGCAGCGTTGCTGGGTTGGCACGACTGGCAGCGCGGCGGCGGCCGGCTGCTGGAGCTGTCACTGCAGCAGGTGGTGAGCTTCGGCATTGCCGCCGGCAGTGCCGAGGCTACTGGCACTTATGCCGTGGTCCCGCCGCAGGCCCGCCCGGTAATGGACGGAGCGGCGGCGCTGGGCGCGGACAATGAACCCGTGCTGCAGGAGTTTTTTGCATGACGGCGCTGCTGTTGCGTGCGGTACAGCTGTGGAATGAGCGTGTGGTGGATGTGCGTCTGCGCCAGGGTCGCATTGCGGCGTTGCAGGCGTCGCTGTCACCCGAGGCCGGGGAAGAGGTGATCGACGCGACCGGCAAGCTGCTGCTGCCGGGTCTCTGGGATCACCATATGCACCTGCTGGGTACTGCCGCGGCACGTAGCTCGGTGACTTGTGGTCCGCCGGCGGTCTCCAGTGAGCAGGAGTTGGGGCAGGCTTTGCGGGCGGCTGTTCATCCAGGCGGCCACTGGTTGCGCGGTGTGGGTTACCACGAGAGCGTGTGCGAACAGCTGGATCGACAATGGCTCGACAGCGTATGCCCGTCGGTACCCGTGCGTATCCAGCATCGCAGCGGCATGTTGTGGGTGCTGAATTCCCGGGCGCTGGAACTGTGCAATATTAGCGATACCGATGACTTGCCCGAGGGCGCCGGCCGCGATGCCAATGGTCGCCTCAACGGTTGCTTCTACAATCTGGATCGCTGGCTGGGTGAACGTCTGCCGCGGCAGCTGCCGGATGTGCGTTCACTGTCGGCGGAGCTGGCAAGTTATGGTGTGGTGGGCGTCACCGATACCGGCGTTAACAACACTCGCGAAACGCTGAAGCTGTTGCAGCAACTGAGCGACAGTGGTGAGTTGTTGCAGAAAGTATGGATGATGGGTAGTGAAGACCTGCACGGCGTGCTCAGCGGGCACGAGCAGGTGCGTCCCGGCCCCCTGAAAATTTACCTGCGTGAAATTGACCTGCCGGACTTTGAGCAGCTGGTGGCGCAAATGCAGCGCGCGCACCGGCACCTGCGGGCGGTGGCGATTCACTGTGTAACCCTGGCGGAACTGCACTTTGCGCTGGCGGCGTTGATGGAGGCGGGGGGGCTGGAAGGCGATCGTATTGAGCACGCCTCCATTGCCGACGATGCCGCCATCAAGCGCATGCAGGAGCTGGGTGTGACGGTGGTCAGCCAGCCCCATTTTATTGCTGAGCGCGGCGTACAGTATCTGCAGGATGTGGCAGCCGACGAGCAGCCGTTGCTCTATCGCGCGCAGTCGTTTTATCGCCAGCAGGTGGCCTTTGCGGCCGGCAGTGATGCGCCCTACGGCGATGTGAATCCCTGGCAGGCGATGGCCGCGGCGGTCAGCCGTCGCAATCACGACGGCGTGGTGATGGGGGCAGAAGAGTGTCTGACGGCGGAGCAGGCTGTGGCGGCTTACTGCGGTAATCCCGCCTTGCCCGGCTCCGGCATGCGCCTGCCAGCGGTGGGGCAGGCGGCGGATTTGTGTTTGCTTAACGTTGGCAAAGGCGAATTGCTGAAGGATCCTGCGGCGGTATCGGTGGCGCTGACACTGTGCGCCGGCCAGGTTATTTATCGCGCCCCAAACCCGCAACAGAACGGACCGAGTGAGTAGTGACTATGCAGACGGCTATTGTCCTTCCGTTACAGGATCTCCCCGGTCACGACTGGCTGCTGAGGCAGCCCTGCCCGGTGATTGCCTGGGGCGAGGGTGATCCTTGTCATTGTGACAGCGCCGATGTGCTGGTGGCCACAGAGCAGGAGGCTGCCGCACTGGTGGAGCGAATCAGTGGCGCGCCGCAAACCGCCATGACCCTGGTGCAGGTACTGCGCGCTACCGAATCCTTGTCGCCGGAGTTGGGGCTGAATGTGGAGTCCCTGGCTTACTCAACGCTGCAGTCAGGTCCGGAGTTCAATCGCTGGCGCGAAAATTTTGTGGCCGATCCCTGGCCGCAAGAAGAGGGGCCGGCGGTGGTTATGGAGCGAGAGCAAGAGCGGCTGTTGCTGACCCTCAATCGGCCGCAGTTGCGCAACTCCATTACCATTGAAATGCGCGACGCGCTGGTGGAGGCGCTGGAGCTGGCGCAGCTCGATGACAGCATCAAACAGGTGGAGATTCGTGCGGCCGGGGCCTGCTTCAGTGTCGGTGGCGAGTTGCGGGAGTTCGGCAGTTTTCCCGACCAGGCCACCGCCCATTGGGTGCGCTCCGTGCACAGCCCGGCGCGTATGCTGTCGCGGGTGACGGATAAGTTGACTTGCTATGTGCACGGCGCCTGCCTGGGCTCGGGCATGGAGTTGCCGGCGTTTGCCTCCAGGGTGATCGCTCATCCGAAAACGTTTTTTCAACTGCCGGAGCTGCAGCTGGGCCTGATTCCCGGCGCCGGCGGTACCGTCAGCCTCACCCGTCGTATCGGTCGCCAGCGGACCGCGTGGCTGGTGCTCAGCGGTCGTCGTATCAATGCCAGAACCGCGTTGGAGTGGGGATTGGTGGATGCGGTTGAATAAACCTCTCACATAAATCACAAGGAACTGTTATGGCCGCGGCGGGATTGCTGGCACTGTTGGATGATATTGCGACGTTACTGGACGACGTCGCCCTGCTCAGCAAGGTGGCGGCGAAGAAAACCGCCGGCGTGTTGGGGGATGACCTGGCCCTCAATGCGGAGCAGGTCTCCGGTGTGCGCGCCGAGCGCGAACTACCGGTGGTGTGGGCGGTGTTTAAAGGCTCTGCCATCAACAAGGTGGTGCTGGTGCCGGTGGCGCTGTTGCTGAGTGCCTTCCTGCCGCAGGTGATTACCCCGTTGCTGATGCTTGGCGGTGCCTTTCTCTGTTACGAAGGGTTTGAAAAAGTCGCGCACAAATTTCTCCACGCCAAGGAGAGCCAGGCGGAGACGGATCAATTGCAGTCGGTTATCCACAACCCGGGCATCAATCTGGCGGAGTTTGAGAAGACTAAAATCAAGGGGGCCATCCGCACCGATTTTATTTTGTCCGCCGAAATTGTGGTGATTGCATTGGGTGCGGTGCAGTCTGCCGATATGGTCACCCAGGCCACCACTCTGGCGATTGTGGCGGCGCTGATTGCCATCGGCGTCTACGGCGTGGTGGCCGGGATCGTCAAGCTGGATGATGCCGGTCTCTATCTGCTGCGTTTGCCCGGCGATACCCTTGCGGCTCGCGGCAAGCGCCTGTTTGGTCACGCCCTCTTGCGCTCCTGTCCGTGGCTGATGAAAACACTCTCCATTCTCGGCACGGTGGCCATGTTCCTGGTGGGCGGTGGCATTCTGCTGCACGGTGCGCCGGTCGTGCATGAGTTTCTGCATCATGGAGTGGCCACACTGCTGCCGCACAGCGAGCTTATGGAAATGGTCATGGGTCCACTGCTCAGCGGATTGGCGGGGCTGGCGGCGGGCGCTTTATTGGTGGCGGTATTCACAGTGGTTGGCAAGCTGCGGAGCTAGCGCCGGGGGATCAAAATCTTGATCAGGACATTACCGGGTTGGGTGGAGTACGGCGCGTTCCTGCTGGCGCTGGTGGCAGGCTGTATCAACGCCATTGGCCTGCTGGGTTTCGAGCATCAATCGGTGTCCCACCTCTCCGGGACGGCCACTCTGGTGGGGGCGGGGCTGTTGGGTAACCCGCTGGTCACTACGCTGCATCTGCTCGGGGTGCTGCTGTCCTTTTTTGTGGGCGCTGCACTGGCGGGCTTTCTGCTGCACGGCGCCTCACTCAAGCTTGGGCGTCACTACGACACGGCGCTGGTGCTGGAGGCGATACTGATCCTCGGGGCGTCGGTGTTGCTGTCGCAGGGCTTGGTCTATGGCCACTTTGCTGCGTCGGCGGCGTGTGGGTTGCAGAATGCCCTGGCGACCACTTACAGCGGGGCTGTTATCCGTACCACCCACGTCACCGGTATATTTACCGACCTGGGGATCATGATCGGTTCCCTGCTGCGGGGCGAGGCCTTCGACCGGCGTAAACTGCAGCTCTTTCTGTTGATCATCACCGGCTTTATTGCCGGTGGTACGGTGGGCGCGCTGTTATTTGCACGGTGGCAGTTCGATGCCCTCTATGTCCCGGCGACCACCTGCCTGTTGCTGGCGCTGGCTTATCACTTCTACAGCAAAGCGCATCGCTGATGGCGCCCGGGTCTGTGGTTTTGTAACCGCAGGCAACTCACTTGCCGGAAAATTCC
Source organism: Cellvibrionaceae bacterium SEMH9 (assembly GCA_033283175.1). Taxonomy (GTDB): domain Bacteria; phylum Pseudomonadota; class Gammaproteobacteria; order Pseudomonadales; family Cellvibrionaceae; genus Pseudomaricurvus. The sequence goes on along the minus strand of JAWMQM010000001.1, from coordinate 829,555 downwards.
GGCTTCCGTTTTTGCATCAGGCTCATGGCGCCCTCGCGGGCATCGCTGGTGGTAAAGGTCCGCAGCTGCACTTGCTCTTCCCGGTCGAGGTGGCGCTCAAGGCTGGTATCCCATCCTTCCCAGCTCAGTTGCCGGACGGCTCCCAGGGCAACGGTAGGGCCGGCGGCAATCTGCTGCGCCAGCGCCATGGTCTCTTGCATAAAACTGTCGTCATTGAACACGCGGTTGATCAAGCCCCATTCCAGCGCCTGTTCGGCGGAGAGGCGTTCGCCCATCAGTAACAGCTCCTTGGCCCGCGCCCAGCCGATGTATTTGGGTAGTGTCCAGCTCAGGCCACCATCCGTTGATACGCCGACGTTGCGAAAGGCGGCGAGGAAAAATGCGGACTGCGCCGCAACGATCAGGTCGCCGGTGAGGGCGTAGGAGAAGCCCAGTCCGGCGGCGGGGCCATTGACTGCGGTGATGACCGGATAGGGCAGGCTCTTGAGCAGTTTGATCACGTGATGGTGGTGGGTGCCGAGACTCACAGGATCGCTGTCCGCCGCCTGTGGGCTGCCTCCCATCATGCCGAGGTTACCGCCGGAGCAGAAGGCGCGGCCGGCACCGGTAATCACCAGACAGCGGAAGTTCTGCCCGGGGTCGCTGGCAAAGCGCACCGCGTCGCGCAATTCGCGGGCCATGGCGGGGCCCATGGCGTTGAGGCTGGCGGGATCGTTGAGGGTCAACTTCAGGACGCTGCCGTCAGTTTCTATCGCGACTGTATTCATTTCCGCTCCGCATGGGGATCTGTTGAGGGTGACTGGCGGCTAGCCATTTCCGCATCAATTGACACCAATATTTCATGATGACACCATGGTGTCAAATTGAAGCAGAGAGAATAACCGGGTAGGGGAGTGGCAGATGAGTAGCCGTGCAGAGCTGACAGAGGCACAAATTGACCAGTACCAGCGCGATGGGGCGATATTGCTGAAGGGCATTCTTACCCCTGAGGAGCGACAGCTGCTGGAGCAGGGAGTGGAGGAGTCCTATACCAACCCGGGCAAGCGAGCTACCCGTGCCAGCGACCAGGCCGGCGAGGGAGAGACTTTCCTCGAGACCTTCCCGGCACTGCGCAGCCCTTCCCTGCAGCAGTTACTGGACGTCGGCCGCATACCGGAAATTGCGGCGCGTATGATGCGGGCGCCGTCGGCGCAATTGATCCTGGATCAGATTTTCTACAAGCAGAAAGGCCGCATTATTCCCACCCCCTGGCATCAGGACACCCCCTATCTGAAGGTGCGCGGTGACGACATGGTGCGGGTGTGGGTGACAGCGGATTACTCCCCCAAAGAGCTGACCCTGAAGATTGTACGTGGCTCCCACCGCTGGAATGTGATTTACGACCCCCGTCTCGGCGGTGGCCAGAACGAGGCCCTGAAAAAAAGCAATGAAGGCAAGATGCTGAGTCTCAGCAATCGGACGGCCGATGCGCCGGTGGTGCCGGACATCGACCGCTACGCCGACAGCTTCGATATCCTCAGTTGGGATGTGGAGCCCGGTGATGCGCTGGTGTTTAACGGCAATATGCTGCACAGCGCCGGCGGCGCCGACAATCACCCCACCCGGCGGCGGGCTTACACCAGTATGTGGGGTGGCCCGCAGCTGCAGTACGTTATCCCGCCCGACAATGCCATCCCGACACTGGCGGATGTCAACGGCTTCAAGGTGCCCAGTGGCTCCATGATCGGTGATTACCCGCAGGCCTTCCCCATCGGGTGGCAGGTATGACCCGGGCCGCGGCCAGCGACAGGCAACCCCGCAGCCTGAAATCCCATCCCCTGGTGCAGCTGGTGGATGAAGTGGCCCGACTGCAGGGGCGCCTGCAAAGTGTCTTTGCCGAAGTGCAGCAGGGTTCCGGGCTGAAAACCATGGAAGACCTGGTGCTCAATGCCATTGTTGAGGCGGATCATCCACCTACCGTGCCACAGATTGGGCGCAGCCTGGGGCATCCCCGCCAGGTCATACAGCGCGCCGTCAATAGCCTGCTGGAGGAGGGTTATCTGGAAAAACAGCCCAACCCGGATCACAAGCGTGCGCCGATTTTCACCTTGACCGGCAAGGGGCAGACGCTCAAGCAGCGTTCCGATGTGCAGGCGCTGGAGATCGCCGATGCGTTTCTCGAACGCATTGCCGGCCAGCGCTGTGAAGAGCTGGCCCTGGGCCTGAAAGAGGTGCGCCGGGCCATGGAAGCGTTTGCCCGCGAGCGTCCATCAAACACCAATGGAAGAAGGGGTTAGGAGCCATGCCAAGAGCGGTGATGGCGGATCAACTGGGTCCGCTGGAAAACTATACCCTGCGTGATTACCACCCGGGTGACCCGGTTCCCGGGCAGGTGCGAATTGCGGTGCGTGCCATGGGTGTCAGCTTTGTGGATGTGCTCAATGCTACCGGCAAATATCAGGGCAGGGCGCCGGTACCCTTTATCCCCGGCAGCGAATTTGCCGGCATCATCGATGCCGTTGGCGAAGGCGTGTCCCGCTGGAGCGTGGGGCAGCCAGTGATCGCCAGCAGCTGGGGTGGTGCTTTTGCCGACCTGACTGTGGTGGATGGCAACAACGTCAGTCCGCTGCCGGCGGGAATGAGTTTTGAGTGTGCGGCGGTATTCAAGGTCAGTGCCCTGACCGCCTGGCACGGCCTGGTGGATCGGGGCCAGCTGCAGGCGGGCGAAACCCTGCTGGTGTTGGGCGCCGGCGGCGCCACCGGCTATGCCGCCGTGCAGATCGGTCGCCACCTCGGTGCCCGGGTGATTGCCTCGGCGTCGTCCGAGTCGAAGCGGCAGATGGCGCTGGCCGGTGGTGCGGATGCGGCAGTGGATGCAGGCAGTGATGATTGGCGCGAGGCGGTGAAAGCCGCCAATGGCGGCAGGGCGGTGGATGTGGTGTTTGATCCGGTGGGGGGCGGGAGTACCGAGCGGGCCTTCCGTTGCCTGGGGTACGGTGGCCGCCATCTGGTGGTGGGCTTTCCGGGGGGGATCAGCGCATTGCCCACCAATCTGCCGCTGCTGAAAAGTGCCGCGCTGGTGGGGGTAAACCTGCAGCAGCAAAGCCTGAATGACCCAGCCAAAGCCGCAACAAACAGCCGCACGGTGTTTGAGTTGGCAGAGCAGGGTTTGTTGACACCAGTGGTGGCGGAGACCTACGCGCTGGAAGAGTTTGCCGAGGCCATGAACCGGGTGGTGGCGGGCGACAGCGCCGGCAGGGTTGTGTTAATCGTGGCGTGATGCCACCCACAGGCTGTGCGGGTGGCTTGCAGGCCTGTGTTTAACCGGGCGGTTGCGTGTTCTGGTCTGCCACTGCCGCACTGCCGGTTTCCTTGCTGACCGGCTGGCTGATGTCCATCACCTCACTCCAGCCATCTTCGATCACCCGTCTGACTTTTGCTTTGCGCAGGTTGCCGGTGTAGAGCTTGGAGAGTACCTGTGGTGTCGGATAGATGGATTTATCCGAGGTGATCTCTTTGTCGATCAGGGGGATGGAGTCCAGTATCGGGTTGGGGTACCAGATGTAGTTAGTGTTGGCGGCGGCGACGTCGGGGCGCAGCAGGAAGTCGATAAACTCGTGGGCTTCGTCAACGTTGCGTGCCAGCTCCGGTATGGCCAGCATATCCACCCACATCTGCGCCCCTTCGCGGGGGATGGCGTAGGCCAGCTCCACGCCTTCTGCGGCTTCGGCCATGGCCTGGTAGATATCGCCGCTGTAGCCGATCACCACGCACAGGTCGCCATGGGCGAGGCGCTCATTGTAATCGCTGGCATTGACGGAAACGTACGGGGCTATCTTTTTCAGCAACTTCTCACTGGCGTCGTGATAATCCTGTGTCTGGGTGGAGTTGGGGTTGCGGCCAAGGTAGTTGACCGCCGCAGCGAACACTTCGTAAGGAGCGTCGATCACCGAAACTCCGCAGGCGGAGAGCTTGGCCGCGTTGGCCGGATCGAATATCAGGCTCCAGGAGTCGGTGGGCGCATTGGCGCCGAGCACTTCCCTGACCTTGTTAACGTTGTAGCCAATGCCGGTGGTACCCCACATATAGGGAACACCGTGGGCGTTCTGGATATCCAGTTCCGACACCTGACGCATCAGTTTGGGATCCAGGTTGGGGTAGTTCTTCAGTTTGGCGGTGTTCAGGCGCTGGAAGTAGCCCTTCTTTAACTGTTTCCCCATAAAGTCGATACTGGGCACCACCAGGTCATAGCCTTGTCCGCCCTTGAGGATAATCTGTTCAACTTCGAGATTGCTGTCGTAAGTGTCATAAACCACCTTGATGCCGGTTTCTGCTTCAAAGCGGATCAGCAGCTCGGCGTCGATATAGTCACTCCAGTTATAGATGCGCAGCTCACGCTGCTCTGCTGCCGATGAAGATCCGCTGCAGAACAGGCAGCCGATGGCCAGTAGGACGGAGGTCCAGAGGGTAGGGATTCGTGCTGCAAACATCTTGAACATCTTGGTACGCCTAAAACGGTTATATGGACTGTGCCGTTTTATGCAAAATTTATGCAAGGAAAGGGAGTCTCAGGGGAATCCATGAGCGAGGGGGACAAATCTCGCGGGGGGAACCCCAAGGGAGGATACGCCTGCCAGGCTGGTTGGATTTGACGGCTCGCGGGCGGCCCTGTGCCCGCGCAGGATGTGCGTTTAAAGAGGGGGTTGCACACTATTGGTGCGTGATCATTGGGTGCAGGAAGTGAGGGTTTGCCTGCCACAACCCGGGCGGCTATCCTTTTATCCCCATCAATGCCTGGGGGCGGGAGACGCCCGGGCGGCGTTGGGGCAAGGAGAAACAGACGGACTAAGGAGTGTCTGCAGGTGTTATTGATGTGCGAACCGGCAAGCAGCAGGCCGGCAAGAGGTAATCCGGAAGCAAGCTGCCCCGAAAAACTATCCAGAAGAAAACGGCCCAAAAGAAAATCAGTCGCCAGGACGCTGTCCGGGAGTCGGACAGCGTGAAGCATCGTCAGGATATTGATGGTTTACGGGCGCTGGCGATCCTGCCGGTCATCGCCTTCCACGCAGGGTTTCCGTGGATCAGTGGTGGTTACCTCGGTGTGGATGTCTTTTTTGTCATCAGCGGCTTCCTGATCACCCGCATCATCCTGGAAGAGGTGGAAGCCAGACGCTTTTCCGTGGTGAAGTTCTACGAGCGGCGCGCGCGCCGCATATTGCCGGCACTGGCCATTGTGGTGCTGGCCACGTCACTGCTGCTGCCCCTGTTCGCCGGACTCTCCCCCGGCATCCTGCAGGACTACGGGGCGAGCCTGCTCAGCGTTACTTTCTTCGTCTCCAACATCTACTTCTTCACCCATTCCGGTTATTTCGGCAACGTGTCCGAGTTGTCGCCGCTGTTGCACACCTGGAGCCTGGCGGTTGAGGAGCAGTTCTACCTGATTTTTCCCTGGGTGGCGTTGCTGGCAATACGCTTTGGCCGGAGGGTGTTTTTTGCCGTGTTGCTGGTAGGTACTGTAGCCAGTCTGATGATCGCCGAGTGGGGTTGGAGACATTCGCCTATCGGTAATTTCTACCTGATTCCGCCCCGGGCCTGGGAGCCCTTGCTGGGTGCCGTGGCTGCGTTTCTGGTGGTGAGCAACAGCCGGCTGATACAGATTGCTCCCCGGGCGCAGTCGCTGCTGGCAGGCCTTGGGCTGGTTGTCGTGCTGGTGAGCTATTTCGCTTTCCAGCCTTCCACCCCACACCCCAGCCTGCTGACATTGGTGCCGGTGATGGGCGCGGTGCTGGTGGTTTTGTTTGGCGGCCAGGCGGGTTGGGCCGGCCGCCTGTTGTCCTCCCGCCCGTTGGTGCACATCGGGCTGATCAGCTACAGCCTCTATCTCTGGCATCAGCCGGTCTTTGCCCTGCCCAAACTGGCCTGGGGCAATCACTTGCCGTTCTACGCCCCCCTGGTGCTGATTGCGGTGACCTATCTGCTGTCACTCTGGTCTTTTCGCTACGTGGAGTCGCCGTTCCGCGACAGCCAACGTTTCACTCAGCGTAGGGTGTTTCGCTATTCCGCCGCCACCATGGCCTCGATGGCGGTGGTGGCACTGGTAGCCATGATCAACCTGGAGTTGCAGCGCCCCTTCTTCCCGCAGGATATGCAGCGCTACGAAACCCTGTTGGAGGCGGAGAACTCGCACCAGCACCAGAGTATTTATCAGCAGGGGTGCAAGTTCTGGAACTATGAGCTGTCAGCGCAGTTTCGCCAGCGGTTCAGCGAATGTGAGGCAAAGCATGGCAAGGCGCTGGTGGTGCTGGGAGGCAGCCACGGTATTGACCTCTACAATGCGCTTGCCCCGGAATCCCGCACCCCCTTTGTGGTGGGGTTGTCCCGCGGCTACTGCCGGGCTCACGAACCGCTGCAGGCCGAGCCGTTCCCGGCCAAATGTTTCTACGAGGATTTCCTGAGTTTTGCCACGGAGCATCGTCAGTCCATTGGGCGGGTGCTCTATACACAGACCCCCGACCGCCTGTTCCGGCGCCAAATGTGGCTGGCACAGGAGAGCGATCTCTCCCTCCGGCATGTGGATCAGGTGGTGGATTACCTGGCGCGATTGCATCGCGAGGCACAGGTGCCGGTGACCATGATCGGTATGCTGCCACCCATGACGGTGTCACCGATCCATCTCAATTTCCGCGCCGACCTCGAGAGCCAGCTGGCACAAAGTATCGATCCGCAGACGTTAAAAATGACGGCCTATCTGGACCAGACCTTCAGCGAGCGGCTGGCGCCACAGGGAATTGATTACCTGCCTAAATTGCAGGGCTTTGAACTGCGCTACCCGCAGGACCTGATGAGTAATGGCAGTCTCACCTACTCAGACAGCCGCCACCTGAGCAGCGAGGGCGAGCGCCTGTTCGGTGGGCGGCTGGTGAAATTCCTGTTTCCCTGAGCCGGTTAATCCGCCAGCCGCGCCACGTCCACAGAGACGTTGAGGGTCGGGGTTTGGCCGCCACCGAAGATCACACCTTTCAGTGGCGTGACATCGAAGAAGTCGCGACCCCATGCAGTGATGATGTGCTGTTCGCCGGCGAGACACTCGTTGGTGGGATCAAACTCAAACCAGCCTTCGGTGGGTGAGTAGACCGAAATCCAGGCGTGGGTAGCGTCGGCACCCACCAGCTTTTCCTTGCCCGGTGGTGGCAGCGTCTCGATGTAGCCGGAGACATACTTGGCGGCAAATCCCAGTGAACGCAGGCAGCCAATTTGCAGGTGGGCAAAGTCCTGACACACGCCTTTGCGACTCTCCAGCACTTCGTGCAGGGGGGTGGCGATGGTGGTGGACTGGGGTTCGTAGCTGAACTCCTTGTAGATGCGACGGGTCAGGTCCATCACCGCAGACAGCAGCGGGCGATCGTCGGCAAAGGAGGGCGCAGCAAACTCCTGCAGCTCGTTGCTGGCGCGAATCATGGGTGATTCCAGCTGGTACTCCCGCGCCTGCAGGGTTTCAAAGTCCTTGGCTTTGCTCATCAGCTCCCGGGCCTGGGTGCAGGTGATGCCGAAATCGAGATTGAGGTTGGAGCGCTGTGGGCCGGTATTCACTTCACTGGTGGCGGCGATAATCAGTTTTTTGTGCGGTCGCTGAATCTCAAAGTGAAACGCCATGTTGCCAAAGTAGTCCTGGCGACGGGTGGCGTAGGCACTCATGGGCTGCACGTCGACATCGCTTTTCAGGCACTTCTGCCGCAGGGTAGTGCGGGGAATCATGTGCGCCAGGTTGTAGCAGTGGCTGACGCGATCGCTGTAGCGGTACTCGGTAATATGCTTGATGCGGTAGCGCACTTACAGGTTCTCCCAGGTGTTGCTGACCAGTTGCTGCGACACTTCGCGATGATCGAAATACTTGTCACTGAGCAGGTCGCTGATGGTGGCCAGCGACAGGTGCAGGTTGTCCAGGGTCTGGCGCAGTACCTGACGCTCGCCGTCATTGCGGGAGCTGAGTTCGGTGAGCAGGGACAGCTTGATCAGCGTTTCGGCGTGCAGGGTGGCGCGCTCTTCCGGTGGCAATTCGTGTTTGGTCTCCTGCACGCGGGGCAGGCGACGGATGTGCTCACTGAGTTGCACCAGCTGGTGCAGCAGTGAGCGCGGGTTGGAGGTATCCATCATCACCAGGTCGAGGGTGGACTGTACCCCCATGCGTGCGCGGTAGCGGCGACGGTAGCTGATCAGCGCTTCCACGGAGAGCAGCAGCGACTCCAGCATCACATTCTGGTCCGCTTCCGGACGCTCGGGCACCACCAGGCACTTGATCAGGCTGGTGGTCTGGTGGGCGCGCTCCAGGCGGCGGCCAATATCGATAAAGCGCCAGCCGAAGTCGCGGATCATGCTCTCGTGGGCCAGGCCGGAGAGCGCCATCAGTGCGGTTACCAGCGGGTCGATGGCTTCTTCGGGCGCGGAGAAGAGCTCGGTGCTCACCAGGTCGTCCAGGCTGCTGAGGGCGTCGCGGATGTCGTTGATCACGCGGGTGGTGTCCGACGACAGCAGCTCCTGCGAGGCATCGGCGCAGAAGAGCATGGCGTTAAGGGTCGAGCGCACACTGCCGCTGAGGCCGACATCATTGAGGATGCGCAGCAGCTCCGGCTCGGGATCGTTAATCAGCGCTTCGGTGGCGTTGATAAAGCCGGGGTGGGTGACCGTGGTCTCCGTCAGGGTCTCCAGCAGCAGGCGCTGGCAGTCCGGGGAGATGGGCTCTTCGCTGTTGAGCATCACAAACACGGTGCGCAGCAGGCGCAGGGTGGCCTCGGCGCGCTCCGCGTAGCGTCCCATCCAGAAGAGGTTTTCCACCACCCGGCTGGGCAGGCTGATCAGGTCCGCTTCACGCACCGGGGCAATTGCCGTGTCGACACCGCCGGCCGCGCCTTCCGCCGCCATGGGCTCGGAGCTGATAATCCAGGTGTCTTTGCTCTGGGCACCCAGCTGGTTGGAGATGATAAAGGCGTCTTCGGTGCCGCCCACCCGGGTCAGTCCGCCGGGCATGATGCTGTAGGAGCCGGAGCCCGCCACCGCAAAACTGCGCAGGATAGAGGGGCGAGGGATCAGTTCGCCGCTGCTGAAGGTGGGCAGGTAGCCAGCTTCAATAATGGGTTGCCCGACGTATTGCATGGGGTCGGCCAGGATACGGGCTTTGAGCTCCTGCAACTGCTTGGCGGTGAGGTCGCGACCGCAACTGCTGATCTTGCCGTGGCTGCGGTAGATGGGCTTGATCACCAGCGATGGCAGGTTGGCCAGCACGTACTTGAGGTCCTCGGCGTCTCCGCACCAGTAAGTGGGTACCGACTGCAGGCGCAACTCCCGGCCTAACAGCTCTTTGGCGATGCCTGGCAGGTACTTGAGGAAAATCGGGTTCTCCAGGATGCCGGAACCCAGCGGGTTGGCAATCACCACCCGGCCGGCACGGGCCACTTCCAGCAGGTTGGGCACACCCAGCTGTGAATCGGAACGCAGCTCTACCGGATCGCAGAACAGGTCGTCCACCCGCCGCAGGATGACATCCACCCGCGACAGGCCGTCCAGGGCTTTCATCCACACGTAGCCATTGCGCACCACCAGGTCGCCGCTCTGTACCAGGTGGAAACCCAGGTAGTTGGCAAAATAGGCGTGCTCGAAATAGGTCTCGTTGTGGGCGCCGGGGGTCAGTACCACCACCCGTGGCTGGTCCTGGTTGGGGGAGAGGGCAATCAGCTTGCTGCGCAGTTGCTGGAAGAAACCGGCCAGCCGGTGTACCTGGCTGCTGCGGAACAGGCTGGGGAAGACCCGCGACATCACCGTGCGGTTCTCCAGCGCGTAGCCGGCGCCACTGGGGCACTGGGTACGGTCAGTGAGGGCGCACATGTTGCCGTCGTCACCCCGGATCAGGTCTACCGCTTGCAGGATCAGCTGGTGCTCACCGGGCACCTGCAGGCCATGGCAGGCGCGCAGGAAGCCGCGGTGGGCGTAGAGGGCCTCCGGGGGAATGACCCCCTGACGCATCAGGTGGCGCTGGCCGTAGATGTCCTTGAGCAGCAGGTTGAACAGTTCGGAGCGCTCCAGCAGCCCGCCTTCGATGGTGCCCCACTCCTCGCTGCTGATCAGTGAGGGGACCAGGTCCAGGGCCCAGGTGTGGCTGGGAGACTGCTGCTCGTCGTAGATGTTGTAGGTGGCGCCGTCATCCCGCAGGATGCGCCGCGCCTTGTTGGCGCGGTCTTCCATGGACAGCGAGCCCATCGACTGCAGGCTGCCCAGCAGGTTTTCCCAGAACGGCTTGATGGTGCCATCCTCCGCAAACACCTCATCCTTGAACCGGGTGCCGGATTCGTAGTGCAGCGACTCTTCAGTAGCTTTGCTGATGGAGGAGGATTGCGATTGCATGGTCTGGAACTCTGTGAACCTTTAAAGGACCCGCTGCGGACAAGCTATACCCCGGCCGGTGGGCCGGGGATGCGGAAAGGCCCGCTATTATGTCACTGACAGGGGGTCCAGCATAAGTGGGGTGTGAGGCCTGTCACGCCGGAAACCTCATAGCAGTGGCCCAGCCGGCGGGCGGCGGCGCAGGTCGAGGGTGTGTGGGTACTCATCCGGGGCCTCCTCGGGCGGTGGTGCCATGGGTTTGGACAGGTCGTTGGGGTAGAAGCTGCGCAGGGCATCCACATCCGGCCGCGGGGTGTATGGGCCCGCGGTATAGCTGGTGGTGTCGTAGCGGTTGCCACGGCGCGACTCCGCCTCGAAAGCGTTGACCGGGAAGGTCTCGTAGCTGCGTCCGCCCGGGTGCGACACGTGGTAGGTGCAGCCGCCAATGGAGCGGCCATTCCAGGTGTCGATCAGGTCGAACACCAGCGGCGTATGCACGCCGATGGTGGGGTGCAGCGCGGACGGTGGCGCCCACGCCTTATAGCGCACGCCGCCGACGCTCTCGCCCTGACGGCCTGTGTTCTTCAGGGGCACGCGGCGGCCGTTACAGGCCAGCACGTAGCGCCCCTCGGTCATGCCGCTGACCCGCACCTGCAGGCGCTCCACCGAGGAATCCACATAGCGGGCGGTACCGCCGCCGCCACTCTCCTCACCCAGCACATGCCAAGGCTCCACCGCCCAGCGCAGCTCGATCTCGATATCGTCGATCTTGGTGCGACCGTAATGGGGGAAGCGGAACTCCTCGAACGGCAGCAGCCACTCCAGGCGGAAGGGGTAGCCGTGGTCGTTGAGGTCCTGTACCACCTCCTTCATGTCGGCCCACAGGTGGTGGGGCAGCATAAAGCGGTCGTGCAGCTGGGTGCCCCAGCGTACCAGTGGTTTGTGGTAGGGCTCTTTCCAGAAGCGGGCCACCATTGTGCGGATCAGCAGTGCCTGCACCAGCGCCATACGGCTGTGGGGCGGCATCTCGAAGCCGCGGAACTCCAGCAGGCCGAGGCGTCCTGTCGGACCGTCCGGTGAGTAGAGCTTGTCCATGCAGAATTCGGCGCGGTGGGTATTGCCGGTAATATCGATCAGCAGGTTGCGCATGATGCGGTCGATCAGCCACGGCTGGTCGATGATACCCTCGGGGATCTGCTGGAACGCGGTCTCCATCTCATACAGCATCTCGTCGCGCCCCTCGTCCACCCGCGGCGCCTGGCTGGTGGGGCCGACAAAGGCGCCGGAGAAGACGTAGGAGAGGCTGGGGTGGTGCTGCCAGAAGGTGACCAGGCTGCGCAACAGGTCGGGGCGGCGCAGCATGGGGCTGTCGGCCGGGGTGCGGCCACCGATGGTGATGTGGTTGCCGCCGCCAGTGCCGGTGTGGCGCCCGTCGAGCATAAACTTCTCGGTGCCGAGGCGTGACTCCCGCGCCGCCGCATACAGCTCCACGGTATTGCCCACCAGCTCTTTCCAGTTATTGGCGGGGTGAATATTGACCTCGATGACGCCCGGGTCCGGTGTCACCAGCAGCTTCTGCATGCGGTAGTCACGGGGCGGCTCGTAGCCCTCGATAATCACCGGCATCTCCAGCTTTGCCGCAGTCTCCTCAATGGCGGCAACCAGCTCGACGTAGTTGTCCAGGCTGTAGACCGGCGGCATAAAGATGTAGAGGCGACCGTCCCGGGGTTCCACGCACAGGGTGGTGCGGATCACCTGGCGCCACTGCAGCTCTTTTTTCACTTCCGCCTTTGCCTTGGCGGCTTTGGATTCGGCGGCAGCACGGTTTTCGGCGGCGCTCTTGCCGGGTACCTGCGGTACCGGCTGACGCACCGGCATCATCTCCGGGCCCACCGGTTGTACCGGGGATACGGGGAAGTTCCACTCCGTGGGCAGTGGCGAGTGGGGCGCGAATGGGTCCTGGGTGACATTCACCTCGGTCTCGGCGGCGTAGGGCAGGTCCGCCAGTGGCAGGCGCAGGCCCATGGGGGAGTCGCCGGGAATCAGGGTGAGGTGATCGCGGCGGGTCTCCCACAGGCAGGTGTGCCAGCAGTTGGCGACGTTATCCCACTCCAGTGGCAACAGGTAACCGGTGGGGGTGCCGAGACCGCGTTCGAGGATTTTCGCCAGTCGTGCCCGCTCGCCCTCATCCTTGGCTTTACCGAGGGCGGAGTCGATATTGGTGGGCAGCTTGCGCTCCTGCATCAGGTAGTAGAGGCCATCCTCATAGGCGGGTTGGGCGTACTTGTGGCTCATGCCCAGCAGGTCGGTGAGGGTGGTGACAAACTTCTTGGCGTCGTGGGCAGTAAAGCCGTAATCCTTATCCACCCGGCCCAGCAGCTCCTGGCGCCGCCACAGGGGGGCGCCGTCGGTGCGCCAGAAGACACCCAGCGCCCAGCGCGGCACCTCTTCGCCGGGGTACCACTTGCCTTGGCCATAGTGCAGCAGGCCGCCGGGGGCAAAGTGGTCCCGCAGCCGCAACAGCAGGGTTTTGGCCAGGCTCAGTTTGTGGGTGCCGAGGGCAGCGGTGTTCCACTGGGCCGACTCCATGTCGTCGATGGAGACAAAGGTGGGCTCGCCACCCATGGTGAGGCGGATATCCAGCGCCTGCAGGTCGGCGTCCACCAGATCCCCCAGCGCCATGACTTCGTCCCACTGCTCTTCGGAGTAGGGCTTGGTGACACGGGGGTCTTCAAGGATGCGGCTGACGTCGTTGCTGTGGTCGAATTCCACTTCACATTTGTCGGTGAAACCTTCGATGGGGGCGGCGGAGATCGGGTCGGGGGTGCAGGCCAGCGGGATATGGCCCTCACTGGCAAACAGGCCGGAGGTGGGGTCGAGGCCCACCCAGCCGGCGCCGGGCAGGAACACCTCACACCAGGCGTGCAGGTCGGTGAAGTCCTCTTCGGCACCGGAAGGGCCATCGAGGGACTTTTCGTCGGGCTTGAGCTGTACCAGGTAACCGGAGGCGAAGCGCGCCGCCAGTCCCAGATGGCGAAACAGCTGCACCAGCAGCCAGGCGGAGTCGCGACAGGAGCCCAGGGCCAGTTCCAGTGTCTCCTCCGGCTTCTGTACACCGGGTTCCATGCGGATGGTGTAGTCGATCATCTTCTCCAGAGTCTGGTTGACGTCCACCAGGAAGTCGATGGTGCGCCGTTCGCTGAGGTCTATGCCGGCTTTGAGTTTGTTAAACAGCGGGCCGTGCTCTTCTGTCTCCAGATAGGGCAGCAGCTCCTTCTTCATCTGTTTGGGGTAGGTGAAGGGGAAATTCTCGGCGTAATCCTCAAGAAAGAAGTCAAACGGGTTGATGACCGTCATGTCCGCCTGCACTTCGACCTCGACCGACAGATGATCGGTTTTCTCCGGGAAGACGATGCGGGCGAGGAAGTTGCCAAAGGCGTCCTGTTGCCAGTTGATAAAGTGGTCAGCAGGGCTCACCTTGAGGCTGTAACTGTGAATCGGGGTGCGCGAGTGGGGCGCGGGTCGCAGACGGATGGTGTGCGGCGACAGGTTCACCAGTCTGTCGAACTTGTAATAGGTGTTGTGATTGAGCGCGACACGGATGGTCATGGCTGACAATTACCTCGGGTAAATAAGCTGCTGCAGTAAATAACGGCACGCCCGCATTGTGACAATGCGGGCGTTGAAAACCCCAAATGTTCAGGCGTGGCCCGGATTAATCCTCGGGAAACCAGACCTCATTGATAATAAAGTGAATGCTGGTGAGGCTGATCTGCAGGTGATTGAGAAACTGCAGCAGCTCCTCGCTGGGCTCGTAGAAGTCCAGCTCGTGGTTCAGTTTCGCTTCTATATCTTTCAGCTTTTTGATGGCGGTCTTGCCATTGGGCAGCTGGGCGCAGGAGTTCATGATCACCTGCAGGCAGTAGGCCACAGATTTGGGGAACACCGGGTCGCGCAGCAGGTAGGGCATCACCTCGCCACCTTTGACCGGGGTGCGGGTAGTGTGCAGGTAATATTGGGTGGCGTTCAGGGAGCGCAGCACGCTGCCCCAGATGATCTGCTGGCCGCTGGGGTTGAAGTCGTCGTCGGGCAGCTCCAGTACGGCAGTGAGTCCCGCCTCCAGATAGCGGGAGGTCATGTCAGCCCGCTCCAGGTGGCTGCCCATGGTAAAGAAGTCCCAGGACTCGTCGTGGGGCATGGTGCTGTAGAGCAGGCCGTTGATCTGCAGGCAGCCCTTGATCACCTCTTCCAGAAATTCGTGACGGGTACGGCGGTCGATGCCCTGGTCGATGTTGTCCTGCACAAACAGGCACATCTCGCAGATCATCTCCCACGCCTCTTCCGGCACTGCGTCGCGGGTGGTGCGCACGTTTTCACGCACCGCCTTGAGCGAGCTCAGCAGGCTGGAGGGGTTTTCAGGGTCCGCCAACAGGAATTTCACCACATTGCGTTCGTTGCGCTGGCTGTAGCGCTCGCCAAAGGCCTCTTCCAGGTCGTTGATTACGATCAGGTTGTACCAGCTCTGCTTGATGGTGGTGGGCAGGTCAAACAGCAGCGACTGGTAAATGCTTACCAGGCGCGCAGTGCTGGCAACACGTTCCAGATAGCGGGCAGTCCAGTACACCCGCTCGGCGACTCTCGATAACATCATAGTTGTTTCTCTCTGATCCCTTATTTACCGGACTCTTTGGTGCCGGTTTCTTTTGCCTCGGAGGTCTTGGATCCGGCAGCTTTGGCTCCGGTAGCTTTGGTTTCCGTATCAACGATCCAGGTGTCCTTACTGCCGCCACCCTGGGAGGAGTTCACCACCAGTGAGCCCTTGCGCATGGCGACGCGGGTCAGGCCGCCGGTAGTGACATACTTGTTCTTGCCCTGCAACACAAACGGGCGCAGGTCGAGGTGGCGGGGTTCCGGCTCGTTGTCTTCGCCGATAAAGGTGGGAGCAGTGGAGAGTGCCAGCGTCGGCTGGGCGATGTAGTTGCGGGGGTTGGCCTTGATCAGTTCAGCAAACTTCTTGCGCTCCTTGGCGGTGGAGTGTGGACCAATGAGCATGCCGTAGCCGCCGGACTCGTTGGCGGGCTTAACCACCAGCTTGTCGAGGTTGGCCAGTACATAGTCGCGCTGCTTCTTGTCGTAGCAGAGGAAGGTTTCCACGTTGTTGATCAACGGGTCCTGGTCCAGGTAGTACTTGATGACGTCGGGAACGTAGGCGTAGACCACCTTGTCGTCCGCCACCCCGGCACCGGGGGCATTAGCCAGGGCCACATTGCCGGCGCGCCAGGCGCGCATCAGGCCGGGGACCCCAAGCACTGACTCCTTGTTGAACACTTCCGGGTCGAGGAACAGGTCGTCGATGCGGCGATAGATCACGTCCACCCGCTCCAGGCCGCCGATGGTCTTCATGTAGAGGCAGTCGTCTTCCAGCACCACCAGGTCGTTACCCTCCACCAGCTCGGCACCCATCTTCTGCGAGAGGAAGGCGTGCTCAAAGTAGGCGGAATTGTAGATACCCGGGGTCAGCACCGCGATCACCGGCTTTTTCACCCGCCGTGGTGACAGGCTGGTGAGGGTCTCGAACAGCTGGCTGGGGTATTCCGCTACCGGAGCGATGTCGATCTTTTCAAACACCTCCGGCAGTACCCGTTTCATGATGGAGCGGTTTTCCAGCATGTAGGAGACACCGGAAGGCACACGCAGGTTGTCTTCCAGCACGTAAAACTCACCGTCCTTGTCGCGCACCAAATCAGTGCCGCAAATGTGCGCCCACACACCAAAAGCGGGCGACATACCTTCACACTCCTTGCGGTAGTTGGCGGACTGCTTGAGGACGTACTCGGGGATCACGCCATCCTTGATGATGCGCTGCTCGTTGTAGAGGTCGTCGATGAACAGGTTCAGTGCTTCCAGGCGCTGCTTCAGTCCCGCTGCCGTGCGATCCCACTGTGGCTTGGTGATCACCCGCGGGATGATGTCAAACGGCCAGGCACGGTCGATATTGCCCTCGTCGGTGTAGACCGTGAAGCTGATACCCATCTCCTTGATGGTGAGCTCGGCGGCGGTCTTGCGCATCGCCACCTCTTTGGTGGAGAGGGACTTCAGGTAGTTGAACAGCTCTTCCGAGCCCGGCCGGGGTTTGCCGGACGGGTCGAGGACCTCATCGTAAAAATCACTGGCGGGATAATTTTTCCAGTCGTTGACCATAGTGTGTTCTCGATGCTGCGAATCTGATGATAAAGAGAGCGGATGACGCGCCTCAGGCGCGCGGGGGAGGGAGTGTTGGGGCTGGTCTAGTCGGAGCGAACTGGTCGACCGTGTCATTGGATATTCTTCCTGAATGGACATAACCATACCGTTTATGCAGCTACTGTACCAATGCCCCCTGGGGGTGTACAGAGATTAACGGCCAGGACCCGGCCTCGCCGGCAGCTGCCGCTGACGACGTGATGACGATGGAGGTAACCGGAAGATAGAGGAGCAATGTTTCATAGGTTTTACCAATAAAAACGAGCGGGACTAACGATTTAATTAATCGAAGGCCGTTTCATACACTGATCCTCGTCGAAGCAAACAACACTTTGCAACCAACCTGAACTACCCACTGATGAGGAAATGACTATGTCCAGCTCTCTGATCAACACCCCAATCAAGCCATTCACCGCCTCCGCGTTCCACAATGGCGAATTCATCACCGTCAGCGACACTGACCTGAAGGGCAAGTGGTCCGTGTTCTTCTTCTACCCCGCCGACTTCACCTTCGTTTGTCCGACTGAACTGGGTGACCTGGCTGACCACTACGAAGAGCTGAAGGCTCGCGGCGTTGAAGTCTACTCTGTGTCCACCGACACCCACTTCACCCACAAGGCCTGGCACGACAGCTCCGACACCATCGGCAAGATCCAGTACCCGATGATCGGCGACCCTACCGGCGTTATCACCCGTAACTTCGAAGTGATGCGTGAAGATCAGGGACTGGCAGACCGCGGTACCTTCATTGTAGACCCTGAGGGTGTCATCCAGGCGATGGAAGTGACTGCTGAAGGTATTGGTCGCGATGCGGCGGACCTGGTGCGCAAGATCAAGGCAGCCCAGTACGTAGCAGCCAACCCGGGCGAAGTATGTCCTGCCAAGTGGAAAGAAGGTGAAGCTACCCTGGCTCCATCACTCGACCTGGTCGGCAAGATCTAAGTCGCTAACGCCGGGCCTGCGGGCCCGGCTGCTTTTCACCGGTTAAGACTAACCGGTTTGCCATGGCCGTTGGCCTGGCCCGGCTTCCTGAATTTTTGGAGAACCATCATGTTGGATACGAACCTGAAACAGCAATTGACAGCTTACCTGCAGAAACTGGTGCAGCCGGTGGTTCTGACCCTGGCCACGGATAGCAGTGCCAAATCCCAGGAGCTGGAAACCTTTGTAGATGAACTGGCCTCTCTCAGTCCGCAGTTGCGGGTGCAGAAAGGCGAAGCGGCTAAGAGTCGCGCCCCGGTCATGGGCATCGGCCTCGAGGGGCAGGCCCCACGCATTGAATTTGCCGGTATCCCCATGGGCCACGAATTTACCTCACTGGTGCTGGCACTGCTGCACACCGGTGGTCACCCGGCCAAGGCCAGCGTTGAGCAACTGGCTCAGATCGCGGCCCTGGAAGGGGAGTACGAATTTGAAACCTACGTATCACTGAGTTGCCAGAACTGCCCCGATGTGGTCCAGGCCCTGAACCTGATGGCGGCACTGAACCCCAACATCCGTAACACCATGGTGGATGGCGCGCTGTTCCAGAGCGAAGTGGAAGGCCGCAATATCATGGCGGTGCCCACGGTGTACCTGAACGGCCAGCCGCTGGCCTCAGGTCGTATGACCCTGGACGATATCCTCACCAAGGTGGATGACAAGGCAGAAGCCCGTCAGGCGGAAGCCCTGGCCGGCAAGGAGACCTTTGATGTGCTGGTGGTGGGCGGTGGCCCGGCCGGTGCTGCGGCGGCCATCTATGCCGCCCGTAAGGGGATTCGCACTGGTGTGCTGGCGGAGCGCTTCGGCGGTCAGGTGATGGATACCATGGCTATCGAAAACTTCATCTCCGTGCAGGAGACCGAAGGGCCGAAACTGGCAGCCAACCTGGAAGCCCACGTACTCAGCTACGATGTGGATGTGATGCGCGGCCAGCTGGCGGCAAACATCCGCCGCAACGGCCTGATCGAAGTGGAGACCGCCAGCGGTGCGGTGCTCAAGTCCCGCTCGGTGATTCTTGCTACCGGCGCGCGCTGGAGATCCATGAACGTGCCCGGCGAGCAGGAGTACCGCGCCCGCGGCGTGGCTTACTGCCCTCACTGTGATGGCCCGCTGTTTAAAGGCAAGAAGGTGGCGGTGATCGGTGGTGGTAACTCCGGCATCGAAGCGGCCATCGACCTGGCCGGTGTGGTGGAGCATGTGACTGTGCTGGAATTTGCCGACACCCTGCGCGCCGACGAAGTGCTGCAGCGCAAGGCCCGCTCCCTGCCCAACGTCGACATTATCGTCAACGCCCAGACCACTGAAGTGGTGGGGGATGGTAACAAGGTGACGGCACTGAACTACAAGGATCGGGTCAGTGGTGCTGAGCACAGCCTGGAGCTGGCGGGTATCTTCGTGCAGATTGGCCTGGTACCCAACACCGAGTGGCTCAAGGGTGATATCGAGCTCAACGGTCGCGGTGAGATTACCGTCGACGGTCGTGGCCAGACCTCCATGGAGGGCGTTTTCGCCGCCGGTGATGTGACGGATTCGGCCTACAAGCAGATCATCATCTCCATGGGATCCGGTGCCACTGCCGCCCTGGGGGCCTTTGATCACCTGATCCGCACCTCAGTGCCGGATGAGGAGAGTGAGGCGGCCTGACAGCTGCTGTCAGTCTGACTGGAAAGCCCGGCCTTGTGCCGGGCTTTTTGGTTTTGGCTTTTGTGGATATTGAGGTTTTTGCATACTTTGTAGTGGATTTGAGCTGCGTTTTTCGCCCTGCTGGGCGAGTTACTTTTCTTTTGCTGTCGCCCCGCCCAAAAGAAAAGGTAACCAATGGCCGCTCCTGCGCATCCATGCGCCCGCGGCATTTGGACATCCGTGTCCTTCAAAAGGCGACCCGGTTCGCTGGTCAGCTGGTAAAAAGCACCAGCTGACCCTCCTCTCTCCGGGCTGTCTGCGGGGGCCGGCCTGATGGGCCCTCCTGGCCCCAGACCTGAAGCGCACATCCATGTGCGCTTCTCCCCCACAGGCAGCCCTCCGTTAGGCAGCTCGCACGGGGTTCGAATCTGTGCCAGTGTCACGGTTATTTTAAATTCAAAAGATCGCGCGGAGGACCGCGCTCCTACGAAATCCGGATCGTGCGCTGTAGGAGCGCGGTCCTCCGCGCGATTATTTCGGTTTTTGAAATCTGTCTGGAATATGGCACGGACTTCAGGTCCCCTGCGTAGCGCCGAGCTTTCTTTTGGTTATTCACGTGTGCCCGCTGTATCGGTATTTCGTTGCCCAAACAAAGAAAAGTGACTCGCCCAGCAGGGCGAAACCAAAGCCCAAATAACAGCACATAATTTAGTCCCCCCTTCTAAGCCAGGGAGTCGATTCATGACGAATAGGGTTCCTGTGCGAATCAGATACATAGGTAGCACCCCGGCAAAATTGTGGATCCCTGATGGCGCGGCTCCACACCTTGACGTAGTACCTCGCAGCAGAGCCCCGCAGGAGAGACCCGCCCTCTGAAACACTGCCCCATACACAGCCCTGTAACCTCGCTGTCACCTCCCGTTCATCCCCCTGTCACAGCTTCGCAGTAGTTTTGTCGCAATTACCTGCCGAGCTAGCCGTCCCATGATCAACATCGAACAGACCGTCTGTGACAGATTCCCCGCCTTTGGGCAGCAGCCCGACGTTATCCGCCGATCTACCGTGTCGCTGCTGCGCAAGCTGACCCACGAGCAGGAGATCAACCAGTTCCTGCTGCGTCATGGCGGACTGGATCCCATTGAGTTTATTGACTGTGTGTTTGACCACTTCAATGTCAGCTACACCGTCTCCAATCGTGACCGTGCCAATATCCCCGATACCGGGCGGGTGGTGATTATCGCCAATCACCCCATCGGCTCGCTCGATGGCTTGGCCATCCTACGGCTGATCAGCGAGGTGCGGCAGGACGTCAAAATTATCGCCAATGATATGTTGATGGCCTTTGAGCCACTGCAGTCGCTGCTGCTGCCGCTGGATAACATGGGGGGCACTGGTAACCTGAAGAGCTTCCGTGCCGCGCTGGAGCAGCTGCAGCAGGATGCCGCTGTGATTGTCTTCCCCGCTGGTGAGGTATCGCGGGCACGTCCTTCCGGTGTCCGCGACGGTCGCTGGCGCCCGGGCTTCCTGAAACTGGCGCGTCGCGCCGGTGCACCGGTACTGCCGATTCATATCAAGGCCAAGAACTCGCTGCTGTTCTATGGCGCCTCCATGGTGTTCAAGCCTCTGGGTACCATGCTGTTGGCCAAGGAGATGTTCAACAAGCATTCGGCCACGATTCACTTTCGTATCGGTGAGCCTATCGCCCCAGCGTCGCTGGAGTCCGATTCCCTTACCGACAAGACCCTGATCCAGCGGCTGAAGAAGCACCTCTACAAACTGGGCAAGCGGCACCAGAAGAAGCGGCCGCTGTTTGTGACGGAAAAGACCATCGCTCACCCGGAGGATCGCGGCCGCCTGCTGCAGGAGTGCCGCACCATGCAGCTGCTGGGCGAGACCCGCGACGGCAATCGCATCCTGCTGACCCGCTACGCCGACAGCCCGGTGATGATGCGCGAGCTGGGTCGCCTGCGGGAACTGACTTTCCGCAAGGTGGGGGAGGGCACTGGCAGTCGTCGTGACCTGGACGATTTCGATCGCGATTATCAGCACCTGCTGCTGTGGGATTACGACGCCATGACCCTGGCTGGTGCCTACCGGCTGGGGGAAATGGCTCCATTGATGCGGGTACGTGGGATGCAGGGGATTTATACCCACTCCCTGTTTAACTTTCAGCCTGGTTTTCAGCCTTTCCTGGAGCAGGGCATCGAGCTGGGTCGCAGCTTCGTCAACCCGCAGTACTGGGGCAAGAGCAGTCTCGACTATCTGTGGCAGGGCATCGGTGCCTACCTGCGTCACCAGCCCGAGTTGCGCTATGTGATCGGCCCGGTCACCATCAGTGCACGTTTCCCCAAGCGCCTGATCGATCACATGGTCTATTACTACCAGCGCTACTATGCCTGTCCGCAGGCGTTGGCCAGCGCCCGCCAGCCCTACTTTATCGAGCCGGAGACCCACCGTGAGCTGGCGATATTCTATGCCGGCCTCGATGCCGAAGAGGGCTTTGCCAGCCTGCAACGGCTGTTCAGCGATGCCGGTGAGAAGGTGCCGGTACTGTTCAAACAGTACGCGGCGCTGTTCGAAGAGGGTGGCTTCCAGCTGCTGGCGTTCAGTGTCGACCCGGATTTCAGCGACTGTATCGACGGCCTGTTCCTGGCGGATCTGCACAAGCTGAAGCCGGCCAAGCGCAAGCGTTATTTGGGGGAGTGAGAAGGGCAGGGTGCTGCGCTACAGGGTTCAGGACGCTTCGCTACAGGGTTCAGGACGCTGCGCTACAGGGTTCAGGACGCTTCGCTACAGGATTCAGGACGCTTCGCTACAGGGTTCAGGACGCTTCGCTACAGGGTTCAGGACGCTGCGCTACAGGATTCAGGACGCTTCGCTACAGGACGCTGGCGCTACAGAAGACAGAAGAAAAGATCGCCCGCGGGAGCGGGCTCCTACACGGGATGTGATGTCCACCGTAGGAGCCCGCTCCTGCGGGCGATCTTGTGGTTCAGAGATGGTGACTTCAGGCCAGCGCCACTATTCCGTTTCTCTTTTCACCTGTAGCGCCAGCGTCCTGTAGCGAAGCGTCCTGCAACCTGAATCCTGCCGGTTAAGCCGGATGCAGCGCCTTGTTGGCCTGCAGTTGCTGCAGCTGTTTCTTCAGCAAACCTTCATAGCTCGGCTGCAGGCCATCCACCACAAACCAGTGACCATCCACCAGCGCCTGCCGGGTGCGTATGCGCTGCAGCGTCTGGGAGGTGGCGCAGTTCTGGCCGTCCAGCAGCAGGGTCTGCTGGCTCTGTTGCCGCAACAACTCCCACACCGCCTGGCGCTCTTTCTGCGATTGCAGCTGGGACTGCAGGTTCTGTCCCCGCGCCGGCACATAGACCGCACCGCTGAACACCATGCCCATGCCGGGGGTTTTGCGTTCCTGCAGCAGGCACAGCAGCAGCTGCGCCGCACAGAGGGCGCGGAAGCCGGTACTGCCCAGGTCGTCCCCCTGGAACTGCAGCTCCAGTCCCTGCTCACTGGCAAACACCACCTTGCCGCCGTAGAGGGAGCTGATGCCGCTCAGCTGGGTCTCCAGCTCACTGTACAGCTGCTGCCGCAGCGAGGCGCTGAGCTGCTGCCGCAGGGCGTCGGTATTGAGGCAGTAAAGGGACAGGGAAACGCTGACGCTCTCCCTTTCCCGCAGCGGCAGCTGGCTTTCATCGTTGGCGGCGCTGGTGTCGCCGTCAGGCTGTGGATCGCCGTCGCTGTTACGGCGCAGGTTGAGGGCGCTGCTGACCATCAGGGCGATGGCCAGTACGAGCAGGGCCAGCAGCCAGCTCTCGCGGGTATCGGTGTAGAGACGCTCATGGTCGACGGTGATGGTGACAAAGCCCGCCACGCTGTCGTGCAGGGTTATGGGGGCGCTGTAGGAGCGGTAGTCCCGGTCGCCGTAGTCGCCACTGCCGGGGGAGCTGCCGGCCTGCACCAGCAGCTGGTTCTCTACATCGTGGATGGTGGCGCTGAGGATGTCGGGGTTGCGGGCTACGTCGCTGACGGTGACCTGCAGGCTCACCAGATCGTGGTTGAGGGTGGCGTCGGTGGCTTGCTTGGCGGCCAGGTCGGCCAGCGCCTGGCCGTAATGGGCACTGCGCTCATCGAGGCGGGCGCGGTGTTGCTGCTCGGACAATGAGGTGCTCAGCAGCAGGCAGAGCAGGGCCGACAAACCGGCAACAAACAGGGGAGTCTGGAGCAGACGGAAGAGGGTCTGGGCTATCTGTTGCAGCATGGTGGGCTGTTGCAGCATGGCGGGAGTGCCGGAATTCCGTGGTGTTGATGGTGATTGCTGCATCCCTGACACGGTGTGTCGTGCAGCAAAACCACAGGGTATTTTAGTCTCGGGGGTGAGTAAAGCTATAATGCCGCACCAAGTCGCTGTTGCCAGAGTACCTTTGTGAAAGAGATCCTGCTGATTACCATCTCCGGTGAAGACAAGCCCGGTGTGACCTCCGCCATTACCCGCATCCTCGGGCAATATAAAGCCAATATTCTCGATATCGGCCAGGCGGTGATCCACGACACCCTCAGCCTCGGCCTGCTGGTGGAGATTCCGGCGGCCTACGAGTCGTCGCCGGTGCTGAAAGATGTTCTGTTCAAGGCGCATGAGCTGCATATGCAGGTGCGTTTCCAGCCCATTACCGAAGAGAGCTACGGTCACTGGGTGGGACAGCAGGGCAAGGATCGCCATATCGTTACGCTGCTGGCCCGCCGCATTACGGCAGAACAGATTGCCGAGGTGACGGCGGTGGCTGCCAGCCACAATCTCAACATCGACAATATCACCCGCCTCTCCGGCCGTTTACCGCTGGAGTCTGCCGCTGAAAAGACCAAGGCCTGTGTGGAGTTCTCCGCCCGTGGCACCCCGGAAGACCTGGGAGAGCTGCGCTCGGCGTTTATGGAGCTCTCCACCCGTCTCGATGTGGATATCGCCTTCCAGGAAGACAACGTCTACCGTCGCAATCGCCGCTTGGTCTGCTTCGATATGGACTCCACCCTGATTGAGGCGGAAGTGATCGACGAGCTGGCCAAGGCCGCCGGCGTGGGTGAGCAGGTGATAGAAATCACCGAGGCGGCCATGCGCGGCGAGCTGGATTTCAAGGAGAGCTTTGCCCGTCGTATGGCGCTGCTGAAGGGGCTGGACGAGTCCGTGCTGGCGCAGATTGCCGAGCAGCTGCCGGTCACGGAAGGCGCTGCGCACCTGATCTCGACCCTGAAAAAGCTGGGTTACAAGACCGCGATCCTCTCCGGCGGCTTCAACTATTTCGGCCGTTTCCTGCAGCAGAAGCTGGGTATCGATTATGTCTACGCCAATGAACTGGAGATTGAGGATGGCAAGGTCACCGGCCGGGTATCCGGTGTGGTGGTGGACGGTGCCCGCAAGGCCGAGTTACTGCGCGAACTGGCGCAGCGGGAGGGCTTGTCACTGGAGCAGGTTATTGCGGTGGGTGATGGTGCCAACGATCTGCCCATGCTCAGCATTGCCGGCCTGGGCATTGCCTTCCGTGCCAAGCCACTGGTGAAGGCGTCTGCCAAACAGTCGATTTCCAATCTGGGCCTGGACGGTATTCTCTACCTGATCGGCTTCCGCGATCGCGACCAGCTGGAGGGGTGAGCGGAGGTTGCTGATGGCTGAGCGCAAGGCTCAGCCATCCATGGCGAACTCGTAGTTCATCGACTCCGCCGGGGCCTGCAGGTAGCGGCCCTGGATGTAATGCACACCGGTCTGCCAGAGGGTGGCCAGTACGCTGGCGTTTTCCACTTCCGGAATAATGGTGAGTTTGTCCACTTCCAGCAGTCGGGTGATGAGGCTGTTGAGGGATTCGGGGTTTTCGCCGCTGTTCTGGATGTCCTGGGTAAAGGAGCCGTGGACCTTGATCAGGTCCGGGGAGGCGTGTTCCAGGGTCTTGAACGGGTTCAGCGAGCAGCCAAAGTTGGAGATGCAGGAACGCCCGCCAATAGCGGCCAGGGCCTCAAACATCGCTTTGGCGGCGTTCAGGTGATTGGTGACGTCGTCTTCCTGCACCTGAAAGATCAGCGCGTCGGTGCGCAGGTTGCTGGCCTTGAACGCCACTGCCAGCCAGGGCACCAGTGAGGCGTCGCAGAGGGAGTCCTTGCTCAGGTTGACCACCAGGCGGGTGTTAAAGCCGTTGCCGCGGTGTGCCGCCAGCGCCTTGATGGCCTGCAGGATCACCCAGCGGTCAATTTTTACCATCGCGCCCATCTGCGAGGCGAGAGCGGCAAACAGGGTAGGTGAGAGGTTCTCCTGCTCATCCACCATGCGCAACAGCACTTCGTAGAGCTCCTCATCGGAGCCGCGCAGGCTGACGATGGGCTGATACAGCAGCTTGAAGCCGTTGTTGGCCAGAGCGTGCTTCAGCTTGCGGGTCATCTCCGCTTCCCGAGCTTCGTCTTCGCTCAGTTCCGGCTCGAACAGGCGGGCACCATTACCGGCACCGCTGTTGTCCTTGCGCCAGTTCTGCACCGCTTTCTGGGCTTCGGCCACTACTGCCGCCGAACTGTCGGAGGTCTCATTGATGGTGGAGACACCGACGGTACAGGTGGCCTGCACGGTGCGGCCCTCGACATCAATGATGTGCTGCTCCAGCGCCTTGCAGATCTGTTGCGCCTTGCTTACCGCGCTCTCGGCGGAGAGGCCGGGGGCCAGCAGGGCAAAACTGTCGTCGCCGAGGCGGGCCAGGGTCTGGCCGGACTCGGCAAAAGGTTGCAGCGCGGAGGCGATACTTTTCACTACGCCGTCGGTGGCGGCCAGCCCCATCTGCCCCTGAATACGGTCGGCAAAGTCGTCCACTTCGATGTAGAGCAGGCAGGCGTGGGTGCCGTTGTTGACGGCGCGGGAAACTTCCCGCTCCAGCTGGTCCATCAGGAAGGGACGGTTGTAGAGGTTGGTCACATGATCGAGATCCTTGACCTTCTGCAGCTCCGCCTGCAGCAGCTCGCTGTCGGCGTCTGTGGCCTTGGCCCGGATCAGGAACTGGATACAGGGTTCTTCGTCGTAGATGGCGTTGGCCACGTCAATGGTGGCCGGAATGCTGCGCCCGTCGGCGGTCACGGTGGTCAGCTGCAGCTGGCTCAGCTCGGCGTCGTCACCCTTGAGGGTGAACTCCTTCAGCAGCTGTTTGACCGGCTCCTGGTCGGCATCGCTGATCATGTCGATGACCGGCATGCACTCGATGTCGTCGCGATCGTCGTAGCCAAACATCTCGGCAAAGGACTGGTTGGCGTAGAGGTACATGCCATCCTGGACAAAGGCGATGGCGTCGCGGGAGCTGTCCAGCAGTTGCTGGCTGCGGCGCTCCGCTTCGCGCAATTTCTGGTCGGCGCGGCGGCGAATCTGGCGCTGCTCGCGGTTGCTCATCTCCCGCTGCAGTACCAGCAGCAGGTGTTGGTCCTCGTCCAGGCGCACCACATCGGCGGCGCCGATCTTGAGCCCGTTGACCACCGGCTGGGTGCCCTCCTCATCACAGATGAGAATCATCGGCACGTCCTTGTTCAGGCGGCGCACGGTGCGTATGGCATCGACGGGGGTGAGTTGTGAGCAGGTGTCCTGCGCCACCATCAGGTCCCAGGCGTTCTCCTGCAGCAGCTTGGCGAGGGCTTCCTCACTTTCGACATGCTGGGCGCGGATGCTCAGGCCGGCGTTCTTCAGCATGCTGACGAGCCTTTCAACTTCTGCACGTGAGTCGTTGAGTATCAACAGGCGAATGGTGTCGTTAGCAGTCATAGCAGAAAATCGGTAATCCTAGGAGCCGTGTATCGTCAGGGCCTGTGGTGGCCCCGGATGAACCTCGGGCGGCAAATGTTCTGGCCTGGGGAGAACAACTATTGTACGGGCCGCAGAGCAGGGTTAACCAGACTACTGCAAAAATAATTTCCCTCAACGCGTCCCTTTACGGCTTTTCACGGAAGTGTGACGCTGTTAGCACAATACCAGGGGTTACTCCGGGAACTCCCGGTGCAAGTGGCGGTACGAGAACAGGCACACGCTGGAGGCGCTGAACTCCAGCTTGTTGAGGTGCAGCAGCATCTCTTCCTGATTATCCCGCACCATCACCTTATTGCCCTCGCGGAAGGGGACGGCGGCCGTAATCAGTACCTGCTGGTTCATCTCCGGGCCACCACGGTTGGCAATAAAGGCCCGCATAAAGACGTTGGAGCCGGAGGTGGCGCGCTGCTGTGCGGCGACCGGCACCAGCTGCTGGGCGATAATCTGCACGCCCAGCTGGGAGCTGTCGCGGTGCTGCCGCGCCCAGCGGATCACCGCCAGTGCCCACTGCGGTCGTCCGGGTTCACGGAAGGCGATCAGTTCGCCGGCCCGGGCCTGGGGGGGAATCTCGCCGTGCCACTCCAGGCAGTAGCCACCGCTGCTGATATCGGAGGTGTGCACCTGATAGATGGGGTAGCGACTCTGGTCGACCACCTTGGCGGTTTTGGACTGGGCGCGAAAATCGTCCAGCGACAGCTCCAGAAAGGAATCACGCATCCGTTCGGCATCGGGGGCATCGGCCCAGGGGTCTTTTGGCCCTGTGGCTTTGCTGCTGAACTGGCTGGAGATGATGGAGCTGCGCCCCAGCGCCGAGGACTCATTGAGGAACTGGTCGAAGGTGCGCTGTTGCGCCAGGTGGTAATGGGCCTGGGTGAGTCCGACTACCACTTCCAGCGGGGTGTTGCTGGGGCGCCGGTTGGGTTTGCGGTGGCGCTCCTCGCCCCAGCTGGTGAGCAGGTGCTGTGCCAGCCTCTGGTTAATACTCTGCGGCAAGCCGGCCCCGCTGCGGGTAGCGTTGGCGCTGTCCCGCACCAGTTCCAGCAGGGCACCGAAGCGCAGGGCCCTCAGGCTCGCTGGCCGGGGTTTGCTGTCGGGCCAGGAGCTGCTGTAACCGGGTGGGTAACTGTCTGCCATGTCGACGCAGTAGAGTGCCGGTTCCGGTGAGCGCACCGTGTCGATGGTGACCGCCCGGCTCCACTCCTCCAGCGCGTTATAGAGGGTGTAGACCTCCTGTTGCTGCAGCTGGTTGGGGCCCGCAGCGCTGAGCAGCAGCGTCCGGCAGTAGGTCTGCTGTACGCTGGTAGCCGGTAACTGGCGCAGCAGGTTATCGGTGGCCGGTTGATGTTGCAGGCCGGTGAGCTCCGCAATCCAGTAGAGGGTGTGCATCTCCAGCCACAGCTGGCTGGAAACCTGGGAATAGATCTGGGAGTTGCGCAGGTATTGCAGGCCGAGTCCGGTAAGGGCGCGATGCAGCGCCAGCGTCAGTTGCTCGGTGTCATCCTTGCGCCAGCGACTGTTGCTGCGCTTGAGCAGCAGATCCTTTACCACCTGGCAGTAGCCCGTGGTCATGTGCTTCTGCAGTGCCTGGGCGATGATGGCAGTCTTCATCGCCGCTTCGGGCAGGATCAATGGCTGGTCGAGAAAGTCCGCGGTCAGTCCCTGGATGCACTGCTGCACACAGTCGCGCAGGGTTTCCAGGATGGCCAGCCGGTTGTCGGCACTGGTGGTCAGGCGGCTGACTTCCGGCAGCGCCTTGTAGAGCAGCACGCTGGTATGGGTGGTGCGGGTGACCGGCAACAGGCTCACCCAGGCGCTGACCCTGGCGGGCTTGGAACTTTGGCAAAAGCTCAGTTCCGACAGATCCTGCGGTGGCAGGCGTAATCGGTTTATCAATTTGAGCAGGCTGGCAGTGTCAGTCATCGCGGCGTAATTGCTCGGCACAGGTCCTTGTCACACGGATCTCCCTCCACCGCGCTGTTCCTCTGCCGTATGGCGCTGGAGCAGGGTGAGTGAAACTGAGCATCCAATCACAGTTTAAGTACAAAGTACCGTAATGTGTAATAAAACGACAGTTTTATGTCACGGATTGTTATGGTCGTGTGCCGTCGGGGAAGAGACCAGCCTTAGTACAGCAGTGTCTTATTGGGCTGACCAGCCTCTTCCCGGGCCAGTTTGGGCACCAGGTAGCCGGACATGCAGGCCTGCATCTGGCGGTGCAGCTCCAGGGCTTCGGCGTCGCTGACTTCGAAATGGGCGGCACCTTCGACGCGGTCCAGCTGGTGCAGGTAATAAGGCAGCACGCCCAGCTGGAAGAGGCGCTCGGAGAGGCGCTTCTGGCTGTCGAGGGTGTCATTGACCCCCCGCAGCAGCACCGCCTGGTTGAGCAGGGTTACGCCGGCACGGCGCAGGCGGGCAAGGGCATCGCCGACAGCATTGTCCAGCTCGTTGGCGTGGTTGCTGTGGATGACCATCACCGTCTGCAGGCGGTGGCCACTGAGCCAGCGCAGGGCGTCTTCGGTAATTCGCTGTGGAATCACCACCGGCACACGGGTGTGGACCCGCAGGCGCTGCAGGTGGGGAATCTGGCAGAGCTGTTCCACCAGCCACTGCAGCTGGCGGTCGCCACTGGCCATGGGGTCACCGCCGCTGAATATCACCTCCTGCAGGCTGTCGTCCTCGCGCAGGTAATCCAGGGTCGCCTGCCACTGGGCGCGCCCGGGGTTGTTGTCGGCGTAGGGGAAGTGACGGCGAAAGCAGTAGCGGCAGTTGACGGCGCAGTGCGGCGCCACCACCAGCAGGGCCCGGCCCTGGTATTTATGGATCAGCCCCTGTTGCGGGTTGCTGCCCAGCTCCTGCAGCGGATCGGCACTGTAGCCGTCAGCGCTGTGCAGTTCAGCCTCCAACGGCAGGATCTGGCGCAACAGGGGGTCGTTGAGGTCGCCCTTGCGGATGCGCTCCAGGAAGGGCATGGGTGCCCGCAAGCCAAAGTGGCTGGCGGCGGCTTCGGCGGCGGGCAGCAGCTGCATGGGCAGCTGCAGGTATTCCAGTAGCTGGCGGGGTTCGCGCACGGCCTGAATCATGGCTTCCTGCCAACTGAGGGTAGTCTGGGCTGGGATGATCTGGCTCATGGGTCGGGTCGCGGCGCACCAGGGGGATAAAGGGGCGGCATTGTACCAAGACCGCACTCTTTGCGCCTCTGTTCCTGTCGGGGTTGCCTCCGGGCAGGGCATTCACCGGGCAATGAACGCCACTGGTTATTTTCCCCGCAGGCCTGCGCTATAATGCCGCCCACTCCGGCCCCGGTCCCTGCGCCCGCGGCCCCGATTGCTATCCCGATGACCGATAATTAGCGCGAGACCTACCATGGCTGTTTACTCCACCAACGAATTCCGCAGCGGCATGAAAGTGATGCTGGACGGCGAGCCCTGTGCCATCCTCGACAACGAGTTTGTCAAACCCGGTAAAGGCCAGGCCTTCAACCGTGTGAAGCTGCGCAACCTCAACACCGGCCGCGTCTGGGAGCGTACTTTCCGCTCCGGCGAGACCCTGGAAGGTGCCGATGTGATGGACCACGACATGGAGTACCTCTACAGCGATGGTGAGTTCTGGCACTTCATGGACCCGGTTTCCTTCGAGCAATTCCAGGCCGATGCCAAAGCCGTTGGCGACAACGCCAAGTGGCTGAAGGAGACTGATAAAGTTACCGTGACCCTGTTCAATGGCTCGCCACTGGCAGTAACCCCGCCCAACCACGTTGAGCTGGAGATCGTTGAAACCGATCCGGGCCTGAAAGGCGATACCGCCCAGGGCGGCACCAAGCCGGCCAAGCTCTCCACCGGCGCCGTGGTAAAAGTGCCTCTCTTCCTCTCCGAGGGTGAAGTGATCCGCGTGGATACCCGCAGCGGCGAGTACCTGAGCCGCGCCAAGGACAAAGACTAAGTCCTTTCCGCCCCGGGGCCTCCTGCTCCGGGGCTGCCTTCCCCCTTTTCGATTCCTGTCTCCCATGTCTCTCTGGCAACCTTCGGCTTCCCTGCCCCAGCTGCAACAGCGCGCGCGCCTGAACCACTACCTGCGCAGCTTCTTTGCCGACCGCAATGTTCTGGAAGTGGAAGTGCCGGCACTCTCCCGCGCAGCGGTGAGCGACCCCCATATCGACAGCATTAACGCGTCGGTGTGTGGCGAGACCCTCTACCTGCAAACCTCCCCGGAGTTTTTCCTCAAGCGCCTGCTGGCCGCCGGCAGTGGCGATGTCTACAGCCTGGGCCGGGTGTTTCGCAACGGTGAGGCCGGCCGGCGCCACAACCCGGAATTCACCATGCTGGAGTGGTACCGGACAGGTTGGGATGATCAACAGCTGATGGACGAAGTGGCCGATCTGCTGAATGGCTGCCTGACGCTCGGCAGCACGCAACGCCTGAGTTACCGGGAGCTGTTTGAGCGCGAACTGGGGATCGATCCCCATGTTGCCGGTGCTGTGGAGCTGGAAGCGCTGGTCAAGGCGCACATAGAGATCGACCTGCAGAGTGACGATCGCGACCTCTGGCTCGACCTGCTGATGAGCCATGTGCTGGAACCGCGTATGGGTGACGGCCTGGTGCTGCTCTACGACTTTCCGGCCTCGCAGGCGGCGCTGGCCCGCCTGGGTATCAATGCTCAGGGGCAGTCAGTGGCCAGGCGCTTTGAGGCCTATGTGGGCGGTGTTGAGCTGGCCAACGGCTACTGGGAGTTGTGCGATGCCGACGAACAGGCCGGACGTCTGCAGCGCGACCTCCACAAGCGGCAAAGCCTGGGCCTGCCCCAATACCCCATCGACCAGCACCTGCTGCAGGCGCTGGCCGCCGGCATGCCCGACTGCGCCGGCGTGGCCATGGGGGTGGATCGGTTGCTGATGCTGCAGAGCGGCTGTGGCGATATACGCCAGTTGCTGGCGTTTCCGTTTGAGAGGGTTTGAGAGCAGGGCGCTGCGCTTACAGTACACAGGTTACAGGACGTTTCACTACAGTTGGTCCCACGGGAACAGCGCCTGTAGCGAAGCGTCCTCCCCTCTGTAGCTTTGCGTCCTGAATCCTGGTTTATATCCCCTGATTCATCGCCCGTGAGGGCTCATCATCCACCGGCCCTACCTCCTTAGCCGGTACCCCCGCCACCGCCGTGCGCTCGGGCACCGGTTTCAGCACCACACTGCCGGCACAGACCTTGGCGCCGCGACCGACTTCGATATTGCCGAGGATCTTGGCGCCCGGGCCGATCATGACGCCGGCACGAATTTTCGGATGGCGGTCGCCACTCTCCTTGCCGGTACCGCCCAGGGTGACGGACTGCATGATGGAGACGTTGTCCTCCACCACGGCGGTTTCACCAATCACGATGCCGGTGGCGTGATCCAGCATGATGCCCTTGCCGATGCGGGCAGCCGGGTGGATATCCACACCAAAGACGACGGAGATGCGGTTTTGCAGGAACAGCGCCAGCTCGCGGCGGTTGTGTTGCCACAGCCAGTGACTGACCCGGTGCGCCTGCAGGGCGTGGTAACCCTTGAAGAACAGGAAGGGGGTGGAGAGGTTGTCGCAGGCAGAGTCGCGCTCCATGACGGCCAGCAGGTCGGCGCGGGCGGCGGCGCTCAGCGAGGGATCCGCCTCCAGCGCCAGCTGCACCACTTCGCGGATTTGCATGGCGGAGGCGGCGGGGGTGTCCAGTTTGTTGGCCAGGTGGAAGCTGAGGGCATCTTCCAGGCGCGAGTGGTTGAGGATGGTGGCATGGAAAAAGCTGGCCAGAATCGGTTCCTCGGCGGCCTGCTGGGCGGTCTCCTGGCGAATGGTTTGCCAGATCTCGTCCTTGGCCGGGTCCGGTAGGCGGCTGTCCGGGAAGTTCATGCGCTGCTCCTCACTGAAAAACGGGGCGATTATCCCGCTTTCGGTGTCGCTGTTGCAAATGTGACAAAGGGATCGCACTGGACGACGTTACCCCCAGGCGCGGGCGGCCCTGGTGGCATCCGTCGCCGGCGGGGCATGTAAGCGCGGGGCCTCCGGAATAGTTTGGTTAGTGTTATGGCCGTGCACAAGGTGAATTGCAATTGGGCTGCAAGCGCGCATCCGTGGCGGCTGGTAATCGGGTTTCTGCCGGGCTCTATGGGCCCCCGCCTGCGCGGGGGCGGGGATGTACGTAACAACACGCGCAGGCAAGTATGGGCCCCCGCCTGCGCGGGGGCGACGGTGGGGAGTTGATCAGGGGTAGCGCGGGGGTGGCGGTGGGAAGATGATCAGAGTTACCACTTGGGTGATGGAGGGCCGGATCGGAGCTCCCGCCGTGCAGGTCCCGGACACCCCCCAATCCGCGTCATTCCCGCGCAGGCGGGAATCCATGGCCTGCCAGGTTTCCTGATCGCGACCTGTGCAAGGACGGTACAGATGAGCGAATCAGGGGTCCCGTTTAAAACATCGGCATTTCCAGCGGCGGCTCCTGCAACGCCGCCAGCTGTTCGCGCAGGGTGAGGATGTGCTCGGACCAGTAGCGCTGGGTGTTAAACCAGGGGAAGTTGTGGGGGAAGGCGGGGTCTTCCCAGCGGCGGGCGAGCCAGGCGCTGTAGTGCATGATGCGCAGGGTGCGCAGTGGCTCGATCAGGTTCAGCTCGGCGCCATTGAAGGGACAGAATTGCCGGTAGCCCCGCAGGATGGCCTCCAGTTGCACCTGCTGTTGCGGGCGCTCGCCGGAGAGCAGCATCCACAGGTCCTGAATCGCCGGGCCGGAGCGGCAATCGTCAAAGTCGACAAAGTTGGGGGCGTCGTCGCGCCAGAGGATATTGCCCGGGTGGCAGTCACCGTGCAGGCGCAGGGTCTCAAAGCGGGTGGCTGCAAAACGCTGTTCGACGATATTCAACAAGTCCCTGGCCAGTGTGCTGTAGGCGGTTTCCAACTCCATGGGGATAAACTGCTCCCGCAGTAAAAACTCCATGCTTTCAGTGCCGTAACTCTGGATATCGATGGCCGGGCGGTGGCGGAAGGGTTTCTCATAGCCCTGGTTGTGCAGTCGCGCCATAAAACGCCCCATCACTTCCAGGTTGTTGAGGTTATCCAGCTCCGGCGCGTGGCCGCCGCGGCGCTCAAACAGCGCGAACAGAAAATCGCCGTGCTGGTGCAGGGTGGTGCCGTTGCTGTCGGCCATGGGCGGCACTACCGGCAGCTCCATCTCCACCAGTTCGAGGCAGAAGTCGTGCTCCTCCTGGATCTGTTCCCGGCTCCAGCGGTGTGGGCGGTAGAACTTGGCGATCAGCGGCTGGGCATCTTCGATACCCACCTGATAGACTCGGTTCTCGTAGCTGTTAAGCGCCAGGATGCGGCCGTCACAGTAGTAGCCCATGGATTCCACCGCATCCAGCACGGAGTCTGGTGTGAGGGCATCGTAGGGGTGGGTTGTCTCGCTCATGGGTTTGTCGGCTGCCTTTGGTAAACGGCGCTCAGTTTGGCGGAACTCGCTGGCAGGGTCTAGCATCGTCACTGAGATGGCCGGTTTATGGATGCTGTGCTTCCCCGCTGGCTGATGCCCGAACTGGACTCGGGCGGCAGGGGATTGAGTAATTGGAACGCAATATCAGGGAATGACAGGGATGAAGATCGTTATTGGTGTAGTTGTGCTGCTGCTGGCGGCATTTTTGTATTTCAGGAACAGCCGCTCAGTGGCCAGCAGTCACGGGCGCACGGCGCGTCCCGGCGCCTCGTTACATCCGAAATCGGCTCGAACGCAGGCAGCGCCGAGGCCATACCGTGCCACCTCCATTGTGCCAGGGCCCAATGCCTGCGCCGCGGCGGCGGAGCTGCAGGATACGCGCTTCCTGGATGCGCAGGGCGCAACGCCGGCGCTGCCACTGGACGGGTGTGATGCCGGCAGCTGCCAGTGCCGCTACGCTCATTACACCGACCGTCGTGACAGCAGTGACGACCGGCGCCTGGCTGGTCAGCTGCAATCCCAGCTTTACGAGGCCAACAGCGGCGATGAGCGCCGTCAACGCCGGCGCGGGCGCCGGCGACGGGACCTAAACTAGGTCAGCTGGCCCGGAAACGGATCAGCGACAGGCCTGGGGCAGCAGCTTGGGAAGGGTGTTCTGGCCGTAGCAGCTCCAGCTCAGGCTGCCATCGGTGTCGTCAACAGCAGGTTCCAGCACGATATAGCGCCCTTCTCCCGTTTCGTCGAAGCCCATCTCCACGCCAATCACGCCGTTTTCATAGATGGCGACCTCAAAGCTCTGTTGGGCATTGTTGAGGGTGGGGGTGGGGTAGCCCAGGTCGGTCAGGGCTTCGGGCCAGCGCTGGTTCTGGGTCGCGTAGTCGGCAGCACGCTGCTGCACAGGCAGGGCGGTTTGGTAGGCCTGAGCGTAGCGAGCCCGGTCGGTGTAGTCCTTGTAGGCAGGCAGGGCCACGGCGGCCAGAATGCCGATCAGGGCAATGGTAATCAGCAGCGATGGCATACCACCGGCGCCCACCCTGGGGACAAACATGGCCAGCAGCCAGGCGAAGGCATGGCGGCGTGGCAATTTGACCGGTTGCTGGTTGATCGTGCCCATGGCGGTGGCCATGCGCTTGGTGAGCCAGGGGTAGTCGCCGGTCAGTTCGTTAAAGGACATCCAGAAGCCGTTGGTATCGGCCACCTGTGCCACATAGGCATCGGCATTGATGCCTTTCCAGCGGGAGTTGCCGGCGGCGATGGCTGCCAGTGCTGCCTGCACATCCTCCCTGGAGTCGCAGCAGGCCACCCCATAGCGATCGCAGGTGTACTCTTCCGCCCGTCGCAAGGCGGTACCCAGCAGAGGCAGGATGGAGGCGGGAAAGAGGAACGGGCTCCACAGCAGGTGCTTGCGGTGGATGTGCCCCAGCTCATGACCGATGTAGAAGTTGACGGCTTCGGGGCGATCCTCCAGTGCATCCACGACATCGGTGAACAACACCAGGAAATTACGGCCCAGGAAGCGGGTGGCCAACGCGTTGAAAAAGTCGGTGCGCAGCAGGTACGCCTCAGGAATCTCTTCGATTCCCAGCTTTTTGCAGCTGGCAATAAGACTGTTGTGCAGGTCCGGGTACTGTTGCGCCGTGATGCGCACCCCGGTGCCCTTCAGGTGGGAGATAAACGCCGAGTGGGCAAAGAGAAAAAACAGGTAGCCAAGCAGCAGGTAAATCAGTGCAATACCGATGGTGCCAACGATAAGCAGTAACCAGAAAATCCCCGAGATCAATGCCGCAATGGCAAACAACCGCTTCTCATTTTTATAAACAAGATCCATATATACGTCCTGTATGTTTTTATCATTTATGTTGTTGCCCGGGCTGCTGCATAGGGTGCAATCCGCCACTGGCGCCGGGCAGTGGTCCTCCGGCTCCGAATGGAGCTGGCGCCAAATTCTGCGTTAGCTCCTTGGCAAATTCCAGTAACCAGTCCGCAGTGCGGTAATGCACGGGCAGAGGGGGGCTGTAGTCAGGGGTGAGGTGAAGCTCGCCATCAATGCGCCTTCGGTGTGCGGGTCAGGCACCACACATCCACCCGCCCGGCGCCGGCATCGCGCAGCAGCTGGCTCAGTAAGCGGGCACTGGCGCCGGTAGTTACCACATCGTCGATCAGTGCCAGGTGGCGGCCGCGCAGGAGCGGTTGCAACCGAGGCCGAACGGCAAAGTCGTCACGCAGGTTGCGCAATCGCTCGCGCCGGTTGAGGCTTTTTTGCGGTTGGCCAGCGGCTGGTCGATGCAGCGCCATCAGTGCGGGGATGTGTGTATTTTGACTGAGACGGTGACCGATCCAGGCCGCCTGGTTGAAGCCGCGGCGCAGCTGCGCACGCCAGTGCATGGGGGTGGGGATCAGTAGCTCGGGGCGCGCACCATCCCCATAGTGTGCTTTTGTCACCTCTGTCAGCCGTTGCACCAGCAGCTCACCGGCCGTGAGGTCGCCCCGGTGTTTAAACAGGTTGAGCCAATCACTGGCCGGTGGCGTGTGATCGCTGGCGCAGAGGGTG
Source organism: Cellvibrionaceae bacterium SEMH9 (assembly GCA_033283175.1). GTDB lineage: Bacteria > Pseudomonadota > Gammaproteobacteria > Pseudomonadales > Cellvibrionaceae > Pseudomaricurvus. The sequence continues at coordinate 792,545 of JAWMQM010000001.1, read as the reverse complement.
TGGTGGAAAGCCGGCGGCTGCCGCAGGCATTCGCCGCAGATCTCACCGCGGCCTGGCAGGGGCAGGGCGCAGCGCTGGCAGCGACAGGGTGCGGGGACGCTGACGGCGCAACAGGCGCGGCAGACGGGAGTCGTGGAGAACAGGCCGCAGAGGCGGCAGGGCTGGGGGAGTTGCAGGCTGGGCAGTAGCCCGGAGAGAGACATGCACGACATCCTTGTGTTGTTAGTTAACCTTGTCTTGGCTTTTGGGTTGACAGCGGCGTCCAGAGCCTTATCATGCGGACATTCACAGCCTTATTTTTAACCAATCCATGGCATGGAGCTGGCGTTCGCACGTCAGCCCAAACAGCCGTAAAGAGCCTAACAGGGTGATTCAGATTATGGGTGCCACTGCCGACACTATCCGCCACGACTGGACCCGGGAAGAGATCAACGCGCTGTTTGATCTGCCCTTTAACGACCTGATGTTTCAGGCGCAGGTGGTACATCGCCAGTACTTCAATCCCAACGAAGTACAGATCAGCACCCTCTGCTCCATCAAGACTGGTGCCTGCCCCGAGGATTGCAAATACTGCCCCCAGAGTGCCCGTTACGACACCGGCCTGGAAAAAGAGCAGCTGATGAAGGTGGAGAAGGTGGTGGAAGAGGCCCGGGCCGCGAAAAACAGCGGTGCCACCCGCTTCTGCATGGGCGCGGCCTGGCGTTCGCCCAAGAAAAAGGACATGCCCTACGTCACCTCCATGGTACGTCAGGTGAAGGCGCTGGGTCTGGAGACCTGCATGACCCTCGGTATGCTCAAAGAGGAGCAGGCCCAGGAGCTGGCCGACGCCGGCCTGGACTACTACAACCACAACCTCGACACCTCGCCGGAATTTTACGGTGACATCATTACCACCCGCACCTACGAGGATCGCCTCAACACCCTCTCCAATGTGCGTGCGGCCGGGATGAAGGTGTGCAGCGGCGGTATCGTGGGCATGGGTGAGCAACAGAAGGACCGTGCCGGCCTCCTGCACCAGCTGGCCACCATGCCGCAACACCCGGACTCCGTGCCAATCAACATGCTGGTGCGTGTTGAAGGTACGCCATTGGCAGACCAGGCCGACCTGGACCCGTTTGATTTTATTCGCACCATCGCCGTGGCCCGTATCCTCATGCCCAAATCCCACGTGCGTCTCTCCGCCGGTCGCGAGGAGATGAACGAGCAGATGCAGGCGATGGCCTTTATGGCCGGCGCCAACTCCATCTTCTACGGCGAGAAGCTGCTGACCACGCCCAACCCCGAAGCCAACAAGGATATGGCGCTGCTCAACCGTCTCGGTATCAACACCGAAAAGTATGAGGTGGAAGAGGGCGAAGCGGAGCAGGAACAGGCGCTGCTGCAGTCCATGGAAGCCGCCCGCAACGACCAGTTCTTCTACGACGCCGCCAAGTAAGCGGCGTCATTTTCCGGCACAGATATCAGTAAAGGCAGCTCCGCCATGTCGTCGATGGATCAGCTTCTGGCACAGGCACTGGCAGAGCGGCAGCAGCACAATCTCTACCGCCGCCGCACCACCATCGACTCCCCCCAGGGAGCCCATGTGGTGGTGGGTGGCGAGACCCTCCTCAACTTCTGCAGTAACGACTACCTGGGGCTGGCCAACCACCCGCACCTGAAGATCGCCATGAAGCAGGCGGCGGACACCTACGGCGTGGGCAGCGGCGCTTCCCACCTGGTGTGTGGTCACTCCCGCGAGCACCACGCCCTCGAAGAGGAGCTGGCGGCGTTTACCGGTCGTGACCGGGCACTGCTCTTCTCCACCGGCTATATGGCCAACATGGGCACCATCAACGCTCTGGTGGGCAAGGGCGACGCAGTTTTCGAAGACAAGCTCAACCACGCCTCGCTGCTGGATGGCGGGCTGCTCAGTGGCGCCCGTTTCCAGCGCTTCCTGCACAACGACAACGACGACCTGCAGCGCAAGCTCAGCAGCAGTGATGCCCGCCGCAAGCTGGTGGTGGTGGACGGCGTCTTCAGTATGGACGGCGACATCGCGCCGCTGGTGGAACAGGCGCAGTTGTGTGCGGCACAGGACGCCTGGCTGATGGTGGACGATGCCCACGGCTTTGGCGTGCTGGGCGACCGGGGTGCGGGAGTGCTGGAGCACTGTGGCCTCACCCAGCAGCAGGTGCCGGTGCTGATGGGCACCCTGGGCAAGGCGCTGGGTTCCTTCGGTGCCTTTGTGGCGGGCAGTGAGACCCTGATCGAATACCTGGTTCAGGAGGCGCGCCCCTATATCTATACCACCGCCATGCCGGCGGCGGTAGCGGCAGCCACCCGCGCCAGCCTCAAATTGATCGGTGACGAGAGCTGGCGGCGCGACCACCTGCAGCAGTTGATTGCCCAGTTCCGCGCCGGTGCAGAGCAGTTGGGGCTGCAGTTGATGCCCTCACAGACCGCCATCCAGCCACTGGTGATTGGTTCGGCGGAGCGTGCCATGGCGGCCGCTGCGGCATTGCGGGAGAAAGGCTTCTGGGTGGGGGCGATTCGTCCGCCCACGGTGCCGGCCGGCACTTCCCGCCTGCGCATTACCCTGTCGGCGGTACACACTTTTGAGCAGCTGGAGCAGCTGCTGCAGGCGCTCTCAAGCGTACTGGCGGAGCTGCCAGTCGATGGTTGAAGCAATGGGTATCGCGGTTGAGCGATTGCCGGCGACGCAGCGGCTGCGCCCGGAACCGCTGGTGCTGTTGCATGGCTGGGGCAGCGATGCCCGCAGCTGGGAGCCACTGTTGCCGGCACTGAATTGCCACTACGACCTGCTGCTGGTCTCCCTGCCGGGGTTTGGTGACAGCGAAGCCTGTGGCTCGATTGACAGCTGGCTGTCCGAGTTGCAGCGCCAGTTGCCCGAGCGCTACCTGCTGCTGGGCTGGTCGCTGGGGGGCATGTTGGCAATACAGTTGGCCGCGCGGGAGCCCAAACGCGCATTGGGGCTGATCACCCTGGCCAGCAATCTCTGTTTTGTCGCCCGCAATGACTGGCCCCGGGCTATGGATGCAGGAACTTTCTCCAGCTTCTACGACAGTTTTGCCGGGGCCGCTGCCGTCACCCTCAAGCGCTTTGCCGGCCTGATGGCCAAAGGCGCCGGTGAGCAGGAGCGGGAGCTGTTAAAAGCGCTGCGGCAGCTCAGTGCTGCCTCCGCCGAAGAGCGGGAGATGCCCGCCTGGCAACAGGGCCTGCAGTGGTTGCAGCAACTGGACAATCGGGCGGCGTTTGCCCAGCTCACCCAACCCGGCCTGCACCTGCTGGCCGCTGACGATGCGCTGGTACCGGCGTACGTAGAGGAGGATATGGCACAGCTCAACCTGCTACAGCGTGTGGACGTGGTCAGCGACAGTTGCCACGCCCTGCACTGGCAGCGCACCGACGAGGTGGCGGCACGGGTGACGGAGTTTGTGGAACAGATCCACTACACCGTCGACAAGGCCAGCGTGGCGCAATCCTTCGGGCGTGCCGCCCACAGTTACGATTCGGTGGCCGGGTTGCAGCGCGATATTGGCCATAACCTGTTGCGGCAGATGGATGGCGGCGCGCGGGCGACCGGGTGCTGGCTGGACCTGGGCTGCGGCACCGGCTATTTCGAGCCACATTTGTGTCAGCAGCTGGACCTGCCGGGGCAGAGCCTGATTGCCCTGGATCTCTCCAGTGGCATGTTGCAGTTCGCGCGTGCGGAACGTGGCGGTGACTACCGGTGGCTGTGTGGCGACGCCGAGTCGCTGCCGCTGGCGGATAACTCGGTGGACGGTATCTTCTCCACCCTCGCGATCCAGTGGTGCAGCGACCTGGCGACACTGTTTGCCGAAATCCGGCGGGTGCTCAAACCCGGCGGCCGGGTTTATCTCGCCACCCTGGGGCCGGGCACCTTGCGCGAGCTGCGTGCGGCCTGGAGCCAGGTGGATCAGTTTACCCATGTAAACCGTTTTGCCAGTGAGCAACAGGTGCGGACCGGGGTTGAGAGTTCCGGCCTGCAGCTGTTGCAATGGCAGAACGAAGAGATGGTGCTGCGCTACAGCGAAGTGCGGCAGCTCACCCATGAGTTGAAGGCGTTGGGGGCCCACAATATGAACCATGGCCGCGCCAGCGGCTTGACCGGACGACAGCGCATGCTGGCCTTTAAGCAGGCCTACGAGAATTTCCGTCAGGCGGATGGGATGCTGCCCGCCACCTATGACGTGTTTTACCTGCAACTTCTGAAAAATTGAGATCGATAGCCCCATGGCCAAAAAGAAATTTTTTATCGCCGGCACCGACACCGATGTGGGTAAAACCCTGATCGCCTGCGGCCTGTTGGAAAAGGCTCGTCAGCAGGGGCTGCGCACGGCAGCCATCAAGCCGGTGGCGGCCGGCTGTGAGGAGACCCCGGATGGTCTGCGTAACAGCGACGCGCTGGCGCTGCAGGCGGCCATGACCAGCGAGTTCGATTACAGCGAAGTCAATCCGGTGGCCCTGCGCTCCGCCATCGCCCCCCATATCGCTGCCCAGCAGGAGGGTAAGGTGCTCTCTGCTGCGCGCCTGGCTGGCTACTGTCAGGGTCTGTTTATGGCGCCGGCAGACCTGTTGCTGGTGGAGGGGGCCGGGGGCTGGCGGGTGCCGCTCAACCCGCGGGAAAGCCTGTCGCAGCTGGCGCAGGAGCTGCAACTGCCGGTGGTGCTGGTGGTGGGGATGAAGCTCGGATGCCTCAACCACGCCCTGCTCACCGCTGAGGCCATCCAGCGCGACGGCCTGGTACTGGCGGGCTGGGTGGCCAACCGCGTGGACCCGGCTATGAGCTGCTACGACGAGAATGTGGCGACCCTGAAAGGGCTGCTTAAGGCGCCGTGCCTGGGTGAGGTTCCTCATCTGGCTGAGGCCGATGCCACAATCGCAGCCCAATACCTCTCCCTGGAGCCCCTGTTGGGGGAGGGCTGAAGCCCCCTCCTGCCGGAACTTCCGGGCCTCCGGCGCCGTGACCACGTCTTGCGCCGGGGCCCCGATCCGGCGGTCTCTGCCTGCACGCCAATTGGTGCCTGCCGCCAATCCCGATCCTTCACTGAATCTACACAGTTAACTGGCAAGGTTTATGCTGAGACAACGGTACAGTGGGGAGAATCGGTCCCGGGTCGCGGCGTGTCCGCGCAGAACAGCGGAAGCGTTTGAAATTCAAACGGCTGTTTGATTTAATCGGGGGCTGTTGCCGCAACCTGCGGCTGTCGATGTTACCGGCGTCCGGTGACTGCAATCCATCGGCATAACCTGTGACCTGTTCACGTTTACTCAAGCAACGGATCTGACTAATTGAGGTGACCCTATGGCTGACTACAAAGCTCCTCTGCGCGATATCCGCTTCGTGCTTAATGAAGTGTTCGATGCCCCGGCTCTCTGGGCCAGCTTGCCCGCCCTGCAGGAGTTGGTGGATGCGGAAACCGCGGACGCGATCCTTGAGGAAGCCGCTAAGCTGATCGAGCAGGAGATTGCCCCCCTGAACCGGGAGTCCGATGAGCACGGCTCCACCTGGGAGGATGGCGTGGTGACCGAGCCGGAGGGCTTCAAGGCGGCCTACGAGGCCTTCTGTGAAGGGGGCTGGAACGGTCTCGGCGGCAACCCGGAATACGGCGGTATGGGCATGCCCAAGATGCTGACGGCGCAGGTGGAGGAGATGCTGCAGAGTGGCAGCATGTCCTTTGGCCTGGCACCCATGCTCACCGCTGGAGCCTGTCTCTCCATCAACGCCCACGGTTCCGAGGCGCTGAAAGAAACTTACCTGCCCAACATGTACTCCGGTATCTGGTCCGGGGCCATGGACCTCACCGAACCCCACGCCGGTACCGACCTGGGTATCATCCGCACCAAGGCGGAAGACAACGGCGATGGCAGCTACAGCATCACGGGCACCAAGATCTTTATCACCTGGGGTGAGCACGGCATGGCGGAGAATATCATCCACCTGGTGCTGGCCAAGCTGCCCGACGCGCCCCCCGGCCCCAAGGGGATCTCCCTGTTCCTGGTGCCCAAATTCCTGGTCAACGAGGATGGTTCACTGGGTGAGCGCAACCAGTTCAGCTGCGGTTCCATTGAGAAAAAAATGGGCATTAAAGGGTCAGCCACCTGTGTCATGAACTACGATGGTGCCAAAGGCTGGCTGGTGGGCGAGGTCAACCAGGGGCTGGCCTGCATGTTTACCATGATGAATTACGAGCGGCTGGTGGTCGGTATCCAGGCACTGGGTGTGGCGGAGATGTCCTGTCAGAACGCCGTCGAGTACGCCCGCGACCGCATCCAGAGTCGCTCCCCGACCGGAGCCGCCTGCCCCGACAAGGCTGCCGACCCGATTATTGTGCACCCCGATGTGCGGCGCATGCTGTTAACCATGCGCGCGCAGACAGAAGGTGCCCGCGCACTCTCTACCTATGTGGCCAAGTGGCTGGATCTGGGCAAGTACAGCGATGACCCGGCGCAGAAAACCTATGCCAACAACATGATGGCGCTGCTGACACCGGTGACCAAGGCGTTTATCTCCGATAAGGCGCTGGAGACCACCGTGCTGGGGCAGCAGGTGTTTGGCGGTCACGGGTTTATTCGCGAGTGGGGGCAGGAGCAGCTGGTGCGGGATGTGCGCATCACCCAGATCTACGAGGGTACCAACGGTGTGCAGGCCATGGACCTGGTGGGCCGCAAGCTGGTGGCCAACGGCGGCGCTTTCTTCAGCGATTTTGTCGCCGACGTGGAAGCGTTTGTGGGCGGTTGTGACGGCAACGCCGCCATGCAGGAGTTTGTCGCCCCGCTGACCAGCGAGCTGGAGAACCTGAAGCTGGTCACAGCCGCAGTGCTGGAGCAGGCCAGGGGTGATGCCAACGCTATCGGCTCTGCTGCCAATGACTACCTGCATCTGTTCGGCACCTTCTCGCTGGCCTACATGTGGGCGCTGATGGCGAAGGTGGCGCTGGAGCAAGCCGATTCCGGCGAGGCGGATTTCTACCGCACCAAGTTGGCGGTGGCGCGCTTCTTCTACCAGCGACAGCTGCCTTTGACCAAAGCCCTGTCCGCCAACATCCTGGCTGGCAGCGACACGCTGATGGCACTGGATGCCGATCTCTTCTGATTGACCTTACGGGGCGGTGTTGCGCAGGGCGTAGTCCTGCGCCCACTGCGCCATCTCCGCCGGCGGCATGGGCGGGGCGATGTAGAAGCCCTGCACAATGTCGCAGCCCAGCTCCTGCACCAGTTGCCAATCCTCCAGTGTCTCCACCCCTTCTGCCACGCAGCTCAGACTGAGGCTGTGGGCCAGGCCAATGCTGGACTCCAGAATCGCGCGGCTGGCACTGTTGCCGGCGGCATCATGCACAAAACAGCGATCGATCTTCAGCTCCGTAAAGGGGATATGGCGCAACTGCTCAAGCGATGAAAAGCCGGTGCCGAAATCGTCGATGGAGAGACCGAACCCTTTCAGCCGCAGGCGGGTGAGGATGTCGAGAGCGATATTCATATCCTGCGCCAGGGTACTTTCAGTGACCTCGACCACCACATCCCGCGGGCTCAGCCCGCGGCGCTGCAGGGCAGCGCTGAGAATGTCCGGCAGGTCCAGTGCACTGAGGGTGCTGGGGGAGAAGTTGATGGAGACCCGGGTGTGCAGCCCCTGCTGCTGCAGCCTGGCGCTGGCATCGATGGCCTTGTGGTAGATGCAGTCAGTGAGTTCGTGGATCAACTCGTACTGCTCGGCGAGGCTGACGAACATATCCGACGGGATCCAGCCCTTCTGCGGGTGCTGCCAGCGCGCCAGCGCTTCCACTCCCACCAGCCGACGGCTGCCCATTTCAACCTGGGGCTGGAAGAAAAACTCCAGCTCATCGTTGCGGATCGCCTGGCGCAGTTCATCGGCAAACACACGGGTGTCGTTGGCATCTTCCCTTGCCCGCCGGGGGGCGTCGCTGCGCTGCAATAACTCCCTCAGTGCCTGTTGGCTGACAGGCTTGGTCAGGGTGCCGATAATGTGCAGGTGCTGTTGTTCACCGAGACTGCGCACTGACTCCAGCAGCCGCGGGTCCTCACCGCTGACCAGGATAATACCGGCACTCTCCTGCAGCGCCACCAGATGGCGCAGCAGCTGGATGCCGTCCATGTGCGGCATGTTGAGGTCGGTAATGATGATGTCGATGGGTGAACTGCGATCTGCCAGACGGCGCAAGGCATCGTGGGCGTTGGTGGTGTGTACCACTGTGGCGACACCCAGCGCCTGCAGCTGAGCGCTGATGGCCGCTACCATAAAAGGGTCATCATCCACCACCAGGCAGGTGGTGCGGGAGAGATCAGTGGGGTTCAATAGCGTCATCCTTGGCTGAGTCAAACAACGGCTCTGCGGGCCTGGGGCGACCTCAGTGCGGCTTTGCTCACAGTATGGAGCCTCGGGCGGATTGTGCAAAGCGTCTGCCGTCCGGGGCTGGTAGGCAGTGACGACGTATCGTGATACAAAACCGTCAACAGTTCACAGTAACCGCAGGAGGCGATGTGACCGAAGCCGTCATTGACACCGCCGTGCTGAACGAGATGTTTGGCGATGATCAGGCGTTGACCCGGGCTATCCTGGATCAGTTCCGGCGCAGTGCTGCGCCCTATATGGTGGAGCTGGCGAGCGCCATGAGCGGCCGCAGTGCCGAAGGTGTGGGAGCGCTCGCGCACAAGCTCAAGTCTTCCTCCCGTACCATTGGCGCCGCGCCGTTGGGGGATATGTGTGAGTCGCTGGAGTTGGCAGCCAGGCAGCAGGACTGGGAGGCCATGGCACGATTGCAGCCAGAGGTGGAGCAGATGCTGCAGCAGGTGCTGGAGGCGGTGGAGCAGGGCAGCGCGTCTTAGACGGCGGGCTATTCGGTGATCCAGCGCAGCGGCTCACCGAAGTCATCGGTCAGCAGGGTTTTCTTTTCGTTATCGCGGCGCCGGCGGCGGTTGGGAGCGGCTTTCTTGCGCTGACGACGGGCCTCGATGGCCTGGATTTCGGATAGCACCGGGGTGCGGGACTGCGGTTCCGGGCTGCGTTCGATGTGCGGCGGTTTGGGGAGGGGTTCGTTACTGTCGCGACCGCTGTGACCGGGCTGAAAGCTGGCCACTTCTCCGCCCTGATCGAGATAGGCTCGTATCTGATTTTCGATCTCTTCGCGAATTTGCGCTTTGGTTTTGACCGGTTTAATCATGATTGCCGCAGTGGGGGTGGGAAAGCAGATCTCCTATTATGCCCCATACAAGCCCTTATGCATCTGCTTTTTGCGGGAATTTTGTACAGCAGCGCCTGACAGTGGTCGCGGAAAGGGCTCTTTTGGCTCTTTTTTTTCCCGCGCTCGATGACCTGACGGTGGGTGAGCCTGGGGAAGTTTTCCGTTTGGCCGGGTAGTGCGGTAAAGCTTATCGCTGCGCGCACCAGGCAATACGGTTGACGCTGCATTGGTGGCATTGGTGGCGGATGCAGGCGGTAATTGAATACCGCGATAATTGTTCATGGTATTTGAACAAACTGTTCATGGTGGCAGTCTGATAGGCGGCCATGTTTTTTTCTACTATAGCGTCCGGTGTGCAGATACCTGAGGTATGGGGCGCCGGTACAAATAATCCAGGAGCATAGCGATGTGGCGCAATACCCACACTGGTTACGGTCGATTCAACAAGCTGTTGCATTGGCTGGTGGCCATAACTGTGTTTGGGTTGTTTGCGTTGGGGCTGTGGATGACCAGTCTCAGCTACTACGACGAGTGGTACCGCAAGGGACCAGATCTGCATCGCAGTATCGGCGTCTTGCTGATGCTGGTGATGGTGCTGCGGGTGGCGCTGGTGCACTGGATGGGTAAGCCCAGGCCTTTGGCGAGCCATTCGGCGCTGGAGGTGCGTATGGCTCAGCTGGTGCACCTGCTGATCTACGTGTTGGTGTTTGCCATCGGTATCAGCGGTTATCTGATCTCCACCGCCGACGGTCGCGGCATCGACGTGTTTAACTGGTTTACGGTGCCCTCGCTGGGGTCCTTCTTTGAGCACCAGGAAGATGTGGCCGGTGAGGTGCATGAGTGGCTGGCATTTACCCTTGTCGGTCTGGCCGTGCTGCATGGCCTGGCGGCCATCAAACACCATCTGTTGGATAAGGATGACACCCTCAGGCGCATGCTCTGACTGATTCTGAACAATTCACTTCCCGGAGTAACTGATATGAAAAAAACGGCATTGGCGGCGGCTGCGCTGCTGCTCTCCTGCAATACCTTTGCGGCGGAATACGTGATTGATACCAAAGGCGCCCACGCCTCCATCAATTTCAAAATCCCCCACCTCGGCTACTCCATGCTGCTGGGGCGCTTCAATCAGTTCACTGGTTTCTTCAGTTACGACGCAGATAAACCCGACGCGTCAAAAATCTCCGTAACCGTGGATACAGAGAGCCTGGACTCCAACCACGCCGAGCGCGACAAGCATTTACGCAGCGACGATTTCCTCGATACCAAACTCTACCCTGAGGCCACGTTTACCAGCACCTCGGTACGCGATCTGGGCAATGACAAGTTGCAGGTGGTCGGCGATCTGACCCTGCACGGATCCACCAAAAGCATCACCATTGATGCGGTGAAAATTGGTGAAGGCAAGGACCCATGGGGCGGCTACCGGGTTGGCTTCTCCGGTACCACCACCCTCAAGCTGACCGATTTCGGTATCCCTGAGCGCCTTGGTCCGGCGTCCACCGCAGTGGAGCTGGATCTGCATATCGAAGGGATTCGCCAGTAATTCCTTCCGGGCAGTGGCACCTCAAGGCAGGTGCCACTGCCGCGCCTCCCTGCTACCATGCCAGCTCCAGCCATCGCGTGGAGTTGTGAGTGTCTCTCCCGATTACGTCTTTCCTGATTACCATTCGTCAAACAGAGGCTGCTGACCTGGAATTGCGTGTCGACGCAAATGAAACGTTGCTCGAGGCCATGCGCCGGCAGGCGTTACCGGTGCGCAAGGCTTGCCGCAATGGCGGTTGCGGTGTCTGCCGCTGCCAGCTGGTGAGCGGTGATATTGATTATGGCAGCCGTTATCCTCATGGCCTGTGGCAGGCCGATATCGAGCAGGGGGCGATCCTGCCCTGTATTGCCAACGCCCGCACCGACCTGGTGTTGTCCGATCTCTCCTTTGAGCAACCCCGCCGGAGGTGATGTTGTGAGTGGCAAGCCGGCGCTGAAACGGGTTTTGACCCTGCCGCACCTGCTGCTCTACGGTTTGGGCACCACCATCGGCGCCGGCATCTATGCCCTGGTGGGTGAGCTGGCGGCGGTATCCGGTTATTCCGCCCTGGCCTCATTTGTGCTCGCCGCGCTGCTGGCGTCCCTCACGGCTTTATCCTTCGCGGAGTTATCCGCCCGTTTCCCCTATGCCGGCGGCGCAGCCACCTTTGTCCGTGAAGGTCTTGGCTCCCGCCACCTGTCTACCCTGGTGGGGCTGCTGGTGGTGTTGGCGGGGCTGGTCTCTGCGGCTGCTATCATCAACGCCATGATCGGCTATCTGCATCTTTACCTCTCATGGCCCCGGTTGCCGCTGGTGCTGGGCCTGACCCTGCTGTTGGGATTGGTGGCCTGGTGGGGCATTGCCGAGTCGGTCACGGTGGCGGGCCTGATAACCCTGCTGGAGCTGGGTGGCCTGCTGCTGGTGATCTGGGTCAGCCGCGGAGCGCTGACCGGTTCATTGGAGGCGTGGGGGCCATTACTGGAGGGATTCCGGATTGGCCATTGGAGTCTGATTGCCGCCGGCGCGCTGCTGGGTTTCTACGCCTTTATCGGTTTTGAAGACATGGTGGTGGTGGCGGAGGAGGTTTGCAATGTGCGCCGTACCCTGCCGCTGGCGATACTGCTGACGTTGCTGATCACGACGCTGCTGTACCTGCTGGTCATGTCAGCCGCACTGCTTACCTTTACTCCACAGCAATTGGCCGGCAGCAGCGCCCCGCTGGTGGACGTCTATCGGGCCTATCATCCGGACACGGCCTGGCTGATCAGCGGAGTGGGGATGTTTGCCATCGTCAATGGGGCACTGATCCAGATCATCATGGCCTCAAGGGTGCTCTACGGACTGGCCGGTCGCGGCCAGCTACCCGGTTGCCTGGCGCAGGTCGGCGCCCGCACCCGCACGCCGGCAGCTGCCACCTTGCTGGCTACTGTGATGGTCGCCCTGCTGGCTGCCCTGGGGCGACTGGGGGCGCTGGCGGAGATTACCTCGGCGATCATGTTGAGTGTCTTTGCCATTGCCAATCTGGCGCTGTGGCGGGTGCATCGCCGTCCCGATAAGGGTGCTGAAGAACCCTGGTTTCAGTGTCCGCGATGGGTGCCGGTGCTGGGGCTCCTGGTCTCGGTTTTCTTCGTCGCTCACTATCTCTGCGACCGATTGGGGCTCCTGTAGAACATTGTCAAGATTGGTAAGGCCAATCTTGACAGGGGAACGACTGCTGTCAGAATGGGACCCCTTAGCAGTCGCCTGGGGTTGCCATCTGCAACAACCCCGCGCGGCTGCTGTGAGCCGCGGATCAGGTCGACGACAAACCGCTTGGTGTTCGCTACAGGATGGCGACAGGGCTATTTGATCCTATTCCACTCAAGACGAAACCCGAGAGCGCCTATCTCTATGACTAACAATAATCAATTCTGTATGAAAAATGACAACCGGTCGGGCCGAGGGGTCTGGCAACTGCTGTTGGTGGCATTGCTGCTGCCACTTTTTTCCGTGGCACAGGCGGCGGAGAAGAAGGATGAACACGAAGCCGCCATGGATTTCTTCAAGGGTGAGCCGGATCAGGGCTACCCGGACATCAGCCCACTGCTGGTGAATGCCCAGGGCCGTGATTACCAATCGCTCAACGGCATGTGGAATATCATCATTGATGAGGCGGGCATGGGCTGGCGGGTTATCACCAAGCACGATTATTACGATACTGGTGAGATTTACCCCAAGACCGGTATGGAGCTGCTGGAGCACAGTTTCGATGACCGCAAGCAACTGCGTGTACCCGGTGACTGGAACAGCCAGGCGCCGGAACTGGATCGCTACCGCAGTCGAATCCTCTATCAGAAAACGGTCGACCTGAAACCCAAGGCCGGACAACGTTACTTTATTCACTTCGGCGCGGCGAACTACACAACTGACCTGTTTGTGAATGACAAGCTGGTGGGACGTCACATTGGCGGTTACACCTCTTTCAATTTTGACGTGACCGACTTCGTACAGAAAGGCAGCAACAACATCATTGTGCGGGTGGATGCCAATCTGGATGAAACTACCATTCCTACCATGCGTACTTCCGACTTCTGGAAGTATGGTGGATTGATTGGTGATGTCGGTCTGGTTACCGTCCCTGATACGTTTATTTCCCAGTATCACGTCTACCTGGCCGATCGCGAAAAAAATGAAATCCACGGTTGGGTGCAGCTGGCGGGTAACAAGGTGGCCGGCCAGAAGGTTGAGTTGAAGATCGGCAAGGCCAAAGTGAAGGTGTCCGCCACAACCAATGGCAAGGGACGCGCAGAATTCAAAGTGCAGGCGCAGAAGCTCAATTTGTGGTCGCCGGACGATCCCTTCCTTTACGATGTGTGGCTGGCGCAAGGGAAAGAGCGGATCAAGGATCGTATCGGTTTTCGTACCATTGCAGTGGATGGCCTTAACATCCTGCTGAACGGCGAGCCAATCAAGCTGTATGGCATCAGTATGCATGCCGAGACGCCGCTGCACCCTGGTATCGCATCAACGCACGAAGATGTGCTGGCGAGCCTCAAACTGGTGAAAGAGTTGAATGCAAATTACATTCGCCTCGCCCACTATCCACACAATGAACATACCCTCAAGCTGGCTGATGAAATGGGCTTGATGGTCTGGAGTGAGGTTCCCATCGTATCCCTGATCGATTGGGAAAACGCCGATACCCTGGCGGTTGCGAAAAGCCAGGTGGCAGAGAATGTCACCAGGGATATGAACCGCGCCTCCATTATTCTGTGGTCGGTTTCCAATGAAAGCTTCCCCCAGACTCAGGCGCGCCTCGATTTCCTGACGCAGCTGGTAGAAACGGCCCGCTCACTGGATGCCAGCAAGCGTCCGATCACCTCAGCGCTGGTTGGTGGACAGGGCGAGGAGTTTGCCGAACTGGGTAAGGCCATCTTTGCCGGTATCCTGCGTCACCCCAAACTGTCAGACGCGGATCGCCAGCGACTGATGGCCATGGCGGCGAAAATGGCTGGTGGCAAGGCGCCAGCTCAGCAGTCGCAGCCGCAGGGTGATGAGGTGATCGAAGTGGCTATTACTGATGAGCTGGGCAAAGTGGTGGATGTGGCCGGCTACAATGAGTACTTCGGTTGGTACTACGCCAAATTTTTCTCCCAGATGACCCAGGTGGATCAGGGTATTGTGCGTGACGTGATGATCGACACCATCATGCCGCGGGTGCGCTTCACCAACCCTTACGGCAAGCCGATGATCATCTCCGAGTTTGGTGCCGGCGCCAAAAAAGGCCTGCGCTCCGAAGAGGGCCTGATGTGGTCCGAAGAGTATCAGGCCCGGGTTTTCCGCGCACAGCTGGATATGTTGCCGCACAGCGAGTTTGTGCAGGGCATGTCCCCCTGGGTGTTGAAGGATTTTCGCTCCCACCTGCGCGAGCTGAACGGTATCCAGGACACCTATAACCGCAAGGGTCTGGTGTCCGAGACCGGTGAAAAGAAACTCGCCTTTGATGTGTTGGCGGATTTCTATCGCCAGCAGCAAAGCGCTCAGCAGCAGTAAATCCTGTCATTGCCGTCGGTGGGGTTTGTACTCCACCGGCGTGTTCCCTTCGGCGACTTCTGGTCGCTCTCTTATCCCATTGCCGTCAAGGCCACCTCTGGCCGACGACCTGTTAACCGGGCAACTGGATATGCAGTCCGGCCAGCAGGTTGTAGTAGGCGGTTATCGTGAGCACACCCAGTCCCAGCACCAGAATCAGGCGGTAATTGAAACCGTGGCGGTGATACTTTTCCCGGTGTGCATGATGGGTGACATCCATCATCTCATCGCCAAACCAGATGGACAGGAACGTGCCCAGGGCACTGATCAGCAGGATGCTCCAGTAGGGGAAAGGTTGTGTGAGTATCTGTTGCAGCAGGCGGGTGAGAAACGTCAGTGCGTAGGTGTCGCGGTACATCAACAGCATCACCATGTTGATGGCAACGGCCACCAGCCATACCACCAGCTGGGTGGTGGCCATGCGTACGTTAAAGAGTAACCGCACCGGAAAGGCGACAATAAATCCACCGTCGGCAATGGGTGTGCAGAGCACGAAAAAGCTCCAGCTCAACAGCGCCAGCCCGAAGCCGGTGGCGGCATTGAATTTCCAGGCCACATAGAAGAAGTAGGCCACCAGCACAGCGATCAGCGCGAGAAACTTGAGCAGGCTCTCCAGGTGAGTCTGGTTGCTGTGGTGAAACCGGGGCGGGATTCCGGGAAGGGCCATGTTTCTGATCTCTTGGGGGCCGTTGTCAGCCCAAATGCAGGTGAAAAAAGGCCAGGGTTCTCTGCCAGGCAAGCTCTGCGGCTTCCGCGTCGTAGCGCGCCGTACTGTCGTTGTGGAATCCATGGTTTACGCCGGGATAGTGGTACACGGCATAGTTGGCGCTGCTGGACTTCAGTGCGGCTTCGTAGTCGGGCCAGGTGTCGTTGATGCGTGTATCCAGTGCGGCGAATTGCAGTAACAGCGGTCCGCGCACCTGTGGCCACAGCGCCTGTGCCGCGGGGGAGCCATAGAAAGGTACTCCTGCGTCCAGCTCGGTGGGAATGGTGGCGGCGAGCATATTGACAATATAACCACCGAAGCAGAAACCAACTGCACCCAACTTGCCACTGCTGCGACGGTGTTGCTTGAGAAACCGGGCGGCAGCAATAAAGTCCTCTTCGAGTTTGCCGCGATCCATACTGGCCTGCATCTGGCGGCCGTCGTCGTCATTGCCCGGGTAGCCGCCCAGCGGCCACAGTCCGTCAGGTGCAAACGCCACAAAGCCCTGCTTCGCCAGGCGGCGAGCCACGTCCTTGATATAGGGGTTAAGCCCGCGGTTCTCATGCACCACCAATACCGCAGGTGCCGTTGCTGTCAGTGATGCAGGGACTACCAGGTAACCGCGCCCTTCACCGTGTCCTTTGGGTGAGGAAAAGGTGACATAGGTGGCGAGTATGTCGGGATCGTTAAACGAGATTTGTTCGGCGAGGGCATAATCCGGCAGCAGGGCGCCGGTGAGCAGGCTCAGGCTGAAGCCGGTTACCGCCAGTCCCGCCAGTCGGCTCATAAATGTGCGCCGGTCTATCAGGCCGTGGGCATACTGGTCGTACCAGTCAAAGGCTTCCTGGGGAATAGGGCGTGGTATCTCGCTGTTATCCTGGGGCATTTTCTGGCTCCTGCTCAATTGTGATTGGCGATTGCTTCGTTAACCTTATGCCAGTTCTGGCGTGGTTGCCAGGGATTGGGGATGGTGTATGTGGAGTTGCCCGGGGGTGCTGTTGCCGGTCTTTGCTGATGCGATGGGAACCTGATTTTCTGGCTGCGGTGGTCTGCCAGCTTTGTGTTCGGTGCGGATGATACTTGGCCGGGTAACTATTGGTTAATGAGAGGAAAGGGAGCTCAGTACTCTGGCGTTGTGGTGATTGGGGCAGGGCGCGAAGGCCGAAGACCTTAATCATCAAATACATAAGCTGAAGCCCGGTGCCCGGGCTTCAGTGGGTTACCGACTTGGCCGGTGAGTCATTTGATGACTACATTGTTCACATCAATCTGGTCGCCCTTGCCGTTACCGCTCAGCAGGGTGTGTTTCACTTTGGCATTGCCGGCGGGTTCCAGGGACTGCTCTTCATCTTCTTCAATCCACTGGCCCAGCTTGATGCCGTACTTGCTGTTATCGGTGGCCGTAGTGCGGTTGAAGGATGCGCTGATCTTGCCGGCGCCAACTTCGGTGTATTGAATACCGTCATCACCGCTGCCGGTTACCGTGGCTTTGTGTACTTTGGCGATGATGTCGCCGTTATCGGCTTCGTCCAACTTGAGGGCTTCGTCGGCATTGTTGGCGGCGGAAATATTGCGCGCATCCAACAGCAGGTTGCCATCGCCGGCTTCGTCAAAGTCCAGCCCTTCATCCTGATTGTTGTTGACGGTTACATCCAGCAGGGTCACTTTCAGGTCACCTGCATCGGCCTCGTCAATGTCAAAGCCGTCGTCGAGGTCTTCTTCGTTATAAAAGCCGTTGTCATTCAGGGTGACGTGAATCATGGTGGCATCGACAGCGCCGGGACCGCCTTCGTCCAGCTCTATGCCGTCACCGCCATTTTCGTTGATCCAGGTGTTGATGATGTGAGAGCGGATATCACCTTCGCCACGCTCATCCACCCGCACGCCGTCAAAGTCGATGGCGCCGGTGCCGTTGCGGAAAAAGATGGAGTTGTTGATCAGCAGTTCGATACCGATGGCCGAGCCTGAAGTGCCATCGTCAAATTCGTCCGTATTGTCATCGATGTGCAGACCGAACAGCGCTGAATGACTGATCTCCACACGATTGAGATGGACGGAGATGTCCTCACCGGTGGCGCTTGCAGGAATATTGACTACCAGGCCACGAGTGGCGCTGTGGGTAATGGTGAGGTGATCAATTTTAATATCGGCGGCGGTGTTAAATACCAGGGTACCGTCTTCGGTTACAGCGGTAAGATCTTCTGACAAGGTAAAGCTGCCGGCGTGGCTGCCGTCAATAGTGGCGCCGTTGCCTTCGATTTCGAGGGGGTTACTGCCGGTGTAGACCGCCGGAGTAGTCAGGGTAATTTTCGCCTCTTTGGCAAACACAATCTTGGCGCTGGCGGGATTGAGTGCGGCCTGTGCTAAAGCGTTGTGCAACGAGGCTTCGTCGTTAATCAGGGTGGTTGCTGTGGCTGGGCCGGCAAGTACCATGCCCACCCAAAAAAGGCTTTGTAGTGATCTTTTCATTCCTGGCTCCTTGGAAAGTATGACTATCTTGGCGGGTCAATGCTATTGGGCATTTATGACGCCTGTATGGCGACTGCGTGACACCCTTCAGATTTTTTTTGGAGGGCGAATGCAGCTGAACTGCTGCCACAGCTAAAACAAAACAAACAGGTTTGTCTTTAAGTGTGATTTGTTATAATCTGATTTCGCCCTGGACACTGCAGGGTAAAGATCGCGGTGCGGGGGCATCATGCTGTAAGTTGCTGATTCAGTGCTTTGGCTGTGTGGATCCAAGGTCGATCCGGCATGGGTCTGTAGCCATGTGATGCGGCATCAGGTGATCAGTGACAGTAAGCACCAGGGAGTGGCGTATGTGCTGGCTATTGGCGTCTGGTTTTTTGTTTGCGATGTACTATGGTTGCCTCAGTGGCGCCGGTCGGTGGCAGGCTCCGCGACGACTGATTGGGAAGATTCTCTGCTGCCGGTGGCGGCAACATCAGTGTGTGACTGTAATTTTTATTGATCAGAGTGTTCGAAAAGTCGAAAGCGTACTTCAGGCAAAGTAGGAGAGGGGATAACTTTTTTATGGCTTAGTCACAAAAAAAGTCGCCTGATGGCTGGAAAATGCATTTTGTGACCGGATTCGGTCATTTTTAACCCTTGAGTAGCGGCTTGAGGATTGCGTACTATGCGCGGCTGCTATCGGCTCAGACGGCTTATTTGAAAGACGTTATAGCAGCTATTTTAAAAACTTATAGATAAAAGTACAGCACTTTATGGTGGTTTTCGTACGCCATACCAAAGCGGTAATGCGGCGCGGGTTTGTCGCCGATAAAGTGCTTTCGATCAGGCCCTGCCTGATGACGTGATTATTGTTAGTTTGCAGCCTTGGGGATCGGGGCGGATTTTTTTGCAGAGTGCGCGGTGCTGTTTGGCCGCAAGGGAAAGGAAGCGTGGCAGTCACACCTTTCGGTTTTTATGCCGCGGGTTGCTGTCAGGAATTCAATAAAATCAGGGCTGAGGCATGTACCTCGGTGCCCATAACAAAAGCAAGGACATCATATGATTATTGGTATCCCACGGGAGTTGGCTCCCGGAGAAACCCGAGTCCCTGTAGTACCTGCCTCGGTAAAACGATTTACCGAACAGGGTGCAGAGGTGCAGATTGAATCCGGTCTGGGCTTGGCCATCGGCATTAAAGATGACGAGTATGTGGCTGCCGGTGCCAGTGTTGTGACTGATCGTACCGCACTGCTGGGCGGTGCTGACATCGTGCTGCGCCTGCGCAAGCCAGAGCTGGCTGAAGTGGGTTTGTTGAAGAAAGGATCGATTCATATCTCCTTCCTCGACCCCTTCAATGAGCATGCGCTGGTTGACGCGTTCCTCGAAGCGGGCATTACCGCCATCAGCATGGAAATGATTCCGCGTACTACCCGTGCCCAGAAAATGGATGCCCTTAGTTCGCAGGCGAGCCTGGCGGGTTATGCCATGGTGATCCTGGCGGCTGAACGCCTGGATAAAATTCTGCCGATGATGATGACGCCCGCCGGTACCATTTCTCCCGCCCGCGTATTTGTTATCGGCGCCGGTGTTGCCGGCCTGCAGGCTATTGCCACCGCCAAGCGCCTTGGCGCCCGCGTGGAAGCGTTTGATACCCGTCCGGTGGTTAAAGAGCAGGTTGAGTCCCTTGGTGCCAAGTTTGTCGAGATCGACCTGGGCGAAACCGGCCAGACTGCCGGTGGCTATGCCAACGCACTGACTCCGGAACAGCAAAAGCTGCAACTGGAGGGCCAGAAAAAAGTGTGCGCGCAGGCGGACATCGTTATCACCACGGCACAGCTGTTCGGTCGCAAGGCACCGGTTGTGGTTACCAAAGACATGCTGGATGTGATGAAGCCCGGTAGTGTTGTGGTTGACTTGGCGGTGGAGTCCGGCGGTAACGTCGAGGGTTCAGTGCTGGGTGAAGAAGTGGATATCAATGGCGTTAAGGTCATTGGCCTGCCGAACATGCCAGGCCATGTGGCCGGCAATGCGTCCGACATGTACTCCGCTAACCTCCACAACCTGGTGCTGGAGTACTGGGATAAAGAGAGCAAGTCATTCCAGCTGGACCTGGAAGACGATATCCAGAAAGGCTGTATCGTTACCCACAACGGCGAAGTGATCAGCGAAATGATTAAAAATGCGAGGGCAAACTAATGGAAGCTATCTATCTCTCCTTCATTCTGGTGCTCTCGATCTTCCTGGGTTTTGAGCTGATCTCCAAAGTTCCGGCAACGCTGCACACGCCGCTGATGTCCGGCTCCAATGCCATCTCCGGTATTACCGTGGTGGGTGCACTGACCGCGGCAGCCGCTGTGGTTGAGAACCAGCAGATCGCCCATATCCTCGGTGGCGCGGCGGTGGCGCTGGCGACCATCAACGTGGTCGGCGGTTACATGGTGACCGACCGTATGTTGGCCATGTTCAAGAAGAAGCAATAAGCGGAGCCGACAATGACTATGGAATTTTTGATTAACCTGTCGTACATCGTTGCGGCCATCCTGTTTGTTTTTGGCCTGAAAAAGCTGGGGTCACCGGCCACTGCCCGTCAGGGGAACCTGATCTCTGCGGTGGGTATGCTGATCGCCGTGGTCGCTACCCTGGGTGGCAAGGGCCTGCTGCCATGGACCTACATCATCGCCGGTTTTGTGGTCGGCTCTGCCATCGGTGCCTTTGCGGCGCGCAAGGTAGAGATGACCGGTATGCCGGAGCTGGTGGCGCTGTTTAACGGCTTTGGTGGCGCGGCGTCGCTGTTGGTGGGCTGGGTGGCCACCTACGCCCCTGGCAACAGTACTTTTATCAACATCACCATCATCCTCTCAATCCTGATTGGTGGTGTGACTCTCACCGGTTCCATCATCGCCTGGGCCAAGCTCGGTGAGCGTATGCCTACCAAGGCGCTGATGTTCACGGGGCAGCAGGTGTTTAATGTGCTGCTGGTGCTGGCGATCCTCGGTTCGGCGGTAATGTTCTGCATGGAGCCGTCCAACCCTGTGTGGTTGTGGGCGATCCTCGGTCTGTCCCTACTGTTCGGCATCATGGCGGTGATCCCCATCGGCGGTGCCGATATGCCCGTGGTGATTGCACTGCTGAACTCCTACTCCGGTCTGGCGGCCTGTGCGGCGGGTTTCGTGCTGCACAACAACCTGTTGATCGTGGCCGGTGCGCTGGTGGGTGCGTCCGGTATCATCCTCACCAACATCATGTGTAAGGCGATGAACCGTTCGCTGAGCAACGTGCTGTTCTCGGGTTTTGGTTCCGCGGTGACCTCCTCCACCAAAGTGGAAGGTGAAGTGAAGCCGATCTCCGCTGACGACGCCTACCTGATTATGGAGGCGGCCCGCAGCGTGGTGTTTGTGCCCGGTTACGGCATGGCGGTAGCCCAGGCGCAACACGTGGTGAAAGAACTGGCCGATCACCTGGAAGAGAACGGGGCTGAAGTGAAGTTTGCCATTCACCCGGTAGCAGGCCGTATGCCCGGCCACATGAACGTACTGCTGGCTGAAGCCAGTGTGCCTTACGATCAGCTGGTGGAGATGGACGATATCAACCCGCAACTGCCCAATGTGGACCTGGCGGTAGTGATCGGTGCCAACGACGTGGTCAACCCTGCGGCCAACAAGGACAAGGGCAGCCCGCTGTACGGTATGCCTGTGATCCGCGTTGACGAAGCCCGTACCGTGTTCGTACTGAAGCGCTCCATGGGCTCCGGCTTCTCCGGTGTGGACAACCCACTGTTTGTGGGTGACAACACCCGCATGCTGTTCGGTGATGCCAAGCAGTCTCTGTCCCACATTGTGGGTGAGTTCAAGAGCTGATCGGTTCCTGACTCGCGTTAACAAAAAAGCCCCGCAGTTGTGGGGCTTTTTTGTTCGTGCTTCTGGCAATCTGGCACCGGCATTTTGTCGTTGGTGGTTACCAGTAGGCGATGGAGCGCTTATGCGGGTGTTGTTTTACGCGCTTGCGGTTTGGTCAGACCGTGGAGGAACAGCTGCACACAATAGTGGACGTGGTCGTCCAGGCCCTGGATGTCGTTGTTTGCAGGCTGCCGCCGCAATCATGTGGTTTGCGGGTGTGCAGAAAGTGGTACAGCGGAATCGGGCGGGTTTTGGCTGCTGATGTTACGAGCCGCAACGAAAAAAGGCTGATCCTTGCGGATCAGCCTTTTTGAATAGTGGTGCCCAGGAGAGGACTTGAACCTCCACGGGGTTGCCCCCACTAGCACCTGAAGCTAGCGTGTCTACCAATTTCACCACCTGGGCTTAACAGGGCTTGCCCTGTCGAGGTGGCGCATATTAGTAGTAGCGCCTGATCATGTCAATTCCCCGTGTGCAATTTTTTCCAAAAAAATGCGGCACCCCTGCCTGCTGCCTGAATCGTGATCAAATGGGTCTGCAGGTGGCCGCTTCAGTTGCCCGCAGATGGCATATACTGATAGCTGGCAATGGGGCGTGGAGACGCTCCGTTGCCTGCCGGTCGCAATCAATATAGGCCCTGCGGCCGTCAGTATTAGGGTAATGCCGGCCACAGCGGTATCATGGCGGCACATTTCTTCCCTCCGGGAAACTCCAAATAAGGATGTCTCCATTTTGAGTAAACGCAAAGATACATTGCGCGATCCCCAGGCGGACCGTGAGGCCCGCAACTACGACAACCCCATCCCCAGCCGGGAACTGATTCTGCAGGTACTGGAAAAGTCCCCCGGGCCCATGACCCACGAGGCACTGTGCGAGGTTCTGGACCTGCACGACGAGGACTCGGTGGAGGCCCTGCGTCGTCGCCTGATCGCCATGTCCCGCGATGGTCAGTTGCTCAGCAACCGCAAGCGCGGGTTCGGTATTGTCGACAAGATGGACCTGGTACGGGCTCGCGTACAGGGGCACAAGGACGGCTTCGGCTTTGCGGTGCCCGCTGATGGGGGGGATGACCTGTTTCTCTCGTTCCGCCAGATGCGGCGGGTGTTTGATGGCGATGAGGTACTGGTGCGGGAGACCGGGCAGGATTTCAAGGGGCGGCGTGAAGGCTCCATCGTCGAAGTGGTGCGCCACAACACCAATCAGGTGGTAGGCAGGCTCTTCAGTGAATCCGGTGTCTGCTTTGTGCGCCCGGACAATCCACGCCTCTCCCACGACATCATGATCGCCCCCGAAGCGGTGGGCAAGGCCGAGCGCGGCCAGTTTGTGGTGACAGAGATTGTGCAACAGCCGGGTCGCAACAACCCGCCGGCCGGCCGGGTGCTGGAAGTGCTGGGGGATCACATGGCTCCGGGCATGGAAATCGATGTGGCTATCCGCTCCCATGGCATCCCCAACCTGTGGCCAGCCGATGTGCAGGCTGAGGCCCGTGCGCTGCCGGTCGAGGTGGCGGATGAGGATAAGGAGCACCGGGTCGACCTGCGCGACCTGCCGTTTGTCACCATTGATGGTGAAGACGCCCGTGACTTCGATGATGCCGTCTACTGCGAGGCAAAGAAGTCCGGTGGCTGGCGCCTGTATGTGGCCATTGCCGATGTTTCCCACTATGTGCAACTGGGCAGTGCCCTGGATCGGGAGGCGCAGGAGCGCGGCACTTCGGTCTATTTCCCGGACTTTGTGGTGCCCATGTTGCCGGAGGCTCTTTCCAACGGCCTCTGCTCCCTCAATCCGAAAGTGGATCGCCTCTCCATGGTGTGCGAGATGACTATCTCGGCCCAGGGGCGGCTCAGTGGTTACACCTTCTATGAGGGTGTGATTCACTCCCACGCCCGCCTTACCTACACCCAGGTGGGCGACGCGCTGGAGCAGGTGGCGGCAACCCGCGCCGAGAGGTCGCTGGGGCGCAAGATGCTGGACAAGCTCGGCTTCCGCGGCGAAGAAAAGGGGCTGGATAGGTCCCACCCGGTAGCGCCGGTTTTGCCACAGGTGCTGGAACTGCACCGAATCTACAAGGCCTTGCGTGCCGCGCGTACGGTGCGTGGCGCCATTGATTTCGAAACCGTGGAGACCCGCATCCTGTTTGATGCGGATCGCAAGATCGAACGCATTGTGCCGGTGGTGCGCAACGACGCCCATAAACTGATTGAAGAGTGCATGCTGGCGGCCAACGTCTGTGCGGCCCGTTTTCTCGAGAAGCACAAGCTGCCGGGACTCTACCGGGTGCATGAAGGGCCGCGGGAAGAGAAGCTGGAAAACCTGCGGGAGTTCCTCGGTGAGCTGGGTCTCAGCCTGCCGGGCAAGGGCGAGCCGAAACCGGAAAACTACCAGGCGCTGCTGCAGGGGATTGAGGGGCGCAGCGATGCCAACCTGATCCAGACGGTGATGCTGCGCAGTCTCAGCCAGGCCATGTACCAACCGGACAACAAGGGTCACTTCGGACTGGCCTATACCGCCTACGCCCACTTTACCTCGCCCATTCGTCGCTACCCCGACCTGCTGGTGCACCGGGCCATCCGCCATGTGGTGCGCTCGAAGCTCGACAGCTCGGTGGTGCGGCGGGTGAAGGGCGCCGGCGTAATCGCCAAAAACCGGATTTACCCCTACAGCCTGCAGGATATGCTGGCCCTGGGTGAGCACAGCTCGCTGACCGAGCGTCGTGCCGACGAGGCTACCCGCGAGGTGGTCAGCTGGCTGAAGTGCGAATACCTGCGTGACCATGTGGGTGACAGCTTTGAGGGTGTGGTGGCCGGTGTCACCGGTTTTGGCCTGTTTGTGGAGCTGAAAGACCTCTACGTGGAAGGGCTGATTCACATTACCAACTTGCCGCACGACTACTACCACTTTGAAGCCGCGCAGCACCGCCTCGTCGGCGAGCGCACGCGGCAGGTGTTCCGGCTCGGTGACGAGGTGCAGGTGCGGGTGGCCAGCGTCAACCTGGATGACCGCAAGGTGGACCTGGAGCTGCTCGACTTCAAGCAGCGCAAGGGCTCTGCAGCCAAGAGCGGTAAGGGCATCAAGACCCGTGACAATGCACGGCGACTGGCGCAGCTGGGCGACGGTGGTGATGGCCGGGGCAAAAAACGTGCTTCCTCCGGTGACGGTGGTGGCAGGCGCGGCGGTGCCAAGAAGAGCGCCGCCGGCGGTAAGTCAGGCGACGCCAAGGGTGCCCGCAAGCCCAGTAAGGGCAATCAGGTGCGCAAGGCCAAGTCGACCCGGGCCAGCGGTGCCGCCAGTAAACCCAAAAAGCGTTAACAGAGAGTATCCTTTAAGGGGGCTCCCCTTTAAGTGAAGCTCGTTCCAGAGAGATAAGTGTGGCGAAGTTAGAGGCAGTCTATGGCCTGCATGCGGTGCAGGCGTTACTGAAAAGTGCACCGCAACGGGTAAATGAGGTTCTGGTGCTGCAAGGGCGCCAGGACCAGCGCCTGCAGAAGGTGCTGGCAGCGGCGGAAAAGGCTGAGATCAAGGTGCGGCAGGTAAGTCGCAAGGAGCTGGACAAGCTGGCCGGGGAGGGCAATCACCAGGGGGTGATCGCCATGAGTTTCCCCGGAGAGCTGCACGATGAGAAGTTTCTCTATCGCCTGCTGGAGGGGCTGCAAGGTCCCGCCTTCCTGCTGGTGCTGGATGGCGTCACCGACCCTCACAATCTGGGCGCCTGTTTGCGTACAGCCGAGGCCGCTGGTGTGCACGCCGTCATTGCCCCGAAGGACAACTCCGCCAGCCTCACGCCGGTAGCCCGTAAAACCGCCTGTGGCGCTGCGGAGGTGCTGCCCTATATCCCGGTCACCAACCTGGCCCGCTGCCTGCGGCAATTGCAGGAGTTGGGGGTGTGGATTATCGGTACCGCCGGCGAGGCGTCCATCTCCGTCTATAAGCAGGACCTCACCGGGCCTGTGGCGCTGGTGATGGGGGCAGAAGGCCCGGGCATGCGTCGTCTCACCCGCGAGTGCTGCGATGGTCTCGTGAATATCCCCATGGCGGGCGAAGTCAGCAGTCTCAATGTCTCAGTGGCTACTGGCGTCTGCCTGTTTGAGGCGGTGCGCCAGCGCGCTTCTGCCTGACCCCTTGTCGGCCCGGTAGCCTGCTGGCTGCCGCGGCTGGCGATTCCCCTGAGCTGGTGCCGGTGAGCCATCCGCTTGATCTGTGACATCGACAGTATCCCCCTCTCCGACCTAAAGTGACCGCCATTCGGCGGTGTGCTCCCGTGATCTGTTGGCCGGGTGTTTACTCAGGGAGTGCAGCGCCAATAGCATGGCCGGGGCGGCCGGAATATGAGAGAGCGACCCTTGCCTGGTCGCGACAGGGAGAACAACGGTGAGTAATGCAGAACAGAAACAGGTCGCGACAGCGGCCTACGGTCAGGGGGATGCCTCCTACCAGGCGGCCGGCGGCTATGAAGGGTTGCGGCAATTGTGTGAGCGTTTCTACTTCTATATGGGCACCCTGCCTGAGGCGGCGGGTATTCGCGCCATGCACAAGGCGGATCTGGAGGACTCCACCGATCGCCTGACCAGCTTTCTCAGTGGTTGGCTGGGTGGGCCACGCCTCTATCGGGAGAAGTACGGTCAGATCATTATTCCCCAGGCCCATCGCCATCTGGAGATCGGCACCGCGGAGCGGGACGCCTGGCTGCTGTGTATGCGCCGGGCGTTGGATGACCAGCGGGTGGATGAGGATTTTAAAGAGTATTTAATGCAGCAGCTCTACCGGCCGGCGGAGTTCAGCCGCAATCGCGACTGACCCCGGGGCCGTGTAGTACTGAGGGGTATCAGCTGCGGCGCGGCTTGCGCTCGCCGCCGCGGCTGTCGCTGCGGCCTGGGCCGCGGCCGCCTTCGTGGCGTTTGCCGCGGGGGGCGTCCCGCTCGCTGCGCTCACCGCCAAAGCGGCGGCCTCTGGGGGCGGCAGCGTCCAGGTCACCGGTAAAGCGGCTCAGCTGCATGGCCTGACCGCGCACGCGCACTTTCTGCATGTGGCGCAGCAGCTCATCCGGCATGCCGGCTGGCAGATCGACACAGCTGAAATCGTCAAAGATGCGGATGTGGCCGATAAAGCTGCTGTCGATGTCCGCTTCGTTGGCGATGGCGCCGACGATATCACCCGGACGCACCTGGTGGTTGTGGCCTGCTTCCAGGCGGAAGGTCTCCATGTTGGCGTCTGACGCGTCGCGCTCGCTGTGGTGCTTGCGGTCCTTGCGGCCGCGCTTCTCCTGGCGACCGACGTCGTAGTCGTCACGGCCGGGGCGGGGGCCACGGGGCTCGCGCGGTTCACGGTCGGCGCGGGGCTTGGGATCTTCCACAATGTCCTTGGGCTGCAGCAGTGGTTTGTCTTTCTGCGCCAGGTAGGCGAGGGCCGCCGCCAGGGTTTGGGGCTCGGTTTCGGTCTCGTCGCTGAAATTGGCCACCAGCTCGCGGAAGAAATCCAGGTCCTGCTCTTCGATGGTAGCGAGGATCTGCTGGCGGAACTGGTTGATGCGCTTGTCCGCTACCTGCGCCTTGCTGGGCAGGTGCAGTTCGGTGATGGGCTGCTGGGTGGCGCGCTCAATGGTGCGCAGCATGCGCGTCTCGCGCGGGGCCACAAACAGGATCGCCTTGCCGCTGCGGCCGGCGCGGCCGGTGCGGCCGATACGGTGCACATAGGCCTCGGTATCGTAGGGGATGTCGTAGTTGATGACGTGGCTGACGCGGGCCACGTCGATGCCGCGGGCGGCGACGTCGGTGGCGATAATGATGTCCAGCTGGCCGTTTTTCAGGCGCTCAATGGCGCGTTCGCGCAGCTGCTGGCTCATGTCGCCGTTGAGGGCGGCCGCAGAGTAGCCGCGGGCTTCCAGTTTCTCCGCCAGTTCGCTGGTGGCGTTCTTGGTGCGCACGAACATGATGATGGCGTCGAACTCTTCGACTTCCAGGATGCGGGTAAGGGCGTCCAGCTTGTTGACGCCGCGCACCTGCCAGTAGAGCTGCTCAATGCGCTCGACGGTCTGGGTCTGGGATTCGATCTTGATCACCGCCGGCTCGCGCAGGTAGGTGTCCGCGACCTTGCGGATTTCCCGCGGCATGGTGGCGGAGAACAGGGCCACCTGGCGCTGTTCCGGGGTCTGGTCGAGGATCCAGGTAACGTCGTCGATAAAGCCCATGCGCAGCATCTCGTCGGCTTCGTCCAGCACCACGGTCTGAAGGTGGTCGAGCTTGAGGGTGCCACGACGCAGGTGATCCATGACCCGGCCCGGGGTGCCCACGACAACCTGGGCGCCACGCTGCAGACCGCGGATCTGGCCGCGGTAGTCGGAACCGCCGTAGATGGGCAGCACGTGGAAGCCTTTCAGCTCCGAGGCGTAGCTCTGGAAGGCTTCTGCTACCTGGATGGCCAGTTCGCGGGTAGGGGCCAGTACCAGAACCTGAGTCTGGTTGAGTCGCGCGTCAATGCGGGTCAGCAGTGGCAATGCGAAAGCAGCAGTTTTTCCGGTGCCGGTCTGGGCCATGCCGAGGATGTCGTGGCCGGCCAGCAGTTCGGGGATGGCGCGGGCCTGAATCGGGGAGGGGGTCTCGTAACCCACCTTGGCGATGGCGTTGAGGACTGGCTGGGCCAGACCGAGGTCGGCAAAGCGGATACTGTTTTCGGTGTTGTTGGGGTCAGACATGTAGTTACCTTTGGGTGTGACCGCGCAGCACGGAAATGTGCCGAACGCCCGGTGGCCATAGCTCCCGGTGGGTAGCGGCCGTCAGGCAAATGCGCAGGTCGGATTAATAGCACGTGGAAGGGGGGCAATGGCGGCTAGCCTTGGGAGGCAATCTGCTCCCCTCATTCCGTCGTGCGGGTAACGTCTGATGGCGTCGCGTCGCGACAGTCATCTACCCGGAGTAAGGCGTCTGGCCAGTGATCCCGAATCACAAGAGGGCGCGGATTATACGCACCTGCTTGAAGAATGATAGCTTTATTTTGGCGCCGCAGCGGGCCGTGAGTGGGCAAAAAAGTGATGTGTCTATCAGGAAAATGTGTCTGCAGGGGGAGTTGGCGTGTTTTTTTTGGCCAATACAAACGTTATTATTAACAGGTTTTGCAATGCGTGAACCGAATTTGCTGCTTTTGGCGCTTTTCGGTGCATCTTCCAGGCTTCCGCCGCGGTTGTGGCCGAAGTCCGGAACCTCCGGGGCGCCGGATAACCATAACAACAAGAGGTAGTGGTCATGCAGGAAATGATCAACGGCGACGAGAATACCTGTCCCTTTGAGTTTAACTTTGATCCCGCCACCTTCAAGGTGGGTGATCTGGTGAGCTATCGGGTGCCTGAAGCCTTCCAGGAGATGCCTTTTGTGGGTGAGCTGGTGGCGGTCGAAGAGGATCACGTGTTGCTGGTACACCAGGGTGAGAAGCAGGTGATGCGGGGTACCCGTGAGAGCCGACCCGTCGTCAGCGCGACGGAAGCATTGGGCGAAAGCCACTGACCACCCCGTTATACCCCCCGTCAGAAGCGGATTTGTGGAGTTAGAACCGCTGCATCTGTTTCCCGGATTTCGTGCAATGCCCTCCTGTGACTCGGGAGGGGGCTGGGCCGCGCCTGTAGTACCACTGCGGGCCACCCGGCAAACACGCGTCAGCGTGACATAACTAAAAAAGAAGAGGCCGGCTACACAATGGCCGGCATGAATATTCGCCTGAACTGTGAAGTGTGGAGAGTCAGTTGAAACCTACGGATACCAACAACCCGGAGTACTACCATAAGGTAGTCGATTGCCAATACGCCTGTCCGGCGCACACACCCGTGCCGGAATATATTCGCCTGATTGCCCAGGGTCGCTACAACGATGCCTACATGATCAACTGGGAATCCAATGTGTTTCCCGGCGTGCTGGGACGTACCTGTGACCGCCCCTGTGAGCCCGCCTGCCGTCGTGGCCGGGTGGAGGAGGAGCCTGTTGCCATCTGTCGCCTCAAGCGCGTGGCCGCGGACAACAAGGACAGCGACGCCATCGCTGCCGCCATGCCTGCCATCCCCGCTCGCAAGAACGGCAAGCGCGTGGCGCTGATCGGTGGCGGTCCGGCCTCGCTCACGGTGGCCCGCGACCTGATGCCCCTGGGCTACGCCGTCGATCTGTATGACAACCAGCCTGCGGGTGGCGGCTTTATGCGCAGCCAGATCCCCAGTTTCCGCCTGCCCGCCGCCGTGCTGGACCAGGAGGTGAACCAGATTCT
This sequence comes from Cellvibrionaceae bacterium SEMH9, assembly GCA_033283175.1. Classification (GTDB taxonomy): domain Bacteria; phylum Pseudomonadota; class Gammaproteobacteria; order Pseudomonadales; family Cellvibrionaceae; genus Pseudomaricurvus. Next base: position 762,434 of record JAWMQM010000001.1, on the reverse strand, counting down.
CGACATGGGCGTGAGCGCCCACTTCAACACCTACGTCGACAGCATGAAGTCCATTATCGACAAGGGCTACGACGCCATTTTTGTTGGCACCGGCGCGCCCCGTCCCAAGGATCTGAAGTTGCCCGGTCGCGAAGAGGCAGAGGCCAATATCCATCTCGGTATCGAGTGGCTGGCGTCGGTGGCGTTTGAGCACACCAAGGCCATTGGCAAGAAGGTGCTGGTGCTGGGTGGTGGTAACACCGCCATGGACTGCTGCCGCACTTCCCTGCGTGTGGGTGCCGATTCGGTCAAGTGTGTGGTGCGCAGCCCCCGCGCTGACATGAAAGCCTCACCCTGGGAGATCGAGGACTCCGAGCGTGAAGGAGTGGAGATGTTTGAAAACCACACCCCGAAAGAGTTTATCGTCGAAGACGGCAAGCTGGTGGGCATGCGCTTTGAGCTGGTGCGCGCCGAGTACGACGCCAGTGGCAAGCGCAGCTTGGTGCCCACCGGCGAGCCGGATGTGATCCTCGAGTGTGACGACATCTGTATCGCCGTGGGTCAGGACAACGCCTTCCCCTGGATTGAGCGCGATGTGGGCATCGAGTTTGGTCAGTGGGATATGCCGGTGGTTGATCGGGTGACTTTCCAGTCCAGCCGTCCCAACGTCTTCTTTGGTGGCGACGCCGCCTTTGGTCCGGAGAACGTCATCACTGCCGTGGCCCACGGCCACCAGGCGGCCATCTCCATCGACCTGTTCCTCAACGGCAAGAGCGTGAAGCAGCGTCCGGCGCCGGGCGTCACCCTGGTGAGCCAGAAGATGGGTGTGCACGAGTGGAGCTATGACAACTCCGTGGCCAACGACCTGCGCTACGCCGTGCCCCACGAAGACGTGGGCCTGTCGGTAAAAGACCGCAAGCTGGAAGTGGAGTTGGGCTTCGATGTGGCCACCGCCGTGCGCGAAGCTGCCCGCTGCCTCAACTGTGACGCCCAGACCGTATTCGAAGCGCCCAAGTGTATTGAGTGCGACGCCTGTATCGATATCTGCCCCACCGACTGCCTGACCATGATTGATGTGACGGGCATGGAAGAGGAAGCGCAGCTGCGTCCACAGCTGAAGATGCCGGCTACCAATGAAACCCAATCCCTGTTTGTGTCCGAAAATCTGCAAACCAGTCGCGTGATGGTGAAAGACGAAAACGTCTGTCTGCACTGTGGTATGTGTGCGGAGCGCTGCCCGACGGCGGCCTGGGATATGCAGAAATTTACCTATCACGTCAGCAAGGCCGGAGCCTGTGCCGTGCAAGAGGAGGAGCAAGCATGAGCGGGATTCCTGCGCGTACCCCGGTCGTCAACGACCTGGTGGTGAAATTTGCCAATGTGAACGGCACCGGCTCTGCCAGTGCCAACAACCTGTTTGCCAAGGCCCTGTTCCGCATGGGGCTGTCGGTGAGCCCGAAAAACATCTTCCCGTCCAACATCCAGGGCCTGCCTACCTGGTACGAAGTGCGGGTGAACGACAAGGGTTACTTGGCCCGCCGTGAGGGCGTCGACATCATGGTGTCGGTGAATCCGCAGAGCATGGCCAAGGACGTGCGTGAAGTGAAGCCTGGTGGCTACTTCATCTACGACAACAGCAAGCCGCTGGACCTGCGCCTGATGCGCGATGACATCGACTTTATTGGCCTGCCACTGACCCGCATCTGCCTGGAAGAGTACAAGGACGCCCGCCAGCGCCAGCTGTTCAAGAACGTGATCTATGTGGGTGCCATGGCGGCCCTGATCAACATGGATTTCTCTGTGCTTACCGACCTGATCGCCGATCAGTTCAAGGGCAAGGAGAAGCTGATCGCCCCCAACGTGCACGCGCTGGAACTGGGCTTCCAGTACGCCAAGAGCAACTTCACCTGCCCGCTGCATGTGACGGTAGAGACCCGCCCCATGGGTGACTACATTCTGGTAGAGGGTAACGACGCCTGTGGCCTGGGTGCGGTCTACGGCGGCGCCACCATGGCCGGCTGGTACCCGATTACCCCGTCCACCTCTGTGGTTGAGGCGTTCGAGAAGTACTGCAAGCGCATGCGTATCGATCCGGGCACCGGCAAGAAAAACTTCGCCATTGTGCAGGCGGAGGATGAGCTGGCGGCCATGGGTATGGTGATCGGTGCCAACTGGAACGGTGCCCGCGCCTTTACCGCCACCAGTGGTCCCGGTATCTCCCTGATGAGTGAATTTTTGGGGCTGGCCTACTTTGCCGAGATCCCGGCGGTGCTGATCGACGTGCAGCGTGCCGGTCCCTCCACTGGTATGCCCACCCGCACCCAGCAGTCCGACGTGCTGGCCTGTGCCTACGCTTCCCACGGTGATACCAAGCACGTGCTGGTATTCCCGTCGACGCCGAAAGAGTGTTTCGACATGACCGCCCAGTCCTTTGACCTGGCGGAGCAGCTGCAGACCCCGATCATCATGCTCACCGATCTGGACCTGGGCATGAACGACAATATGTCCGAGCCGTTTGAGTGGGATGAAAACCGCAGCTACAAGCGCGGCAAGGTGTTCAACGCCGAGCAGCTGGAGAACATGAGCGAGCGCTTCGGTCGCTACCTGGATGTGGACGGCGACGGTATCCCTTACCGCACTTATCCCGGTACCCACCCCACCAAGGGTGCCTTCTTCACCCGCGGAACCTCACGGGATGAGTACGCGGTCTACACCGAAGATGGCGAAGAGTACGTGGCGAACATGGAGCGTCTGCTGAAGAAGTTCGAGACCGCCAAGTCCTACGTGCCCGCGCCGGTGATCACCAAGGCCAACGCCAAGGCCAATGCGTCTGTAGGCATTCTGCACTTCGGTACCTCCATGCACGCCACCCTGGAAGCGGTGGATCTGTTGGCGGGCGAGGGCATTGCAGCGGACACCTGCCGTATTCGCGCCTTCCCGTTTGCCGATGAGATCGTCGACTTCATCAACAGCCACGAGCAGGTGTTTGTGGTTGAACAAAACCGCGATGCGCAGATGCGCACGCTGCTGGTCAACGAGTGTGACCTGGATCCAAAACGCCTGAACAAGGTTCTGAACTACAACGGCATGCCCATCACCGCGCGCTTTGTCGCCGATGCGGTCAGTGCGGTTTTGAACAAGAGCAGCGGCAGTCAGCGTAAAAAAGCTGCTGCGGCCAAGGCGTAATCCAGGAGGATAGACAATGACTTATTTAAGACCCGAATTTCGTCACCCGCAGCTGCCTGTTAACGAGCTGGGTTACAGTCGCAAGGACTACGAAGGCGCACTCTCCACCCTGTGTGCCGGTTGTGGTCACGACTCCATCAGTGCGGCGGTGGTACAGTCCATGTTCGAGATGTCCATCGAGCCGCATCGTGTTGCCAAGCTCTCAGGCATTGGTTGTTCGTCCAAGACGCCAACCTACTTCCTGGGCAAGTCCCACGGCTTCAACTCCGTACACGGCCGTATGCCTTCAGTCGTGACCGGTGCCAACATGGCCAACCGTGACCTGATCTACCTGGGTGTCTCCGGTGACGGCGATACCGCCTCCATCGGCATGGGGCAGTTTGCCCACGCTGTGCGCCGCAACCTGAACATGGTCTACATCGTCATGAACAACGGTTGCTACGGCCTCACCAAGGGTCAGGACTCGGCCACGGCCGATGTGGGTTCCTGCAGCAAGAAGGGCGAACCCAACAAGTTTGAGGCGATTGACCTGGCCGGCGTGGCGCTGGAACTGGGTGCCACCTTTGTGGCCCGCAGCTTCTCCGGCGACAAGGACCAGCTGGTGCCCCTGATCAAGGCGGCGGTTTCCCATCGCGGCTTTGCCTTTATCGATGTGATCTCCCCCTGTGTGACCTTCAACAACAACCCGGGCTCCACCAAGGGCTACGAGTTTGTGCGCGATCACCTGGAGGCCACCGGCACCGTGGACTTTGTGCCCATGCGTGAAGAGATTACCGCCTGCTACCCGAACCAGACCTCGGAAGAGGTGACCCTGCACGACGGTTCCGTGGTGCACCTGTGCAAGATGGACGACAAGCTCAACGTGCGCAGCCGCAACTCCGCGGTGGAGCGCATGAAGAACTACAAGGATCGCGGTCGCATCCTCACCGGCCTGCTGTACATGGATCCGGACTCACAGGACCTGCATGACAGCATCGACAGCAGCAAAAAGCCGCTGCGTCAGCTGGGTGAGAAAGAGCTCTGCCCGGGTGTTGCTGTATTGCAAAACATCAACGACTCCCTGCGTTGATTCTGCACGGGCCTGCCGGGTTTCCGGCGGGTCCGGCCTCTTCCCCTGTTGCCGGCGGCGCCGCTCCCGGTCATCTCCTAGCGGTGTTTGCTCTTCCGGTACTGGTCCGGTGACAAGCCGATCACGCGTTTAAACAGTCGCGAAAAATAGTAGGCGTCGTCGTAGCCCAGGGCACCGGCCACTTGTTTGACGGGCTGGCTGCTGGCATCCAGAAGGTGGCAGGCGTGCTGCATCTTCAGGTTGATGAAGTACTGGATTGGCGAATGGCCGGTGAGTGCCTTGAAGCGCTTGGAAAAGTGGTATTTGGAGAGTTTGCTGTGGGTCGCCAGCGACTGCAGGTCCACGTGGCCGTGCAGGTGTTGTTTCATGTAGGCCTGGGCGGCGTCCAGGTCGATGGGTTTGCCGCTTTTTGAGCGCTGCTGCCGCACCAGCAGGGCGAGATAGCTCATAAGTTGTTGCAGCTGGTGGCAGCCGTGAGTGAAGGTGGCCAGGTTGTAACCGCTGTGGCGCAGGTTGAAGAGTTCCCCGAAGTCGGAGATCAGTCGCGACTGCAGGCCGATGGCCTGTACCGGCGAGGCCAGGTCCAGGTGGCGACAGAACGCATCGCTCAACTCTCCGTCGAAATGTATCCAGTAGATGCTCCATGGATAGGAGCTGTGGGCGCTGTAGCTGTGGGGCTGGCCTTTGGGGAGCAGGATCAGATCCCCGGGTCTGACCCGCTGTGGCTTGCCGTCCAGTACCACCGTGCCGCGCCCGGCGGTACAGTAGATCAGCAGATTGTTCTGGTGCTGCTCCCGTATCATCAGGTGATCTGCCGCCTGGGGGTAGTAGCCCATGGCGACCGGGTAGAGGCCGGCGGTGAGCGGGTTGGCGGCCAGTTGTTCGCACAGGAACTGAGGGGTCAGAAAGCGGATACCCTTGCTGGGGAGTGGCCAGTTGGAGGTGAGCTGCATGAGCGGTAGCCGATCTGTGAGCTGGCAGGCGGATTGCGCCGCAATGCGCCTGGAAGCGCAAGATAGTCCATCATTACGGCAATATCGTCAATCCACTCTGTGGTAGAGTCTATGATCTACTGCGGCGTTCACGTGAGAGTGTTTGCCGATGGCAGCCATGTACGGCGCCAGATAATGCATGACCGCCAGTGTGACGGTCACCAGCAATGGCTTCATGGTTGCCATGAAGTTGTCCAAATAATAATGATCCGAGATGAGTCTATGGATTTTAATCTGAATGAAGAGCAGTTGGCCTTTCAGGAGGCCGCGAGAGCCTTTGCCCAGGGCGAAATGGCTCCCCATGCGGCGGAGTGGGACGAGAAGAAGATCTTCCCGGTCGATGTGATCGCCATGGCCGGTGAGATGGGTTTCTGTGGCCTCTACTGCCCGGAAGAGAACGGCGGCATGGCGCTGTCACGGCTGGATTCGGCCATCATCCTCGAAGAGCTGGCGGCAGGCTGCACCTCCACCGCAGCGTTTATCTCCATTCACAATATGGCTACCTGGATGCTCTGCAGCTGGGGCACCGATGTGGTGAAGGATAAGTGGGCGGCAGACCTGACCTCCGGTCAGAAGCTGGCCTCTTATTGCCTGACCGAGCCCGGTGCCGGCAGCGACGCCGGTTCCCTGCGCACCACCGCCCGCCGCGAGGGCGATGAGTATGTGCTCAACGGCAGCAAGATGTTCATCAGCGGCGCTGGCAGTACCGATGTGCTGGTGCTGATGGCCCGCACCGGTACCGCTGAGGATGGCGCTCGCGGTATCAGTGCCTTTGCCATCCCCGCCGATGCCGCCGGTATCAGCTACGGCAAGAATGAAGACAAGATGGGCTGGAACTCCCAGCCTACCCGCGCCATTGCCTTTGAGGACGTACGTATCCCTGCCGATCACCGCCTGGGTGACGAGGGCGAGGGCTTCAAGATTGCCATGAAGGGCCTCGACGGCGGCCGTATCAATATCGCCACCTGCTCCATTGGTGCCGCCCAGGCCTGTCTCAATCATGCCCAGGCTTACATGCACGAGCGCAAGCAGTTTGGTAAGTCCCTGGCCAGTTTTCAGGCGCTGCAGTTCAAGCTGGCGGATATGCTCACCGAGCTGGTAGCGGCGCGGCAGATGATCCGCCTGGCAGCCACCAAACTGGACGAGAATCACCCGGATAAAACTACCTATTGCGCGATGGCCAAACGCTTCGCTACCGATGTGGGCTTCGAGGTGTGCAACCAGGCGCTGCAGCTGCACGGCGGCTATGGCTATATCCGTGAATACCCCATTGAGCGCTTCCTGCGCGACGCCCGGGTGCACCAGATCCTGGAGGGTACCAACGAAGTTATGCGCCTGATTACCGCCCGTCGTATCCTCGAAGAGGGGGCGCCGGAAGCGCTGCGTTGAGCTATGCCTGCGGACAGCTGTACGAGAAAGTGTGGCTGTCCGGAGTTTGCCGGCGGTGACGCGGAGCAGCGGGTGCTAGCCTGCAGAAATCCCCCGCCGGTCTTTTACAAAAACAATACCATGGAGCCATCATGTCTGATCTGCTGAAACTGGAAAAACGCGGCCACACCGCCATCATCACCTTCAACAATCCGCCCGCCAATACCTGGACGCCTGAGAGCCTGGCCTATCTCAAACAGCTGGTGGAAGAGCTGAACGCAGACAAGGACAACTACGCCCTGGTGCTGGCCAGTGAAAGTGAAAAATTCTTCAGTGCCGGTGCTGACCTGAAGCAGTTTGATCACGACGACAAGGGCAAGTCCTTTGCGTCTGCCCAGGCCTTCGGTGAAGCCTTTATGGCTCTGACTAACTACAACGGCGTCTCTATTGCTGCCATTACCGGCTACGCCATGGGCGGCGGTCTGGAAGTGGCGCTGTGCTGTGATGTGCGTATCTGCGAAGAGCAGTCACAGATGGCTCTGCCGGAAGCGGCAGTGGGTCTGCTGCCCTGCGGCCTCGGTTCCCAGCACCTCTCCTGGCTGGTGGGCGAGCAGTGGGCCAAGCGCATGATCCTGCTGGGTGAGCGCCTGAAGGCGCCGCAGGCCGAGAAGATTGGCCTGGTCTCCGAAGTGGTGCCCACCGGCACAGCGCTGGAAAAAGCCCTGGAGCTGGCGGCCAAGGTGGAAGGGCAGTCTCCTACCTCCGTGCGCTACTGCAAAGAGCTGATTATGGCTGCCCGCGATGGCGACATTAACAGCGCCTTCTACAAGGAGCGCGAGCTGTTTGTAAAACTGTGGGACAGTCAGGACCAGAAAGAGGGCGTCTCTGCGTTTCTGGAGAAGCGCAAGCCCGAGTGGAAAAACGCCTGATCCAGGTTTGTCATTCCCGCCCGGGCGGGAATCCAAAAGCTGAGGATCGGCACCGTAATCTGCAAGATGTCATTCCCGCGCAGGCGGGAATCCATGGGCTCCCGCCAGCGCGGGAGCGACGAATGATGTGCAGGGCTGAATCCGGTGTAGGAGCGCGCTCTGCGCGCGAATCGGGTTTGGCACGAGGTTCGTTCGCGCGCAGAGCGCGCTCCTACGGGATAAAAATGAATCGAGTCTCCCAATATTTGATCCCGGCAAGCGCTGCGCGCTTGCTGTGTTAATGGGGTAATCCATGACTGATGTAGTGTTGTTCGAAGAGCGCCCGGCCGCCGGCGGTAAAAAACTCGCGGTAGCCCAGCTCAATTCCGAAAAATCCCTTAACTCCCTCTCCGCTGAGATGGTCTCCCTGCTGCTGCCCAAGCTGCAGCAGTGGCAGGACGATGAGTCGGTACTGGCGGTGTTCCTGCATGCCGCCGGAGACAAAGCCTTCTGCGCCGGCGGCGACGTAGTCGCCCTGCACGCCGGCTCCGCCAACTACGGCGAAGAGCTGCCGGACAACAGCTGCGCGGAGTTCTTCGAGGAGGAGTACCGACTCGACTACCTGATGGCCACCTACAAAAAACCGCTGGTGGTGTGGGGTACCGGTTTTGTCATGGGGGGCGGCCTGGGGCTGCTGTGCGGCGCTGCCCACCGTATCGTCACCGATACCACCCGCATGGCCATGCCGGAGATCACCATTGGTCTCTACCCCGACGTGGGCGGTACTTATTTCCTGAATCGGGCACCGGGTAAAACCGGCCTGTTTATGGGGCTCACCGGCTGCCAGATCAACGCTACCGATGCGCTCTATGTGGGCTTTGCTGATCACTACATCACTGCCGACCTGCGCGAAGAGGTGATCACCGCCCTGACCGAGGTGAAATGCGAGCAGGGCGTTGCCGGTGTGATGCAGCATTTTGGCGCCTTGTCCGCCGACAGCAAGCCGGCCGGTAACCTGGAGGCTCATCTGGCCTGGATTAATGAGGCCTGTGCCGGCGATGATCTGCTGGCCATTATTGATCGCATCCGCGCCTACGAGGGCGACGACAAGTGGTGCGTGCGGGCGGCCCAGACACTGGCGGCTGGCTGTCCGGTCACGCCTTTCCTGGTGTGGGAGCAGCTGGTGCGCGGCAAGGATCTGTCACTGGCGGACTGCTTCCGCCTGGAGCTGACCATGTCGGTGAACTGCGCCCGCTTCGGTCATTTCAAGGAGGGCGTGCGCGCCCTGCTGATTGATAAGGACAAGAATCCCAGCTGGACGCCATCCCGTTTCGAGGATGTCACTGCCGGGCAGATAGAGGCGTTCTTTGTTGAACCCTGGACAAGCAACCCGCTGGCCGATCTGTAAGCCGGCACTGTGTGTGCTGCAGGGGTTTTTAAGCTTAAGAGTTGAGGAGAGTGAGTGATGGCTAAGACAGTAGCGTTTATTGGTCTCGGTAATATGGGTGGCGGTATGGCCGCTAACCTGGTCAAGGCCGGTTTCCAGGTCAACGCCTTTGACCTGATGGAAGCCAACCTGAAAGCGGCGGCCGAGAAAGGCTGCACCCCGGTGGACTGCCCGAAAAAGGCCGTGGAAGGGGTGGATTATGTGGTCTCCATGCTGCCCAACGGTGCCATTGTGGAAGGCGTTTATATCGATGATGGCCTGTTGGATGTGATTCCCACCACTGCGCTGGTGCTGGATTGCTCTACCGTGGCACCGGAAAACAGCCGTCGTGTCGGTCGTGAGGCCGCCATCCGTGGTCATCGTTTTGTTGATGCCCCGGTTTCCGGTGGCGTGGCGGCGGCTGCCGCCGGCACCTTGGCGTTTATGGTGGGTGGCAGTGAGGCCGACTTCGAGGCTTCCAAGCCAGTACTGGAAGCCATGGGGGCAAACATCTTCCGCGCCGGTGAGGTGGGTGCCGGACAGGTGGCCAAAATCTGCAATAACATGCTGCTGGCAATCCATATGAGCGGTACCGCCGAGGCCCTGCAGCTGGGTATGGATAACGGTCTCGATCCGAAAGTGCTCTCTGAAATCATGCTGCAGAGCTCGGGCTGCAACTGGTCCCTGCAGAAGTACAACCCGGTGCCCGGCGTGATGGAGGGGGTTCCAGCCTCCAACGGCTACAAGGGTGGCTTTATGGTGGACCTGATGCTCAAGGACCTGAGCCTGGCACAGGCCGCGGCGGTATCCAGCAAGTCCTCCATTCCCATGGGTTCCGCCGCCCGCAACCTCTTCAACCTGCACAAGAACAGCGGTGGTGAGGACAAGGGTATGCAGGATTTCTCCAGTATCCTGGAACTCTACTCCCGCTGATTTGCCCGCCCGTACCGCCGACGGCTACCGGGGCCCATGAGGCCCCGGTAGCCGTTACGGGGGGACTGATTCAGGCCATTGCCGGCTGTTGGCCGGGCGGTTGTGAAAATTCGTCCCGTATGTGCGATTTCGCGAATGAATAGTGTACAATTCGCGCCCTTATTTCCTTCTCCAATCACCATACCGACTGCAGGGTGGCCCCATGTTTGATAAATCTCTGACCATCGAAGCCTTTGATCCTGAGCTGTGGACTGCTATTCAGCAGGAAGAGCGCCGCCAGGAAGAGCACATTGAGCTGATCGCCTCTGAGAACTACACCAGCCCTATGGTAATGGTGGCCCAGGGCACCAAACTGACCAACAAATACGCCGAAGGCTACCCCAGCAAGCGATATTACGGTGGTTGTGAGTATGTAGACAAGGCTGAAGAGCTGGCCATCGAGCGCGCCAAAGCCCTGTTTGGTGCCGACTACGCCAACGTGCAGCCTCACTCCGGCTCCCAGGCCAACAACGCCGTTTACGCCGCCCTGTGCGCCCCCGGTGATACCGTACTGGGAATGAGCCTGGATCACGGCGGTCACCTGACCCACGGTGCCAAGGTGAACTTCTCCGGCAAGATCTACAACGCCGTGCAGTACGGCCTGAACCCGGCCACAGGTCAGATCGATTACGCCGAAATCGAAGCCCTGGCGCTGGAGCACAAGCCGAAGATGATCGTGGCGGGCTTCTCTGCCTACTCCCAGGTCATGGACTGGTCCAAATTCCGCGAGATCGCTGACAAGGTGGGTGCCTACCTGTTTGTGGACATGGCCCACGTGGCCGGCCTGATTGCCGCCGGTGTCTACCCTAACCCGGTGCCGTTTGCCGATGTGGTTACTACCACCACCCACAAAACCCTGCGCGGTCCGCGCGGTGGTCTGATTCTGGCCCGTGCCAATGAAGAGATCGCCAAAAAACTGAATTCCGCCGTATTCCCCGGTGGTCAGGGTGGCCCGCTGATGCACGTGATTGCGGCCAAGGCGGTAGCGTTCAAGGAAGCCATGCAGGACGACTTCAAAACCTATCAGCAACAGGTTGTGAAGAACGCCAAGGCGATGGCGGCGACCTTTATCGAGCGCGGCCTGAAAATTGTCTCCGGTGGCACAGAAAACCACCTGATGCTGGTTGACCTGATCGGCAAGGAATACTCCGGTAAAGATGCCGATGCGGCTCTGGGTGCGGCTTACATCACCGTTAACAAAAACTCCGTACCTAACGATCCGCGCTCCCCGTTTGTCACCTCCGGCCTGCGTGTGGGTACTCCAGCCGTCACCACCCGTGGTTTCGGCGAAGAGGAGTGTGTGCAGCTGACTCACTGGATGTGTGACGTGCTGGAGAGCCTGGAAAACGGCACTTCCGAGCAGGTGATTGCCGAAGTGAAAGCCAAGGTGCTGGAGCTGTGCAAGCGCTTCCCTGTCTACGCTGACTGATTACGCTGAGCGCTGCAGACACAAAAAAACCGGCCAATGGCCGGTTTTTTTATGCCTGGTCTGAGCCGGACTCAGAAGGTATAGCTGGCACCCACCGAGAAGTAATCGATGTCGATCTTGTCGAGATCGAACAGTTCGTACTCGGCGCGCACCGCCAGGGAGCCCAGCTGCAGTTTGGCACCCAGGCCGTAAAGCGGGTCGGTGCCATCGTCGGAGCCGTTGAGGGGGCCGGAGATATCGCCATCCCAGGTGGCCAGGCCCATCTTGCCAAACACGCCGATGGGGCCGAGGTTAAAGCCCACCAGACCCACTGCAGTCCAGGCCTCCACTTCCAGTTTGTTGTTGGTAATATTGGCAACTTCACCTTCATGCTTGCCGAAGTCGACGTAGGAGACTTCAGCGGCGATATCAATCAGTGGCACCAGGCCGAAGTTGTAACCGGCAAAGACTTTATAGGCGGTATCGTCGTCGTCAAAGTCAATGTCGCCAGCGCTGTGGCTCTCCGAATAATCCAGACTGGCATTGCCGAGGGAACCACCGATATAAAAACCACTGTCCTTTCCTGCCATGGCGGTGAGAGGCAGTGTGGCGAGCGTTAAGGCTGCAAGTGCAGGCGTGATACGGATCTTCATACGGGTAGGCCTCCGTGCTTATTGGTGTGGCGTCAAGCTACTCCGCTTTCCGGAACCTGTCTACCGGGATGCGTGGAATGGTGCCGGTAATCACAGATCTGTCGCGGCAGGTGAGCACAGGCGAAGCCACAGGCGCCAGAATTTTGTAACAGGCGCCAGCGCCCGCGCGGGTAAAGCGTGAGGAAACTCTCCTGCCAGTGGTGTTACTGATTGACGCATTTATCATTGTTCGGTGTAGCCCTTCGTCTAATTCCTCAAATGATGCCCATTGTTCTATGCTGAAGCCGGGCGCTGTGCAGTTTGGAAAACTGTGTGGGTGGTGAGTGCTCATCCGAATCAGGCTGCCAGTCGGAGTGTGGCGTTCGTCGCGCCGCGTTAACTATTGTAAAAACTGTGCTTGCGGTTGCTTCATCTGCAAAAGTAATCCAAATTCACTATTGTTGAGTACACAATGGGTGCTCATAGCCCGCAGTTGGCAGGAAACTGTCCAACACCGCTGTGGTAATGGCGTGCGTCAAAGGAGTGATAATGCTTAACCCGTGGTTTCCCAACCTGAAACTCCTGCATCTGCAGAGACGGACTCTTGTGCGTTTGACGGGAGCAGTGGCGCTGGCGACGGCCCTTGTCGGTTGTGCCCTGGGACCTGGCGGCAAGAGCGCGTCTGATCGCAGTCTTGTCTCCTACATGCAGCCCCCTGAGAAACAGGCCTGTTACGATCGCAGCAGGGAGCCCTATACGCCGGTGGTGGATGCCCACTTTCACCCGCGCCCCTTTGGTGGTCCGGCCATTCCTCCGCAGGAGTTGTTCGGCTACTTCGACAAGCTGGGCGTGCGCTTTGTGAATTATTTTGGTATTGGCCAGGTTCTGGAGCTGGAGTCCGGCTGTACCTATTACCTCGATTGCCCGGGGGTGATGGCCAGGCCCAGTATCAAGAACGACTTCGTCAATGGTATGGATGTAAAGGCCTACCAGCACGACAACCTCTACGTCATTCTCTCCATGACCTTTATCGATCTGGCGCATCCGGAAAACGCCGCCAGGATGATCGAACTCTACGATACGGAATTTCCGGGGATGTTTCGCTGGGCCGGCGAGTTGAACGTCATAAAACAGGCACTGGTGGAAAACCTGCATGAGCCCGCCACCACCGCCAGTATCGATGCCTGGGCCCCGTTTATGACGGTATTGCGACAGCGCAATATTCCGGTGACCCTGCATGCGGATCTTGGTAACGATACCAACCCGACCGAGTTTCTGTACCTGATGGAGCACGTGCTGGAGACCTATCCAAACAACAAAATCGTCTGGGCTCATGCGGGGTTGTCAAAAGAACTCGTTAAAATGAGCCCGGACCAGCATGTGGTCATCATGAGCGGCTTGCTGGATAAATACCCGAACCTGATGCTCGATATCTCCTGGGATGTACTCTACAACGCCTATCACCAATGGGGTGCTATTTACCTGCCTTTCCTGAACAAATATTCCGAGCGCATCTTGCCGGGTTCCGACTTTGTGGCCGCGGGAAGCAAGGAGTACGAGCAGTACGCTCATGAGCTGGAGGTTACCAGTCGAGCCCTGCGCAGCCTCAACGATGAGGCCTTCCGCAATGTGGCACTCGGTGAAAACTATTTCCGCCTGCTCAATCTGAATTACAACGCTCCGTTAATCTGTGAGACGCAGGCTGCCAACTGACTAGAGTTGTGCGGAGGTGAACCCTGCGATTGAAACCGCTGGCCAGGGAGTTTGGGTGATTGATGAGTTCTGTTGCGCGGGTGTCTGCCATAGAGATGGTCGCATCGGTGCAACGAATAAGAAGGCTGGTACTTCGGGGCGATATATCGCGCTCCATGACCAGATCTCTTCGTCGTGCTGAAGTTTGATGATGTTGTCTTAAACCGAAGGAGAAACACAATGAAATTGAAACTTCTGACTATTGCTGTAGCCGCCGGTATCAGTGCTACGACCCTGACCGGATGTATGGGGCAGATGGCGTTGACCAACAAGGTGGTGGAAATCAACCTCAAGGCGGTGGATAACCGCTACGGTCGTGAAGGTCTGTTCCTGCTGCTGTCACCGGTCTGGGGTATTGCCAACCTGGTTGACCTGTTTGTCATTAACGCCATCGAGTTCTGGACCGGCACCAACCCGGTTACCGGTAAGTCGCCGGCCGTTGTCGATACCCCGGTTGATGCCTGGATGAAGGTCAATGACAGCCTGGGTGAAGGCGTCACTGATGCACCACTGTCGTCCATTAATGTGGAGGACGTGAAGTCTGCCACCATGCAGCAGCTGGATGACAAAACCCTGCAAATGAACATTCAGTACAAGGATGGCACCGAGAAAACCCTGCGAGGTGTCAAGGATAGCGACAGCGTCGCCTTCTACCTGGACGACCAATACATTACCACTGTGTCCAGCGCTGAGTTGCAAAGTTACGCCATCGCGACCCGCGGCTGACATCAGGTCCGCACCACACAGCGCCCCGTTAATCGCGGGGCGCTGATTTTTTTACCGCGCAACAGACTGCAGACAGCTGAGGGCACAGTGCCAACAGCTGCGGTCTGCTGTGCGCCGGAGAGGAATGGTTATGCCGTCAGGGACGCGAAGGCCGCTGAACCTGCTGTTGGCCGCCCTAATTGTCAGTGGCAGTGCCGGTGCAGCTGAGCTTACCGATGAACAGCAGCGTCAGGTGGCGGAAGAGTTGCGTCAGTTGCAGCAGGACAGGCAGCAATTGACGGAGCAACTGAAGGCTTTTGATGCACGTATCCGGGCGTTGGAGACGCTGATGCTGGGCGCGCCTGAGGCGGTGGCCGGGAGCTCTGCTGAGCCAGCCCCCGATGTTGCGGCTGCCGCCCCCGCAGAACAACCGGCGCCGCAAGGCTGGGGTAGCTACACACCCGGCAAGGGCTTTACCCTGGCGGCGGGTGAGCAGGGAGAGGTGAATTTCAGTGTGTATACCTACGCCCGCTACCTCAACAACTCCGGCCTGGATGAAACCTACACCGATTCGTTCGGGCGGCTGCACACTATTGACTCCCGCAACGATGTGCAATTCCAGAAGCTGACGCTGAATTTCAAAGGCTGGTTGTTTGATCCGAAACTGCGCTACCTGTTCTACACCTGGACTTCCAATACCAGCCAGGGCGATCCCGCCCAGGTGGTAGTGGCGGGTAATCTGGGCTACCAGTTTGACCCGGCGTTTAATCTGTACGCTGGCATCGGCGCGCTGCCCAGCACCCGCTCCACCAACTATACCTTTCCAAACTGGCTCAAGAACGACCACCGTACCATCGCTGACGAATATTTCCGCGGTTCCTATACCTCTGGCATCTGGGCCTCCGGCGAGCTGATGGAAGGGCTGAAGTACCGCGCCATGTTAGGCAACAACCTCAGTCAGCTGGGGGTGAACGCCAGTCAGCTGGATGACGAATTCAATACCGTATCAGCAGCCATATGGTGGATGCCGACAACCGGTGAATACGGCCCTGGTGAAGGGCTGGGGGATTACGAGTTTCACGAGCAGTTCTCGACACTGTTGGGATTGCACTTTACCCACAGTCGCGAGGATGCGCAGGGACAGGCCGACGATGAGGGCTTTGAAAACTCCCAGATCCGTCTCTCTGATGGCACCCTGCTGTTCAGCAGTGATCCCTTCGGCAGTGGTGGAGACATCCGCAAGGCCACCTATCAGATGGCTGCGGCCAACGCCGGCTTCAAGTACCGGGGGTGGTCGGTAGAGGCTGAATACTACCGCCGCTGGGTGGATGATTTTGTCAGCACAGGTCCGGTGCCGGTATCCGAACTGGATGATGAGGGCTATCAGGTGCAGGCGTCTGCTATGCTGATACCCGAGGCCTTGCAGGCCTATGTGGGCTATTCGAAGATTTATGGTGAGTACGGCGACCCCTATGATATCTCGGTAGGGATGAGCTGGTTTCCGTTCCTGCGCCGGGAAGTGCGCATGAATATCCAGGGGCTCTACCTCAAGGACTCGCCGGTCGGTTACAGCAGTGTGCCGTTTGCAGTAGGCGGTAACGGCTGGGTCATGACGACTGATTTTATTGTGGCATTCTGAACTCGATCAACGTGCCACGTGACTGAGGAGCAGACAGCATGAGAGAGGAATTTATGGCAATCACGGCGAGCAAACCCTGGCGGGTTACCTTCTGGCTGGTCGCCCTGGCATCGTTAACCATGATGGGGTGTGCAAGTATGAAGCATTCTGAGTCGGTGGATGGCAAGTCGCTGGTGGGCACCAACTGGCAAATCGAAAGTGTCGATAGCGGCGGTATTATCGACAACAGCATGATTACGGCCAGCTTCCCGGAGCAGGGTCGTATTTCCGGTTCCACTGGCTGCAACCGCTATATGGGGAATTTTGTGGTCAGCAGTGAGGGCGCTGTGCAGGTGACTGGCATGGGCAGCACCCGCAGGGCCTGTCCCGAGGCGCTGATGAATCAGGAGGGCAAGGTGCTTGCGGCCCTGCAGTCCACCACCCAACTGAAAATGGAGGGCAGCCAATGGCTGTTGTTCCTGGATGCCGACGGCAAGCAGCGCCTGAAGATGATTGCGGTTGAGCCCTGAGGCACTTGACTGCCGGGCGACAGCCGGGCGCGACTGAGGTAGGCTAAGCCGTCTTCTCCCGGGGACGGCTTTTTGCGTTCTGGTGTTGGCCGGCAGGCTGAAATTATTTTAATTGATAGAACAACTATGAAAATTGTGGTGGTCGATGGCAACACTCTCAATCCCGGTGATCTGAGCTGGTCTGCCTTGCATCAGCTGGGTGAGGTGGAGATCTATACTCACAGCAGTGCCGATGAGGTGCTGTCGCGTTGTCAGGACGCCCAGCTGGTGCTCACCAATAAGGTGGTGTTTGATGAGCCATTGATGGCGCAGTTACCGCAGTTGCGTTACATCGGTGTTACTGCCACAGGTTACAACGTGGTGGACGTGGCGGCGGCGCAGGAGCGGGGCATCGTGGTGACCAATACCCCGGCCTATGGCACCGACTCGGTGGCGCAGTTTGTGTTTGCGCAGTTGTTGATGATGGCGCAACCGGTGGCCGCTTACTGTGAGGATGTCTCGGAGCGCTGGCCGCGCAGCCGCGATTTCTGCTACTTCGACAGCAGTATGATGGAGTTGGCGGGCAAGACCTTTGGCGTGATTGGCTACGGTGCCATTGGCCGGCAGGTGGCGCACCTGGCGCGGGCTTTTGGTATGCGGGTACTGATCTACAGCCGTACGCCACCGGATGCACTGCTGGACGGATGCCGGTTTGTGGCGCTGCAGGAGCTGGTGGCAGAGAGTGATGTGATCAGCCTGCATTGTCCACTGACCGAGGCTAACCAGCAGATGGTGAATGAGACCTTCCTGCGGGCCATGAAACCCACGGCACTGCTGATCAATACCGCTCGCGGTGCGCTGATTGATGAGCTGGCGTTGCAGCAGGCTCTGAATGAAGGCTGGATTGCTGCTGCGGCGCTCGATGTGCTGTCGGTGGAGCCTCCCCCGGCGGATCATCCGCTGTTCGATATGCCCAACTGCTACATCACGCCGCACATTGCCTGGGCCACGCGCGAGGCGCGTCAACGCCTGTTGCAGGTCGTGGTCGACAACCTCAAAGCCTGGCTGGCGGGGTCACCCATTAATTGTGTCAGCTGATGACGAGTGTGCTGCTCAGCGCAACATCGCCATACTCTCTTCGGCGAAGCCGGTGCCGGCCTCGGTATAGAAGTTAAACACCCGGTCGATGCCGGCGGCGTGCAGCAGTTCGCTCTCGTCGTCGTAGCGGGCGATGGCGGCTATCTGTCCCTGATAGCCCACCAGTTTCAACTGCTGGGTGACGTTGGCGGCATCTTCCATGGACGGTAATGCCAGCAGCACCAGGCGCAGGCTGCTGATGTCGTAACCTTCCCAGTAATCCGCGTCTTCACCATCACCGACACAGACGTGCATGCCCTGTTTTTTCTGCCGTACCACCCGTTGGCGATCAGCGTCCAGCCCCCACACCCGGTCCCCCAGCTGCTGGTAGAGCGCTTCGTAGGCGCCTTTGCCCACCCGGCCCATACCAATCACCAGCACTTCCGCGCCGATGGGGTAGGGGTAGACATCCCGGGGCAGGCGTTTGCTGCGCTCGTAACGTTTGAGGCGGTGTTTATAGCGGCTGTAGATGCTGTGGGCGTGGCGGTAGGTGCCGCTGGTAAGGGCAAAAGAGAAGGACACCGCCAGTGCCAGGGTCACCAGCCACTCCTTGTCCAACCAGCCGTTGTCGACACTGATGGCGGCGACGATGAGGCCGAACTCGCTGAAGTTGGTCAGCGCCATGGAGGTGAGGTAGGCGCTGCGGGCCCGCAGGCGCAGCCCCGAGAGCAGCAGCAGAAACAGCATGTACTTCAGCGGCAGCAACAGGCAGATGGCCAGTGCCATGGCCAGCATGCCCCAGTCGGGCAGGGCGGTGAAGCCGATGGAGAGGAAGAAGCCGATCAGGAACAGGTCCTTGAAGCTGAGCAGGGATTTGGCCAGCTCCGAGGCTTTGCCGTGGCTGGCCAGCAGGATACCCAGCAGCAGCGCGCCGAGATCGCCCTTGATGTTGACCATGCTGAACAGCTCGTAGCCGCCCAGGGCGAGAAAAAATCCCATCAGGGGCAGCAGCTCGCCGTGGCCGGCCTCCTGCAGCAGTCGTCCCAGCAGCGGGCGCAGCGGAATCAACAGCAACAGCAGCAGCGCCCACAGACTCGGCACCTTGCCGGTGGCAAACACCAGAAAGCCGACGGCGACGATGTCCTGCATCACCAGGATGCCGATGGCCAGCTTGCCGTGGCGGGTTTTCATTTCACCGCTCTCTTCCAGCAGTTTCACCACACACACGGTGCTGGAAAAACTGCTGGCAAAGGCCAGCAGGGCGGCAGAGGAGAGGGAGAGATTGGTAAAACTGCTCAGGCCAACAGCCGCTGCCAGCATCAGCAGGCTGCTGCACAGCACGATCCACAGCACCATGGCGGCGCTGGTGCCGAGCCAGATCTCGGTGGTCAGCAGGTCCTTGATATTGAGCTTGAGGCCGATGGAAAAAAGCATCAGCGTGATGCCGATATTGGCCAGGGTGTCGAGATTTTGTGCTGGCTGAAAACCCAGGAAGTGGAGGGCAAAGCCCGCGGCCAGGTAGCCTACCAGTGGTGGCAGCGCAACGAGGCGCATGGCCAGTCCGCACGTAAAGGCGAACAGAATCCAGATAAAGTCCATAAATCAGGAGCTGCAAAAACAGGGGTGATGGTTACTGCCGGGGCTCTTCTCTGCGCCGGCACCGCGCTGTAAAGACGCAGTGTAGTCATTTCTCACCGTCGATGGCCAGCGCGGACTTGCCGGAACAGAGCGCAATCAGACCAAAGGTGTAGTGGTGCTCAGGGGGCAGGTGGCTCTTGCAGGAACGAGAAGGAGAGGTGAATCCCGTGGGGCAGGAACTGTTCCTGCTCGGAGGTGAGGTCCGAGTGGAACAGCATCTCCCGCGTCTGCCACAGTGGCTGAAACTCCAGTTGCAGGGCGGCATTGCCCGGCGCGCTGGCGTGATAGCTGTGCAGCACTTCGTTCTGGCGGAACTGGTTGAGGCGGATGGCGAGCCGCAGCAGCAGCGCCAGTTTCAGGATGCGCTGCAGGCAGAAGACATCCAGCTCCGGTGCCTGCGACAGCTTCAGGGATTTGCGGTGGCAGAGCAGCAGGAAGGCGAGAATCTGCTGGCGCTCGCGATCAAAGCCGGCAAGGTTGGCGTTGCTGACGATGTAGGCCGCGTGTTTGTGGCAGCCCATGTGGTTGATCTGGCGTCCCGCTTCATGCAGTTGGCAGGCCCACTGCAACAGGTTGCGGTAGTCCGGGTGATCAAAGTCCCACTGCGGTGCCACGGTGTCGAACAGCGCCAGCGCCGTTTGCTGCACCTTGCCCGCGTGCTCTTCGTCGCAGGCAAAGCGGCGCGCCATGATCTGTACCGAATGGTGGCGGTTGTCCTTAAGCTGCAGTCGTTCCTGGGTCTCCAGCAGCAGGCCTTCGCGCAGGGCGGAATCGCTGTAGTCCATGCTCCCGACGTCGAGCAGGTCGAACACCGCCAGCA
This sequence comes from Cellvibrionaceae bacterium SEMH9, assembly GCA_033283175.1. Classification (GTDB taxonomy): domain Bacteria; phylum Pseudomonadota; class Gammaproteobacteria; order Pseudomonadales; family Cellvibrionaceae; genus Pseudomaricurvus. The sequence goes on along the minus strand of JAWMQM010000001.1, from coordinate 742,375 downwards.
GCACTGCCAGGCCACCACAAATGACGCTGCGCCGGTCTTCCGGCAATCCTTCCAGGTCGATCTGGTCAATGTGACCACAGCGAATCAATTGTTTCTTCAGTTCTTCCAGGGCCGGTAGCGTCAGTGCGCCGCTGCTGATGCCGGCGCTCTCCACACACTGCGCCAGCGCCTTGATGGTACCGGAGGAGCCGATGGCCAGGTCCCAGCCGGTGGCCTGGTAGTGGGCGCGGATGGCCTCCAGCTCCTGTTCGGCCTGCACAATGGCGGCATCAAAGGCCTTGCGGGTGATGTTGCCATTGGCAAAAAAGCGCTGGCTGAAACTGACGCAGCCCATATTGCAGCTGTGCAGGTGCAGCGGTTGGTGGTGCTCGCCAATGATCAGTTCGGTACTGCCGCCGCCAATATCCACCACCAGGCTGCGGCCACTGCGGTATTCACCGTGGGACACGCCCTGATAGATCAGGCGCGCCTCTTCGATGCCTTCGAGAATTTCGATACGGCCGGGGATCAGCTTGCGCGCCGGTTTGACCAGGGCTTCGATGTTGCGGGCGGCGCGGAAGGTATAGGTGCCGGCGGCGCGGACGATGTCGGGCTGGAAGTCCTGCAGGATCTGGCCGAACAGTCCCAGGGTTTCCAGCGCCCGGTCGATGGCCGGCTGGTCGAGGATGCCATCGGCGCTGAGACCGGCGGCAAGCTGTACCTTGCGTTTTTCCCGGTGGTAGGTCTTGATCCCCTGCGGGCCCACCTCGGCCAGGGTCATGTGAAAACTGTTGGAGCCCAGGTCCAGCACTGCCACCCGGCGACTGCTGGGGGCGGGCTCGGGCTCAACCGCCGTGGCGGAGGGGGGCGTGGGATCGGACACGGCTCATCCTGCGTGGGGACTTCGCTGGGGAATCAATCGAAGTCGGTATCTCGGTTCTGGTTTTCAATTCTACTGAGATATTGGTGGATGGCAATTTGTGAGCGGATCCGCCGTCCCGGCAGGTCAACGTAGGGATTGCTCTGCTGGTGGTCCAGGCGCCGGGCCTTGCAGTTGTCCTTCATCTGCAGGTCAAAAATTTCCAGGATCTGGCGGCGCAGGTGACGGTCGTAGATGGGCACGCCCACCTCCACCCGGTGTTCAATATTGCGCTTCATCAGGTCGGCGGAGGTGATGTACACCTGCGGGTCGCCCTGGTTGCCAAAGATCATCACCCTCGCGTGTTCCAGGAAGCGGTCGACAATGCTGTGAACTTCGATGCGGTCGCTGATGTCCGGGTCTTCGGTGCGCAGCGAACACATGCCGCGCACGATCATTTTGACCTCCACCCCGGCGTTGGCGGCCTTGCACAGCAGGCGGGCGATGCCGTTGTCGCACAGGTTATTGGCCTTGATGTGGATGGCGGCGGGTTGTCCTGCGTTGGCGGCGGCAATCTCGGCCTCTATCAACTGGCTGATTTTTTCCCGGCAGTTAATGGGCGACACCATCAGGTGATTGAACTGATAGGGCTTGTAGCTGCGATGGATAAACTCAAACACCTGCGCCACTTCCCGGGTGATCTCCTCGTGGGCGGTAAAGTAGCTGTAATCGGTGTAGAGGCGGGCATTGCCTTCGTGGAAGTTGCCGGTACCGATATGGGCGTAGCGTTTTAACTGGCCGCCCTCCTTGCGTTCAATCAGACACAGCTTGGAGTGCACCTTGAGGGTGGGAATGCCGAAGGCCACGTTGATGCCCACACTCTCCAGCTGCTTGGAGAGTTCAATGTTGTTGTGCTCGTCAAAGCGCGCCTGCAGCTCCACCACCACGGTGACCTTCTTGCCGTTGCGGGCCGCGTCGCAGAGGGAGTGCAGCACGCGGGAGTTCTTCGCCACCCGGTAGATGTTGATGGTGATCTTCTGCACCCGCGGGTCGAAGGCGGCCTGGCGCAACAGTTCGGTAAAGTAGCCAAAGGAGTGGTAGGGGTAGTAGAGCAGGATATCCTCGTGGGCAATGGCATCGAGGGCGTTGTCAAAATTATCAAAGGCGGCGCTGCGAATGGCGGGCAGCTTGCGATGCTCCAGTGACTTGCCGCCCACATTGGGGAAGCCGATAAAGTCGCGGAAGTTGCGATAGGGGCCGCTGGGAACGATGGAGTCGTGGGAGGTGAACTTCAGTCGCTTGGCGAGAAAGTCCAGCATCGACTGCGGCATATCCTGGTCGTACACCAGTCGCACCGGCTCGGCGGTGAGACGACGGCGCAGCCCGCGGGACATCTTGTCCAGCACGCTCTGGTCGATATCGCCGCCGAGGTTGAGCTCGGCATCGCGGGTCATCTTGAAGGAGTAGGCGCGAATTTCGCTGTAGCTGAAGACCGCCCCGAATATATCGTTCAGGCAGTGTTTCATGGCGTCGTCCAGCAGCAGGAACTGGCGCTCGCGGGCGTTGTTGGGGAGCAGGATAAAGCGCGAGGTCTCCTTGGTGGGAACCTCCACCACCGCGTGCTCGACGCCGTCGTCGCTGAGCATCTCCACCGCCAGGTAGAAGGCGTCATCACTGAGCAGCGCCGGCAGGTCCATGCCGGCGTGGACGATGATGGGACAGATATAGGGCAGGGCCTCGCTCTTCATATAGCCCTTCAGCCAGCGCGACTGGTCGTCACTGAGGTCGGTGTGGGCCGTCAGGATGCTGATCTTGTTGGCCTTCAGCTCGCGGCTCACCTCTTTGTAGAGCTTGTCGAAGCGCTTGTTGAGGCGGAACACCTTGTCCTGGATGTCGTGCAGCAGCTGGGCATCGTCCACGCCATCGTCGGAGCTTTCGTACTCCAGGTGGGGAAAGAGGATACGGCGCCGTACGTCGGCCACCCGCACACGGAAGAATTCGTCCATGTTGTTGGAGAAGATGCCGAGGAAGCGCATCCGCTCCACCACCGGGTTGTTGGCGTCGGCGGCTTCCTGCAGTACGCGCTCATTGAAGGCCAGCCAGCTCAGTTCCCTTGGCACAATGTGAATCGGCTGCTCCCCGGCAGTGGTATCCGTCGTGGTTGGGGTGAAAGGGGTCTGGGGGGCTTGGGACATCCGGAATTCCTCGGTACAGATCGTCTCGCGGCAGCGATGCTGCAGCTTGCCTGTCATCTATGACAGTTCCATGACGGTCACTGGGCTGTTGCGCCTAACACTAACGCCGAAGACGGGTGGCAGCAAGCGCCCACAGCCCCGGCCCGGGACTGGGGTGGGCATAGGGTGAATTTGCACCGATGTCGCCTGGGGCCTAGTACAAAGCGGTAAGAGGATGCGACAAAATCGCCATCGTGTATAATCGGCGATCCTGTTGGCCTACGGATTTGAACATGTCTGCTAACCATCCGGCAAAACGGGTTGCGGTGCTGGCCACAGATCAGGTCAGTGGCGGCAACCTGCTGACCTGTCGAGACATCCTCTACGGTATTCAGTGGCGCGCTGAGCGACTCTCTGATTCCAGGCTGGAGTTCGCCCTGCTGTCGCCCGATGGCGAGCCGGTGACCTCCTACAGCGGTTCCCGTATCAGCGTTGACGGGGCCCTGGATGACAGTGAGTGGGACGTGATTATCTTTCCCCACCTGTGGATCCGGCCAGAGGTGCTTGAGCCCCTGCAGCCGCAGATCCGCGCCTGGATGCGCCCGCACCTCGCCCGCGACCGCATGGTGGTGGGTATGGGGTGTGGCATCTACTGGGTAGCCGGTACCGGCTACCTGGATGGTCGCGAGGCCACCACCTACTGGCGTGAACACGATCACTTCGCGGAGATGTTTCCGGGGGTGCTGTGGCAGAAGGACAAGGTGATCTCCGAGAGCGCCAATGTTTACTGTACCTCCGGTGGTACGGCTATGGCGGACCTGCTGCTGAACCTGGCGATTCGCCTGTTTGGTGACGGGGTGGCGCGGGGTATCAGTCGCGATATCCTGTTTGATATTCGCCGCAGCTACGATTTTGCCCCCCTGCGCATCAACCGTCAGCGTCATCACGGCGATCGCCTGATCGAGCAGGTGCAGGTGTGGCTGGAGACCCGCTACAGCGAGGATGTGCGGCTGGCGGACGTGGCGGAGCAGCACGGTATGAGCCTGCGCAATTTTGCCCGCCGCTTCAATTCCGCCACCGGCGAAAAGCCCCTGGCCTACCTGCAGCGCATTCGCCTGGAGGCGGCGCGGGACCTGCTGGTGCACAGTGACAAGAGCATCAAACATATTTCCCTGGACGTTGGTTACAGCGACAGCAGCTATTTTTGCCGGCTGTTCCGCACCCAGGTGGGGGTGACCCCGGCGGCTTACCGCAAGCAGTTCAACGGTGAACCCTGACAGTAGTCGCCACACAGCTTTGCTAAACGGCGTGCGTTGGGGCCGCCATGGAAACAACCTTCACACGGGGTGCAGCTCATGCATTGTCCCTTTTGCGGTGCTGACGACACCAAGGTAATTGACTCCCGGCTGGTGGCTGATGGCGACCAGGTGCGCCGTCGTCGCGAATGCCTCTCCTGCCGCGAGCGTTTTACCACCTACGAAACCGCCGAGCTGTTGCTCCCCAAGGTCATCAAGCAGGATGGCTCGCGGGAGCCCTTCGATGAAGAGAAGCTGCGCGCCGGACTGCTGCGGGCGCTGGAGAAGCGCCCTGTGAGCGTGGAGAAGGTGGAGACGGCCATCAGCCAGATCAAGCACAAATTGCAGGCCACCGGCGAGCGCGAGGTGCCCTCCATCCTGATTGGTGAATCGGTGATGGAGCAGCTGCGGGCGCTGGATGAGGTGGCCTATGTGCGCTTCGCCTCCGTCTACCGCCGCTTCAAGGACCTGAACGAATTCCGTGAGGAGATCGACCGGCTGGAGCGCAGCTGAGTCGCCTTGCTGCGAATACAACTTCCTATGACAGACCTCACCGATCGCACACACATGGCCAGGGCGCTGCAGCTGGCTGAACTGGGACTTTACTCCACCATGCCTAACCCCCGGGTGGGTTGCGTACTGGTGCGCGACGGCCAGGTGGTGGGGGAAGGCTGGCACCGCCGCGCCGGTGAAGGCCACGCCGAAGTGAACGCGCTGGCCGCTGCCGGTGACGCCGCCCGCGGTGCCACCGCGTACGTCACCCTGGAGCCCTGCAGTCACACCGGCAAGACCGGCCCCTGCTGCGAGGCGCTGGTACAGGCCGGCGTCAGCCGCGTGGTCTACGCCATGGAGGATCCCAATCCGCAGGTGGCGGGTCGCGGCCTTGCCCACCTGCTGCAGGCGGGGATAGAGGTGGATGGCCCGCTGCTGGAAGAGCAGGCCTGGGGACTCAACCCCGGCTTTATCCGTCGCATGGAGAGCGGGCGCCCGTTTGTGCGTTGCAAGATGGCCATGAGCCTCGACGGCCGCACCGCCATGGCCAGCGGCGAGAGCAAGTGGATTACCGGCCCGCGGGCCCGCGCTGACGTGCAGAAACTGCGCGCCCGCAGCTGCGCCATTATCACCGGCATTGACTCCATCGACCTCGATGATGCCTCCCTCAATGTGCGCGAGGCGGAACTGAAGCTGGCCGACGCAGCCCTGGCGGCCTCGGTGCAGCCCTTGCGAGTGGTACTGGACAGCAAACAACGACTACGTCCGCCGGCGAAAGTGTTACAATCGCCGCCCCTCACGCTGGTGGTCTCCGCCATGGCGCAGCCCAATCCGGCCCTGGTTGGCCTGGAAGGGGTGGAGCAGCTGAGCCTGCCCGACCGCGAAGGTCGTATCGACCTGCGGGCACTGCTGGCAGAACTGGCGGCGCGCCAGTGCAACGAGGTGCTGGTGGAGGCCGGGGCAACCCTGGCGGGGGCATTCCTGCGTCAGGGGCTGCTGGACGAGCTGGTGATCTATGTGGCGCCGAAGCTGCTGGGCAGCAGTGCGCGGCCACTGTTCGAGCTGCCGCTGGACACCATGGCCAAACAGTTGCCGGTGTCGATCCGCGATATGCGGGCGGTGGGCAGCGACTGGCGTATCACGGCGGTGCCGGACCCGGATGCCTGACCTGGTATCCGGGCTGCGGCACGGCTGGAGTGGTGAAGCGAGACGAATGAGAGGCAGGATTTATGTTCACAGGAATTGTTGAGGCGTTGGGCGAAATTGTGGCCCTGCAGCCCAGTGGTGGCGACCTGCGTGTGCGGGTGAAAAGCCACGGTCTCGACCTCGGCGATGTGGCACTGGGGGATTCCATTGCCACCAACGGCGTCTGCCTGACGGTGGTGGAGCTGCCCGGTGATGGTTACTGGGCGGATGTCTCCCGCGAGACCCTGGAGCACACCACCGTCGGTGAGTGGAAGCTGGGCAGCCGGGTCAACCTGGAAAAGGCGCTGACCCCCCAGACCCGCCTCGGCGGCCACCTGGTGAGCGGACATGTGGATGGCGTTGGCGAAGTGGTATCGCGCCATGCCGACGCCCGCTCCGAGCGTTTCCGCCTGCGGGCGCCAAAGGCGCTGGCAAAGTACATCGCCCACAAGGGGTCGATCTGTATTGATGGCACCAGCCTCACGGTCAATGCCGTGGATGGTGCCGAGTTTGAACTGAATATCGTGCCCCACACACTGGAGCGCACCGTCATCGGTGGCTACAGCGCCGGTACCCGCGTCAACCTGGAGGTGGACGTCATTGCCCGCTACCTTGAGCGGCTATTATTGGGTGACAAGGCGGCGGACAGCAGCACCGGTGGCGGCATCGATATGGCCTTTCTGGCCGAGAACGGATTTCTGCAACGCTGAGACCGCAGCCTGCGGGCCAGTACTTGATGAATACACCAGTGCGCGGGTCGCAGGCCGGCAAGCCGGTGACGGTAATCTTGGAAAAGTGAGAAGAACATGAGTCAGATTAAAGTTGTTGAAGGGGATTTTACCCAGTGCCAGGGCCAGTACGCGCTGATTGTCAGCCGCTGGAACAGCTTTGTGGTGGAGAGCCTGAAAGAGGGTGCCCTGGATACCCTGCGTCGTCACGGCATCAAGGACGACCAGATCACCATCTACTACGCCCCGGGCGCGTTTGAATTCCCGCTGCTGGCCAAGCGCCTGGCGGAGAGCAACAAGTTTGACGCCATCATTGCGCTGGGCGCGGTGATTCGCGGCGGCACCCCGCACTTTGAATATGTGGCCGGTGAGTGTACCAAGGGTCTGGCGCAGGTATCCCTGGGTGCCAACACCGTGGTGACCTTCGGTGTTCTCACCGTCGACAGTATCGAGCAGGCCATTGAGCGCTCCGGCACCAAGGCCGGTAACAAGGGCGAAGAAGCGGCCAAAACCGCGCTGGAAATGGTTTCCCTGCTGGGCAAACTCTGATTCCCGGTTCATTGACAGGGTTGATCTCCATGACCGTATCACCTGCGGCGCGCCGCAAAGCCAGACACTACGCCATGCAGTCGCTGTACCAGTGGCAGATGACTTCCGCGGCGCTCAACGTTATTGAAGCGGAATTCCACAGCGATAACGACATGAGCAAGGTGGACACCGCCTACTACCGCGAGCTGCTGCACAAGGTGCCTCAGCGTCTCTCCGAACTGGAGGAGGCCTTTGGTCAATACCTGCAGGAGCGGGAGCAGAACGAGCTGGATCCTATCACCCAGGCGCTGTTGCGGCTGGCGACCTACGAGCTGATGTTCCGCATTGATGTGCCCTACAAGGTCGTCATCAACGAAGCGGTGGCGCTGGCGAAAAAGTTCGGCGCCACCGACAGCCACAAGTTCATTAACGGCGTGCTGGATAAAGTGGCCGCCGATCATCGTGCTATCGAGGTGCAGGCCGAGCGCGGTAACCGCTCCTGAGGGAGCTGTATGCCGACCGGGCAGGGCAGGGACAGACAACCAGATGGCGATGGGTGAATTCGAGCTGATCCGGCGCTACTTCCAGCAGGAGAGTGGTGCCTTTGGGGTGGTGCGTGGCGTCGGTGATGACTGTGCACTGCTCAGTGTGCCCGAGGGGCAGCAACTGGCGGTTTCCATGGATACCCTGGTGGGCGGGGTGCATTTTCCCCCCAATGCGGATCCGGAGCTGATTGCGGAGCGGGCGCTGCGGGTTAACCTAAGCGACCTGGCGGCCATGGGCGCGGAGCCACTCTGGTTTACCCTCGGGCTGACCCTGCCCTCGGCCGATGAAGCCTGGGTGCAGAGTTTTGCCCGCGGCCTGTTGCGGGTTGCGGCCGACTTCAACATCGCCCTGGTGGGTGGTGATACCACCCGTGGCCCCCTGACCATCACCCTGCAGGTGCATGGTAGTGTGGCACCCGGCCGGGCGCTGCTGCGCGGCAACGCCGCGGTAGGCGACTGGGTTTACGTGACCGGCAGTGTTGGCGACGGTGCTGCGGCACTGGCGGTGATTAAAAAGCAGCTGGAGGTGGGTAAATCCGCCTTCAACTACTTCATGACCCGCTATTACCGGCCGGAGCCGCGTATTGCCTTCGGGCAGAAGCTGCAGGGCCTGGCCAATGCCGCCATCGATATCTCCGATGGGCTGGTGGCAGATCTTGGGCACATCTGCGAAGAGAGTGTGGTGGGTGCCAGAATTGATCTCGGCAAGTTGCCGCTGTCGGAGCCGGTGCGCAAGCTGGTGTCACTGGATAAAGGCGTGCAGTGGGCGTTGAGCGGTGGCGATGACTACGAGCTCTGTTTTACCGTGCCGCAGGCGCGCATCGGTGAGCTGGAGCGACTGATTGAGCAGAAACGGCTGCAGGCCACACACATTGGCGAAATTACCCGGGGTTCCGGCGTCACCTGCTTCTACAAGGGGCGGGAGGTGCCGTTGAAGCGCCAGGGTTACCAACATTTTGAGTAGCATGACTGATTCGTTCCGCGCCCTGTTGCGTCATCCGGTGCACTGGCTGGCGTTTGGTTTTGGCTCCGGCCTGTCGCCGAAAGCACCGGGTACCGTAGGCACCCTGGCAGCGGTGCCCCTTTACCTGTTGCTGGCGCAGCTGTCGCTGCCTCTCTACGCCGCGCTGGTAGTGGCGGCGTTTCTGCTGGGCATCTACCTCTGCCACGCCACTGCGGCGGATATGGGGGTGCATGACCACCCGGGTATCGTCTGGGATGAGTTTGTCGGCTACTGGATTACCATGCTGGCGGCGCCGCCTGGGTGGCTGTGGGTGGTGCTGGGTTTTGCCCTGTTCCGCCTGTTTGATGTCTGGAAGCCCTGGCCTATCTCCTGGTGCGACCGGCACGTGCACGGTGGTTTCGGCATCATGCTGGATGATGTGCTGGCAGGATTGCTGGCACTGATCTGCCTGCAGGCCATAGCCCTGTGGGTATAGCGTAAGGACAAGGATGATGAGACTGACGCTTGCGGTACTACTGCTGGGGTGGATGACTGCCCTGCAGGCGGCGCCGGCGGTGCAGGTAAAGGCGCTGTTTCCCAAACGTGCCCTGCTGCAGATCGGCAGCGAGCAGCAGTTATTGCGCGAGGGTGAGAGTGTGGCTGGTGTCACCTTGCTGCAGGCCAGCAGCCGCGAGGCGCTGCTGGAGATTGATGGCAAGCGCCACAAGGTGGGTGTGTCCCGCTATATTGCGGCCAGTTTTACCGAGAGCGAGGGCAGCGAAGTGCGCCTCTCCCCCGACGCCGGTGGTCACTATGTCACGCCCATCGCCATTAACGGCCACAGCGTGGAGGCCATGGTGGATACCGGCGCCACCACCGTGGTGATGAGCCTGCCGCAGGCGAGGGCACTGGGACTGGACTATCGCAATGGACAGGCGGTGACCATGCAGACGGCCAATGGCAACGCCAGGGCGTACCAGTTGATGCTGGAGCGGGTCAGTGTTGGCGCAGTGGTCGTGGAGAATGTGGCGGCGCTGGTAAATATGAGTGATTTTCCCCATGTCATACTGCTGGGTAACAGCTTTCTGAATGAGGTGCAGATGCAGCGGGAAAATGGTGTGCTGGTGCTCAGGAGCCAGTACTGATGACACCGGCCGCTGCCGGTTTGAAATGAGGTTAGAGAGTGACTGTTCGTTACGTTGAATCTTCAAAGCTGCCCACTCCCTGGGGCACGTTCGATATGCACGGCTTTGAAGATGCCGAGGCCAATAAAGAGCACCTGGTGCTGAGCATGGGCGAGATCGGCCCCGATGAGCCGGTGCTGGCGCGGATCCACTCCGAGTGCCTCACCGGGGATGCGCTGTTCAGCCTGCGCTGTGACTGTGGCGCCCAGCTGCAGGCGGCCATGAATAACATTGCCAACGAGGGGCGCGGGGTGATCTTTTACCTGCGTCAGGAGGGGCGCGGTATTGGTCTGCTCAACAAGATCAAGGCCTATCACCTGCAGGACATGGGCGCCGACACGGTGGAAGCCAATGAGGCGCTGGGCTTTGGCGCGGATATGCGTGATTACAGCATCCTCAAGCCGATGCTGGAGCACATGAACATCCGCCAGATTCGCCTGATGACCAACAACCCGCGCAAGGTGCAGGCCCTGAAGGAGTTGGGAATTGATGTGGTGGAGCGGGTGGCGCACGAGTCCGGCCGCAATCCCCACAACCTGCGTTACCTGCAGACCAAAAAGGGCAAGCTCGGACACCTGCTGGATGAGCAGGGCGAGCACGACCCGGAATAAGTCGTGGCCGCGGCGCTGGCGCCGCGCCGTCAGCCTGACTGATCAGCCGAAGGTGTGCTCCTGACTGGGGAATACACCGGTCTTTACATCGTCGGCGTACTTGCGCAGCGCGCCGGGGATATCCCCCGCTTCCACCAGGAAGTTCTTGGAGAACTTGGGCGGTTTTTCGGTGAGCCCGAGAATGTCGTTGATCACCAGCACCTGGGCATCGGTCTCCTTGCCGGCACCGATACCGATGGTGGGCATGCTGACGGCGTCGGTGATACGGCGGGCCAACTCACAGGGAACGCACTCCAGCACCAGCAGGTCCGCACCGGCCGCATCCAGCCGGCGGGCGTCTTCCAGAATCTGTTCAGCCCCTTCATCATCGCGGCCCTGCACGCGGAAGCCACCAAACTTGTTCACCGACTGCGGAGTCAGGCCCAGATGGGCGCAGACCGGAATGCCGCGCTCGCTGAGCATTTGTACCGTCGGCGCCAGCCAGGCACCACCTTCGATTTTGACCATGTGTGCGCCCGCCTGCATGACGCGGGCGGCATTGATCATGGCCTGCTCCGGCGTGGCGTAGGTCATAAACGGCAGGTCGCCCATGATCAGGGATTTGTCGTTGCCGCGCTTCACCGCTTCCACATGGTAGATCATCTGCTCCATGGTCACCGGGATGGTGCTGTCATAGCCCAGCACGGTCATGCCGAGGCTGTCGCCCACCAGCAGGACTTCCACGCCACTCTTCTGCGCCATGGCGGCCATGGGGGCGTCGTAGAGGGCAACGGTGACAAACTTCTCCCCGGCTTCTTTCATCTTGCGCAGGGTGAGGATGGAGATGGGCTTGCTGAGGGCCGAGCTGGCCTGAACAGTAGAGTAGGGCATGGCAGTCTTCTACAGGGTCGGGGTTGGGTTGTAGTAGTGGCGGCCGCTCTTCACGGTCAGCATATAGTCCACCAGCTGGTGGTAGTGATCCGGGTTGTTGGCCAGATCCAGCTCGGTGGCGTTAACGATCAGCAGCGGTGCCTGGTCGTAATAGTGGAAAAAGTGCATGTAGGCATCGTTGAGGGTGGCCAGGTAGCCGCTGTCAATGTTGCGTTCCGCCTCCACGCCACGGTGCTTCACGCGCTCCTCCAGCACCGCCGTGGGTGCCTGCAGGTAGATCACCAGATCCGGTTGCGGGGCGTCAATCTGCAGCTGGTCATGTACCTGCTGGTAGATATTGAGCTCGTCATCGTCGAGGGTCACCTGGGCGAACAACTGATCCTTGTCCATCAGGAAGTCTGCCACCAGGCAGCTCTGGAACAGGTCCTGTTGCCGCAGGTCCTGCAATTGCTGGGCGCGCTGGAACAGAAAGAAGAGCTGAGTGGGGAGGGCGGCGGCCTTGGGGTTTTCGTAGAAGCGGTTGAGGAACGGGTTCTCACCGGTTTTCTCCTGCAGCAGCTCGTATTGCAGGCTTTTGGCCAGGTGCCGGGCCAGGGTGGTCTTGCCGACACCAATGGGCCCTTCAATGGCAATAAAGCGAGGCAGGCTTTTGCCAGCGCTGTCCAGGGTGATGTTAAAACCTTCAGTCACGGTCCGCTCCTGCTGAGAGTGCCAGTGGTTCCAGCCCGTCCATCGAGCAGTCTGCCAATAATGACGTAATTGACTCGCCGCTGGGAAGGGTCAGGGCGGGATCAATGTCCGCCAGTGGCCAGAGTACAAAATTGCGCCGGGTCAGCCAGGGGTGTGGCACCTGCAGTCGCTGGTGGTCGATGCATTGCTGATCGTAGAGCAGCAGGTCCAGGTCCAGGGTGCGTGGCCCCCAGCGAATTTCCCGCACGCGCTGGTGGTCGTGCTCAATGGCCTGCAGGGCATCCAGCAGGGCCAGCGGCTCCAGGGAGGTCTGCAGCAGTGCGACGCCATTGACGAAATCCGGTTGCTCGCCGGGGCCAATGGCTTTGCTGCGGTACCAGCGGGAGACCTGCAGCAGCTCGCTGCCCGGCAGACCGGCGAGGGCCTGCAGGGCTTTTTGCACTTGTTGCAGAGGGTTGTTGAGATTACTGCCCAGGCCGATAAACGCCAGACTCATGGGATTGCGACCTCTGTTACGGATGGTGGTTCAGCTCAATGGGTCTGTTGCGGCTTGCGGCGGCGCGGGCGGCGACGGCGCTTGCCGCTGCCCTTGTTGCTGCCGAGGTCGGCCACCAATGCCTCGCGTCCCTCCTCATTCGCATCCTGGTAGCGGGTCCACCAGTCGCCCAGTCCCTGCAGGTCTTCGCCAGCGGCCTCGCGCATCAGCACAAAATCGTAGGCGGCCCGGAAACGGGGGTGCTCAAAGTTACGCTGCGCACGGTTCCCGCTGCGGCTTTGCAGGCGGTGCTGCAGCTCCCAGATTTCGCGCATGCTCTGGGTGAAGCGCTTGGGGATGGCGGTGATTTGCAGCTGGCGCTGGATCACGTTCTGAGCCGCCTGCTGGTGTGCCAGGCTGGGCTGCATGCCCTCGGCGCGCAAACGCGCCTCCTCGGCGCACAGCGGTGGCCACAGCAGGGCGGCAAAGATATAGGCCGGTGTTACCCGCTGGTCGGTGCGGATGCGGTGGTCGGTGTTGTGCAGTGCCTGCTCCACCAGCTTGCGACCCAGCTCGTCACCATCGGCCAGCACGGCGGCCAGATCCGGAAACACCTGGGCCAGCAGGCCGTACTGCTCCATCAGTGGCAGCAGCGGGGCGCCATAGCCGCCCATAAAGAGCTTCAGCACTTCGTCGAAGATGCGCGCTGAGGCGATATTGCCCAGCAGTGGCGCCAGGCGGGCGATGGGTTCGGCGGTGGCCTTGTCGAGGGTAAAGTCCAGCTTGCCGGCGAAGCGCACGGCCCGCAGCAACCGCACAGGATCCTCTTTGTAGCGGGTCTCGGGGTCGCCGATGATGCGGATCTTGCGCCGGGCAATGTCCTGCATGCCACCGGTGAAGTCGTGGATGCTGAAGTGATCGAGGGTGTAGTAGAGGGCGTTGACGGTAAAGTCCCGCCGTACGGCATCACTGCGGATATCACCGTAGACATTGTCCCGCAGCAGCATGCCGTCGTCGGAACGGGCGGAGTGGTTGCCGCTGGTGTCTTCGGTGTGATGGCCGCGGAAGGTGGTGACCTCGATAATCTCGCGGCCAAAGCGCACGTGTACGATCTTGAAACGGCGGCCGATGATGCGGGAGCTGCGGAACAGGTGACGCACCTGCTCCGGTGTGGCATTGGTGGCCACATCAAAGTCTTTCGGGTGTCCTCCCAGCAGCAGGTCGCGAACGCCGCCACCCACCAGGTAGGCTTCAAAGCCGCCTTCCTGCAGTCGCTGCATCACCTTGATCGCCGAGCGACTGATGTTGCGGCGGGAGATGTTGTGCTTCTCCCGCGGCACGATGGTGTGGTGCAGTGCCGGACTCTTCTTGGTCAGGGAGTTGATCAGTGGTAAGCGTAAAAGCTTCTTCAGCATGGTCAGAACTACTGGTTGGCTGCCCGGCTCCGCGGTGCGCAGGGAGGGTGTGGGTGATGATGCCCTGCCGGATACCGGGGAACTCTTGTCGGGGCAGGGGGTCTATTCTGCGGGCGGCAGTGTAACACGCCAGTCAGGGATTGTCAGAACAGAGGCTGTGGGCAGAAATGAAAACGGGAAAGCCGTGGCTTTCCCGTAGAATATATCATCATCCAGATGTGTTGCCGCGAAACAGTCAGCATCCCTGCACGCGGTAATTTGCTCTTTGGCAAATTCTCTCCAAATGTCGTCAGTTGTAACAGTCAGTCAAACGCTATTGTTATTGTTTTGCCGTTATCTCAGTAATTTTCTGTTTTTCTTATTATTTGTTGTTTTTATTATTGTCGTTTTAAGTTTCTTATTATTTGTTGTTGTTATTAGAGTTGTCGGTTGTTGTTATTATTTGTTGTTATTATTGCTCGTATACAAAGCATTTGCTGTGCCAACTATTGAATATTCTTATAAATCATATAGTTAGAAAAATATATCCTGTTTTTCTTTGAGGCACAGCGTCTTACTTCGTTACCGAATATCCCTGTTTCTGTTACACCGTTCCGCTTTGGTAACACCCGCCCCCGCAGGGGCGTGGTTACCGTCGCAGAGTGCCGCTGCGCTATCGCATTGGGCCGGGGTGTGCGGGCAGGCTGCGGGCGGAAGTGCGGACAGGGGAACGGGGGTGCTGTTGCGGGTTGAGCGGCGGGCCGGAAGGTGCCGAAGCCGTTACGAGCGGCTTCGGAGGGGAGGGGCTGGGGCCCAGGGTGCTACTTGGCAGCGGTCTTTTTGCGGGGAATGCCGAGACGTTGACGGCGCTCCCACAGGCATTTGCGGCTGACGCCCAGTTTGCGCGCCAGTTCGGTTTCGCTCATGTGATCCTGATGCTCCAGCACAAAATGCTGGAAGTAGTCCTCCAGGGAGAGATCTTCAGTCGGTTCCGGGGTGGAGCGAGTATCGGCGTCGGAGTCGCCCCTCGTGCGCCGGACTTCCTCGATTATCTCCGCCTTCTCGCCGCTGACATCCACCAGGTCCAGGTCGATAGAGAGCAGTTCGTGGGAGATCTCGTGTTCGTCCTCACAGAGGATCACGGCGCGCTGAATGGCGTTCTCCAGCTCCCGCACGTTACCGGGCCAGGTGTAGGTGGTAATGGCCTGGATGGCTTCCGGTGTCAGGCTAAGGATCTCCTTGCCCATGTCGCCGCAGTAGCGCTGCAGCAGCGATTCTGCCAGTGACAGGATGTCGCGGCCGCGGTCGCGCAGCGGTGGCAGCACCAGCTGTACCACATTGATGCGGTAGAAGAGGTCTTCGCGGAAGCGCCCCTCCTGACACAACTTGCGCAGGTCGCGGTGGGTGGCGCTCACGAGGCGCACATCGACGCGGCGTGATTCGGTGGAGCCCAGTGGCCTGACCTCACCCTCCTGCAGTACCCGCAGCAGGCGCGCCTGCGCCTCCAGTGGCAGTTCACCGATCTCGTCCAGGAACAGGGTGCCACCGTCGGCGGCGGCAATCAGGCCCTCATTCTTGTGGGCGGCGCCGGTAAAGGCGCCTTTCTCATGGCCAAACAGTTCGGATTCAATCAGGGTCTCGGGGATGGCGGCGCAGTTCACCGAAATCAGCGGCTTGCCGTGGCGCGGGCTCTCGCTGTGGATGGCCTTGGCCACCAATTCCTTGCCGGTGCCGGTTTCACCGTGGATCAGCACGGTGGCGCTTGTGGGGGAGACCTTGTGAATGCGGTTGTACAGTGTCTTCATGACCGGACTGCTGCCGATCATGCCAGGAATCTGGTGGCTGGAAGTCTTGCTGGGCTGGCGCTGGCGCGCGGCATCATTGGCCTTGCCGATGGCGCGTTTGACGGCGGCCACCATCTCGTCGTGATCGAAGGGTTTGGCGATGTAGTCAACGGCACCCAGACGCATGGAGTCCACGGCGGAGCGCAGGCTGGCGTAGCTGGTCATGATCAGCACCGGCACTTCACCGGCGGCCTTGATCATATCGGTACCGGGGGCGCCGGGCAGGCGCAGGTCGCTGATGATCAGGTCGTAGCTGCCAATGTCATAGCGGCTCAGGGCCTCTTTAACCGAGGCGGCTTCGCTGACGTCGTATTTGTTGCGCTCCAGCAGCTTGCGCAGCGCGGTGCGGATAATAACTTCGTCTTCGACTACCAGTATGTTACCCATAGGTCTTTTGTTACCTGATCTGTTACTGGGGGGCCAAGTGAGCGCTAGTGTTACCCTAGTCGCCGCGAGTTTCAAGCTGGCGCGGTAATTTTATGCGGATTTGTGTGCCAGAACTCTGCCCGGGCGCGGGACTTTCGATCTCCAGCTGGCCGCCGTGGTCCTCGATGATGCTGTAGACCATGGCCAGCCCGAGTCCTGTACCCTCGCCCGGTTCCTTGCTGGTGAAAAAGGGCTCCAGCACCCGTTCGCGGTGCTCGTCGGCAATACCGCTGCCTTCGTCGGTGACACTGATCAGTAGCATGGCGCCGAGGTCTTCACCGTCCAGAACAATGTGCCCGCCATCCGGGCTGGCGTCGCGGGCGTTGGAGAGCAGGTTGATAAACACCTGGATCAGGCGCTGTGAGTCGCCTTTGATCACCAGGCCGGCGTCGATCCGGTTGTCGTAGTGCACCTGGGTCTTCTCCTTCTGCAGCGACAGCAGCTGTACCGCCTCGGCGGCCATCTCCCGCAGGGCTACCGGCATAAAGTCCGCCTGATCCTGCTTGCCGGTGTGGGAGAAGCTGACCAGGGAGTGCACGATGCGGCTGACACGGTCGGTCTGGCTGAGGATCTGGTCGGCAGTCTCCAGGCAGGCATCGGGGTCGTCGGCTTCGTACTTCAGGTTCTGTGCCAGGCAGGCGATGCCGGTCACCGGGTTGCCGATTTCGTGGGCGACGCCGGCGGCGAGGCGACCGATGGAGGCCAGGCGCTCACTGTGCACCAGCTCCTGCTCCAGGCGCTGGTTTTCGGTCATGTCCTCCAGCAGGATCACCTGGCCGTCGGCACTATCGGCCACCGGCCCGGCAATATTGGCCTTGTGCAGGCTGATCCAGCGCGGCACGCCATCTACCGTCAATTGCTGTTTATGGGTGTGTGCTTCCGAGAGTTTGGAGAAGCGCGCCAGGATCTGCTGCCAGGGCTCGGGAATATCCTCCAGCAGCGACCCCACCACGGACTCTGATGAGATGCCGGTGAGCTCCTGCATGGCGTGGTTCCAGAGCAGGATTTCACTGTCGTCGCCCAGGGAGCAGGCTGCCATGGGTAGCTCCTCCAGCGTGTTGCGGTGGTAGAGGCGCAGGTTGTTGAGCTCGGCCGCCAGGCCGCGCAGGTGACTGCGGTACTGGGTGAGGCGGTTTTCGATCAGATTGATGTCGGTGGTGCCCTTGGCTTCCGGCAGGTGATAGGGGATCTTCTTGTCGAGAATTTCGCCCGCCATGGCGGTCCCCATCAGGCCGGAGAGGTTGGCTTCAATCTTGTCACGCAGGCGCCGCAGGGCGTAGGGGCGACGTTCACTGACCGTCAGGTTGAGCTCTTTCAGGGCGCGCTTGACCTCGCGCTCGGCGTTGGCCTGGCCCAGGCTGCTGCGCAGGCGATCGATAAACTCTTCGGCGCTGTGCACATCGAGGATCATGCGCAGCGGGTGGCTCAATTCATCTTCAGCGCAGAGTTCTGCCGAGTAGCGCTCCTCCACACTGGATTTGGTCAGCAGCGAGAGTCCGATAAAGGCCGCGAGGTTGGCGGTCAGGGAGACCATGGTGATGCTGTTCCAGTGCTCGATACCAAGGGGTAGCTCGAGGTTTAGCCAGGGCAGTGCCAGTGTCTCCCAGCCAGTAAATGCCGGGAGCAGCAGCCCCACCAGCCAGACACCGGAGCCCAGCACCAGCCCGGTAATAAAACCGCGGCTGTTGGCTGCTGGCCAGTAGGAGACTGCCAGCAGTCCGGGCAGGAACTGCAGGGTCTGGATAAAGCCCATCAGCGCCAGCTGGGTGAGGCTGAGGCGGCTCTCCAGTACCTGATAGAAGCCGTAGCTGATGACAAACACCGCCAGGATCAGGCCGCGGCGCAGCCACAGCAGTTGGCGGTAGATGTTGTGCGGGTTACGGATATTGAGCACCGGCAGCAGCCAGTGATTGAGCAGCATGGTACTCAGTGCCAGTGCAAAGGAGACCATGGCACCGGTAGCCGCCGAGAGACCGCCGAGAAACGCCAGTACCGTTAGCGAGGGGGATTCGCTCAATAACGGGATGCCGAGGGTGAAGTACTGCGCCGGCAGTGGCACGCCCAACTCGAAACCGGCCCACAGGATCGGAAATACCGGCAGCGCCAACAGCAGCAGGAACAGGGGGAAAGCCCAGCTCAGGGTGGAGGTCATCTGTTTCAGGGGGCCCTCCACCACGCTCATGTGGAAGATGTGGGGCATGGCGACGGCGGTGGCCAGGAACACCAGCAGCAGGGTGTGGGAGGCCGTGTCGCGTATGGGGGTGTGCAACAGCTCGATATGCTCCGGGTAGTCCAGCAGCCATTGGTCCAGGGCGCCAAGGCTGCCAAACACGCCATAGATCGCCAGCAGGCCGATCGCCAGCAGGGCCACCAGTTTCAGCAGTGATTCGAAGGCCATGGCCACGATCAGTCCCGGGTGCTGGTCGCGGCTGGAGCCAAACAGGATGGTGAACACCGCCAGTACGGCGCAGTAGGAGAAGGCAAGGAACTCCCGCGAGTTCCAGTCACTGAAGACGCTCAGCGGTTCCTCACGGTTGTAGAGGGTCATGATCTGCAGGGTGTCGGCCACAGCCTGCAGTTGCAGGGCCAGCAGCGGCAGCGCCGCCAGCAACATGCAGAGGGTGCTGACGGCACCGGCGGTCTGGCTGTGGTAACGAAACACCAGCAGGTCGGCGAGGCTGCCAATCTGGAAGCGGCGCGCCAGCTGTGCCAGCGGGGCGATGGCCACCGGGGCAAACAGGAACAGGGCACCCGTACCCAGGTAGTAGGCCAGGGCGCCGTAGCCGAACTGGAAAGCGAGGTCGATCACCCCATAAAAGGCCCAGGCGCTGGCAAAGACCCCCAGTGAGAGTATGTAGGTGACCGGATGCCGGGAGATCTTTTTCGGGATGATGCCCTTCTCGGCGGCAAAGGCGATGCCGAACAGTATCACCAGGTAGATGATGCCGATAATGGCGATGTCGGTGATATCGAAAGTCATTGATGCTTCTTGCGCGAGTGGTAGAAGAAGGCCGCCACAACCAGCATCGCCCAAATCAGGTAGGGGCGGTACCAGGCGCCCTCCGGATTGATCATCCAGGTAAACAGCGTGGGAGAGAAGATGTAGGCCACCAGCAGCAGCAGGATCAGATAGCGTTGATTATTCATAGGCCCGGGTCAGCGGAAAAAAGGCTGCGCTGAGTGTACTGAAAGGCTGCCATCGGTGCACGTCTGCGACACGGCTTTTACTGCGCCGGTTATTCTGCGAGGCTGCGCAGTGCCATTACGGCGCTGCGGCGCCAATGACTCACGCCCCACGCCAGCAGGGTCTGGCAGTCGGCACCGCGCAACTCCGCCGGCGGCTGCAGTTGCAGCCGTTGCAGCGCCAGCCACAGATTCTGGCTTGCCTCCGCCGCTTGCAGGGGGGCGGCGAAGGTCTGCTTGCTGAGCTTCTGGCCCTCCGGGTTGACCACCACCGGCAGGTGGCCGAACTGTGGCTCTGGCGCCTGCAGCAGCCGGAACAGCCAGAGCTGGCGGGGGGTGGAGTCCAGCAGGTCGCAGCCGCGCAGTACGTGGGTAATGCCCTGGGTGATATCGTCCACCACCACCGCCAGCTGGTAGGCGTAGAGGCCATCCTTGCGGCGCAGCACAAAGTCCCCCACCTCACGGTGAAGCTGCTGGCACTGACGTCCCTGCAGCAGGTCATCAAAGCAGAGTTCATCGTCGCCGCTGGCGGGGGTTTTTACCCGCAGTGCCACCGGGCCCGAGGCGGGCGGGTGTTGCAGGCAGTGGCCGTCGTAAGCGGTGAGGGCTTGCAGTCTCTGGCGATTGCAGTTGCAGGGATAGATCAGCGCCCGCCCGGCGAAGTCATCGAGGCAGGCCTGATATGCGTCATGGCGCTGGCTCTGGTACATCACCTCACCGTCCCACCCGAGACCGTGGGCTTCGAGAGCGCGGAGGATGGCGTCGGCGGCGCCGCGCTGTTCCCGGGGAGGATCGAGATCTTCCATCCGTACCAGCCACTGGCCATGGTGTTGCCGGGCGTCGAGCCAGGAGGCAACTGCGGTCAGCAGGGAACCCTGATGCAGTTCACCGGTGGGAGAGGGAGCGAAGCGCCCGATATAGTCGGCGCCGGGGGCAGTCGTCACGAGGGGGGAGGGGTGTGGAGAGGATAACCGGCGGCGGTTAGCGCCGCCGGTTATCCCGGCAGATCGGTGGTTAGCCGCCGATCTGCTTCTCCTTGATCTCGTCGAGGGTTTTGCAGTCGATACACTGGGTGGCAGTGGGACGGGCTTCCAGGCGGCGGATGCCGATCTCTACACCGCAGGTTTCGCAGTAACCGTAGTCGTCATCGTCGATCAGCTGCATGGTGTTATCGATTTTCTTGATCAGCTTGCGCTCGCGATCGCGGGTGCGCAGTTCGAGGCTGAACTCCTCTTCCTGGGTAGCGCGGTCGGCGGGGTCGGGGAAGTTGGCGGCTTCGTCTTTCATGTGGGAAACCGTGCGATCCACCTCTTCCATCAGCTCTCGCTTCCAGGTCAGCAGCATTGCGCGGAAATGCTCTTTCTGAGCATCGTTCATGTACTCTTCACCCTTCTTCTCTTTGTAGGGTGTGAAACCCCGCAAAGTGACGCTTTCGGTGTTTTTAGAGTTTTTCGGCATCTGTGTACGCCTCGTTCCAAGATTCCAGATTAAACAGTAGAGGGGTGCGAAAGTCCGCAAGCCTGGGCAAATAAAACCCAAACGGGCAAGCTACCAGATATGCAGAAAGCCTGCCAGCGCTTTGTCAGGCCGCAGGATTGGTCCCCAAAATCAATAACGGTCGCGGATACTGCGCCTAAGGCGGGGATCTGTCAACTGTACAAATGGTGCTCCGGGAGGCCCCGCAGGGAATTGCAACTTGCACTCATCGCAAAGCGCCATAGACTGGCTGCGCGATTCTGCCGGAGCCGCCAATGCTGCGGTTTTCGGGAAGCTAATAAAGGAAAGATCAGTCCATGAATTTTGATCCCCCGCTGGCCGAAGGTCGGCTGCTGCGTCGCTACAAGCGTTTTCTGGCAGACGTGGAGCTGCCGGGCGGCGAGCAGGTCACTATCCACTGTCCCAATACCGGCTCCATGAAGGCCTGTCTCGAGGAAGGCAGTCCCTGCTGGTTTTCACAATCGGATAACCCCAAGCGCAAATACTCCCGCACCTGGGAGATCGCGACGACACCCGCCGGAGACCTGGCTGGCGTAAATACTGGCCGCGCCAACGCCCTGGTGGAGGAGGCCATTACCAATGGCACCATTGCCGAGCTGCAGGGCTACGAACGGGTGCGCAGGGAGGTACCGTATGGGGCGGAGCGCAGTCGCATCGACCTGCTGCTGGAGGGTGCGGCCGGCAACTGCTATGTGGAGGTGAAGAATGTCACCCTCTGCGAGGACGAGGGGCTGGGGCTATTTCCCGATTCGGTCAGCAGCCGGGGCACCAAACACCTGCGCGAGCTGGCCGCCATGGTGGCGGAGGGGCACCGGGCGGTGCTGCTCTTCTGTGTGCAGCACACCGGCATCCGGCAGGTGGCAGCGGCGGCAGCAATTGATCCCCTCTACGCGCAAACCCTGGCGGAGGTGGCGGACCAGGGAGTGGAGGTGTTCGCCTACCAGGCCGATATAACACCGCAGGCTATCGCCCTTTGCCGACCGTTGCCGGTCATCATCTGAGAGGCGAATCAGAGGGCTGAGGTGTCTACCCATACCTGCTGCTGGCGCAGCTCGGTGGGGATGGCCGTCAGCGAGCGGCCACTGCAGGGGCCGGCGACGCAGAGGCCGTCGTGAATGGTAAACAGGGCCCCGTGGGTGGAGCACTGGATCAGTTCGCCGTCGACGTCGAGGAAGCGGTCTTCCACCCACTCCAGCGGAATACCCATGTGCGGGCAGCTGTTGTGATAGACGTGCACCCGCGCTTTCTGCCGTACGGCAAACAGGTTCAGCCCCTGCAGGCTGAACCCCTTGCTGCCGTAGTCGGGAATATCCCCTAATTCACACAGGAACTGCACTGTCAGGCGGCTCAGGCGCTCGCTTGCAGGGCGGCAATGCGCTCCTGCAGGGGCGGGTGACTGGCAAACAGTTTGGAGAAGTTCTGCTTGAAGCCGCCACTGATACCGAAAGCGTAGATGCTGTCGGGCATGGAGCTGGGCACCTGGGCTTCCACTTCCATCTGCAGGCGTCGCAGGGCGTTGATCATGGCGCCGCGGCTAGCCAGGCGGGCGCCGGCGTCGTCAGCGCGGAATTCGCGATGGCGGGAGAAGGCCATGACGATCATGGAGGCGAGTACGGCCAGCACCATTTCTGCCACAAAAGTGACGATGTAAAACGCCGGTCCATGCCCCTGCTCGGTCTTGAACACGGCGCGGTCGACGGTGTGGCCGATGATGCGGGCAAAGAACATCACAAAGGTGTTCACCACACCCTGGATCAGGGTCAGGGTCACCATATCGCCATTCGCGACGTGGCCGATTTCGTGGGCCAGTACTGCGCGCACCTCATCCTTGTTGAAGCGATGCAGCAGGCCGGCACTGACGGCGACCAGGGCGGCATTGCGATTCCAGCCGGTGGCAAAGGCGTTGGCTTCCTGGGCCGGGAAAATACCCACCTCCGGCATGCGGATGCGGGCTTTCTCTGACAGGTCGGCGACAGTCTCCAGCAGCCACTTCTCCTCGGCGTTGGAAGGGCGCTCGATAATCTGGGTGCGGGTGCTCATCTTGGCCATGAATTTGGACAGGAAGAGCGATATCAGCGCACCGCTGAAGCCGAAGACGGCGCAGAACACCAGCAGGTTGCCCAGGTCGAGACCGCTGCCGCTGGCATCGAGGTAGGAGCCCACACCCAACAGGTTAAGTGTGATGCTGGCGACCAGAATGACGG
Source organism: Cellvibrionaceae bacterium SEMH9 (assembly GCA_033283175.1). GTDB lineage: Bacteria > Pseudomonadota > Gammaproteobacteria > Pseudomonadales > Cellvibrionaceae > Pseudomaricurvus. The sequence continues at coordinate 719,269 of JAWMQM010000001.1, read as the reverse complement.
CCAGGTTGGTCAACAGAAACAAGCCAATACGTAACACGGGGTACTCCTGCGGAATTCACTGATTCGGAGTTGCTAAGATGTGTGCGGCGGGGGCAAAAATCAATGCCTGGCGGCCGGGCCGGAAGGTAAATAACTGCTAAGTGTGGCCGGGGGAAGGCAGGGCGGGGTGGCTGGAATGGGGCGCAAAAAATGGCCGCCCCCGAAGGGGCGGCCCACAACCGTGATTAGCCTGTTTAGGAGAGAAGGTCATGAGGACCTTAAACTCTACCGTCGCTACAAGAGCGACGATGTGAGAATGATAACCTCTCTCATCTGTATGTCAATAAAAATAATTCTCATTTGAGAGTGATTTTTATTGGGCTGTGTGAGGCCGGGATCAGTGCCGTTGCAGCGGCTGGGAATCCGGCACGGGAGGCGGAGTCATTGCCTGTTCGGCCTGGGCCACCAGTTGTTGTTTTTGCCCGGGATCGAGATCGTTCCAGTGCACGTCCTGCAGCGCACCTTCCAGGGCGTAGAGCATGACCTTGGAGACATGAATGCCGCGGAGCTTGATTCGGATGTAGGCCTGCACAGGGCCAACCTGTTTGAGATCGTCGCAGGAGTGGATGCCAATAGCTCTGAGGATATTAACCGAGGCGACACCAAGATTTTTCAATTGCAATAAGTCACTATGACTGCTCGTCATAAAAGCAAACCCCAATTTTGTTTTTATTGTATTTTTTGCTACACGTATGGTCGGGTAGGCCAAGCGGTTATAATACATTTTCCCGCCGCGTTGGCAAATTGGACTTTTGGATGACCTGCACTCCCCCCGATCCGGACTTTGACCAGCTCACCGGGCAGACTGAGGCGCACCTGGTGCCTGGCTGGGGTGGTGTGCTGGTGCACCGGCAGGTGCTGGAGCCCCTGCAGCACCTGCGTGACCGGGCCCGGGAGGCGGGTTTTGAGCTGACCCTGGCCAGTGGTTTTCGCAGTTTTGAGCGCCAGATGGCTATCTGGCAGCGTAAACTGCGGGGTGAGTTGCCCCTGTTTTCCCGCACCGGCGAGCGCCTTGACGTTAACACTCTCACTCCTGAGGAGCAGCTGCAGGCCCTGTTGCGCTGGTCGGCACTGCCCGGCACCTCACGCCATCACTGGGGTACCGACTTCGATATTTACGACGCTGCCGCCGTGCCCGCCGACTACCGCCTGCAGCTGGTGCCGGAGGAGTACACGGGTGCCGGTCCCTTTGCCCCCATGACCCAATGGCTGCAGCAGGCAGTTGCCAGCGACTCTGCCGGGGGATTTTTCTTCCCCTACGCCGAGGATATCGGTGGTGTGGCGCCGGAGCCGTGGCACCTCAGTTACCGGCCGCTGGCGCAGCAGTTTCTGCAGGCCTTTGACGAAGCCGTGTTTCATTCCCTGTTGCAGGGGGCAGGCTGGCCACTGGCGGACTGTATCTCCGGACGGGCTGATGAGATCTACCGGCGCTATATCTGCCTGCAGCCTGACCTCCGCTGAGCCCTGCCTGTCGCTGCGGCGGCTATATGATAAGCTTCGCCTATCAGGCAGAGGATACGACTCATGAACACAGAACCCCTGCGGGCGCCTGACGCCGGTGAGCAGGACTTCATCTGGCAGGCGATCCACGACGAAGCCGCCGCCGCCAGCCGCGAGGAGCCGGTGCTGGCCAGCTATTACCACGCCGCCATCCTCAACCACTCCACCTTTGCGGCGGCCATCAGTTTTCACCTGGCTAATCGCCTCGACAGTGCGGCGGTACCGGCCATGACCGTGCGTGAAGTGATACTGGAAGCGATGCAGGCTGATCCCGCCATCGGCGATGCCATGCGGGCGGATATCCAGGCTTGCCGGGAGCGTGATGCGGCCTGTGACAAATACAGTACTCCCTTCCTCTATTTCAAGGGCTACCAGGCCATCCAGACCCATCGCATCAGTCACTGGTTGTGGCAGCAGGGTCGCAAGCCTCTGGCGCTTTACCTGCAGCACCAGATGTCACAGGTGTTTGGTGTGGATATCCACCCTGGCGCCCGCCTCGGTCGCGGCATCATGATCGATCACGCTACCGGTGTGGTGGTGGGTGAGACAGCGGTGATTGGTGACGACGTCTCCATGCTGCACTCGGTGACCCTGGGTGGCTCCGGCTGCAGTGGGGGTGCCCGTCATCCGCGGATTGGCCGCGGCGTGCTGATCAGCGCCGGTGCCAAGGTGCTCGGTGATGTATTTGTGGGGGAAGGGGCCAAGATCGCCGCCGGCAGCGTGGTGCTGGAGTCGGTGCCGGAGCACACCACCGTCGCGGGTGTGCCGGCACGCATTGTGGGCCGGCCCCAGTGTGAGAGCCCTGCCCTCGATATGGATCATAAGATCGAGTAGCCTTTCCCACGATTGGCAGGCTGCCAGCATCAACAGCACAGACCCGGCACCGGAACAGGGAAAACAGAGCCATGGCGACCTTTGACATTATCTTTCGCGGCGACCTGATGCCCGGCTTTCAGCTGGCTGACGTCAAGCGCAACCTGGCGTCCCTGTTCAAGGCTGATGCCGCGCGAATTGATGCCCTGTTCAGCGGCGCGGCGACACCGCTTAAGCGCGGCCTGGACGAGGCTACCGCACAGAAATACCTCGCCGTTCTGAAAAAAGCCGGTGCCGATGTGCAGCTGGCGGCCGAGGGTTCCGTGGGGGCAGGCCGTCGCAGGGCCGCCGCGGCCAGCCCTTCGTCACCGCAACCTGCGGCAAAGCCTTCCATGCAGGAGCGCCTCGCTGCCCAGCCGTCATCCGCGTCACTGGCGTCCACTGCAGCGCCTGCACCCGCGGCGGCACCGGTAAGCGAGCCGGCTGTTAAACCCGCGGCTGTGACCGCCAGTGCGACAGCCACTTCCGGCTTGAGCCTGGCCCCCGTGGGTGCGACGCTGGTTGAGCCTGCCCGTACTGAGGCTCCGGTGGCACCGGACATTGGCCATCTGAGCCTGCGCGCCCAGGAGGGGAACCTGGTGGATGGCAATGAGATTGAGAGGCCTGTGCCGGTGGCGGTCAACGAACTCAATGTGAGCCTGCGGGAAGCCGGCGCCTCCCTGCTGGATGAGGGAGAGCGAGAGATCAAGGCGGTAGTAGCTGTCGCCGACCTCGGGGCAGAGCTGGCACCAGCCGGTAGTGACCTGGGGCAGATTCGCCGCCCCCCGCCCCCTCCGGCACCGGACACCTCCGCCATCCAATTGCTGGACAATTGATAGCGCCTGCCACGTAAATCGCACCGGAGCCCATCGTCCGGGCACAAAAAAGCCGCAGCTGTTGCGGCTCAGGTTAATGCCTGATCCTGTCCCGTCATTGCGAGGAGCGTTTTTCAGCTCCGCGGCAATCCATGTTTGGCACCTTATCGGCTGGCCTGTGGTAAACATGGATCGCCACGCTGCGCTCGCGATGACGATGGTGGATTTTTCGGCGGTCTGAGTCGCAGCTACTGCGGCTTTGTTATGGGCTGCGCCTCTGATGCAACAATCAGAAGTTTGGCTTGTCTGCCTGGGCAGCGAAAGTGGCGGCGGCGTCGGAGATCTCCTTGCGCGCGTCGTCAGCGTTGCCCCAACCGTCGATTTTCACCCACTTGCCTGGCTCCAGGTCCTTGTAATGCTGGAAGAAGTGAGCGATCTGGTCGAGGGTCAGCTGTGGCAGGTCGCTGATGTCCTGCACGTCTTTGTACAGGGGGGTGACCTTGTCGTGTGGAACGGCAATGATCTTCGCGTCTTCACCGCCATCGTCGGTCATTTTCAGCACGCCCACAGGGCGGCAGCGGATCACGGCACCGGGGATAACGGCCAGTGGCATCACAACCATAACATCTACGGGGTCGCCGTCACCGCACAGGGTGTGGGGCACGTAGCCGTAGTTGCAGGGGTAGTGCATGGCGGTACCGAGCATGCGATCGACAAAAATCTCGCCGGAGTCTTTGTCCACTTCGTACTTGATTGGGTCGCCATTGAGAGGGATCTCAATGATGACATTGATGTCGTTGGGCAGGTCTTTACCGGCAGAGACTTGATCGTAGCTCATGATCGGGCTTCCGTGGTCTGGTGAGTGAATTAAGGACGGCGATTCTAACACAAATGATCCGCCCCTCAATTACGACGGAAGGCTAAGGTGGAAGAGGACATTTGGGTGCCTGGAGAGAGTGCCGGGTTCAGCAGTCGCAAGTAAACAGGGCCTGGTCTTCCAGTCGCATCAGGGTCAGGCAGCCACCCCAGACACAACCACTGTCGAGGGCGTAGACGTTGGGGGTGTTGCTGACCCCCTGCAGGGCGGCCCAGTGACCGAAGATAATGCGGTCATTGCGGGTCTGGCGATGGGTGTGCCGGAACCAGGGGGCGTAGCCCGCAGGCAGTGCGTCCAGCCCCTCCTTGTACTTCAGCTCCAGGCGGCCGTCGTGATCGCATACCCGCATGCGGGTGAAGTAGTTGGTGATCAGGCGCCAGCGCTCGGGGCCTTCAAGTGACTCGTCCCAGAGGTCGGGCTGGTTGCCGTACATATGGCCGAGATAGATGTCCAGCTTCGGCCCCTGCAGCACACTCTCCAGTTCGGCGGAGTGGCGCAAGGCCTCTTCCAGGCTCCAGCCCGGGGGAATGCCGGCGTGCACCATGGCAAAACCAAGTTGCGGGTCGTGGTGTACCAGCGGGCAGTGGCGCAGCCACTGGTACCAGGGCTGGCTGTCGCGGGTGGCGAGGATGGCGTCGATGGTGTCGCCCTTGCCGGGCAGGCGGTGACCGTAGGCACAGGCCAGCAGGTGCAGGTCGTGATTGCCGAGTACGGCGATAATGTTGTCCCGTCGCGGGTAGAGGAACTCCAGTGTTTGCAGGGATTGCGGGCCGCGGTTAATCAGGTCGCCCACCAGCCACAGCTGGTCGCGATCTTCGTTAAATTGCACGTTGCGCAGCAGCTGTTGCAGCGGGTCGAGGCAACCCTGCAGGTCGCCGACGGCGTAGGTGGCCATAGCGTTCCGGCTTCAGCAATCAGTGCAGCAGGTGCGGAGGCACCAGCGCAAAGGTGGGAATGGTGGCTTCGAATTCGTCACCGGCATCCGTGCATAGGGTGTAGGTGCCCTGCATGGTGCCGGTGGGGGTCTTCAGCAGCGAGCCACTGGTGTAGGTATATTCCTGCCCCGGTGCCAGCTGTGGTTGCTCGCCTACCACCCCTTTGCCGGCCACCTCCTGCACCTCGCCGTTGGCATCGGTAATTACCCAGCGCCGGCTCAACAGTTGGCAGGGCTCACCGGAGTCGTTGCGGATGGTGATGGTGTAGGCAAACACATAACGCTCTTCCGCGATGTCCGACTGTTCGGGCAGGTAGCGGGTCTTTACGGAGATGCGGATATCGGCAGGATTGGTCATTTACGTCTCAGTCTGTGCCTCGCCAGTGGGCGGCGAATTCCTCTTCAGCTCGTCCAGTGTATCACTCAGAGCTACGAATTCGGCAAGGGTGAGATTTTCCGGCCGCACGCCGGTATCAATTTGCAGTGACTCAATGGCCTCCGCCGGCAGCAGCAGCTTGAGGGCGTTGCGCAGGGTTTTGCGTCGCTGCTGGAAGGCGGTATTGACCAGTTGTTCCAGCAGTTTGACGTTGCGGGCCGGGTGCGGCAGCTGCTGGTGGGGGCGCAGCCGCACAATGGCCGAGTCCACCTTGGGGCGCGGGTCAAACGCTTCCGGCGGCACCTCGAACAGGTTTTCTACCTGGCAGTAGTACTGCACCATGATGCCGAGACGGCCGTAGGCTTTCTCCCCCGGCTGTGCCGCCATCCGCTGTACCACCTCTTTCTGCAGCATAAAGTGCATGTCGCGGATACGGTCCTGGTAGCTGAGCAGGTGGAAGATCAGTGGCGTGGAGATGTTGTAGGGCAGGTTGCCCACCACGCGCAGGGGGCCGCGGGGGTTGCCCTGCTTGTCCTGCAGCAGCTGGCTGAAATCGAATTTCAGGGCGTCGCTCTGGTGGATGGTGAAGTCCGGGTAGTCGGCAATAAACTGCGCCAGCAGCATGGGAATCAGGTCGCGATCCAGTTCCACCACATTGAGCGTGGGACAGGCGGCCAGCAGCTGCGAGGTGATGGCGCCCTTGCCGGGGCCAATCTCTACCAGGTTGTCGTCCGCCTGGGGGTGGATGGCCTTGACGATGCGGCGGATGATGCCGTCGTCTTCGAGAAAATTCTGGCCAAAGCGCTTGCGGGCGCGGTGTTCGGTTGCAATCTTCATGGTGCTCACAAGAGGGGTTGTGCTGTGCAGGGGCACAGCCGGAGTGTCAGAGTGACCGCTGGCGAGCCATGTGGCCGGCGTAGTTGATGGCGGTCAGCAGGCTGCCGAGGTCGGCGCCGCCGCTGCCGGCCAGGTCCAGTGCTGTGCCGTGATCCACCGAGGTGCGGATGATGGGCAGCCCCAGGGTAATGTTGACCGCCTCGCCAAAGCCCTTGAATTTTAACACGGGCAGCCCCTGATCGTGATACATGGCCAGCACTGCGTCGGCGCCGGTGAGTACCTTCGGGGTAAACAGGGTGTCGGCGGGCAGCGGGCCGATCAGGTTCATGCCCTCGCCGCGCAGGCGCGCCAGCAGCGGTTCAATTACCTCCACCTCTTCACGCCCCATATGGCCGCCTTCACCGGCATGGGGGTTGAGGCCGCACACCAGTATGCGCGGGGTGGCGGCGCCGAACTTTTGTCGCAGGTCGCTGTGCAGGATGCGGATCACCCGCTCCAGCTTGGCCGGGGTAATGGCCGCCGGCACATCCTTGAGGGGCAGGTGGGTGGTCACCAGTGCCACTCGCAGCCCTTCGCAGGCCAGCATCATCACCACCTCATCTGTGTGGGTTCGCTCGGCCAGGAACTCGGTGTGGCCGCTGAAGGGGATGCCGGCTTCGTTAATCACGCCCTTGTGAACGGGACCAGTGACGTAGGCGTGACAGCTGCCGTCGACGCAGCTGTCGATGGCGGTCTCAAGGGTACGCAGCACATAGCCGGCGTTGGCGGGATTGAGGGTGCCGGCCACGCAGGGCGCCTGCAGTGGTACCGGCAGGACACAGAGTTCCCCCGCCGGCAGCGGTTGGGGTGCCTGTGCCCTGTCCAGTTCGCGCAAGCGCAGCGGCAGCCCCAGCTGTCGGGCGCGGGCCAGCAGCAGCTCGGGATCCGCCACCGCCACCACCTCGTGTTCGCTGGCCTGTTGTGCCAGGGCAATGGTGAGGTCGGGACCGATGCCGGCCGGTTCGCCGGGGGTCAAGGCAAGGCGCAGGGTCATGGTTGTGGCAGCTTGATCTCGACGTAGGCTTCGTCGCGGATCTCCCGCAGCCAGTTAAACAGCTCTTCCTCGTAGCGCTGGTTGCGCAGCAGCATGGAGGCCTGGTTTCTGCGCACGGTGTCGCTCATGTCCTGCTGGCGACGATCCTGTACCTGCAGGATGTGCCAGCCGAACTGGGAGCGGAACGGCGGGCTGACTTCCCCCACCGGCGTGGCATCAATAGTCTTTTCAAATTCCGGGACAAATTTGCCCGGCAGTGACCAACCCAGGTCGCCGCCGCTCAGTTTGGAGCCTACATCCTCGGAATATTGCCGGGCCAGCTCGCCAAAATCGGCGCCGTTGATGACCTGATTGCGGAGGTCCGCCAGCTTACGCTCGGTCTCCTCTTCGCTGAGGATAGCGGAGGGCTTGATCAGGATGTGGCGTACCAGCGACTGTTCGACAATCTTCTCTTCCGCACCTTTTTTGTCATAGAGCTTGAGCAGGTGGAAGCCGGCGGCGCTGCGCAGGGGCTTGCTGACCTGGCCCGGACGCAGGGGCTCGAGGGCTGAGGCGAACAGGTCCGGCATCTCCGAGCTTTTGCGCCAGCCCATATCACCGCCGCTGAGGGCGTTCTGGCCGCGGGATTCACGGATGGCGGCCTGGCGGAAGTCGGCGCCGCCCTGCAGCTGCTGGTAGAGCTGGTTGGCTCTCGCCTCCGCTGCGGCGACTTCGCTGACACTGGCGCCGGCCGGGACCGCTACCAGGATATGGCCCAGGTTGTAGCTGGGTGATGACCAGAACTGGCCCTGTTTGGAGCGCAGGAAGTTGTTGACCTCCTGGTCCGACACCTGGATACGGCGGTTCACCGAGCCGCGCTGTACCCGCTCGATGAGCATGTCGCGGCGGATCTGGTCGCGCAGGGCCTCGATGGTCATGCCGTCCGCTTGCAGCCGTTGCAGCAGTTGTGCGCGGCTGAGCTGGTTGGCTTCCTGCATACGGTTGATGGCATCGTCCAGCTCCGCCTCGCTGATGGCGATGCCGGCGCGACGGGCCATTTGCAGCTGCAGGGACTCCACAATCAGCTGTTCCAGGATCTGCTGCTGCAGCACCTCGGCGGGCGGCAGGTTGGTCTGCTGTTTGGAGCGCAGCTGGTTCACAATCATCTGGGTACGCTGCTGCAGTTCGCTGGCCATGATGACGTCGTTGTCCACCACTGCCACCACCGAATCCAGCGGAACAACGGCCGCCTGCAGGGCCGTGCTGCCAGCGAGAAGGGCCACGCCCATCAGGCGCCGGCAGGATTGGGTAAGTGCTCGTATCATCATTGGATTCCGTTATCTCGTTGTTCGTAGCCGACAATCCCGTCACTGAGGATGCCGCTCACTTTGCTGCCGATGCTGCCCATGCCTTTCAGCTGGAATTCCAGGAAGATACCGCGGTCCTCTTCCAGATCCAGCGACTCCAGTACATTGGCGTTGGCGTTATCCAGCCATTTACGGGCGACCAGACGCACACGATAACAGCAGTCGTTGTATTCGACGCCGATCAGCGTCTCCAGTTCACGCTGATGGGTAAAGTCGTAGTTGGCCCGGCCAATGGCGTTCCAGTCGCCGGCAATGGGCCAGACAAAGGAGAGGTCGCCCTGCTCGATGCTCTGCTCAATCTCTTCGTTGAGGATACCATCGCCGTCCAGATCCGTCGGGTCACTGGGCAGGGGGGGGATACGGTCGTAGCGATAGCTGAGGTTGAAGATGCGGTACTGCTCATCAATGTAGCGCAGGCTGGCGTTACCGCGGCTGACGCGGTCGCTGTTGTCCGCGTCCCACATCACTTCGGAGTTGAAGCGCAGGTATTTGCCCAGCCGGGCGCTGACCTGGGCGGCAAAGTCCGAATCGCTGCGCTGGTTCTCTGCCTGGGCCAGGGCCTGGGCCTCGGTGAGGTCGATGGCGATGGCGCGGTCGTCATGGTAGAAAACCTGGCCGAGGCTGGCGCTGAAACGTTCGATACCGGTACTGGCGTCGATAAAGCGCGAGGTCAGTCCCACCGACAGGCGGTTGTCATCGTCGATGCGGTCGCTGCCGGAGAAGCGGCTGTCGCGGAACAGCTGGCTGTAGCCAAAGGTGAGGTCGTTGGTATCGAAATCCACGGTGCGCAGGCGCCCGGTGCCGACGTTGATCAGCTCGTCCTGGTTTTCCCGGTCGCTGTAAAAGTAGAACAATCGCGGCTCGAACGTCTGCACATAGCCATTGCCGAACAGGTTGCCCTCGCGCTCGAAGAACAGGCCTGTGTCGAGGCTGCCCTGGGGGACGGTGAAGGACGGCGTGTCGTTGGCGCCGGCCTGCAGGTAGTCGTCGTCAAGGCGGTAGCTGAGGTGCTTCAGCTTGACGCCGGGACGGAAGAAGCCCCACATCCACTGCTGGTCCCAGGTGAGGGCGTAATCGAGCCGCAGTCGTTCACCGGTAATCAGGCCGTCGCGTTCCTTGTCGCGGTGGTCGAAGGCGGTGAAGTCGTGATCCAGCTGCAGCTCAAAATCCGCCGGCATGCGGTAGTGGCCATCCAGGGTGAGGCGTGGCAGCTGCTTGTACTGCTGCTCGGCGTCGTCCCACAGTTTCTGGTATTCGGTGGCTTCCGCCTGCAGCAGCCAGTGGTCGCCGCGATAACCCGCCGTACCGTATTTCTTCAGCTGGCTGGTGCTGTTCACTTCCAGTGACGTGGTACCCAGGTCGCGAAAGTAGTCCACATCGCTGACGGCGGTGTAGTCGATCTGGGTAAACCAGCGCGACTGGCGCCCACCGAACTGCTCCACACCCAGCAACCAGCGATCCTCGCCGCGGAAGGGATAGGCCTCCTCCTCGGTGATAACGCCGTCGTCGATCAGGTCTTCCAGGTCCTGGTCGTCACCGCCGGAATCGTCGGCCAGCCAGGCGGTGCTGACCACAGTGTCGAAATGGGTCGACATGTGGCGGATTTCCGTCTCCAGCATCTCGCCGCGGTCGCTGATGACGCGCGGCGAGAGGGTCATGTCGTAGTTGGGCGCCAGGTTGAGGTAGTAGGGCACCGATACATCCACGCCGCCATTGTCGGACGAGCTGATGGAGGGAAACAGGAAGCCGGACTTGCGTTCATCGCCAATGGGGAAGCGCAGGTAGGGGGTATAAAACACCGGCACCCCGGCCACGTGCAGGCGCACGTGCTTGCCCCAGCCCTCACCGATATTGGGGTCGAGGGTGAGCTCGGAGCTGTGCAGGGACCAGGCGTTACCGTCCGGCTCGCAGCGGGTGAAGCTGCCGTCTTCGAGGGTCAGCACCTTCTCCGGTGTCATCTTCACCGCCGCAGACGAGCCGCGCAGGTGGGCGTCGTGCAACAGGTAGGTGGCGTTTTCCAGCTCGGCCGCACCTGTGTCCATGTTCATTTTGGCGCGCTCGCTGGTGATCAGCACCCCGGGCTCCCGCATCTGTACATTGCCGCTGAGGATGCCGGTGTTGCTGCCCTTATCCAGCTCGGCACTGTCGGCCTGCAGCTGGCGGTAGCCCTGGGTCAGTTTGACGTCACCCTGCAGTACCGCGGTGTTTTGCTGCAGCCAGCGCGAGCTGTCAGCCTCTGCCCGCAGGGGGGCCTGTTCCGGGTCCAGGGTGGCTTCACTGTCACTGCGCTCGGGGGCAATGTAGCTGCCGCAGCAACCCGCCGGCATCTGCTCCAGCTGTTCAGGTGTCAACTCCTCTTCTGCCACCCAATCGATCTCGGCGGCGCTCAGGCCACGGGTGCTGCGCGGGCCGTTTGTGGCCGCAGAGGTATTGTGGGGCGGGCGTTTGTAAGCCGGTCCGGGGGCAGGTTTCTCGTCGCAGGCCCAGCCGTCACCGGCCGGTTTGCAGTGCCACTGCAGGTTCTGCTCGGCGGCCTGCAGGGGAGTGATGGGCAGGCTCGCCAGAACGCCCAACGCCAACAGCCGCGGAGTCTGATTGGGTCTGAGTGCGCGTTGAATCTGTTGCCGTAACAGCGGCGTCCGTCGGGCCATTGGCGGGACAATCCTGTGAGTTTTATCGCATTATTCGAAATTAAGGGGGCGATTCTACTTGGGAAGCTCACAATAGGCTACCGCGGCCCGGCGCTCAAAACCGCCTTTGTCGGGTGTGACGCTGCGACAGGTGAGTATCTGCTCGCGCTTCGTTTACAATGGCCGCCGTTTCTTCAATTCACCGCCTAAGGTACAGATTTGAATACTGAACAATTCAACGAGTTGCAGCAGTGGGCAGAACAGCAGCTGCAGCAACTGGGTGTCGACACCGACGGTACCCTGGCCCTGACGCCCCTCAATGGTGATGCCGGCTTCCGTCGCTATTTCCGCCTCAACACCCGGCAGCCGCTGCTGGCGGTGCTGGCACCGCCGGAGACCGAAGACTCGGCGGCGTTTGTGGCCATCGCCCGCTATCTGCGTTCCCAGGGGGTGATGACACCGAAGATTCCGGCGGCCGACCTGCAGCACGGCTGGTTGCTGGTGGAAGAGCTGGGCCAGCGCCTCTTCAGCGAGGTGTTGCTGGAGGATCGGGACTCGGTGGAGCAGATGTATGGCGATGCGCTGATGACCCTGCTGCGCCTGCAGCAGTGCCCCACCATTACCATGCCTGCCGCCGACGGCGATGGCATGCACACCCTGCCCAGCTACAACTCTGCCCGGCTCAACAGCGAGATGGCCCTGTTCCATGAGTGGTTTGTGCCGCAGTTGCTGGGCTATCAGCTCTCGGACGACGAGCGCGAGTTGCTGGACGCGGTCTACCTGCAGCTGGAGAGTGCCGCCCTGCAGCAGCCCCAGGTGTGGGTGCATCGTGATTACCACAGCCGCAACCTCATCTACCGCGACGGTCAGGCGCCGGGTGTAATTGACTTCCAGGACGCTGTGCGCGGCCCCATTACATATGACCTGGTCTCCCTGTTGCGCGACTGCTACATCCGCTGGCCGCGGTCGCAGGTGGAGAAGTGGGCGCTGGCCTACGGCGACATGGCGGTCTCTGCCGGTCTCATGGCACCGGTAACCCAGCGCGGTTTCCTGCGCTGGTTCGACCTGATGGGGCTGCAGCGTCACCTCAAGGTACTGGGTATCTTTGCCCGCTTGTGGCTGCGGGACGGCAAGGCCGGCTACCTGCGCGACCTGCCGCTGGTGATGCGCTACACCCTGGAGGTGGCAGAGGGTTATCCGGAGCTGCGCGACTTCACCTACTGGTTTAAGGAGAAACTGCTGCCCCTGTGTGAGCAGCAGGAGTGGTACAGCGACTACACCTGCGCCGGGGAGTCACAGGTTTGAAAGCCATGATCCTGGCGGCGGGTCTGGGCAAGCGCATGCGCCCCCTCACCGACACGCTGCCCAAGCCGCTGCTGCCGGTGGCGGACAAGCCGCTGATCGAATACCACATTGAGCGTCTGGTCGAGGCCGGTGTGGGCGAGCTGGTGATCAACCTCGCCTATCTCGGCCACCTGGTGGAGGCCCACCTCGGCGATGGTAGCCGCTGGGGCATTACCATTCACTACAGCCGCGAGCCGGAGCCGCTGGAGACAGCCGGTGGTATCTGCCGCGCCCTGCCGCTGCTGGGGGAGGAGCCTTTCCTGCTGGTGAATGGCGATGTCTGGAGTGACTGCCCGTTTGCGCCGTTGCTGAATATGACCCTGCCGGAGGGGCAGCTGGGCCACCTGCTGCTGGTGCCGAATCCCGGCCACAACAGCGGTGGTGATTTTGACCTGCGCGATGGCCGCCTGATCCACAACCACACCCCAGGTGGCGGCTACACGTTCAGTGGCATCAGCCTGCTGCACCCGGCACTGCTCACCGACTATCCCCGGCGGCGCGACAACTTCCCCCTGCGTGAGGTGTTTGATTACGCCATCGAACAGCAGGCGCTGGGCGGCGAGGTGTTCAGCGGTCAGTGGTGGGACATCGGCACCCCCGAGCGGCTGCAGGCCCTGGACGCGCAGCTGCGCACCGGTTGATCCCTGGCCCGTGTTGCTGGGAGCTGCTGGCGGCTTCCGGTACAATGCGCCGCTTTGATGGACGCTGCACCCGCGTCCTGTGCCCGGCAGTCGGGCCATTCCCCCCAAGAGCTAACGGCAGGTAGAGTCTATGCAACAGGAATTCAAAATCGCCCCATCCATTCTGGCAGCGGATTTCGCGCGACTGGGGGAAGAGGTGAGCGCGGTACTGGCCGCCGGTGCCGACATTGTGCATTTCGACGTGATGGACAACCACTATGTGCCCAACCTCACCATTGGCCCCATGGTGTGCAAGGCGCTGCGCAACTACGGCATTGAGGCCCCCATCGACGTGCACCTGATGGTGGAGCCGGTGGACGATATGATCGGCCAGTTTGCCGATGCCGGTGCCTCTATTATTACCTTCCACCCGGAAGCCTCCCGCCATGTAGACCGCTCCATCCAGCTGATCAAACAGGCCGGCTGCGAGGCGGGTCTGGTTCTCAACCCGGCAACGCCGCTGGAGACCATCAAGCACGTGCTGCCGCAGCTGGATATGGTGCTGCTGATGTCGGTGAACCCCGGCTTTGGTGGCCAGAAGTTTATTCCCTACACACTCGACAAGCTGCGCGAAGCCCGTGCAGCCATCGACGCCATCGGCAAGCCCATCCGGCTGGAGATCGACGGTGGTGTGACCGCTGACAATATCCGCGAAATCGCCGCCGCCGGCGCCGACACCTTTGTGGCCGGCTCCGCCATCTTCGGCAAGGGCGACTACGCCGCCGCCATCTCAGCCATGCGTGCCGAACTGGCGCTGGCGAAGTAAGCGCGATGGAGTTTCGCCGCCGCTACCCGCAGCCACCGCGACTGGTGATGTACGACCTCGACGGCACCCTGGTGGACAGTGTGCCGGACCTGTCCGTCGCCGTAGATGCCACCTTGCTGGAGCTGGGTTTTAGCACCGCCGGTGAGCAGGCCGTCCGCGGCTGGGTGGGCAACGGGGCGGAGATGCTGATGCGTCGCGCCCTGGCCCACAGTCAGGGTGTGGCGGCAGAGCTGGTGGCGCAGGCTGACGTCAGTCGTGGCCTGCAGCGCTTCCTGCACCACTACGCCCGCAGCAGCGGCGAGCATTCGCGCCTCTACCCCGGTGTGGCCGCAGCGCTGCAGTTGTTGCAGCAACAGGGCTGCGTGCAGGCCGTGGTGACTAACAAGCCGGCGCAGTTTGTTCCCGGCCTGTTGGCCGATCTGGGCATCGATGGCTATTTCGGGCACTGGCTGGGTGGTGACAGCCTGCCCGTGAAAAAGCCCGACCCGGCCCCCCTTAATCACCTGCTGCAACTGTGTGGGGTGGAAGCGGCCGATGCGCTGATGGTGGGGGATTCGGTCAATGACATCGGTGCCGCCCGCGCTGCCGGTGTGCCGGTGCTGGCGGTGACCTACGGCTACAACCACGGGCGGCCGGTAGAAGAGGAGCAGCCGGACTGGCTGACCGACAACCTCAACGAGTTCCTGTCCGTCGCACTGCAGGCTGAACACGGCTGAGGGTGTGCGGCAGGGCTGATCAGAAATCGTAGATCAGCAACTTCTCCATCTTGCCTTTCAGGTAACGATCCACGTACTCCACATGTACCGGGTGCTGCAGATAGCCCGGCAGCACCGCTTTGTCCTGCAGTTCGATATGGACGCCAAAGGTAAAACTGTCGTCCACCACCGGCCGCTCACTGGCCAGCGGCCGGCCGGCTTTTACCGCCACCACCCCCGGGATAGCCATCAGCTCGGCACTGTGGCTCATGGCCGCTTCAATATCCTCAGCGCTGGCTCCGGCTGGCATCCACACCAGCACCACATGGCTCAGTGTGGCGGCCTGCAGTGGCAGGCTTGCCAGTAGCGTCAGCAGCAGTAATGCTGTTCGTAGCGGGATCAGGGTGGAAGTCAGCGCCATATCGGGTATCTCCTTGTGGTGTGTTGCTGGTGGGTGGCGGCAAGGGCAACTCTGCATACCCCTTTCGTTTGGCCCTGTCGATCCAGGCCCTTCATCCGTCGTCTCCCGTCAGGGGTAGCAACAAATGCCTGCTGAAAGTGGTATTCGCGGGTGAAATTGGGTAAAACGTAGAGTTTCATGCCAGTTTCTCTAAGAAGTGGTGTTTTTATAACACATTAGACGGCCTGCGCCTTGACGATGTCCCTGGAAGAAATAACAGCCATTGATTGGCCCTCACTGATCTTTGCTCCCGCATTTATGGCCAGCCTTGACGCCATGGCGGCCCGTCGTTTCGTGCAGCCGGTGCTGGCGGAAGAGGCCGTCACCGCCATGATCGAGGCGCTGTCAGCGGATAACTGGCAGAAGCTCTCCCATTTTTCCGGCAACAGCCAGCCCACCACCTTTGCCTATGCGGTGGCCAGTCGCGCCATGGAAGATTTTGCCCGCAAGCGTTTTGGTCGCCCCCGGCCCCCGGCCTGGTTGCAGGGGTTGGGTAGCGCCTGGGTACGGCTCTGGCAGATGCTCTGCCTGGAGCGCCAGTGGCCGGAGCTGATCCGGCAGAAGCTGGCGGAGGATTTCCAGCCCGGCTTGCTGGAGCAGGCCATGCGCACCATCAAACAGCGCATTCCCCGCTGCGGTGAACCCGGCTTCAGCGAGTGCTGCGTGACGGAGCTGGGGTTGGAAACGCTGCCGGACGACTCCGGTCACAGTCTCGACGTCTTCCTCGACCAGACCCGCCAGCAGGCACTGCTGGCGTTGTTGGGCCGGCTGCTCGGTGATAAACCCGGCAATAACCCCGTCTGTCCGTCTGATCCAGAAGTCATTGCAGGGTGGCGGCAAGCGCTGGATCTCGACAGCGAGGATCGCCTGCTGCTGCGCCTGACTTATGAAGATGGGCTCTCCAGCCGCAAGGTGGCCAGTTTGCTGGGAACCAGTGCCGGCAGTGTGCAGCGGCGCCTGCAGCGATTGCGGGATCAGTTGGCGGCGCTGCTGGGCAGTGCTGGTCTGGGCGCTGATGAGGAGACTCCGTCCACTGAGGTGGAATACCCATGAACGACCAACAGATCACAGAGTTGCTGCTGGCTGTCAGCCGTGAGGCGCCGGCCGGCGATATACGCGCCTACCCGCCGTTGGCCGGGTTTGCTTCGGAGGATGAAATACTGGCCGCCTTTGTCGATGGCTCGCTGACCCCGGAGCAAACCGATTGTGTCAAAGCCGCCCTGGCCGGCAATCCGCGCCTGCGTCAGCAGTGGATGGCTTGTCGCCAGGCGATCGAGGCTGTCAGCGCCAGCACCGCCACTGAGCGCAAGCAACAGGCGCGCCGGCGGCGGTTTGCCGGGGGGCTGGGATTGGCGGCGAGCCTGGTACTGGCACTGCTGGTGACACTGCAAATGCCACCGGCACCGGAGATGTCTGCACCGCCCTGGGAAGAGCGCGCCATCGCCACTGTGCGCTCCAGCGGAGAGGTATCTGAGTCGCAGGCCAAACTTATGGCGCCTCCTCCACCGGCTACCGAAGCGCGTTACGCCAGGGAACCCAGGGACGAGGCTCCGCAACACGATGCTCAGGGGTTTGCTGAAGAGACAGCAGATGCCGTGCCGGTGGCGGCCTGGGAGATGTATGTGTCGGTCTA
Organism: Cellvibrionaceae bacterium SEMH9; assembly: GCA_033283175.1. Taxonomy (GTDB): domain Bacteria; phylum Pseudomonadota; class Gammaproteobacteria; order Pseudomonadales; family Cellvibrionaceae; genus Pseudomaricurvus. The sequence continues at coordinate 702,452 of JAWMQM010000001.1, read as the reverse complement.
CCTGGGCTGGGCCGAGAGCCCGGGTGGCATCTATATGCCCTTTGCCATGGCGGCTGCCGCACACTCGCGGCTGGCGGAGCGCTGTGTCAGCGAAGACATGAGCGATCCGCAGTGGCTGCCGGAAAATCGTGACGCCGCGGAGGAGGCTGCGAGCACCTTTGCGGATATTCATGCCCTCTATCCCCGGGCGCTGCAAGCCTTTGTGCCGGACAGCAAGGCCGATTGGTGTGAGTTGGGGCCAACACTGAGGCGTTTTGCCTATCGGGCGGTTATGAATCAGCACGACCTTGAGAGTAAGACGGAAGGTGAGCCCTGAGTGGGCCTGGGCGACTGCCAGCGTGCAGCTTCCACCGCCCAGGGGGGCTGGTTACTGTGAGTAGCCTTCCAATAGCCAACACCGGGCGACGACAAAAAGAATCGCGTCATTCACAACCGTATCATTATCAGTGGTGTTGTTTGCGTGAGCCTGGAGGCTCATAACTCAGCGCCACACTGTTTTGGGGAACAGATGAACAAGCAGCAAGCACTCGAAATTCTGGGACTGCATGAAGGCGCGTCAGCGGCGGATATTACCGCCGCCGTGGCAGCCAGGCGGGCGGAGATCGTCAGCAAGAAGGCCAGAGCATCATCCGACGCATTGGCTGCCGTGTTCGACACTTTTCTGCAGCGCCTGGAACAGGCAGAGGATGTCCTGGCTGAAGCCGGCGGTCAGACTGCCCGCTCAGACGTTGCCGCTCCCCTGGATCGGGACGAGGAGTTGCAGGATGCGGTCGACGCTCGGGCGAGTGGTGTTGCAGCGGAGCCGGCTCAGACCTCGACTGGTCGTCAATGGTGGTGGGCTGGAGGCGCGCTGGCGGTGGCTGTGGTTGCAGCGCTGGTTGTCGGGCTGTTTCTGGAGCGGATTATGTTAAGCCGCCACCAGCTGTATGTGGTGATGCTGGAGCCCGGCCTGAGCCCCGACCGTATTGGTCCGGAGGCCATGGAGAAAATTGTTGTTGTGGATACGGAGCTTCGGATCGTGGCCTCAGCCTCTGCTACCTCCGCCCTGATTGAGGGGGAGGAGTACAACGAGTTTCTGACAGAGGACGCCGACAAGGAAAAATTTTATCTGCACTACAAGAGCGGTAACTACTTTGCGGAGTTTGATTTCGGGGAAGGCGAATCTCCCGTTAACCTGCCGATGTACCCTTTGAGCCGGGTAGATATCGATTTCTACAAGGATAAGCTGATTGGCGAAAGGGAAAGTTTTCTGTATCCGGAAAGGGCAGGGGAGGAGGGCGCTTACACCTGTGAAATCTCCTATGGCCTGGTCGATGGGGAGGTGGAATCTTTCTGGTATGAAGAAGATGGCACTCGCCACGTCGATGGCAAAATGGAGCAGCGGGGCCAGACTCTTGCCTATGTTCCAACGGCGGAGGACGAAGACACCTTGTTTATGCTGGAGTATGTCCTTCACTCCAACGACGCCATCCGGTTTTACCTGGATGTCCTGTCAGATGACCTGAGTGAGGTGGGAGATTTCGGTCTGCTGCAACAGGCCTACCGCTGTGAGGCGGACGCCAGTGGCAACTACCGGCTGATCGAGCCGTTCGGCAGTTGGTGGGAGAAGGGTGTCGCCCAGGCAAGGCGGGAACTGCTGCGGGAGCAGAACGGCAAAGTCGCCCTGACCATTGATACCGTCCCCAACGCCAGCATTTACATCCTGAACATCAAGCCCAAATACACGCCGGGCATGCTGCTGGAGCCGGGGGAGTATCACATTCGGGTAGAGGCCGAAGGTTATTACGACAGCGAAACGAGCATTACCGTAAGAGGCGACGAGCCGGCGGTATCCCACACGATTTTAATGGCCAAATATGCCCCTTCAGAAAAGTGTAAATCCGGTAACTGCTACAACGGCAGCGGTACTTTCGTTTATGACGATGGCAGCAAGTACAGTGGTGAGTTCAGGAAAGGAGTCCGGCATGGTCAGGGCACCTATTACTACACCGATGGTAATCGCTATGAAGGGGCCTGGGTCGACGGTGATCGTACCGGTAAGGGCACCTTCTACTGGATGTCCGGCGTGGGTAAGGGGGATCGCTACGTCGGTGATTTTGTTGACAACAAGCGCACGGGAAAAGGTATTTACTACTACGGCAGCCGGGGTTCCGAAGGCGATCGTTATGAAGGGGATTTTGTCGATGGCAAGCGTCACGGCTATGGCACTTACTATCCGGCGTCGGGCAAACCCAACTCCGGCTACCTGATCAATGATGAATGGCAGTGATGGACGCTGCACGACCAGCCGGCTGGAGAGCGGCGGTGAAGTTGCGACATTCTGCCCGGCAACTTACGGTCGGCAATTGGTTATCGGCAGTGCTGGTTTGTTGGCTGGTGTTGACAGTAGCCGGCAACGCCGTTGCGGATCAGGCGCTTCAGAAAACCGATGACAACCGCCAGTCATTGCACGACAGATACACGGGCACGTTGGTCAGGGTTCCGGGCGGCCGTTTTCAGATGGGATCCAATAGCGGACTGGAGGCCGAAACACCGGTCCATCCGGTGACCCTGCCGGGATTCTATATGCAGGAACACGAAGTCACCTGGGAGCAGTACCAGCCGTGTATTGATGATGGCAAGTGCCCTGATGCAGAGGACATGGATTGGGGGCGGGGCCAGCAGCCGGTGACCAACGTAAGCTGGACCGACGTGCAGGTCTATGTCGGTTGGTTGAACCACAAGACCGGGCAGCAGTACCGGTTGCCCAGTGAAGCCGAGTGGGAGTACGCCGCCAGGGCCGGCAGTACCACTGCATACAGTTGGGGTAACCAGATTCATTGCGCCCAGGCCCGCTATGACAATTTCAAGGGCGAGTGCACCTACGATCCCAGACCAGTGCCAGTGAAGTCATTTGCGCCTAACGCCTGGGGGCTGTATGACATGCACGGTAATTTGCGCGAGTGGGTACAGGACTGCTGGCACGACTCGTACAGGGGCGCACCCGGCGATGGTGCGGCCTGGACCGGGGATGGGGAGTGCGACCGGCGGGTGCAGCGGGATGGTTCCTGGCATGACATCGCGGAAAGTCTGCGCGCATCGGAGCGCAGTGGGGTGCCTGTGGATCTGCGCGTTCCCCTGCAGGGTTTCCGGCTGGTGCGGGATCTGTAGGTAATCTGGTGTCCAGTTATCCTGCGGCGTTGAGGTGAAAGCCGGGCCTGTCCGTCTAAGCCAGGGAACCCACAAGATCACCTCAGGAGGTGCCCCGTGTCTTCCATTTTGATAAATCGTCCGTCCCTCAGGTTGGGGGTGGCAGTGCTTACCCTGGCGCTGGGTGCCTGCAGCGTATCGGACTCGACCCGCGACGGGGAGGCCCAGGCGCAGGCCGTCGCCATGCGGGAGCACGACGTGGCCCTGCGTGAGCGGGCTGAGGTCTTGCAGCGAAAGATGGTGGCGGCAATAGCGCCGGCCCCGTCACCTTTTCACCAGGGTGCCGCTGAGGTGGAGAGGGATCGCTTTGCGCCAGTGATACAGAACCCGCTGCAGCGGGTAGTGGATGCGCCGGTCTCCACCTTCTCCATTGATGTGGATACTGCCTCCTATTCGGCTTCCCGCCGCTGGATCAATAACGGGCGCCTGCCCAAACCCGATATGGTGCGGGTCGAGGAGTGGCTCAACTATTTTGACTACACCTATCCGGTGCCGGATGCCGCCAGTGTGCCGTTCCGTACTCAGGTGACGGTCACCGATTCGCCCTGGCACAGGGGCAGCAAGCTGCTGCACATCGGCATCAAGGGCTATGAGATCACGCCGGAGCAGCGCCCGAAAGCCAACCTGGTGTTTCTGGTGGATGTGTCGGGCAGCATGACGGCGCCGGACAAGTTGCCGCTGGTCACCCAGGCCCTGCGCATGATGCTGAGCGAAATGAACCCGGATGACCGGGTGTCACTGGTGGTCTATGCCGGCGCCTCCGGGGTGGTATTGCCGCCCACCGAAGTGCGCGAGAAAACCCGTATTCTGCAGGCGCTGGACAGCCTGCAGGCGGGCGGCGGTACGGCGGGTGCCGAGGGTATTGAGCTGGCCTACCAGCTGGCACAGGAGCATTTCGACAAGGAGGCTGTGAATCGCGTGATTCTCGCCACCGACGGCGACTTCAACCTGGGGGTGAGCGACGATGCTTCCCTCAAGGCGATGATCAGTCGCCAGCGGCAGGCCGGTATCTACCTGTCGGTGCTGGGTGTGGGGCAGGGTAACTACAACGACCAGTTGATGCAGACGCTGGCGCAGAATGGCAACGGTGTGGCGGCTTACATCGATACCCTCAGCGAGGCCCGCAAGGTGCTGGTGACCGAGGCCAGCGCGTCACTGTTTACCATTGCCGAAGATGTGAAGATCCAGGTGGAGTTCAATCCGGCCACGGTGCAGGAGTATCGCCTGATCGGCTACGAGACCCGCGCTCTGGAGCGCGAGGATTTCGCCAACGATGCGGTGGATGCCGGAGAGATAGGTGCGGGCCACACGGTAACCGCTATTTACGAATTTACCCCGGTGGGTGCGGTGCCGCGCATTGAACCCGGACGCTACGAAGCGGTAGCCGGCGATCAGGGTGCCGCCGCGCTGGCGGGCCACAGCGATGAGTACGCCTTTGTAAAGCTGCGTTACAAGCGCCCCGGGGAAAAGCAGTCACAGCTACTGGAAGTGCCGGTGGCGGCGGGTAACAGTGAGTCGTTGCCGGCAACCACAAAGCAGGATGTGGATTTTGCCATAGCGGTGGCCGGCGCGGCGGAAATCCTGCGCGGCGGCAAATACAGCGGTGACTGGACGCTGGACGACGCCATCACCCTGGCCCAGCAGGGTAAGGGTGACGACGAGTTTGGCTACCGCTCCGGATTTATCCAGTTGCTGCGGCAGGCTGGTCAGAACCGCAAACTGTAAGTGTGACAAAGCCGGCAGTGACAGCAGTGCCTGCCGGCACGAATGGAAGTCTCTGATATGACAAGGTCAAAATACCGGTTGTGGTTAACCATGATCAGCGCCGTGGCAGGGATGGCCATGGCCGGTCTGGCCGAGGCCGGGCGTGTGCCGGAGCTGGAGCGATATGAGGCCTACCTGCTGGTCTATACCGGTGTCGCTCCGCAGCAGCTCACGCCGGACGATATGAAACGGGTGGAGTTGTTTGACCTGAAATATCGATTGGGAGCGGGCAGCGATGGCGCGTCCTGGCTGGAGCCGCTGGATGACGGCTACCGTTTTCGCGCCATGGGCCGGGACAACGATGATACGGAGTTCGAGCTGGTCTATCGCGAGGGTGAGTACTTTATGCAGATGGAGCGGCCCTCTTCCGGCCGGCAGGCGGAGTTCCGCCTGTACCCGCTGCAGCGCGCAGGACTGGAGTTTTACCGCCAGCGGCGGCTGGGTCGGCGGGAGATGCTCTACGACTGGCTGGCACAGGCGGAACCGGAGTATGTGAGTTGTGATCGCTCCTACCTGCAAGAGGGTGGGGAGCTGTTGGCGGTTGGTTACGACGCCGGCGGGCGCTTGCTGGAGGGGCGCGATGTGGTCTCGCAGCAGGATGATCAGCTGGCCTTCACTGCGGAGGCGAGTGAGGGGGCGACAGGGGCGCCCCATAAAGTGCTGGAGTATGCCCTGGCCGGTGACCCCTCCAGCCGTTTCCAGCTGTTGATGCCCGACGCCAAGCCGACAGATTACGGCAGCCGCCACCACCCGCTGGGATTCCTGCACCGGGTGTACGAATGCGTGACGGACGGCAAGGGGCGTTATCTGCCGGCAGAGCCCATGCGCAGCTGGTTGCAGCAGCGTATACAGGAGCAGCGGGGCGGTGATGAATAGCGAGTCGCTGCGCACCATTGCGGTCACTGCCCTGCGCGACGGGGATCTGAATCTGCAAGCGGGGCAACGCTGCGCCCTGAGGTATGAGATCCTGCAGCCACTGGGTCGGGAGGGCAACGGCGCCCTCTATCTGGCGCGGGACAGGCACAGCGGTGAAGAGTTGCAGATTTATATTCAGCCACCGAGGAGATAAGCCCATTAAACGTCTATCGATATTTGCACTCGTATGCCTGCTGGCGGGTTTCTCTGGTGGGGTTATGGCTGGCAGGGCTATGGCTGTTGCAAGTCAGAGGGCTGTGGCGGAGCCGGGGGCTATGCCCAACTTTGAACAGTATCCGGCTGCCATTTCTGCGGTAACCCTGCAGCAGGTGGACCTGCAGAGCCATCCGCAGGCGCGTACCTTCGGCAGTCGCCTGCGGGCCCTGGAGGGCCGGCCAGCCAACTTTGCCGGTCACTACAGTGTGCAGTACTGGGGCTGCGGCAGTGGCTGCCAGCAGTTTGCCATTGTGGATGTGACCAGTGGCCGGGTGTTTATGGATGAGGAGTGGTCTGCGTCCTACGGACTCTGCTACCGGGCCGACAGCAGTCTGCTGATCGTTAATCCCGGCGCCCGTGCACCCGAGTCTATGCAGAGTATCTATTTCCGCTGGGACGGTTCGCAGCTGCAGCCGTTGTGGGAGGGGCAGCTGGCTGAGGATCAGCCATTGCCTCAGTACCGGTGTGCCGAAGAGTAATAGCGTTGCTGCGTGCTTTGCGGCGCCACGTTTAACCGACAGCTCTGTCGCAGCTGGGAAGGGAATCAGCGCACGGCGATACAGATAGCGCTGCAGTTGTCGTGGGTGTGGTTGGCTATGGCCCGGGCGGTGAGGGCGTGGGCCGACTGCTGGCCGGCCTCAATCAGCTCGGCGTCGCTCAGGTAGCTGTAAACCCCGTCGCTGCAGAGCAGCAGCCGGTCGCCCTTGTGGAGTCGGACACGGCGGCAGCCGATCTGCTTGAGGCTGTTGTGGCCACCGCCCAATGAGGAGGTAATGAGGTTGGCCAGCGGATGCGCCGCTGCCTCCTCTTCACTCAGCAGCCCCAGGTCCACTTTTTCCGCCACAAAGCTATGATCCCGGGTCAGTGCCTGCAGCTCGTGATTGCGCAGCAGGTAGGCGCGACTGTCGCCGGCCCAGACTACCCAGGCGTGACGCCCGTCCTGCACCGCCATGACCAGGGTAGTGGCCATGCCCTCTGTGCCGGGGTCTGTCTCCATGTGCTGAAGCAGGTGTTCGTGGGTCTGACGCACCAGACGCAGCATCAGGGAGTCGTTGAGGTCGCGGCAGCCCATGTGCAGCAGTGCCTGTTGCAGGTAATCGGCGGCCATCCCCGCGGCCACTTCCCCGCAGCGATTGCCACCCACACCGTCGCAGAGTATGGTCAGTGCCGGATCCGGGTAAAAGGTGACCCGGTCTTCGTTGTCGGCTTTGTGGGGGCCTGTCTGACTGTCGGCCTCCATCAGCCATCGATGGTGGAAAAGTTTCATAGCCTGCCTGGCCCTGATCGACTTTTGTTCGTCCCCCGAGACCTGAACGGACATTTCCATGGAGTCAGGCCATTGTCACAGTATTTTTTCCCTTTGCACAGGTGCAGGCGGGTGCTGTGCCTGTACAGCCTGACTGTGAGGGGATAAACTAGCGCCTGTTTTTTGACCGGCCTTCCGTGCCCCGCGCACAGGTCCGGCTGGATGTGAGTCAGGTTGCCGGATTGCCCAGGGCTCCGGTGATACAACAGGCAACAGCGTACCCATGAGTATTTCTGTGTTGGCAAGTTTCTCTTCCTTCTGCCGGGGGCGATGGCGTCCCTGAGTCTCTGCTGAGCATTGCTCAGGCCGTTGGGGTGCCTCTGCGCCCGTCGTTTGTTTGTTCGTAAACACAAAGCCAGGAAGGACTCACCATGTCTCCGGAACTATTTTGTCAGTTGGCCGATCAGGGCTATAACCGCATCCCGCTGTACCGGGAAGTGCTGGCTGACCTCGACACCCCCCTCTCCAGCTATCTGAAGCTGGCCCAGGGCCAATATTCCTATCTGTTTGAATCGGTGCAGGGCGGCGAGAAGTGGGGTCGTTTCTCCATGATCGGCCTGCCGGCGCGCACCGTACTGAAAGCCTGCGGTGACCTGGTCACTGTGGAAACCGATGGCCAGGTGGTGGAAGAGCTCCGCTGCGAGGACCCGCTCACCTTTGTGGAAGAGTTCCAGAAGCGCTACCGGGTGCCTGAAGTGGAGGGCTTGCCGCGTTTCAACGGTGGCCTGGTGGGCTATTTCGGCTACGACTGCGTGCGCTACGTAGAGCCAAAACTGAAGGCATCGCAACCGCAGGATGTGATCGGCACGCCCGATATCCTGCTGATGGTCTCCGACGAGGTGCTGGTGTTCGACAATCTGGCCGGCACCCTGACACTGATCGTGCACGCCGATCCGGCGCACGTGGAAGCCTATGAGCAGGCCCAGGCCCGTCTCGACCAGCTGGCGCAGCAACTGCACGCCATCACTCCGGATACCGCGCCCATGAAGCTGCACCCGGAATCGCATCAGGAGGGCAACTTTACCTCCAGTTTCGGCGAGCAGAACTTTCATCAGGCGGTGGCTGCCATTAAAGAGTACGTGCTGGCCGGCGACACCATGCAGGTGGTGATCTCCCAGCGATTGTCGCTGCCGTTTGCGGCCGAGCCCCTCAATCTCTATCGCGCCCTGCGCTGCCTCAACCCGTCGCCTTACATGTATTTCCTCGATCTGGGGGATCACCATGTGGTGGGTTCCAGCCCGGAGATCCTGGCGCGTCTGGAGGATGGCGAAGTGACGGTGCGGCCCATCGCCGGCACCCGTCGTCGCGGCCATACCGCGGAAGAGGACCAGGCGCTGGAGCAGGAGCTGGTGAGCGATCCGAAAGAGATTGCCGAGCACCTGATGCTGATCGACCTGGGCCGCAATGATGTGGGCCGGGTGGCGCAGGTGGGCAGCGTGAAGCTCACTGACAAGATGGTGGTGGAGCGCTACTCCCATGTGATGCACATTACCTCCAATGTTACCGGACAGCTGCAGGATGGCCTCAAGGCCATGGATGTACTGCGGGCAGCACTGCCGGCAGGCACGCTTTCAGGCGCACCGAAGATCCGTGCCATGGAGATCATCGACGAGCTGGAAAGCGAGAAGCGCGGCATCTACGGCGGTGCCGTGGGCTACCTCTCCTGGAACGGCAATATGGATACCGCCATCGCCATTCGCACGGCGGTGATCAAGGACCAGACCCTCTATGTACAGGCGGGTGCCGGTGTGGTGGCGGATTCAGTGCCGGCGCTGGAGTGGAAAGAGACCATGAACAAAGCCAGGGCGATTTTCCGCGCCGTGGATATGGTGTTGTAAGGAGGAGCTGCCCGTGATTTTGATGATTGATAACTACGACTCCTTCACTTACAACGTCGTCCAGTACCTGGCGGAACTGAACGCCGACGTGAAGGTGGTGCGCAACGATGAAATCTCCGTTGCCGATATTGAAGCCATGGCACCGGAGAAGATTGTCATCTCACCCGGCCCCTGCACACCCAACGAGGCGGGTATCTCAGTGGAGACCATCAAGACCTTTGCCGGCCGCATTCCGCTGCTGGGTATCTGTCTCGGTCACCAGAGTATTGGCCAGGCGTTTGGTGGCAATATCGTGCGCGCCCGTCAGGTAATGCACGGCAAGCTGTCGCCCATTTACCACGCCGACGTGGGGGTGTTTAAGGGGTTGAAAAACCCCTATCAGGCCACCCGTTACCATTCGCTGGTGATTGAAAAAGAGACCCTGCCGGAGTGCCTGGAGATCACCGCCTGGACCCAAACCGAAGACGGTCAGGTGGATGAGATTATGGGGGTGCGCCACAAGACCCTGGATGTTGAGGGCGTGCAGTTCCACCCGGAGTCGATCCTTACCGAGCACGGTCACGACCTGCTGCGTAACTTTTTAGAACGGTAATGTTGGGGCGTTGAAGGAGAGTCTGAACAATGGATATCAAACAAGCTCTGGCAAAAGTGGTTGAGCGCCAGGACCTGACCCAGGATGAGATGAGCGAAGTCATGCGTCAGGTGATGACCGGTCAGGCCACCGAGGCACAAATCGGTGCGTTGTTGGTCGGTTTGCGCATGAAGAGCGAAAGCATCGATGAGATTACCGGCGCCGCCATGGTGATGCGTGAGCTGGCGGCGAAGGTGGATCTCGGCGGTGAGCATCTGGTGGATCTGGTTGGCACCGGCGGTGACGGTGCCAACCTGTTCAACGTCTCCACCGCCGCCTGTTTTGTCGCCGCTGCCGCTGGCGCCAAGGTGGCCAAGCACGGTGGCCGTTCCGTCTCCAGCTCCACCGGCAGTGCCGATGTGCTGGAAGCGGCCGGTGTGCAGCTGGATATCACGCCGCCGCAGGTAGCCCGCTGTGTAGAAGAGCTGGGTATCGGCTTTATGTTTGCCCCGGCCCACCACAGCGCCATGAAGTACGCCGTCGGCCCGCGTCGCGAGCTGGGCATGCGCACCATCTTTAATATCCTCGGCCCGCTCACCAATCCCGCCGGTGTTAAGCGGCAGGTGATCGGTGTCTTTAACGGTGACCTGTGCGAGCCGTTGGCCAAAGTGCTGGCGCGTCTTGGCGCCAAGCATGTGCTGGTGGTGCATGCGAAGGATGGCCTGGACGAGATCAGCCTGGCCACCGAGACCACCGTTGCCGAACTGAAAAATGGCGCGGTGCAGGTGTACAAAATCCTGCCGGAAGACCTGGGTGTAGAGTCGCAGTCGCTGGTGGGACTGACGGTGGAGAGTGCCGCCGAATCACTGGCGCTGATCAAAGACGCCCTGGGCAAGCGCAGCGATGCCCGGGCGCAGAAGGCCGCCGATATTATTGCGCTGAACGCCGGTGCCGCCATCTACGTCAGCGGTGTGGCCGACAGCCTCAAGGCTGGTGTGGCGATGGCGCAGGACGCCATTGGCAGTGGCCTGGCGAAAGAGAAGATTGCCGAATTAGCCGCCTTTACCCTGTGCCAGAAAGAGCACGGCTAACCCTATAGTTAAAGTGGTTGCAGTATGAACAAGATCCCCACGGTTCTGGAAAAGATTATTGCGCGCAAGCGCGAAGAGATTACTGAGCGCTCGGCGCAACGCAGCCTGGCAGAGGTGAAGGCGCTGGCCGCAGCCCAGCCGCCGGCGCGGGGCTTTGTAGCCTCCATTGAGCGCAAGCTGGAAGCCGGTCAGGCGGCGGTGATTGCCGAGATCAAAAAGGCCTCACCGAGCAAGGGCGTGATCCGGGAGGAGTTCTACCCCTCCGAAATCGCCATCAGCTACGAGAAGGGCGGTGCCGCCTGTCTGTCTGTACTCACCGATGTGGATTTCTTCCAGGGTGCTGACTGCTACTTACAGGAGGCCCGTGCGGCTTCCTCGCTGCCGGTGATCCGCAAGGACTTCATTATTGACGACTATCAGGTGTACGAGGCCCGTGCCATCGGTGCCGATTGTATCCTGCTGATTGTGGCGGTACTGGAGTTCGCACAGCTGCAACACCTGAACAGCCTGGCCCATGAGTTGGGGATGGATGTACTGGTGGAGGTGCATAACGCCGACGAACTGGAGCAGGCGCTGAAGTTGCCCAACCGCCTGGTCGGTATCAACAACCGCAACCTGCACAACTTTGAGACCAGCCTCGAACACACCTTCTCGCTGCTGAGTCGCATCGACGACAGCCGTATTGTGGTGACCGAGTCCGGTATTCACACCATCGACGATGTGATGGCCATGCGCGGCCACAACGTTAACACCTTCCTGGTGGGCGAGGCGTTTATGCGTTGTGAGGATCCCGGGGTGAAACTGCTGGAGATGTTTAACTGATCATTGTATAGCTGGTCTGGGCAGATAAAAAACGGAGCCTTGGGCTCCGTTTTTTTTTATCGTTGGGGATGGTGGTACACCCCAAAAGATCGCGCGGGGGACCGCGCTCCTACACCGGGGTGCTGCATTACCTGCGACCATCTTCCCGCCCCCGGGTTACCGTATTACCCGGGGGCGCGTTCCGTACCGAGCATTGCCGAATGCGTAGGAGCGCGGTCCCCCGCGCGAGATTGTGGCCAAGGTGTTGCGCCGTCCGCGGCAGCTGCACGGTCACAAAGGGCTGGGCGCTTACAGCAGTTTCAGGCGTGAAGCATCCTGCTGCATCATGGCAGCAGTGACCTGGGTGCCCTGGTAGATCACCCGCAGTTTGCCCTGGGTGTCGATCAGGTAGATATGGCTGCTGTGGGCGATACCGTTGGTTTCGGCCCCGGGGATACGTTTCACGGACGCCAGGTAGCTGGTGGCGAGGGCGTCGGCGGCGCTGTTGTCGGCGGGGAACAGCTCCAGCAGGGCGGGGAAATCCTGCTTCTCCCGCAGGGGCGGCAGCTCCCGGTCACTGGCCGGGTCGAGGCTGATCCAGACGTAATTCACCTGGTCACCCAGTTGGCCGTAGAGCTGTTTTAGGGTGGCCAGTTGGGCGGGGCAGGTTTCACTGCAGTGGCGATAGCCGAACGAGAGGTAGGTGGGCTTGTACTGCAGTTGGGTCAGAGTGACCTGGGTGCCGTCGTAAGCGCTGGCAGTGAAATCAGCGGCGGTGCGCTGCAGCGGCATGCCGTGCAGGTCGACGGCTTGCGGTTTGGCCAGTGACAGCGCCAACAGCATGACCGCGGCTACGCCGAGAGCGGTGATAGCGAAAACCCCGTAACTCCGTGAACCTGCCACAGGCATGCTCCCCTGAAGGTGACGGGGCAGTCACAACAGAGACTGCCCTGATTGCAGGCGGTGTGTCGGCTGCCCTCAGCGGGTGCCGAACACCACCATGGTCTTGCCCTTGACCGACACCAGCCCCTGATCTTCCAGGGTCTTCAGTACCCGTCCCACCATTTCCCGGGAACAGCCAACAATACGGCCGATCTCCTGGCGGGTGATCTTGATCTGCATGCCGTCGGGGTGGGTCATGGCGTCTGGTTCTTTGCAGAGATCCAGCAGGGTGCGGGCGACGCGACCGGTAACATCCAGAAACGCCAGGTCACCGACCTTGCGTGTGGTGTTGCGCAGGCGCTTGGCCATCTGCTTGCCCAGGGCAAAGAGGAATTCGGGATGATCTTCCGTCAGCTCCTGGAATTTGCTGTAACTGATCTCGGCCACTTCGCATTCGGTTTTGGCGCGAACCCAGGCACTGCGAGAGTCCTGCTGTTCAAACAGCCCCATTTCCCCAAAAAAGTCGCCGTCATTCAGGTAGGCGACAATCATCTCACGGCCTTCGTCGTCTTCAATCAGAACCGTGACGGAGCCCTTGATGATGTAATAAAGCGAGTCACTCTTGTCGCCGGCGTAGATCAGTGTGCTTTTGGCCGGGTAGCGACGGCGGTGACAGTGGCTGAGAAATTCGTCCACGTTCTTGATGTGCGGTGTCAATGAAACGGCAACCAATGGATTATCCTCAGTAAAGTGCAGGGCCACAGGCCCAAAGTTTTATACCCTAATCGCTTTTATTTTACTTGCCAACCGTCGGCCTCATGGCTCTGACGGCTTAACATAACGCCGACGCATTATGTCGGTTATCCAAACGACAGGCCAGACTTGCGTACCTCTGTTCATTCTCTTTGTGAACCGGTTATCTGTCCAGCGCCACAGGGGGTTTGCAAATCTGGTCAAACAATGATCTCCGGTAGTGTCGGCCCTGCGCTCCCGCAGGGCTTTGTGGTAGGCTTGCGCATCCCGATTTTGAGGCCTGCCCCGGCCCGGCACTGCGGTGCGACCGGCACATGAGGTCGGGGCTGGCACTTACTAATATAGAGGAAGAGGTATGAAGGCAACGGTTAAATGGGTGGATAACGCCATGTTTCTGGGGGAGTCCGGCAGCGGTCACGCGGTAGTGATGGATGGCCCACCGGATAAAGGCGGCCGCAACCTGGGTGTGCGTCCCATGGAGATGCTGTTGCTGGGCATGGGAGGCTGCGCCTCTTTTGACGTCATGAGCATTCTCTCCAAGGCCCGCCAGAAAGTGCTGGATTGCCGGGTAGAGCTGGAAGCCGAGCGTGCCGAGGGTGTGCCGTCGCCGTTTACCCGCATCGATATGAAGTTCGTCGTGACCGGTGTAGGCCTCAAGGAGGCACAGGTAAAGCGCGCTGTGGAGCTGTCAGCCACCAAATACTGTTCCGCCACCATTATGATGGAGGCGGCTGGCGTGGCCGTGACGCACGGTTATGAGATTGTCGAGGCGGAGCTCTGAGTGACTCCTGTCGGAGGCGGCCGCCCGGCAGCCTCTGCCCCGCGGCCTGAGGTCGTGGCTTGAGGTCAGACGCGGTAGCTGGTCTTGGTCATGGCTTTGGAGACCAGGCTCATCAACCCTTTTACCGGTTTCGGAAAGCGCACTCCGCCTGCCTGCAGCGCGGTGTGGGCGTGACGGGCCTCATCGTCCAACATCACTTCAACCACCGCCCGGCTCTTCTGGTCGTCGGCGGGCAGCGCCTGCAGATGGCTCTGCAGGTGGCGACACACCTGATCTTCCGTGGCGGCGACAAAGCCCAGGCTGATACGGTCTGACAGCAGGCCCGCGGTAGCACCAATACCAAATGAGAGGCTGTACCACAGGGGGTTCAGTACCGAGGTGTGGCTGCCGAGGCTGTGAATTCGTTCCTGGCACCAGGCCAGGTGATCCACCTCTTCGTCGGCCGCCAGTTCCATCTCCCGGCGCACGGCTGGCAGCTTGGCGGTGAGGGCCTGCCCCTGATAGAGCGCCTGGGCGCAGACTTCGCCGGAGTGATTAACCCGCATCAGGCCGGCAGCATGACGGCGCTCGGCCGTGCTCAGTTCGGCTTCGGCGTGGGCCGTTGCGGGCGAGGGGCGGGTGTGACTCACCTTGCCCGGCGCCAGGGTGCGCAAGGCCTTGTCGGCTTGCGAGAGCAGTTCGTCGAGGACGGAGAGTTGGCGCTGGGACATGGGCTTCAACCTGCGGGGTACATGTGAGGCCATTGTAACCAACTTGGCCGGCCTCTGAAATTGACAGAACGCAAATTGACCTCCCTGCCACGAGTGGCTCCAGCCTCAGCTACAGTGCGGCGTTGCCGGCAACAATGCTGCCGCTGTCCGCTTCCGGTACCTGTCTGGACATGGCCTGGCGCAAGGTCAGCTCCTCCGCGAGGCAGATCTTGAGGCTCTTCTCGCTGATGGGCTTGTGCAGCTGGCGACTGATCCCGGCCTGGCGGGCGCGCTGCTCACCGGGGCCGTCGTTGACGCCGGTGAGCATGACGATAACCGGCGACCCGGCCCGCTGCAGTTGTTCCGCCAGCTGCAGGCCGTTCATGGCGGGCAGGTCGAAATCCAGCACCACCGCGTCGAAGCTCCCTCCTTCACGGGTGGTTTGGGCCAGCAGGTTGAGGGCCTCCTCCGCGCTGGGCGCAGCCGACACCTGCATGCCCCAGTTGCCGGCGCGCTGGGCCAGCAGCAGGCGACTGGAGCGGTTGCCATCCACCACCAGCAGGCGCTTGTTCTTTAACAGGCGATCGTAGTGGTGCTCATGGTGTTGCAGCAGGGAGTAGCGCGGCAATACCAACTGGCATTCGTACAGTACCCTGTGCCCTGCCTCCGGGGTGATGGTGATGTCGCCCTCCAGCAATCGCGCCAGCGCACAGGCCATACGCCAGTTGCGGTGCAGGGTGTCGCTGTCGGCGGCGTCGCGTTCGTCGTAGTGCTCCTGCAGCAGCCGGATTTCGGCCTCGTCCAGGGTGCTGTTGCTGTCGCGGATCTGCAGCAGCCATTGGTGCCGTCCCTCAGCGCGAACCAGCTGCAGTTCAATCTCGCCCCGCTGGCTGAACCACAACACCACGTCCAGAACAGTACCGAGGATCTGTTTCAGTCGCTCGGGGTCGCCCTTGGTGAGGGTCGGGGTCTTGGGGTTGTGGTGGTAGATAAAGCGGATCTTGCGCTCTTCGGCGCGCAGTCGGGCGTCTTCGCAGAGGGTATTGAGCAGGTGGTCGAAATCGAAGGGCACCACGTTCAGTGACAGGCTGCCCTTCTCCAGCGAGCGCCAGTCGTGAATGCGGTTGAGCCATTTCAGCAGCCCTTCACCGGCGCGCCGCAGGGTGTTGACCTGCTCCATCTGGGAGCGGCTGAGCGGACTCTCCAGCAGCAGTTCGGCGGTGCCCACCATGCCGCTCAGTGGAGCCCGCAGCTCACGCTCAGCCTGCTTGAGGGTGTTGGTGTACTGCCGGCGCAGGCGCGCGTGCAGGGCGCGTTGGTAGTGCTGCTGCAGGCGCCGCTGGGCCGAATTGATGGAGATGCGGATGACGGCATAGGTACAGAAGGTGGCGTCGGCGATGGCCAGCACCAGGCTCAGCCAGTACGCAGCCAGGGGTTGTGGGGTCTCTGCTTCGGGGAACCACCAGTAGCAGACGCCGGCGACCGTGATCAGTGCCAGCTTAAGCCTTCCGGTCTGGGTGGCGAGGGGGGCACCCAGTACTCCCAGCTGTAACAGGTAGATCGATGACAGCGTCATGCTGCCAAAGAACAGCCAGTGGCTGTCGAACAGGTGAGTGTCCTGCCGTTGCCCCGGCAGCAGGGCCAGGCTAACCAGCAAAAGCAGCTGGGCGCCGACAAACAGTTGCCGATATCGGTTGGCAGGCGGCACCTCCACCGGCCAGCGCAGTACCAGACAGAACTGGGCGGCGATAGCCAGCAGCATAAAGGTGTGGGGATTAAGCCAGCGCGGTGCCAGGTTGAGCTGGCCGTGAGATTCCACCCAGCTGGCACCGATCAACAGGCTGATGCTGGCAATCTGCAGCGCCAGCCACAGGTTGAGCTTCTCCTTCTGGGACCAGGCCTGGGCCAGATTGATGACCACCAGCATCACCAGTGCGCCAAGCAGTGCCGCGGTGGAAGTGTCGGTGACGGTGTTGACCGTGTTGTCGAACAGGTACTGCATGGTGTCGGCAGCGCAGGCGCCGGGTGCGACAGTGAGCGTCAGCAGTGTGAGTAGCAGGCGGCTTGCACCGGCGTAGCGCAGGGGCTTTGGGGGCATAGCGACCGTCTCGGTTATTGTTATAGGGAGGGGGTCGAATCCAGAGGCGGATGCTAGCTTGCCAGCCCGGGGCTGTGAACCGGGTTTTTAGATGGTTTTGCAATAAGAAAGCTGCTGCCCGGTGTAATCCCCGGGCAGCAATTGGAGAGGGGTATCAGTCTTGCTGTTCGCGGGCGATGGCGCGGTAGCCGATATCGGTGCGGAAGTAGACGTCAGCCCACTGGATCTGTTGTACCAGTTCGTAGGCTTTCTGTTGGGCTTCGGTAACGCTGGTACCCAGGGCCGTGGCGCAGAGTACGCGGCCGCCATTGGTAACCACTTCGCCGTCCACCAGCCGGGTGCCGGCGTGGAATACTTTCTTGCCTTCGCTTTCCGCGGGGATGCCGGAGATAACATCGCCCTTGCGGTAGTCACCCGGGTAGCCGCCGGCTGCCAGCACCACGCCCACGGCGCAGCGTGGATCCCACTCGGTGGTTTTGTCAGCCAGCTTGCCGTCGATGGCGGCGTTGCAGAGATCCACCAGGTCGGACTGCAGGCGCAGCATAATGGGCTGTGTCTCCGGATCTCCGAAGCGGCAGTTGTACTCGATCACTTTCGGGGTGCCGTCGGCCATGATCATCAGGCCGGCGTAAAGAAAGCCGGTGTAGTCATTACCTTCTGCCGCCATGCCGTTGACGGTGGGGTAGATCACCTCATCCATCACACGCTGGTGGATCTCTGCGGTAACCACAGGAGCCGGGGAGTAGGCACCCATGCCGCCCGTGTTGGGGCCGCTGTCCTGATCACCAACGCGCTTGTGGTCCTGGCTGGTGGCCATGGCCACCACATTCTTGCCATCTACCACCACGATGAAGCTGGCCTCTTCGCCATCGAGGAACTCCTCGATCACCACGCGACAGCCGGCGTCGCCGAAGGCGTTGCCGGAGAGCATGTCGGTCACAGCCTCTTCGGCCTGCTGCAGGGTTTCAGCCACAATCACGCCCTTGCCCGCGGCCAGACCGTCCGCTTTCACCACAATGGGGGCGCCTTTTTCGCGCAGGTAAGCCAGTGCCGGTTCCACTTCGGTGAAGTTCTGGTACTCGGCCGTGGGGATGTTGTGGCGGGCGAGGAAGTCCTTGGTAAAGGCCTTGGAGCCCTCCAGTTGCGCGGCGCCTTTGGAGGGGCCGAAGCAGCGCAGGCCCTGCTCGGTAAAGTAGTTCACCACGCCACCCACCAGTGGGGCCTCGGGGCCGACAATGGTGAGGCCGCAGTCGTTGGCGCGGGCAAACTCCGCCAGCTTGGCGAAGTCCATGACGTCGATGGCGACGTTCTGCAGGCCGGGCTCGGTGGCGGTGCCGGCATTACCGGGGGCGACAAATACGGTTTCCACCGCCGGGTTCTGGGCGGCTTTCCAGGCCAGTGCGTGTTCGCGACCGCCATTACCGATGACTAATACGTTCATAGTGTTTTCCCTTGTACGCTGGGATGTGCAGTTACTTGCCGGTTTTCATTGCGCCCGTTAACAGCGCAACAACAAAACCGGAAAACAAACAAAAGGGGGCACTTGCTGCCCCCTGAGCAAACTCAGTGACGGAAGTGACGCATTCCGGTAAACACCATCGCCATACCGTGCTCATCCGCGGCAGCGATCACCTCGTCGTCGCGCATGGAACCGCCTGGCTGGATGACGGCACTGATGCCCACCTTGGCGGCGTTGTCGATACCGTCGCGGAAGGGGAAGAACGCGTCGGAGGCCATCACCGCGCCTTTCACTTCCAGACCGGCGTGCTCGGCCTTGATGGCGGCAATGCGGGCGGAGTTCACGCGGCTCATCTGGCCGGCGCCCACACCGATGGTACGGCCGTCTTTGGCGTAGATGATGGCGTTGGACTTGACCATCTTGGCCACCTTCCAGGCAAACAGCAGTTCGTCCATTTGGGCATCGGTTGGCTGTACTTTGGTGACCACTTTCAGGTCGGCCTTGTTGACCATGCCGTTGTCTTTTTCCTGGATCAGCAGGCCGCCGTTAACGCGCTTGTAGTCGAATGCGGTGGGGCGTTCGGCGCCCCATTCGCCACACTCCAGCAGGCGCACGTTTTTCTTGGCGGAAACGGCTTCGGCCGCCGCCGCGGAAACTTTCGGCGCAATGATCACTTCGGAGAACTGCTTGTCGACGATCAGCTGTGCGGTCTCGGCGTCCAGCTCGCGGTTGAAGGCGATGATGCCGCCGAAAGCGGATTCAGGATCGGTGGCAAACGCCAGCTCGTAGGCGGTCTTGATGTCGGCGGCTACGGCCACCCCACAGGGGTTGGCGTGCTTGACGATAACACAGGCCGGTTCGTCGAACAGCTTGACGGTTTCCAGCGCGGCGTCGGTGTCGGCCACGTTGTTGAACGACAGCTCCTTGCCCTGGATCTGGGTGGCAGTGGCAACCGAGGCCTCCGGTGCGTCGGCTTCGACATAGAAGGCCGCTTGCTGGTGCGGGTTCTCGCCGTAGCGCATCTCCTGCGCCAGCTCGTACTGCACGCTGTAGGTGTTGGGGAAGGCACGGGCCACGTTGGCGGTGTTGCGGGCGCCGAAGTGGTTGGCGATCATGCCGTCGTACTGGGCGGTGTGTTCAAACGCCTGCACCATCAGGTCGTAGCGGGTCTCGTAGCAGAGGGCGCCGCTGTTGGCGTTCATCTCTTCAAGAACGGTGTCGTAACTGCTGGCGTTCACCACAATGGCCACATCTTTGTGGTTCTTGGCGGCGGAACGCACCATGGTCGGGCCGCCGATGTCGATGTTTTCGATGGCGGTGGGCAGGTCACAGTTGGGGTCGGCAACGGTGGCCTTGAAGGGGTAGAGGTTGACCACAACCATGTCGATGGGCTTGATACCGTGCTCGCCCATGACGGCGTCATCGGTGCCGCGACGGCCGAGGATGCCGCCGTGCACTTTTGGGTGCAGGGTTTTGACGCGGCCGTCCATCATTTCCGGGAATCCGGTGTAGTCGGACACTTCCACTGCCGGGACGCCATTGTCCTTGAGCAGGCGGTAGGTGCCGCCAGTGGAGAGAATTTCCACGCCGAAGCCATTCAGGGCCTGGGCAAATTCCACGATGCCGGTTTTGTCAGAGACACTGATGAGAGCGCGCTGAACCTTAACAAGTTGAGTCATGGGTGCTTCCGTTGTCGAAAGTTACAGAGTCGAAGGCGGATGTTGAATAAGTGTGGCTCAGCGAGCGGCCCTTATCGAACATCAGACCTCTTTGGGAATTCGTTACTGCTTTACGCTTGTGTTTTAAACGAAGAAGGGCGAGACATGCTCACCCTTCCCGCAAAATGGCGTGTTGCTGTCTTACAGCAGGCCGTACTGCTTCAGTTTCTTGCGCAGGGTACCACGGTTGAGACCCAGTACCTGTGCTGCCTTGGTCTGGTTGTGACGGGTGTACTTCATGACCACTTCCAGCATCGGTGCTTCCACTTCCGCCATGACCAGGTCGTAGACGGCACTGACAGACTGGCCGTCCAGGTGCTTGAAGTAGTTGCTCATCGCCTGCTCCACGCAGTCACGCAGCGACTGGTTCTGGCTGGCAGCAGGAGTGGGTTCGGTGATCGGGCTGGTCAGTTCAATTGGCGCATCAGCCATTAGCGCTTCAGCAGTGTTCATGCCGCTTTGTCCTCTTTCGTTATCAGCTGTTCAAAAAAATTCTGAACGCTGGCGTATTGCTCTTGAGCATTTTCAATGTGATTGAATGTCTGGCGAAAACTCTCGCTTCCGGCGAGGGTTTTCAGGTACCACCCGACGTGCTTGCGGGCGATTCTTGCGCCCATAAAGTCACCGTAGAAGTGGTGCAGCTCACGCAGATGAGCCAGCAAAATTGACCGGACCTCTTCAGCCGTTGGCGGCTGCAGAGTTTCTCCGGTCGTCAGGAAATGGGTAATTTCCCTGAAAATCCAGGGCCTGCCCTGAGCAGCACGCCCCACCATGACCGCCTGCGCGCCGGTGCGTTGCAGCACCTCGCGGGCCTTCATGGGTGAATCGATATCACCATTGGCAATCACCGGAATGGTCACGGCATCGACAATGGCGGCAATAGTGTCGTATTCGGCCTCGCCCTTGTAGGCGCAGGCGCGGGTGCGGCCGTGCACGGCGAGGGCAGAGATGCCGCTCTCCTCGGCGATACGCGCAATGCGCACGCCGTTGCGTTGGTCCGGGCTCCAGCCGGTGCGAATCTTCAGTGTCACCGGCACGTCCACGGCGGCGGTAACCGCACCGAGGATGTCGGCCACCAGTTGCTCGTCACGCAGCAGCGCCGAACCGGCGGCTTTCTTGCAGACCTTTTTCGCGGGGCAGCCCATATTGATGTCGATAATCTGGGCGCCACGCTCGACGTTCATGCGGGCGGCCTCGGCCATCATGGCCGGATCGCCACCGGCGATCTGCACGGAGCGGGGTTCGGCCTCGCCACTGTGGTTGAGTCGGGTCTGCGATTTGCGGCTGTGCCAGAGGCTGGTGTCGCTGGTGACCATCTCGGAGACCACCAGTCCTGCCCCCTGTTGCCGGCACAACTGCCGGAAAGGGCGATCGGTTACGCCCGCCATGGGCGCCAATACCACCTGCTTTTCAATGTGGTAAGGACCGATATGAAACAAGATGCACCCCAAGTGTAACCAGTGCGGTGTGAGCCGCTTTTTCGAACTGTCTGACTGACCACCGGGGCGCTGTTGCGAGCCGGGGCGGTTCAGAAAGGGGGGCTATGATACCCGCGATAAGCGCTGCTTTAAAAGCACAATTTGCACAGATTGCTGAAAAAATAGGCGTTGACAGGGGCGGGAAAATAGACATTCCTTGCCCCTGCCGGAAGTGCCCCACAGGAGGTTGCCGGCAGGGCAAATTTGACCGCCCTGCGCGCTGTTTTTATGGGGCTCAGGGGGTGTCGGTGGGGATGTGTGCGGTGTAGTTGACGGCGTCGGCGCCAGGGTCAACCAGCTCCAGCGAAATGTGCACCGGCTGTCCGGCTGGCATCATGGTGGCGCCAGCCAGTTCACCGCCCAGATACTCACGCGGGGTGAAGCGACGGGCTGCCAGTTGCTCGCCATGGAGGCTGCTGAAGGCCAGTACGAAATCGGGGAAGGGCTGCTCAAAACCGGCGGTGTTGAGCAGGATGCTGTCCACCACCAGGGCGCCCTGGGTACGGGGATGGCTGCGCACCACCAGATTGTAGGCCTTGACCTTCTCGGGAGCGTAGAGCGAAGGCAGCTGGCAACCGATCAGCGGGCAGGCCTGAGCGTAGACGTTGCGCCAGGGCTGCTGGCGACTGAGGTCGTCGAAGCGATACCAGCCGTACTGCGCCGCCAGTGTCAGCAGGGCCAGCAGGCTCAGGCTGCCCCACAGTAACCGCTTTGGCCAGGCGGAGGTGGGAGGGTGCCAGTCCATCTCCACCGGCGCCGGTGCAATGGCGTCCACAAACGATGTGCGCTCTGAGGTGTCGGGGCGCGGTTCGGGGTCGCCGGCGAGGCGGAAGAGGGGTTCGTCGTCGCGGTGCGACTCACCCAATTCCTGCAGCAGGTGATCGTCTTCCTCCTCGTCGGTGTGAAAGCTGCCGGTGTCATTGCGATCGTAGTCGAGGAGGTCGTCATCGTCGTTCGCTTCTGTGCCGAAGGTGGTCAGCTCACCGAAATCTGTCGGGCTGTGGAAGTCGTCCTGTTCGCTGCTGTCACGGAATTGGTGCTGCAGTGAGAGCGTGTCGTCGTGGGACTCCTGTGCCGGGGTCTCGTCTTCCCCTTCGATCTCCTCCAGCAGGTTGAGTGCCCAGGATTCGTCCGAGTGGTCATCGTTGCGGGTTTCCCGCATTTTCGCGGGACGATCGAACAGGGATCCTTTGCGCCCTTGTGCCTCCTCGAGGAAGGCGTCGCTCAGTTCGCCGAGATGCAAGCCATCGCTGTCGCCTTTGTCCATGTCGTCTGAGATAAGCTCATCGTCATCCAGGTCGAGATGGTCGTCAGCGCCGGAGTCTTCGTAGGCATCGTCCCAGCGATGGGGGTCAAAGCGGTCGCCGCCGGTGGTGGCGGAGGCCTGCTGGCCGTTGTCAGGGGTAAAGTCGTCGTCGGGCGTGAAGGCGTTGGTAGCAGCGGCTTGCGCCTTGGCCTGTGTGTCAGCAGGGCTCTGCTCCAGGTGATCCAGTGCGCGAAAAATTTGCAGGCAGGAGCCACAGCGCACCGCGCCCTTGGCGGTTTGCAGCTGGGCATCGGTAACGCGAAAGGAGGTGCTGCAATGGGGGCAGCAGGTGATCCGCTCGGCCATGCGCTTGAAAGTTCCCTGGAGATTATCGGCAGCGGCAGAGTTTAGTCCTTCCTCTGACGGGGGTAAACAGATGCCGCGGGCGGCTGCCGCGATCTATGATCTGGTAGCCTGTTTCGGAGCTTATTCAGCCGTCGCGCGTTTGCGGGCGCTGAGACAGACCCACTCCTCCTGCAGGCGCGGGGCATCGAACTCAAACCAGGGTTGATAGGCGGCCATCACGGTCTCCGCCTGGGTGGCGAGAATACCGGACAGGCAGAGTCGGCCGCCGGCGGCGGTCAGGTCGCTGAGGGTGGGCGCCAGTTCCACCAACGGGCCTGCCAGAATGTTGGCCAGCACAATATCCGCCGGTGCCGGTGGGCAGTCCTGCGGCAGGCATACCGGAAAGCGCTCCGGTGCAATGCCGTTGCGACGGGCATTCTCTTCGCTGGCGATCAGGGCCTGGGGATCAATGTCGGTGCCGGTGACTTTATCGGAGCCCAGTAACAGGGCGGCAATGCCGAGGATGCCGGAGCCACAGCCAAAGTCGATCACGCTGGTGTTCTGCAGGTCGGACTGCTGCGCCAGCCACTGCAGGCACATGAAGGTGGTAGGGTGGGTGCCGGTGCCGAAGGCCAGTCCCGGGTCCAGCATCAGGTTGACCGCCTTTGGCTCCGGTGGCTCCAGCCAGCTGGGGCAGATCCACAGATCGCCGCCGCAGTGAATGGGGTGGTAGTTCTGCATCCACTCCCGCTCCCAGTCGCGATCTTCCAGCTGCTCCCACTGGTGTTGGGGCAGGGCCGTGCCCAATACGCTGCTGGCAATGTGGGTGGCAATGTCGGTATCGACGCTGGCGTCGAACAGTGCCGTAACCCGGGTCTGGTCCCACAGTGGAGTTTCACCCAGTGCCGGCTCCAGAATGGGTTGGTCGGCGTTGTCCTGCAAGGTGACGGAAACCGCGCCGGCGGCCAGCAGGGCATCTTCAACCGCTTCGGCCTGTTGGCGGCTGGTGTCGACTCGCAATTGCAGCCAGGGCATGGCAACTCCTTGGGGGTTCAGCGTGCAGGGTTGGGGGTGTTTCAGGGGCTCAGGAGGCGGACGCGCGACTGCCCATTGGTGCCAGGCGGGTGCGCACCCGTTCGATGATGGTACTGGCGTTGAGGCCCACTTCATCCAGCAGCGCCTGATGCTTGCCGTGATCCACAAAGCGGTCCGGCAGGCCAAAAGGCATCACGGGCGTGTTGAAACCCTGTTCGGCCAGGTACTCCATGACTGCAGAGCCGGCACCACCGGCGGTGCTGTTCTCTTCCAGGGTGACCAGCAGTTCGTGGCTGGCAGCCATCTGGCTGATGAGCTCGTGATCCAGCGGCTTCACAAAGCGCATGTCGCAGACCGTGGCGTTGAGAGCTTCAGCAGCTTCCAGGGCGGCCGGCAGCAGGGTGCCAAAGTTGAGGATGGCCACCCGCTCGCCATGACGGCGCAGCAGGCCTTTGCCGATCTTCACGGTGGCCAGGTCGGTGTCGATCACGGTGCCGGGACCGGTGCCGCGGGGATAGCGAATGGCGGCGGGGCCGGCAAACTGGTATCCGGTGGAGAGCAGCAGGCGGCACTCGTTCTCGTCGCTGGGGGCGGCAATCACCAGGTTGGGAATGCAGCGCAGGAAGCTAAGGTCGAAGCTGCCGGCGTGGGTGGGGCCGTCTTCACCCACCAGGCCGGCGCGATCGATGGCAAAGGTCACATCCAGGTTCTGGATGGCAACGTCGTGCACCAGCTGGTCGTAGGCGCGCTGCAGGAAGGTGGAGTAGATCGCTACCACAGGCTTCTGGCCCTCGCAGGCAATGCCTGCCGCCAGGGTTACCGCGTGTTGTTCGGCGATGGCCACGTCGTAGAATCGGTCGGCATAGCGCTCGGCAAATTCCACCATGCCGGAGCCTTCACACATGGCGGGGGTGATGGCCACCAGCTTGTCGTCAGCGGCGGCCATGTCGCACAGCCACTGACCAAAAATATCCTGGTATTTGGGCTTTTTCGCCACCGGCGCTGCCACCTGTACCTTGGGCTTGGGCTCGATCTTGTTGAGCGCGTGATAGCCCACCGGGTCCTCTTCTGCGGGCACAAAGCCTTTGCCCTTGCGGGTAATGATGTGCAGCAGTTTGGGGCCGGGCAGCTCGCGCAGGTTACGCAGGTCGTGGGTGAGTCGATCCAGGTCGTGGCCGTCGATGGCGCCGATGTAATAGAAGCCCAGCTCTTCAAACAGGGTGCCCGGGGACACCATGCCTTTCATATGCTCTTCGGTTTTACGGGCCAGCTCCCACGCCTGTGGAATCTTGGAAAGTACCCGTTTGCTGTTCTCCCGCAGGCCGGTGTAGAACTTGCTGGCCCAGATCTTGGAGAAGTAGTTGGCCAGTCCGCCGACGTTGCGGGAGATGGACATGTTGTTGTCGTTGAGCACCACCAGCAGGTCGGTTTCCGTGTGTGCCGCGTGGTTGAGGGCCTCAAAGGCCATACCGGCGGTCATGGCGCCGTCGCCGATCACTGCCACGTGCTTGCGGTCGCTGCCGGCCATCTCCGATCCCAGCGCCATGCCCAGGGCGGCACTGATGGAGGTGCTGGAGTGGCCCACGCCAAAGGTGTCGTAGTCGCTCTCGCTGCGCTTGGGAAAGCCCGCCAGGCCACCCTGTTGACGCATGCTGTGCATCTGCTCGCGGCGGCCGGTGAGAATCTTGTGCGGGTAGGTCTGGTGGCCCACGTCCCAGACGATACGGTCTTCGGGGGTGTTATAGCAGTAGTGCAGGGCGATGGTCAGCTCCACTACGCCAAGGCCGGCGCCGAAATGCCCACCGGTCTGGCCGACGCTGTAGAGCAGGTATTCGCGCAGTTCCCGTGCCAGCTCCGGCAGTTGCTTTTCCTCCAGGCGGCGCAGATCTTCCGGAGTGGTAACGGTATCCAGAAGCGGGGTAACTGGCCGGGACAGGGGGATTTCTTTAAACATCAGGCTGGCAGGCTGCTTTCGGGCTGGTAGAGGGGGAATTCTAGGGGGATAGACCCCACTTGCCTAGTGTTAATGCCACTTATGGGGGCAAGTGGCCTGTCGCTTCACTTGCCGCGCTCGACCACATAGTGAGCCAGCTGGCGCAGCTGCTCCGCCTGCTCACCGAGGTTGTCGCAGGCGGCCAGGGCCTGATTCAGAAGGTCGCGGGCTTTGGCGCGTGCACCTTCCAGGCCCAGCAGTGAGACATAGGTGGGCTTGTTGTGGGAGATGTCAGAGCCCTGCGGCTTGCCCAGGGTGGAGGTGTCGGCCACCACATCGAGGATATCGTCCTGCACCTGGAAGGCGAGGCCGATGGCGTCAGCGTAGCGGGAGAGGCTCGCCAGCTGCTGTTCATTGGCGCCGGCGCTGATGGCTCCCATCAGCACGGCTGCCCTGATCAGGGCGCCGGTCTTGAGGTTGTGCATGTGCTGCAGCTGTTCCAGCGTCAGCTGCTGGTTTACCGCGGCCAGGTCAATGGCCTGGCCTCCCACCATACCGGCGGGCCCGGCGGCAGTAGCCAATTGTGCCAGCAGCTGGGCACGGGTGACGGCTTCAATGCCCGGTGCGGTGGCCAGCAGTTCAAACGCCAGCGCCTGCAGGCCATCGCCGGCGAGAATGGCGGTGGCTTCGTCAAAGGCGATGTGGCAGGTCGGCTGGCCGCGGCGCAGGTCGTCATCGTCCATGGCCGGCAGGTCGTCGTGGATCAGGCTGTAGGCGTGGATTGCCTCCAGGGCACAGGCGGCCGCATCGGTGGCGGGATTGATCCCGCCCACGGCGGTGGCCGTGGCGTAGGTCAGCACCGGGCGCACGCGTTTACCGCCACTTAGCAGACTGTATTTCATGGCTGCCAGCAGATGCGGGGCGCCGCAGTGGTCGCGCTCCATCCAGGCTGCCAGGGCCGCGTCGCAGCGCTGCTGGCTGTGCTGCAGAAACTCTTTAAAGGCCGGATTCATCGGGGCGGGTCTACTCTGGGGGTAATAGTCTGGCTGGGGGTGGTCAGGCAGGGCCCGGTCAGGCGGGGTCCTGGTCGTCATCAAAAGGGAGGGCGGTGAGTTGCCCCTGTTCTTCCAGCAGGAGTTGTACTTTCTGCTCCGCCTCGGTGAGGCGGGTCTGGCACTCGCGGGTGAGGCGAATGCCGGCTTCGAAGGCTGCGAGGCTCTCTTCCAGGCTCAGCTCGCCTTTCTCCATCTCCGTCACCAGCGCTTCCAGCTGCTGCAGGGACTGTTCAAAATCGGCGGCTTTTTTCTTGGTGGCCACGGGGGGGACCTCGTCGACAGGTTGGAAAGAGCGAACCCTACCGAAGGGCGCATGGCAGGTCAACGCTCCCGGGGTAAGGGGGTGTGGGTGAAGATTGTCGCAGAGGCTGTGCCAGCTCTCGATTGGTAAGGCCAGTTTTGTGAGATATGTCTCACAAAATGGAAAGTGAATGTCGCCTTTTACTTCTTTCAAATTGGTCTATCATTATCAGTGTTGCAGGAAGCAACACAGGGACGCCCGGTATTGACCGGTTACAGGGATAGAGGGACGCCAGCGGCAGGGAAAGGAACACAGCTGCAAAAAACAAGGGACTTAGGGTAACGCATAGGCTAAAGCACCTGTGAGTATGAGGCCCCGTCGGCAGGATGCCGGCGGGGCTTTTTTATGCCTGTTGTGTACCCGTTTGGGAGCGTGTCTGAGTCCCGGCTGCCGGCGCTGCCCGGGCAGAAGCTTGACAGCTGCAGGTAGCTGGCGGATATTGCAACGGACTGTTTAAAACCTGTTCAGCTGGAGGGCTTGCCTTCATCTGTAATACCCCGATAAGGGCTGGCTGTTGTAGCCGGCTCGCGACCAGAGGGTCGCTTTCGGATTGTCGTCGCGGCAGCAGCCGTCACCGGGCAACAGCCCATCTCCCCCGCCAATTCAGTCGTGTGATCGTTTCTCCGGTCTTCCTTGACGGTTTTACTGCAATTCCATCCCCAGGAGTGCACCGAGTATGAGTGATGCCCGTATCCTTCGTCTCAACGCGGCCGGCCAGCCCCTGGAGTGGGTGGAGTGGCAGATGGCCGCCTGTCTCTACGCCCGCGAGTTGGTGCTCTGGAGTCTCGGTGGGGTGGTTCGCTCCGTGAAGGGCGGGCACAATCGTTTCACCGGGCGCCTGAGCATGATGCAGTTGCCGGCTATTATTGCCTGCGGCGGCAGCCGCCTCGCCCCCCACCGCAGCGCACCGGCGCTGAACAATCCGGCGCTGTTTGCCCGGGACAATCACCAGTGCCTCTACTGCGGCGGCTATTTTCATCGCCGCGAGCTCTCCCGGGATCACGTCATGCCCCGCAGTCGCGGTGGCCGGGATCGTTGGGAGAATGTGGTGGCAGCCTGCCGCCGCTGCAATCAGCGCAAGGGCAATCGCCTGCTGCAGGAGACGGATATGGAATTGATCGCCCTGCCTTACCGTCCGAACCCGGCGGAATACCTGGCCCTGGTCAACGGCAGCCGCATCCGCGAGGATCAGGTGGCCTACCTGCGACCACAATTCAACCGGCTGACGCACTTGTAACCCGGTCGTTGCTGGGGGATGCTGCGGCCGGAAACTTGCAGTTGGGGGACGTCTACTGATGCTCATTCGCCGGAGCTTGCTGCCGGGATTGTTGCTGGCGCTGTTTGTGGCTTCGCCGGCCATAGCCTGTGAGCCGCGCACATCATTGGAGAAGGTGTATTGCCAGCTGCAGGCGCAGGGGGAGGCGCTGCCCGCTTGGGCCGATTTTCGCCGCAACCCGCCGTCCACACAGCGTCTGTTGTTGAGCCGACCGGCCCGGCGTGCCGGCCTGCAATTGCCCGAGGTCGGGCCTGCCTCCCGGCCTCCGGGCCGCGCCGCCGCGCCAGTGCTTGTAAGGCAGGAGGCTGAAAGGGAGGAGGCGTCGGCAGCGATTCCCCATAAGACGCCACAGAAGACCAGGTGCCAGTTACAGCGATACTCCCTCGTGTGTGGTGAGCAGGTGTTCAAGCTCAGTGGCAACCTTCCCAACAGTCGCCTCGACGAGGGTGCGCTGGAGGCCGGTAACCAGCTGCTGCTGGCGGAGGTGGCCAGCAGTAATCGCGCCGAGATGATCGACAACTACCGGCGCTATATCGAGGCCATGCTCTCCATCGGGCTGGGCGCCTCCACCATGAGCTACACCAAGTTTCATCACGTCTGGCGCAGTGCGGCGGAGCGGGGTGAGAATCCCTCCCGGCGTTTTGCCCGTATGTTCGAGTACCTGAAAAGCGACAAGCAGCGGCTGGCGGTGCAAAACCGCTACGGTTCGGCGCTGCCGCGGGATATCAGCTGGTGCAGTCCGTTGGGAGAACTGTTGTGGGTGTGTGACCAGAAAGAGAGTAACTGGGTTTACGTGCGGCGCTAGGCGGGATTGAGTGCCTGCCTGATCCATATCAAGGGCAGGGGGGGGATGATGGTAGTTGTCGCTGTAAACTTTTTGTTATTCTGCCTGACATTGAAAAAGGCCGCTGCGCCACAGACGAATTCGAATGCCTGTATATTAAAACAACCGCTGGAGAGAGAAGATGAAACTGTCCCTGATGATTTCCACCCTGGCCCTGGCCACGCTGCCCGTTATGGCCCAGGCTGCAGACCTGGAAGCCGGTAAGCAAAAAGCCACTACCGTGTGCGCCGCCTGCCACGGTGCCGATGGCAAGGCCATGATCCCCATGTATCCCAACCTCGCGGGCCAGAATGTCCAGTATCTTGAGATGGCGATCAAAGCCTACAAGAACGGTCAGCGCACCGGCGGTCAGGCGCCGATTATGGCCGGTATGGCGGCGCCCCTGAGTGATGCCGATATTGCCAATGTTGCGGCTTACTACGCCTCTCTCAAGTAAGCTGCTGTTATTGTGTCACCGTCAAAGGCGGCCTCTCCCGGGGCCGCTTTTTTTATGGTCGCCCGTAAGAGACATCAGCGCCGCCAGCTGAAGCGGAAGCTGAGTCACTCAACCATCTTGTCATATACTCCGTAACCAGTGCCCGGCAGCGCTTTGGCTGCCAGAGAATTTACCAGGGGGAAGCCTGCTCTATGAAAATCGGTCTGGTTATAGTCGGGGATGAAATCCTCTCCGGTCGCCGTGAGGATCAACACCTGTCACGGGTGGTGAAGATGCTCACCAGTCGTGGCTTGTGCCTGAGCTGGGCGCGGGTGATGGGGGATGATCGTGAAGATCTGGTGAGCTGCTACCGGGAGTCCTTCGCCCGCGGTGATGTGGTGTTGAGCACAGGCGGTATTGGCGCCACGCCGGACGATCTCACCCGCGAGGCGGTAGCGGAAGCCCTCGGCACAGTGACCGAGCGGCACCCCTTCGGTGTGGAGCTGATGGAGCAGTTCTCCCGCGATACCGGCAAGGAGCTGACCGCCGAGCGCTACCGCCTGATTGAGTTTCCCAAAGGCTGCGACATTATCCCCAACCCGGTAAACAAGATTCCCGGTTTCAGCATTCGGCATCACCACTTTGTGCCCGGCTTTCCGCAGATGGCCTGGCCCATGCTGGAGTGGGTGCTGGATACCCACTACGCCGATAGGGGCGATGTCGGCTATCGGGAGTACTCCCTGTTTGTGAAGGGCGCCAATGAGAGCCGTATCATTCCGTTAATGGAGCAGTTGATGGCGGAGTACACCGGCGTCAAGGTGTTCAGCCTGCCGGTGATGGACGACAATCCACGCATTGAGCTGGGGGTGAAGGGGCCGCAACTGCTGGCCAAGGAGGCGTTCGCCAAGATGAAAGCGGGCCTGCCGCCCCTGGGTCTGGAGTGGTACCGGGCCTGATGGGGCAAGGCAGTGACCGGCTGGCACCGGTCACTGGAAGGCGCAGGGTTTACGGGTCTTCGCGCAGGAAGCTCTCCACCTTCTCCACCATGGTGGTGGAGCCCACCACCAGCGGTACGCGCTGGTGCAGCTCGGTGGGCTGCAGGGAGAGAATGCGCTGATCCGGCCCTGCCACCGCCTTGCCGCCCGCCTGCTCGGCCAGGAAAGCCATGGGGTTGCACTCATACAGCAGGCGCAGCTTGCCGTTGGGGTGGCTGTGGGTGGGCGGATAGAGGTAGATGCCACCCTTGATCATGTTGCGGTGGAAGTCGGACACCAGTGAGCCGATGTAGCGCGAGGTGTAGGGGCGGTTGGTGGCCGCATCCTTCTCCTGGCAGTACTTGATGTACTTTTTCACGCCGGCCGGGAAGTTGATGTAGTTGCCTTCATTAATAGAGTAGATCTTGCCTTCCTGCGGGATGCGCATGTTGGGGTGTGACAGGTAGAACACGCCCAGGCTGGGGTCGAAGGTAAAGCCGTTGACGCCATTGCCGGTGGTGTAGACCAGCATGGTGGAAGAGCCGTAGATCACGTAGCCGGCGGCAACCTGCTGGTCGCCGGGCTGCAGGAAGTCCTCGGCGGTTACTGGCTGGCCTACCGGGGAGACGCGGCGGTAAATGGAAAAAATGGTGCCGACGGAGACGTTAACGTCGATGTTGGATGAGCCGTCCAGCGGGTCCATCAATACCACGTAGCGGCCGTCGGGGCTGTGGCCCTCTTCAAAATAGACGTACTCCTCTTCCTCTTCGGAGGCGATGCCACAGACGTCACCCCGCGCGGCCAGGGCAGCCTTGAATTTGTCATTGGCGTAGACGTCCAGCTTTTGCTGCTGCTCACCCTGGACATTCTCCAGGCCGGCAGCGCCGGTGATGTCCACCAGGCCGGCCTTGTTGATCTCGCGATGGACGATTTTGGCGGCCAGGCGGATGGCGGAGAAGATGTTGGTGAGGGCACCGGTGGCTTCCGGATACTCGGCCTGGCAATCAATGATGAATTCGCCGAGGGTTTTGGTCATTTGCATAGGGGGGCTCGTTGTTATCCTGCGGACTACTTTCCTGAGGGGTGTAGTGTCCCAGCTGCGGCGCAATTGTCAATGAAAAGGGGGGAGAAGCGGCACTCTGCCATGGGCGGTGGCCGGTTTTGCATGGTCGTGGGTTTTGCCGTTTAATGGTCGCTCTACGCCCTCAGGAAGGTGGGGCGGGGCGCCCGCCACAGAGGTTGGCCGGCCACTCACTGCAGTCACTTTGTCACAGGTTTCAACTACCCTGAAAAGGGGGGATTTGGCACCCCCGATGGGGCCCGCGGAAGGCTCAAATTTTCTGTGGTGCCCTGCCTGTTTTTCATGCAGAATTGCGCGCCTGCCCGGCCGGGGGCCGGGCAAAACCCTATGTTTACTGGTGACATCTCAGGAGGATCGGCAGAGTTGGATGATATTCAATGGGACGTGGCACAGGCTGCGGAACTGTACGGCATCGACCGCTGGGGCAACGACTATTTTGCCCTGAACGACGATGGTTTGGTGGTCGCCAAGACCCTTAACGCCGATGTGCCTATCCTGGACATCGTCAAGGGGTTGGCGGAGCGGGACCTGCATATGCCGGTGCTGCTGCGGATCGAGAATATCCTGGATGCCCAGCTGTTCCGTCTCAACAATGCCTTTCGCGAAGCCATCAAGGGTGCCGGTTACCAGAATATCTACCGCGGGGTCTATCCCATCAAGGTCAACCAGCAGGCGCAGGTGGTGGAAGAGATTGCCGACTTCGGCAAACGCTACCAGCACGGCTTCGAAGTGGGCAGCAAGCCGGAGCTGATTGCGGCACTGTCGGCGCTGGAAGAGCCCGGCAGCCTGATCATCTGCAACGGTTACAAGGATTCTGAGTTCATCGAACTGGGCCTGCAGGCCAGCAAGCTCGGCTTTATCTGTATTTTCGTGATCGAAACCCCCACCGAGCTACCCATCATTATTGAGCGCAGCCGGGCGCTGGGGGTGGCTCCCTGTATTGGCGTGCGGGTGAAGATGACCACCCGGGTCAGTGGCCACTGGAACACCACCAGCGGTGATCGCAGTGTGTTCGGCCTCACCACCAGTCAGCTGATTGATGTGGTGGACCAGCTCAAGCGCGAGGATATGCTCGACTGCCTGCAGCTGTTGCACTGCCACCTGGGCTCCCAGATCCCCAACATCCGCGATATTCGTGGCGGTATTGTGGAGGCTTGTCGCTACTACGCCGACCTGCGCCGCGAGGGCGCGGCGCTCTCCTATATCGACCTGGGCGGCGGCCTGGCGGTGGATTACACCGGCGCCAGCAACAGCGGCGAACAGAGCCGCAACTACTCGCTGGAAGAGTATTGTGCCGACGTGGTGGAGACCATCCGCGACACCCTCGACGAGTATGGCGTGCCGCACCCCACCATCGTGACTGAATCCGGTCGCGCCACTGTGGCCTACGCCTCGGTGCTGCTGTTTAACATTCTCGACGTTAACCTGTTTGAGCCCACCCAGAGCGAGCCCTTCCGCGAGGATGAGCACCCGCAGATCTCGCAGATGCGGGAGGTGCTGGAGTACCTCAGTCAGGAGAGCGCCCAGGAGTGCTTTAACGACGCCCACTTCCATCGCCAGGAGGTGCGGGAGCTGTTCCGCCGCGGCCAGATTGACCTGCGTACCCGTGCGGTGGCGGAAAACCTGTTCCTGGAGATCCTCCACGGCGTGGTGGCGCAGACCGAAACCATGGATCGCGTACCCACCGACCTGGAGGGTTTGAAAACCTCGCTGGCGGATATCTACTACGGCAACTTCAGCCTGTTCCAGTCGCTGCCGGATATCTGGGCCATCGACCAGCTGTTCCCCATTATGCCCATTCACCGTCTTGAGGAGGCGCCCACCCGCCAGGCGGTGCTGGCGGATATCACCTGTGACTGTGACGGCAAGATCGATCGCTTTATTGATCCGGTGGAGAGCAGCAACAAGACGCTCTCCCTGCACGCCCTGAAGGATGGCGAGGAGTACTACCTGGGTGTGTTCCTGGTGGGCGCCTACCAGGAGACCCTGGGGGACCTGCACAACCTGTTTGGTGACACCAATGTGGTCAGTGTGCGTCTCAATCGCGACGGCAGCTATGAGTTCGTTAAGGAGATCCACGGCGATACCGTGGCCGATGTGCTGAGTTACGTGGAGTACGATCCCAAGGATGTGCTGTTGCGCTATCGCAACACCGCCGAGCGCGCGGTGCGCGAAGGACGTATCACTGTGCGCGAGCGCCAGCAGATCGTGAAGCGTTTCAGCGAGAGCCTGCAAGGCTACACTTACTACGAGAAAGAAGTTTATTAAGTTAAGGGGAACCGCTATGGCTAAAGTACTGATCATTGGCGCCGGTGGCGTTGGGCAGGTAGTGGCACACAAGTGCGCGCAGCTGTCGGAAGTATTCACAGATATCACCCTGGCCAGTCGTACCAAATCCAAATGCGATGCTATTGCTGCACAGATTAAAGAGACCCAGGGCCGCGAGATCAAAACTGCCCAGGTGGACGCCGACAATGTGCCGGAGCTGGTGGCGCTGCTCAACGAGCTGAAGCCGTTTATGGTGATCAACGTGGCGCTGCCCTACCAGGACCTGACCATTATGGATGCCTGCCTGGAAGCGGGCGTGCACTACCTGGATACTGCCAACTACGAGCCGCTGGATACCGCCAAATTCGAGTACAGCTGGCAGTGGGCCTATCAGGAAAAATTCAAACAGGCCGGCCTGATGGCGCTGCTGGGTTCCGGTTTTGACCCCGGTGCCACCAACGTCTTTACGGCCTACATCGCCAAGCACTATTTCGACGAGATCCACACCCTGGACATCATCGATGTGAATGGCGGTAACCACGGCTACCCCTTCGCCACCAACTTCAACCCGGAGATCAATATCCGCGAAGTGACCGCCGAGTGCCGTCACTGGGAGAATGGCGAATTCGTTACCACCCCGGCCATGTCCCTGCACCAGAGTTTTACCTGTCCGGATGAGGTGGGAACCTACAACATCTACCGCATGTACCACGAAGAGCTGGAGTCGCTGGTCAAGCACTTCCCGACGCTGAAAAAAGCGCAGTTCTGGATGAGCTTTGGCGAGAGCTACCTGAAGCATCTGGAGGTGCTGGGCAACGTGGGTATGACCGGTATTGAGCCGGTGAATTTTAACGGTACCGAAATTGTGCCGATTCAGTTCCTCAAGTTCCTGCTGCCTGATCCGTCCACCCTCGGTCCGCGTACCGTGGGCAAAACCTGTATTGGCTGTGTGGTCACCGGCATCAAGGATGGCAAGTCGAAGACTGTGTATGTCTACCAGGTGAAAGATCACCAGGACTGCTACAAAGAAGTACAGTCCCAGGCCATCTCCTACACCACCGGTGTGCCTGCCATGATCGGTGCCAAGATGATGATCGAAGGCAAGTGGATGCAGGACGGCGTGTGGAATATGGAGCAGCTGGACCCCGACGCCTTTATGGCCGACCTCAACAGCCACGGCCTGCCCTGGCAGGTGATTGAAGAACCCGGCTACGAGCTGGTTTGAGCAGCGGGACCGCAATAAGCATGGATATCCACGGCCAGATCAACTGCGATACCTTCACCACCTTTGACCCTGCGCGAGTGCCATCCCCCTGTTATGTGGTGGATGAGGTAGCGATCGAGCGCAACCTGAAAATCCTCGATCGGGTGCAGAAAGAATCAGGCGCCAGGGTGCTGCTGGCGCTGAAGGCATTCTCCATGTTCAGCCTGGCGCCGCTGGTGAGTCGCTACCTCACCGGCACTTGTGCCAGTGGCCTCTACGAGGCCCGCCTCGGCGCCGAGGAGTTTGGCGGCGAGGTGCACACCTTCAGTGCTGCCTACACCGAGGCTGACCTGCGTGAAATCCTGAAAATCTCCCATCACGTGGTGTTCAACTCCTTTGGCCAGTGGCAGCGTTTTCAGCCTTTGGTTAACGAGGCGAAAGCGCAGCGTTCGGAGCTGGAGTTTGGTGTGCGGGTCAATCCCATGCACTCGGAAGGCGCGGCGGATATCTACAACCCCTGTGCTCCGGGCAGTCGCCTGGGCATTGTTAAGGAAGCGTTTGCCGGGCAGAGCCTGGAAGGGTTGTCCGGCATCCACTTTCACACCTTGTGCGAGCAGGGCTTCGGCCCGCTGGATCGCACCCTGGCGGCGGTGGAAGAGCAGTTTGGCCATATCCTGCCAACACTGAAGTGGGTCAATTTCGGTGGCGGTCACCACATCACCAAGCCCGATTACGACGTGGATGGCCTGATTGCCCGCATCCGCGAGTTTCAGCAGCGCTACGATGTGCAGGTGTACCTGGAGCCTGGCGAAGCGGTGGCCATTCACTCCGGTGTGCTGGTGAGTGAGGTGCTGGACCTGACCTGTAACCAGATGGATTTGGCCATCCTCGATACCTCCGCCACCTGCCATATGCCGGATACCATGGAGATGCCCTACCGGGCGCAGATCTGGGGTGCCGGGGAAGCGGGGGAGAAGGCGCACACCTATCGCCTGGGCGGGCAGACCTGTCTCGCCGGGGATGTCATGGGTGATTACAGCTTTGATCAGCCGCTGGTCATTGGTCAGCGCCTGATGTTTGATGACATGGCACACTACACCATGGTCAAGACGACGACGTTTAATGGTATCGGGCTGCCGGCAATCGCTGTCTGGAACTCCGCCAATGACAGCCTGCGGGTGGTGCGGGAATTTGGTTACGAGGCGTTCAGAGAGCGCTTGTCCTGATACGTCCGGCCTGGCCCTGGCGGCCGGTGCGGCCCTGATGGGTCAGCTGTTGGCAAGACAGCGGACGCAGTGGGAGATCAGAAGAAGCGGGATACCATGCGGCTTAGCAGGGAGCCGGTGGGTGTCCTGATCTGCACATTCCGGGCGTAGTCTCCATCCTCGTTTTTGATGTGGGTGGTGAGCCAGATCTGCAGCTCCCCGGAGAGGGCCTTGGCCACATTCTTGCCGGCCTGGTGCGCCTGGTAATACTTCTGGATGCGGTTGACGAAGTTGGCGTGTACCTTTTTGTGAGCCCCCAGCAGCGGGTAGTTGTTCTGCTCCAGCAGCTCCTCTTCAAAGGCGAAGTGTGAAGTGGTGTAGTTGATCAGCCCCTGGAAGACCTCGGTGATCTGTTCGCGATCCTCGGCCACGGCGGCGGCGTGCAGCTGATTGATATAGTCCACTATCCCCCGGTGTTGGTGGTCAATGATGGTGATGCCGGTATTCAGTGAGTCATCCCAAGACATTTTAGCCATGATTACATTCCTGCAATGGTGTGGTTTTGCCTGTTATTTTTAGTCGTTAAACAGCAATATCCATATTAGCTGTAAGGGCAATTTTGGCGTCATAAACCATGGTCGTCCACAGCAATTCATTGATCTACATCATAAACATTGCGGCCTTTGAGCCGCTTTACAGTGGTTAGGTAACAGCGGCGTTCCGCTGCCTGATAGCGGGTGCGGCGCTGGCAATAATTCAGGTCTGACAAACCGCAGAGGAACAGAAGATGGAAGAGTTTGATCAGTTGGTAGCACCCGGATATCCGGTCTTCCTCGGCTCCGAGTTTGAGCACCCGGCAGCGGATGCTGCCGCCTTTCACGTGTTGCCGGTTCCCTACGAGGAGTCGGTCTCCTATGGCGGTGGTACCGGCAAGGGCCCGGCGGCAATCCTGCAGTCCTCCTGGCAGCTGGAGACCTGGGACGGCAAGGGGCACCCCTGTCGCGAGGGTATTCACACCCTGCCGCCGGTGGATACCGACGGTACGCCGGAAGAGGTGGTGGCGCGTATCGCAGCCGCCACCGAGGCCATTGTCCGGGCAGGCAAATTCCCGGTGGTACTGGGTGGTGAGCACACGGTCACCATTGGGGTGATTCGCGGCCTGCTGGCGGCCGGCGTGGAAGATTTCGGGGTGGTGCAGATTGACGCCCACGCCGACCTGCGCGACGCCTACGAGGGCAATCCCTACAGCCACGCGTCCGTAATGAAACGCATCGTGGATGAGGATATCCCGCTGTTCCAGCTGGGTATTCGCGCGTTCTGTGAGGAGGAGTCAAAGACCCGCAAGGTTTACGGTGTGAAGCACCTGGATGCGGAGGTGCTGGTACCGAAAAACGTCACCACCTTTGAGTTGCCGGAAGATTTCCCCAGCAAGGTCTTTTTCACCCTCGATGTGGATGGTCTCGACCCTTCCGTATTTCCGGCTACCGGCACCCCGGTGCCAGGTGGGTTGAGCTGGTACCAGACCTTGTCACTGTTTGAGTCGGTGGCCCAACAGCGGGATATTATCGGCTTCGACATCATGGAGCTGGCGCCCATTGAGGGCTTTCACGCCTATGAATTCTCGGCCGCCCTGCTGACCTACAAGATGATGGGGATCGTGCAGCGCAACCGCGGCTGACCCTCCTGTTCCGGGGTGCCTGGCACCCCGGAGATTCACAAGCATTACTGTTCCTGAATACAAAAAATCCTTGTTAGCGGTGGCCCCTTGTGGTCGCTAACATCTGTGCCCGCGGCGACGTTCGTCCGCCGCGCTCATCCGCACTGCGGCTCTCCGTTTTTCCCATATCGCACTACACTTGGTGATACCTTCAGGAGGTTATGCACTTAGCGCCAATGAACGATTCCTCTCTGCACTCTGATCGTTTTTACGCTGCCACCCGCGCAGGTCTGCCGGTGGATTTTATCAATCTGCTCTCCCATCTGTTGCGCCACCCGTCGGTGGTGGGAGCCGAACACTCCTTTTTCCGTGTGCTGCAGCGTGAGCTGGAAGAGCGCGGTGCTACCGTCACCTGGTACGAAGGCTTGCTGGTAGCCCAGCGCGGCGATGCCGAGCGATTGTTCCTGTCGGCGCACATCGACCGCCACGGCCTTATCTGTACCGGTCCCAACGAGTTTCAGTACGCCGCCTTCGTGGCCGGCGCCCGCTCTGACCTGCTGGGTAACTCGGTGGATGAGCAGCTGATGCGCAAGATTGTGGATCGCTTCAGTGGTGAGCAGGTCTATGCCTATGAGCCCTGGTCCGGTGCCTATCGTGGCAAGGGTGCCATTCGCGAGGCGCACATCTGTGAATTCCGCAACAACCTGATCTTCACCCTGGAGGGGATGGATCACCTGGTGGCCGGTACGCCGGTGGCGTTTCTCGACAACCTGCGGGTGACCGTAGAGGCGCTGGTGGGTCAGCTGGACAACGTGCTGACGGCGGCGGTGCTGGTCTACCTGTTCGAGCTGGGCTTCGAGGGTACGGCGTTCTTTACCGCGCAGGAGGAGGCGGGCAAAAGCTGGCGCTACCTGCTGGAGTGGTTCCGCCGCTTCGGTGGTTCCACCAACCAGTTGATCGTGGTGGATACCAGTCCCTTTCCCACCTTTGAGGCGGCCAGTCAGCAACAACTGGTGCTGCGCAACCAGGATGCCAATGCCGGCTTCAGTGCGCAGATGACCGAGGTGCTGTCGAGTCTGTGTGCGGAGTTGGGTGTGGTCACCCAGTACAAGGATGAGTACGTGAAGCAGAACAACGAGGAGCTGAAGGCCAAGGGGCTGGACCCCATGTCGCTGGGCTCTACCGAGATGGGTCGCATCATCAAGGCCTCCAACGGCCTGGTGGATGGCACCACGCTGCAGATACCCACCTGCGGCTATCACACCATGTCGGAAACCGCGCCGCTGCCCGCCGTGGCAGCCTTTATTGAAGTGTTAAAGCGGCTCTCCTGCGGGTCGCGGAAGGATAAGGCCTAACCCATGTTCAAGACTTTGATTGTGCTCGACGGCGAACTGGAGTTGCCGGCGGACAAGGCGGTCACCGCCATCAGTTTCCAGGATTACCTGCATCAGTATCCGAAGCTCAATGAGCCCAAGACCCGCATTATCAACCTGTGTGATACCGAGACCTATCTCAGTAAGGGCTACTACTGCTCGCTGCTGGCCGAGGCCCGCGACCACCAGGTGCTGCCCAGTGTGAAAACCATCAACGGCCTGCGTGCCGGTGATGAAGGTGATGTAAGCGCGCAGTTCAAGGGCGAGTTGGCGGCCCTCGGTACGCTGGCGGCGACCCAGCATCACCTGGTCTGTTTCGGGCGCACGACTGCTGAGCCGCTGCGCAAACTGGCGCGCAAGGTGTTCCAGCAATTTCCGGCGCCGGTGCTGAAGCTGACCCTGGAGCCGGCCGGCAGCGCCATGCGGCTGCGGGTCAGTTGTCACTCCTACTCCTCCCTCGAGGGTGAGGAGCGGGAGCAGTTTCTCGCCGACCTGTGGGAGTTTATGCAGAACTCCTGGCGCATTGGCGGCAAGCGCAAGCGGCTGCGCTGGGACATGGCGATCCTGGTCAACAGCCAGGAAAAAGTGCCACCCAGCAGCCGCGAGGCCATCAGCCGCTTTGTGAAGGCGGCGGAAAAGCACGGCATCAATGCCGAGCCGCTGGAGATCTCGCAGATCGAAAATATTGCCTATTACGACGCGCTGTTTATCCGCGAGACCACCGCCATTGACCACCACACCTACCGGCTGGCGTCGAAGGCGGAGCAGAAGGGACTGGTGGTGATCGACGATCCGGTCTCCATCCTGCGCTGCTGCAACAAGGTCTACCTGCACGACGCCTTCAGCTACCAGAAGGTGCCGAGCCTGAAGACCCTGGTGGTGGATGACGCCGGTGAGCAGAGTGTGGAGCTGCTGGAGCAGGCCTTTGGTTACCCGCTGGTGCTGAAAATGCCGGAGGGCTCCTTCTCCCGTGGTGTGTTCAAGGTGAAGGATCGGGGGCAGCTGGTGGATAAGCTGCAGGAGCTGTTGCAGCAGAGTGCGCTGGTGCTGGCGCAGGAGTATCTGTTTACCGACTATGACTGGCGCATCGGTGTGCTCAATGGTCGTGCCATCTACGCCTGTCGCTACCTGATGGCGCGCAACCACTGGCAGATCTACAACCACGACTCCAAACGCTTCTCCTCCGGTGGCTTTGAAACCCTGCCGACGTTTGAGGTGCCCAAGTGCGTGCTCGACGCGGCGCTGAAGGCGGCGCGCATTATTGGTGACGGCCTCTATGGTGTGGATGTGAAAGAGCTGGACGGCAAGGCTTACGTGCTGGAGGTCAATGACAACCCCAGCATTGATTACAAGGTGGAGGATGCCTACCTGGGCAACGAGCTCTATATGCAGATCATGGCGGAATTCCAGCGCCGGCTGGAGGCCAGGGGGCGTTGAGCGTGCAGCGCGGCAGTACCAGTGCAGAGGTGACCCCGGCGGCGCAAGCTGCTGCGCTGCAACTGCGGGCGGCCACCGAAGAGGATATCGACCAGCTGTTGATGATCGAGCAGCAGTGCTTCAGCAGTGACCGGCTTTCGCGGCGCAGTTTCCGGCGCTGGCTCAAGGCGCGCCATGCGCTGCTGCTGGTGGCGCAGCGCAGTGCGGCTGAGGCGGGTGCTGCTCTGCCGGGCTCTGATTTATTGGGGTATGGCCTGGCGTGGTTGCACAAGGGCACCCGCCTGGCGCGACTCTACTCGCTGGCGGTAACGCCGGCGGCCCGCGGGCTGGGTGTGGCGCGGCAATTGATGGAGGCGCTGGAGAAGGGGGCGGCAGCCCGTGGGCGACTCTATATGAGGCTGGAGGTGGCCAAGCGCAACCAGCGTGCCATTGATCTCTACCAGGCCTGTGGTTATCAGGTGTTTGGTGAATACTTCGACTACTACGAAGATCACGACGATGCCCTGCGCATGCAGAAAAAGATCCAGCGATTAAGGGATCCCCAGCAGCGGCTCACTCCCTGGTACGCCCAGACCACCGAATTTACCTG
This sequence comes from Cellvibrionaceae bacterium SEMH9, assembly GCA_033283175.1. Taxonomy (GTDB): domain Bacteria; phylum Pseudomonadota; class Gammaproteobacteria; order Pseudomonadales; family Cellvibrionaceae; genus Pseudomaricurvus. Next base: position 660,665 of record JAWMQM010000001.1, on the reverse strand, counting down.
TGGTCCGGCGGCGCTGATGATGGCCATGGCCAGCCTCGGCTCCGACCTGGTGATGGATCGCGGCCTGGAGCTGGATTTGTGGCGCGAGGCCACCACCATCTACATGACTTCCGGTCACGGCGGCTGTCATCCGGTGGGATTGGCGCTGTCGGCGCAACAGCGAGGTTTTCGTGCTGAGGTCTTCCTCAATACTCACGGCCCGCTGTTTATCGATGGGGTGCGTACCGCTCACAAGAAAGAGATTATTACCCTGGTGCACGAGCAGTTTGTGGCGCGGGCGGTGCAACAGCAGGTGCCAATTCATTACTGCGATATTGGTCAGAAGGCGCTGGCAGAGTTGCTGCAGTCGGGGCGGGCGGTGCTGATGCTGATCAGCACCTACCGGCTGGACGGCAAGAAGGCACCCCACTGGGTGACGCTGACGGGTATGGATGAGCACTGCTTCTACCTGCACGACCCTGAGCTGGCCACCGAGCAGCAGGCTATCGACTGTCAGTACCTGCCCATTGCCCGCGACGATTTTGATCGCATGACGGCCTTTGGCGCCGGACGCCTGCGCGCCGCAGTGGTGCTGGGCTGACGGCGGCTGTCGCCGGCTCAGGTGTCGTCGCGGTAGGCGTCGTTGGTTTCGTAATGGGTGCCGTGGCGGTCGAGGGTGCCGATATCCAGAACCGGTGAGGCGTCGATATGCTGGGCGTCCATCATCTGCGCCACCCGTTGCAGGGATGAGATGATCATGGTCTGCTCCCAGGGCTGCAGGTCGGCGAACTGCCGTGCAAACTGATCCTGCAGTGGCATGGGGGCGTCTTTCAGGGTTTCGTGGGCGGCATCGGTAAGGTGTGCATGCACCTTGCGTTTGTCCTCCCGCGAGCGCTCGCGGTAGACCAGCTCACGTTTCTCCAGACGATCGAGAATGGTAGTGACAGTGGCCTGGCTGAGGCTCATCTCTGTCGCCAGTTCGCCAATGGTCACTTCACCCTTGTCGCGAATGGTCTGCAGCAGGAGGATCTGCGGCGCCGTCAGGCCTGTGGTCTTGGCCAGGTGCTTGGAGTGCAGGTCGGTTGCCCGGATAACCCGTCTCAGTGCCACCAGCACCTCTTCAATGCTGTTCAAAATCAGCTCTCCGCCGTTCAGTTGCAGCGGCACATTATAGCGGTGGGGGTCTATATCTCTACTGCTTTTCATATCTCCCATACGGGTCTTCCCGGCAAGCCATTCGGTCGCCCGGGCTCTCTGTTGATGATCTGGTGACGCACGCCTGAGCTGCGCCTCTCGCAGGCCTTTGCGGGGCCCTCACAGCCAATTCCCCGGTGGGGGCGATTGGAACTGTAATAATCTTTAGTGTACTATGTTTAGATGTCTAAATAAATCTGGCATTAATTACTGCGTAATTTCCCGTTTTTGGCGCGTTAATTCAGGTTTAAAGGCGTTTTATACGTTTAGATGTGAAACTAACTAAAGAATATTTCCCAGAGAGTTCAAAGATCTGCAATGAATGATGGAATTGAATTACGGCCGCCACAGCGAGCCGATGGTATGGCAGTACACCGGCTGATTGCCCAGTGTCCGCCACTGGACCCCAACTCCAGCTACTGCAATTTCCTCCAGTGCGGGCACTTTGCCGCTACCTCGGTAGCTGCCGAGCGCGATGGCGAGCTGGTGGGATTTATCTCCGGCTACCGCCGCCCGGATGCGCCGCAGACGCTGTTTATCTGGCAGGTAGCGGTCTCTGAGGCGGCGCGAGGCTGCGGGCTGGCGTCGCGCATGCTGCACCACATCGTGGATCGCCACGGCGACCTGACCCACATGGAGACCACCATTACCCCGGACAACAAGGCTTCCTGGGCGTTGTTTGAGCGCTTTGCTGACCGCCGTGAGGCTCCGGTGGAGGCGGCGGTGTGGCTGGACCGCGAGCGCCACTTTGAAGGCCAGCACGACAGCGAGGAGCTGGTGCGTATCGGCCCGTTTGGCTCGCTCCCTAACGACTAATCGCCAGGTGTCGCCCTCTGTGGTTGCGCCCTGTACACAAAACATGAATTCAAGACAGGACTACTGATTATGAAAATTTTTGAGGAAATTGAATCCGAAGTAATGAGTTACGCGCGCTCTTTCCCGCGCATTTTTACCCGCTCCAAGGGCGAGTTTATGTGGGATGAAGACGGTAACCGCTACCTGGATTTCCTCGCCGGTGCCGGCACCCTCAACTACGGTCACAACAATGACCTGTTCAAGCAGCCGCTGCTGGATTACATCGCCAATGATGGCGTGACCCACGGGCTGGATCTGCACACCAAGGCCAAGGGTGAATTCCTGGAAGCGCTGAACGACAAGATTCTCAAGCCCCGCGGCATGGAGTACATGGTGCAGTTTACCGGCCCGACCGGTACCAACGCCGTAGAAGCGGCCATGAAGATTGCCCGTAACGTCACGGGCCAGCGCAACATTGTGACCTTTACCAACGGTTTTCACGGCGTCAGCCTCGGTGCCCTGTCGGCGACCGGTAACTCCCACCATCGCAACGCCGCAGGGGTCACCCTCAGCGGTACCCACCGTATGCCATACGACGGCTACCTTGGTGATGGCATCGACACCACCGTGTACCTGGACAAGGTACTGTCGGACTCCAGCAGCGGCATCAACTCGCCGGCAGCGGTGATTGTGGAAACCGTGCAGGGGGAGGGTGGTATTAACGCGGCTTCCTTCGAGTGGTTACGCAACCTGCAGGCGGTGTGTCGCAAGCATGGCCTGCTGTTTATCGTTGACGACATCCAGGCCGGGTGTGGTCGCACCGGCAGCTTCTTCAGTTTTGAAGAGGCGGGCATCCAGCCGGACATCATTACGCTGTCCAAGTCCCTCAGCGGTTACGGCTTGCCGTTTGCCGTGGTGCTGATTCGTCCCGATCTGGACCAGTGGAAGCCCGGTGAACACAACGGTACCTTCCGTGGTAACAATCTCGCGTTTGTGACAGCCAAGGCGGCGCTGGACCAGTTCTGGTCCGATGACAAGTTCGCCAACGACGTAAAGCGCAAGGGCGAGTATATGACCGGTCGACTGAATGACATTGTCGGTAAATACGGTGAAGGTAACTTTACCGCCCGCGGCCGCGGAATGTTCCAGGGCATCAACTGTGTCAGTGGTGAACTGGCGGACAAGATCACCAGTGCGGCCTTTAAAAAAGGTCTGATTATCGAGACCAGTGGTGCCGACGACCAGGTGGTGAAGTTCCTCTGCCCGCTTACCATCAGCGATGACAACCTCAAGGCCGGTATCGACATCGTCGAGGAGTCCATCCGCGAGGTGTGTGCCCGCGCCGACGTGATTCCCGAGGAGAAAGAGTACTTTCCCCAAGCCGGCTAAGCGTCAGGCTGATCCCTTTTTTTGTTACCGCCGCAGCAACGCCCACGGGCGCTGCTGGCGGCTGAATACTATCTGAAATCCGGAGTTCCCTATGATTGTTCGTAACCTGCAAGACGCCAACAAATCTTCCCGTCGTATTGTCTCTCCCGATGGCAACTGGGAGAGCACCCGCATGGCGCTGAAAAGCGACGGTATGGGCTTTTCGTTTCATATCACCACTATCTACAAAGGTGCGGATTTCCGCATGCACTACCAGAATCACCTGGAGTCGGTGTACTGCATCAGCGGCAAGGGCGAAATTGAATCCCTGGAAGATGGCAAGGTCTACCCCATCGAAGCCGGCACCCTCTACCTGCTGGACAAGCACGACCGCCACATGCTGCGGGCCTTCGAAGAGATGACCATGGCGTGCGTCTTTAACCCGCCGCTGCACGGCACCGAAGTCCACAACAAGGAAGGTGCCTACGAACTGGACGCGGAGAGCATTGAATCCTGAGTCTGCTGGCAGGGTGGTGGGCGCAGGCTGGCGTCACGCCACCGGCTAATCCTAAACAGAGACTGGCAACAGGAGATTTGAGGTGAGTGAACAACAGACTTTGCAGCACACGGTAGAAAAAATCGGCGGCACTTCCATGTCCGACTATGCGTCAGTGCGTGACAACATTATTGCGCGACCACTGCTGGACGAAGCGGGCAATCGTATCCCCCGCATCTTTGTGGTGTCGGCCTACGGCGGCATTACCGACCGCTTGCTGGAGCACAAGAAAAATGGCCAGCCGGGTATTTACGCCCTGTTTGCCAGCGCCACGGAAGACAGCGGTTGGCTGCGTGCATTCGACGAGTTGCGAGAGGAGCTGCAAGCCATTAACGCGCGCCTGTTCGGCGAGGGTGACCTGCTGGCAGAAGCCAACGCATTTATCGACGCGCGCCTGCAGCAGGCGCGGCAGTGCCTGCAGGATCTGCAGAGTCTCTGTTCCCACGGCCATTTCGCCCTCGCCTCCCATCTCGCCACCGTGCGGGAGATGCTGGCCAGTATCGGTGAGGCCCACAGTGCCTGGAACACCGCCACACTGCTGCGCCGCGACGGTATCAACGCCTGCTTTGTGGATCTCTCCGGTTGGAACAGCAGCCAGCACCTGCCGCTGGATGAGCATATCCAGCAGGCCATGGCGGCGGTGGACCTGCGGACGCAGGTGCCGATTGTCACCGGCTATGCCCATACCGATGAGGGGCTGATGTCCACCTTCGACCGGGGTTACAGCGAGATGACCTTCAGTCGCCTGGCGGTGATTACCCGCGCCCGGGAAGCGGTGATCCACAAGGAGTTCCACCTCAGCAGTGCCGACCCGCGTCTGGTCGGCGCCGACAAGGCTGTGCCCATCGGCCGCACCAACTACGATGTGGCTGACCAGCTGGCCAACCTGGGGATGGAGGCCATTCATCCCAAGGCGGCCAAGGGACTGCGGCAGGACAGCATTCCCCTGCGAGTGAAGAATACCTTTGAACCGGAGCACACCGGCACCCTGATCACCGGTGACTACGTCAGTGATGAGCCCTGCGTAGAGATTATTGCCGGCTGCACCGGTGTCTACGCGCTGGAGCTGTTTGACCAGGATATGGCAGGTAACATCCACGATTACGATCGCGAGATACTGGCGGCAATCAAGCGCTTCAAGGGGCATGTGATCTCCAAGGATATCAACGCCAATACCATTACCCACTTCCTCAAGACCAACCTGAAGACGGTGAAGCGCATTCGTGCGCTGCTGGAGAAGCGTTACCCGGATGCGGAGCTGGATGTGCGCAAGGTGGCGATTGTCTCCGCCATCGGCAGCGATATGAAGATCCCCGGCATTCTCGCCAAAACCGTACAGGCGGTGGCGCAGGAGAATGTCAGTGTGCTGGCCATTCACCAGTCCATGCGTCAGGTGGATATGCAGCTGGTGGTGGACGAGAGTGACTATGACCAGACGGTCCGGGCGCTGCACCAGTCACTGGTTGAGGTGCACGATCACGGAAGAGCCATATGCCTCGCCTGCTAACTCTGGCCCTGTTGATGTTGATGCCGCTGCTGGTGGCGGCACAAGGCAGTGCACCAGCGACCGCCAATGAAGAGCAACTGCAGACCACGGTCGATGGCCTGCAGGAGCCGCTCTACTCCCCCTTTATTGAACGCTACATGCTCGACGAGTTGCGGCAGCTGCGCTCCGAACAGGCGCAGGCCAAGCAGGAACTGTTGCAGCAGATTGTGGACCGCGAACACAGGGCCGTGGATCGTGCCGTCTCCTACGCCACCGATACTGTGACCTATTTCTTTTATCTGATCGCCGCCGCCAGCTCGATTCTGGTGGTGGTGGGCTGGAGCTCCATTCGCGATATCAAGGAGCGGGTGCACAGCCTGGCTGACGAGGAGATCTCTCGCCTGATCAACGAGTATGAGCAGCGGCTGGAGAACATCGAACAGCAGCTGCAGCAGAAAACCCGCCATATTGAAGAGAACCGCGAAGAGATCGAGCTGACCCAGGAGGTGCAGTCCATGTGGCTGCGGGCACAGCAGGAGAGCTCTCCGGCCACCAAGATCAAAATTTACGACGATATCCTGCAGCGCAAGCCCCGTGACTGCGAGGCCCTGACCTACAAGGCGGATGCGGTGCTGGAGCTGCACGAGCCGCAGTGGGCGGTCAACCTGTGTCGCCAGGCGCTGGAGATTGATCCCGAAAACGCGCACGCCTTCTATCAATTGGCGTGCGCCTGCACCGTGCTACAGCAACCGGATGAGGCGTTGCACTACCTGCAGCAGGCCATTGAGTTGCGCGATGACTACCGCGAACAGGTGCTGGTTGATCCGGCACTGCAGCCTTTGCACGAGCATGCGGCTGCCCGGCTTTTGCTGGGCTTGCGGGACAGGGAGTCGGAGACGGGTTCAGAAACAATAACAACAATGGAGGCTGAGCCCGCGTAATCATGGTGATCTCTTTTATTATTTGTCTTGCGGTGTTTGCCCTGATCGGTATCTCGTCGGTGATCAGCAGCCGCGGCACCAAGGCCGACTATTACCTCGCCAGCTCCAGCGTGCGTCCCTGGCTGGTGGGGCTCAGTGCGGTGGCCACCAACAACAGCGGTTACATGTTTATCGGTGTTATCGGTTACACCTATGTCACCGGCCTGGCATCGGTGTGGTTAATGGTGGGCTGGTTGCTGGGGGATTACCTGGCGTCACTCTACGTGCATGGACGTTTGCGCGACGCCACCCAGAGCAGCGGAGAGGTCAGTTACTCGGCGGTGCTGGCCAACTGGTATGGGCAGAACCACTCGACATTGCAGCGTGTTATTGGACTGGTGTCGCTGCTGTTTCTGATTACCTATGCCGCGGCGCAATTGCTGGCAGGCAGCAAGGCGTTGCACGTGCTGTTTCACTGGCCGCTCTGGTCGGGGGCGGTGATGGGCGCGGTGATGGTGTGCGCTTACTGTTTCGCCGGTGGTATCCGGGCCTCCATCTGGACGGATGCGGCGCAGTCGGTGGTGATGATGCTGGCCATGGGGCTGCTGCTGTTTACCGCTGTGCAGCACCTCGGTGGTGGCAGTGAAGTGTTGCAGCAGTGGCAGCAGGTTGACGGTTTTATGGATTGGGTGCCCAGGGACTTGCCGTTTCCCGGCTGGGTAGGCGGATTGATGTTCGCGCTCAGCTGGCTGGTGGCGGGTTGGTCCGTCATCGGCCAGCCTCACGTCATGGTGCGCTTTATGACCCTCGACAATAACCGCGGCATGAATCGCGCCCGCGCCTGGTACTACCTCTGGTTCAGTGTCTTCTACGCCATGGCCACGGCAGTGGGGATGTTGTCCCGGCTCTTTCTTGCCGATACCGGCAGTTTCGATGCCGAACTGGCACTGCCCACCCTGGCCATGGAACTGTTGCCCGCGGCCCTGGTGGGGTTGATCCTGGCCGGTATCTTCGCCGCCACCATGTCCACCGCCGATTCCCTGGTGTTGAGTTGCTCGGCGGCCATTACCCATGACCTGGTCCCGCACCGGATTGAACGCCCGCTGCTGCTCAAGTTGGTAACCATTGCAGTTACCGGTGTCGCCCTGCTATTGGCTCTGTCGGGTAACCAGAGTGTCTTCAGCATGGTGATTCTCGCCTGGTCCGGGCTGGGCAGCGCCTTTGCCCCCTTGCTGCTGGCGTTGTGTCTCGGTGCCCGTCCCGGTCAGGGGTTGAGTCTGCTGGCGCTGGCAGCGGGATTGGTGGTGGCCATCGGCTGGCGCCAGCTGGGTTGGCACGCTCACGTCTACGAGGGGCTGCCGGGGGTGCTGGCGGGATTGCTGGTGTTGCTCCCCGCCATGCTCCAGCGCCCGCAGGCGGTTACGGAAAACGCTTGAGGTAACGCTCGCGTTCGCTGTACTTGATCTGTTGCTCTCGCTGCAACTTGGGGCGTATGTGGGCGATGTAGTGCACCATAAAGTGCTCGCTGACACTCTCGTCGCCAAGGTTGTCCCAGAACGAATCCACAGATTTTTCAATCGCCATGTGCTGCTGTAAATAGGCGTAAAACGGGCCGGGCAGCAACACCACCTCGCGGCCGAAATGGACATAGCGGCCGTGCAGGGAATCCAGCAGGTCCGCAGGCGGCAGGTCCGGCACCACATCATTCTCGTCGACCACACGGGTCAGCGGCAGGAACTCGTACTTCGCCGCGCCGGCGAGGTTGGTCACCTTAGGCTGGCCGAAGTTCATGGATGGCAGCAGCGTGTAACCGTCCTCGTGCAGGTAGAGCATCAGCAGGGTGCTGATGGCGGCCCCCAGTGAGTGACCGGTGACAATGGTGTCGTAGCCCGGTTGCAGGTACGGCTTGATGTCGCGGTAGAGTGCCAAGGTATCGGCGTCAAAACCGCTGTGCACATAAATGCCGAGCTTCGGGTTACGCGAAGCCAGATACTCCGCATCTTCCTTGACGTTGGCCAGGTTGGCAGTCCCGCGCACGCTGATGATCTGTTGTTTGCGCTGGTCGTCGCGTTCCAGGAAATACTGCACGTCGGTGCCGGTGGGTGTAGCCACCCGTATGGCATGGGGGTAGCGCTGCTTAATCTCTGCGGCCGGTTCGTAGGCAGCGGCTGCCCGCTCGGCAAACCACAGAACCTGGCCAAAATCGACGTTGGCCGCTAGCGCCGGTGGGCACACTACAGGCAGCGCGACAGCCGTCAGCAGCGGAGCCATCAGTCTGAGAAACAGGGAGGAAAGAGGCAGGCGCGACCTGCCAGCTGAGCGGATACCGGTGGTGATTAATGGGAGCATGGCTGGTCTGGCATTCCTTGTGTGGTGATCCGGTGGCCGCAATTCCTTTGCCGGTTATGGGGCCGTTTATGACTGGCGAAAAAATGGCGCCATTAACTTGACGGTTATGCGTTGGTGGACAGGGGCACTGGCGACATTTATTCTCTCCGTCGGATATAGTATCAACTTGTGAGCCGCTGTGGATGGCGCATTGCGCTAATCGATAACATGTCGAGAAAAATTATCAGAAATCTGTGGTGGTTCTGTTGCTGGATGCTGCTTGCCAGGGTTGCAGTTGGTGAGGTCACGCAGGATGTGCTGGTGCCCGATGAACTGCGCCCGTGGCAGGTCTCGGGCCAGGAAAATGGCGAACGCCTGGTGGGCCAGGTGCTGGTGTGGCACGACGAGATGGCAACAGCAGAGCTCACCGATGCCGAGCGCGCTTTGGCACGCTATCGTTTTGAACCGCTGCGCCATACCCGTTCTACCGGGCTGCTTTCCGGCCACCTGTGGAGCTACACGCGGCTGGAAAACCCCTCCAGCCATCGCCGTGAAGTGCAGCTTGAGTATGTCGATCACCAGCTGGTGAACCTGGATGCCTATTCGCGCCGTCTGCACGACGATGCGCAGCCCCGCTTTCAACCCCTCGCCAGCCTGGCAATGGATGCCCCCTTCTACGAGCGACTGGTACCCCACCACCGGCTGGTAGTGCCGGTGATTCTGGAGCCGGGGGAAACCCGGGAGTTGTTGCTGCAGATGCGCTTCCCCGAGAAGGGCTTTTTCTTTCCCAGCCTGCGCATCTGGTCGCCGGACAACCTGCGCCAGGCGCAGCTGGCAGAACTGGTGCTGGTCTCCTTCCTCGCCGGCGGCCTGCTGTTGATGGCACTTGTGTCGGTGACCGTAGGGGTTGCCACGGGTGAGCGCCTCTTTTTCGCCTACAGCCTGTACGCCGTTACCAAGATTGCACTGTGGTGGACAATGGCGGGCTTCACCCATCAGTTTTTGCTGTCGGAGAACTACCACTGGAGCTATATCTCCATCACCGGAGCGCTGGTGATTGCCACCGGACTCTGGTTTGCCCGTCATTTCCTGCAATCCAATCGCTACACGCCGAAACTCGACTATTTACTGCAGAGCATGATGTGGCTGGCGGTAGTGCTGGTGGTGGCAGCCATGTTCCAGCTGCAGGCCATGGCGGTGATACTCATCACCCTGTTGCTGTTTATGTATCCGCTGGTGTGCCTGGGAGGTGTGCTGCGCTGGCTGCAGGGGGTGAAAGAGGCGGGCGTGTTTGCCCTGGCCTGGGCCTTCCTGGTGGCAGGACTGGTGGCGCAGGCGCTGCGTGACCTGGGTTATGTGGAGCACAACTTCGTTAACTACTACTGGCCGGCGGTGGGTTCCTACACTGAGATGGTGGTGATCCTGATTGCCATGGGTATGAGCCTCAATCGCCTGCGCACAGAAAAGGATGCCGCCGAGCAGCGCTACCTGATCCAGCTGGAGAACACCAAGACCGAACTGGAAGCGCTGGTGCTGGAGCGCACCCGCGAACTGGAGAAGGCCAAGGCCGCTGCGGAACAGGAAGCGCTTACTGACGTGCTTACCGGGGCCGACAACCGCCGCAGCTTCTTCCGCAAGGCGTCCCAGCTGCTGGAGCGCAGTCGACACCGCAGTGCCTCGTTCAGCATCCTGGTGTTTGACCTGGATCACTTCAAGGTGATCAACGACACCCACGGTCACAAGGTGGGTGACCAGGCGCTGCGGCTCTTTGCCAAAACGGTACAGATCGAGATCCGCGATACCGATATTTTTGGCCGTCTGGGGGGGGAGGAGTTTGCGCTGCTGCTGCCCGGCAGTAACGACGCCGCCATGCAGACTGCCGAACGCCTGCGACAGGTGGTGGAGCGTCTGCGGGTGATCGCCGGTGAAGCGGAGATTCGCTTTACCACTAGCGTGGGTGTGGCCCACTACCGCGGCGAGCGCAATATTGAAGACCTGATCTACAAGGCCGATGTGGCGCTTTACGATGCCAAGGAGGCCGGCCGCAACTGCGTGCACCTGGCGGATTGATCTGCTCGCGTCAGGCAGTCTCCGGACAGGCTTTACTGCCCTGTCATTGCGAGGAGCGTTTTTCAGCTCCGAAGCAACAAGGTGAATTGCCAGAGGGCAAGAGGGAGTGGCCTGGGCCATCCATGTTCGGCGCAGTATCGGCCAAACCGCAGTGAACATGGATCGCCGCGCTGCGCTCGCGATGACGATCCTGGACGTTGTTGGCCAGCCAGATCATCTACTCCGCAAGCCTTACTACCCCGTCATTGCGAGGAGCGCTTTTCAGCGACGACGCAATCCATATCTCGCACGGTATCCGGTGATCCGCAGCGGACAAGGATCGCCGCCCTGCGCTCGCGATGACGATCCCGGATGTTGTTGGCCATCCGGGTCGTGTTCCAATCCAGGGGTTGTCATCCCCGCGCAGGCGGGGATCCACAGGCTGGGCAGCAGCGATTCAGCGAGTGAGCACTACCACTGCGATGGCTGGCAGTCGGCTGAGCTATCAGCGCCAGTTACATCGCTTTGTCGTTACTGTGTGGACTTGACGTCACTCACCGCATAACTTTTATCGCCCTGCGCACCGTACCCTTCGCTGCCGCATTCACTCTCCAGCGGGCTGCCATCCACAGGCTGGGCAAGGTGATCAAAGCAGCGTGGCAGCGGCCACTTGGGTTTGTGGACAATCAACCCCTGCTGGTCGCTGCAGGGTTCCTCTGCACCGGGTACACACCAGCTGTCCGGCTGGGTGATCGCCACCTGGTTCTTGCCGTGACGGAACTGCGACACTGCGTTATAGACCACGCGGCGGGCGCGGTTGAGGCTGCTCAGTGGCTGCCACTCGCCGACCCCGTGCCAGGGGTTCATGGAGAGGTTCTCACAGAACTCCTGTTGCGGCAGGCCGCCCAGCTGTTGCGGGGGAATGTGCAGGCGCGCCACGGGAATAAACGGTGAATCCTGCTCGGACCAGATGGCGGTGGCGTCGTCCACCGGCATAGCGGCGGCGGGCACTTTCGGCTGCACCATAAACTCGAAACAGGCGGCGCCGTCCTGCAGCGACTGCTTCACCTGGGTGGTGAGGAAGTCCGGGTGGTTTTTGTTCTCCGCCGGTGGATAGTGGCTGCCACTGCAGGGACGGCTGGAGAACTTCAGCACACTGTTGCCCAGCTGGTAGGGCAGCATGGAGTAGTACTGGGCGCCCAGCGGGTTGTCGATACGGGTGGAGACGGTCTGTTTGGCGCGCAACAGCTGCGGCCAGTGCAGGCGCGGTGGCCACAGGCCGATGAAGCCGCCAAGGCGATCAAACTTCGCCAGGTAAGTGGCGGTGTCGGCGTAGTCGAACACATTGCGATTAAAGAACGCCGGCGAATTGGTCATGATGAAGTCCTGGGTCGGCGGCCCGCTGAACTCCGGTGCAATGGGATCACCGTCTACCCCCATCACTTTTACCGCCATACCCCGGGCATCCGGTGTGTTGTCGGGACGCACCAGGAAGTCGCCGTTGGAGAAGCGCACCCAGGCTTTGTATTCGCGGCCCGGTTCGCTGAGCACGCTGTGACGGAAGCGGGCGGGAATATCGCCGTTGACCGTAAAGGTGGCGCGTACACAGGCGGTGGCCTTGGCGTGGGCGTCACGGCGATAGGGCAGGCCGTTGGTCTCTTCGGCGCGGTTGGAGATGGTCATGGAGGAGTGCATGGCCGAGACAATGGCCTTCTGCTCGCCAGCGGGCAGACTCATGTCCAGCTGTTGTACCCATTCCGGTACCTTGGCGGCAGCAGTGTCATCGTCAGCGATGGCGGCGAAGGGCAGCAGGGTACTGAGCAACAAGCCGCCCAGCGGGCGCAGGATGGTCATGTTCATGGCTGCACCTCCGCCCGCGCCTGCAGGTCAAAACGGTGAATGGTTTTTTCACAGGCCACCGGCCCGGTTTTATCCTCCGGTGGTGGTGAGTAGTTATCCCAGTTCATCGGGTCGCCGCCGAGGGCGTCACTGAATTTGGGGTTGCCCATCACTTTCAGGTATTCGATCAGTGCCAGCCGGTCTGCCGCCGGCAGGCGATCACCGATACGACCGGGCATGGCGACGTCGGTAAACAGGTGGCCCCGGTTGCTGTTGCCGTCGACACTGGTGTCATGCACAAAACTGCCGGGGCCGGCTTCGGTGACGTAACCCAGCTTCACCGGGTCGTAGTCGCGGTTGCCCACGGCAAATTGGGTGGGGCGCTCCTCCAGCGGCGACAGCAGGTCGTAGATGGTTGGCACGGAGCCGTTGTGCAGGAACGGCGGGGTCGCCCAGACACCGTGCAGCGGACGCGATTTGTAGGCGCGACGGTCGCTGATGCGGAAGGGAACATTGGTGCCGTCGTAGTCCGGGATCAGCTCGCCAGTGATGCCCTCCTTCTCGTAGATGCGTGGCACCAGGATGTTGAGCAGCACCTGCAGTCCCTGTCCGGCGTTGACCGGTCCTGAGCCCGGTGCCAGCAGGGTGGCGTCGTAACGGGGACGGTTGAAGTTGTCGACGGTGTTGGGGTCGGTGCCCACCACATCCACATCAATCCATGGCACTGACCAGATGGTCTCGCGCCAGTCGCGACGGTAGGGCTTGCCATCCTTGTAAACCAGGTCGCCGGCCAGATCCCATTCAGGGTTGCTGCTGGCCTGTCCCGGCAGCAGTTCGCCGGCCTTGGTGGCCAGCGGCCAGTCGTAGGGTTTGGAGACGTGGGGTCCGTGGCAGAAGGCACACTGGTCGGCGAACAGGGCCTTGCCGTGCCGCGCCTTGTCGATATCCACGCGACCGAGAATCTCCTCCGGCCACGCCGGTGGCTTCAGTTTGCGCAGTGTGGTCTCGATGCAGTGCATACCGGTGAGGTCGATGGCGGTGTCACCGAAGCTGTCGTCAGTGAGCAGTTTGCCATCTTCGTCCACCAGCTTGATGGGGGCCAGCACGCCCAGGGCCTCACCCAGGTTGCGCGCCATCGGCTGATTGGTGAAACCGGAGTACTGTACCCAGTCAAAGCGCCAGATATCCCACATGAAGGGGTAGCTCACCGGGGCGTTGGCAATCTGGTAGTTCTGCGGTTGCTTGATGTCGTAGCCAAATACCACGTTGCCGATACGGGCCACGGCATCGGTGCGGCCTCGACCCTCTTCCACAGGGTAGAGGGAAAGGGCGCCGGGGCCGCGCACAAAGGCAATAATGTTGCCGATAAACTCACGCACGTCTTTGCGCAACTGCTCCCGGGCCTTGTCGTCGCCGGGGCCGGCGACGCGGTCGGCAAAGCGGTCCCATTTGGCGGGATTGATGTAGGTTTCAATGGTGGCCAAGGCAAGGGTGGTAATGAACTCACCGGGTTTGGGGGTGGCGATACTCTGAACCGCCTGGCCACCATCCACCCGCAGGGCGGTGCCCTTGTAATGCAACTCGCCGGTGTGGCAGGCGGCGCAGGTGATGTCCAGCCGCACTTTCTGGTTGTCGGGGTTGGTATGGCGGGTCAGTCCCACCGCCAGGTTGCCGGGGTTGGCACGACTGGCCTGCTGGCCGGGATCGACAATAAAGCCCCAGCCGCGCATGGTGTCCGGGTCGTTGAACATGCTTGTCGACATGGGCAGTTCCAGGTTGACGTACCAGTCGTAGTCAATGCCCAGCAACTCGGTCCCCTGGGGCGAGTAGTAGTAGTTCTCACGATCCTGGCTATCCCAGCCGTCATTGAGATAGTGCACCGCGGTGATCTCTTCCCGGGTGAGGTTGGGTTGCAGGAACTGCTGTAATTGCTGGCAGGCCACCACCAGCACGATCAGCACAAGGGCGATGCGTCGCATCCAGGGGGTGCCGAGGGAGAGCCAGATCTGCCACAGGGCGTGACCAATGGTTTTCAGGCGTTGCCAGCTGCTGCACAGCAGCTGTTTCAGAAAGCGCCACAACCCGCTGATCGTGGCCGCAATGATTCCCCGCAGACCACGCCAGAGCGTGCTCCATGCTTGTTTAAAATCCATCTTCTTCATCCAGGACTGAATCGCTGCAGGTCGTGCCAGGGCGGGTGGCCGTCATGCAGATCCGTTGTTGTTTTGACAGTGGCCCGGGTACGATTGTGAGCGCCGGGGCACTGCTTCCCCAAAGCCCGAAACTATAGCCTGTTGCCGGGAAGGCCTGCAATGACGGGGGCTAAGCAAAAAAGGGTTGCTGTTACCGGGGTTCTGCCCTATATACGTCACCCCGGCCAGCAATGTGGACGGCGATTGATCAGTCCCTTTTGGAGAACCCGTCCATGGTGCCCATGCCGGCCGCCCGCTGCCTTGATGGCAGTGACTACGATGAAACCCTGTTTGAGCGCATTGCCCAGGACCTGCAGCAGCAGGGTTACAGCATTAACCACTCGGCATTGCCGCCGGCGCTGGGTGAGGCTCTGTGGCAGCAACTGCAGCAGATGAATACCGCAGAGTTCGATCGCGCCGGTATCGGTCGTGAGCAGGATCACCAGCTCAACGGCTTTGTGCGCACCGATGAGGTGTGCTGGATCGATGGCTCCTCCACCGCCGGTGGCCAGTGGCTGGAGTGGGCGCAGTCGCTGCAGACCTATCTCAACCGGCGCCTGTTTCTGGGCCTGTTCTCTTTTGAAAGCCATTTCGCTCACTACGGCTGCGGCGATTTTTACAAGCGTCACCTGGACGCTTTCAAGGGCGAGGCCAACCGGGTGTTGTCGCTGGTGGTCTACCTGAATCCCGGCTGGTTGCCGGACGATGGTGGCGAGCTGGTGCTCTATCGCGATGAGCAGGAAGGTGAGGGGCTACGGGTGACGCCGGCGTTTGGCTCGGTGGTGGTATTCCTGAGTGAGGAGTTCCCTCATGAGGTGCTGCCGGCGCGGCGTGATCGCTACTCCATTGCCGGCTGGTTCCGGGTCAACAGCTCCACCAACCAGCGGGTCGATCCGCCGCGCTGATCCGTTACCCCCCCGGCCGCGGTGGCGACAGGCTTGTTGTTATCGTTTCAGCTGAGCTGCTGCAGCCAGCTGCGCGCCAGTCGCACAAAGTGTTCGAGCATCTGTGCGGCCTCCCTAAACAGGGCCTGCACCCGCGGGTTGGAGCCGGTGGCGCCCACCGAGTGCTCCAGTTGCTGCAACAGGTCCCGCAGGGGCTGGGCGCCGTAGACGCCGACGCTGCCCTTGAGCGCGTGCAGGCGGAAGCGGGCATCTTCGCAATCGCCTTGTTCCCAGGCCTCCCGGGCTTCCTGCAGCTGGCTGGCGGCACTGTCGCAGAGGCTGTTGAGGGCCTTGCGGAAGTAGCCGGTACGCTCGGGCTTACGGGCAATCAGGACCTCCACATTACTGCCATCAAACAGCGAGCTCTCATCCACTTCGTCAGGGTTGGCGTTCCGTTGCGCCGCGGCGTCGTGATCCTGCCCCTGCAGCACGTTCAGCAGGGCCTGCAGCAGCGCAGACTGATCCACCGGCTTGGCGACAAATTCATTCATGCCCGCCTGCAGGCACTGGTACTGCTCGGAAGGCAGCACGCCGGCGCTCATGGCAACCACCGGGATATCGAGCCGCAGCCGTTCGCGAATTTCCCGGGTGGCACTGAGGCCATCCATTACCGGCATCTGGATATCCATTACCACCGCTTGCCAGCGCTGTGGTTGCCGTTCCAGCAGGGCCACCCCTTCGGCGCCGTGAGCGGCGATGGTGACCCTGGCCCCCATATCCTGCAGCAGACCTGAGGCCACCGCCTGATTCATGGGGTTATCCTCCACCAGCAGCAGTTCCAGCCCCTGCAGGGGGGCCAGCTGTTGCCCGCTATTCGGGGCAGGCACTCCGCTGCCTTCCAGCAGTTGTTGCAGGGCCGTCTCCAGGGAGGCGCGGGTGACCGGTTTGATCACCGTCAATTGCGGCCAGCCGCTGTCATTCTCTGCCGCACTGGGGTGCTGCACGGACAGGATCGGCGGAACCTGGCAGCCGACGGGCAGCTGCTCCGCCACCAGCAGGTCTGCCAGCAGCGGACAGAGGTTGTCCGGCGCCCACAGCAGTAGGTCGAATGGCTCCTGAAGATTGCCAAGGCGCGCCAGCAATTCATCGGCTTTGCAGCTATCCACTTGCCAGCCCAGCGCCTGCAGGGCCGCTTCCAGTGCCAGCCGGGTGGAGGGGTGGCTGGCCATCAGCAGTGCCCGTTGCGGCGGCTGCGCACTGCCGTTTGGCTGGGCGGCGGGCAGCGAGACGGCGGTTTCCAGCGGCAGGGAGACGGTGAATTCGGTGCCGCGGCCCTCTTCGCTGTGGAAGCTGATCTCTCCCTGCATCAGTGCCACCAGGCGGCTGCAGATCACCAGCCCCAGGCCGGTACCCCCAAAGCGACGGGTAATGGAGTTGTCCGCCTGGGAGAAGGCGTTAAAGATGCGCTGCTGCTGGTTGGCGGACATGCCCATGCCGGTGTCGCGGATACTCATCTGCAGTTGCCAGCGATGGTCTTGCAGGGGCTTGCCGCTGAGACTGACCACCACTTCACCAGTGGCAGTAAACTTCAGCGCGTTGTGGGCGATATTGAGCAGGATCTGTTGCAGTCGCAACAGGTCGCCGCGCCAGTGACTGGGCAGGTCCGGCTGCACACGGATCACTGGCTCCACCCATTTGTCGCTGCTGTTGGTGGCCATCATGCTGGCGACTCCCGCCAGCAGGTCCTCCAGGGCAAACACCTGTTCTACCAATTCCAGTTTGCCGGCCTCGATTTTGGAGAAGTCGAGAATGTCATTGATGATACCCGACAGCGCCTGGCCGGAGCGCTGGATCATGTCGAGGTAGTTGACCTGCTCGTGGTTGAGGCGGGTTTTGGCCAGCAGCTGACCGGCACCGAGCACCGCATTCAGCGGGGTGCGGATCTCGTGGCTCATGTTGGCGAGGAATTCACTCTTGGCGCGACTCGCCAGTTCGGCCTGCTCCTTGGCTTCCTGCAGGTTCTTTTCGATCGCCTTCTGCATGGAGATATCCCGCACCACCGCCAGGGTGCGATGCTCGCGTCCCTCTTCAATGGGGGTGAGGTCGATCAGCACTTCAAACACCTTGCCGCTGGATTTGCGTGCGGGGATGGTGCCGCGGCTGGTCATCAGGCGTGGCGTCGGCTGCTGATTGAATTGCTGGCGTTGCTGATAGTGCTGCTGGCGGTAGTTCTCCGGCACCAGTTGTTCGATAGGCATGCCGATCAGGGCATTGTCGGCGTACTCGAACATCTGGTGAGCGCGGGGGTTGGCCTTGACGATACGGCCGCTGGTGTTGACCTCGATAAACGCATCCGGGGCGCGCAGGAAAAACAGCTCCGCCTCACTGCGGGTCAGCGCCACTTCCTGCTGCTGGCTGTCGATGCGGGTCTTGGCGCGCTGGTACTCGGCGGCAATCTTCTGCGACAGGCGGGTGGCGCGATGGTTGAGGTAGTGGAGTGAAAAGACCACGTAGAACAGCAGCAGGTCCACCAGTACCCCGGCTACCAGGATGTAGACCGGTTGTTGCGCACCGCTGACCCCCAGCTGGGTAGCGTAAAAGCGCATGGTCCAGGGATGGCCACCGAGGAGCAAGGTGCGGTCTGTGGTAAAGGTAGGGGCTGCCGGCACCTGCTCGCCGGATGAGCGATAGAGCAGGGCGTCTGTATGTACGCGGTTACCGTCGTAGATCTCGAACACCAGCTCGGGGTTGTCGTCGCCGAGTATGCCCTGCATCAGGTCGCCGGCGCGGAAGGGGGCGTAGACCCAGCCGGCAAAATGTTGGCGTCGTTCCGCCACGGTGGTGGGGGCGGGAGTGACCTTGTACACCGGCAGATAGGTCAGGAAGCCGCGCTGCACATCGGTATCGGTCTCCTGTACCAGGGTGATCAGTCCCGAGCTGGCGGCCTCGCCCCGGTCGCGGGCCGAGCGCATGGCCTCGCGGCGGGTGGCATCGGACCACATGTCGTAGCCGAAGGCGCGCTGGTTACGCCAGTCAAACGGCTCGAGGAACACGATGGCGGAGTACTCATCTCGCGGTGTGGCGGGTTTGACCCGGTAGTCGCTGTAGCCCCGGGCGTGCATGGCTTGCTCGTGGGCTGTCACTTCGGCAGGCGTGAGTGGTACGGCGTAGCCCATGCCCTGAATCCCCGGCAGCTGTTCGTTCAGGCGCAGGGCACTGACAAAGGTGTGCCACTCCTCGCGGGAGACCACTTTGCTGGCGGCAAAGAAGCCGACCCCGGCCTGCAGGGCGCGCAGGTAGTGGGCGTGGCGCTCTTCAATAGCGGCAACAATTTCGCCGTTACGGAAGTGGAACTGCTCCTGGGCGCGCAGGTGGATACTGCGGTCGGCAATCAGGTAGGCGGCAATGGTGAGCAGCAGCGACACGCCCAGCACGATCCAGGCAATCAGGGGGTTGTGCAGGCGGGCCAGGCGGCGGTAGTGATTGTCGAGCTGATTAAATTCGTTCTGGTCCATCCGCAGGGGATTCCGCTGTGTCTGGCTGTTTTCCGGAGTGGGGTTGGGCCGGCAGGGTGCCTGACTTGCCGCCGTCTGTGTTACCTGTCTTCGCTGATCGCCGGCGTGGGTTGGCCGTGGCTCTGTATTGGCGTTGCTATGCCCTGGGGGTTGATCTGCCCGGGGAATTGACGGGGTGGATCAGCTGTCTGCCAGGGCAAAAATCTGCCAGCCGCTTTTGGGCTGCAGTGGCCGATCCTGGGTGGCCCAGTGTAGTTTGTTTCGAGTATCCAGGGCAAACAGCGGTGTCGCGGCGACGTTGTCATTTTCCGCCTGCCAGTCACTGAAACCGTAGCTGTCACTGAGTTGGGTGGCCTTGATCCGCGCGCCGCTGTCGAGCTGCTCCGAGAGGGTGTAGTAGTTGACCTCCTCACCGAACAGGATCCGGCCGCTGTAGAGCGAGCTGATGCGGCTTTTGCCGAGGCCGCGATCCTCATCAGGGGCGGACAGCACAAAGATATTGCCGCGGCCAAAATCCTCCCGAAAATGCAGGGCGGCGCTGGTGTTGGTGGAGGGTTGTGGCGACAGGCCGAGCATACCGTTGAGGCTACCCAGGTCCAGGTGCAGCTCGGCGTGCTCCGAGGTGGGATTGCCGAAGTAGGTTTCCAGACCTTCCATCCGCGCCCTTGCCAGGTGACGCCAGTTGCGGTCGCAGAGCAGGGTATTGATGTCAGCCTCGCGCAGGGCTTTGGCAATGGCAATGGCGACGCGGTTGGCGCCGATGATCAGGTAGCCGCGCCGGTCTGCGGCACTCACTCCCAGGGCTCTGGCCAGCGGTTTGGCCGTGAGGCTCTGGATCAGCACGGTGCCGATAATGACGCTGAAGGCCAGCGGCACCAGTAGTCGCGCCTCTGTGATATTGGCGGCCTCCAGCTTGAGGGCAAACACCGCCGAGACAGCGGCAGCAACGATGCCGCGGGGGCCGATCCAGGCGAGAAACAGCCGTTCCTGCCAGCTGAAATCGCTGCCCAGGGTCGAGACCAGTACTTTCAGCGGCCGGGCCAGCAGCTGCACCGTCAGCAATATGGCCAGCGCCGCCCAGCCGATGCTCAGCAGCTCGGTCACATCCAGGCGGGCAGACAGAAGGATAAACAGCACCGAGACAAACACTACGGTGAGGCTCTCCTTGAAATTGAGGATGTCGCGGGTGTGGACGTTGCGCATGTTGGCAAGCCAGATGCCCATCACAGTGACGGTGAGCAGTCCGGACTCGTGCATATAACTGTTGGAGAAAGCAAAGGCGCCGGTGACGAAGGCGATGGCGGCGAAGTTCTGCAGGTAGGCGGGAATCCAGTGGTGACGCAGCAGCAGTCCGAACAGGTAGCCGGCCAGGGCACCCACCAGCAGGCCGGTCGCCAGGGTTTCGGCAAAGATCAGCAGGGCGTGGCCCCAGTCGCGACCCGCGCTCTGGGCCAGGATCGCCTCGAACACCAGTACCGCCAGCAGTGCCCCCAGGGGGTCGATGACGATGCCCTCCCAGCGCAGGGTATTGGCGATGCGGCTGTTGGGCTTCACCGTGCGCAGCATGGGCACAATGACCGTTGGCCCCGTGACAACCATTATGACACCAAAGAGGGCGGCCAGCGGCCAGCTGAGGCCCACCAGCCAGTGGGTGGCGAGGGTAGTGATCAGGGCGTTGATCAGGGCGCCGTGAGCCACCAGATTGCGCACCGTGGGGCCGATCTCCCGCAGCTCCACATATTTGAGGGTAAGGCTGCCCTCAAACAGGATGATGGCCACCGACAGGCTGACAAAGGGAAACAGCAGGTCGCCGAATAGCTCATCGGGTTGCAGCAGCTGCAGCGCCGGTCCGAGGGCGATACCGGTGATCAGCAGGAACAGGATGGCGGGGACTTTTATGCGCCATGCCAGCCACTGGCAGCCAAACCCCAACAGGCCAATCAGGCCCAGCATCATGGCCGCCGGCAGATCCAGTGTCATCCCCCACTCCCATATTTCGTTTTTGTTGTTCTTCCCGGTCCCCGATCTGGGACCCGCAGCCGGTAGCCGCTGCTGCACAGCTATCAGTTTGGCACAGTCAGCACCCTGCGCGCCTTTTCTGTGGCGGGTTAATCCATAATACTACAGGGCCAAAGTACGGATGCGGGTTGTGGCGATGGATAAAACAGAGAGTTTTCGTAAATATTTCCGGGAAGAGTATGTGCCCAGGGATGCAGGGCCGCGATTTCTGTATATCACCAACGGCAGGCTTTATATCCGGGTGGTATTTGCCATTATCCTGGCGCTCTGTGTCGGTCTGGCGAGCCTGGTGGATTTCAGGCCACATCACCTGCCGCTGTTTTTTCTCTACTTCGTGATCGCCAATCTGGTGGAGTACTGGATTCATCGCTACCCCATGCACCGCAAGATGCCGTTGCTGGGGTTTATGTTTGAACACGTCACCATTCACCATGCCATCTTTGACCGGGATAAAAACCTGATTGAGGATGACCGGGACCTGATGGGGGTGTTCCTGCCCATTCTCTACCTGTTTTCCATCTCGGCGGGTGCAGTGGTGGGTTCACTGCCGTTGTTCCTGCTCTTTGGCAGCAATGAAGGCTGCTTTTTCCTGTTTGTGTGCGCGGTCTATTACCTGCTGTATGAGGTGTTGCACTACTCCTATCACTGCCGCGATGACTCGCTGTTTCGTTTCGTGCCCTTCAGCAAGAGCCTGGGGGTGAATCACCTGATCCATCACCGTCGGGAGTTGATGGGCAAGGTCAACTTCAATATCACCTTCCCGGTTTTTGATTACGTGTTTGGCACCAAACACAATCAGACCCACCTCCCCCGCGACAGCGGCGAATCCTGATCGGGGTCCATTGCAGTCCGCCGTCAGGAGGCGGACTTCTTCAGTGCCTTGGCGTCTTCGGCGCTGATCACCTCAAACTGGCCGAGGCCGCAACTGGCGCCCGGCTCCATATCACTGCCACCGGAGCGCAGTACGGTGATGATATCGAGCGAGGAGAGGCGCGGCTGCGAGGTCTTGTAGAGCACTGCACTGTGTTTATTGAGGCCGATGCAGGGCTTGGGCAGGCGGTTGACGTACACGTCATTGTTGTTCAGGTAGAACAGCAGGGTCTGGCGGTCGACCACGTCTATACGGTCAATGCGGTTGATGGGCAGGCTATCGACGGTGGCCACCGCGGCGATCTCTTCGCTGATGGGCGCTGTGTCGCGGCGCTCGTCTTCCGCGCGCACGGTGGAGGCAAAGGTGGCGCCCAGCAGGGTCAAGGTGATAACTGCCTGCAACAGGGTGGGATGGTACATGGGAACTTCTCCGGGTCGTTGGTCAGTGGCTGCCCCGTTTATGACCGCGGAGGAACGCTTCGGTTCGCCCTGTCGCGGCGCGTTCAGCCATTGCCGACAGGATGCAGCAGAGCGTTCATGGCCTCTACCAGCGGCAGGGGGTGATCGGTCATCAGGTGATGGTGCGCCCCGGGGACGACAATCAGGCGTTCACCACGGGGAAAGCTGTCCAGCACCCGCTGTGGCCGGTCGTTGTCACTGAAAATACTGCGCTCGCCATAGATGGCGCTCACCGGGGTGGTGACTGTCTGCAGTAACTCCAGCTGTCGCAGTTCGCCGACATTGATGGCCCTGGGATCAAACTTCCAGCTCCAGCCCTGATCCGTCGCGCGGCAGGAGTGGTAGCCGATGTACTGCACCAGTGCCTCAATGTAGTCCGGCTGTGGCGGTGCCAGGCGAAATTCACGCTGGCACTCCAGCTGTGTGGCACGGCAGCGCAGATGCTCGCGGGGCTTGATCAGGGGGATGGTCTCCTCCGGCGGGAAACGCACGATACTGTCGATTACCAGGCCTTGCCGGAACAGCTCCGGTGCCAGTGCCAGGGCGCGGACGGTCTGCACACCGCCAAAGCTGTGGCCGGCAATGGTGACCGGTCCCAGGTTGTGTTCGCGGATCACTCCCACAATGCCATCGGCGTAGCAGTTGTCATCCTCGTAGCGGTCCAGGTGATCGCTGTCACCCATGGCCGGCAGGTCGATAGCAATTACCCGGTAGCGGTCGGTAAAGAAGGGTGCCAGATAGGCCCACCAGTGGGCGTTGCCGCAGAAACCGTGTACCAGTACCAGCACCGGCAACTCGGTGCGCTGCCAGTTCCAGCAGAGGAAATGCACCCGCTTGCCATTGACCGTGGCATAGCGGGATTCACCGGGATGGTTGAGGTTCTCGAGAAACCAGGAAGGCGCATCGGCAGGAGGGACAAAAGGGGTTGCGCCTGCCACAGGGGAGTCAGTTGTCATCAGTTACAGCTACCGCGTTACACAAATCCAGCCTGCTAGCATACCCAGCGTGCCGGCAAAAATCGAACAGCGCAGGCAGTGGGGCGATGGGGTCACTGGTCGGCGCCGGCTCCTGCCGCCACAGGAGTGCCACAAAGCGCCAGTAATCTGGCCAGCAGCAGGGCGCCGTCGGTGAAACGCTCGATCTCACCACTGTCCGTGCTCTGCAGGATAACACCGTCCTCCTGCCGCGGCAGCATGGCGGTGGCGTCACCGTCGCGATCCAGCCACACCGGGTAGTCGAGTTTGCGCAGGCGTGGCAGGGCTATGGCGCGGGCGATCAGCCCCGGCATACCGCTGATATCCGCCACATAGACCAGCCTCCCATCGCTGAGGCAGGTGTGGTCGGTCACTTCCAGCGCCCGGCGCAGCATTTTGTTGCCGCCCATGTCGTCAACAAACAGCAGCTGCGACGGGGGCTGCCCTGTTTGCCAGGCCGTGCCGAACTGGTCTTCCATGTTACTGAAATCGGGCAGCACCGGTGTGCTTGCTGCGTTGGTAGTCAGTGATTGAACTAACAGCAGGGACCACAGTGTGGCAAGCAACAGGTGACGCATGGGCAAGGGCTCCGCAAGTGGTGGCAATCAGCGGCCAGAAGGGTAGTACGGGGCGGGGCCAGACCACAAGTGCCGGCGGCTGACGTATACTGCGATTACTGACTACACAAAGGAAAGTTGTTATGGAATTCAGAACATTGGCCGGTTACTCACTGATGGCGACGCTGTTGTTCTCCCTGACCTGCGTTCCGGCGCAGGCGCTGGGGCTTGGCGATCTGCTGGGTGGCGCAGCCTCGGAGCCCACTGCGGCAGGCAGCAGCTCTGACGGCGGTGTGTCAGCGGGACTGACCGATATGCTGGTGGGACAGCTGACGGACAAGCTGGGCATCAGCAAATCCCAGGCGACCGCCGGGCTCGGGTTGCTGGTGAGTTACGCCAGCAACAACCTGCCGGACAGCTACGCCAGTCAGCTCAAGGCGTTGCTGCCCACGTCAGCGTCCTCCGGCAGCAGCATGTTGAGCGGGCTCGGCAGCCAGCTCACCGGCAGTGTTAAAAGCATGGCCGACGTCAACAGCGGTTTCGAAACCCTGGGCATGGACAGCAGCATGGTGAGCAGTTTTACCCCACTGCTGGAATCGACGGTTGCCAGCACCGGCGCCACGGACCTGGCCGGGGCGTTGGGCGCTTTGTGGTAATGGCCGCGTGTGGTTATTTCCTGCGCTGAATCTGGGCGGGCACAAGTGAGATCGGCCTCATGTTGACGGTCGCCGGTACCCTCCTCGGTGGCCTGGGCCTGTTCCTGTTGGCGGTGGGGTTGATGACCGACGGTCTGAAACAGGCAGCGGGTAACTCACTGCGCACCATACTGGCCAACTGGACCCAAACCGATCTGCGTGGTATCGCTTCCGGTTTTCTGATTACCGCACTGGTGCAATCTTCCAGCGCGGTGACTGTCGCGACCGTGGGTTTCGTCAACGCCGGCCTGCTCAGTATGCGTCAGGCATTGGGAGTGGTGTACGGCTCCAATATCGGCACCACCATCACCGCCTGGCTGGTGGCGGCGGTGGGGTTCAAACTCGACGTACAGGCTTACGCCCTGCCCATGATCGGCGTCGGCATGGTGGTGCGCCTGCTGCGCCCCGACGGTCGCGCCGCCGCCTACGGCCTGGCGCTGGTGGGCTTTGGTCTGTTCTTTGTCGGTATCGATCTGCTCAAGGGCGCCTTTGAGGGGTTGGTGGCGGCGTTTGATGTAAGCACGCTGGCGACCACCGGCTTGCGCAGCGTGTTGCTGTTCCTGCTGGCGGGTATCGCCATGACGGTGCTGGCACAATCCTCCAGCGCTTCCATTGCCATTACCATCGCCGCCGCGTCCTCGGGGCTGGTCTCCCTCAATGCCGCGGCAGCCATGATTATCGGGGCCAACGTCGGCACCACCTCCACCGCCTTGCTGGCCGCCATCGGCGCCACCTCCAACTCCCGCCGTGTCGCCCTGGCGCAGGTGATCTTTAACGTGGGCACCGGCGTGGTGGCGTTGCTGTTACTGCCGCTGCTGTTTCTGCTGCTGGATGCGCTCAGCCGACTGCTGGAGCTGGAGGCTGAGCCGGGGGTGACACTGGCGCTGTTTCACACGGTGTTCAATGTGCTGGGCGTATTGCTGGTACTGCCGTTTAACAATCGTCTCGCCGGCTGGCTGGAACAGCGTTTCCGCAGTCGTGAGGCGGCACCGGCGCTGCCCCGTTTTATCGACAGTACGGTGGCAGCAACACCGGCGCTGGCAGTCAACGCACTGGTGCAGGAATTGGAGGCGCTGGCGGCGCGCACCGCCCAACTGGCGCTGGCGGTGAGCGGCCGGCAGCTGAACGGCAACGACCTGCACAGTGAAAGCACCCACATCCGCCAGCTGGCAGCGGCGGTGTCCCACTTCCTGATGGAGGTGTCCCGCGAGCCCCTGTCGGCAGAGAGTACCGAACAGCTGGCGTCGCTGTTGCGGGTGGATCAGTACCTGCTCAGTTGCCTGCACGAGATTAATCAACTCTATACCCTGAACTCCTCTCAGGGGGATCAGCTGCCTGTTGCTGTGCGTGCAGAACTGGAGCGCTTCCGGCAGCAATTCTGTGCGGTGCTGGAGAGTGATATCTCCCACGCGGAACTGCTGCAGCAGGATTTCGAGCAGGCACAGGCGCAGTTGCAGACCGAGCACGACATGCTGAAGGCGCGGCTGCTGGTGGTGACAACCGAACATCAATTGCCGTTTGAAGAGATGCTGGTGCAGGTGGAGCTGGCGGCGTTACAGCTGCACCTGGCGCGGCAGTGGCTGAAGGCCATGCGCTACCTGCAGCGCCTGCATGACATTACCGGCATTACCGACAAGCTGGCAGAAGGCCGGCCGCCGCTGGACGAGGAGGCGCCTGTGGCGGCGGAGAACGAGGCCGCCACAGCTCTGGAGAACACGAATGAAAAAGCCTAAGAAAAGACGCAATATCTTTCCCTCGGCGCGGGATGACATGCAGCTGGCCTGTGACTACCCGCGCAGTACTTCCTACCGACTCGCTTTCACCGACCAGGATTTTCTGCTGCGTGATGAGCTGCGTGCGGTGCGCCTGCAGCTGGAGTGGCTGAAGCCGGACATGGTGCAGCAGGAGCACGGTATTGAGTCCACTGTGGTGGTGTTTGGTGGCGCCCGTTTCCATGATAAGGAGAGGGCACTGCAACAGCTGGCGGACCTGGAACAGCGGCTGCTGGGCGACCCCGGCAACGAAACCCTGATACGCAAATTCAGCCGTGCCCAGCGGGTGTTGCGTAACAGTCGCTACTACGACGAGGCGCGCTTGCTGGCGCGGCGCATTACCGAAGTATCCATGAGTCATGGCAGCAAGGAGTATGTGGTGGTAACCGGTGGCGGTCCCGGTGTGATGGAGGCGGCCAACCGCGGTGCGGAGGAGGCGGGTGGCAAGAGTATCGGTCTCAATATCGTGCTACCCCACGAGCAGGAGCCCAACCCCTACATCACGCCGGAGTTCTGTTTCCAGTTTCACTACTTCGCCATCCGCAAGATGCATTTCCTGCTGCGTGCCGTTGGTCTGATCGCCTGCCCCGGCGGCTTTGGCACCCTGGATGAACTGTTTGAAACCCTGACCCTGATACAGACCGGCCGGGTAGGGCATCTGCCGGTAATCCTGATGGGACGTGAGTACTGGACGCGCCTGATCGATTTCGATTTCCTGGTGGAGCAGGGGGCGATCGACGAGGAGGACCTGGAACTGTTCCACATCGTCGACTCTCATGAAGAGGCCTGGCAGATCCTCAGCCAGGCCTGGGAGCTACAGCCCGCAGAGTGAGCCTCTTCAGGGGGCCGGGGTAGAGGTAGTGGCGACGGTGCGGCTGCCCAACTCGTTGTCGATCATCAGCAGGCCGTAGCCATCACTCTTCACCAGCTTCAGCTTGGAGATAATGCCACTGACGGTGGCCTCTTCTTCCACCTGCTCTTTCACGAACCACTGCAGCAGGTTGTAGGTGGCGTGATCCTTCTCTTTCAGCGCCAGGTCGCTCAACTCGTTCAGCTTCTGGGTCATCAGTTGCTCGTGTTTCAGGGAGGACTGGAACACATCCAGCAGAGCGCCAAACTCAGACGGGGGTTTGGGGATGCTCTGCAGCTCCACATGCACGCCCTGTTCAATCAGGTAGTTGTAGATGAGGGTGGCGTGGATGTGCTCCTCTTCGTACTGCACTTTCAGCCAGCTGGCGGCACCATTGAAGTCGGTGTGGTTGCAGTAGGCGGACATGGCCAGGTAGAGGTAAGCGGAATAAAACTCATCGTTGAGCTGCTGTGACAGCGCGTTTTGCATGGCCTGCGAGATCATGGGTGTCTCCGTGGTGAAGGTGGGTAAGCGGGTTGGAATATTGCCGCACACTATACAGGGTTATTGCGGGTCTTTGCGGCTGCCTGTCAGTGCGGTGCTGGCTCATTCCGGTTGCAGCTTCAGCAGGCGGCCATCATCGGTGGTGAAATAGACCTCGCCTCCCGGCCCCTGCAGCAGGGCGCGGATGCGCAGCCCCTGCTTCTCCAGCAGCCGCTCCTCGGTACTCAGTTCCCCCCGACTGTCGATGCTGACCCGGTTCAGGTGGGTCAACTTCAGGGCGCCGAGAAACAGGCTGTTTTGCCAGTGCTTGTCGCCGTCGCTGTAGCAGAGCAGGCTGCCGGGAGCGATAGAGGGAATGTACACCTTGCGTGGTTCTTCCATGCCCGCCTTGTGGCGGTAGTCGCCTACCCAGGCGGGGTTGCTGTACTCCTTGCCCTGGGAGACGGTGGCCCAGCCATAGTTACTGCCCGCTGTAATCCAGTTGATCTCATCGCCGCCGCGGGGGCCGTGTTCACTGGCCCAGAGTCCGCCACGGCTGTGGTCGTAGCAGAGCCCCTGCGGGTTTCGATGGCCATAGCTGTAGATCTCAGGCAGGGCGTCGCTGCGACCGGTAAAGGGGTTGTCGGCGGGCACAGTGCCGTCCAGATTGAGGCGCAGGATGGAGCCCGCGTGGGTCATCAGGTCCTGGCCATTGGGGCGATGGCCGCGATCGCCCACGGAGAAGAAGAGGTGGCCCTGACCGTCAAAGGCGATGCGGCTGCCAAAGTGACGGCTGGTGCCGGAGGCGGAACGGGTTACCAGCAGCTCCTGCCAGCCCGTGAGCTGGCGTCCTGACAGCTGCGCGCGGGACAGGGTGGTCACGGCGCCGGACGCCTGTGGCTTGCTGTAGGTGAAGTAGATCCAGCCGTCGGCCTCGCCGCCCGGGGCCACGGCCACGTCCAGCAGCCCGCCCTGGCCTCGGGCGTAAACCGGCGGTAGTCCGGTCAGCCATTGCACATCACCGGAATCGCTGTTGACCCGTGCGGCGCGGCCGTTGCGGTCGGTGACAATCAGTTGTCCGGGAGCTATCCACGCCATGCCCCAGGGAATTCCCAGGTCGCGTGCCACTTCGGTGACTGAGTCGCTGCCAGCCTGGCTGACGCGGGTGGTGCAGGCCAGCGCCAGGCTGGTGACAAGCAGCAGGAATAACAGCAGGGTACGGGTGGAGAGGGCCATGGGACTATTCCTGGGATTCAGTGTTCAGGGGCTATCATGACAGGCACGCATGACAGGCACGAACCTGCAAGCGGCCGTCATGATAAGAGCAATGATGATAGCCTAACCGATAGCAACGGGCAGCGCAGTGGCGGCTGCCGGTTATACCGCCAATGATAATGACAACAGAGGATCACCATGCAGGTTGGAATGATAGGTCTGGGCGTTATGGGGATGCCCATGCTGCAGCAGTTGTGCGGCAGCGGTCATCAGGTGTCGGTGTTCGCCCGCCGCCGGGAAGTGTGTGAGGCGGCGCAGCAGCTGGGGGCCAGGGTGGTGAACTCTGCCGTGGCATTGGCAGCAGACGCCGAACTGTTGATTGTCTGTCTGTACAGTGATGAGCAGGTGCAGGAGTTGCTGCTGGGGGACACGTCTTTGGCGGATCAGTTGCGCCCTGGCAGTGTGCTGGTACTGCACACCACCGGCAGCCCGGATACCGCGGCCCGGATCGCCGCCCGGGTGGCCTCGCGGCAGGTGCAGGTACTGGATGCGCCGGTCAGTGGAGGGCCCCACAATATCGCCGCCGGTGAGCTGACCCTGTTAGTGGGGGGGGAGGAGGATGCACTGAATCGCTGTCGCGATCTGCTGGGTGCCTATGCCAGTCCCATCCTGCACGTCGGGCCATTAGGGGCCGGACAAAAAACCAAACTGGTGAACAATCTGCTGTTTGCTGCCCAGGTGGAGCTGGCCGCCGATGCCAGCCGCCTGCTGCAGGAGCTGGGGGCGGATGTCAGTGCCAGCCTGGCGGCGATTACCCACTGCAGCGGCGACAGTGCGGTTTTGCGCATGGCACAGCGCAGTGGCTCGGTGGCTCGACTGCAGCAATCGGCTGGGGCTTTTATCGACAAGGACCGCACCACCGCACTGGCACTGGTGGAGACGCTGGGGCTCGATCCCGGACGCCTGCGCTGACACCCTGCGTCCGGGGTGGCACCGTGACACTGGCCCGGCCCATCTACCCCGTCAGAATCTCAGTGGGTGGTCGCACTGCCAAGCGCTATCTCCGCGCCGGAGTTGTGACTCCCTTCTCGGCCCATGCAGGCGCCGGCGCCGTCGGGGCTTGCCGGCAGTTTCTTTGACTACACTCAACAGTACCCGGGTTGAAGGCCGGCAATCGGTGCCGTAAGCCATTTCCCCCGGGCTGCGATCCAGGCAGAGCGGGTCAGGGCAAGTCTATGGAACAGTATGCGTCTTACCGGGAAGGTCTTTACGCCAGCGCTTTCCACCCGAGCGCGCGGGGCGAATGGCGCACGCCCCGCCTGCGAGTGTTCGCGGTGGTGCTGGTGCTGTGCCTGGTGATCGGCTTTGCCGTAATGCTGTTGCTCAATCCACTCTATCGAAGCAGCGCCACCCTGCTGATATCGGCGCCGGTCGCTATTGACCAGCAGAGTGGGGATGCCGATGTGCAACAGGTGGCTATCCAGCGGGAAATCCTGCTGGGGGAAAGGCTGTTGGCAATGACCTCGGAGCGCATGGCACAAGCCAGTGGTGGCGCCGCACTCTCTGTCAGTACCGTGCGATCCCTGCTGCAGGCGCAACCGCTGGAGGGGACCAACCTGATGAGCCTTGCCGCCGAGGGCAGTGAGCCGGCTATGCTTCCGGTGCTGGTCAGCAGTTGGGTGGAGGAGTACCTGACCCTGCGCGCCGAAGATGTGACGCGCAACGTGGGAGAGACCAAATCCAATCTTGATCGGGAACTGGCGCAGATCTCGGCGCAGGTCAGGGCGGCGCGTGAGCGCCTGGCCGACTACCGCGAAACCCACAATATCGTCTCTGCCGAGCGCGAGGAAAATGAGGCTTTGTCGCGTCTGCGAGGCCTCAATGCGTCACTGAATGCGGCCATGGAGGCGGAGGTGAAAGCCCGTACGCAGCTGCAGGAGGCGCAGGCGGCGCAGAGCCAGGGCAAGTCCCTGATTGCGCCCAGCCAGCAGGAATACGTCAATGATCTGCGCAATCGCCTCAACGCCCAGCAAGCGAAACTGGCAGTGCTGCGGCAACGCTACACCCGCGACTACATCGATTTAAAGCCTGAACTGCGACAGGTTCCCGAAGAGGTTGCGGCACTGCAGCGGGAGTTACAGACCATCGAGGCCGCAGGCGACGGGCGGGCCCTGGCAGAGGTCCAGCAGGAGTACGAGCGGGCACAGCGGATGGTGCAGAACCTGCGCGCCGAATTTGCCGCGCGTAAGGAGGAGGCGCGCGAGGTTACCGCGGTATTTGCCGAGCACCAGGCGCTGGCGACCGACCTGGCCCGGCTGGAACAGCTGAGTCGCGATACCCAGGCGCGGCGGGCACAGCTGGAGGCGCGACAGTTTGACCGGCAGGCGCAGGTGACGGTGATCGCCGGGGCGAGCTCGGCCACCCGGGTCTGGCCTGATTACGGTTGGTTAAGCTTGTATATTGCCGTCGGCTCCCTGGCGGCGGCGGTGTTTTGTGTCTGGCTGATGAGCTGGTTGCAGGGGCGGCGTGAGCAGGGGGGCATTACCCTCAGTGGTGTTCATATCCACCCGGGATCACCGGGGGAATTACTGGGTTACGAGCGCGCTATCCGGGAATCGCTGGAGCATCACAGTGAGCGGGCGTTGGAGGATCAATCCCGGGCGGATCCTCCGGGGGAAACAGGCGCCAAAGATCGGCCGGAGTAACTGGCCGTCTTCCGTCTTGGGCTGGTCGACAGAGGAGGGCGGGACAGCACAATACTGATACAGATCAAGCGCGGCTCGAGAACCGCAGTCGGCGACTTGTGCAGCCCTGATGGATGATCGCATAATCTGGCGCCGTATCTTTAAGGTGCTGGCCAGCCACTGTGCCCAGCCGCTTGTGGAGTCGAAACCCTATGCCAACCTACGACTACTTCTGTGCCGCCAACGAGCGGGTGGTGGAAGTGCAGCACAGCATGCAGATCAAGCTCACCACCTGGGGCGAGCTGTCCCGGATGGCCGGTATTGAGACCGGCGATACCCCGGCGGATACGCCGGTGGAGCGACTGGCCAACGGTGGCCAGGTGGTGCAGGCCAACTCCCTGAAGAATTCCGTGCCGCCCTGTCAGGTGGGGGGTGGCTGTGGCGGCTGCGGGTAAGCGGCAGTCCAGCCACTGGCGTCACCCCGTTACCGTATTACCCTGACGCTCCTAGCTCCTAGCTCCTAGCTCCTAGCTCCTAGTTCCTAGTTCCTGGCCAAAAGATCGCGCGGAGGACCGCGCTCCTACGGGAGAGGGATCGCGCAGGGGACTGCGCTCCTACAGGAGAGAAAGCTCGCGCGGGGATAAGGTGAATTCCCGCGCAGCCTGATCCCGCCCTGATGCAATTTGGTAATTCACATTGGCAGGAATTGCCATTGAGAGCCGATCCCCGCCCTACATACACTTCTCCCCATGCTGTGCAGTGGTCCATACACGGACTCTGCACGATCACGGCCGGGGAAATAAATCCATAACAGCCTCGCGTCCGCTTCACAGTCACTCCGTGCCGGAAGAGAGTCGTTATGTCCGCGAAATTATTGAACGAGCGCGACCTGAATTTTCTGCTCTACGAGTTTTTGCAGGTCGAAAAGCTGTTGAGTCGCGACGCCTATCGCGAGCACTCGCTGGAAACCTTTAACGCCGCGTTGGCAACCGCCCGTGGTATCGCCGCTGATTGTTTTGCCAATCACAACCAGCAGGGCGACGCCAGCGAGCCACAGTTTGTGGATGGCGCGGTGCAGCAGATCCCGCAGACCAAAGAGGCGTGGCAGGCGTTTGCCGAAGCCGGTTTCCTTGCCGCTCACTGCCCGTTTGACGAAGGCGGAATGCAGCTGCCGGAAGTGGTGCTGCGCGCCGCCATGGCCTGTTTCAGCGCCGCCAATGTCAGCAGCGCGGCCTATCCCATGTTGAGCATCGGTGCTGCCAACCTGATCGACAGTTTTGGCAGCGATGAACAGAAACAGCGCTACCTGCCAGCCATGCGCGATGGTCGCTGTGCCGGCACCATGGCCCTGACCGAGCCGGCCCAGGGCTCGGCGCTGGCGGATATCACCACTACGGCGGTGGCCGCGGAAGATGGCAGCTACCGCATCAGTGGCCAGAAGATGTTTATCTCCGGTGGCGACCAGGCGCTGACCGACAATATCGTGCACATGGTGCTGGCGCGTATCAAAGGAGCGCCGGCCGGCGTCAAGGGTATCTCCCTGTTTATCGTGCCCAAGTTCCTGACGGACGCCGATGGCAACCCGGCAGAGCGTAATGATGTAGCGCTGGCGGGCTTGCTGCACAAGATGGGCTACCGCAATACCACCTCCACCGTGCTGTCCTTTGGTGAGCAGGGCGGCGCCGTGGGGTACCTGGTGGGCGAGCCCCACAAGGGACTGGCTTACATGTTCCAGATGATGAACGAGGCGCGCATCAGTGTGGGTACCGGTGCGGCCGCGCTGGCCTACCAGGGCTTTAACGCCTCCCTCGAATACGCCCGTGGCCGCCCCCAGGGGCGCCTTCCTTCCTGCAAAAACAGCGACAGTAAACAGGTTGCCATTGTTGAGCATGCCGATGTCAAACGCATGTTGCTGGCACAAAAGGCCTACGCCGAAGGTGCGCTGGCACTCTGCCTCTACGCCAGCTCATTGGTGGAGGATGCGCGTACGGCAGAGACGGAGTTGCAGCGCCATGAAGCGGCGTTGCTGCTGGACCTGCTGACGCCGGTGGTGAAGTCCTGGCCGTCGCGCTATGGCCTGCTGGCCAACGAACTGGCGGTACAGGTGCTGGGTGGCTCCGGTTATATCCGTGAGTACCCGGTGGAGCAGTACTACCGCGACCAGCGGCTCAATCCGATTCACGAAGGCACGGAAGGTATTCAGGCCATCGATCTGTTGGGACGCAAGGTGCCGGCGCAACAGATGGCGGGGCTGCGACTGTTGCAGCGCAACATGGCGCACGCCGTGGCGCAGGCCAAGGTGTTCAGTGAGACACGGGATCTGGCCCAACCGTTAACCCAGGCTTGTGATGATTTGCAGGCTATCACCGAGCGGCTGTTACCCCTGCTGCACAGTGATCCCGATACCGGCCTTGCCAATGCCAGTCTCTACCTTGATGTGTTCGGCCGGGTCACCGTCAGCTGGGTCTGGCTGCGTCAGGCGGTGATCGCTGCGCGCCAGTTGCAGGACGCCGATCTGCACATCGATGAACAGAATTTCTATCGCGGCAAACTGCAGGCGGCGCGCTACTACCTGGAGTGGGAGTTGCCCCACATCCAGCCGCAACTGCAGTTACTGCAGAGTCTCAATGTCACACCGCTCGCCATGCGCGACGAGTGGTTCCAATAAATCCTCTTTACCAACCATCACTCAAAAGGGAGGCACAGATGACAGCTCCGGTGCTCTACGAAACACGCGATGGTATCGCGTTGATTACCTTAAACGCGCCACCGGTCAACGGCCTGGGGCAGGCGCTGCGCGCCGGCATTCAGGAGACCTTTGCCCGTGCCAGTGATGACGACAGTGTGCGTGCGGTGGTGATCGCCTCGGCGGCGCCCATTTTTTGTGGCGGTGCGGATATCGCCGAGTTTGCCAGCGGTAACTTTGGCGCCGAGCCCAACCTGCCGGCGGTATTGCGAGCCATCGAAGTGAGCGACAAGCCGGTGGTGGCGGCCATTAATGGCATGGCCCTCGGTGGCGGCCTGGAATTGGCGCTGGTGTGTGACTACCGCATCGCCGACGCCAAAGCCCGTGTGGGCCTGCCGGAAGTGACCCTGGGGATTATTCCCGGTGCCGGCGGCACCCAGCGTCTGCCGCGCCTGATCAATGTGGACCTGGCGCTGGATATGATTGTTTCCGGGGTGCCAGTGGCGGCCGCACAAGCACAGCAAGCAGGCTTGATTGACCGCGTCCACATTGATGCAGCCACTCTGCTGGACGCCGCCATTGCCTACGCCAACGAGCTGGTGGACAGCAAGGCACCGCTGCGGGATTGCGCGCAGATGCTGGCAAAAGTAGAGGGGCTCAGCGACAACTTCTTTGCTGACTACCGTCAGGCTATCGCTCGCCGCAGTCGTGGCTTTTACGCGCCGGAGCGCTGCATCCAGGCCGTGGAGATCGCCTGCAGCCAGCCGCTGGAGGCAGGCCTGCAGCGTGAGGCGGAGCTGTTTGTGGAGTGTATGAACACCCCCCAGGCGCGGGCCCAGCAACACCTGTTTTTTGCCGAGCGCGCCGCCGGCAAAGTGCCGGGCGTGGATTCGAAAACTGCGCCACGCAAGATTGAGAAGGTAGCTATTATCGGCTCCGGCACTATGGGCGGTGGCATCGCCATGAACTTTATCAATGCCGGGATTCCCACTTTGATGCTGGACCTCAACGGCGAAGCGCTGGAGCGGGGCATCGGTGTGATTCGTACCAACTACGAGATCAGTGCCAAAAAAGGCAAGCTCACCGCAGAACAGGTGGAGCAGCGCATGGCGCTGTTGCAGCCCACCACCAGCTACGACGACCTGCGCGATGTGGATATGGTGATCGAGGCGGTGTTCGAAAAGATGGAAGTCAAACACGCCGTCTTCAAAACCCTGGATGAAGTGTGCAAGCCAGGCGCTATCCTCGCCTCCAACACCTCCACCCTGGATGTGAACGAGATCGCCGCGGTGACCCGTCGGCCACAGGATGTGATTGGCCTGCACTTTTTCAGCCCTGCCAATGTCATGCGCCTGCTGGAAGTGGTGCGCGCTGACAAGACCGCCGACGATGTGATTGTCACGGCGCTGAAGCTCGGCCAGCGCATCAAAAAGCTGCCGGTGGTGGTGGGTGTCTGTTTCGGCTTTGTGGGCAACCGCATGCTGGAACCCTACGGTCGCGAGGCTACCCGTCTGGTGCTGGAGGGTGCTGCACCGGAACAGATCGACCGGGTGCTGACCGAATTTGGCCTGGCCATGGGACTCTGCTCCATGAGCGACCTGGCGGGCATTGATATCAGTTACCTCACGCGCCAGGCCCATCGCGCTGCCATCGCCCACGACCCCAGCTACGCGGTGGTGTGCGACCGTCTCTATGAGCAGGGCGACTGTGGCCAGAAAACCGGCCGCGGTTTCTACATTTACAACGGCCGTGAAAAATCCCCCAACCCGGATGTGCTCACCATTGCCAAGGCCGAAGCGGCACGTCTCGGTGTGGAACAGCGTGAGATCTCCGACCAGGAAATCCTCGAGCGCTGCCTCTACCCGCTGATCAACGAGGGTGCCCTGATTCTGGAGGAGGGCATCGCTGCCCGCTCCAGCGATTGCGACCTGATCTACGTCAACGGCTACGGCTTCCCCGCCTGGCGTGGTGGCCCCATGCAGTACGCCGACGAGATTGGCCTGCAAACGGTAGTGGACGGCATCAACAAGTATCGCCAGCAGTTGGGTGAGTACGGCGAGATGTGGTTCCGTCCGGCGCCGCTGTTGCAGCAGTTGGCTGCCGGGGGCAAATCGTTTCGAACCTTCAGGAACGCTTGAGCGTTAACCGGAATTCAGCAAGGAAAAAACCATGAAAGAAGCAGTGATAGTCTCTACCGCCCGTACACCCATTGGTCGCGCGTTTAAAGGTGCCCTGAACAACATCAAGTCGCCCACCCTGCAGGGCCACGCCATCAGCCACGCTGTGCAGCGTGCCGGCGTGGACCCGGGTGAAATTGAGGATGTGATTATTGGCTCGGTGCTTAACACCGGTACCGCCGGTATCAACGTCGCTCGCCTGTCGGCGCTGGCGGCGGGGCTGCCGGTGACGGTTTCCGGCCAGACTATTGATCGCCAGTGCTCCTCCGGTTTGATGGCCATTGCCACCGCCGCCAAGCAGATCATGGTGGATGGCATGAACGTGGTGGTGGCCGGCGGGCAGGACAACATCTCCGCCTGTCAGGAAGCCTACTTCAATGCCTGCGGTCCACAGGCCGATCCCAATGTTATCGCCCGCGCCGAACACGCCTATATGCCCATGCTGATGACCGCGGAGTTTGTAGCGAAGAAATTTGGTATCAGCCGTGACGCGCAGGACGAGTACGCGCTCTCCTCACAGATGCGCACCGCGGCGGCGCAGGAGGCGGGTCGCTTTGATCGGGAAATTGTGCCGGTCACCGCTACCCAGGCGCTGTTCAACAAGGAAACCAAACAGGTGACCTATGAGCAGGTGACTCTTGCAAAAGACGAGGGCAACCGTCCCTCCACCACCCTTGCCAGCCTGCAGGCGCTGGATCCGGTGGTGGAAGGCGGTTGCATCACTGCCGGCAACGCCAGCCAGCTTTCTGACGGTGCTTCGGCCTGTGTGCTGATGGAGCGCAAGCTGGCAGAGCAACGTGGTCTGGCACCGCTGGGCATCTATCGTGGCATGACCGTGGTGGGCAACGCGCCGGAAGAGATGGGTATCGGCCCTGTGTATGCGATTCCCAAACTGCTGAAACAGCACGGGCTCACCATTAACGATATCGGCCTGTGGGAGCTGAACGAAGCCTTTGCCTGTCAGGCGCTCTACTGCCGCG
Organism: Cellvibrionaceae bacterium SEMH9; assembly: GCA_033283175.1. Lineage (GTDB taxonomy): Bacteria > Pseudomonadota > Gammaproteobacteria > Pseudomonadales > Cellvibrionaceae > Pseudomaricurvus. Next base: position 623,139 of record JAWMQM010000001.1, on the reverse strand, counting down.
ACACGCTGGGCATTGATCCGGAGATCTACAACGTCAACGGCGGCGGCATCTCCATTGGCCACCCCTACGGCATGACCGGTTCCCGCCTGGTGGGCCACGCCCTGATTGAAGGTCAGCGTCGCGGTGCCCGCTATGTGGTGGTGACCATGTGCATCGGCGGTGGCATGGGTGCCGCCGGCCTGTTTGAGGTGGCCTGAGGGCCGGGAGAGACGCCATGACCCCCTGGTCACAATTGGTGGGCGAGTCGCTGGGTGTCAGTGACTGGTTGCAGATGGATCAGCAGCGCATCGATGCCTTTGCAGATGCCACCGGCGATCACCAGTTTATTCATGTGGATCCGGTGGCGGCGGCGCAGACACCCTTTGGCGGCACCATCGCCCACGGTTTGCTGACGCTGTCGTTGATCCCCCACTGGCTCTATCCGCTGTTGGCCCCGCACACCAGTGGTCAGGTAACCACCGTCAACTACGGCACTGACAACCTGCGCTACCTGTTACCGGTGCGCAGCAGCGACCGGGTGCGCCTTAACGCCAGTGTGGCGTTGGTGGAGGAGAAGGGGCCGGGCCGCACCCTGGTGCGACTGAATACCACCGTGGAGATTGAGGGGGCCGACAAACCGGCACTGGTGGCGGAATCCCTGTTGATGGTGATTGAACCGCTGAATACCTGAATTGAGAGAAGCGTGAACAAGGCGCCACCGTTTAACCGATTTATGGAGAATGATCATGCCTGAGTACAAGGCACCACTGCGCGATATGCAGTTTGCGATAAACGAAGTTTTGAAGTTCGACCAGCACTACCAGAACCTGCCAGGGGCGGAAGACGCCACGCCGGATACGGTGGCGGCCATCCTGGATGAAGCCGCGAAATTCTGCGAGCAGGTGGTGAGCCCGCTGAATCCGGTGGGCGACCGCGAAGGCTGTCACTGGCACGATGGCAAGGTATCCACTCCGACCGGTTTTAAAGCCGCTTACGATCAATTTATCGAAAGTGGTTGGCCGGGTCTGTCACAGAAGGTGGAGCTGGGCGGCCAGGGCCTGCCGTCATCGGTGAACGCCTTTGTTTACGAGATGCTGGCCAGCGCCAGCCACGCCTGGTCCATGTACCCCAGTCTCTCCTGGGGAGCGATCAAGACGGTTGCCGCGCACGCCAGCGAGGAGCTGCAGCAACGCTATCTGCCGAAGCTGATCAGTGGGCACTGGTCAGGCACCATGTGCCTGACCGAATCCCATTGCGGGTCCGACCTTGGTCTGCTGCGCACCAAAGCCACTGCGAATGACGACGGTACTTACAACATCAGCGGCAGCAAGATTTTTATCTCCGCCGGCGACCACGACCTGACAGAAAACATCGTCCATATCGTGCTGGCGCGACTGCCGGATGCGCCCGAGGGCGTGGGTGGTATCTCCCTGTTTCTGGTACCAAAGTTTTGGGTGGATGAGTCGGGCAATGCGGGTGACAGCAACGGCGTTACCTGTGGCTCCATTGAGCACAAGATGGGTATTCACGGTAACGCCACCTGCGTATTGAATTTTGACAGTGCCAAAGGCTACCTCATCAGTGCGCCGCACAAAGGCATGAGTGCCATGTTCACCTTTATCAACGAATCGCGACTGGGTGTGGCTCAGCAGGGCCAGGCGCATATTGAGTCGTCGTTCCAGGGCGCCCTGGCTTACGCCAAAGAGCGGGTACAGATGCGCGCGCCGGTACGGGTGCTGCCGGACAAGCCGGCGGATCCCATCATTGCCCACCCGGATGTACGGCGCATGTTGCTGACCCAGAAATCCCTGGCGGAAGGCGCACGTTTACTCAATTACTACTGCGCGCAGCTGGTGGACATCAGCCATGACAGCGCTGACGCTGCCGAGCGTGAGCGGGCAGAGACCGAGCTGGCTCTGCTGACGCCGATTGCCAAGGGCTTCATTACCGAAATGAGTATGGAGGCGACCTCCAACGGTGTGCAGGTGCTGGGCGGTCACGGTTACATTGCCGAATGGGGTATGGAGCAGGAGTATCGCGATACCCGCATTACGGCCATCTATGAGGGCACCAACGGCATCCAGGGACTGGACCTGCTGGGCCGCAAAATTCTCGCCTCCGGTGGCAAGGTGGCGGAGTCGTTTATGAAACAGGTGGCGGCCTTCTGTCAGCAGGAGCAAGCCGAGGCAGTGGCGCCATTGGTTGTCGGTGTGCAGCAGAGTTTGCAGTTGTGGCAGAGCGTGACCGAAGAGGTTGGGGCCAAAGCGATGGCGGGGGATAAAAACGCCATTGGTGCTGCCGCTTACGATTACCTGATGATCGCCGGTTACGCCACACTGGCCTATTTCCTGGTGCGCGGTGCGGCGGTGGCAGCGCAGGCGCTGGAGCAGGGCTCCGGTGACAGCGACTTCTACCGGGCCAAGATCGCCAATGCCCGCTTCTACTGTGAGCGCCTGCTGCCGCGGGCGCAGGCATTGGCAAGCAGCATTCGCTCCGGCGCTGACAATTTGATGGATATGGGTGAGGGTGTGTTCGGACTGTAACTGTCCGAATATCGGTGCAGCCTGTGGCCGGGGAGTGATCCCCGGCCTTTTTTATGGCTGCGGGATCAGTTTTCCGTGGTCGGTGTGCCGGTCAGCGACGCGCGGTATTGGCCGGGAGTCACACCGGTCCACTTCTTGAATGCGCGGAAGAAAACACTCAATTCGTCGAAGCCGAGGCGGTCGGCAATGTCGCGGTTACTGAAGTCGGGACAGGCCAGGTAGTGAAAGGCGGCCTCCATGCGACATTCATCCTTCAGTCGCTGAAACGATGTGCCTTCAATCTGCAGGTGGCGACGCAAGGTGGTCACTGACATATTGAGTCGGTCGGCTACGCGCTCGGCGCCGAGCATGGTGCGGCCCACATTCTGGTTGAGGATGGATTTGACCCGCGCCTTGGTGCTGTTGCCGCTGTCCAGGTTGATCAGCAGGCCGAAGGGGGCGGTGCGGATAAAGTTCTCCATCGTCTCTTCGGTCTGGATGATGGAATAGTCCAGGTATTTTGCCGGGAATTCGAAGCCACTGAAGGGTTGGTCGAACTCTTCGGTGTCGACGTTGATCTGTGCCATTTCCCAATCCTGATCCGGCTTGGGAAAATCGTAACAGGTGCGGATGATTTTCATCTCACTGCCGATCAGCCAGCTCCAGTGATGCTGGGAGGCGGCGAGGGTGGTGCGTACCTTGACCGGCTCCGCCTGTTGCAGCAGTGTGCGGAACTCCTCTTCGCTGACGCCCTCCAGTGGCGCCAGCCGGATGCGGGCGATATCGCCCTCTATTTCCAGTTTTTGACTGATTTTAAAGCCCCGGCAGATGCGCCCAAACTCCCAGGCGCGCATCAGCGCCTGACGCAGGTTTTTGCACTGTACCATCAGCAGGCAGAGCATGCGGAACGAGCCGGAGCGGATTTTTCCGCCGCTGAGCATGCCGAACCACTCGTCCTGCATCGCGAGCATGGCGCGCTGGTAAAGTTTTCCGTACAGGGGCGCTGAGCAGTAACGCTCACTGATGAGTTGTTCACGACTAATGGCAAGATCGGCAAACAGCTTTTCCGGATCGTAGCCGCTCTGTTCCACCTGTCGCAGAAGATTGGCTATATAGCTGGCCGGAATGGTGATCTCTTCGGCACCAATCATTTCCGTTCCCATAATGCGCTGGCCTCGATGTGGTGGCGGGACCTGGCCTGGCGCGGAGTCCGCTTTGGCTTCCAGATCCCGTACTGCCAGTTAGTGTTATGTTTTTGGTTTTGGCAGGGCCAACAAGCGTACCACATTACAACGGCGGCACCAGCGCCAAAGTTGCAAATTCCAGCTCCTGTGATGTGGCAACAGCCAGCAGTGGTGCGGGAGGACGGAGTTGTGATATTGGTAACATCGGGCCGATTTTGAAAGAGGGGTTTGTTACCGATTGAAACGGGGGCGTGGGTAGAGTGTGGCAGAAGTTTTCCCGCCCGTTGCTCTGCACACCAGCTGCCCGGCGGCTTGCAGAATGGCGATTCAATTTGCCAATTACTATGGCAGAAATTGTTATTGTTGGTCCGGGGGGATTTTATAGACTGGGTCGCACTGATCGCTGCTGTCACAAGGGGCTGCGTGGTTTTGGGTCGCACCAGCAATCATGATCGGTTCGGTCGGTCACAGCTGCCAAATGGCAACAGCTGCTGACTGTGCCATAGGCATGACACAATAAGTTCCATAATAATAAACAGGAGCAATTCATGGAGAGTACCTCAAACAATAACGTCTCTCTGGTACATCAAAGACACCCATCGTTTTCATTGCGCAGCGCTGTTGCCGCAGTCATCACCAGTGGCCTGGTTGCTGTCTCCGCTGCACCTGCTGCACAGGCCCAGGAGCAGGCCCCGGCCAAACGCAGCGCGTCGCAGGCGCTGATGGAAGAGGTTGTAGTAAGTGCACGTAAGCGTGAAGAGAGCATCCAGGATGTTCCGCTGGCGGTAAGTGCTTACGGTTCCGATCAGCTGGAAGCCCTGAAGGTTCGCGATCTCACCAACCTGTCTGTGGCCATGCCCAACGTATCGCTGGACGATGCCGGGTCGGCCAAAGGCTACGCCAACTTCTCCATCCGCGGGCTGGGCATTAACAGCTCCATCATTTCCATTGATCCGACCGTGGGTGTTTTTGTGGACGGTGTTTATATGGGACTCTCCTCCGGCCTGGTATTTGACATGTTCGATATCGAGAGAGTGGAAGTTCTGCGCGGGCCCCAGGGTATCCTGTTCGGGCGAAACGTCACCGGTGGTGCCGTGCTCCTGAACACCAAAAAGCCCGGCGATGAGTTTGAAATGTCTGTGCGTGCCGCTGTGGATGGCGGTGACGAGGGGGGCGGTCTTAACCGCTACGCCATGGCTTCTGTGGGTGGTCCCCTGACCGACACCTTTGCCGCCAAATTCACCGCTTACCTGAACGAAGATGACGGTTGGTTTGAAAACGACTACAACGGTGAAGACTTTGGTGAGTTGCGGCAGACCATGTATCGCGGTGTCGGTGTCTGGACGCCAACCGACGATCTGGAAATTATTCTGCGCGCCGAACACAGCGAGACCGATGGTGACGGACCGGCCGCCCAGTCCCATACCAACGGCAGCGGTGTGCCGGGTACACCGGTTAACAATGACCGTGACAGTTTTGATTTCTCCATCGACGAGCATGGCTTTTCGGAAACCGAAACCAACTCTGCCAGCATGGAAGTCAATCTGGATGTAGGTTTTGGCGATGGCACCATTACCAATATCATTGGCTGGCGCGCTTACGACGCGGATACCTTCGGGGATATCGATTCCCAGCCAGCCTGGCTGTTCCACTCCTCCACCTGGCTGGAGTCCGAGCAGTTCAGTGAGGAATTGCGCTACACCGGTACCTTTGGCAATGCCACGGTAACCACCGGTGTCTACTACTTCAATATGGATGCCGATTACCACGAGCGACGCAGTCTGCGGGGTGACCTCACCGGTAATGTGGTGCCCTTCCGGGTGGCTGATGGTGGTGGCTACTACTCGGTAGAGACTATGGCAGTATTCGGGGCGGTGGATTATCAGCTGACCGACCGGCTGACATTGACCACCGGCTTGCGTTACACCCGCGAGGAGAAAGAAGCGCAGATTGCCTCCATGATTGCCAATGTCTCCGGTGTGGGCTTGCCTGGCAGCAGCTGTAACCTGGTCTCCCCGTCCTCCGGTGAGAGTAAGTGTGATACAGATTTTGAAGATGACGACAGCTGGACCAGTGTCTCTCCCAAGTTGGGCTTCACCTACCAGCTGGGTGACACCACGTTGCTCTATACCCACTGGACTCGCGGCTTTCGCTCTGGTGGCTACAACCTCCGTAATACCTCACCGGATCCTGCCGACGTGCCAGGACCGTTTGATGAAGAGCAGGTGGACAACTACGAAGTGGGCTTCAAGGCCGACTTTGAAAGGGGCCGCCTGAATGCCGCAGTCTTCTATAACGATATCTCTGATATGCAGCGGGAAATCAACCGTGGTGTCGGCCCACTGGGTGTAATTCAGGTGGTACGTAATACCGCAGATGCGGATATCTGGGGTATCGAGTTGGATGGTGTGCTCTCCATTACCGATAACCTGGTGCTGAACGCCTCCCTTGGCTGGATCGACGCCGAATACACCAGTATCCAGTACGACATCAGCGGTGACGGCAATATCGACTCCGACGACAAGTCACTGGACCTGCCCCGTGCGCCGGAGTGGACCTACAGTGTTGGCATGACCCACGAGCTGGAAATCGGTGACTGGGGCTCCATGGCTACTCGCGTAAGTTACGCTTACCGCGATGAATCGGCCTACACAGACGATAACCTGGGCTACATTATGGAACAGGATATCGTTAATGCCGGTATTGATTTCTACAGCAACGACGGTCATTGGCAGTTTGGGATCTACGGCCGCAACCTGTTGAATGAAGTTAAGCACGGCGGTGATACCCAGCTGTCGGCGGCGGTTGGCTCCGGTACCTTTGCGCCATTGGCCAAAGGACGTGTCTACGGCGCCGAAGTGCAGTATAACTTCTGATGTGTCAGCCGGCGGTGGCAGTGCCTGTGTCTGCAGGGCTGTCGCTTGCCGGTTCAGTTTTTCCCTTCGCAATCTGTAATGCAGCCCATCATTTACTGGTTGGGCGTCGGGCGCCCGCCCGCTATTACCTGACAAATCTGCCCGGACCCGGTGCTCTATGAAAACCTCTGAACATATTCTGCAGCTTTTTGATAACGCCTGTGACAGTTACCCCGGCAATATTGCGTTCTCGGGATTAGGACAGGAGTTGACCTACGCTGATCTGCAGCGCCTGAGCATGGATTTTGCCCGCTTCCTGCAAAGCCTGGGTTTGCAACCCGGTGAACGTATCGCCATGCAGATGCCGAATCTGCTGCAGTATCCGATAGCCATATTTGGCGCCCTACGGGCCGGTCTGGTGGTGGTGAATACCAACCCTCTGTACACGCCCAGAGAACTGCGTCACCAATTCACGGATGCTGGTGTCAGCACGTTGGTGGTGGTTGACGGGTTACTCTCTTCCACGCGGGAGGTGCTTGCGGAGAGCGGCATCGACAAGGTGATTGTTGCCACGCCACTGGAGTTACAGCCGCTGTTGAGTGACGGCCGCGGCGGTACCACCGTGCCGGTGGTCTCTCCTGTTGCACCAACCGACGATGCTATTGAATGGTTTAATTTCGATGCCGCGTTGCGCCGTGGTGCTGACTTGCCCTGGCGGCCAGTCCCTATTGCGGCGCATGATCTGGCAATGTTGCAGTATACCGGCGGTACCACCGGTGTGGCCAAGGGGGCCATGCTAACTCACGCCAACCTCGTGGCCAATCGCAATCAGGTGGTGGAGCACTGTGTCAAAATTTTCCGCGAGGGGCAGGAGATTACCGTCTGTCCGTTGCCGCTCTATCACATCTACGCTTTCACCGTGAATTGCCTGGCCATGGTTTCCCGGGGGTGCCACAGCGTGCTGATTGCCAACCCGCGGGATCTGCCGTCGCTGGTGCGGGAAATCAGGCCATACCCTATCACCGGCTTTGTTGGCATTAACACGCTCTTTAACGCCCTGTTGCACAACGAGGAGTTCCGCAGTCTGGATCTTTCCAGTTTGAACAGCACCACCTCCGGGGGGATGGCGCTCAATACCGACATCGCCCGAGCCTGGAAACAGCTGACCGGCATCCAGATTGCGGAAGGTTACGGTTTGACGGAAACCGCGCCGGTGGTACTCAGCAACCCTCCGGGCCGGGTACAGCCGGGTACGGTGGGATTGGCGGTGCCGGGAACCGAATTGAAAGTGATCGATGAGGCCGGCATTGACCTCGGCCTTGAAGCGGTGGGCGAGTTGTGTGTGCGCGGCCCCCAGGTGATGAAAGGTTACTGGCAGAGACCGGAAGCAACGGCCGAGGTACTGAGTGTGGACGGTTGGTTGCGCACCGGTGACATGGCGCTGATTCAAACGGATGGCTATGTGCGTATTGTCGATCGCAAGAAAGACATGATTGTTGTCTCTGGTTTTAACGTCTATCCCAATGAGGTAGAAGATGTGGCCTGTCAGCATCCGCAGGTGGTGGAGTGTGCCGCCATTGGTGTGACTGATGAGGATTCCGGTGAAGCCGTCAAATTGTATGTGGTGGCCGAGCCCGGTGGTCTGAACGCCGAGGATCTGAAGAAGTATCTGCGCACACAACTGACCGGCTACAAGATTCCGAAGTTTATTGAACAGATCGATGCCCTGCCCAAGAGCAATGTGGGCAAGATCCTGCGTCGCGAATTGCGCTGAAATCTCGTTGCCGCTGGCGATTTGCCATAGCTATTGGTTTGTTTGGTTATTGAGGGCAGGGCGCCGGAGGGTCAAAGTATCACAGCACGGTAAGCCGTTTTTACAATCTTTCAGGTTCGTTTGTGCTCAAGAGGGTTGAGGCGCAAGGATGCGCACTTTTTTGAACCACCTGAACGGCCATTGTGATGTGTGAGTAAGCGTACAGAATTCGCTGGTGGTCAGAAGAGATCAATAACACCACCGCCAGCCATCAAGTCCGGAGTTTCCAGGTCATGACGTCTAACACCATTGCCGAACTGGATGTGCCCCTGTTGGGGCGCTATCTGGAGAGCCATGTGGCCGGCTTTCACGGCCTGCAGTCGGCAACAAAATTTTCCGGCGGGCAATCCAATCCCACCTTTTTGTTACAGGCTGATAGCGGCAGTTATGTCCTGCGTCGTCAGCCACCAGGCAAGTTACTGCGCTCTGCCCACGCGGTGGATCGGGAGTATCGGGTGTTGCAGACGCTGGCGGCGACTGAAGTGCCTGTGGCCAGGGTCTGGCACTTGTGCGAGGACCCGGGTGTTATCGGTTCCATGTTTTACCTTATGAGTTATGAGCAGGGGGATATCTTCTGGGACCCTGCTCTGCCCGATGTGTCGGCGGCTGAACGTCCCAGCTACTACCGCGAGATGATCCGCATTCTGGCGGCGATTCACAGTGTTGATGTGGCGCAGGCCGGGCTGGCGGATTTTGGTCGCCCCGGCAATTACTTCCAGCGGCAGCTGGAGCGCTGGCAGCAGCAGTACCGCGCTGCCGAAACTGGCAACAAGCCAGCCATTGAGCGGTTGATGCAGTGGCTGCAGGCGCACTGTCCGGAAGATGATGGCACGGTGGCGCTGGTGCACGGCGATTTTCGCCTGGATAACGTGATCTTTCATCATGGCGAGGCACGGGGGCAGGCGGTGCTCGATTGGGAACTCTCCACCCTGGGGCACCCGCTGGCAGACCTGGCCTACTTCTGTATGTGCCTGCGCCTGCCTCCCAGCCAACATGGCGCCGGCCTTGGCGGGCTTGACCGGCAGGGACTCGGTATTCCCTCCGAGAGCGAAATCGTTGCTCACTACTGCGAACTGCGGGGCATCGACACCATTGAGCACTGGCATTTCTACCTGGCGTTCAGCTTCTTCCGCCTGGCGTCCATCGTACAGGGCGTCTACAAGCGCGCCCTGACTGGCAACGCGTCGAATAAAAATGCGCTGGAGATCGGCCGCCTGGTGGATGTGCTGGCGGATATGGCACTGGATGTCATCGCCCAACAAGAGAGCTGAAATCATGAAAGCAATTGTCTGTAACGAATTTGCCCCTCTGGATCAGCTGGCCTATATGGACGTGCCGGACCCTGAAGCCGGTGCCAAAGAGGTGGTGGTGAATGTGAGAGCTGCAGGCGTTAATTATCCCGACGCGCTGGTGGTGCAGGGGCTTTATCAGGCGAAGCCGTCGCGGCCTTTTATTCCCGGTTTTGAATTTGCCGGTGATGTCGCCCAGGTGGGTGCGGAGGTAAATGGCTTGCAGGAGGGCACCCGGGTAATGGGGCTCTCCCCGGGCTATGGCGCCTACGCTGAAAAGATTGCGGTGCCAGCCATGACCGTGATTCCCATCCCGGATGAGATGAGCTATGCCGATGCCGCCAACCTGGCCTGTGCCCATGGCACAGCTCACCACGCCCTGAAGCAGCGCGCCCACCTCAAGCCCGGTGAAACCCTGCTGGTGCTGGGGGCGGCAGGTGGCACCGGCATCGCCGCCGTGCAGATCGGCAAGGCCATGGGTGCGACTGTGATCGCAGCCTGCTCCAGCGCGGAAAAACTGGCCGTGGCTAAAGAGAACGGTGCCGATGTTCTGATTAACTATCGCGAGCAGGATTTGCGCCAGGCTCTGAAAGAGGCCACCGCTGGCAAAGGGGTGGATGTGGTTTACGACCCTGTGGGGGGCGATGCGTTTGATGCCTGTGCCCGTGGCATGGCGCGCAACGGTCGCCTGCTGGTGATCGGCTTTGCCAGCGGCACCATTCCCAACCTGCCGGTCAATATGACGCTGGTGAAAGAGTACAGCGTGATCGGCGTTTTCTGGGGCAATTTCACCCAGCATGAACCGGCGGTCTATGCCGACAACCTGAAAGAGCTGTTCCAGTGGTACCTGCAGGGCCAGGTTACTGTGGTCACCGATGCGTCCATGCCGTTAGCCGAAGCGCCTACGGCACTGGCGCGATTAATGGATCGCGACGTGAAAGGCAAACTGGTGCTGATTCCCTGAACACAAGAAGAGAAGTAATGAGGAGGTCACTGTCGTGGCTACACAACTGTTTGATCTGAGCGGCCGTATCGCCGTAGTCACCGGTGCCAGCCGCGGTATCGGTGAGGCCATTGCCCGCCTGTTGGCAGAGCAGGGTGCTCACGTGATTGTTTCCAGTCGCAAACTGGAGGATTGCCGGAAGGTTGCCGAAAGTATTGTTGCCGGTGGCGGCCAGGCGGAGGCCTTCGCCTGCCACGTCGGCAATATGGAGGATATCGGCGCGCTGTTCAGCCACCTGCGGGAGCAGCACCGGCGGCTGGATATCCTGGTGAATAACGCTGCCACCAATCCCTATTTCGGGCACATTCTGGAAACGGACCTGAGCGCCTTCCAGAAGACCGTGGACGTTAACCTGCGTGGCTATTTCTTTATGTCGGTTGAAGCGGGCAAGTTGATGCGCGAGCAGGGGCGCGGCGTGATCGTCAATACCGCTTCGGTGAACGGTTTGCATCCGGCAGAAGGGCAGGGCATTTACTCCATCAGCAAAGCCGCGGTGATCAACATGACCAAGGCGTTTGCCCGGGAGTGCGGGCCGCTGGGTATTCGGGTTAACGCCCTGCTGCCTGGTCTCACCAAAACCAAACTTGCGGGAGCCCTGTTTGAACAACAGGAGATCTACGATCAGGTCATTGGCCAGGTGCCTCTGCGTCGTCACGCGCTGCCGGAAGAGATGGCCGGTGCAGTGCTCTATCTGGTTTCGGATGCCGCCTCCTACACCAACGGTGAATGCCTGGTGGTGGATGGTGGACTCACCCTGTAAGGATGTGCAGACATGAACCCATTTAATCAACAGGTAGTACTTATCACCGGGGCCGCCAGCGGCTTCGGTAAATTGCTGGCTGAAGCGCTGGCACAACAGGGGGCCAAGCTGGCGCTGGGAGATCGTAACCTGGCGGGGCTGGAAGCACTGGCACAACAGCTGCGCGATCAGTACTCGGCAGAGGTGGTGGCCCAGGCGCTGGACGTTACCGTGGAAGAGGACTGCAAGGCGCTGGTCCATGCTGCGGTGGAAAGCTTTGGTCGCCTGGATATCGCCGTTAACAACGCCGGTATCTCTTCCGAGATGAAGCCGCTGATTGACACCACCGAAGCGGATATGGACATTAATTTTGCGGTGAACACCAAAGGTGTACTGTTCGGGATGAAGTACCAGATCCGGCAGATGCTGACACAGCAGGCAGGGATTATCCTCAACGTCTCTTCCATGGCCGGTTTGGGAGGTGCTCCAAAAATTGCGCCCTACTGCGCAGCCAAACACGCGGTGGTAGGTCTCACCAAAACCGCCGCCATTGAGTACGGCAGCAAGAATATTCGCTGCAACGCCATCTGTCCCTATTTCAGTCCCACGCCGCTGATCGCCAACAGCCCTATTGAAGAGCGTCAGGAGGTGTTCGCCTCTGCCTCACCGCTGAAGCGCCTGGGTGAACCACAAGAGATAGTTCACGCCATGCTCACCATGATTGATCCCGCCAACAGCTACCTCAATGGCCAGGCCATTGCGGTAGACGGCGGTGTGTCGGCATTCTGATTGCGGAGCTCATTATGGATTTTGCCTATTCCCCCAAAACCGAGGCGCTGTGCCAGCAGCTGAGCCGGTTTATGGATCAGTACATTGTGCCCCGCATTCGCGAGTACAATGATGCCGTACATGACGGGCACTTTCCTGTGCCCTTTATGGAAGACCTGAAACAGTTGGCCCGGGAGCAGGGCCTGTGGAACATGTTCCTGCCTCACCTGCGCGATGACGAGCCGGGCACGGCGCTGACCAATCTCGAGTATGCACCGCTGGCGGAAATAATGGGCCGGGTGAGCTGGTCCTCCGAAGTGTTTAACTGCAATGCGCCGGACACCGGCAATATGGAATTGCTGCACATGTTTGCCAACGAGCAGCAGCGCCAGCAGTGGCTGGTACCTTTGTTGAATGGTGAGATTCGCTCCGCTTTCTGTATGACCGAGCCGGACGTCTCCTCCTCCGATGCCACCAATATCACCACCTCCATCACCCGCGACGGCGATGACTATGTGATCAACGGCCGCAAGTGGTTTATCACCAATGCAGCCCACCCCAATTGCAAACTCTACATCGTGATGGGCAAGACCGATCCCGACGCCGACACCCATCATCAGCAGACTATGGTGCTGGTGCCGGTGGGTACGCCGGGTGTGGAGGTGGTGCGCAATCCCACCGTCTTCCATCACACTGCTCCCGAGGGCCATTGCGAAATTCTGTTTCGCAACGTACGGGTACCGGTGACTAATCGCCTGGGTGAGGAGGGCAGTGGCTTTGAACTGGCGCAGGCGCGTCTCGGCCCCGGTCGCATACACCATTGCATGCGCTCCATCGGTGCCGCGGAGCTGGCGCTGGAGCTGATGACCGCCCGCGCCCAGGAGCGCAAGGCATTTGGCAAGTACCTGCACCAGCATGGCACTGTGGGTGAGTGGATTGCCCGCTCGCGTATGGAGATTGACCAGGCGCGCCTGCTGGTACTCAAGGCGGCCTGGTTGATCGATAAGCACGGGGCCCGTGCTGCGCGCAAGGAGATCTCCATGATCAAGGCGGTGGTGCCGACAGTACATACTGCTGTGGCAGACCGGGCGATACAGGTGTTCGGTGCTATGGGGCTAACCCCGGATACGCCATTGGCAGACATTTTTATTACTGGTCGGGCCCTGCGCTTTGCGGACGGCCCGGACGAAGTGCACCTGCAAACCATTGCCAGGCTGGAGTTGAAAAGCAGCTCCGGCCGACTGGCGGAAAGTTCTCTCTACCTCACGCCTCCGTTGCGATAACGCACGGAGTCAGGCGCTTGGCCGGTACTTGTTACCGGCCTTTTTTTGTCCCCAGCAATGACGCTGAACAGATCGCGCAGGGAAGTGCGCTCCTACGGGTGGCCCGCGCTCTTTGTAGGGGCCCACTCTGTGGGCGATCTTTCGGATGTGGCATTGGATCAAACTGTAACCGTACCTGGATGGGAGTGATTAAAAGAATCGCGCACGGGATAAGGTGAATTTCGGCTGTGCCGAAAGAGAGGATGGCCTGGGCCAGTGCGCTCCTACGGGTGGCCCGCGTTCTTTGTAGGAGCCCACTCTGTGGGCGATCTTTCGGATGTGGCACTGGGGCGACTTGTAACCCCCTACCCGGACGGGAGTGATTAAAAAGATCGCGCACGGGAGTGCGCTCCTACGGGTGGCTCTTGCTCTTTGTAGGAGCCCACTCAGTGGGCGATCTTTCGGATGTGGCACTGGGGCGACTTGTAACCCCCTACCCGGACGGGAGTGATTAAAAAGATCGCGCACGGGAGTGCGCTCCTACGGGTGGACCGAGCTCTTTGCAGGAGCCCACTCTGCGGGCGATCTTTCGGGTGTGGCACAGCCCCGGACCACATTATCCTGCCGTGGCCGCATGAGGTTATCTTTCTTTAATCAGTTGGACGGGTGGTCTTCCGCTGGCGCGGCAGGAGCGAACAGCAACTGCATCAGCTTGGGAATGGCCATGATAGCCAGCAGTAACAGCGGCCCTCCGACCACCACCATGCCCAGCCACAACCAGGGCGCGGGATTGCCGGCACTGGCGGCGACGCCGCTGATGAGGTAGAACATAAAGGCGTAGTTATTAAATACCGCGGGAATCACGGTGCCGAAGGCCACAATGGCGTAGACGACGGCGCAGATAAATATCAGCCTCGCGCTGCTCACCGGCAGCCACTCCTGCACAGCTCCCACAAACGACACCGTCGCCACATAACAGAGAATACCAACGGCACCGCCGCAGATCAGGTGGTGAGCCCGACTGCGATCCATGTGCATCTCAAAAAAGAAGATCATCAGCAAAAACAGTGGCCACCCCGGCAGGTGCCATTGGTGCAATAACAGTTCCACCGCAATGATCAGCATAATCAGGAAACCGCCGAAGATCAGTCGCTGTTTGTCGATACGTCCCATCAGATTCACTCCTCGCGGTTATTCAGGGGCGGTTGCGTCCCAGTTCATCGTGGCTGCTGACCCACTCCTCGGAGACCACAGCGGCCCCCAGTGAGATCTCGCCACAGAGCACGGTGGCGGCAATAATCTCGGCCAGTTTTTTGGCTTTGCCTTCACCGTAGCAGCCCAGCACTTCCAGGCATTCACGCTGGGTTGCCAGTCCTGTGCCGCCGCCGTAGCTGGCGACAATCAGCGAGGGCAGGGTGACCGAGTAGTAGTAGTCGCCGTCAGGTGTCACTTCGGCATAGACCAGGCTGGCGTGGGACTCCGCCACATTGGCTTCGTCCTGTCCGGTGGCAATAAATACTGACGCGATACCGTTGGCAGGGTGTACGCCATTGTGCACAGCGCCAGCCATGAGGCCACCCAGTTGGGATGTGCGGCGCGCGGCGTACATGGCCTCCGGTGAGGTACGCAGGCGCTCGATGATCAGCTGTCGGGGCAGGGTGACTTCAGCAATCACCCGTTTGCCGCGTCCGTTGAGGGTATTGAGTTGTGAATGTTTTTTGTCGGTGTCCATATTGCCCGACAGGAAGTGGTAGCCAATGGGACCGGGGTAGTTATTGGTGATCCATTGGCAGGCGGCATAGGTTGCCTTGCCGGTCATGTTCTGGCCGGCGGCATCACCGGTGGTGAAGTTGAAGCGCAGGTACTGCATGCGGCTGGCCGCATACTGTTCGATGTTGCGCAGTTTTCCGATCCGGGTGGTGGTTTCGGCAGCACCCTTGATGCCTTCGAAATTGTCAGTGACCCAGTGGCTGAAGGCGCGGGCATCGCGGGCATTGTCAAAGGCAAATACCGGCGCCCGCTGCATGGCGTCGTTGACGACGGTGGTGGTAATGCCGCCGGCGGCACGGGTGATGTTCATGCCGCGACTGTAACTGGCCAGCAGTGTGCCTTCGGTGGTGGCCATGGGTACGTAAAAGTCCCCCTGGGCGTGCTCGCCGTTGACACGCAGGGGGCCGGCGAAGCCCAGTGGCATCTGCACCACGCCGGAAAAGTTCTCGATATTGCCGGGCAAAATGGCGGGATCAAACGAGAACCGACCGGTGTGCTCAAGCTTGGCACCAGTGGTCTCCTCAATAAAGCGGCGCCGCTCAGCGGCGGCTTCGCGGCTGTAGTCGTTATCTTTGTTGCGGGGTATGGATTCGGGTTTCATATCAGTGTTCTCTTTATGTAATTCCGGTGACGCGTCAGTGTTGGTTTAACCAACCAGCACCTGCTGCAGGCGCTGGCGCAGTGGTTCGGGAATGGGAACCGGTCGTTCGCTGTGGCGGTCGACAAACACATGGGTAAACGTACCGCAGGCCGCGGCCTGCTCCTCGCCCTGGCGAAAGATGGCGATGCCGTACTCCACTGAGCTGTTGCCCAGCCGGTTAACGCGAAATCCACCTTCAAGCTGCTCGGGAAAAGCAATGGCGTGTTTATAGTGACACTGGGAGTGAACGATATAACCGATCACTTCACCCTGATGTATGTCCAGCCCGCACTCCTGAATCAGGAAGGTGTTGGCGACACTGTCAAAATAGGAGTAGTAGTGCACGTTGTTGACGTGACCGTAGATGTCGTTGTCCATCCAGCGGGTGGTGATGGGCAGGAACCAGCGATAGTTCTGCCGCACAAGGTTTTCCGGGTCGTTGGAAGTTGAACTGTTCTGTGTCATAGGCCGGGCTCAGGATAAAAAAATGGGAAAAGCGTCAGAACGCGCTGTGGTAAATAGCCAGTGCGTCTCTCTCTTGCAGCGGACGCGGATTGTTGACCAGCAGTCTTTGCTGCTGCATGGCGGCCGCGGCGAGCATGGGTAAATCCTCCTCCCGGACACCGGCATCGCTGAGTCGCACGGGCAGCGACAGCTGCGCAATCAGGGTTTCGAAGTGCTCGATCAGCTGCTCGCTGCGGGCGGCCTCGCCGGGATGCAGTCGTGAAGGCTGCAGCAACAGGGCTGCCAGTTCGGCGTACCAGGACTGTGCCGCCGGCCGGTTAAAACGCAGCACTTCGGGCAGTACCAACGAGTTACTCAGTCCGTGGGGGATGTGGTAATGGCCCCCAAGGGGATAAGCCAGGGCGTGAACTGCCGCCACCGGTGCATTGGCAAACGCCTGGCCGGCAAGACAGGCACCCAGCAGCATGGCCTGGCGGGCATTGATATCGTCACCATGGCGTGTCGCTTTCAGCAGGTTAGCTGAGAGCAGTCGCAGCGCTTCCTGCGCCAACATATCAGTGTAGGCGTTTTTTTTGTGAATACTGGTGTAGGCTTCCACCGCGTGTACCATGGCGTCTATGCCGGTCATGGCGGTGATGTGCGGGGGCAAGCCCAGAGTCAGTTCGGCATCCAGCAGGGCGCAGTCGGCAAACAGGTGTGTGGACACTACGCCCATCTTGGTGGTGGCGCCGGTAGTGACAATGGCGACGGCAGTTGCTTCGGAGCCGGTACCGGCGGTGGTGGGAATCATGATCAGGGGCAGGCGTGGCCCGCGGGCCTGCTCGACGCCGTAGATCTGATCCAGGCGCTCGCCGGAACACGCCAGCAGTGCCACTAGTTTGGCGGTGTCCATGGAACTGCCGCCGCCGAATCCGATGACGCCGTCAGCGCCACTCTCCAGCGCCACCTGCAACGCTTCCTCCACCACGGTGTCGGGGGGGTCGGCGCAGACCTGATCGTAAACCAGCAGCGGCAGGCCGGCGTTCTGCAGGGCGTCGTGTAATGGCTGCAACAGGCCCAGCGCAACAATGCCGGGATCAGTCACTATCAGTGGCTTGCGGATATCGTAGTGACGACAGATTTCGCCGATGCGACGCAAGGCGCCGATTTCACTGATAAGTTGACGCACGCTGGCAAAAGTAAACGGCTGCATGTCTGGCCCCGCAATATTGTTATTGTGACGGAGATTGCGCTGCGTACGGTCAACGCGTGAAGACCAGCCGGGCCGGTTGGGTACGGAAAAGCCGCCCAACAACAAGCGCCACAACTCACGCAGGCATCGCAGGTAAACAGCTTAAAAGAGTGCCAGCAGGGCACAATGGCAAATCCGATCAGAAGGATTTACGAAATTGTCCGGTGTTATCGCGTTTGCATTTCGCGCTTGAATTCTGAAATTGTCACGCATTAAGGTAGGCGACACTTTTTACGGCAGTGAGGCATCGCCATGAGTTCTGCAGAATGTCTGTTTGCACCCTTCAACAGCAACAACCTCTCCCTCCCCAATCGGGTGGTGATGGCTCCCATGACGCGCAGCGCGTCGCCGGGCAACGTTCCCGGGCCCGGTGTGGCTGAGTATTATCGCCGCCGCGCCGAAGGTGATGTGGGGTTGATCATTACCGAAGGCACTTGCGTTAATCATATCGCGGCCCACGGTTATCCGGATGTGCCCAATTTTTACGGTGAGCAGGCGCTGGAGGGTTGGCGCCGGGTGGTGGATGCCGTCCACGGTGCCGGTGGAAAAATTGCGCCGCAACTGTGGCATGTGGGTGGTGTGCGTCGTCCGGGTAAGGGCGCCAATCTCCCGGGTGGCGACACACCGGGCTACAGCCCGTCAGGTATGTCCATGCCCGGCAAGGTGACCGGTCATGCCATGACCCACGACGATATTGAAGCGGTGGTCAACGCGTTTGCCGACGCCGCGGCGGATGCCCAAAGGTTGGGCTTTGATGCGGTTGAAATTCATGGCGCCCACGGTTACCTGATCGATCAGTTTTTCTGGGGGCCGCTCAACCAGCGCGCCGATGAGTATGGTGGAGACCTGGTGCCGCGCACTCGTTTTGCCACGGAAATTGTCAGTGCCATGCGCCGCCGGGTGGGACCGGATTTTGCCATTATCCTGCGCTGGTCACAGTGGAAACTGCACGACTACAGCGCGCGCCTGGCGACGACACCGAAGCAACTGGAGAGCTTCCTGCAGCCGCTCTGTGACGCGGGCGTGGATATTTTTCACTGTTCGACAAGGCGTTTCTGGCAGCCGGAGTTTGAAGGCAGCGATCTCAACCTGGCCGGTTGGACGAAGAAGCTTACTGGCAAGCCCACCATCTCGGTCGGCAGTGTGGGGCTCAGCGACGACTTCCTGCCGGAAGGTTCCAGCGACTTCAAGGACGCTGATCCGGCCAGCCTGGAGAATTTGCTGGAGCGCCTGGAACGTGGTGAGTTTGATCTGGTGGCCGTGGGACGGGCCCTGATTGCCAACCCGGACTGGGCTCGCAAGGTGCACGCGGGAGAGATGGATACGCTGCAGGCCTATGCCAGGGAGATGTTGCAGGAGCTCACCTGAGCTCCTGCGCACAGGGGTAAAGGTGGCCGGTCTCAGGCAATGCGGCTGGCCATCACATCCAGTACCAGCCAGATGTTGTAGATAGTAAACGCCCCTACCAGCAGGGCACCGTTGAGGCGGGTAATACGCCCCTTGTTACGGAAGCCGTAAGCCATCAGGAACAGGGCTGCAGTTAGTCCCATCATCATTGGCCAGTCGCGGGTCAGTACTTCGGGCAGCAGTTCCGGCATGGGCATGATGGAACCGGCGATGCCGGCGACGGCCAGAATGTTAAACATGTTCGAGCCCACCACGTTACCGATGGCGATATCGAACTCGCCCTTGCGCGCGGCCACTACGGTCGCAGCAAGCTCCGGCAGTGAGGTGCCGAGAGCGACAATGGTGAGGCCGATAATCAGGTCGCTGACACCCAGTGCCGTGGCGATCTCAACTGCACCCCACACCAGGATGCGGGAGCTGACCACCAGTAACAACAAGCCTGCCAGCAGCCAGAAAATGGCTTTTCCCAGTGTCATGGAAGGCTCAGCCAGCTCCTGCTCGGTCTCCTGTTCCAGGGCGTCGCCGCGGCCGCTCAGCGCGGAGTAGATGGACCAGCCGATGAGGGCGAAGAAGCCCGCCAGCAGCAGCAGGGATTCAGCGCGACTGAGGGCGCCATTCCACAGCAGGGCGCCAAACAGCGCGCCAATACCCAGCAGCAGGGGCAGTTCGCGGCGCACGATCTTCGAGTGCACCACCAGTGGCGTAACCATGGCGGTGGCGCCGAGGATCAGGCCGGTGTTGACGATGTTGGAGCCCAGCGCGTTACCCAGTGCCAGTTCAGGATTGCCGTCCAGTGCCGCCATGGCAGAGACCACCATCTCCGGCGCTGAGGTACCGAAGCCCACTATTACCATGCCCACCAGCAGTGATGGCATGCCGGCGTGCAGGGCAGTGGCGGCGGCGCCGTCCACAAAGCGGTCGGCGCTCCACACCAGAATGGCAAAGCCAACCAATATGGCGATTAAAGCCAGGATCATATTCACCTCATCAATGTATGTTGTGCAGGGCTGTCAGCTCACAGGACGCAGCCGTGCGGTACGGGCAGGATCGTCGAAGCATTGGAGAAGCGAGTGGTGCACGATCATGTCCGCTGGGGTGGTTGACCAATACCAAGGCATGCGCCAACGCCACCCCGCGCCAGTGCAGTGCCTTAGGTCTTGTCAATCCGGTACTACCAGGACATGACCGCCACGAACCGGAGGGTTCGGAGACTGTTGACGGCCATCTCAGTCAGGCTGAGAGACTACTCCCCTAAGAAGCGGGTGGAAGGCTACCGTTTTTGCCCCCTGGTTGCAACGCCGGACAGCGGTTCAGGAGGCCCCGGGGACCGGGGTACACGCCAATTATGTAAGGTTTTGCTAACCTCGTACGACCAAGGGGTAAACCGAGGAATTTTCCGCCTGTCGCCGGGTCACAAAGCGGCAGGGTCCTGAACCCATTGCGAGACTGGATATGATTATTAAGCGCCCCACCGACATCCCATCTTCCGAAATCACCCCGGAAGCCATCTACCTGCGCCGCCGCGACTTTATGCGCGGCTCACTGGCGGGGTTGGCGACCGGGTTGTTGCCTGGCAGTCTTCTGGCTGACGATGGGGCCACGATGGCGGGGCAGGCGCTGGATTACAGTCCGGTGGCGCCGGGTTCCGCGGCCCTCGGCTTTGACACCAGCGAAGCGCGAACCCCCTATGAGCACGTCACTGGTTACAACAACTTCTACGAATTTGGCATGGATAAATCGGATCCGGCCCGGTACGCCGGCAGCCTGGTTGCCGATCCCTGGTCGGTGGAGGTGAGCGGTGAGGTGGACAAACCCGGCACCTACGCGCTGGAGGACCTGCTGGCCAAGGTACAGCTGGAAGAGCGTATCTACCGGCTGCGCTGCGTCGAGGCCTGGTCCATGGTGATTCCCTGGGTGGGCTTTCCGCTGGCAGACCTGATCAAACAGCTGGGCCCCACCTCCAGGGCCCGCTATGTGGAGTTCAAGACCCTCTACCGTCCCAAACAGATGCGTGGCCAACGCTCGGCATTCAGCACCATCGACTGGCCCTATGTGGAGGGGCTGCGCATGGATGAGGCCATGCACCCGCTGACTATGATGGCTACCGGCCTCTACGGCCGCAGCCTGCCCAACCAGAACGGCGCCCCACTGCGGCTGGTGGTGCCCTGGAAATACGGTTTCAAGAGCATCAAATCCATCGTCAGTATCCGCTTTACCGAAAAGCAGCCACAGACCACCTGGGCGCAGATCGCGCCGCGGGAGTACGGCTTCTACGCCAACGTCAACCCACAGGTGGATCACCCGCGCTGGAGCCAGAAGACCGAGCGCCGCCTGCCCTCCACCCTGTTCAATCCCAACCGCATCGATACACAGATGTTTAATGGCTACGGCGAGCAGGTGGCCCACCTCTACCAGGGCATGGACCTGCGCAAGTACTATTGATGGTATCGATGATGACGCTCTCCCTCACCCGCAAAAAAAAACTGCTGTTTAGTGTGTCGCTGCTGCCACTGGTGGGCTTTGTTGTGCAGCAGCTGATCAGCGGTGGCGGCCCGGACCCGGGCAAGGAACTGGTGCTGCTCACCGGCGACTGGACCATTCGTATGCTGCTCATTACCCTCGCCGTGACCCCGGCACGACGCCTGCTGCACAAGCCGCAGTTGCTGGCCTACCGCCGCATGCTGGGCCTGTTTACCGGCTTCTACGCCATGTTGCACTTTACGGCGGTGATGACCTATGTTGTCGGCTGGAATTGGGGCCGCTTTCTCGAAGAGTTCAGCGAGCGCCCCTATATGGCAGTTGGTATCCTCGCCTGGCTGTTGCTGTTGCCCTTGATTGCCACCTCCAACCAGTGGTCGCTGCGGCATCTGCGCCAGCGCTGGAACAAACTGCACAAGCTGGTGTACGTTATCGCCATTTTAGGGGTCGTGCATGTGGTCTGGCTGGTGCGCTCCAACTACGCCGAGGCACTGGTGTACGCGCTGCTGACACTGTTGTTGCTGGGTTACCGACTGCTGCCATCGCGAGCTGCCCGCAAGCACAGGGCGCCGGTGTCCTGATCGAATTCTGAATCAACCATTGCCATTAACTTAGGGGAAACAGTATGAAAAAGTTACCAATTATCGCCGCCATCGCGCTGTCAGCGACCCTGCTGGGTTGCTCCAAAAGCGAACTGCATGTCGCCATGGAGGATATGGGCGGTTCTCTGAAAGCGATCTACCAGACAGACTCACTGGATGAGATGAAGGCCCAGATCGATGCCTTCTTTGTGGCGCTGGAGAAAGCCAAAAGCCAGGTGGTCAATCCCGAAGACCAGGCCACTTTTGAAGAGGGCCTGAAAGAGGTGGAAGAGCTGGCCCTGCAGGTGAAGGCGGCGCTGGAGGCCGGTGATGCGGCGACAGCCAAGGCCCTGTTTCCGAAGCTGAAAGATGTGAAGGAAGAGTATCACGACAAGTTCGGTGTTGAGTAAACAGCTCTGGTAACGGGTAAATCCTGCAACAGGGGGCGACCATGGGTCGCCCCCTGTCGTTTCTGCGATAGGAATTACCTATCAGAACGGCTTGAACAACCGATTTTTGCAGAGCGCCTGCCTTTGCCACTATGGATGCCAGAGAGGACATCCAGTCCGCGACAATCAGCCGGAGGTGGCTTATGAAGAAGACAATCAGTTTTGCATCGGTACACATGACCGTGGCCTTCTCCGTCGGCTACGTGATGACCGGAGATGTAGTGGTAGGTGGCACCATGGCGCTGGTAGAACCCGCCTGTAATACCGTGGCCTACTACTTCCACGAGAAGGTCTGGAGCCGCCGTGCGCCGGCTGCGGAGATGGTGGAAGCACAGACGTCGGTGATTCCGGCCTGATGTGTTTGCGCCGGCTGAGCGGTACTTTTGACTACACTCAATGGATGGCGGCGGCTGCCACGGCAGGAGCGCCGCCGATGCACAGACCCGCTTGGCGGGACAGGGAGGGGATGTGACCTATCGAATTGAACGCGACAGCATGGGCGAGGTACAGGTGCCCGGTGATGCCCTCTACGGTGCCCAGACACAGCGCGCCGTGGACAACTTTCACTTCAGTGGCCAGCCGTTGCCCCACGCTTTTATCCGCGCCGTGGCGCTGATCAAACAGGCCGCCGCCGGCGCCAACCGCGAACTGGGCCTGTTGCCGGCAGAGCTGGCGCAGGCCATCGAAACGGCGGCGCAGCAGGTGGTCGATGGTGACCTTGCCGATCAGTTTCCGGTGGATGTCTACCAGACCGGTTCCGGCACCAGCACCAACATGAACGTCAACGAAGTGCTGGCGCGACTGGCCAGTGACAGCGCCGGCGTCAGCGTCAGCCCCAATGACCACGTCAACATGGGGCAGAGCAGCAACGACGTTATTCCCTCCGCCATTCACATCAGTGCCGCCATTGCCCTGCAGGAGCGCCTGTTACCGGCGCTGGAGGAGTTGGAGCAGACCATCGCCGCCAGGGCCGCCAGCCTGCAGTCGGTGGTAAAAACCGGCCGTACCCACCTGATGGATGCCATGCCCCTGACCATGGCGCAGGAGCTGCAGGGCTGGCAGTCGCAGATCGCCTTCTGCCGCGAGATGCTGCAGTCGGGCCAGCAGCAGCTGCTGGCACTGGCCCAGGGCGGTACCGCCGTGGGCACCGGTATCAACGCCCATCCCGAGCTGGCTTCCCGCCTGTGCACCCGGTTGCAGCAGAGTACCGGCCTGGGGTTCCATCCCGGCGACAACCGCTTTGCCCTGCTGGCCGGTCAGGAGCGGGCACTGCTGGTGTCAGGGCAGCTGAAAACCCTGGCAGCGGCACTGATGAAAATCGCCAATGACCTGCGCTGGATGAACTCCGGGCCGCTGGCGGGACTGGGGGAGATTGCCCTGCCGGCGCTGCAGCCCGGTTCTTCCATTATGCCTGGCAAGGTCAACCCGGTGATTCCGGAAGCGGTCTGCATGGCGGCGGCCCAGGTGATCGGCTATGACGCTGCCATTACGGTGGCGGCTCAGTCTGGCAACTTCCAGCTCAATGTGATGCTGCCATTGGTGGCCAATAACCTGCTGCAGGGGATTGAGCTGCTGAGTAATGCCGCGGTAGCCCTGGCCCGACAGGCCATCGACGGCTTCACCGTCAACCAGGCTAATCTGGAGCGGGCGCTGACCCGTAATCCGGTACTGGTCACCGCCCTCAATGCCGAGGTGGGGTACCTGCAGGCGGCGGCAATTGCCAAGCGCGCCTACGCCGAAAACCGCCCCATCCTCGAGGTGGCCAGGGAAGAGACAGAGCTGCCGGAGGAGCGGCTGCAAACACTGCTCGATCCGGCGCTGCTCACTGCCGGCGGTATTCCCGGCAGCGATGGTTGAGTCGCGTTTGTGTGCAGGACATTCAGTCCGCTGCGCGTTACAGTAGCGACCTTGAGTGAGCCATGCTCCAGGCCGCGAAAGCGGCCGCAACAATCACCAGAGAAAATAAATCCAGAGCAGAAAAAGGAGTCTCGGAAATGAGTCAGTTGTCAGGCATCAACGTCACCAGCATCGACGGTCGCGACATCAGCATGGGCGACTACGCCGGCAAGGTGTTGCTGATTGTGAATGTGGCGTCCAAGTGCGGCCTCACTCCCCAGTACGAACAGCTGGAGGCCCTCTACAAGGCGCGCAAGGATGACGGTCTGGAAATCCTGGGCTTTCCCAGCAATGAATTCCGCGGCCAGGAGCCGGGCAGCAACGATGAGATTATCGAGTTCTGCCGCAGCACCTACGGTGTGGACTTCCCCATGTTCAGTAAAATCTGCGTCAACGGTGACGAGCGTCACCCGCTCTATCAGGAGCTGTTTGCCCAGCTGCCGGAGCGCACCCTGGATCCTGAATCCGGTTTCCTGGACAAGCTCAAGGGGTACGGAATTCCGGTAGAAGATGGCGCCGTGGCCTGGAACTTTGAGAAATTCCTGGTGGGCCGTGATGGCAAGGTGGTCGGGCACTTTGCCCCGGATGTGAATGCCGACAACCCGATTCTGGTGCAGGCGGTAGAAGCGGCCCTGGCGGACTGATTCTGTCGCCATCAGGATATCCGCAAAAAAGCGGACGACGTGTCAACGTGGTCCGTTTTTTTTGTTGATAGCCTGTGGATCTGCTCCGAGCCGAATCCCGGTTGCGGCGGTGTTACACCCAGGCGGACGTTGCTGGAGCATGGTTCCCTGACGATCGCTTAAGGCAACCCATCGCGCAGGGGACTGCGCTCCTACGAGTTGTCGTCGCTCTGTAGGAGCCCGGTCCCCCGGGCGATCTTCTCCGGCTGCGCCGGAATTCACCAGATCCCCCGGGCGATCCGTTCACCGGAGCGGCCCACCATCAACCGTTCTCGATGTTGTACTCCGTTTCCCACGCCTGCAGTGTCTGCAGTATCTCCTGCCTGGCCTGTGCCGGGTTGTCCGCGATGTCGGCGACAAAGCCCGGCACGGGTTTGTCGCCGGGCATGTATTTCAGTGACCAGCGCATCAGGCCGCCAATCACATAGAGCAGCTCCTTGCCCTTGGCGGTGAGGTAGTAGAGCTTGCGCTTCTTGTTCTCCGGATGGGCGATCCAGCGGATCACATCCTGCTCCTGCAGCTTTTTCAGGCGGTTACTGAGAATGTTGCTGGAAATCCCCTCGGGACTTGACTGGAACTCCTGGAACTCGTGCTTGCCCAGCAGCAGGTCGCGCACGATCAGCAGTGTCCAGTGATCGCCGACAATGTCCAGGCAGTGGGCCAGGGGGCAGTGGGAGCGTGAGAGGTGTTCGTTCTTGGTGACCATAGTGACAAACGCAGCTTCTGTATAAATGTCAGAAAATTTTAACTTGCATTATGCAAGTTGTCGGTCTAGTTTGGTTGCATGATGCAAGTATAGGCGCAATGGCACCTGATACCAATGTCACATGAAACCACTGCAGTTGAAACAACCGCAGCTGAAACAGCTGACACTGTATCAAAAGACACCGGAATCCTGCGGAACCTGAAAACCCCGCGGTACCTGAAAACAAGGAGACTCACATGTTCACTATTTACGGCTACAACACCTTTAACCCGGAAAAGGCGATGCTCACTGCGGAAGAGCTGGGTATCGACTACCGCTATGTGAAAGTGGAGCTGGGGCGGCAGGAGCACAAAAGCCCCGAACACCTGGCGCGGCACCCGCTGGGCAAGGTGCCGGTGCTGGAGCACGACGGCCACTACATTATCGAGAGCGCCGCGATCAGCCGCTACCTCTCACGCCTGAACGAGCATCGGCTCTATGCCACTGACCCACTGCAGGCGGCGCATATTGATGGCGTGATGGATATGTTGATCTGTCACGTGGGGCCCCAGGCCGGCACCCACTTCTGGCAGGAGGTAATCCGCCCCGGTTTCTTCAAGGAGCCGACGGATACCGCCATGGTGGATGGGGCGAAGCTGTTATTGGGCAGTGTGCTGCCGGCCCTGGACGCCTTCCTCTCCGATACCGAGTTCCTCTGCGGTGACGAAGTAACCCTGGCCGATACCACCGCTTTTCCCTATTTCCGGGTGCAGGAGAGCACCAGCATGGACATCAGTGAGTACCCGCACCTGATGCGCTGGTACAAGGCGTTTGCTGCCCGCCCGTCGGTGCAGCGACTGTTGGATAAACTGGCATCGCAGCCGACGCTGCTGCCGTCAGCGTGAGCGGAGGGAAGACCATGTCGGTCGCAGAACTTTCCGGACTGGAACTGATTCACGCCATGATCAACGGCCACATACCACCGCCCTCCATTGTGCAGGGCATACCGATGGGCATCCGCTCCGCAGAACACGGTAAGGTGGTGTTCGAGGCCACTGCCGATGAGCGCCATCTCAATCCCATGGGCGGTGTGCACGGTGGCTTTGCGGCCACGGTGCTGGACTCAGCCACTGGCAGTGCCGTGCACTCGGCGCTGGAGGCCGGCGCCAGTTTCGCCACGGTGGACCTGAACGTGAAGATGGTGCGACCTGTGCCGCAGCGGAGAACCCTGCTGGCAGAGGGCAACCTGTTGCATCTCTCCAGGACCATTGCCATCTCCGAGGCGTCGCTGAAGGATGAGTCGGGCAAGCTCTACGCCCATGCCACCGCAACCTGCAAAATCCTGAGGGGTTGAGCTTACGCCCGGCCCCCGGCGCTCAAGGCCCGGGATGTGACGGAGGTTCTTCCGGCGCCGTAAGCGGTGTACCGGTGGCCAGCCACTGGCGGATCTGCTGCGCGATCCAGGCGGGGGCGTCTTCCGGCAGGTCATGGCCGCCACCGGGGTGGGCGTGCATTTCCAGTTCGCTGTTGCCATTGCGCCAGTAGACGTAGAGGGCTGTACTGCAGGCCGGGTGCACCAGCCGGTCACCCAGCCCGCGCAGCAGCAGCACCGGCTGTGTCACCGGCGCGGGGCGGAACCTGGCCCCGGCTTGCAGCTGGCGCAGCAGGCCGCGCAGATTGATTTTGCCCCCGTGATGAAAAGAGGCCCAGCGCCCGGCGATCAGGGCGCGTTTCTCTTCACGGTTGATGACCCAGTGGGCCACCCGTTTTTCCAATAGCTCAGGTTTGCGCAGCAGGCGAGCCAGCAGCGCGCTGCCCAGCAGTTGCAGCAGCGCCGGGCGGGCGATGCGTTGCGACAAGGGACTCAGGTTGCTGCTGGTGTTGATCAGCACGGCGCGACTGATTTCGTCCGGGTAGCGGGCCATCCAGTCGGCGGCCACCATGCCACCGAGGGAGATGGCCAGCAGGTTAACCGGGCCATCCACCAGCAACTCTTCACTCTGCTTGCGCACAAATTCCACAATGGCGGCGATGCTGTCCGGCGCGGGGAAGTTGCGTGCACGCCCGAAGCCGGGCAGGTCGACACAGATAAAGTCGTCGTGGGGGAAGGCCTCCGCCATGATGCCGATAAACTCCCCCCAGTGGCGGCTGTCGCGACCGAGTCCGCGCAGCAGCACCCAACGGCGCCCGTGGCGCAGGGGCAGCAGGGGTTGTTGACTATTGGTGTGCATACCAGAGTTACTGTTCATACCAAAACTTCCGGGCTTCCTGTTGCAGTTGCTGGGCGCGTTCGTCAACGGGCAGCCACTTGTTGTGTGCGCGTACAGCGCGAATCAGAAACTCCATTAACACGATGTGGCCGCGCAGGGCGCGTCGCAAGCGGTGTGGTGCCACCGGGTTGAAGAGTCCGTCGATATTGGCCAGCTGGCGCGGGTTCTTTTTCACCCAGCGCCAGGATCCCATCTCCAGGGTCAGTGGCAGAAACGGGTTGCCGTTTGCCAGCGACTGCTTGTACAGATAGTCCCACAGATCACCGTGGCTGGTGTAGTGCAGGGCCTGGGGCTCAAAGACATAGTTAAGATGGGGGTAGGTCTGTTCCAGCAACTGTTTCAGGGCGTAGGTTTCGCCCAGGTGCGGGATCGGCTCGCGGCTGCAGGCGTAGGGAAACCAGATGCGATCTTCGAAGCCGAAGCCGGAGTGGCAATCCAGTACCAGGCTGAAGGGGGCGGGGAACAGTTCGCGCTGCACAAATTCACACAGCACCAGCGCCTCTTTCTCCATGGGGGCGTTCTTCTTGCCCCGGTACCAGGGAATGCGACGGGACAGTCGTTGCCCGCCCACCGGAAACGGGGGGCGTACTTCGGCGTCGATGGGCGCGTTGCGCATCAGGTCCACATGGTTGCCGTTGCTGCGGGTGCCGCGGGCGTAACCCACCGGGTTGAGCAGCGGGATAAACAGCACCCGCAAGCGCTCCAGCCCGGAGATCAGGGAGTCGTCCCAGCTCAGCCGTTGTACCAGGGTCTCCATAAACGCCACCACCACCTCGGCGCCCACCCGCTCCAGCCCGTGCACGCCGCCGACAAACGCCAGGCAGGGGACGTCCGCAGACTCTGACCCCAGCGCCATGGCGTGGATCGGGTAGGTCTGGCCCTGGTGTTCCACGTCCGCCAGTTTGCTGACCCGCAGGTGGGGTGAGGTGATGTTATGCAGACCGTGAAGTCGGTTGAACAGTGCGGCGTCGGTGATGGGTAGTACTCCGTGAAAAACGGCTTGCGGACACAGCTCGCGGCTTCGCGCTAGCATAGCAAAATCGGGTTGCAGAAAGACTGCGGTTTGAAATACGACAGAATTTCTGAAGAATAGTGCTCATTTTTGCCGGGCGCTTGTGGTGTCAGGTGCCAGTGACCGGGGAGAAGAGCGTGACAGATTTACATCAGGGGTTGGCCATGCCGCGCCGCGCAGTGGCGGCGTTCGGGGTTTGCAGTGGCGGCCTGATGCTGATGATCGACGCCAACATTGCCAATATCGCCCTGCCCACCATTGCCCGGGAGCTGGGTATCGAAAGCTCTGCAGCAGTGATGGTGGTGACGGCCTACCAGCTGGTGCTGGCCATGGCGCTGATGCCGCTGGCGGCGCTGGGTACCCGTATTGGCTACCGTCGACTCTACTGCGGAGGTCTGGTACTACACAGCCTGGCGGCGCTGCTCTGCTTCAGCGCCGACTCCCTGTTGGCGTTAGTACTGGCCCGCTCGCTGCAGGCCATAGGCACCGCTGCGGCCATGAGTGTAGCCTTTGGTCTGGTGCGCACCATCTACCCACCAGAGCAGCTGGGTAAAGGCCTGGCCATCAATACCATTGCCAACGCCAGTGGGTCGGCACTGGCGCCGGTGGTGGGCGGCCTGGTGTTGTCGGTGGCGGACTGGCCCTGGGTGTTTGCCGCGGCGATACCGTTTTCCCTACTGGCACTGCTGCTCAGTCGTGCCATGCCCGATCCCGATCCCCATGTGGAGCCCTTTGACCTGCTCGGTGCGGCACTCTGCGCCCTCACCTTCGGGTTGTTGATCGGCGGCCTGGAGCTGACGACTCACGGGCCCAGCCTGTGGCTGGCGGTGGCAGTACTGGCAACGGGCGGTGCGGTGGCTTGGTGGTTTGTGAAGCACGAGTTGAGCGTGCCGCAGCCGGTGCTGCCGGTGGATCTGCTGGCGCGCCTGCCCATGGCGCTGGCGCTGCTCTCCAACTTCAGCGCCGTGCTGGCCTCCATGACCGTGCTGCTGTTCCTGCCGTTTATGCTGCAGCACAGTTATGGCCTGTCGCCGGCTGAGGTGGGCGGGGTGGTGGCGGGATACGCTGCGGCCAGTGTCATGATTGCCCCTACCTCCGGATACCTCTCTGATCGTATCCCGGTGATCTATCTCTGCAGCGCGGGTATGTGTGTGGCAGCCATCGGGCTGGTCGCCATCGCGCTGCTGCCGGCGGACGCGTCGCGCTTCGATATGGTGTGGCGGCTGTGGATCACCGGTGCCGGTTTCGGCATGTTCTTCTCCCCCAACGCGCGTCTGATCATCGCCTCGGCGCCCACCCGACGCTCGGCTTCGGCGGGCAGTGTGGTCACCACCTCACGCATGGTGGGGCAGGCCACCGGCGCCACCATTGTGGCGGGTCTGCTGGCGCTGAACTTCGGCGAGACCATGGTGCCGGTCTACTGTGCTTTGGTATTGGTGGGAGTGTCCGGAGCGATCTGCCTGGTGCGGCTGCGGGATTACAAAAGTTCCGACGCCACTTGATCGCCTGCTGGGTCTGTCGTTGCTTGCAGTCCTTGCTTGCGCCGCAAAACAGCTCTCCATAATCCGCCCGGATCGCTCTCCTGACGCAGTGCTTTACCCTGGGGCAACTTGCAAGCCTGTATCCCATCACCCAAGGTTATAGCTGTAGTAGTGCTATTCCGGGCAATAGGGAGGGAGATCCTGTGAGTGTGCTCTTGTTCATTATCAGTGCGCTGGTGCTGATCTATCTGGGAACGACAGGCCCCACTGCCGCCGTGGTGCTGGTGGTCGCCACTCTGGCGGGCTGGGCGCTGGATGGCTTCGGGCTGATTAGCCTGGTGTGCGGCGGTGCCTTGCTGGGTTTGAGCCTGGTGCTGGTACTGCCCGGGCGCTGGCGAGGGGATCTGGTCAGTCGCCCGATGCTGGGTTTTGTGCGCGGGCGCCTGCCAAAACTGTCCGCCACCGAGAGCGAGGCCCTCAAGGCCGGTACGGTGGACTGGGATGGTGAACTCTTCTCCGGCCAGCCCGATTGGCAGCGACTGCTGGATACCCCGCCGGCCACTCTCAGCAGTGAAGAGCAGGCGTTCCTCGATGGCCCGGTGGAAACCCTGTGCGGCATGCTCGACGACTGGTCCATTACCCAGGAGCACTACGACCTGCCGCAGCCGGTGTGGCAGTACATCCGCGATAACGGTTTCTTCGGATTGCTGATTCCCAGGGAGCAGGGGGGCAAGGGGTTCTCCCACACGGCCCACTCCGAGATCGTTATGAAACTCTCCACCCGCAGTGTGTCGGCGGCGGTGACGGTGATGGTGCCCAACTCGCTGGGTCCCGGCGAGTTGCTGATGCATTACGGTACCGACGAGCAGCAACAGCACTACCTGCCGCGGCTGGCCGGTGGCAAGGAGATTCCCTGTTTTGCGCTGACATCGCCGGTGGCCGGCTCCGATGCCGGTGCCATTCCCGATCTGGGTGTCGTCTGCAAAGGTCAGTGGCAGGGCGAGGAGGTGCTGGGGCTCAAAGTGACCTGGAACAAGCGCTATATCACCCTGGCGCCCGTCGCTACCCTGATCGGCCTGGCCATCAAGGTCTATGACCCGGACAGGTTGCTGGGCGGCGCGGTGGATATCGGCGTTACCTGCGTGCTGGTGCCGCGGGAAACCGAGGGGGTCAATGCAGGTGCCCGCCACCTGCCCATGAACACGGTGTTTATGAACGGGCCTACCTGGGGCAACGAGGTGTTTATTCCCATGTCCCAGGTGATCGGTGGCCAGGCCATGCTGGGCAAGGGCTGGACCATGTTGCTGGAGTGTCTCTCCATCGGCCGTTCGGTATCGCTGCCGGCGCTGGGTACCGGTGCCGGCAAGCTGGCCGGACTGGCCACTGGCTCCTACGCACTGGTGCGGGAGCAGTTCGGTCGCAACATCAGCCAGTTCGAAGGGGTACAGGAAGCACTGGAACCCATCGCCGGCTACACCTTTATGATGGACGCCGCCCGTTTGCTCACCGTGGGTATGCTGGATCGCGGTGTGAAGCCCTCGGTGCCGTCGGCGCTGCTGAAATTCCGCAATACCGACCTGATGCGGGTGGTGATCAATCACGCCATGGATGTGGTGGCGGGCCGCGCGGTGATCAGCGGGCCGCGCAACTTCCTCGCCAGTGGTTACCAGGCGGTGCCCATTGGTATCACGGTGGAGGGGGCCAATATCCTCACCCGCAGCCTGATGGTGTTCGGGCAGGGGGCTATTCGCTGTCATCCGTTTATTGTGCAGGAGATCGAGGCCGCCGGCCTGGAAGATCGTGAAGAAGCGGTGACCAAACTCGACGGCGTCTTCTATCGCCATCTGGCCCACACCGCCCGCAACGGTCTGCGGGCGTGGCTGGGGGCGCTGACCGGCGGCCGCCTGGAGCCCGTCCCGGTGGCGGGAGGCATCCAATCCTGTTATCGCCAGCTGACCCGCTTCTCGGCGGCGTTTGCGCTGCTGACGGATGTGTCGCTGCTGACGCTGGGCGGTGCACTGAAGGCACGGCAGCGCTTGTCCGGGCGCATGGCGGATTGCCTGGTGCAACTCTACTACGCCAGCGCGGTGATCAAGCAGTGGCACGAAGAGGGCTACGCGGAGGAGCAGCGGCCGCTGGTGGAGTGGTGCCTGCAAAGCTGCCTGCGGGACCTGCAGCGCGCCATGCACAGCCTGATTCTCAATTTTCCGGTAAAGGGCCTGCGCTGGCCGTTACGGCTGCTGCTGTTTCCACTGGGCGCTGTGGGTCACAAGGGGCCGGACGACAAGCTGGGTGGTGAAGTGGCAGCGACTATTGTGCGCGACACGCCACTGCGGTTGCGGGTGGCGAGAGGCTGTTACCTCAATACCGAACCGGACGACAGCCTGGGGCGGGTGCTGAACGCCTATCGCCTGGCCAATGCAACCCGTCCCCTGCGCGAACGCTTGCACAAGGCCGTCCGCGATCGTGACCATGATGAGCCGGGCACCATCGATATGCTGCTGGGTCATCAATATGCTGAACTGGTGGAGTGGGGTTGTGCCCGGGGCGTGGTGAAACCGGAGGAGCGGGAAGGGCTGCTGGAGGCGCTGCGGGCACTCTATGACGTGATCCGGGTGGATGCTTTTGATGCGGATGGGCTGCGAGAGTTGGCGGGAGCTACCACGGGCAAGCGGCAGGTGGTGGCGCGGCCGGCGGATACGACTCCTTAGTCATCGGGGCGGGCCGTGTGAAAAGATCGCCCGGGGGACCGGGCTTATATGGACCCGTCCAGTGTTGCAAGACCACTTTGACAGCTTGGATAGAGATTGCATGCTTATATCCGGCCTCTGGGTGGGTTCCGGTTAACCCGGGCCATTATGAGATAGGCACTCACCGCCCTTTATCTCCTACTCGGCTTCAGACAGCCAGGCCCGGTCGCAGGGTTCGGTGAGTTGATCTTATCCGTCGTGTCGTAATCGTCTGCGCAACCTCGGGGAACTCTATGCCACTCGTTACAGGATCTTTCTTTCAGGGCTGGTAAGACACGTCTCGTGCCATTACGGCCCACACTATGCGCGCCAGCTTGTTGGCCAACGCCACGACCACCTTGTTGGTCGGCTTGTCTCTCATACCCCGCAACCAGCTGGCAAGCCGTGATGTCTCCGGCGCCTTCCCACTCAGGCTCAGATAGGCCGAGCGAGCACCGTGCACCAGTTGTTTACGCACATGCTTGTTACCCTGCTTACTGATCCCAAGCAAACGCTCCTTGCCTCCACTGGCGTGCTGCCGGGGCACCAACCCCAGATACGCGCTGAAGTGCCGGCCGCTGCGATAGCTCGACGCGTCCCCTGCATGACTGTACAGCAGGGTGGCGTTTACAGGGCCGATACCCGGGATCGTCTGCAACCGCTGGCAGACCGGATTCTCTCTGGCTATCGCCTGCAGCTCCCGGTCATAAACCCCAATACGGGCTTCCCGCTCCAGCCACTGCTCGCGCAAATCGGCAAGCAACCGTCGACCTCTCACGCTCAGCTCGTTATCACCATCCTCCAGCACCCGGGGCACTGCGTCGCGGATGGCTCGATGTCCCCGGGCAATGACAATCCCCATCTCACCCAGCAGCCCTCGCAACTCATTGCCAATCGCTGTGCGCTCTTTCACCAGCCGCTCCCTCACTCGATGCAGGGCTTGCAGATCCTGCTGCTCAACCGTCTTCGGTGCCACCGCTGGAATGGCCGGGCGGGCGGCCGCTTCCGCTATCGCCCTGGCATCACGAACATCATTCTTATGCACCTGCACAAACGGCTTCACGTAGCGCGGGTGCATCATTTTGACATCGTGCCCGGCTGCTCTCGCTCGTCTGGCCCAGTAATGGGCTCCGCCGCAAGCCTCCATGGCTATCAGGCAGTGAGGCTGTTGTACCAGAAATTCCTGCAATTGCGCCCGATTGAGCTGGCGGCTGATACGCTGATGACCATGCCGGTCGGTAGCGTGAATTTGAAAGACCTGTTTGGCCAAATCAATGCCGACAATGCTAATCTCATTCATGGGTGGACCCTCCTTCCAGCAGATGCCGATACCTGATTGATGGTTACACACCAATCATGGCACATGGGGGGACGGGTCCATCTCATTTCCTACAAGGGCAACGACATATCGTAGGAGCGCGGTCCCCCGCGCGATCTTTTGGGGCGGTTGGGGTTACAGCCCCTTGATAATATCGGCGTAAAACTCGTCAAAGCCAGTGAAGTTGGTATCGTTCTGATCGCAGCAACGGATACCGCCGGTCTTGATGTTGTAGACCCAGCCGTGGATCTGCACCTTGCCGGTGGCCAGCTTGGCGGCGACTGTTGGATGGGTGCGGATGTGCTGCACCTGTTGCAGTACGTTCTCTTCAATCGCTTCGTTGAGATGGTCGTGGCCGATGGGACAGCCGGCTTCGATATCGTTGCGCTCGCGCACGATCTCCATGGCCGAGCGGCAGTGGCCCAGCCACTCTTTCACGTGCGGCAGCCCTTCCACCGAACTCATGTCCAGCGCGCCCTTGATGGCGCCGCAGTCGCTGTGACCACAGATAATGATGTGGCGCACTTTCAGCACCGCCACCGCGTATTCGATGGAGGCGGTCATGCCACCGGTCTCGTTGCTGTGGGGCGGGATGATGTTGCCGGCGTTGCGGCAGATAAACAGGTCGCCGGGGTTGGTGCCGGTGAGCAGGTTGGGGTCAATGCGTGAATCGGAGCAAGTGACAAACAGGATGTCCGGGTTCTGGCCGGTGGCGAGGGTTCCGAACAGGTCCTTGTGTTCCGGGTAGACATTCTGGCGGAAGTGCAGCACGCCCTTGACGATATTTTCCATGGCTGGTCCTTTTTCTTTTCGTTCAGGTTCAGTCTTTTGGGTTTCAGATTTTCGGGGTGGATTGTAATCCGATAGTGTGGCTGTGCCGCCTCTGTACGTGGCACCCGCCGCCTGGGTTCAGCCGGATACTGTTTAACCGATCTCCACCAGCACCTCGCCGGGAGTCACGCGATCACCCTTGGCCACGTAGACCGCTTGCACGGTGCCACTGATGTTGGCCTGGATCTCGTTCTCCATTTTCATGGCTTCGGTGACCAGGATGCCCTGGCCGGCAGTCACTTCGTCGCCCTCTTTCACCAGCACGTCTACCACATTGCCAGGCATGGCGGCGGTGACATGACCGGGCTCGGTGGCTTTGCGGCGCTTGCTGCCGCCTTCGGCCTGGTACTCGTTAAGGGACTCGAACACGATCTCTTCCGGCATGCCGTCCATAGACAGGTAGATCTTGCGTCGGCCGCTGCCGGCGTCGCCGATACCGGTGATGGCCACTTCATAGGTTTCACCGTGTACGTCGATTTTGAATTCGGTGGCGGTGGCGCCGCCGCTGGTTTTGCCGTCAGACGGTGGTGCCAGCGCTTCCGGCTGCAGGGTGCCATCCTGACGCTGCTGCAGGAAGTCGCGGCCCAGGTCCGGGAACATGGCGTAGGTCAGTACGTCCTCGGCGCTTTGCGCCAGCTCTCCGATCTCTTTGGTGAGCTTGTCCATCTCTGCCGACAGCAAGTCAGCGGGGCGGCCGTCGATCACCGTTTCGTTGCCGATGGCGCGCTTCTGCAGGCCGGCATCGACGGCGGCCGGGGCCTGGCCGTAGCCACCCTGCAGGTAGCGTTTTACTTCGTTGGTGATGGTTTTGTAGCGCTCGCCGCTGAGCACGTTGTAGACCGCCTGGGTGCCCACAATTTGTGAGGTGGGGGTGACCAGCGGCGGGTAGCCGAGGTCGGCGCGCACGCGGGGGATCTCGTCAAACACAGCGCGGATGCGATCCAGCGCGTTCTGCTCTTTCAGCTGGTTGGCGAGGTTGGACATCATGCCGCCCGGTACCTGGTTGATCTGGACCGAGACATCCTCGCGGGTAAACTCGCTCTCGAACTGGTGGTACTTCTTGCGCACATCGCGGAAGTAGTCGGCGATCTCGCTCAGCAGGGCCAGGTCGAGGCCGGTGTCATAGGGAGTATCTTTCAATGCCGCCACCTGGGATTCGGTGGCCGGGTGGCTGGTGCCATTGGCAAAGGAGGAGATGGCGGTGTCGATGCGGTCGACACCGGCCTCCACCGCTTTCAGCTGGCACAGTTGCGCCAGGCCGGCGGTGGCGTGGCTGTGCAGCGCCAGTGGCAGGTCGATCTCTGCTTTCAGCGCTTTCACCAGCTCGTAGGTGGCGTAAGGAGTCAGCAGGCCGGCCATATCCTTGATGGCGATGGAGTCGGCGCCCATGTCACGCAATTGCTTTGCGAGTTCCACGAAGGTGGCCGGGGTGTGAACGGGACTGGTGGTGTAGCACAGTGTGCCCTGGGCGTGTTTACCGGCTTTTTTTACCGCGCGCATGGCGGTTTCCAGATTGCGCACGTCGTTGAGGGCGTCAAACACGCGGAATACATCAATGCCGTTGTCGGCGGACTTCTGCACAAAGGCTTCCACCACATCGTCGGCGTAGTGACGGTAACCCAGCAGGTTCTGGCCGCGCAGCAGCATCTGCAGGCGGGTGTTGGGCAGCGCTGCTTTCAGCTGGCGCAGGCGCTCCCACGGATCCTCTTTCAGGAAGCGTACACAGGCGTCAAAGGTGGCGCCGCCCCACACTTCCAGTGACCAGTAGCCCACCTGATCCAGTTTGGCGCAGATGGGCAGCATGTCTTCGGTGCGCATACGGGTAGCGATCAGCGACTGGTGGGCGTCGCGAAGGATAACGTCGGTGACTTCAATTTTCTTGGCGGTGGTCATGGTAAGTCCTCTGAATTCCCTGTGTGCGACAGTCAGTTACAGGCCGGCGTGGGCGGCGATGGCAGTGGCGATGGCCAGTGCCAGTTCTCTGGGGTGGCGTTTTTCCGAGTACTGCAGCAGTTCCGGGTGCTCGGGCACAAAGCTGGTGTTGAACTCCGCCCCGCGGAAATCCGGGTGGTTGAGAATCTGCTGGTAGTAGGTGGCGGTGGTGCGGATACCCTGCAGGCGCATGTCATCCAGCGCCCGGCGGCCGCGATCGATCACGTCCTGCCAGTCCAGCGCCCACACCACCAGCTTCAGGCACATGGAGTCGTAGTAGGGGGGGATTTCGTAACCGGTGTAGATGGCGGTATCCACCCGCACGCCGGGACCGCCCGGGGCGTAGTAGTGGGTGATGCGGCCGAAGCTGGGGAGGAAGTCGTTCTTCGGGTCTTCGGCGTTGATGCGGAACTGCAGGGCAAAACCGCGATAGCTGATGTCTTCCTGGCGATAGCTCAGGGGCAGGCCGGAGGCGACCCGAATCTGCTCACGCACAATGTCCACCCCGGTGATCTGCTCGGTGATGGTGTGCTCCACCTGCACCCGGGTGTTCATCTCCATGAAGTAGACCTGGTTGCCGGTGAGCAGGAACTCCACCGTACCGGCATTCTCGTAACCCACCGCCTGCGCCGCGCGCACCGCCAGCTGGCCGATGTAGTTTCGCTGTTCGGGGGTGAGCTGCGGGCTGGGGGCGATCTCGATCAGCTTCTGGTTGCGGCGCTGGATGGAGCAGTCGCGCTCAAACAGGTGCACCACATTGCCGTGGCTGTCCGCCAGCACCTGCACTTCGATATGCTTGGGGTTGACGATGCACTTTTCCAGGAACACTTCGGCGCTGCCGAAGGCCTTGGTGGCCTCGCTGATGACCCGTGGGTACTGGGTGCGCAACTCGGCGGCGGAGTCGCAGCGGCGGATACCGCGGCCGCCACCGCCAGAGGTGGCTTTCAGCATCACCGGGTAACCGATCTGCTCCGCCAGTTGCAGTGCCTCGTCCAGGTCCTTCAGGTTGCCCTCGGAGCCCGGGGTGACCGGCACGCCGGCGGCGCGCATACTGTCGCGGGCCTGGGTCTTGTCCCCCATCTTGTGGATGACGTCAGATTTGGGGCCGATAAAACGGATGCCCTGCTGTTCACAGAGGCGGGCAAACTCGGCGTTTTCGGAGAGAAAGCCGTAACCCGGGTGGATCGCGTCGCAGCCCACCTGTTTGGCGAGACTGACGATACGCTGCGGGTCCAGGTAGCCGGCAATGGGGTCGTCACCCAGCGAGTAGGACTCGTCGGCGCGCTTGACGTGCAGGCCGTAGCGGTCGGGCTCGGTGTAAATGGCCACCGAGCGGAT
This sequence comes from Cellvibrionaceae bacterium SEMH9, assembly GCA_033283175.1. Taxonomy (GTDB): domain Bacteria; phylum Pseudomonadota; class Gammaproteobacteria; order Pseudomonadales; family Cellvibrionaceae; genus Pseudomaricurvus. The sequence goes on along the minus strand of JAWMQM010000001.1, from coordinate 584,529 downwards.
GCCCATCTCGGCACAGGCCCGAATGATGCGCACCGCGATCTCGCCACGGTTGGCAATGAGGATTTTTTTCAGCATGTAGGGGGACCCCCTGTCCGAATAACGATCAGTAGACACAGGATAGTTTTTGCGCCTATAAAGTAAAATTCATATTTGTTGGGTTTTCCATAAGTGATAACTTATGCCTTTGTTTGCAAGGGTGGATCAAGATGCCTCTGACCGTACAAAAACTGGTAAGTCGAATCACGTTCCGTCAGCTGCAGGTCTTTCTTGCCGTTTATAAAACCGGCAGTTACTCCCGCGCCGGCGAGCTGCTGGGTTTGACCCAGCCGGCAGTCAGCAGCCAGATGCGCCAACTGGAAGCGGCCCTGGAGGTGCCGGTGTTTGAATACATCGGCCGCAAGCTGTTCTGCACTGCGGCGGGTGAGAAGCTGGCGGCCAGTATCGATGTGATCTTTGCCGAGCTGCGCAGCCTGCAAACCGACCTGGCGGCCTTGCAGGGGCAGGTGGCCGGGCAGTTGAACCTGGTGGCGGTGAGCACCGCCCAGTATGTGGTGCCCTACCTGTTGAAGGGCTTCCTGCAGGAACACCCGGATGTGGATATCAATATCCGCGTGGTCAATCGTGCCGAGGCGCTGCGTCGCCTGGGGGAAAACCAGGACCACATTGTGGTGATGGGGATTGTGCCGGAAAACCGCCCGCTGGCGTCGCTGCCGTTCCTCGATAACGAGCTGCTGCCGGTAGCGGCACCGGACCACCCGGTGCACAGTCGCAAGAATCTCACGGTGCAGCAGTTTCTCGACTCCGGCCTGCTGCTGCGCGAAGCGGGCTCCGGCAGTCGGCTGGCGCTGGAGCTTTTCTGTCAGCAGCAGCGATTGACGCTGGCACCGAAAATGGAACTGGGTTCCAACGACACCATCAAACACGGGGTGCTGGCGGGCTTGGGGGTGGCGGTGCTGCCGCGCCTGAGTATCCTGGCTGAGCTGAAACTGGGCCTGATCAAGCCGCTGGAGCTGGAAGGGTTCCCCATCCGCCGCAGCTGGTGTGCGGTCTACCCCAAGGGCAAGCACCCCACACCGGCGATGCAGGCGTTCCTCAATTACCTGCAGGCGCACCTAGCGGAGTTGGCCGGGATTTTTGAATAACGGGCAGCCGGTGCGGATCCGGAATGCCCGTTATAAACGGCAGCGACAGATGGCTATGAGAGGGCAGGGAACAGCAGCCATGAACGATGGAAGATGATAGCCATGAGCGATGGGAATAAACAGCCATGAGCGGTAAGGATGGACAGCCATGAGTGGGCAGGGCGAAGCCGTCAGGGCGACAGACAGTGACCTGTTGGATGAGCAGTTTCTTGCGCAGCTGCGGCGGCAGATGGTGCAGTTCGCCCGCATGCAACTGCAGGACGAGTCGCTGGCAGAAGATGCGGTGCAGGAGGCATTGATCGGCGCACTACAGAACGCCGGCTCCTTCGCCCGCCGGGCGGCGGTAAAGACCTGGGTGTTTGCCATTCTCAAAAACAAGATTGTCGATATCATCCGCCAGCGGGCGCGCATGGCGGAAGGTGTCAGCTTGCCGGGGGAAGATGATGATCCTGGTGAGCGCTTGTTTGACCAGAGCGGGCACTGGAACAAAGAGGATCGACCCAATCGCTGGGCTGAGCCCGATACGGCGGTAAAAAACGAACACTTCTGGCGTGTGTTTGAGGTATGTCTCGATGGGCTGCCGGTGAAACAGGCGCGACTGTTTATGATGCGCGAATTCCTCGAGCTGGAAAGCGATGAGATATGCGGCTCTCTCGAGGTGAGTACCAGCAACCTGCACGTGATGTTATTCCGTGCCCGCCTGCGCTTGCGTGAATGCCTGGACAAGCGCTGGTTTCAGGAGGGCGAACGATGATGAAGAAGTGTCGGGGTGCAACCCGCCTGATGTCCGATGCCCTTGAACGTCCGCTTACGGGTGCCGAAAAAATGGCGTTGCGCACCCACCTGTTGATGTGTGGCAGTTGCCGCAACTTCTCCCGGCAGGTGCTCGAGCTACGCAACTTCGCCCGTCACTTTTCCCATCAGCCAGATGTTGCGGATGATGCCGCCGGCAAACCGGACGCGGATAGTTAACGGCCTTCTTTCATGGTGCTACCTTTATGGAGCTTCGGCTAGCGATGCGGTCCCGGCCTCAGCCCTATGCACGTCGCGGTTCCAGTGCCGGGTTAACCAGTAGTCGGCGCTGACAAAACGGCCGGCGCCGGTGAAGAAGAGCATCAGCAGCATGATGAAGTAGGTGGCCGCAAACTCGATACCGTTCTTTAAAATGGTGATGCTGCCGGCTTCCGTCAGCCACTCGTAGTTGCCGTACTCCTGCAGCAGTTCGCGCGCGGTCTCGCGACGGCTCTGGGCCTCAGCGATCAGGTCGCTGCGCCACTCCCAGGGCACCGTCAGTGTCGACTCGGGGAGTACATGCCAGCCGTTTTCCCAATGGGCTGTAATCGCCGCTACTAACATGGTCACCATCATGGGGACGGCCAGCAGGCGCAGCCCCAATCCCAGCAGCAATGACAATCCACCAATGAATTCCGTGAGCCCGGCCAGCAGCGCCAAAGTCATGGGCAGTGGCAAACCGAGATAGTCAAACCAGGCGGCGGTGGACTCCAGTGCGGTGAGCTTGTGCCAGCCGGCGAGAATAAAAATCGGCGCCAGGTAAATGCGCAGCGCCAGTGGTCCCAGCCAGTCGGCGCGACGACTGTAATCCAGCGCAGCGTTTACATGCTTCTGTAATGTCATGGGTACAACCCCCCCTAACGTTATCGTAGATAAAAGCCGGGCAGCCGAGCCGGTAGCGGCCGGCTGCCACTGCTGAGAGGGAAAGTATCAGCTTTTGCCGCCGCATTTGCCCTCGGTGGTTTTTTCCTTGCCGCCGCACTTGCCTTCGCCGGCTTTCTCTTTGGCTCCGCACTTACCTTCGGCTTTGCCTTTGTCGCCACATTTGCCTTCAGCTTCGGTTTTGGCTTTTTTCTCGCCGCATTTACCTTCGCCGCACTTGCCTTCCATGGGTTTGTCACCGGCAAGCTGGTAGCCGCTGGGCAGCGGATCGGCAACAAAGGGGTTGCCGGCGGCGCTGACATGGGTGGAGAGGGCAGCCAGGGCGACGGTCGAACTCAGGGCCAGGGTGGTGATCAGTGGTTTTTTCATAACAATCTCCTTATACGGGTATCAACAAAATTGTTGGCCAATGCCTGCGCAGTCCCCGGGGGTGGGGCGTTACCGGCGTTGTACCAGATAGTCGCCGGACGCTTGGTGTTTCTTACAGTGCGACTATAATTTTTTTTGCATGGTGGATTTTGGTGATGCTATCCCTGTGGCGGCGGTGATGTGTAAGATGGTTCTTTCAGGGACGACCAACAGACAGTCAAAGCCAATTAACGTTGGCAGTCCGCAGGGGAAAAGGCCTGTGGGTTGTGGGCAGGGAGGAAGTTATGCACGACACACTACCGCTGCTGGAGATCACCGATTTCCCGCCTCTGCAGCGAGAGAAGATCGACACGCTCCAGGTCAATCTCGGTTACCGCTGCAATCAGCGCTGCCTTCACTGTCACGTTAACGCCGGTCCTACCCGCACCGAAATGATGAGCGCGGAGTCGCTGGCACTGATCGTACCGGTGTTGGAAGCCCGGGGAATCACCACACTGGACCTCACCGGTGGTGCGCCGGAGCTGCACTGGGGTTTTCGCCAATTGGTTGACGACGCCTGTGCTGCTGGGTTCCGGGTGATGGATCGCTGCAATCTCACCATCCTGTCGGAACCGGGGCAGGAAGACCTGGCCAGTTTCCTGGCGTCCCGGCAGGTGGAGGTGGTGGCGTCACTGCCCTGTTACTCCGCCGCCAATGTGGATGCCCAGCGAGGTGATGGTGTGTTCGCACGCAGCATTGCCGGGCTGCAGCAGTTGAACCGCCTGGGTTATGGCCATGAGGGCAGCGGTCTGATCCTGAACCTGGTCTACAACCCCCAGGGACCCACTCTGCCTCCGCAACAGCTGGCACTGGAGGCGGACTACCGCCGGGAACTGCGCAGCCACTTTGGTATCGAGTTCAACCAGCTCTTCGCCCTCGCCAACATGCCCATTAACCGTTTTGGCTCCACGCTGATCTCCCGCGGTCAGTTCTCCTCATATATGGCACTGCTGAAAGAGAATTTCAGCAGTGCCAATTTGCAGCAGGTGATGTGTCACTCGCTGGTCAGCGTGGACTGGCAGGGCTATCTCTACGATTGCGACTTCAACCAGCAACTGGGGTTACCACTGCCGGCACCGCGACCCCTGCACCTGCGGGACCTGTTGACCGCGGACCTGCAAGGCAATGATGTGTGTGTCGGCGACCACTGTTATGGCTGTGCCGCCGGTCAGGGCAGCAGCTGCGGTGGGGCGCTGTAAATGAAAACGCCGAAGCTGCTGCTGTTGGCACTATTGCTGGTGCTGGTGGCCGCCTTTTTCTGGTTTGACCTGCAGCGCCTGCTGACCCTGGAGGGATTGCAGCAGGGGCTGGGGGAGTTCGATCGCTGGTGGCAGGAGCGTCCATTGCTGGTGGGTGGGCTCTTCCTGCTCTTCTATATCGCCGTTACGGCGTTGTCGCTGCCGGGAGCAGCGGTGATGACCGTCGCTGCGGGCGCCCTGTTCGGCCTGTTGTGGGGCACGCTGCTGGTCTCGTTTGCCAGCAGTATCGGTGCGACGCTGGCGTTTCTGGTTTCACGCTATCTGCTGCGTGACCTGGTGCAGCGGCGCTTTGGCAAGCGCCTGTCGGCCATCAACGAAGGCGTTCGCCATGACGGTGCCTTTTATCTGTTTGCCCTGCGGCTGGTGCCGCTGTTTCCGTTTTTTCTGATCAACCTGCTGATGGGGCTGACGCCTATTCGGGCGCGCACGTTTTACTGGGTCAGTCAGCTGGGCATGTTGGCCGGCACCCTGGTCTATGTAAACGCCGGCACCCAGCTGGCGCAGTTGCAAAGCCTCAGCGGGATCCTCTCGCCCGTATTGCTGCTCTCCTTTGTACTGTTGGGGCTGTTTCCGCTGCTGGCGCGACGCCTGCTCAACTGGCTGCAGGGGCGCCGGGTCTACGCCGGTTACAGCCGTCCCCGGCGTTTTGATCGCAACCTGATTGTTATCGGTGCCGGCGCCGGCGGTCTGGTGACCGCTTACATCGCTGCGCTGGTGAAGGCAAAGGTGACACTGGTGGAAGCAGGCAGCATGGGCGGGGACTGTCTCAACACCGGTTGCGTGCCCAGCAAGGCACTGATTCAGACAGCACGGCAACTGCAGCGCATGCGCCATGCGGACCGCTATGGGCTGGAACCCATTGAACCCCGCTATGGGTTTCGCAAGGTGATGGAGCGTGTGCACGCCATTATTCAGCGCATAGAGCCTCACGACAGTGCCGAACGCTATCGTGGACTGGGCGTTGAGGTAGTGGAGGGCTACGCGCGTTTGCAGGACCCGTGGACGGTGGAAATCACACGCCCGGATGGATCCCACCAGCAGCTCACCAGCCGCGCCATTGTGCTGGCCACCGGTGCGCAGGCAGCGGTTCCTGACCTGCCGGGCCTGGCAGAGAGTGATTACGTTACCAGCGATACCCTGTGGTCGCGGTTGGCGCAAATGGAGGAGCCGCCAGCGCGGTTGCTGGTGCTGGGGGGCGGTCCGATTGGTTGTGAGCTGGCGCAATGTTTCGCCCGCCTGGGTTCGTCGGTGACCCTGGTGCAGTCTGCACCGCGATTGATGATGCGCGAGGATAACGAAGTGTCAGCGCTGGTGGAGGAGTCCCTTCAGGAGGACGGTATCAAGGTGCTGACGCACTGCCGCGCCCTGCGTTGCGAAGCAGCTGCGGGCGGCCAGCGGTTGATGGTGGAGCGCAAGGGAGAGCAGCACCCCATCGTCTTTGATCTGTTGTTATGCGCTGTGGGGCGCGAAGCCCGTCTGACCGGGTTTGGTTTGGAGGCGCTGGGCATAGAGTGTGAAAAAAGCCTGCACACCAATGCCTGGTTGCAGACCCTGTTGCCCAACATCTACGCCGCCGGCGACGTGGCCGGTCCCTTTCAGTTTACCCACGTGGCTGCGCATCAGGCCTGGTATGCGGCGGTTAATGCCCTGTTCGGTCAGTTGAAAAGCTTCAAGGTGGATTACCGGCTTATTCCCTGGACCACCTTTGTGGATCCGGAGGTGGCCAGGGTGGGGCTGTGTGAACGGGAAGCCAAAGAGCAGGGGCAGCCGTTTGAGGTGACCCGCTATTCGTTCACCGAACTGGATCGCGCTATTACCGACAGCGGCGACCGGGGTTTTATCAAGGTGCTGACAGAGCCCGGCAGTGATCGCATTCTTGGCGTCACCATTGTTGGCGAGCGTGCCGGTGACCTGCTGGCGGAGTTTGTGCTGGCGATGAAATACGGGCTGGGGTTAAAGAAAATCCTCGCCACCATTCATGTCTACCCCACCTGGGCGGAAGCCAGCAAATATGCGGCCGGTGAGTGGAGCAGGGCGCACGCGCCGCAGTGGTTGATGCCCTGGTTGCAACGCTACCACAGCTGGTGTCGGGGCAGTGGTTTTTCCCTGCCGGAGGAGGATCGCTGATGATGTCGCTATCGGACAGTACCAACGAGACGGCTACCCAGCCGCTGCTCTCCATTGTGGTGCCCATGCTGAATGAGCGGCAGGAGTTGCCGACGCTGTTGTCGCACCTGCGGCATTGGCAAAGCCGCGGCTGCGAGGTGCTGCTGGTGGACGGTGGCAGCAGCGACGGCTCGCTGCAGAAGGCGCAGGCAGAAGGATGGCCGGTTATCCGCAGCAAGCCGGGTCGATCCCTGCAGATGAATCGTGGCGTGGCCTACAGTCAGGGGAGTGCGCTACTGTTCCTGCACGCCGATACCCGACTGCCGGACAATGCGGATGAGGAAGTTTTGCAGGCGTTGCAGGAGGGTTGTGGCTGGGGACGTTTCGATGTGCAGATCAGCGGTGGTCCAGCGCTGTTGCGACTGGTGGCGTGGTGTATGAATCAGCGCTCCAGGCTTGGCGGCATCGCCACCGGTGATCAGGCGTTGTTTATGACTCGGGAACTGTTTGATGAGGTTGGCGGCTTTCCACAGCTGCCACTGATGGAAGATATCGAACTCTGCCGGCGACTGCGGCAGCGGCGGCAGCCCCGCTGCCTGCGCAGTCGGGTGATGACCTCCGGGCGTCGCTGGCAGCAGGGCGGTGTCTGCAACACCATCTGGTTGATGTGGCGGCTGCGCTGGCGCTACTGGCGTGGCGTGCCGGCGGCGGCGCTGGCGCGGGAGTATCAATAATGCCGGTGCGTATCCTGGTGTTTGCCAAGGCCCCCCTGCCCGGCAGGGTAAAAACCCGACTTATCCCGGTGCTTGGCGTGGCTGGAGCGTCGGCGCTGGCCACACAGCAGTTGCAGCAGACCGTGGAAAAGGCGATGGCGGCTGATGTGGGTCTCGTGGAGTTGTGTGCTGCGCCGACGCGCTCACACCCCATTTGGCAGCGCATCCCATTACCGAGCCACTTGCATTGGAGTGAGCAGGGCGAGGGTGATCTGGGAGAACGCATGGGCCGGGCCGCACAGCGCACGCTGGCTGGCGGAGAGCCTGTGTTGCTGATTGGCACTGATTGCCCGCAGCTGACGATTGAGGTGCTGCGGGACGCTGCTGCGGCTCTGGCAGAGTATGACTGCTGCCTGATACCTGCGCTGGATGGGGGTTATGTGTTACTGGGTTTGGCTGCCTGGCAGGCCAGTTTATTCGACGCTATACCCTGGAGTACGTCGCAGGTAGCAGAGCTCACCCGGCAACGAATAGCGGCAGCAGGACTGCGCTGCCGTGAGTGGCCGGCGTTGCGGGATATTGATGAGCCGGCAGACCTGCAGTGGTTGTCATCATAGTTGCGGCGGTCTGTCGTGGCACCGGGTACGATTAGATAACAGGAGTCCTTTCCATGCTTAGACCGTTACTGCTGGCCCTTGCAGCCAGCTGCATGATCACGGCGCCGGTGTTGGCGTCTTCTTCGGACGCTGCCACAGCATTGCAGGCGGTGCTTGGTGCCGGGCATCGACAGACATCGGCGGTTCGCGATGGCTCTCGCCACCCGGCTGAGACACTGGCGTTTTTTGAAGTGCAGCCGGAGATGACCGTGGTAGAGATCTGGCCTGGGGCCGGTGGTTGGTATTCGGAGATACTGGCGCCCTATTTACGGAATCAGGGCACCTTATATGCCGCCCAGTTTGATGCCACCGTGCCGGGCTTTTACCAGCGCAGCGTGGAAGCGTTTAATGAGAAGCTCGGTGCCGCACCCTGGCTCTACGATCAGGTGCAGGTGACCACTTTCAGTCCGCCGAACCTGTTGGCCATCGCGCCTGCCGGCATGGCGGACCGGGTGCTTACCTTCCGCAATGTGCATAACTGGTATATGCGCGGTGGCGGTGAAGCGAAAGTGTTGGCGGCGTTTCAGGCGTTTTTCAAAGCGCTCAAGCCTGGTGGAATGCTGGGGGTGGTTGATCATCGCCTGCCGGAATCCCGTCCGGCTGAGGATATGGAGGCCAGCGGTTACATGCACCAGTCGTTTGTGATTGCCATGGCGGAGCGCGCCGGATTCAAACTGGTGGCCAGTTCGGAAATCAACGCCAATCCCGCCGATAATGCCGATCACCCCAACGGGGTCTGGAGCCTGCCTCCCACCCTGCGTGGTGGTGATGAGCAACGTGACAAATGGCTGGCTATTGGCGAGAGTGATCGCATGACGCTGAAGTTTATCAAGCCGTGATCAATCTCTGTTTTTAAGAGCTCTTATCAGGGCTCCCATTCACTGCGTCGCAGCGGTTGCATCAGTAACCGTAATGGCGAGCGATCCCTGGCCGAGCGAAACTGCAACAGCCCGATGGCCATCTGCTCATGGCCATCCCGCGGCTGCGCCACGTAGGTGCCAAACAGGCGATCCCAACAGCTGAGGTTAAAACCGTAGTTGGAATCGGTCTCCTGCTGGTACCAGGAGTGGTGTACGCGATGCATATCCGGCGTTACCAGCAGCCAGCGCAAGCGTCGCTCCAGTCCCGCCGGTAGCGCAATATTGGCGTGATTAAACATGGCCAATCCATTGAGCGCTATCTCAAACAGCAGCACCACTGGCGCCGGTATTCCCAAGGTCACAATAACGACTGCCTTGATCAGCATGGAGAGCAATATTTCCAATGGGTGAAAGCGCAGGGCGCTGCTCACATCCAGCTCGGTATCAGTGTGGTGTACCCGGTGCAGGCGCCACAGCCAGGGTACTTTGTGGAACAGCAGGTGCTGCGCCCATATGATCAAATCCAGCAATATCAGGAACAGCAACCACTGCCACAGCGGTGTGTTCGCTGACTGCCAGCCCGTTTGATTGAGCAGGCCCCACTGCTGTTGTTGCGCCAGCAGCGCGGTACCCACAGCAGCGGCGGGAAACAGCAGTCTTAGGGTCAGTGTGTTGATCAATGCCAGTGACAGGTTACCCAGCCAGCGTGAAGCAAGTATCCCGGTGTCATTGTGACGCCTGGGTCGCAGGCGTTCGAATAGGTACATGACGGTGAAGACGGCGATAAAAAACAGCAGTCGCCAGAAGGTTTCGTGTCCGGTCCATTCCATGTCTAGCTTTCACTGTTTGGTCGAGGTGGCTTTCCCTGTGTGATGCGGCCCAGTATGGCACCGCAAATGGGCTGCCGATAGAGAAATTACTTTACTTTCGGCTCTCTACGGTTGGTTCTTTGTGGTGGTGTAACAGAGTGACGTGAGGCTTGGCGCAGGGTCCATTTCTGATTTTCAGTCTGGTAGTGGATTCAGGGTATAAAAGCTGCGGCCATCAATGCGATCTGTCTTATCAATGATGACCGTGATTGAATGTGTATTTCTTGTTCGTTAGTGCCTCTGGTGGCGTTACCTGATATTAGATACTTTAAATTGGCCTCATAAATAAATTCAATGCGAGTGGCTTGAAGTGCCGCTTTGTGGCTCGTGGCAATGTTGTGGGCGTCGGTTTCGTTAACCGGTTTGGTTTCACTCCGAGGGCAACTTGCTATTTGTCAGGGATGGACTAAAGGTAATAAGTAATTTTGACAGCCGCGCTGTACCTGAAAAGCTTAGCCCGTAAATTAACAATTGATACTACTTAAAATAACGATAGGGCATTTCTATTATTTTTGGCTATTTGGTTTCTGTATAAATGTTGTTGTCTGCTTAAAAACTAAAAATACCTGCCAACTCTGTTGGCGCTAATCAACACAGAGAGACAAGCCTATGTTTAAAAAAACTTTACCCGTCGCAGCTGCTCTGGCAGTGGCGATCTCATCCGTTTCGGCTTTTGCCGGAGATAAGGGAACCACCAACATGCAGTGGTGGCCTGATCAACTGGACCTGAGCCAGCTGCGGGATCAGGGTGCTGCATCCAATCCTCTGGGCGCTGATTTTGATTATGCGGCGGCCTTCAACTCTCTTGACCTGGAAGCGGTTAAAGCCGACCTGAAAACCCTGATGACCAGCTCCCAGGATTGGTGGCCGGCTGACTGGGGCCACTATGGTCCGCTGTTTATCCGTATGGCCTGGCACAGTGCTGGCACCTATCGCGTCTTTGATGGTCGTGGTGGCGCCGGTGGTGGTCAGCAGCGTTTCGAGCCGCTGAACAGCTGGCCTGATAACGTCAGTCTCGACAAAGCCCGTCGCCTGCTGTGGCCGATCAAGCAGAAGTACGGTGAAAACATCTCCTGGGCCGACCTGATGGTGCTGGCGGGCACCGTGGCGATGGAGTCCATGGGCTTCAAGACCTTTGGTTATGCCGGTGGTCGTGCGGACGACTGGGAAGCTGATCACGTCTATTGGGGCGCAGAAAAAACCTGGCTGGACGACGCGCACCGCTATGAAGGTAAAGGCGATCGCGGTAAGGGTGAGAAGAAGCTGGAGCGCCCACTGGCGGCGGTACAGATGGGCCTCATCTACGTTAACCCGGAAGGCCCCAATCACAACCCGGATCCGTTGGCTGCTGCCAAGGATATCCGCGACACCTTTGGCCGCATGGCCATGAACGACGAAGAGACCGTGGCGCTGATCGCCGGTGGTCACACCTTTGGTAAAGCGCACGGCGCCGTGAAGGCCGACTGTGTGGGTGCCGAACCCGCCGCGGCTGCTGTTGAAGAGCAGGGTTTTGGCTGGAAAAACAAGTGTGGTACCGGTAAAGGCGCTGACACCTTCACCAGTGGTCTGGAAGGCGCCTGGTCAGCCAATCCTACCGCCTGGACTACCCAGTACCTGGATAACCTGTTTGCTTTTGAATGGGTGAAGTCGAAGAGCCCAGCCGGAGCCATCCAGTGGGTGCCCAAGAATGCGGATCAGGCCAGGTTCGTGCCTGATGCCCATGTGAAAGGCAAGTTCAATACCCCGATCATGTTTACCACTGACCTGTCGCTGAAGATGGATCCCGAGTATCGCAAGATCGCCATGCGCTTCAAGGAGAACCCGGAAGAGTTTGAACTGGCCTTTGCCAAAGCCTGGTTTAAGTTGACGCACCGTGACATGGGCCCACGCGCCCGCTATCTGGGCAGCCTGGTGCCAGCTGAAGAACTGATGTGGCAGGATCCGGTACCGGCCGCTGATTACAAGATGATTGGCAAAGGCGACGCCAAGAAGCTGAAAGCCAAGATTCTGGAATCCGGCCTGACTGTCCCTGAGCTGGTGCGCACTGCCTGGGCTTCGGCTTCCACCTTCCGCGATACCGACAAGCGTGGTGGCGCCAATGGTGCACGCCTGCGTCTGGCGCCGCAGAAAGACTGGGCGGTGAATAATCCGGCGGAAGTTAAGAAAGTCGTAGCCAAGCTGGAGTCCATCCAGAAGGTGTTCAACGAAGGCAAATGGGGCAACACCAAGGTCTCCGTGGCTGACCTGATTGTGCTGGGTGGAGCCGCTGCCATCGAGAAGGCGGCGAAAGATGCCGGCTACGATGTCGAGGTGCCTTTTGCCCCGGGTCGTACCGACGCCTCCCAGGAGCAGACCGATGTTGTCTCTTTCGGCTACCTGGAGCCCAAAGCAGACGGTTTCCGCAACTACTACGGTAAAGAGGCAGCCCTGTCGCCAGCAGAGATGCTGGTAGACCGCGCCGACCTGCTGGACCTGAGTGTGCCGGAGATGGCCGTACTGCTGGGTGGCATGCGTATCCTCAATGCCAACGCCGATGGCTCGTCTAACGGTGTCTTCACCAGCAAGCCGGGTACCCTGAGCAACGACTTCTTCGTCAACCTGCTGGACATGTCCACGGTGTGGAGCAAGTCTGCCAAGAGCATGGAGCTGTACGAAGGTCGCGACCGCGACAGCGGTGAGCTGAAGTGGACCGCCACTCCGGTGGACCTGATCTTCGGTTCCAACTCCGAACTGCGCGCGGTGGCTGAAGCCTACGCCGTAGACTCCGCCAAAGAGAAGTTCGTTAACGACTTCGTGGCGGCCTGGGTGAAGGTGATGCAGTCTGATCGCTTCGATATCTGATGCGATTGTGGTGCCGGCCTGACCGGCGCCAAGCGTTGTAAGTGACACGGCGGCATAGCGATATGCCGCCGTTTTTTTGCGCGGTAAAAAGATCGCCCGGGGGACCGGGCTCCTACGGTGGGGATCTCTACTGTCGTAGGAGCCCGGTCCTCCGGGCGATCTTTTATTCCCCATGCGAACTCTCTGGGGTTCTCTCCGTGATAGACTGTACGCCATCGGAATTATTGCTGGAAACACACAAGATGAAATACATCGGTGCCCACGTCAGCGCCTCTGGCGGGGTAGAGAACGCCCCCATCAATGCCCACAAGATCGGCGCCACCGCCTTTGCCCTGTTCACCAAAAACCAGCGCCAGTGGCAGGCCAAGCCGCTCACCGGTGAAAGCATTGCGGCGTTTAAGCAGAACTGCAAAAAATACGGTTACGCACCGGAACAGATCCTGCCCCATGACAGCTACCTGATTAACCTCGGCCATCCGGAAGCTGAACCGCTGGAGAAATCCCGCGGGGCGTTTATCGACGAGATGGAGCGCTGCCAGCAGCTGGGGCTGGTCTACCTCAACTTTCACCCCGGCTCGCACCTGAAGAAGATCGACGAAGCAGACTGCCTCAGTCGCATTGCCGAGTCGGTCAATATTGCCCTTGATGCCACAGCCGGTGTCACAGCAGTTATCGAAAACACCGCCGGGCAGGGCAGTAACCTGGGACACCGCTTCGAGCATCTGGCAGCGATCATCGAGCAGGTGGAGGACAAGAGTCGCATTGGTGTCTGCCTCGACACCTGCCACAGCTTTGCTGCCGGTTACGACCTGCGCACCCCCGAGGCCTGTGAGCAGACCTTTGCCGAGTTTGAGCGTGTGGTGGGTTTTGATTATCTCTGTGGTATGCACCTCAACGGCTCCAAGTCCGCTTTTAACAGTCATGTGGACCGCCACCACAGCCTGGGTGAAGGTAACCTGGGCATGAGCGTGTTTGAGTTCATCATGGCCGACAAGCGTTTTGATGGTATCCCGCTGGTGCTGGAGACCATCGATGAATCCATCTGGCCGGACGAGATCCGGTTGCTGCAGGGACTGGCGGCTGTTGCCTGAGCTAAGCCATTTTTCGAACACAGTACTGTAAACGTTGACAGCCCGGACCAGTCTCCCCTGCTGTCACCCCCGCGCAGGCGGGGGTCCATAGATGTAGCCGGTAGATGGATTCCCGCCCACCCCAGAGTGCCCTCTCTTGCAGCCAAGCTGCAATTCACCTTGTGCGCGGGTATGACAGTATTAGTGTCACGGCAGAGACGGCGTTTATCCGGGGCCAACCGGAGCTTCTGTCACGTGAATAACAATAATCGGGTCTTCTTATGCTTTATCTGGTATTGCTCGGTCCTTTGGTCGCCTACCTGTTTTATCGGCTGATCATTAACCTCCTGCACCAACGCCGCGAGCGGCGCCGGCAACTATTGCGCTCCACACCACTGGCCCCCGGGTGGCTGGCGCTGCTGCAGAGTGACTTTCCGCTCTATCGCCGCCTGCCGGCCGACCTGCAGCAAAAGCTGCAGGGGCATATACAGGTGTTTATGGCGGAGAAGGTCTTTGTTGGCTGTGACGGTTTTGTCATTACCGATGAGGTGCGGCTGTTGATTGCCGCACAGGCGTGCCTGCTGATTCTCAACAACGGTAACAACTACTACCCTACCTTTGAGAGCATTCTGGTCTACCCATCCAGCTACGCGGCGCCGGTGCAGCGGCAGGAGGGCTACCTGCGCTCTGACCATATCGACACCCGCGCCGGTGAGTCCTGGCATCGGGGGCCGGTGGTGCTGGCCTGGGACCAGGTGTGGCGCGGCGCCCTGCATGAGCGCGATGGCCACAATGTGGTGATGCACGAGTTCGCCCACAAGCTGGACGAAGAGAACGGTACCGGCCCGGGGCTACCGCTGCTGCGCAGCAGCGCCCAGTACAGGGACTGGGCGCGGATTTTCAGTGCTGAATACGAACAGCTCTGCCGTCACGGCGACCTGGTTATCGACAGCTACGGTGCCGAAAATGCCGCCGAGTTTTTTGCCGTGGTGACAGAAGTCTTCTTCGAAAAGCCGCAACAACTGCAACAGCGCCACGGCGATCTGTACGAACAGTTGCGCCTCTATTATCAGCTCGACCCGGTACAACAGTGGTGATGTCTACGCCTGCGAGTGACGCTGCGCAGGGTAAAGCGTAAGGATTTGTTTACCTCGCGCCGTCGCGTGGCTCTCCACTGCCATTTCCATTACGCTTGTAGACTTCATACCCATAACAATAAAACAGTGAATCTATGAGTCTGCGTCGTTTCGCCGTACAGCCCCACTTCCATGGCTGGAGGCTGGTCGGGTTTTCCACCATCAGCCAGTTTATTGCCATGGGGTTCAGTATCTACATCCTTGGCTTGTACATTCAGCCCCTGGCCACAGAGTTCAATGTCTCCCCCGGCACACTGGGTTGGGGCATGGGCATCTTTTACCTGATAAGTTCGGCCATGGGGCCACTGGTAGGCAGTTGGGTTGATAAAGGTCATGCCCGGCTGGTGCTGACGCTGGGGGCGTTGGTATTTGCCCTCGGCTTTGTGCTGATGTCCCTGGTGAGCAGCCTCTGGCAGGCCGCTCTGGTGTGCACCTTCCTGTTGGCGCCGGGGGCCTGCATGCTCGGGGTATTGCCCTGCGCCACGCTGCTGGTGCAGTGGTTTGAGCGGCGCCAGAGTTTTGCTGTGGGCATTGCGGCGATCGGTATTTCGCTGGGTGGTTTCGTTATGCCGCCCATTGCTAATGGTCTGATTGACGCGCTGGGTTGGCGCACCAGCCTGTTGGTGCTGGGACTGTTTGTGGCGGCGTTCCTGTTGCCCCTGAGCTGGGCGCTGGTGGTGGGGCGGCCGGCGGACGTGGGGCAATTTGCGGATGGCGACACGCCGGACTCTGCCAGTGAGGCCGGCACAGAAAACTTTGACCGTTCTTCAGGGCGGCCAGCAGTGGCAGTTGAAGCCCTGACTGCCAAAGCCATCGTCATGCAGAAAACCTTCTGGTTGCTGACCGGCTGCATCGGTTTGCTGTCTCTCTGCAGCATCATGATGGTGACCTTTATGGTGCCCTACGCCCGGGTCGCCGGACTGAGCAGTGACACCAGCGCCCTGCTGATCTCGCTCTATGCCGGCTCGGCGGTGGTGGGCAAGTTCTTGCTGGGCTGGGTCGGTGACCACTTCTCCCGCCGTAAAATCATGGTGTTGATTCAGCTGGTGGCCACCGTGGGCTGGCTCTGCATGGTGCTGTGGCAAAACACCGCGGCACTGATGGCATCGGCTGCCCTGGTGGGCTTTGCGGTGGGCGGCATGACCCCGCTGTGGGCGACGCTGATTGCGCTGCACTTCGGGCCGGCGGCGTTCGGTCGGGTGAAGGGGATTATGACCCTGTCGATGACTGTCTTCCTGATTATCCCCGGTCCGCTGGGAGGCTACCTGTACGACCGTTTCGGTTCCTACGAGGCGGGCTTTGCCATGGTGTGGTGGGTTTTGCCGATGGCGTTGTTGTGTGCGTGGCTGCTGCCGGAAAAGCGGCGCGGCTAATCTCTCCTGAAGTTTGTTGACCACCTGCGGGAGCTCGTTCGCTTTCAGCGGGTGGCTCCTTTATTTCAGGCAAGGATCCTGTTCGCGCAGCAGTCCATCCTGCAGCTGCTGGCGCATGGCGCGCAGGGATTTACTCCACAGCGGGTATGCGGTGGCGCCCTGGCCAATGGCGGTGACGGTCGGTTTCGACTGCGGACTGTCGAGTGCGGACAGTAATACCTTGTGCTCCACCCAGATCCACCTTGAGCGTTCCACATCCTGACACTGGCGAGGGGTGCTGATGGTGGCCGTATCGATGTAGGGTACCCGCGCTACAAAGGCGTAAAAGCCGTGGGCGACCGAGGGGCCCACCAGTGCGATTTCCTCCAGATTGAAACTGCAGTTGGTCTCTTCATAAAACTCGCGCCGGGCGGTGGCGTCGGCGGTTTCGTTACCCTTGGGGCCACCGCCAAACGCGGCCCAGGCGCGGCGGCCAAGGGCCGGGTCGAAGGCCAGCAGGTAGCGGGCGCCCTGATCCGTACAGGCGTAAGGGAGGACACCGGCGTTAACCTTGCGAGGGGTGTCCGGCTCTGCGGCTGCCGCTGACAGCAGGGCCAGCAGTGGGCCTATTGTGGCGACTATTATGTATTTCATCCGATGGTTCGGGCTCGTGCCTGGTCAAAAAGGGGCAGTGTAACGCCGCACTGGCGGCAGGCAAGTTTACTGCAACTTGCTGCGCACCATGCGCGTCGCCAGCGTCAGTGTCACCAGCGCAATCACCGCCAGCGGCCAGGCGTTGGCAAACACCTGCTGCGGCGGCAGGGATTTGAGAAAGCTGCCCTGCAGGATAATCAGGAAATGTTTCAGGGGAATGGCCTCCGCTATCCACTGCAGCACCTTGGGCATATTCTCAATCGGGGTGGCAAAGCCGGACATGATCACCACCGGCACCACAATGGCAAAGATGCCGAGGATAGCCTGCTGCTGGGTGGAGCAGACGGACGAGATCATCAGGCCGATACCCACCACCGACAGAATAAACAGCATCATGCAGACCAACAGCAGCCACAGTGAGCCGGTAAAGGGGACGCCAAACAGGAATATGGCCGCGGCCATCATCACGCAGCCCAGAGCCAGTCCTACCAGAAAAGCCGGAATGGTCTTGGCGATAATAATCTCAGTGGGTGTGCAGGGCGAGACCAATAGCTGATCGAAGGTACCCAGTTCCCGCTCGCGGGCGATGGAGAGTGCGGTCACCATCAGCGCCATCAGCATTACCAGAATACCGGTGAGGCTAGGCACCACAAACCAGCGGTAGGTGAGGTTGGGGTTGAACCAGTGACGCACCGCGGCGGGATCACTGGCACCACGGCTGCCGTGTGACTGGATGGTGGCGGAGACATTGCCGGCAATGGTCTGCAGGTAGCCCAGGGTGATCTGCGAAGTGTTGGCCTTGCGGCCGTCGAGGATCACCTGCAGCTCGCCGCCTTCGCCACTGGCCACCTTTGAGCTGAAGTTGTCGGCAATGACAATCCCGGCAATCACCTGCTGGGTGTCGATCAGGCGGGCCAGCTCTTTTTCGTTGGCCACCCTGTGGGTGCGACGTACCAGGTCCGAGGCCTCCAGCTGCTGGATAAACTCCACCGACGCGGCACCGCTGTCGCGATTGAGCAGCGCCACATCAATGTTGCTCACCTCCAGTGTCATGGCAAAGGAGAAGATAAACAGCTGCATCAGCGGTGGGCCCAGCAGGATAAAACGGCTCTTGGGATCGCGGAAGATACTCAGCATCTCCTTCACCACCTGCGCGCGGATGCGGGTG
This sequence comes from Cellvibrionaceae bacterium SEMH9, assembly GCA_033283175.1. GTDB lineage: Bacteria > Pseudomonadota > Gammaproteobacteria > Pseudomonadales > Cellvibrionaceae > Pseudomaricurvus. Next base: position 566,621 of record JAWMQM010000001.1, on the reverse strand, counting down.
TAACGGGCGCCCATGGTCAGCGCTCCAGACTCTTGCGGGTGTTCCTGGCCACCAGCGCCATGAGGATGACACCCAGCAGGAACATGGCGCCAATGGCGGGCCACAACAGCGGCCACACATCACCGGCAAGAAACACTGTCTGCAGTGCTGAATTGAAGTAACGCGCCGGTACCAGATGTGTCAGCAGTTGCAACGGCAGCGGCATGGAGCTGATCTCGAACAGAAAACCCGACAGCAGGAAGGCGGGAAGGAAGCCCGCCAGCAGCGCCACCTGGGAGGCGATAAACTGGTTGCGGGCGAGGGTGGAGATGAGCAGCCCCTGGCCCAGAGCCGGCAACAGAAACACCGCCGACAAAAACAGCAGGGTAAAGACCGAACCGCGCAGGGGGATGCCGAACACCCACACCGCCATGGCGGTGGTCAGCGCGGTGGCCAGCAAGCCCAGCACGAAGTAGGGCACCAGCTTGCCGGTGAGAATCTCCAGCGGCGTGGCCGGTGTGGCAAACAGCCCCTCCATGGTGCCGCGCTCCCACTCCCGCGCTACCACCAGGGCGGTGAGCAGGGTGCCGATCATGGTCATGATGATGGCCAGGGCGCCGGGCACCAGTGCGCGGCGGGTTTCCATCTCCGGGTTGAACCAGAAGCGCTGCTGCAGGGCCACCGGCTGGGTGGGCATAATGCCGCGATCCTGCAGCCACTGTTGCACCGTGCCGCGGGCGTAGTTGGCGACAAAGGTGGCGGTGTTGGGCTGGGTGCCGTCGGTAATGATCTGCACCACCGATTGCGGCGGGAACTGCTGCAGGCGACGATCAAAATCCTGCGGGATCACCACGAAGCCCCGCAGTTTGCCGGCGGTCAGCAGGGGCGCGACCTCGCGCCGGTCGCGGGTCGGCGTCACCGCAAAATAGCGGCTGCCGGCAAAGGCGGCGGCCAGCGACTGGGCCGCTTCGGTGTCGCTCTCCAGCACCACGCCAATGCGCACGTTGCGGGTGTCGAGGGAGACGGCGTAGGCAAACAGCAACAACAGCACCAGTGGCAGCACAAAGGCCACCAGCAGGGTGGAGGGATCGCGGAACACCTGCAGCGTCTCCTTGCGGGTAATGGCAAGCAGCCGTTGCATGCTGAAGCGCTGGCTCACGCGCTCACCTCACTGATGTCGGCACGCTCAATCAGGCGGATAAACGCCTCCTCCATGGTGAGTTCTTCGCCGTCCTGTTGCGCCGCTTCACGCTTGAGGCCGTCGGGGGTATCCAGGGCGATCAGGCGCGAGCGGTACATCAGCGCCACGCGGTCGCAGTACTCCGCCTCATCCATAAAGTGGGTGGTCACCATCACCGTAACCCCTTTGCGCACCAGACCGTTGATGTGGGTCCAGAACTCGCGCCGGGTAATGGGATCGACGCCGGAGGTGGGCTCATCCAGAAACAGCACCGGTGGCCGGTGCATCAGCGAACAGGCCAGCGCCAGCCGCTGTTTGTAGCCCAGCGACAGATCGTCCGGGGCGGAATCCAGCAGCGGGCGCAGCTCGAAGGCGTCCACCATTTCGTCGATACGCTGCTGCTTGCAGGCGCCGCTGAGGCCGTAAACACCGGCGGCAAACTCCAGGTTCTGGCGCACCGACAAGAGTCCGTAGAGGGAGAACTTCTGCGCCATATAGCCGAGGCGGTTCTTCGCCTCGCTGGCGGCGCGGGCCAGGTCCAGCCCCACCACCTGTGCCTGCCCGGCGCTGGGCTTGAGCAGGCCACAGAGCATTTTGAAGGTGGTGGATTTGCCGGCGCCGTTGGGGCCCAGCAGGCCGAAGATCTCCCCCTGTCGCACCTCGAAACTGACATCGTCGGTGGCGACAAAGTCGCCGAAGCGGCGGGTCAGGTGGCTGCAGGCAACGGCAATATCACTCTCCAGGCTCACCGGCTCCATCAGCTCGGCAATCACTGAGCTGCCTCCGGGACCGCCGCCCAGCAGGCTCACAAAGGCGTCTTCAAAACGAGGCGCGACTGCTTCCAGTTGCGAACCGGCACTGGCAGCCAGCGCCTGCAGCGGCTGCAGGTCGGCATCGGCTTCGGCCACCAGGCGCACAGCGTGTCCCTGGATCACGCCGTCGCTGACGGCTGGCAAGTCCAGCGCCCGCTGCAGCAGGTGACGGCGGTCGCCGCGGGGATTGGGGAGGCGGAAACTGCGCCCCTGCAGGCGGCCGGTGAGTTCACCCGGCGGGCCGTCGAAGGCGAGTTGTCCCTGATTGAGCAGCAACACATGCTGGCACTGTTCCGCTTCATCCAGGTAGGCAGTGGACCAGACCACTGCCATGCCGGAGTCGGTCAGCTCCCCCACCATGCGCCACAGCTCCTGGCGGCTGACCGGGTCCACACCCACGCTGGGTTCGTCCAGCAGCAGCACTTCAGGGCGGCCCATCAGGGCACAGGCAAGTCCCAGTTTCTGTTTCATACCGCCGGAGAGCTTGCCCGCCAGCCGCTTGCTGAAGGGGGCCAGCCGGGTGAACTCCAGCAGCCGCTCCCAGGTGCGCTTCTGTTCGGCGGCCGGCAGTTGCCGCAGCTGGGCGTAGAGGGAGAGGTTCTCCAGTACCGAGAGATCCTCATAGAGACCGAAGCGCTGGGGCATATAGCCGACGCGGGTGGCGATCAGGTGCTGTTGTTGAACCGTATCGGCACCGGTCACCGAGATATGGCCGGCGTCGGGGCGCAGCAAGCCTGCCATCAGGCGCATCAGGGTGGTTTTGCCGGCGCCATCGGGCCCCACCAGGCCGGTGAGTTGGCCGGCCCGGATGGTGGCACTGATGCCGTCCAGAGCCGTCACCTGGGGGAAGCGTTTTACCACCCCCTGCAGTTCAATGCCCCCGGGCTGCGACTCAGCCATAGCCGCTCTCAGGAACCGCCGTTGATATGGACAGTGACCGGCATTCCCTGACGCAGGGCATCAGCAGCGCCGGGCACCAGGATCCGCACCCGGTAGACCAGGTCGGTGCGCAGGTCGGTGGTCTCCACCGATTTGGGGGTGAACTCCGCCCGCGGTGAGATAAAACCGACGCTGCCATCGAACTGCCGGTCGCTGCCGTCGATGGTGATGGTCACGGCGCTGCCGGGCTGCACCTTCGCCAGCTGCGGTTCGCTCACATAGGCGCGAATGTAGACCGGGTCCTGCAGTGTCAGGGTAAAGACCGGCGTGCTGGCGTTGACCATACTGCCGGCCTCCCGCAGGCGTGCCGAAATCAGTCCATCCGCTGGCGCCAGCAGGCGGGTGTCATCCAGGTTGGATTGCGCCAGTGTCAATTGCGCGTCGGCGGCCGCCAGTGCCGCCTGGGCGGCGGCGATATCCTCGCTGCGGTAGCCCTCGCGCAGCAGCGCCAAGTTCTGGCGGGCGCTGTCCAGCGCGGCCCTGGCCTGGTCGCGGCCACTGCGGGCCTGGTCTAGGGCACTGCGGCTGGTGGAGCCGGTTTTGGCGAGATCGATCTGGCGGTTCAGGGTCAGCTCTGCCTCCTCCAGTGCGGCCTTTGCCTGCCGCACCGCCGCTTCCGCCTGGGAGACCTCCTGGGTGCGGAAGCCGCGGGTCAGCTTGGAGACGTTGGCCTCTGCCTGGGCGCGGTTGGCCTGCGCCAGCGCCAGCGCGGCGGCGTAGGGGGTGGCATCCAGCTCCGCCAGCAAGGTGCCGGCGGTGACCGTATCGCCCTCGTCCACATAGAGGGCATCCATGCGCCCCGGTTGCCGGAACGCCAGCTCTGCTTCACGGATATCGACGTTGCCATAGAGCACCACCGCGCCGTTGCCGTTGCCCGGCCGCAGGTACCAGCCGGCGGCAGCGGCCGCCAGCGCGACAATGACGATCAGGGGGATGACAAACTGCCTGCGACTCATGAATCAATCCTGTGGGGATAGTAGGGCGAGCACATTGGCCCGCACCTGTTGAAGAATGGCCTGCAGTTGCGCGGGCTTGATGTCGTCCCACTGCAGGTGTCGCAACACCGTGGTGCGCGCGGCGCGAAACACCAGCGCCTGTCCCACCAGGGTAATCACCAGCAGCGACACCTCATCGCGGCTCTTCTCCGGCCGCAGCAGCTGCACCAGGTCGGTGACCCGCTGCAGTGCTTCACACATAAAACGGCGGTAGAGAATGTCGAAGGCGCGGGTGGGCTGTTGCTGCTCCTGCAGCACCAGCTGCGCCGAAGTTTTCAGGCCCGGGTCGGCAAACAGCCGTACCAGGCTCTCAAACAGCCCCTGCAACAGCTCGATCCGCCGTTCCTGTGCAGCCTCTGAACTTTCACTTTGCGCCAGATTATCAGCAATGGCTTGCAGGGCGGGTTGCAGGCGACTCTGTATGCGCTCGCTGATGGTCTCAAACACCGCCAGGTAGAGCCCCTCCTTGCCGCCGAAGTGGTAGGCAATCAACGCCTGGTTAACACCGGCCCGATCGGCAATGTCACGATTGCTGGCGGCGTGATAACTGTGGCTGGCGAACTCAATCAGCGCGGCTTCGATTAACGCCTTGCGACTGACATCACCGCGTTCCGAGGCAGGAGAGGAGGTGTGCATAGTCAGAAGGTTAGTTAATCACTTGATTAAGTCAAATGCGCTGGATCAAGTGGCGGTGCTTTGGCTGGCATCGCGATCCGGTTAACAGGCTTCGGGAGCGCTTGCCGGATGGGGACGTCCATCCGGGAGGGGCAACGGTGTGCGCCGGGGATGGGCTACTTTGCCGGTACGCTGGTATTGAACGGCTGTGCCGCCACCGGCGAACAGTTCTTGATGGTCACCTTGCCCTGCAGCACATTGCCCTTGGAGTACTCGTTAAAGTGGCAGGTATTGGTTTCCGGATCGTAGTTCTCCACCCACAGGTTGTCGTCTTTCCATGTGGCGGTAATGTGTTGCTGGCCATCAGGTACCGACAGCGACATCACGCCACCGTAGTGTTTGACGAACACCTGCTGGAAGTGGAAGTAGTAGGCAATGGTGCCGACGATAAGGACGGAGGCACAGCTGATCAGCGCCGGCTTCCACATATCCTTTTTGCCAAACAGCACCAGCAGCAGGATGGCTGAGGCGAATACAAGTGCCCAGTAGAGGTAGGTGATCATGGAACGCTCCTTATTGTCTGATCGGGTAGTCTGATCGGGGTAACTGACTCCAGTATATACGCCGCCGGCGTTCCCGCCCGCAGGGGTCGCATGATCCCTGTGCCGACAGCGCACGTAGTATCTGCATGTGCGGACGCCGTTGCAATGGTCGCTTTGTGCTACATTGGGCGACAAATGCCGCTTCCACCCGGATCGCTTACGCGGACCGCTGCTGAAGGACCTGACTGTGACACGAATTCCCCACCAGGCTGATCAACGATTTACCATCTTGCGCGCTTGCGCCTTGTTGCTGGCAGGCGGCGCGCTGCTGCTGTCACTGGCAACACCCGCTCTGGCCAGTGAAGAGTCGCCTGCCTGTGCCGCCTGGCTCAATCATTCCATCAAGGCGCTGCACAGCAATGAACAGGTCAACCTCTGCGAGGCCACCGCCGGCAAGGCGGTACTGATCGTCAACACCGCCAGCCATTGCGGCTTTACGCCACAGTTTGAGGGGCTGGAGGAGTTGTCCAGGGAGTTTGGCGAGCAGGGGCTGGTGGTAATCGGTTTCCCCTCCAACGATTTTAACCAGGAGGCCGCCGACGAGGCCGAGACTGCCAAGGTGTGCCGCTACAACTACGGCGTCACGTTTTTGATGACCACACCGGTGCATGTCAAAGGTGAGGAGGCCTATCCGGTATTCGCCCATTTGGGCGAGGCGCAGGGCGCGCCCAAGTGGAATTTCCACAAGTACCTGGTGGACCGGCAGGGCAATGTGGTGGAGCACTACTCCAACTTTACCTCCCCCACCTCCTGGCGCCTGAAGCGGGCTATCCGCAAGGTGCTGTGATCCCTGGTTACTGATCCCGGGTTTCGGGCCCCTGGTTACTGACCCCTGGCCTGTCGTGGAGTTGTTATGGTGAATTGTTTTGCAGGGACGGTTATGAAAGCCCCGCTCTGGATACTGCTGGTGATGGCCCCGCTGGCCGTGGGGGAAGAGATCTACAAGTGCATCGACAGCAATGGCAACCCGCGCTTCAGCCAGCTCCCCTGCGACGGCCAGGCCGAAACCGTCACCATCGAGACCCCCAACGCACTGGAGACCCAGCCGGTGGACGAGAGCGTCACCGGCACCATGACCCACGACCGCCACCTGCGGGAGCTGGATGCCGCCATCCGCGACAAGGGCTATGAGCTGGATGTGCTGGCGAAAGAGCGCGACAAGGAGCTGGCCGAACTGGAGAGTCGACGCTCCGATGCCGGTCGTTACCTGGTGATGTCGGTGACCGATTACAAACTGGATGAAGAGATTAAGGCGGCGCAGAACCGTTACCGGCGCGAGATTGCCCGGGTACAGGCGGAGCAGGATCGGTTGATTGCGGAGCGGCAGCGGCTGGCGGCAGAGGGGCCGCGCTGAGTGGTCGGTAACGCGGTCAGGTGTGTCTGGTTAAACAAGGAGTTCGCGGTGTCAGGTAAGCAGACGGGTGGTTCCCGCCCGCTCACCCGTCATACCGATGGGCGCTGAGGCTGCCCGAGGGATCAGAGCGGCTGGCAGCCCTGTACCGCCATGGCGATATTGGCGTAGGTCTTGGCTTCCTGATAGCGCTGGTCGGCGGTGGTGTTGGCCGCAGCGGCGCGGGCGTCCAGCTCAGGGTTGACCAGTTTTACCAGCTGTACCCAGGCATCCATGGAGTAGCGGTCAGCCTCGTAGGCGCGGAAAGCAGCGCCGATCTGGTCGCAGGAGAGTCCTGCCATGCCGGATTGGGACATGGTGCCCAGCTGGCCAGCGGTCTGGCAGCCGGTCAGCAGCAGTACGGTAAACATCAATTTCTTCATGGTTCCCCCGATCAATACGGATTTGGTGGTGCGCGACACAGGTTAACAGGTTGGCAGGAGCATGCGACGGTGCTCCGGGCCGGCGGTCGCGGTTGGCGCTATTATTTTGGTTTTACCTTGTAGAAGCCAGCGCCACAGGCAGATTCCGCCGAAGATTTCCCCGGAATGCGACCAGCTTGGAACTCTGCCCCCGGAAGCCTTGTGGCAGAAGGCGGGTTAGGGCGCCATGTTGCCCCCGGCCCCCATTGCCAAGTGCCGGGGGTTAGTGCAAAGCTGTGCCCCTCTCAGCCAATCAAGGATTGATACCATGAAGAACTGTCTCCGTGTGCTCCGCGCACCGCTGCCACTCCTGCTGCTGATCCTGTTCAGCGCCTCACTGCAGGCCCAGCCCCTCTCCGACGCCGATATTCGCCAGTGGGCCAAGACCTACCAGGCGGTGATGGCCTGGGCGAGCACGACCTCGGTGCAGGAGGACTTCGCCGCCGGCCAGAAGTCCATCCAGCAAAACGACATCTTCGGCCAGATGATGCTGCAGGCCAAAGCCCAGAACTACTACCAGGAGGTGGCCGCTGTGGTGAAAAGCAACGGCTACAGCGACCCGCAACAGTGGGCGGTGATCGGGGATCGTATCTTCAAGGCGTTCCTCGCCAACCACACCGAAGGGGATATGGGGCAGCAGATCCAGCAGCTGGAGGCCATGGTCAACACCGATGCGTTGCCACCGGAGCAGAAAGCGGCCATGGAGGCCATACTGCAGCAGAGCCTGGCCACACTGAAGTCCATTGCCGATACCCCGGCAGAGGACAAGGAAGCCGTACGGCGGAACGAGGCGGTACTGCAGAGCCTGTTTGGTATGTGATCAGTGTCGGTAAGTGGGTTATTTCTTTAACAGCGATTGCAGGTCCTTGCGCAGCTTGTCCTGCCTGCGCTGCAGGTGCCGCTCCTGTTTGTCGGTGCGACTGTTGAGCACGTCCGCGATCACCTCGTAGAGCACCGCTGAGTTGTATTGGTAGACCGCCCGGTACTCCGGCGAATAGAACTCCGCCTGGGTGGCCACAGCGTGGCGCAATTCATCCTGCCAGCCCGGCTGGCGCTGCAGCAGCCGATCCAGCAGATCCAGCCAGCGCGCCCGCTCCGCCAGCCACACCTGGTCGGAGCGCTGCAGCTGGACAGTTGCCCGGTCCAGCATCTGCTCCTGGGCGTCGTCGAGCTGGCCGAGAAAGCTTTCAATGGAATCTTCCAGGTTCTCCCGCACCTGTTCCCGATAGTCATCGTCGTCGCGGTCGAAGTCCTCCGCGTACTCCACCTGCTGCTGCCGCAGCTCCGCCATAAACTCCGCCATCTGAGCATCGGTCAGTGACTCGCCCAGAGTGATCATCAGCTCCAGCCCGCGGTTTTCGATACGGCCCCAGGCCTGCTGGATTTCGCCGCCCATGTCTGCCAGCTGCGCTGGTGTAACGGGTTGCTGCAGTCGGGCTTCGGCCCGCTCCAGCCACTCCAGGTAGGCGGGCAGCTCCTCGTCCCGGTGCCACACCAGGAACGGTTCCAGCAACTCCTCCAGATGCTGGTCCTGCTCGCGATTGAGATCGACGTAACGACCCAGATACCAGGGAATAAAAAAGTCGAGGCGGTTGTAGATAAAGGTGGTGCTGCTGCAGCCGGCCAGCAGCAGTATCAGAAGTAAGAGAGACCAGCGTCGGCGACGCATAGTATTGCCCTCAGGGTGGGGTCGGTTGAACACAGCAAGTCCCCTGAGTATTGCAGATTGTGGGGGGAGGGCAATCGGTGGCGAGCCGCTGGGCATGTGCCTGACCCATCCTGCGGCGGGTCGGCGAGGTCTGGTAACTGGTGTGAAAGCAGTTGCTGTTGGGTGACTGCATAAACTGCACGACAAGCGTCGTGAGCCATGTTATCTGAGAATTATCAAATATTAATAATCAAGTGGTTGGTTTTATATGTTTTAGGTGTTTATAATAAAACCAATTGGTTGATTTTTGTCTTGGCCGGTTGTTCTGACCTGGTCTCAACTAATGCCTGCGGTTTTGAAAGACGCCTGCACGAAGGGGAATACTGATAATAATTAACCTTCCTGTGGCTAACAGGGCCTTCGCTCATTCAGGGATGTCGTGGCAGGTTCGCTCCAGATTAACGGGGCGGACTGAATAGCAACCTCTGAAAATATTTATAAGAAAGAGGCCGTTTTACCGAATGGATCAGGAGAAATATGTCATGAAACTTAAGGGGTGTTTCCCGCTAGCCTCCCTCGCTGTAGCCGTGGCTGCGGCAAGTGGTTTCTCGAGTGTCAATGCGCAGGAAGTGGAGAGAAGCGCAAGCCGTCTTGAGGAAGTGGTGGTTACTGCTCGTCGCCGTGAAGAGAGCTTGCAAGATGTGCCGGTAGCGATTACGGCTCTGGATGAAGACTTTTTACGTTCACAGAATGTGATGGATTTGAACGACCTGGGAACGCATGTGCCATCAATGCGGATATCTGTGGCAGGTACCAGCACAAACCAACCAATTGTCAGCATTCGCGGTCAACGGCCTTCGACCAGTACGTTAACGGGAGACCAGGCGGTGCAGATCTATTTCAATGACATTGTCATGACGCCTTCCGTGGGCTCGAACCTGGCGTTATATGATCTGGCCAATGTGCAGGTGCTAAAAGGACCTCAGGGTACCCTGTATGGGCGTAACAGCACGGGCGGTTCCGTTCTGGTAACACCCAAGACCCCGGGGAATGAAGTTGGCGGATACCTGGAAACCAGATTGGGCAACTACAATTCCCAATTAATTGAGGGGGCTGTTGATCTACCAGTCAGTGACACAATGCAATTTCGGCTGTCTGGCCGCATGTTGGACCGGGATGGCTATCAGGAGAACGTTGCTGATAATGATCTCAATGGCCAAAAGCTGTGGGATGAGCACTCCAAGGCTGCCCGTGTGGTGATGAATTGGGATGTGACGGATCGTCTGAACAATTTGGCTGTTGTAGATTTCGTTGAAAATGATATGCGTGGCCGGGTACCCATTGCCAGCTTTTACAATCCATCTGTTGGTGGCGTTGGGCTCAATATCCCCATCTTTAATGCCAGTGGACAGTTTGTGCCGGGGCTTGGCAGCCTGGTGGAAGCTTCTTCCGGGGGCATGCTGGATGAATATATTGATCGTCAGGCAGCGCGGGACGATCCAACCAGGGTGGAATCTGATATTGCGAGCAGGGATAACGTCCGAAATATCTTTGTCTCTAACACCTCGGAGTATGAATTCACCGATAGTCTTTCGTTCAAGAGCATTCTGGGATACCGGAAGGTTCACTTTGCTACTGCAAATGATGGTGATGGCACCATTTGGTCAGGGTTGGGTGCTTACACTCCCGTAGCGGGTGAAACTGTACCAAATCCATTGATGCCGAGTACGGACACCGAGCAGTACAGCACCGAGTTTCAATTATTGGGTGATGCCCTGGATGGAAGTCTGGAGTGGTTGGCAGGTCTGTACTGGTATCAGTTGAAGGGCGGGTCGGATGATACTCTCACCAACTCTCTCGGCACATTCAGTCAGGGCTATACCAAAAGAACTGTTGAGAATACATCCAAGGGTATATTTGCTGAGGCGACTTATCATTTCAGCGAGCAGTGGTCACTGACATTTGGTGCGCGTCAAAGTTGGGATGACCGAGAGTTCACCGTGGAAGCCGTCGATATCGACAGGTCAACCGGACAACTGACTTCCTGTGGTCTTTCTGATGACGTTGGACCTCTTCCTATCAGCGATTGTGAGTTGTCGGTAAGTGAAGATTACTCGAAGCCGACCGGCCGTATCTCATTGAACTTTAAACCGGACGATACGACGTTGGTTTATGCCAGTGTTGCGACCGGCTACCGTGCAGGCGGTTTTAGTGACCGGGGTACCGATCCGGCAACTCTTAAGCCATACGATGAAGAAACGGTCACTACCTATGAAATTGGCCATAAAGCTGACTGGAGCTTCTCCTGGAGTGAGGTTCGAACCAATGCGGCGGTCTTTTACCAGGCGTACGATGATATTCAGAAAGAGCAGGGAGTGGTGAACTCGCAGGGTAATTTCGCCACGGCGACCACCAACGCGGGTAAGGCCGCCATTCAGGGTTTTGAATTTGATATCACTTTGATGCCAACCGAAAATCTCTCTTTCAATCTGGCCTACTCCTACATCGATGCCGAGTATAAAGAGTGGGATGCGGTAAAAACCTGGAGTGAGGTTGCCCGTGATAGCAACGGTAACGTGGATATGACGGCGGTCGGTGGTTTTGCGCCTGGCTTTACTCCAAAACAGTTTACGCTGGATAACTCGGACGCAGATTTCGCTTACATTCCCGAGCAGAGCTTAACGGCATCTGCAACCTATGCCCTGCCTGTAGATGCCAGCCTTGGTGAGATGTCAGTGATGGCCACCGTCTACTGGCAGGATGAGATGGTTAGTATGGAAGACACTGCTCTGTTTGAACAGCAGGCTTACGTCGAGGCCTGGTCGGACGAAGATCTGCAAACCGCCTATGAGTCTACCAAAATCGATGCCTATGAAGTCTGGAATTTCCGCTTTGATTGGCGTCAGATCATGGGTTCGGGTGTCGATTTTTCAGCTTACGTCAACAATGCATTCGACGAGCAGTATGTGACGGGTGGTCTGGCTGTGATCAGCTCTCTGGGATTCACGGGATACACCTATGGCGCGCCTCGCACATTCGGCGCTTCCTTGCGGTATAGCTTCTGATTGCTCTCCTTCCCTGAGTTGAACAGGGTTTTGGTGCTTGAGCGGAAACGGACAGCCTGTTTCCGCTTTTTTTTGCCTGTACCCTGTGTGGATCTTTGTGAACTTGCTCGCTGGAGATGTACTGGTGAAGGCGATGCGATTGATAGTTGCGTGATAGCGCTGGCGTTCCGGGGTTGCCTGTCTCAGGCATTAGTCCGGTCACTGACTGTAATCAGCGGACCGGCGTTGGCTTATATGCAGGGGGTTGTACTGCGCTTCAGGCTTGTGCGACCGCAGTCCGGGGCGTTGGCTCGATCTCGGGGCGGAGCCTGGAGATAAACAGGATGGATGCCACCGCGCAGAGCATAAAGATATAAAACGCTTCTCTGTAGGAGCCATTCAAGTCGTGCATCTCGCCCACAAAGCGCACACCAACAATCGACAGTAGTTTCAGTATGATCGTCATAATTCCCATGATGGTGCCGTAACTGCTGGAGCCATACAGCCAGGCCAGCAAGTTGCTCCAGATGGGAAATACTCCGCCGATTCCCACACCGAACAAGCAAGTCATGCCCAATAAAAGCCAGTAGTCAGGTTGCGACAAAAAAGTGGTCAGCAGTCCGACATGGGCCAGCGCCACAGCGGCAAAGGCATAGCGTATGTCTATGCGCTCCACCAAAAAACCAATTACCAGCTTTCCGCAGATAGCGGATATTGCAATTATGGCGGCAATCATGGCGGCTTGCTGGGCGCTGAGGCCGACATCCCGGAAGTACGGGACAAACGAGGTCACCATGGCTTGATCGCTGCCGTAGAGAAGGCCGATCCCCAGAGCAAGGAACCAGAAATTACGGTTTTTGAAAATCTGGCCATAGGTCATCTGGCCTGCCTGTGGTGCGCGATGGTTATCGGTTGCGACAGCTTCTGCAGGTGCATCGTCTGGGGCGGCGGAAGAGTTGCCGAACTCCCTGCTGTAGCCTGTTTCCCGGCTGCTGGGGTGGTTGCGCAAAACAAACAGGGAGATTGCGCTGATGATGGTAATGGTCGCAAAACCTATGGTCATTAATGCTTCGCGCCAGCCATATGATTCAATTAATAGTGTCACCAGCGGTGTGCAGATAAAGCCTCCGGTCGATGTGGAAACGGCCAGTATTCCCAGTGCCCGGCCGCGACGCCGGTCAAACCAGCGCGCTACCAAAGTGTTGGAGGCCAAGGTTCCTGCTGCAGCCGCACCGAACGACAGTGGCCCGGCAATAATCGCCAGCATCAACAGCAGCGAATGGCTGTAAGCCAGGGCCAGCATGCTGAAACCAAAAAGCAGACCGCCGATCATGACCAGGTGACGTGCGGAAAAGCGATCCAGCAAGCGTCCCACAATGGGAGAGAAGACGCCTACTCCGACCAGAAATGCGATAAATCCGTTATTGAAATCTGCCCGGGATATTGCAAACTCCGCTGTTACGGGCAGAACAAACAGGCCAAATATGTAGGACGTACAGCCGGAAATGAGCATGGCGCAGATAAACGCACCGCCATGAACACGCCAGCCAGTATAGATCGGAAACTGTTTCATGTTATGCCTATTTATTTTATGAAAACGTGTTCTGGATTGGCCGCCACCAGGGCGGCCTCCTTCTGTGTCAAGCTACGGAGGGAATACGTAAGAGAAGGGTCAGAGGGGGTAGGCGCTTTTGGCAACCTTCACATTACCCAGCATCATGTTGCCGGTGGGTTGGTCAATCATGTCGTGAGGGAAGCAGGGGGCAACGCGACTGACCTCATCGAGGCGTTGAATCTGATCGTCAGAAAATTCCACCTTGAGAGCAGCCAGATTGTCTTCAAACTGTTGAAGGGTACGGGCGCCGATCAGTGGTGAGGTGACGGCTGGGTTCAGCAGTGTCCAGGCCAGGGCTGCTTGCGCCGGAGAGCACTCCTGCTCCTGGGCTACCTGCACCACAACTGCGGCAATATCCAAGGACTTTTCGTTCAGTCGACCGGTCGCCAGGTTGATATTCTTGCGCGTACTCATGTCTGCGACATTGGTGTTGCTCTGGATGTCGGCGCGGGTGTATTTCCCGGACAGTACGCCGCCGGCCAGTGGCGACCAGGGCAGTACGCCAATGCCCATCTGCTGGGCCATGGGCATGAACTCCCGCTCCACTGTGCGCTCGGTGAGGTTGTAGGGGATCTGCATGGCGACAAATGGGGACCAGCCCCGCAGATCAGCAATGGCCTGCATACGGGCTACCTGCCAGGCGGGGGTGTCGGAGATGCCGGCATAGAGAATCTTGCCGGCGCGGACCAGGTCGTCAAATGCCCGCAACACCTCTTCGGCGGGGGTGCGGTTGTCCCACATGTGCAGGTACAGGACATCAATGTAATCAGTTTTCAGGCGTTGCAGGCTGGCTTCGACGGCCTGGACCATGTTTTTACGATGATTGCCCGACATGTTGGCCACACCTGGCTGCATGCTCAGGCTGTACTTGGTGGCCACCACCAGCTCTTGCCGATGACCATTGGTCAGTTTGCCAAGCATGCGCTCTGATTCACCGATGGAATAGAAGTTGGCGGTATCAATACAGTTGCCGCCGTTATCCATATAGGTATCAAGCATCTGCCGGGCTTCATCAAGGCCGGTGCCCCAGCCCTCTGCCCCAAAGGTCATGGTGCCGAGGGTAAGGGGGGAAACTCGCAGGCCGCTGCGGCCGAGCAGTCGATAGTCATCAAGCTGTATGGCCATACAAAGGTCACCTCAGTTATGAATATTATTTAGGTTTATCCCGTGAAGGGGCACTGCCCGAAATGATCAGGTTGGTCAGTTGTCGTGACACGCTGTCGATGTCGATCTCGTTGCCAGTCATGTGTTGATCCATTACCACAGCGAAGAACATGCCGAAGCTCGCCACTTGCACCAGCCGGGGCGACATGGCCGGATCGACAAAATCCTTTATGACATCTGCCTGAGTATCAAACAGCGGCAAGATCTTTTCGTTGTAGAGCTTTTTGCCCAACTCCTGATCGGAAAACAGTGCCTGTACCAACAGTGGAAAGATGGTGTTCATGCGCTGCAGTCGCTGGTTCATGCTGGCCTGCACCTGATCGACCATGTTGTCTGTGGATTCGGCAGCTGCATAATGCTGTGCGCGTTCGCGGGCGCCTTCCATAAACTCTTCCAGAGGCGCTATGACAGAGGCGAGAAACAGTTCTTCCTTGGACTTGAAGTGTTCGAACAGTGTCGCCTGGTTAATGCCTGCGGCCTGAGCCAGTTCGCGCGTCCTTGCACCTTTGAGCCCTGTCTGGCTGAAAACCTCGCGAGCGGCCTCCAGAATACGCTTGCGTCTCTCTTCGGCGGGCAGGTACTGCCGCTTTCCTGCTGAGTTGTTTGAGTTTTTCCTGGCTTTTTTGGTGGAGTTGTCTGGTGAAGCAGTACGACTCATGGATTTAATGGCCCCTGACCTTGTCTGTGCTCACCCTTTATGGGGTGGCTGAAAGTGTGGTGAAGGATTATACATTAGCGACATAAGACCAATGCAGTAGCCTCCCTGATGAACCCATACCCTGCTAAAGCAGCGGGAGCGCCAGCCAAAAAATTAAAAAATAACCAAGTGGTTGATTTATGTTGTCAGTGTTGGAGTGTAGCGTCAAGGTATTTATGACTGGGCGTCGGCTCATGGGCCCTACCGGGACGACCAGATGCCCACCTTAAACCAATCAATTGCTTGATTGTTTTCTGGGCTTTGGTTAAATTGACTGAAGCAACCAAATGGTTGGTTTTGGTTGGAAAGAGTTGATGGGGGCTGTAGGCCGCTGATGACGAGAATGGTAGGGCCCCCGGAGAGTGGTGGGGCGGCAACGGGAGAGCAAGAGTTATGGTGGATACAACCGA
Source organism: Cellvibrionaceae bacterium SEMH9 (assembly GCA_033283175.1). Lineage (GTDB taxonomy): Bacteria > Pseudomonadota > Gammaproteobacteria > Pseudomonadales > Cellvibrionaceae > Pseudomaricurvus. The sequence goes on along the minus strand of JAWMQM010000001.1, from coordinate 551,109 downwards.
AGGCACGACCGCAGAGCGGGAACGGCTGGCGCAACGCATCAGGACGCTGAGTGCCGAAGACCCGCAGTTCCGGGCGTCGTTTCCTTCGCCTGAAGTGGTGGAGGCCAAGCTGCAGCCGGGCCTTTCACTGGCCGAGGTGGTGAAGGTGGTGATGGAGGGCTACGCCGAACGGCCGGCATTGGGGCAGCGGGCGCGGGAGCTGGTGACCGACCCGGTCACGGGCCGTACCAGCATGAAGTTGTTGCCGCGCTTTGACACCATTAGCTACGGCGATCTCTGGTCTGCCGCCTGTGCCGTGGCCCGCGACTGGCACCACGATCAGCAGCACCCGCTGGCAGCGGGTGAGTTTGTCTGCATTCTGGGGTTTGCCAGTATCGGCTACGCCACCAATATCCTCGCCAGTATCCACAGCGGCGCCGTGATAGTGCCTCTGCAAACCAGCGCGCCGGCGTCGCAACACGCGGCCATTATGGCGGAAACCGAGCCGCGGGTGCTGGCCGTGGCTATCGACTACCTGGACGCGGCGGTAGAGGCGGTGCAGCTGGGTTACACGCCGCAGCGTCTGGTGGTGTTTGATTATGAGGCGCGGGACGACGACCAGGCTGAAAAACTGGCGGCGGCGCGGCAGCGGCTGGCGGACGCCGGTTGCCCCATTGTGGTGGAAACCCTCGATACCCTGATTGATCGCGGCCGCACCCTGCCGCCGGCACCGCTGTTTGTGCCCGCCGCCGGCGACGACCCGCTCTCCTGGCTGTTCTACACCTCCGGCTCGACCGGTACCCCCAAGGGCGCCATGTTCCCGCAGAGCCTGACGGTCAAAACCTGGCGGGTGAACATGCCGATCCCGGCCATCACCCTGAGTTTTATGCCCATGAGCCACATGGTGGGCAATGGCTACATGCTGCTGGCGCTGGCCAATGGCGGCACCAGTTACTGTGCGCCGAAAAGTGATCTGTCGACCCTGTTTGAGGATTTGCCACTGGCGCGCCCCACCATGACCTCGCTGGTGCCGCGGGTCTGTGAAATGTTCTATCAGGAGTATTTGCGTGAGGTGGACAAGCGGGTCGCCGGCGGTGCGGAGCAGGCCGAGGCGGAGCGCGAGGCCAAACGTCAGATGCGGGAAACCCTGCTGGGTAACCGTCTGTTGAATGTGGGCTGCGGTTCCGCCGCGCTGGCACCGGAGATCTACCAGTTCATGCTGGAGATGCTGGATATGCACATGTCCATCGGCTACTCGTCCACCGAAATCGGCGGCAACGTGGTCTGGGTCGATGGCAAGGTGCAGCGCCCGCCGGTGATCGACTACAAGCTGGTGGATGTGCCGGAGCTGGGCTATTTCACCACCGACAAACCCTGGCCCCGGGGCGAGTTGCTGGTGAAATCCACCGAGTTTATGGCCGGTTACTACAAGCGCCCCGAGCTGACTGCCGAGCGCTTCGACGCTGAGGGCTACTACCGCACCGGCGATGTGATGGCCGAGACGGCGCCGGACCAGCTGCAGTTTGTGGATCGCTGCAACAACGTCATCAAACTTTCGCAGGGTGAATTTGTGGCGGTCTCGCAGCTGGAGGCGGGCTACACCCAGAGCCCCCTGATTCGCCAGATCTACATCTATGGCACCAGTGAGCGCTCGTACCTGCTGGCGGTGATTGTGCCGACCGCGGAAGGCTTGTCGCTGTTACAGGGTGAGCAAACCGATCAGTTAAAAGCGGCATTGCGCCAATCCATGCAGCGCATTGCGGCAGAGAAGCACCTCAACGGTTATGAGATGCCCCGTGATTTCATCATTGAACTGGAACCGTTCAGTCACGCCAATGGCCTGCTGTCGGAAGTGGGTAAACACCTGCGACCCATGCTCAAGGCGCGCTACGGTGAGACACTGGAACAGATGTACGCGCAGATGGCCGCGGAGCAGGTGAACGAACTGCGCGCGCTGCGTCTTGAAGGCGCTGACAAGCCGGTACTGGAAACTGTGACCCGCGCCCTCTGTGCGACGCTGGGTATTACAGCGGAGGAAGTCACGGCGGAGAGCCGTTTTGGTGACCTGGGTGGTGACTCCCTCAGCGCCCTGCAGTTTTCGGTACTACTGGAAGAGATCTTCGGCATCGAGGTGCCGGTGGGCGATATCATCAACCCCGCCGGCAACCTGCGCTCGGTGGCGAACTACATCGAGACGCTGCGCGATTCCGACATCAAACGTGCCACGGTCAATTCGGTGCACGGCAAGGGCTGTGCGCAGCTCTCTGCCAGTGATTTCAAATTGGAAAAATTTATTGATCAGGGTGTGCTGGATGCGGCTGCCAATTTGCCCGTCGCCGCTGGTGAGGTGCAAACGGTGCTGCTCACCGGCGCCACCGGTTACCTCGGGCGCTTTCTGGCGTTGGCCTGGCTGGAGCACTTTGCCAAAGCGGGCGGCAAACTGATCCTGATTGCCCGCGGCCGCGACAGCGACGATGCCCGCCGGCGGGTCGAGGCCGCACTGGATTCCGATCCGGCGCTGCTTGAGCACTTCCGCAGCCTGGCGGCGGACCACCTGGAGGTGGTGGCGGGTGATCTGGGGGCGATCAACCTGGGACTGGACGAGGCCACCTGGTCGCGACTGGCCGATTCGGTGGGCCTGATTGTGCACTCCGGGGCCCACGTTAACCACGTGCTGCCCTACAACCAGTTGTTCCCGGCCAACGTGGCCGGCACGGCGGAGCTGATTCGGCTGGCCATCACCGCGAAACGCAAACGCTTTAACTACATCTCTACCCTCGGTGTCAGTGTGATTTGCAGCAAGGGGCTGGTGACAGAGGAGGGCGATATTCGTGCGCAGGCACCGCAGGCTTCTATGGAGGGTCACTACGCCCACGGCTATAACCTCAGCAAGTGGGGCTCCGAAGTACTGCTGCGCGAAGCCTTTGAGGCGTTTGATCTGCCGGTGTCGGTGTTCCGTCCCGGTATGATCCTGGCGCACAGCACTTACGCCGGGCAGCTGAACGTGCCGGATATGTTTACCCGCCTGCTGTTCAGCCTGGTGGCCACCGGTGTTGCGCCGGATACCTTCTACGCCGAAGACCTGTCGGCCGGCCGGCCGGCGGGACGTTACGAAGGTTTCAGTGCCGATTTCCTCGCCAATGCGATCACCGCTATTGGATTGAACGATGCCGAGGGCTTTCACGCCTACAACCTCTCCAGCCCTTACGAGGATGGTGTGTCGCTGGACAGCTTTGTCGACTGGTTGATTGATGCCGGTTGTCCCATCCAGCGGGTCGCCAGTTACTCCGAGTGGCTGGCGCACTTCGAGACCTCCATGCATGCGCTGAGTGAAACGAAGAAGCAGCAGTCGCTGCTGGCGTTGCTGGATCCTTACCGTCAACCGCAACCTGCCGGAGCAGCGTCACAGCTGCAGAGCGACCATTTCTGTGCGGCAGCCAAACGGGCAGGCTTTGAGGTGCCGCACTTGTCGGCGGCGCTGATTGAGAAGTACGTGGCGGACTTGCACCACCTCCAGCTGTTGTAAGGGTCAGTGTCAGGTGCGCAAGGGAAATTGTCGCAGGGCCCGCGTTGGTAATGACATTGCCAACGTGCGCCGCACTCCGGCTTTTTATCGTGAGACAGTCTTTGGCTTTTGTAACTGCGAGACAGTTTCAGGAGTGGGTAACGCCGTCCGCCCGCGCCGAAAACAACAACCTGGAATAGGTGATGGTAAACAGGCCGTAGGCGGCTACCCACAGCGCTCCCGTGAGCAGGATTACCCACTCATAATGCGTGGCCAGCAGGGGCCCAGTGACGCGGGTAATAAAGGCCGCCGCCATCAGCAGCAGTGACAGGGTGACGGCACGGTTGGCAACAATGGGGCGGCCGCTGTGGCCGAGGGAGACCCGCGAGATCATCGACAGGATCATCAGTCCCATGCCGCCTACAGTGATGGCGTGGTAGGCGATGGAGGCCTGCTGCAGTATGCCGAACGCCACCAGGCCCAACAGTATCAACCCCAGGCACATGGCCAGGTAGCTGAGGTGCAGCGACCACACCAGCGGTACCCGCAGCGTTACCTGCGGACGCCAGCGCAAGGCGCGCGCAATGTTACTAAGGCCGGCAAGCAAAAAGAGTGTGCCCTGCAGTGCTGCCCAGGTATCGGCGGGCAGCAGGCTGACGACCACGCTGGCCAGTATCGATGCGATGGCCAGTCGTTCCAGCCAGGGCAGGGGCGCCACCCGCGGTGTGCCGGTACCGTTGGCGGTAAACATCGGGAACACCCGGCCGCCCATAATCACCATCACCAGCGCCACCAGCAGAATCATGCTGTGGGCAATCCCCACAAAACCCGAGTTCAGAAAATTGCTGCTGGCAGGCTGCAGCAGCGACAGGTGGGAGAGGCCATTGAGCACCGCCATCAGCAGCAGGATCGGCACAAACTGGATGTTGTGCCACTGCTTTGTCTTGATGATGGGGCGGGCGAGGCAGAGCGCCGCCAATGGCAGGAACAGCAGGTCGATGGCAATGGCCAGCGCCTGCGGCATGGCCACTGGCGCCAGCATCACCACCCGTCCCAGCAGCCAGGCCAGCACCAGTGCCGCCAATGGCTTGCCGTTGAGACTGCGCACCCCGGTCCAGTTCTGTACCGCCGTCAGCAGAAAGCCCGCCATGATCGCCGCCACGAAACCGAACAGCATCTCATGGGTGTGCCAGAAGTAACTGCCGCCGTAGGGCGTCAGTGGCATACCCAGGGCGATGTGGAGCGACCAGAGCGCGACCGCCACCACACTGAACAGCGCGCCGAGCCAGAACAGCGGTCGGAACGCCAGCCGCAGAAACGGGACTGGCACAGTGCTGGTGGTGTTAGCGTGGTTGGCGGTGTCTGTCATGGCGACTCCGGGTTCAGGCAATAGCGCCCTCGGCTTCCTGCACACTGAGTTCAGCCGCAGGGCCAAAGAACTCATAGTGACGCTGGTCCGCCGGGATCTGCAAGTCGCCGGCGATCTGGTTAACACAGGCCATAAACGGCTTGGGACCGAGGAAGTAGAGATCCACGTTGCGATCCTCCGGCAACAGCTCCGCCAGCAGGTGGGTGTTGATAAAGCCCACGGCGTCGGGCTGGTCGTCAGCAAGAGGCTTTTCATAAATCACCACAATGTGCAGGTTGTCGTGCTGCGCGGCCAGTTGCTCCACATGGCTGGCAAAAGCGTGGTGACGACTGTTGATGGCGGCGTGCACAAAGACGATGGGGCGGCCGCTGGCCACGCAGCTGTCGAGCATGCTCATGGCCGGGGTAATGCCGACACCGCCGGTCACCAGCACCAGTGGGCGGCGCGGCGCGCTGCTGGAGGTGTCCAGTACAAAGTCACCGCAGGGGGCGGTCAGGGTCAGTACGTCGCCCACGCGGGCGTGCTGGTGCAGGTAGCCGGAGACCAGGCCGTCGTCCTCGCGCTTGACGCTGATGCGCAGCCACTTCTTGCCCGGGGCGTTGGAGAGGCTGTAGTTGCGGCGCACACTCTGGCCGTCGATGGTTAGTAGCAGGCCAACGTACTGGCCCGGCAGGAAGTCGATCACCTGTTCACCATCGCAGGGCTCCAGGTAGAAGCTGCCGATCACATCGCTCTCGGCGGTAATCTCGCGAATGCGGAACTGCCGCTCACCGCGCCAGCCGCCGCGGCGCTCACTGTGGTTCTGGTAGATCTGCTCTTCCACGCCGATCAGAATATCCGCCAGTTGTTGATAAGCGGTCCCCCAGGCGTCGGCAATCTCCGGGGTGACGGCGTCGCCCAGAACGGCGCCGATGGCTTCCATCAGGCACTCGCCCACAATGGGGTAGTGCTCCGGCAGGATGTTGAGGGAGCAGTGCTTGTGGGCAATCAGACTCACCGCATCGCCCAGCGCCTCCAGCTTATCGATGTGGGTAGCGTAGGCCACCAGTGCGTTGGCCAGCGCCTGGCGCTGCGAACCCTGCTGCTGGTGGGTCTGGTTGAAGTAGGCCTTTACCGCCGGGTAGCGGGAGAACATCAGCGGGTAGAAGTGTTCGGTGATGTCGCGGGCGTGGGCACCGACAACCGGGGCGGTGGCTTTGATGATGGCAATCTGGGCTTCACTGAGCATAGGGTCTTCCTCTGGTTGTTATGGTGGGGAGCGCAGCGACCCGGTTTGACCCGGAGCTTCTGACACTCCTTTCCCGGTAATAAATCAATTCTTGTGCCAACCATTAACCCCATGAAATTATTAGGTTTTTAAAAGAATGTTGTCAAAATGACATCTTGTTGATTGGTGTCATTTTGACATCGATGTGGTAATTTTGACCGCATGAGCCTCGAACACTACATCACCGTTATTGAAGACCTGAGTCGCGACCTGCCCGCCGAGGTGCGCTACCGGCGCCTGCTGGAAGCGATTCGCCACTCCATCCCCTGCGATGCCATCGGCCTGTTGCGGCTCGAGGGCGATCTCCTGCGGCCGGTGGCCTTCAGCGGCCTCAGGGAGGAAACCCGCGGTCGCCGCTTCCTGCTCACCCAGCACCCGCGCCTGCAGGCCATCCTGGAGAGTCGCCAGCTGCTGCGCTTCGATGCCGATTCCGACCTGCCCGACCCCTATGACGGGCTGATGTATGTGCCCGACCAGCAGTTGCATGTGCACGACTGCATGGGAGTCTCCATCTACATCGACGACAAGCCCTGGGGCGTGATCACCCTCGACGCCGTGCAGCCCGGCCAGTTTGAAAACGTGGAGCCGCGCCAGCAGGACATGGCCATCACCCTCACCCAGGCGGTGATCACCGCCGCCGAGCGCATCGAACAGTTGCAACAGCAGCTGCGCCACGGCCATCAGGTCACCGCCGAGCTGAACCGCGAGTTGGGGGCATCGGAATTTATCGGCAGCAGCGCCGTGGTTCGGCGCCTGTTGGGTGATGTGGATGTGGTGGCGGCGACACCACTGACGGTACTGATCGAAGGTGAAACCGGTGTGGGCAAGGAGTTAATCGCCCGCCGCCTGCACCTGAAATCCAGCCGCATCAACCAACCCCTGATCCAGATTAACTGCGCCGCCCTGCCCGAGACCCTGGCCGAAGCCGAACTGTTCGGCCACACCAAAGGCGCTTTTACCGGCGCGGCTGAGGCCCGTGCCGGCCGCTTCGAACTGGCCGACGGTGGCACCCTGTTTCTCGACGAAGTGGGCGAGCTGCCACTGGCGCTGCAGGCCAAACTGCTGCGTGCCCTGCAGGAGGGCGAAGTCCAGCGCATGGGCAGCGATCACGCCATCAAGGTGGATGTGCGCATCATCGCCGCCACCAACCGCGACCTGGAAAAAGAGGTGGAGGCCGGCCGCTTTCGCGCCGACCTCTACCACCGCCTGAGTGTCTTCCCTTTGCGGGTACCGGCGCTGCGGGAACGCGGCGATGACGTGCTGCAGCTGGCGGAGTATTTTCTGGAGCGTAACCAGCACCGCCTCAATATTCCCAAGCTGTTGCTGGACGATGCCGCCCGCCGCGCACTGCTCAACTATAGCTGGCCCGGCAACGTGCGTGAGCTGGAGCACCTGCTCAGCCGTGCTGCCCTCAAGGCCAGTCGTACGCCGACTGCTGGCGGGTTGGTGCAGATCGGCGCGCGGCATCTGGACTTGAGTGATGTGTCGGCTGAGAGTCTTGAGGAGAGTGCGCCCGCACCCGTTGCGAGCGGTGGTGGCTCGCTGACCAGCCAGACCCACGCCTTCCAGGCGCAGGTGATTGAAGCCGCGTTGCGGAGAACCGGTTTTAATGTGGCGGCCGCGGCACGGGAGTTGGGGGTGGACCGGAGTAATTTGTTGCGGTTGATGAAGAGGTTGGGGGTTAGAAAGTAGATCGCATTGCCGTATCTTCGAGGGCTGACATCCGGCCGGCTTAAGTCGGATGTTGCGAGCCAGGCTGGTTGGCCTGCTGCTGCAGGCCGGAATTGATTAGCCGTGACTGAGGGGAGGTGCTAACAGTTAGCGGTTAGCTGGCTCCTTGGGCTTGCGCAGGCTTTCTATCTTGTAAAACGCTTTGTCCTTCAGCTTTTCTGCCTGATATTGCTCCTGTGCCTTGAGGGCCTCCTGTTCGGTTTCAAACCAGGGGCTAAGGTAGATGGTGTCGGAATCCCCAAAGCTGAAGGTGTCGTAAACCCGGAATGCAAACATCAGATTGTCGTGGTGGGTTTTCTTCTTTTTGGACATGTTGTTTCCCGTCAGTGCTTTTTGGTGTAAATAAAATTTTCAGACTGTAGCTGCGATTCTCCGTTCCAGCGGTAGGCTACCAGCTTTCCTTCTCTGGCGACGGAATAGTCCAGGCAGGCTACATTCGCGGCAAGTGGTTGCGGAGTGCCTTTCAGCCAATAGTGGCCAATAAAGCAGGGCTTTTGATGCTGCTCATAAATCGGTAAGGCGTCTGGAGCGGCCAGGGATCCCGCAGCGCCTATGTCGACACCGTAAGGCAGTGCCATTTCTCCCAGCGTTAAGGCCTCGCTGTTCCACCACTGTACTCGCACGGCTGTTCTGGGGTGTCCATCCTTGTCGTGGAATGAGATACCTTCAGGCAGTTCCACTTCTACGCCCTTAAGTAATGTCTCGATGGCATCGTATAGATGGCTATCCTCGTTGGTCGCCTCTATGAGGGCTTCTGGTGTCAGGTGGGCGCCGCCAAGCAGATTGAGTGCGGCACTGATTTTTCTGTTGTCCCAACAGGCATGCACGACTCGCAGGTTATCCAGCTCCAGCCAAAGTGGAAGTTCATAGAAAAAATCCAGTACCTCCTGTTTCAGCTCCGGCTCATCGGCATACTCATTCAGGAATGCCTGATGTTGTTTGGTGTTCTTGCTATTGTGCGGGCGTAAAAAGCGACCATTATGATTGGTATGGTAGGCCAGTGCGTTAAATTCGTGGTTTCCCATAACTGCCAGAGCGTGACCGTTACGTACCATCGGCATGACGGTATCAAGCAATTTTCGGTGCTGGCGCAGATGCTCGCCTCTGTCAATAAAATCACCTACAAAGATCACCTTGCGGTCCATGTGGTGATGGCCGGTAGTCGATGGTTGATAGCCCATGTGTTCCAGTAGCTCGATAAGCTCGTCGGCATGCCCATGTATGTCGCCGATCAGGTCATAAGCTTGATTCACAGTTTTCACTTCCTCAATTCGTTCTTATTTTAGGTTTTTGGTGTTCAGCGCTGGTTTTCCTGGTAGAGCTCAATCAATAGCTGTTGTGCAGTTTGAATTCCGTATTCAGCTAAGAAATTGCGCGAAGCCCGGGCGAAGTAAGGGATGTGCGAAGAGATTGCCAGATCCGGGTATGGCTTGATCATGGTCACTGTAATATCGCTGCCAGTCCGGTGGGAGATACGGCCGTGCAGGCTCTCTCCGGCGAAGTCGACTTTGATAACCTCCGAATATTCCATGAAATATCTCCGTTGGTTTGGTGTGGAAGCTGCTTTAACACTGGTGGTATTGAATAGCAGCCCCTGACGTGGCTGGACACTATTGTTCGTCAATGGAGCAGATTTCAATTTTCATAGCTTCGCTTGGATTAGCGTCATCCAACAGTCCGTCCCATGCATAGTGCCTAAGTGTTCGCAAGAATTTTCGCGTGAGCAGAAGGTCTTGGCTGTCGCAGACAACACTATCTATGCCGCACTCGGGGCATACTGCTGTCTCTCCGTTGTCCCAGTACTCAGTGACTTGATGGGACGGGTAGATGCTGAGGCAATAGAAGCAGCCGCAACGTTTGGCGTTTTCTATATCTGTCCGATTTTTCAAAGACTTTTTGTGCAGATGGGCTAGCACTGAGTTTTGCATTTCATCTCTCCGTATGGAGTGGTGACAAAGACTTTTGTCTTTGTGCTGCAATCCCAGTGCAGCCGTTAAATCTATAAAAAGTTACTTTATGCGTCAAGTTGATATTTGCAGTTATTGGTCTTCGCGTTTCGAAAACCTGTAATGCTATTGGCCGCCATCGGCAGTTTCGCTCGTCTTTTGTGCGTGAATAGTAATCAGGCCTCTACGTGGATCGATCTCGTATTTGGTGATCTCAAAAAGCCAGTCATCAAAGGTCATAAATTGCAACAACAGTCCGTCCTCACGACACCACAGCTTGTCCAGCTCCCGGGCTTCGAGATGGCGCTCCGGGACACTGCCGTCGTGGTCTTTGAACTTGACGAGTGCCTTGAGGGGGCCGTGGTTGGAAAACAGGTCGAGATACTCTTTTGCGATCATAGTTTTGTCCTTTGGTTGTACGTGGGAAGCAGAAAGAATTGCACTGCAAGTATTTTTTGGTCGCGGCTGGATATCCCACAACTTCTTAATTTGGCCTTCGTAGCAATTATCTGTTTCGATATTTGCTGTCGGATACTTTTTTGCTGCCGAGTTAGGTCTCCGATCCTTCAGGCGCGTCTCGCTAAATACATCGCCCCAGGTAGGGCTGCGAGTTGATCTCTTGTAAAGAGTGGGTCGAGAAGCTCAAAACCGTCGCAGTAGTGCCCGTAGTGGTACCGCCATCCTTGCGGGCTGGGGGAAATAATATGTAGCCGTTGGCGTCACGTCCAGATGGTTGGTTTTCGACCTGTCGCCTTTTCGACCAGATTAAAAACCGGCCAGCAATGGATAGTTGTGTAAAGGGGGTTGATTCATCGTCCTGACGCGTTAAATTACATGACGCTAATAAATACATACGGAAGTAGGGGGTTACCCAGCGAGGTAATCGACCTGTTCAGGGATCAGGTGGGGAGTCGGAAAAAATGAGTGAGGCATGGCCACTGCGCTGGGACCTGCTGCTGCGCTATCGCCTGATCGAGATTGTGGCCCTGTGGGAAGGTCGCCTGACCACCAACCACCTCTGCAAGAGCTTTGGTATAGGGCGCCAGCAGGCCTCCAAAGACATCAACAACTACCTGCGCGATATTGCCCCCGGCAATCTGGAGTACGACAGCAGCATCAAGGGCTACAAACCCACCCCCGGCTTTAAGCCCGCCGTCACCACCGGCAAGGCGGAGGAGTACCTTCACCTGCTGAGCCGCAACCAGGATATCGCCGAGCGCTTTCAGGGGCTGGATCTGGGCTTCACCCGTACTGAAATGCTACAGGTGCCGTTGCGGGAGGTGCAGCCGCAACTTCTGCGCCCCCTGGTGCAGGCCTGTCGCGAAGGTAACCGCATCGAGGTCAAATACCTCTCGCTGCAAAACCCGACGCCCAGTACCCGGGTAATCGCGCCACACACCCTGGTCTACACGCCCAACCGTTGGCATCTGCGGGCTTACTGTGAACAGAACGGCGAGTTCCGCGACTTCGTCCTCAGCCGCTTCCGGGGCCGGGTGAAGGTGCTCTCTCGCTCGGAGATGACCGCCGAGCACGACGACTACTGGAATGCCGTTATCCCGGTACGCATCGTACCCGACAGCCGTCTCACCAAAGCCCAGCAAGCTATTATTGAAGCCGACTACGGTATGACCGACGGCCAGCTGGTGCTGGACACCCGCGCATCGCTGGTGGAGTACCTGCTGCAGGCACTCAATATCGATACCCGCAGTGTGGCCGCCAGCCCGGAGGCGCAGCAGATTGTGGTGGGGAATCTGGAGCAGGTGGATAAGTGGCGGTTTTAGCTCGCCGCTGACGTTTTCATGGAATGGCCAGAAACAGGAATCTGGCCTGATGACCAACAGGGAACAGCTTAAGTAATGTATTTGCACAACGGTGAATTTGTTTACTCCCCATCCGACCTGACGCTGTTTATGGACAGTGCTTTTGCCTCCTGGATGGAACATCTGGCCAAGGCCTGCCCGGAGCAGGCCCCTGAGCGCGATGACAGTGACGATATGCAATCCCTGTTGCAGGAGAAGGGGGATAAGCATGAACGAGCCGTACTTGAGCGATTTATAGCCCAAGGGCTGGCGGTAGCGGACCTGTCCGGAGTCGATAACCCTGCGGACGCGACCCTTGCAGCCCTGCAGCAAGGAGCGGATGTGATCTTCCAGGCCGCGCTCGCCAAACCACCGTTCAAGGGCTTTTCCGACTTTCTGATCAAGGTACCGGGCAGCAGTCTGCTCGGGGATTACCACTATGAAGTCTGGGATACCAAGCTCTCAAAGACCCTGAAGCCCTATTTCACTGTGCAGCTGTGCTGTTATCAGGAGATGCTGGCGGAATTACAGGGTTGCAAGGCTCAAGAATTTGTCGTGGTACTGGGCAACGGCGAAGAGGCCCGACTGCGCACTGCGGACTACTTCTACTACTACCAGTCGTTAAAAACGGCGTTTTTTCAATTCCACAACCAATTTGACCCCGAGCAGCAGCCCGATCCGGCGGACTCCAAAAGCTGGGGGCGCTGGCAGGGCTATGCGGAGCAGCTGTTGCAGGAGCGGGATCACTTGTCCCGCGTGGCCACCATCACCCGGTCCCAGGTTAAAAAGCTGGAGGCCGCCGGTATTGCCACCATGCAGGGGCTGGCCTCCGGCGCTCAGGTCCAGGTGCCTGGCATCAACACCGCCGTATTCACTCGCCTGAAAGCCCAGGCCTCCATTCAGATCGCCAGTGCCGATGCCAGCCGCCCTCTGTATGAGGTGCTGGCACCACAGGTCGGTGCCAAGCAGGGACTGGCGTTGCTGCCGCCCCATTCCGATCTGGATGTGTTTTTCGATATCGAAGGTTTCCCGTTGGTGGAAGGCGGGCTGGAATACCTGTGGGGCAACACCTACTTCGACGAGCAGGGCGAGCGGCAATTCAGGGACTTCTGGGCCCACAACCCCGAGCAGGAAAAGCAGGCCTTCCGCGAGTTTATAGCGTGGGTCTACGGGCGCTGGCAGCAAGACCCCACCATGCACATCTACCACTACGCCAACTACGAGATTGCCGCCTGCCGCAAACTGATGAGCCGCTACGGCATTTGCGAGCACGAGGTGGACCAGTTGCTGCGCAACGAAGTGTTTGTGGACCTCTACAAGGTGGTCAAGGGCGGCCTGCTGATCGGCGAACCCAAATACTCAATCAAGAATGTGGAGCACCTCTACCGCGGCAGCCGCGAGACCGAAGTCGGCAATGGTAGCGATTCGGTGGTGGTGTATGAGCAGTGGCGGGAAACCCCCGATGGCGACTGCTGGCAGAACTCCACCATCCTCAACAACCTGCGTGACTACAACATCGACGACTGCAACAGCACCCAGGAGCTGGTGGTCTGGCTGCGGGAGCGGCAGCGGGAGAAGGGTATTGCCTACAGCGGCCTGCAGGAAGTGGTTGAGCCTGATGTGCCGGAGGAGATCAGCGAGCGCACCGCATTGCGTGACCGCTTGCTGCTGCAGGCAGAGGCCGAGAGGGCACAAAATAATCCCAACGCCGTACTGACAGAACATTTGGCCTGGTCATTGGAGTTCCATCGGCGCGAAAGCAAACCCGTGTTCTGGCGGTTGTTTGACCGCCTGGGCTTAAGTGATATGGAGTTGGAGGACGACCTGGATTGTGTCGCCAGCTGCGTGCGTACTGAGCGTGAGCCCTTCAAACCCACACCCAGAGCGAAGCACCTGGCTTACGAATACCGCTACAACCCCGATCAGGAGTGCAAGCTGGCACAGGAGAGCTACTTCCTACTGGGCATTGAGGATGAGCAGGGCCGGCGTGCCACGGTCAAATTGCTTAAAGAGGCCAGTGATCCCGCTACCGGGTTGCTGGTATTACAGAGCAAACAGGAGCCGCCCGCTGTGATCACGCTGGTCCCGGATGAATACGTGCGCCCGGACCCCATCCCGCAAGCCATCGAGGCGGTCGTCAGGGACTATGAACTGCGCGGTGCGCAACCCTCGGCGATTATGAATTTCCTGCAGCGAGCTCGCCCGCGCCTTCGCGGTATCAACCCCGGTGAGGCCATAGTCTCTGCCCATAATCCCGAAGAGCGAATGCAGCAGATCATCTCTGTCGTTAATGGCATGGACCACACCTACCTGCCCATTCAGGGGCCACCTGGCGCCGGCAAAACCTACACCGGCAAACACGTCATTGCCGATTTGCTGCGGCAGGGCAAGCGTATAGGCATCAGCTCCAACTCTCACAAGGCCATCAATAACCTGTTGCTGGGCGCGGCAGAGTACTGTGCGGCGCAGGGCATCGACGCGACCTTTGCCTGCACCAAGAATACCGATGACGCCTTGGAACAACTGGGTGTGCAGATTCTCGCCAATAAGGATATTGCCGACTACGCGACGGGCCCCTGTGTGATCGGGACCACCGCCTGGGGTTTCTGCCGCGATGACGTCGAGGGCGCCTTTGACTACCTTTTTATCGACGAAGCCGGGCAGGTATCTGTTGCCAACCTGGTTGGCATGAGTCGGGCGGCTGACAACCTGATCCTGATGGGTGACCAGATGCAGCTAGGCCAGCCGGCGCAGGGCACCCACCCGCAGCAGAGTGGTCTCTCCATCCTCGATTACCTGCTGCACGAACAGGCCACCATTGACGATGACATGGGTGTTTTCCTCGAAACCACCTTCCGCATGCACTCGGCGGTCAACCGCTTCATCAGCGAAGCCATTTACGACGGCAAGCTGGAGTCCCACCCGGACAACGACCAGCAGACAATTGCCGTTCCCGCCGGCTACTCCGGCCCGCTGGCTAAACAGGCGGGGATCGTCTTCCTGCCGGTAGTCCATCAAGGCAACACTCAGGCCAGCGATGAAGAGGTGGCCGAGATTGTATCCGCCAGCCAGCAGCTACTGGGCAGAACCTTCACCGACAAGGACGGCAGCCAAAGCCCCATCGGCTGGGGCGATATGCTGTTTGTGGCCCCCTATAACTTTCAGGTCAACAAACTGCGCGCCGCACTGGGGCCAAAGGCCAGGATTGGCAGTGTGGACAAGTTCCAGGGACAGGAGGCGCCCATAGTCTTCCTCAGCATGTGTGCCAGCGATGCGGGAGAGTCACCCCGAGGCATGGAGTTCCTGTTCGACAAACACCGCATCAATGTGGCGGTGTCCCGGGCCCAGTGTTTGGCGATTGTGGTGGCGAATCCTGAGTTAGCGAATTCGACCGCCAAAACGTTGGAACAGCAGAAGCTGGTGAATTTGTTTTGTGCCTTGGTAAACACCACCAGTTAGAATCAAAGGGATCAAGCGTGAACAACCGTTTTATAATGACAAAAGCGTTGGTGTAATGGATGAATGCCCCGTTATTTTTCTTCACGGCTGAAGATCCCCGCGAGATCCCCAAGGGTTCCCGGGACCCCCTGCGCTTCCTGCCGGTGTGGACACCCGTTGCCCGGCGGATGGTTCCCTTCCTGACAACGGTAACACCGTCCTACCGGGGATTTCTTACCCGATTTCTGTTTCACGGCATGCTGGAAGATTTTGAACCGGCATTGGCCAATGCCTCCATTGATGAGCAATGGCCCGCCTTCTGCAAATTTGAACAGCTTTGTGGCTTGGTGCGGGCGGAGCTTTCTCCGGCAACGCCGAATTTTCCTGGAATATCCGGTGTTCCGGGGCGGCTGAAAGAGGGGGTTATCTCCATTGGCTCAGAGACATCGTACTGGTTGGTCCGTTCACAAAAGAACACGGGGTTTTGGGGTTACTATCATCAGGCCAGTCTCGGCAGCCAGCTAATTCAGCTTAACCGCGCGCTGCGACCGGGATATCGGCTGACCGATGAAGCATTGGAAATTTATCGTCTTTCGGCTGCTGCTGACTTGATGCAGGAGCACAGGCCACTGTTTAAGCGCCTGGTCAAAGATAAGGTATTCAAGGTGGAGCTGGATGAGCTACAGGGCCTGGCGCAGCTGTTCGCTCACAAGCCTCTGAGCAGCAAGGATGAGTGGGGCGATTTCTGGCTCCAGCACCTGCTGATCCCGAAAAACAGCCCTGATCGCTGTTACTCGCCAACGGTACTCCTAGAGTTTGCGCGAAGGCTGCAGAGAGAGGCTGTCACAGGTCTTTCTGTTGGCCAGATTTGGGAGTCGCTGGCACAAGGACCTGCTGATTCGCCGGTTACTGATTTTGCCATTCAGGTGATGGCCACCGAAGCTGTGATTGGATTGTGTGAATGGGCTTTTGATGCGTGCCGTTTGCGACATCCCGAAAAGACCGATCTCGCGACTGCCGCCGATTGGGCGTATGACAACGGGTACAGCAGTGATTGGCTGGATCGGTTGCGCCATATCCGAGAGCCACAAGACGCCGACCTGCGGCGCTATCGTGAAGTGGCACTGCATTCGCCACACTCCTTCGAACCTTTGGCTCGCGAGCTACTACAACGCCACAAAGCTGTCATGCATGACCGCAAGGGTGCGGCCTGGGTGGAGATCAACAATGACGACGAGCTGATGATTCGCGATCCCGCGGAAGAGCCACCGGCACCGAATTTCGAGCGCGCTCCCAGTGGTATCCGTTGGAGATACGATTATTTTCTGTCGTCGTGGATGAATGTCGGGCGGGAGATTGGGTACCTTGCGGAGCCGGATAATGGATAAGGAGATCTCCCTCTACCAGCAAATCGCCACTCAGTTTCAGCCGTTGGGCCAGATTGAGGCGCTATTGCTGACAACCTTCTGCCTCGATGTAGGCTACCTGGAAAAGTCCATACTGCCCGCTTTTTTCCCCAATTTGGGGGAGGGCCCGGCGAGTGAGCCCCATCGTCCGCTATTCGAATATCTGGAAGAGATTTCCACACCCATCAGCATTATATACGACGCCAATAACCTGTTGCGCGGCGAAACCAAATTGGCGGCAGGAGGCTCAGTGCTTAAGGAGCTGCGTTGGCAGGCACATCCGGTCATGCGCACGACAGGCTGTTTTCATCCGAAAGTGATAGTTGGTCTGACTCGCAAGGAGGGGAGGCAGTTCCTGGTCATTGGTTGTTCGTCAGCCAACCTAACGCGTCCGGGGTGGGGGCAGAATTTCGAAGCCTGCGCCATTGAGGTGATCGAACTTCGTGCTGGCATGCAAAACAGTCTGCTCGTCGATGTACGTGGGCTGCTGCAACAGTTACAGGAGGACGCTCCGGGTTCTGAGGCCATTGAGCAGATACTGGAGTGTCTGCGTCATATCTCACCCTATGCCCACAGCAAGCGTCGCCGCCGGGAGATGTACCGTAGCCGCCTATGGTTCGGTCAAAACAACAGAAGCCTCAGCGATTGGCTGCGTGAAGAAGTCCTGCGGGGCGATTTGGCCAGCGACATCCATGACTGGCGCCTGGAGGTGTTGTCACCCTATTTCAGTGCCATACCGCCGCAGCTGGTGGCGTGGACCAGTGAGTGCTTCAGCAAAAGAATATTCGAAAGCGATACAGCCCCGATTCTCTACTACTGCCCCAAAGACGGCGATCTGGTCGACGTAAACGCAGACGCTGTGACCGCCTTTGCCAAGGTAGAACACGCGGCCTGGGCCGAGTTCCCCGGCGACAGACTTCGCAGTCAGCTGCGGGATCAGGAGGGTAATCGCCTGCAGCGCTTCCTGCATGCCAAAGTCTACCGATTTTGGCACCCGTACTGCGAGCTTCTGGTGGTGGGCTCCGCCAATGCCAGCACCCAGGGGCACCGTGATAGCCTGCCGGGTAACGATGAGGCTTGTCTCATCTTCAGTCGCGAAGTCGAAGATGGTGCCAGGCAGTTCACACCATGGTTACGGCCCCTTCAGCGTCCGGTACAGGCCAGCCAGTGCAAGCTTGAAGTGGAGGCCGAGGACAAATCGGCCGACAATCCGGTACCGCATCTGAGTGTGGTGTTTGATTGGCAATCCAAAACGCTGAAAGCGACCAATCACGGTCGACGCGCGCTGGCGTTATACATCGGCGCTGCGCAACGGCCGCTACTGGCATTGAAGTCCGGAGAAGAGAAAGCTCAACCCCTCGATGACCGCGGTACACGGACCCTCTTTATCAGCCCTACCGTCAAGGTGGCATTGGGTGGCGCCGGAGCAAGTGGAGATCAGTGCGCGTGGCTCTGTCTGGTGGAAGAGCACAACCTGCACCTGAAGCCGCCGGCGCCCACCATGGAGCGCAGCATCGACGACCTGCTGCGCGACTGGCAGCTGGGTGCCGAACAACGTCAAGCCGATCATATCGCCCGGGCGGCCATGCCCGACGACCTGCGCGCTTCAAGTTTTGGCGGTTCCCCGGAGCTGGACGACGGCGTGGAGCAGGACCGCCTCAACGATCTGTTTATGGCTATGTTCCGTTTTCGTAATGACATCACCAGCAAGTTGAGAGACACCAACAGTCTGGAGAGTTTTACCCGCATGCAAGTGCAAGCCCGACTATTTGGTCGAGGCGCCATGAGCGTACGCTATATGATCAGCAAGTTGTGCCCCGAGGACGCACCCCAGACCTC
This sequence comes from Cellvibrionaceae bacterium SEMH9, assembly GCA_033283175.1. Taxonomy (GTDB): domain Bacteria; phylum Pseudomonadota; class Gammaproteobacteria; order Pseudomonadales; family Cellvibrionaceae; genus Pseudomaricurvus. The sequence goes on along the minus strand of JAWMQM010000001.1, from coordinate 532,830 downwards.
TGGCCAACCCATGCTGGATGCATTGGAGCAGTACCTGGGGATTATGTCCCTGCGCGACGCTGTGCAGCGCTTGCAGGAGCCGGTTGAGGATGCGGGTATGGAAGCAGAGATGACCGAGTTGCTGGCTGAACTGGAAAAGAGCTGCAAGCTGGTGAAAAAACGGCTGCTGCCGCAACTGAAACAGGATGCCGGTGCTCCCAGCGCAAAAAAACTGCTGGCCTGGGTCGAGTCCCATTTCAGTCATGATATGCACATGGGCACAGGATCCGCATCATGATTCCCGGCATCAATACTATTACCCGGCACTACGTTGAAGACCTTATCGACTTTGCCCCCACTGAGGCCATTAAAAGCAGTGGCATCGGCGAGTTGCAGAAAGATGGCTGCGTCGCCCTGTTTAATATGCTGGTGCGCAATGGCCTTGCCTACCTGGCAGACGAAGTGGGTATGGGCAAGACCTATATCGGCCTCGCGGTGATGCACCTGCTGCGTTACCAGAAGCCAGACGCCAGAGTGCTGATCATCACTCCCCGGCGCAACATTCAGGAGAAGTGGGCGGCCGATCTGGTGAGCTTTGTACAACAAAACTGGAAGCGTGCCGATCACCGGGTAAAAACACCTCAGGGCAGCCCGGACTGGCCCACCTTACTGCCAGACAGGCTCTCCGACTGGGTGCTGGATGTGCACACCGAGGACGCCCACGATACAGTACTACGCATGACTTCCTTCAGTCTTGGTATTGATGAGGGCAACGTCGCGGAAGCGATGAGCCGTTTTCGCACAGCACTGGGAGAGCTGGCCAACCGCAACGCCCGGCTATTGGACAGGGTGGAGGCCAACCCCAGCAAAAAGCGTTTCGCCAAAGCGGTACGCAAACTGGTCGCCAAAGCTGCCAGCTACGACCTGATCATCGTGGATGAAGCCCACAACCTCAAGTACGGCTATAGAGACGGGGAGGGTAGCTCCAACCGCAATGAGAATATGCACAACATCTTTGCACCCCGGAGTGAAGACACTGACACTAAACCTTGGTTATTGATGTTGTCTGCAACCCCTATGGAAAACGGCGACCCTCTCAGTATGGTGCGTCAATTTGAAGTGTTTGGCCGCGATCAGGATCTGCTCTATCCCGCGCCCGGGGAGCGGGGTGATCCGGTATCGCTGCGGCAACTGGCCGAACCCATGGAGCTAGCCTCTTTGCGGGCACTGCAAAAACGCTTGCTGGTGCGCCGGGTGGGCGAGTTGCGACTGGCCGATGGTTCACGATATACCCGCAACATGTACCGACGAGAATGGCGTGCTGGCGGAGTGATAGCGCCGGATCAACCGATGCAGGCGGCTTCTACTTCCGAGAAACTCATTAACGCGGTGATTCAGAAGAACGTTTTCGAGTTATTGCAGGCCCGTTCCAAAGGCCGCTTCCGGGTAGGGGCGCTGGAGAGCTTCGAGATTTACGCTGGTGCAGCGAGCTCCCTCACCGAAGTGGACGAAGGCGGCAGCCAAAACCAGCAGGTGCTGCCGGATCAACAACTGATTGCCGACCTGTGCGAAAGCTACCGCCTGCGCTTTTCTCAAGAGGTGCCCCATCCTAAGCTCAACGCCGTCACCCGCATGCTGGCGGCGAAGATTGCCCGGCGCGAGAAGGCGCTGGTGTTTGTGCGAAGGGTGGCTACCACCACCGATTTGGCCAGTCGTGTCTCACAGGAATTTGATGGCCAGATCATCCAGTCCCTCAGGGCCGTGACCAAGCGCAACGAGCACGATCTGATAGATCGTATCGACCAGGTGTGGCGCAGCAAACGCGCGGCGCGGGTGTTTGAAGAGGTGGCCAGAGCCGCCGACAGCGCCGACGCGGAGAGCTTTGAAGAACAGCACGACATCAGTGACGAGGAGGAGGACTCCAGCGTCTCCGAAGTGGTGCCATCGCTGTTTACCTGGCTCTTCCGCGGTGAACACCGTGATCTGATTGAATTCCCCGATATCCTCAGTGGCCGGCGCCTGCGGGAACAGCTGGAAGCCCGCAGCCGCTTCTGCCTGATCCTGGAAGAAAACTATGTCGACTGGGTACTGCTGCGGCCAACGGATGTGGTTTCTCAACTGTCGCAGGACAGCGGTCAGAGCGAAGCGTCCATCCTTGCCGCTATCGCCCGGCGCACGCCGCCGGAATACTTGCAAAGCGACCACAAGAATTTCCGCCGAGCCTTTCATTCCGTGCAGCTGGCCGCTCTGAGCTGGATGGCTGAGCAGCCCTGCTATGCAGAGCTGCACAGCAAACTGGCTATCCTGGTAGATGAGATATTCGCCGTAGCTATGGTCAAAAGTGAACGTTTACTGGCTCAGGATAACAGTGGCACAGATGCCGTACGCGACATGCTGACCCAGCGTGGCATCTACCCAAGCCTGGCACGCAGTCCGGTGCAATCTGCTCCGTGGAAGGCCGTCGCCCGCGGTGTATTTGAAGAGATCGACGAATCCGCCAACTTCGATTTCCGTCAGGCCCTGCGCCGCCGGGAGCAGGTCCGCCACGTGCAAATGGCTGCCCTCAGGCATGGTGCACCGGTGATTGACCTCTATCTGGCAGCGGTCGTAGCCCGCAGCGGAGCCCTTACTATTTCCGGTGCTCTGCTGGGCCTCAACGCCAATCAGGTCGCGGCTGCCCTGGTTAAGCGTTGGCAGAACGATGCCGACAGCCAGCACAGTGGTCTAGGGGAATTGATAGACCTGAGGCACCACTTCGACCTGATCAAGAAGCTGAACTTCCCTTCACTGGATGTGGTACAGCAAAGTCGCAGGCCACTTGACGCGCCACTGGCCGCGGGTCTGGAACCCAGATCCGACAGTCCCAGGGCAATCCGCACCGTGCGGCGCTTCTTCAATCAGGAGTTGGCAGGTCAGTCTCCTACAGCGGCCGCCAAAGGCGGGCAGAGCGACGAGCGCCGCCACCGCATCACCACCCACTTCCGCATGCCAGGTATGCCCTGGGTGGTGGTAGCTACCAACGTCTACGAAGAGGGAGTGGACCTGCACACCTTCTGCCGCACCGTGGTTCACCACGGCATCTCGCACACGGCTTCCTCGATCGAGCAGCGTACAGGGCGGGTAGACCGTATTGGCGGTCTGGTGCAGAGGGAGGTCAGCGCCATGAGGGGTCAGAACGACTTTACCGACGAGCGCAAGATCCAGTCCCTCTTCCCCTACCAGAATGACACCTTTGAGAAGTTCCAGGTACGGCGCGCGCTGGCCAACTGCAACCGCTTTCTGCAGGCCCTGCACGAAGCTGAAGCCCCAGTTAAGGAAGAGCGGGAAATGGAGCTGGGAGAGCGCCACGACATACCGCCCCAGATCACCGAACTGCTCACCTCGCCGTTTGATGTGCAGGAATCGCCCTGGCTATCAGGACAGGAAACAATACCGGATAAAAGAAGTGACTTTTCTGAGAAAGCTTATTTGTCAGAAATCGAGCAGTTCGAGCGCTTGTTAGCCAAGCATTGCCCTGATATGACCGATCCAGGCGGGCAGGGATTGGAGCGGCACTATCAGCTTGGTGAAAGCAAGCTACGGGTGGTGCCCAAGTCCCATAGGGAAGGGGATCATTTAATGATTGAGATTTACAAAAATGGATACCTTGTGACTTCAACGATAAGTAATGCAAGCGGAGCAGGTTGGAGTGAACGTGCTATAAATGATATGCATGGGCTTTGATTCCATGGATTGAGGCGAACTATAGCTGATATCATTGCTCGTTAGTTAAGAAGACAATTAACGAGAATTTAAGATGAAACTCCTGAACATCTATGAAAGCAAGGAAGAGGCGGAAAGTGCTGAAAATAAAATAAGTGGTGAGAAGCGGCTTGTAAGTGACAGAGAAGATAACAAGGTTATATATAAGCTTCTCGGGCAACCAACTTGGGGTAACTTCTACCGTTTAGGTATGTTTAATCTGACAGAGCTGGAGGCTATTGTTGCGAATAGAAGCGCCGGTAGGCCCTACGACCAGATCAGGTACAAGGAGATAATCTCTATGCTCAATTATGCTGCGAAGCAATTTGAAATAGAGATACCTCCCCATTGGCTTTAATTACTTGATTCGGTCAAACATCTTCTGTAGATAACTTTGACCACCATCTTCCATAAACAGCACGTGCTTGTCTTCCAGCTCCTGTTTTTTCACTTTATCGCCAACGTTCAATAAATCAGCATATTTTGTTGGTGACAGCACAAACGCATTCAGTGTCAGGGCAGGCTCGCCAGCTGCAGCCTGCCTGGTTAAGTCTGCCTCAATCTTTTTGATTTCGGTATAAAGCCCCAATTTAGGATGATTCAGATCCATGTGCTTTAAACCTTTTGGATCAACAAAGGAAAGCCATTGCTCACCGCTTGCATCATCCACCAACCAAAGTAGAAAATCGGGGTAAAAATTACCCGCAGTGGCGAAACCAATGCCTTTATTTTTTGAGTCGGCATTACGTAGTAAATACAAGCTTCGCGCACCAATCGCCTCGCGTCCTACTGGTGAGCCATAAAATGCCTGCAAATCTTCAATAAACTGAATTTCGCTTGGCGCATCAAACGCCAGTGGTCGCATTTTTAATGGCACCGCGTCTTTATCTTCCAAAGACAAAAGAGGATAGAATAAATGCCGATCAAAGCTGATGGCGACCATGTGCGGTGCATTCCATTTGCTGGCTTCCCCCAAGTCTCCCTTGGCAACCAGAGCTTTCAGCACTTCCAGTTTCTTCAAATATTCATGACCATCATCGCTGTCATCAATTTCGAAGTGGTAGAGCTTGAGCATGGAGCCGTGCTCATCATGCATGGGAATCACTTCGTAGAACTGGCCTTCGTAGCCTGTCTTTAGAGCCTTGTAGAACCGATCGGTGTAGTCACACAACAAACGAATCAAAATGTCTTCCAGACGTTTGATGTCTGCAAAGCTTCTCGTCTCAAACTCCGGCTTGGGCATATACAAGGTGTACCAGCTTGGGTCCCCCCGGCAGAAATCCATCAACCGCTGCTTGTCTATACGCAAGTTGCTCCAGCTACGCTGTTGTTTGAATGCCTGCAGCGTCAAGTAAATTCGGTCAAAATCAAATAATACAAAATGTGCCTGGTTGAGTTTGCCTTCATGGCGCACATTCAATTGCAGTGCTGCACTGCCTTCCGTTGTGCTGATCGCCTCTAATCTTGGGTACAAATCCAAAGCGATGTGCGGGGTTTTGATCTTGCCGTCAAACTCTTCCGGGATTTCATATAACCAAGGATAATGAGTGCGCTTAAACCCTAACTTTTGGTTGTCTTTGTAGCCGTCCTTTAATGCCAGTGTCTTTAACGTTTTGGTCGGAAAGTTTGGTTGTGTCGGAAAGTCCAGCTCAATGATTTCATCACTTGGGGTAATACCTTCTTCCTTCAGATAATCTTTAAACGCTGCCATATAGCTGGCGCGAACACCGAAAATATTCAAGGTTTCCAGATTATCCAAGTGCAGGCCTTTGGGGCGCTGATTTGGCTCTGTACGTTTTAACGAGAAGTCTTTCCCCTTAAGGCGGACGCCACGGCCAAATAGCTGAATGATCTGTGAGCCTTCTCCCTGACCCATATTCAGAAGGCCCATGGTGGACACTCGCCAACTGCTCCAGCCTTCAGTGAATTTTCGTGAGCCAATCAGCACGTTTAATTTGCTGTCTTTGTTATTCAGTGTGCCAAACAGGGCGCCGCCAAAGTCGTCGGCTTCACTGTCGAAGCTATCCAGTTCTTCAGCAGTTTTATAAAAGCCACTGTCATCACCGATGGAAATCAGGCCAAACGGCTCGGCGTCGCCAACTCGCAGTGCCAGCTCGCCTTTACTGTTCTTGATGTTAACCAGCTTTAAACGTTGACGGGCATTGGCATTAAACAGCTTGTGCAAAATGTCGGCGTATAGGCCATTGATGTTGTCGCTGAAGCCCATCAACGGGTTGAAGCGTCCCTGAAAAATATTGTTGCCCTTGGCATCCAGTAGCTGAGCTTTGTCATCGATGAGCTCTTTTAGCCAGGTTTTAATCGTGCCTTCTTCGTTGAGAAAGAAACTCAGGAATTGCACGACTTCGAGGATGTCGGAATCCTCTCCGGACACCGTATTACCCACGAACACCCACAGAGGCTTTTCTATATTAAAGTCACTCAATTTTCCTTGATGAGTTTGCCAAAGCCAAGCTTGCTGATAAAAACTTAATAAACAGGCAGTAAAATACTTTTGTGCATTATCGGCTTGCTCGTAGGCTTCACCATTCATGTTTAAAATTAGTGATTCTTTCCCATAGCCATCGTCGTAGAAATATTTGTAGGAATAGTCAAACAGAATGCACTTCGCATAGATCTCGCGGGTAGCTGTGACGCGGACTTGGCGCTGCTCCGCTTGTGTTAAGACTAGCTGAGCTAGTTGTACGTCATCCAGCTTCTTTAATGCCGTTGTCTCAAACAGGGTTTTGGCTTTCCTTTTCAAGAGCTCTTCTTCAGCCTTGGCGACGGTGTTGCCCTTGGCAACTGCCTGACCAAAAGTCGCTGAATATTCGAAGGCGAAACCACCGCGCACCAAGGCATCACGGCGTTGCATCCAGGCGCCTGCGGCAGTACCGGTGCCACGATGGCCTTCGTCCACCAGTACCAGGTTATTGCCTTCAAAGGCTTCCACGGCGACGGTTTTATCACCCATGCTGTCACCGAGCTTATTGATGTCGATAATCTCGATGGTGCCTTTAAAGGTGCTGGTGCGGTTCTTATCGAAGAAGCGACTGAAACTGAAACCTGAAAGTTCTAACTCCTCCAGATGCTGCTTAGATAAGCCTTCGTTCGGTGTGAGCAGAATGATCTTGTCCGGGTACAAGCTGCTATTACCCGCTTGGAAATAATGTAAATACTGTTTGATATTTACATGCAGTAGCAGGGTTTTACCGCTGCCCGTGGCATTCCAAAACGCAATCTTGTTCAAATCGCTGGCGATATAGGGCTGAAAGGTTTCTGCGCCTTGCTCTTTGCTATACGTTGCCAGCTCTTCGTTTAAGCGATCCAGTAATACTTGTGGCTTGGTGAAGTACCAATCCAGATAGATTTCAGTGAACAATAACGATAAATACTGGAAGTACTTCATGTTCAGCACATGGCCTTCCAGCTGGTTACGATGTTTGGTGATGGCTTGCCAGTGCTCAACAATGTGCAAATCGTAGCGGCGTAAATCGGCCTCGGAAATCCAATCCACTTCAAACAGGTTTCGCGTCAGTTCATGAAAGAACAGGGTTTGACCATCGTCATCGATGCCTTCGTGCTGATCATCACCCAGTCGAAGCTTGAGTGAGGCAAGCGCATTGCCTTTGAAGAATCGCATTACCCAACGGTTGAGCACCAACTCTTGATGAAAGCTTCGTTTCTTTTGTTTTGTCTTTCCTGCTGTTCTTGGGGAGGCCATTACGCATCCTCCTCAGCAAACATAAGCTCCAGAAATTCGGGTTCAATCTGGCGCAGTTTCAATACACGCGTCTCACCACCTTCTTCGGCCGTTTGAGTCAATACCGTCGGGATATTGTGATCGCCATTGATATAGACTACGTCAAACTCGTTATCCGCTGGGTTTAGCGCCAGTTTGTCGCACAGCTTGTTCAGGCCTTCGTAGTCGATTTTTTCGCAGTCGCGCCATAAGACCAAGCAGGTTTCACCACTGGGTAAGGTACCGGTTACAGTCAAAAACCCGCGTTCGGGCTGGGCATCGATATGCTTCACGGTTAAGCCGATTAAATAGTTAAAGGTTTCCACCAAATCGACTTTTTGCTCTTCAAAGGCACCAGCGGAATCCACCGCAATTTTCATGGTGTAGTCGAAGGGCTTTTTAAAATCGTCGGTGGACAACAGGGAGTCACGGCTTTCGATATCCAGCATGTAGTTAAGTAGGTAGTCGTCTTTGAAATTCGGACTATCATCCAGAAAGTCCTGTTGTTGCTGAGAACGTGTGAGGCCGAGATTATTCAGTGCATCTTCATAGCCTTCCAACTTAATTATTTTGAAACAGCTACTAAGCCCACCATTATTTGTTTTTGCTTTGCCCTCTTCCCATTCGGCGCAATATGAAGCTTTGAGGACCCTTGGTTTGGTTACCAAATCGAAATATTCACCTTGCTCGACTAAGATGAATTTCCTTTTTCCGTTATCTTGTCTATTCAAGGATAGAATTGCGTGCGCTGTTGTTCCTGAGCCTGCAAAATAGTCAATAGCGAGAAAGTTACTTTTTCCAAAGCTCTGCATCCAAAAAGATTGCTCCAGTGTTTTTACTGATTTCGGATAGTCGAAAACCCCACCAAGACCCAAGCTTTCGAGAACGTTTGTTCCATTTGTCCCGGCATTAAAATCCGATCCAATCCAATTGCTAAAAAGAGTTTCTCGCTTTCCTTCATGCTCAATTCTTTGTTTAACGGCGCCTCTTTCTGTTAAGAATATTTCTCGATTTTCAACCCGTTTTTTTCCAGTCTCATATGAGGATCTCCATACTCTCTCCTCATTATTGGAATTGATAGGATATATTCGAATATAGCCATTGTCCGTTTGGCCAAGAGGATAATCCTGTCCAAGCTTTGGAGGTTCCTCGACGCCAATAATTTCATTAGTACTTGGATCTTGTAGAAGCGCGTAAAAACTTCTCCAACGGCCAGACCGATAATTATTATCAGCTGTGCCACTTCTCATAAAGCTCCTGTCTTCAGTGTCATCTTCTTTTGGAGCCCCTAATAGCTGTCCTGCATCTTTTGGGGAGGCCACAATATAATACTCGTGTGTCCGAGAAAGACGCCCTCCAGAGCCTTGGGGATGGTGATTTACTACTATCGTCGCAACATCGCAATAGCTAAAATAATTTTGAATACATTGAAAGGCATTGTTGTACTCATAGTCATCAATAGCAAATCCAAATGAAAAATCCTCTTTCATAAGCTTTTCGCTGAGAGGCATCGTATTTGAAATAAGCGTAAGCCATGCGGAGTGATCAAATTGATTCTTATATGCAATTTTTGAATGGACTGTATTGTACGGCGGGTCAATATAAGTGAAATCTATTTTACCTTTATATTTAATGTCTAATAGTTTCAGCGCTTGATAATTATCGCTATTGATTAGAAGGCCATTTAATCTATCGTCGATATTTTCTAGTTGGCTTAAAAGTCTACAAGAGAAATCCGCACCATAAAGTGAAGTGTCAACTAAAAGTCCTTTGTCTTTCATAAGGTCTTCTAGTACGCCGTTGTCGTCCTTCTGCCAAATCCCAAGATTGCGCCAGGCCATCCATTGCTTTTCATTTGAAACAATTTCTTGGTGGAGCTCAGCCGGAATATGGTCGATTGTCAAACAATAATGGCTAGAGACCACAAACTTTCTCTTCGTCCACAGCTTCTTCTGAAAATCCTCCAGCTGCGCCAAGAACTTAATTAAGTCCAACGCAATACTGCGCAAGCACTGAATCATGCGCAGGTTCTTTTCGATATCGCTAAAGGCTTCGGCGTTTTGCACGTCATCTAAGTGCATGACTTCATTTTTAATATAAAAATCCAGCTCGCCACGCAGGAACTTGCCCAAGTTTTTATGGATGAAATAGTCGGCGGCGTTTTTGGTGGTGTAGTTGCTTAACTGCTTTTCCAGCAGTGTGCGCTTGGGGTTCTTTTCAGTCGGTTCACGCTTGCTTAAATCCAGCCAACGGCTGGCGACAGCGCCATCGGCTAACACTGCATTGACTGCCGCTTCAACTAACTTATCTTGCTTGCTGCCCTTGGGCATGGCCTTGTATTCAAAACTGATAATGAGCTCTTTCGTTTCGTTGCCTTCGGCATCGGTTTTAGAAATTTCCTCTACAGGCAGAATTTCGTCCTCATACTCGTCACCTTCGTGGTCGATAAGAGTAATGATCTTCTGCTCAGCCAATACAAAGCGACGCTCTTTGTCGTTGTCTTTTCGATTGTCTTTAGCGGTATCTGCGGCCACCAAGCGGAAGTGCACTACACGCCCATCATCTAACTTGAATGAATAGTTTGAGAAGTTTTCGCCACTTTTGATGTAGTATTGATCTTTATTGGCCCAGTGCAGCATGACTTCTTCGCCGGCATAGGGGATGGCATAGGTGTCACCTTTATAGCGACGCTGGCTGATAAAATCGCCATTGTCGTAATACCTGGAGAAGAAGGTCAGCAAGTGGCTGAACACGGCGTTTTCATGCTCGGCATTGCCGCCACTGGCTTGGGTAATTTTGGCCTTGAGCTCTTGCACTTTTGGCACTGAATCGGCAGGTACACCTAGTGCTTGCGCCCCTTGCTCAGCTTTTTTCAGTTCTTCTTTTAATTGATCGATGTTAGCCGCATTGCCAGCTGCAAGCGCCTGCTCAACTTTTTCTTTGAGGCGCTTTTCCAGATATTCATTGATTTCATCGGCACGCGCATTGAGGATGCGATACACACCAAAATCTAGTTCAGGTCGATCGATCTGGAAAACTTCTCTGAGTTTGGTGACTAGCTCGTTAAACTTGCTCATTTGTCTGCCTTTTGTTTTGAATTCCCGCCTAAGCGGGAATGACAATGTTGTATTTATAAATTGTTTTTATTCGCTAGTGTGGGCTTAAGCCACTTGCCAACGAATGGTAAATAGATGTTCTGTTTCAGTGGTTTGCGTGAGCCGCTCTTGCAGTGCTTCAATCAGCTCGTCGCGCTTGGCCATGATCTCGTCTTCCACATCAAAGATCTGCTGCCGCTGGCGCCGTTGTTGGCGCTCTAGATCGCGCAACTGATTTTGCAGTTCGGACTGCTCTTCAAGGGTTGGCGCCTTTCGGGCATCGCGCTTCACTTGGGCGATTTTGGCTTTGGTGTCTTTTAGCGCCTCCTCACTGGCCAGTAGTTTGTCATCGGCCCAGCGCTCCAGCTTTTCCCGTTCAGCGTTAAACAGGCGCTGGTTTTCCTCTAGAAATTGCGCAAGACTGGCTTCAATCCGCCGTTGTTGATTGTTGGCTAATAGCGCTGGTGGCTCTGCTGCTGTTGTTTCAGCCAAGATAGTGCCGTTAGTATTTTTGGCTCGAACAGAAAATAGTTTCTCACAGGCTTCTTGGTCCAGCGATTTACCATCATCGGTGATTGCTGAAAACAACAAGCTTTCAACAGTGTCCAAAGCACTCACCGTGAGTTTGTCGAGACGTAGCCAGCCAGACTTTCCAACTAGATCGGCGATGACACTTAATTTGGTTTCATGGCCTGCGTAGTCAAATACCAACTCAGCTATAGGCGTGATGCTGGCTTTAGCGGTATCGAGCGACCATTCACCGAGCGGATGATTCAGGCGGTAAGCGTGCGCCATAAAATCCTGTTGCCGCTGCTGGTTTTGCTGTGCTCGCACTAGCTGGTAACGCCCTGCAGGTGCGGTGGTAATAGGCGATTGGTGTAGTGCAAAGCTGTAGTTATGTGCATCAAACTGGGCCTTGGCGTTTGGGTGACTTTGTCCGCTTAAGGCGAACTGGGTAACCCCCCAAAACCAACGGCTGACTTTGTCTAGACGCGCTTGGGTGGCATCCAGCTGAAGTTTGAGTTTGTCGTGCACATCCTCATCAAAGTGCTCCATCAACTGACTTTGGGTTTGTTTGAGTTTGTCGTTTATGTCGGCTTCCAGCTCTTTTTGCAGCTCTTCAAACGCCGATTCAATGTCTTCTGGTTTACGGCAGGTATCGTAAATACGGGCGATACGCTTTTCAAAATCAATTCCGGATTCGATTCGCCCTAACACCTCATCGGATGCGCCAAAAACACCTGAAAATAACTGGAATTTTTCCGTGAGCAACTCAAGTACCCTTTGATCGGCTTGATTGCGGGTGTTGAGAAAGTTAATGACAACAACATCATGCTTTTGCCCATAGCGATGGCAGCGACCAATACGTTGCTCGACGCGCTGTGGGTTCCAGGGCAAGTCGTAGTTGATGAGTAGCGCGCAAAATTGCAGGTTTACACCTTCGGCAGCCGCTTCAGTGGCAATCATAATTTCCGCGCGCTCGCGGAACTCGTCGATTAGAGCAGTGCGCTTATCGACTTGTGCAGAGCCCGTAATTCGGTCACTACCTTGATATTGCTGCAACCAGCGTTGGTAAATTTCATTGGTTTCTGGGCCGGCATTGGTGCCGCTGAAGGTGACAATTTTGCCTTGATAGCCATGGCCTGAGAGATAATCGGTTAAAAACTGCTGAGTGCGCTTGGATTCCGTAAATATGATGGCTTTTCTCGGGCCATTGTGTTCTGCCATTTTAGCAAAGCCTAAATCCAGCGCAGTGAGCAAGGCTTCGGCTTTGGTATCCGTCGTTAAGGATTGGGCTTGCTGAATGAATGATTCGATTTCTGCGATTTCAGCCTGCAGTTCTTTGGTTTCATCGGGCGTATCTGAAAGTTTTCCCATCGTTTCTGCTAGCGATTCGTCCGTTTCAGTGTCGGAAAAATCAGCATCATCCAGATAGTCATTTTCTAAATCATCTTGCTCGATTAACTGAGTCGCCAGATCTTCGTCTGAAAGTTCGTCACCATTTAATTTTCTATGAAGGCGTTCGAGAATGGTTTGCAATGTCCCTGTGATGGCATAAGGGCTTGAAGCCAGGAGCTTTCGCAATATCAAACCTGTTAGGTGCCGCTGGCGCTTAGGTAACGCAAAGGATATGTCACGCTGCAAAAAGACAGAGATGCGCTCATAAAGGTCTTGTTCTGCATCGGTAGGTTTAAAAGGCTGAGTGACCGCTTGCCTTTTTGTGTATCGAACGTATTCCAGCACTTGGCTGCGTAAGGTACGCTTGGCAAAACCGGCTAATCGTTGCTTCAGTTCATCTGTATCGCTTTCACCATGAATAAACTGCTTCCGGAAGGCTTTTTCATCACCAAACAAGTGTTCGTCGAGCAGGGTAGAAAGGCCATACAATTCCATCAGAGAATTTTGCAGGGGCGTCGCTGTAAGTAATACTTTGCGTCGACCATTGAATGCGAGCTTAAGCGCTTGCCCCATTCGATTACTCGCACGGTGGGCGTTTCTTAGTTTGTGGGCTTCGTCTATAACAACCAGATCCCAGGGGACTGTGACCAGCTCATCAGCCAGTTTTGCTGCAAAATGGTACGACATAATCACGATCTGCTTGCCTGCCATATTTGCAAGACAGGTTCTTGCCGAAAGTCCACTTTGTTTTATCGATGCTGCGTCTAGCACAGTGCTGGGTAGGGCAAATTTTTCAGCCAATTCCTGCGCCCATTGTTTGCGTAATGCGGCAGGACAAACAATAACCAGCCGACGACGGCGCTCCGCCCAATTTTGGCAAAGGACAAGCGCCGCCTCGATGGTCTTTCCAAGGCCCACTTCGTCCGCCAACAACACCCCTTGTTGTAACGGATTACGAAGCGCGAAAAGCGCTGCCTCAATCTGGTGAGGGTTAAGATCTACTGTCGCATCGAACAGGGATTGCGAGAGGCGATCCACACTGTCTGCGGCGTGTAAGCACGTGAGCTCATGGGCGTAGTATTTGGCGTGATAGGGGGAAATCATTTCTCGTTCCCCCATTGTTTGGTCTGCTGGTTTATCCACGCTTCTATGTCATGTTTCTTGAAACGCCAGGCATTGCCTACTTTGAAAGCTGGTATCTTTTTCGCGGCTGCCAGACGATAAACGGTGCGCTCATTGACCTTTAAGAAGTCGGCGACTTCTCTGATTGTTAGTATCTCGCCGTCCATACGGAAACTCCTTCTTGAAGTCTGGCTACAGATTGAGACGTGTCAAAATAGTACAAGAAAGTACACCAATCAATTGGTTTGTCCATTCTTGTTAACTTGGGGGATATGAGATCTCTTAATAAAAAGAGGGGAAGACGGGGTGATCAATTTATGACCAATCCCGCGAGCGGCGTTTGGTTCTAATTTCAGCAATGATTGATTAAAAAATAGGCTGTTTTGATGGTAGAGGGACAGCTTTAAAAGTTGAGCGGTAACATAAATCAAGGACCGTTCATGTATATCGCAGAAAGATACAATTAAAACGACCGTAGTCGCCATATTAATCGATCTCGTCTTTTGTGTTAGCGTTCTGGTGTTGACGCCTCCGGTGCGCAAACACCCGACTATGAACAATATTTGAGCAAGGAAATGGCTGAATTAATCCCTTCATTAGGGACCTGCCTGCGTAACATGACTTCGGGCGAAAAGCGCTTCGCCCGTATTCTGGAAAAGCTGCTGGAAGACGATTACCTATGTTGGTATGACATCCCCCTGGGTGGCAAGCGGCGCTACCCGGATTTTATTGTGTTGCATCCGTCCCGTGGCATCCTGTTTCTCGAGGTAAAGGACTGGAAAGCTTCCAGCATCAAGAAGCTCTCCCACAAACAAGTCGAACTGCTCACCGATACAGGCCTGAAAACCGTCAGCAACCCCATTGAGCAGGCGCGGCAGTGCGCGTATCAGGTATTAAAGGTGCTGGAACGGGACGACCAGTTGAAGCAGGGGAGTGGACCTTACAGCGGCAAGCTCTGTTTTCCCTATGGCTATGGGGTGGTGTTCCCCAGTATCACCCGCAAGCAGTTCGACAGCGCTATCCCGGAGGAGTATCGAGATACGTTGCTGCCTGGACGATTGTTGATCTGTCAGGACGAAATGGCACCCAGTACCGAGGCCGAGGATTTTCAGGAGCGGCTGTGGGGTATGTTCAATTATCAGTTTGGTGAGCGACTGACCCTGCCGCAGATTGATCGGGTTCGCTGGCATCTGTTTCCCGAGATTCGCATTGACGACGATCCGCAAGGTGGACTGTTTGGCCCGTCAGACGATGACGCTGAGCCTTTAGCGGAGGCCATCCCGGATATCGTCAAGATTATGGATGTGCAGCAGGAGCAGCTGGCCCGCAGCCTGGGGGATGGGCACCGTGTCATCCATGGCGTGGCGGGATCTGGCAAGACACTAATCCTCGGCTACCGCTGTCTCTATCTGGCGGAGGCCCTGAACAAGCCGATTCTGGTGCTCTGTTTCAATATCACCCTGGCCGCCCGGCTGCGCAGCTTTATTGCCGAGCGCGGTATTGCCGGTAAGGTGCAGGTCTATCACTTCCACGACTGGTGCAAAGCACAGCTGCAGGCCTACAACGTCGATCTGATTAAGTCCGACGCGCCGGTTTGGGAGCGGCAGGTGGAAAGCGTCATTGATGGTGTAGGGAAGGGGTTAATCCCCCGCGGGCAGTACGGCGCCCTGTTGATCGACGAAGGCCATGACTTCGAAGCCGAATGGCTGACTCTGGTATCGCAGATGGTGGACCCGGATACCAACTCCCTGTTGATGCTCTATGACGACGCCCAGTCCATTTACAAGCGTCGCTCCAGTCTCAAGTTTTCGCTGGCCAGTGTGGGTATTCAGGCGCAGGGACGTACCACCATCCTGCGGCTGAACTACCGCAACACCCGCGAAATTCTGGAGTTTGCGTACCGCTTCGCCAAAGACTATTTCGGTCAGGAGAAGGACGCGGAAATCCCGTTGATTCAGCCTGAAGCCGCCGGCAAAACCGGCAACAAGCCCCATATTCGTTCTTGCCAATCGCTGCAGGAGGAGCTGGATTATCTGGTGCGCTGCCTGCTGAAATGGCACCGGGATGGCAAAAGCTGGAGCGATATCGCCGTACTTTATCCTACCGGGAGCACGGGAAAGGAGATTCATGGCGCTCTTAAACAGCACGCTATTCCCTGTGCCTGGCTGGCTAGCAGCAACCATAAAAAGGCCTACGACACAGCCGCTGACGTGGTCAACATTATGGCTATCCCCAGCAGCAAAGGGCTGGAGTTCGATACCGTAGTGATTGTGGATGCCAGCTTCGAGAGCAGGTACAGCGCCACTAGCGACGATGGCGGTGAACCCAATTTGACAGACGATGTACGCCGTTTATATGTGGGCTTTACTCGTGCCACCCAGAACTTAATGGTCACGTACCATCGTGATACCAAGCTGACACAGGGGTTGTCGGCGGGTTAAACCGACGTTTGCGTTATAGAACAGGGAGACAGTGTATCGTGGGAATGTATACCCCCTTAAAGGAACACCATCGCAGCATTCGCGATCAGCAGCCTCTGAACCTCAGCCTGCGTATTCACCGGGCGCTTAGCTGGCTCAACCGGGCTGAACAGTGCGAGGACGCCGATGGCCGTTTTATCTTTCTCTGGATCGCCTTTAATGCGGCTTATGCCACCGAGATTGTCGACACCCAGCGCGGTACCAGCGAACGGGCCATATTCGGAGACTTCTTCAAAAAGCTGTGCGACCTGGACGAGGATAAGCGGCTTTCCACACTGGTGTGGAGCGAGTTCCCCAAAAGTATCCGTGTGTTGCTGGACAACCCCTATGTCAACGCCGATTTCTGGGAGTTCCAGCGCGGTAATATCGACCGCGATACGTGGCAAAAGCGAGCGGCCGGGTCCAAACGGGCCGCCAATGCCTCTTTAGCAGCACAGAATACGCCGGATACCCTGGCGATTATCTTTTCCCGCATCTATGTACTTCGTAACCAGCTGGTGCACGGTGGCGCAACCTGGGACAGTGCCATGAATCGGGAGCAGATACGTGATTGTGTGGCGTTTCTGGAGAAGTTCGTGGTTGAGATGCTGCAAATCATGATGGAGAGTAAGCCCACGCTTTGGGGTGATGCCTGTTTTCCGCCTGTGCGGGATGCCTGAAGAATTCGTTCGCTATTGGTATTTGTCGTTCCGGCAAGGTCACCTTTGTTGGGGCGAGGGTTCAACTCCCCCCGGCTCTACCAAACTTAATGGATATTGAGGTGTTTGGTTGGAGAGGGGGCGGAGCAAGCGTGCGGTGATTAAAAAGATCGCGCAGGGGACTGCGCTCCTACGGGGTGTCTCTTGGGCGTCGTTTCTGCGGGGGGGCACTCACCAACCGGGCACAGTCAATCAAAAAGGACACCGGAAGTTCTAATTTGAGATGGTGCAGGTGCGCAGTGTGTTGGGGGGGATGACGCGCTGTGCGTGCCACCCCTGCGGGGCGCCCTGCGGGCGTCGTCTCCGCAGGTTGCACCCGCTGCGGCTGAACCCGAGGGGGTTCTTCACGCACCGACACGGCCAAATAAAAAAGGCCACCGCGAGGGTGGCCTTATTTATTTGGTGGAGCCGGGGGGATTTGAACCCCCGTCCGTCAGCACTCCGCCTTAGGGTCTACATGCTTAGTTCCACTATTTGATTTAACCCGCTACAGCCCAGTGGCCAAGACGTAGCAGGCGATCCTGATTAAGGTTTAGCTGATCCACCCCAGGCAGGCTTCACGGCGATCCTGTTCTATATGACAGTCAGTAACGCGGTACAGGCACCTTGTTAAGGACCGCTAGCGGCGAACCACTAGATGGTGTTTCAAAGGGCTACTTACGCAGCCAGTTGAGCACCGTAGTTGTCGTCATTGGCAACTAATAATGTGCAACTTTGGATTAACGTGATTGATTGCCCTCACGACATGCACCTGAGGTTTTGTTACCGGCGTCGAATCCAAATCGGCCCCGAATTCTCAAGAGAGCGGATTATAGGCTTTATCGTCACCTCTAAACAGCCTCTTCGCCAATTATTGGGGCGGCTGGGCGGATTTCAACCGCTTTGCCTGCTGGTCAGACAGTTCTGGCCGGGACGGGTTCCCACTGCTGCAGGCTGAGGGGGATCAGCAGGGTGTTATCGCCCTTGGGCGGTTGTCCCACCATCTCGTCGTAGGCGCTGCGCTGGCGCAGTTGCAGGCTGGCAATGTCCAGCCCCTGCAGGCGTTCGCGCAGGTCGGTAAGGGAGCGGGCTTTGAGTGGGGTGTGGGGATCGGCCCAGATCAGCTGTTCGCCGATGTCGCGCTTCAGGTAGGCCTGGTAGATGCAGCCTTCGAAGGATTCCAGCACCAGCTGCAGTTGGCGCTGGTGGCGGAGGGATTGTAGCAGCAGTCGGGGCATGGAGGCTTCTCCGTGTGGGCAGTAAGGGGCGGGTGTGTGGGAGTACGCGGCAACACAGCGGGCGGATGATGGCATCCCCGACTTTGGTCTATTTCGGCGCCAAAAAAAGAGCCTCCATGAGCTGGATCAAAAACCGATTCGGCGGCTCTCTATAATATAAAGGCATATAGCAGGCATGGCTTTATGCCGCCTGTAGATCAATGACAGTGCGATAGGGACGTCGGATGAACTTGGGGGGCAGATGTAGTGCTCGAGAGTATTTCCAACTTTATCAGTGGAATTGTGGAAGGCCGTGACCCGGTGCTGAATGAGCACCACCAGCGGGTGGCGGTAGGTATCAGTGAATTTGCCGAGTACATCGGCTGCACCGAGGAAGAGCGTCAGATACTGAGCATTGGGGCCAGTATTCATGATCTGGGCAAGCTCTCCATCAACGAACATATCCTTAACAAGCCAGCACGGCTGACCGCCACCGAGATGGAGCTGGTGCGCCAGCATCCGGAGCTGGGCTATCAGCTGCTGGCGCCTTTGAACCTGGACACACGGGTGACCGGAATCGTCCGTTACCATCACGAAAACTTCGACGGCACTGGTTACCCGGAGAAACTGAAAGGCGACAGGATTCCCTTCTATGCCCGCATCATGCGGCTGTGGGATGTCTACGACGCGGTCACCATGGATCGCCCCTACCACAAGGGCGTTTCCAGCTCGGAGGCGTTGCAGATTCTGGTGGATACCAGTGAGCGCTACGACCCGGAATTGCTGGCCAGTTTCTGTCACTTTATTGAAGGACGTTTTGGCGGGCGGGTGTCGTTTTGCCAGGGCGGCGAGGCGGTCTGCCTGCACGCGCCGGCGCTGTAATATCCGCTCTGCCGTTGTCATTCGCGGCTAAAGCCTGATTGGGTTCCTGTGCTCTGGAATACCACCGGCAGTCTGTTGCAGGCTGCCGGTGTTTTGTATGGGTGAACTCAGGTAAAGCTCGGTATCACGATGGCCAGGATCAGCACCGGGCAGAAGGCTTTGACGTAGAACGGCCAGATGCGCCAGAACCAGGTGCCCTCGATCTCCGGGTGGCCGGCCTTGATCTCTTTCAGCAGGTTGTCGCGGTGCCAGATCCAGCCCACAAAGATGCACAGCATCAGCCCCAGTATGGGCTGGCTGTAGACCGTGGTAAGGGTGATGACAAAGTCGAACAGGGTGTCGAAGTTGAGCATGATCAGCACCGACACCACAAACACCAGTCCGCCAATCAGCAGGGTGGCTTTGGGGCGACCGAGGTCGGTCTCTTCCGCGGCCAGTGATACCGGCACTTCAAGCATGGAGATGGAAGAGGTGAGGGCGGCGATGGACATCAGCGTGAAAAAGGCCAGGGCAACCCCCAGGCCGATGGTGCCCATGGAGTCGAACAGCGCCGGCAGCACCTGGAAGATGAGGTTGGGTCCGGCGTAGAGATTGCCCTCTGCGTCGAAGATGTCGGCGCCGTGGGCCTGAGCCACGTAGATCGCCGGCAGGATCAGCAGCCCCGCAATAAACGCCACCCCGGAATCCACCAGCGTCACCGTCGCCCCCAGCGACGGCAGGTTCTCTTTTTCACTCAGGTAGGAGCCGTACACCAGCATGGTGCCCACACCCAGGGAGAGGGAGAAAAACGCCTGCCCGAGGGCATCCACAATCAGGCTTGGCTGGAAGTGGCTGAGGTCCGGCAGCAGGTAGAGTCGCAGGCCCGCCATGGCGCCGGGCTGGGTCATCACATAGACAATCAGCAGCACCATGATCGCCAGCAGCATGGGCATCAGGCGGGTGGACCACTTCTCGATACCGCCACTCACGCCCTTACCCACAATGGCGATGGTGAGGATCATAAACAGTCCGCCGGTCGCCAGGTTACGGGGAAAGCTGAAGGTCACCAGCCAGTCGCTGGCGCTCTGCCAGCCCAGCAGCCCGGTGATGGATTGCCCCAGGTAGGCGAGCATCCAGCCGGCCACGATGGTGTAGAAGCTGAGGATCAGGCTTGCCACCACTACGCCGCAGCCGCCGACAACGGTACCCAGCCAGCGGGTGGCTTTGTTGGGGGCGATGTAGCGCAGGGCGGTAACGATGTTGGCGCGGGCGTGGCGGCCGATAATCAGCTCTGCCATCAGGGCCGGGTAGGCCAGGCAGAAGGCCATCAGCAGGTAGACCAGGACAAAGGCAGCGCCGCCATTGCTGGCGGTTTGGGTGGGAAAACCCCAGATGTTGCCAAGGCCGATGGCGGAGCCGGCAGCGGCCATCACAAAGCCGGTGCGGGAGGAAAACTGTTCTCTGGATGCCATGTAAAAAATTCTGTTCGTTGGAGCTGTCGAGCCATGAGCTCCAGCAAAGTCAGATGATGAGGCGTCTGCCCCCGAGAGGTTGAATATTGTGCTTTGAGAGTCGGGGGTGGTTCAAGTCTTTAATTTCAGCTATGGATTTGGGTGTTTGATATAACGAACAGTTATTTTTATTTTGGCGCATTGTTCGTTTTAATGCCGCCTTTTTTCGCCCCGGGCGGGGGGAAGAGCTGTTTTTGTGGTGGGGGCTGCCGTCCCTGTGATCAATTCTCCGGTATTGGTCTAGGCTTCAGGTGTTACAACCCGACATAAAAACAGCTCTGCTACTGTCCGCAGCCGTAACAAGCATCCTATAACAGCGGCCGTCAGGGGAGAGCGTATAACCAGCGGAGAGACCCATGTCCCAATCTCGTAAAGCCTTGAGTGGTTTTCAGATGCCTTGTTTTCGTAAAGCGGTGTTGCCTGCCTGTATCGCCGCAGTGGCAAGCAGTGCCGTTGCCCAGGACGAAGCCACCGTTCGTCCCTACCGTCCTGCTCTGGAAGAGGTGACGGTAACGGCCACCAAGCGTGAGGCGACCATTCAGGATCTGCCTTTCTCGATCAACGCCCAGACCCAGGAAGATATCCAGCGCTCCGGCTCCACCAGCCTGGAAGAGCTGTCCCGCAATGTGGCCGGCCTGACCATCCAGAACCTGGGTCCCGGCCAGAGCCAGGTGGCGATCCGTGGTGTCTCTGCCGGCCAGATCGTGCGCGACCAGCCGGGTGTGAAAGAGCAGGTGGGTGTCTACCTGGACGAGAGTGTGATCTCCCTGTCGCTGTTTACCCCGGACCTGGACCTGTTTGACCTCAACCGTGTGGAAACCCTGCGCGGCCCACAGGGTACCCTGTTTGGCTCCGGTTCCATGGGCGGTACCGTGCGCTACATTACCAACCAGCCCAGCTTCGATGGCCCCGAGGGGATGATCGAGGCCAACCTGAATACGGTCACCGACGGTGAAGAGGGCGGCCACCTGAAGGGCATGTACAACCTGCCGCTGACCGATACCCTGGCCCTGCGCGTGGTGGGCTACACCACCGAGTACGCCGGCTTTATTGACGCGCTGGGCGAAAACGGCAGCAAGAAAGAGGACGTCAACGGTGGTAACCGCAGCGGCGGTCGTATCGCCCTGACCTGGGAGCCCACCGACAGCTTCACCATCACCCCGCGGTTGGTGTACCAGAAGATCGAGATGGACGGCTTCAACCGTCAGGATGTGTTCAACCTCTACGCCAACCCCTACACCACAACCCGCCCGGCCATTACCTTTGATGAGCGCGAGCAGTACCTGCTGGTGGATGAAGGATTCGAAGATGAGACTTTGATCGCTGACGTGGTGATGGAGTGGAGTCTTGATCCGTTTGATGTGACCTTTGTGAATAGTTACACCGAGCGGGACATTCTGGTAAGCCGTGATGCCAGTGCCCTGACTGGCAGTATCAGTCTGGACGCCCTGTTCCTGCCGGATGCGGCGGTGTTGCTGCCATCAAACTTGAGGGATTCGACAGAGGTTGAGCAGTACACCTCGGAGCTGCGCCTGAGTTCCGATTATGACGGCAGCTTCCAGTGGCTGGCAGGTGTGTTCTGGTCTGACACCGAGCGTACCTATAAACAGCGCCTGCCCACCCCCGGTTACGACGCCTACGTCGACGCTACCCTGGGTGCCGGCACGTCTGCCGCTGCTGCTAACGGCTTCCCGTCGGACTCCCCTTACAACGCCACGTTACCCTACGACCTGGAGCAGTTGGCGGTGTTTGGTGAGATCTACTTTGACCTGACCGATCGCCTGCACATGACCCTGGGTGGACGTTTCTATGACTATGAGGAGTCCCGTACCTTCACCAGCGGCGGCGTCTTCTCCAACAGCGATGCGCTGCAGGAAGATAAAACCTCCTCCGATGGGTTTACCTCCCGCATTATGGCCAGCTATGACCTGACCGATGAGGTGGTGGTCAATGCCCAGGCGTCTCAGGGCTTCCGTCTCGGTGGTGTAAATGATCCGCTTAACGCTACTTTGTGTCAGGGCAGTGACCTGCAAACCTTTGGCGGTTTCCAGAACTACGACGACGAGACCATGTGGAACTATGAGCTGGGGATGAAGGCCAACTGGGGCCGTGTCAGCCTTAATACCGCAGTCTTCTATGCCGATATTGAAGACCTGCAGGTAACGCTGGACGCAGGCAGCTGCTCCTCCCGCATCTCGTTCAATGTGCCGGAAGCCCATACGCTTGGCTTTGAGTTTGAGCTGGGTGCTGAGCTGACCGACGCTCTCTACGTGGCGCTGTCCGGTAGCGTGCTGGAAGCCGAGTTTGATTCTACCGTGACCGACGCCAATGGCGATGTGATTGGTGGTGTTGAAGATGGCAACCGTCTGGCGTCTGTGCCGGAACTGCAGCTCTCTCTGGCTGGTACCTACACTTTCCTGAAGCCAATTCTGAGTGCGGATGACTCCTGGGTGTCCGCGTCCGTGCAGTACGTTGGTGATCGCATTACCCAGCCCAGCGATCAGGTGAGTGGTGCGGGTGACTTTTCCTCTGGCCTGGCATATGGCGGCGCTACGGGTACCGAAGTGACCAGCCTCGACCTGGAGCTGGACGCCTATGCGATCCTCAACCTGAACATGGGGTTGATCTACGATACGCTGGAACTGTCGGTCTACCTGAACAACGTGACAGACGAAAACGCGGATCTCTCCTTTGATCGCGAGCGCGATGGGCGTGCCCGATTGGCCTTTGCCACCAACCAGCCGCGCACCCTGGGCGTAACCATGCGCAAGAGCTTCTGATACAGAAGCGGCAAGCGAAAGGGGCCTGCGGGCCCTTTTTTTGTGGGTTATGCGGGTTCGGTCCGATGCAGGGTTAAAGGGCTTGCTTCAAGGGATATAAAAGATCGCGCCAAGACGTGCAGCCCCTGTAGGAGCGCAGTCCTCTGCGCGATCTTTTGCTTTACGTGGCTTCTGTGATCAACCCTTACCGTATGCCCAAAGCAGGTTCATGTGCGACGACGCCTGTACAAGACAATCTTCTGCCGGCCATTCAGGCCGGCCATGTTTTGGAGAAATCATTGGTATGTCGTGGATAGAGTGGCTGACCCTGGCCGGCCTCTGTTGGCTGGGAGCGGCCAGCCCCGGGCCGAGCCTGGCCGTGATCATCGGCCAGACCCTGCAGGGTGGTAAGGTGCAGGGGTTGGTGGCGGCCATCGCTCATGGTGTTGGGGTGGGGGTGTACGCCCTGCTGGCGGCGGTTGGCCTGGCGCTGCTGGTGACGCAGACGCCCTGGCTGTACGGCGGCCTGCGGTGGATCGGTGCCGGCTTCCTGATATGGCTGGCGTGGCAGAGCTGGCGGGCGCCGGTGGACTACGCACAGACGGGCGAGGCCACCCTGAGCCGGCGGCGAGGCGCGTTAACCGGATTCCTGACGGCGTTTCTCAATCCCAAGCTGGCGCTGTTCTTCCTGGCGGTCTACACCCAGTTCCTCACGGCCGAGATGCCCCTGTTGCAAAAGCTGGCCATGGCGTCGGTCTCGGCGGGCGTGGATGCTGGCTGGTATGTGGTGGTGGTCCTGCTGGTGTCGCGGCCGCGCATACTGGAAGGCTTGCGGCAGCATGGCGGTATGGTGCAGCGGCTGTTCGCGCTGCTGCTGGTGGCAGTGGCCTTGCGGGTGGTGCTGTAAACCGGGAAAGGGAAGCGGAGACGGTCCGGGCGATCAGACCGTCTTCTGGAACAGGCGCTGTTTCTCGCGGTTCCAGTCGCGCTGCTTTTCTGTCTCGCGCTTGTCGTGCATCTTCTTGCCCTTGGCCAGTGCAATTTCGCACTTCACCAGGTGGCCCTTCCAGTACATGGCGGTGACGACACAGGTGTAGTCCTTCTGCTCCACGGCCTGCTGCAGTTTGACGATCTCTTTATCGTGCAGCAGCAGTTTGCGTGGGCGATTGGGCTCGATCACGAAGTGGGTGGAGACGGTATTGAGCGGAGTGATCAGCGCATTCAGCAGCCAGGCTTCCCCGTTTTTGAAGTGCACGTGGGTGTCGACAATGTTGACCTTGCCTTCACGCAGACTTTTCACTTCCCAACCCATCAGCACAATGCCGGCCTCATAGCGGTCCGACAGCTCGTAATCAAAACGCGCTTTCTTGTTGAGAACGATGGTGGTGCCCGTAGGCTTTTTGGCTTTCTTCTTCGACATGGCGGCGGATTATAGCGGCAAGGCGGGGCGCGGGATACAGTTGTTTGCCACCCGCGGCGGGCGGGTGGCGCCGGGCATCAGATGATGTGGATGGCAAAGAATTTGGCCAGCACGGTGTTGATAAACACCAGCAGCAGGATCACCGGGATAAAGGTGCCCAGGGCCAGGTCGGTGTAGCGCTCCAGCAGCGTGCCCTTGTATTTGCTGGCTCCCACTTCCAGTTCGCGGTTGAGGTTCTCCTTGCGCCAGCGATAGATCACCAGCAGGCACACCATAAAGCCGTTGAGTGGCAGGATGGTGTCGTAGAAGACATCCACCACCACATCAAAGAAAGATTTGTCGATGCCGGCGTAGTGGGTGAAGTCGGTGAAAAACGGCACCATGCCAAAGGAGACGGCGCAGGCGATAGCCACCACCACCATCGAGCCCCCTACCCAGGCCAGGGCCTTGTTGCGGCTGATGGCGTTCTGGTCCATGGCCCCGGCTAGGGACACCTCAATAATGGATACCAGCGAGGTGAGGGCGGCAAACAGTACCAGCAGGAAGAACACCGAGGCTGCCACGCTGGCCCCAAAGTAGCCGACGCTGGACTGCATGGCGAGAAAGATCTTGGGCAGGAAGGTAAAGACCAGCGCCACGCTGGAGGTGGAGAGTTCTTCGGCGTTGGTGCCGGGATCGAACGAGAAGATGGCGGGGATCACCAGCAGGCCGGCGGTAAAAGCCACGGCGGTATCGGTGAGGGCCACCATCTTGGCGGAGCCGGGAATACTGTTATTGCGTTCCATATAGGAGCCATAGGTAATCAGGATGCCCATGCCCAGGGAGAGGGAGAAGAACGCCTGTCCCATGGCCCCGTTGATTACCTGCGCGTTGATCTTGGAGAAGTCCGGTACCAGGTAGTACTTCACCCCGGCCATGGCGTTGTCGAGGGTGAGTACAAAGATCACCATGCCCACCAGCATCACGAACAGTGTTGGCATCATCACCTTGGCGGCACGTTCAATCCCTTGCTTGACGCCAAAATGCAGGATGACGCCGACAATCAGGGCGATCAGGGCCATAAACAGGAACACCTGCGGCGAGTTGATGAACTGCCCGAAATAGGCCGGGTCGCTGAGGGCCTGCAGGTCGCCACTGATAATGGCCACCAGGTAGCCCAGCACCCAGAGGGTGATCACGGAATAGAAGACAGCGATCATGTAGGGAGTGACCAGGGCCAGCCAGCCGCCGACGCTGGCAAACAGGCCGTGGCCGGCGAAGTGGCGGAAGGCCCCCAGCGGGTTGCGCTGGCTGGCGCGCCCGGCGGCCAGTTCCGCCAGCATCACCGGCAGGCAGATACCCACCACAAACAGGGCGTAGATAAAGAGGAAGGCTGCCCCGCCGTTCTTTACCGCATTAACCGGGAAGCCCACCAGGTTGCCAATGCCCACGGCGGAGCCGGCGGCGGCCAGGATAAAACCCAGGCGCGAGCCAAAATGTTCACGAGTTGCTGTCATTGTTCTTCTCTTTATTCCCCCGAATCACTCCCTTGATACTAGCAACGATGCGCCCTGCAGTGCCAGCTCAGGGGGCGGTGGCGCTTGGCAGCTCAGGGGGGAGTCACTACAATCCTCCGCCAGAATGGCAATTGAGCATGAGCGAGTGACACAGATTCAGCGCAGCGCCCTGGTGGCGTTCTCGGACCAGCAGATGTTTGAGCTGGTCAACGACATCGAAGCCTACCCGCAGTATATGGACGGTTGTATCGGCGCTGAGGTGCTGGAACGGGATGAAAATACCCTGGTGGCACGGCTGGACCTGAACAAGCTGGGCATGCGCTACAGTTTCACCACCCGCAACCAGCTGAAACCGCCGGTATTGATGGAGATGCAGCTGGTGGAAGGCCCGTTCCGGCGCCTGAGCGGCAACTGGTCGTTCCTGTCCCTCACCGAGGGGGCCTGCAAGGTCTCACTGAAGCTGGAGTTTGAGCTCAGCGGCGGTCTGGTGGCCAGGGCTGCCGGGCGCTGGCTGGATGCGGTGGCCAATGACCTGGTGGATGGTCTGTGCCAGAGAGCCAAATGGGTTTATGGGCCGGCGGCCGGCCAGAGGTAATTCTTATGTCCGATATCGAAATGATCGCAGTCGAGGTGGCCTACGCGCTGCCCCACAAACAGAAGATCGTCGCCCTGCTGGTGGAGCCGGGTACCACCGCGCTGCAGGCAGCGCGCCGCTCCGGGCTGGAGAAGGAGTTTCCGGAGATCGACTACGACACCGCCAAAATGGGTATCTTCGGCCAGGCGCTGGGCACCAAAGGGCTGAAAAAGGCCAATGAGCATGAGTTGCAGGAGGGGGATCGGGTAGAGATCTACCGTCCGTTGCAGTCTGACCCGAAAGAGGCGCGTCGCAAGCGCGCCGCCAAAGCCGAGTAAGCGCTCAGGGACGGTGGGGCCACAGGTTGCCCGGGGCAGAGCCCCACCGGGTTACTGGGAGGCTCAGGGCTCAGTGGTGCTTAGTTGGCGCTTTCGCTGGAGGCGCTCTGGGTGCTGGCCTTGCCGGGCACAAAGTCACCGCTGAAGTGGGTCATGACATCGCCATCAAAGAAGATGGTAAGGTGTTCCTGGGTGGTTTCACCTTTGGCCGGGGTCATGGTGTAGAAGTAGTCCCAGCGATTGGGATTGAAGGTGTCCTCAATCATGGGGTTGCCCATGACATAGCGCACCTGGCGGCGGGTCATGCCGGGCTTCAGCTGATCAATCATTTCCTGGGTAATGATGTTGCCCTGCTGGATATCGATCCGGTATACGCCTGGGAACTGGAAGTACTGACATCCGGCCAGCAATATCAATGACATGGCGAACAGGAGTCGTACTGCGTGTTTTTGCATGGCAGGGGTTCCACAAGCGAAAATGAGAGGGGATAATACCTGAATTGCCTTTCGACTGAGAAGCGTCGCGGGAAAATCCGGGATCCAGTCCGGAACTTCGGGAATAAATACCGACAGCAGGGGAATACATGTCAGACCAGAACCAGGAGCTGCGTAAAGCCGGCTTGAAAGTAACCTTACCGCGGGTAAAGATTCTCCAGATGCTGGAGGAGTCCGAGCAGCGTCACCTGAGTGCTGAAGATGTGTACAAGCAGCTGATGGAAGCCGATGAGGACGTGGGCCTGGCTACCGTCTACCGGGTTTTGACCCAGTTTGAGTCCGCCGGACTGGTGGTGCGCCACAACTTCGATGATGGCCATTCGGTGTTCGAGCTGGAGCGCGGTGATCACCACGACCACATGGTGTGTGTGGAAACCGGCCGGGTGATCGAGTTTCACAACGAAAAAATCGAGGCATTGCAGGAGCAGATCGCGGCCGAGCATGGCTACGAGATCAGCGGCCACAGCCTGGTTCTCTACGTTAAGCCCAAGAAATAACCTGTCTTATTATGCCTGCCTGCGCCGGCCCCCAGGGTTGGCGCGCCACTCCCCGTGGCGTGTGAAGGGGGCACCAGCAGCGTCGCAAAATCCCTTTTCTCACCCGAAAAAGCCCGCTACAGTAGGCTCCTTGACTGATTTTGGCCTGCGGCCCTGTGGCGCGGGTGCGACTCACAATAATAATGAAACGATGTACTGAGGTATCCCTGCCATGAGTGAACAGGCTCAAGCCCAATCCCAACCCGCGATTAATATCAATCTGGTCCAGGTGCTGGACCTGACCTGCCGCATTTTGCATCAGGGTTTTTTCCAGCAGCCAGAGGCCAAGGCCAAGGCGCTGTTGAAGGATCTCAAGTCCGGCAAGCGTATTCCGGTCGGTGCCATGAATCTCAACCGCAAGGATGCTGAGGGTGTTGAACAGCCGGTGATGGAGATGCCGCTGTCACTGGAGCTGGACTACTCCGAGTTCCGTGGCCCGGGTTTTGGTTTCCCGGCATTTCGTGCTGCCCTGCAGGGGATGCTGAACCAGATTGGCACCACCATGCGGGCCCGTCGGGACCTCAATATCATGTCCAACCAGCAACAGAACACCCTGCTGGTGCATCAGCCGGGTGTGGTGCGTATTGGTGAGCAGTTTAATGTCATGGTGCTGGGTATCGAGCGCGGTACCAAAAACCAGCTGACCCTGAAGCTGATGTTTATCGATCCGGAGCAGTACCCGCGTCGCGATCAGGAAGCGGCCGCTGTGACACCGGATTCGGCAGAGCAGGATCAGGCCGCAGGCTGAGCCTGATCCCTGGCTGGCGGCGCGTCAGCCCGCCAGCTCCAGCATCTCCCGGGCGTGGGCAATGGTCTGCTTGGTCATCTGCAGACCGCCCATCATGCGGGCAATCTCCATTATCTTCTCATCCCCCTCCAGTGCTGTGAGGGTGGACTGTGCCGACACATGGTCTGACTCCTTGCGCACCTGCAGGTGCTGGTGGCCCTTGCTGGCCACCTGCGGCAGGTGGGTGACGCACAGTACCTGTCCCTGTTCCCCCAGCGTACGCAGCAGCTCGCCCACCACATCGGCGGTGGCACCGCCAATACCCACATCCACCTCGTCAAAGACCAGGGTGGGGGTGGTGGAGCTTTGTGCCGTCACTACCTGAATGGCGAGGCTGATGCGGGAGAGTTCACCACCGGAGGCCACCTTGGCCAGTGCCTTGGGCTTCTGGCCGGGGTTGGTGCTGATCAGGAATTCGATGTCATCAATACCGTGGCTGCCGGGTTGGCCGGGGTTGCTCTGCAGGCTGATGGCCAGCACGGCATTTTTCATCGCCAGGGCCTGCAGCTGGTTATTGATGGCTTTCTGCAGTCGCTCCGCCGCCAGGCGGCGTTTGCCCGAGAGCTTTTCCGCGCTTTCCAGGTAGCTGGTGCGGGCCTGGCGCGCGGCCTCTTCCAGCTGGTCCAGCTGCTGCTCATCGCCGCCCAACTGTTGCAGCTCCTCGGCCAGGGATTGTTGCAGGGCCAGCAGCTCGCTGGTGTCGATGCGGTGTTTGCGGGCAATGTCGTAGCAGCTGCTGAGGCGCTCGTCGATCCACGCCAGTCGCTGGGGGTCCATCTCAAAACCGTCTATATATGAGGTCAGCTCGTGCTGGGCCTCCTGGATCTGGATCTGGGCGCTCTGCAGCAGGTCTTCGGCGATCTGCAGGGCGTCGGGTTTGTCGCGCAGGCGGTGCAGCTGCTGCAGGGCGCGGCTGATGGCGCTGGTGAGGCCGGCTTCGTCGTCCTCGCACATCTGCACCACGCCCTGGCCGGCCTGCAGGATGGTCTCGGCGGAGGCCAGTTCCCGCTGCTCCTGTTCCAGTTTCTCCAGTTCGCCAGGCTCCAGTGCCAGCGCTTCCAGCTCGTCCAGTTGGTAGCGCAGCAGCTGGGTGCGGGCGGTGATCTCCTCGGCATTGTCGCGCCACTGTTCAAACGCCTGTTGCGCCCGCTGCCACACCTGGTAGCGCTCGCGGGTGGTCTGCAGCAGTTGCGGGTGGGCGGCGTAATCGTCCAGCAGGTGGCGGTGATTGTCTTTCCGCAGCAGGGATTGGTGGGCGTGCTGGCCGTGGATGTCGATCAGCTTCTCCCCCAGCTCTTTCAGCTGCGCCAGCGGCACCGGCTGGCCATTGATGTAGCCGCGGGAGCGGCCGTCGCGGGTCACTACGCGGCGCAGCAGGCACTCCTCGCCACTGTCCAGGTCGTGGCGAGCGAGCCAGGCCTGGGCGGCGGGGATGGCGCTGACGTTGAAGGTGGCGCAGATGTCGGCCCGTTCCCGCCCCTGCCGCACCCGGTCGGATTCCGCCCGGTCGCCGAGGGTGAGCCCCAGGGCATCCA
The DNA here is from genome assembly GCA_033283175.1 of Cellvibrionaceae bacterium SEMH9. GTDB lineage: Bacteria > Pseudomonadota > Gammaproteobacteria > Pseudomonadales > Cellvibrionaceae > Pseudomaricurvus. The sequence goes on along the minus strand of JAWMQM010000001.1, from coordinate 502,570 downwards.
GCAGGATGGACTTGCCGGCGCCGGTCTCGCCGGTGATGACGGTCATGCCCCGCTGCAGTTCCAGCTCCAGCAGATCGACCAGGGTGAAGTTCTGTACGCTGAGGTGAGTCAGCATGGCGCGCTCCTTCCGTGAGGACAGGCAAAGTATCCGTGAGGACAGCAAAGCAGTGGTTTAATATACAGTGTTTATATGTACAGTATTTTTTCTGTGTATGCAATCGTCATTGCAGGACTTGAAAGGTGCGCAATTGTCCCCATATCAGGCGTCAGATCTCATGACTCATTCAGGTAAAGACGGAGAGCAAGGTGTCAGATCAAGAGCAGACCACCCCTGAAGTGGAAGAAGTAGCGGCCGCGGCTGCAGAAGAGCAGGCCCCGGCAGAGGGCGAAGTATCTGAAGTGGACACTCTGGCAGCCCAGCTGGCAGAGGCCCGGGAGCAGGTCCTGCGGGCGCAGGCCGAGGCGCAAAACGCCCGCCGTCGTGCCGAGCAGGATGTTGAGAAGGCGCACAAGTTCGGCCAGGAGAAGCTGGTGAATGACCTGCTGCCCATCGTCGACAACCTGGAGCGTGCACTGGAGGCCATGGCTGACGTGGATGAAACACTGAAGCCGGTGGTGGAAGGTGTCGAGCTGACCCTGAAGTCCTTCCAGGACACCCTGGTGCGTCACAAGATTGAGGCCGTGAATCCGGTGGGTGAGCCGTTTGATCCACAACTGCATCAGGCTATGGCTATGGTGCCAGCCCCCGATGCGGAGCCTAACTCTGTGATCAATGTGTTCCAGAAAGGCTACACCCTGCACGGCCGCCTGGTGCGTCCGGCCATGGTGGTTGTGGCCAAAGCCGCTGACTGATCCTGTAACTACAGGCTGGGCTGAAAAATAACCGTAACCTTTGTGTGGTGGGGGTTGAAATAGCCAACACCGCACTTATATAGAAGACAACCGGCGGGGTGGCCCCGGGCAGAGGCCCGCCACCCGCCACGCAGATTACCGCGAACATTTCCGGAGAATATCGAAATGGGCAAAATCATCGGCATCGACCTGGGTACCACCAACTCCTGTGTGTCTGTACTGGAGGGTGGCAAGCCCAAGGTGATCGAAAACGCAGAAGGCGATCGTACGACGCCTTCCATTGTCGCCTTTACTGACGACAACGAAATTCTGGTCGGTCAGAGCGCCAAGCGTCAGGCCGTAACCAACCCTACCAACACCCTGTTCGCGGTGAAGCGCCTGATCGGTCGCAAGTTCACCGATGACGTGGTGCAGAAAGACATCTCCATGGTGCCTTACGGTATCGCCCAGGCTGACAACGGTGACGCATGGGTTGAGGTGAAGGGCGAGAAGAAAGCGCCGCCGCAGATCTCTGCCGAAGTGCTGAAGAAGATGAAGAAGACCGCGGAAGACTACCTGGGTGAGAAGGTCACCGAGGCCGTTATCACTGTGCCGGCTTACTTCAATGACTCCCAGCGCCAGGCCACCAAGGACGCCGGCAAGATCGCCGGTCTGGAAGTGAAACGTATCATCAACGAGCCAACCGCTGCGGCGCTGGCCTACGGTATGGACAAGGCCAAGGGTGACCACACCATCGCCGTCTACGACCTGGGTGGTGGTACCTTCGATATCTCCGTGATTGAAATTGCCGACGTTGACGGTGAGCACCAGTTCGAAGTACTGGCCACCAACGGTGACACTTTCCTCGGTGGTGAGGACTTTGACCTGCGCCTGATCGAGTATCTGGCGGCTGAGTTCAAGAAGAGCAACGGCATCGACCTGCACAACGATCCGCTGGCCCTGCAGCGCCTGAAAGAGGCGGCTGAAAAGGCCAAGATCGAGCTCTCTTCTTCCCAGCAGACCGAAGTGAACCTGCCTTACATCACTGCAGATGCCACCGGTCCCAAGCACCTGGTGGTGAAACTGACCCGCGCCAAGCTGGAGTCCCTGGTGGAAGAGCTGGTGACCCGCTCCATGGGCCCGGTGAAGCAGGCCATTGCCGATGCCGGTCTCTCTGTCAGCGACATTGATGACGTTATCCTGGTGGGCGGTCAGACCCGTATGCCAATGGTGCAGCAGAAGGTTGCTGAGTTCTTCGGCAAGGAAGCGCGCCGTGACGTTAACCCTGACGAAGCGGTTGCCATGGGTGCTGCTATCCAGGGTGCGGTACTGGCCGGTGACGTGAAAGACGTACTGCTGCTGGACGTAACCCCGCTGAGCCTGGGTATTGAGACCATGGGTGGTGTGGCCACTCCGCTGATCGAGAAGAACACCACCATCCCGACCAAGAAGTCGCAGGTGTTCTCTACCGCTGACGATAACCAGACTGCGGTAACCATTCACGTGGTGCAGGGTGAGCGCAAGCAGGCGGCACAGAACAAATCCCTGGGTCGTTTCGACCTGGCGGACATTCCTCCGGCACCACGTGGCATGCCACAGATTGAGGTGACCTTTGATATCGACGCTAACGGTATTCTGAACGTGAGCGCCAAAGACAAGGCCACCGGCAAAGAGCAGTCCATCGTCATCAAGGCCTCCTCCGGTCTGAGTGATGAGGAGATCGAAGCCATGGTGCAGGATGCCGAGGCCAACGCCGAGGCAGACAAGAAATTCGAAGAGCTGGTCACGGCCCGCAACACGCTCGATGGCCTGATCAGTGCCACCCGCAAGACTCTGGAAGAGGCTGGCGACAAGGTGACTGACGAAGAGAAGTCTGCCATTGAGGCTGCTCTGGCTGAGGCCGAAGAGGCGGTTAAGGGTGATGACAAGGCGGCGATGGAAGCTGCCAGCACCAAACTGACCGAAGCCACTGGCCCTGTGGCACAGAAAATGTATGCCGAACAGGCAGCGCAGGCCGAGGGCGCAGCCCAGGCGGATGCCGGCGCAGCTGATGACGGTGTGGTCGACGCTGAGTTCGAAGAAGTTAAAGACGACAAGTAAACCGTCATATCTGATGAGCTCAACGGGAGGCGCAGGGCGTCCGGCTGCGGCCGGAAACCCGGTCTCCCGTCGCCGTGTCTGTGGCTGTCGTTTGTGTTGAGCCGGCACCACAGTAAGCAGAAGAACGTTAAACCATTTGCCCTGAAGTAACAGATCTATGTCGAAGCGCGATTACTACGAAGTACTTGGAGTTGACCGTGAGGTATCCGAGAAGGACCTGAAGAAGGCCTATCGCCGGGTGGCCATGAAGTTCCACCCGGACCGCAACCCGGATGACAAAGAGGCCGAGGAGAAATTCAAGGAGGCCACCGAGGCCTACGAGGTGCTGGGGGACTCCCAGAAGCGTGCGATGTACGACCAGTATGGCCACGCCGGTGTGGATCAGCAGGCCGGCGGTTTTGGCGGCGGTGGTTTCGGCGGTGGCGCTGGTAGCTTCAGCGACATCTTCGGTGATGTCTTCGGCGATATCTTTGGTGGTGGTGGAGGCGGCGGCCGCGGTCGCGGCGGCCCGGCGCGGGGCTCTGACCTGCGCTACAACCTGGAGCTGGACCTGGAAGACGCGGTGCGCGGTACCACGGTGAAGATCCGGGTGCCGACCCTGGTCAGCTGTAAAACCTGTGATGGCAGCGGCGCCAAGTCCGGCAGCAAGCCGATGGCTTGTACCACCTGTGGTGGTATCGGCCAGGTGCGCATGCAACAGGGCTTCTTTTCGGTGCAGCAGACCTGCCCCAACTGTCGCGGCAAGGGCACCATCATTACTGACCCTTGTGGCGATTGCCACGGCCACGGCCGGGTCGAAGAGACCAAAACCCTGTCGGTGAAAGTGCCTGCAGGTGTGGATACCGGCGATCGCATTCGTCTTTCCGGCGAAGGTGAGGCGGGTGTGGACGGTGGCCCGGCGGGCGACCTCTATGTGCAGGTGTCGGTAAAAGAGCATGAGATCTTCCAGCGGGATGGCCGCAACCTCTACTGTGAGGTGCCGGTCAACTTTGTGGATGCCGCCCTCGGTGGCGAGATTGATGTGCCCACCCTGGACGGGCGGGTCAAGCTCAAGGTGCCGGCCGAGACCCAGACCGGCAAGCTGTTCCGCCTGCGCAACAAGGGTGTGACCTCGGTGCGCGGCGGTGCCCCCGGCGACCTGCTGTGCCGGGTGATCGTGGAGACGCCGGTCAATCTCAGCAACAAGCAAAAGGATCTGCTGAAGGAGTTCAAGGGCTCTATGGAGGGAGACAAGAACTCCCCCAAGCAGAACAGCTGGTTTGAGGGTATGAAAAACTTCTTCGGCGATATGAAGCTTTAAAGACAGTAACGAGTGGTGAGAGGCGAGTGGCGAGTAAAGTCTTCTGGACTTGCTGGCAGCTGGGCTAGACTCGCGACTCGTAACTCGCTACTCGGAACTAAATAAGATGGTAAGAATTGCAGTGACCGGCGCCGCCGGTCGTATGGGCAAGACCCTGATTGAGGCGGTAGCGCTGGCAGACGGTGCCGAGCTGACCGCTGCGCTGGAGCGTCCTGACAGCTCCCTGGTGGGGGCGGATGCGGGCGAGCTGGCCGGTCTGGGCAAGAACGGCGTCACCATCGCTGGCGACATCAATGCCGTTATTAATGACTTTGACGTGCTGATCGATTTCACGGCGCCGGCGGCGACCTTGGCCAACGCGGCTGCCTGTGCGGCAGCGGGCAAGAAGATCGTCATCGGTACCACCGGCTTCACCCCGGAGCAGGAGCAGGAGCTGCTGGCCAATCAGGCCGCCACGGCGCTGTGCAAGGCCGCCAACTTCTCCACCGGTGTGAATGTGACCCTGAAGCTGCTGCGCCAGGCGGCGGAAATCCTCGGTGACGACTATGACATCGAGATCTACGAGGCGCACCACCGCCACAAGGTGGATGCCCCCTCCGGCACGGCGCTGGCCATGGGCGAAGCGGTAGCGGCCGGTGTGCGTCGCAACCTGCGGGAAGTGGCGGTTTACGGCCGTGAAGGCCAGACTGGTGCCCGCCAGCGTGAAACCATCGGCTTTGCCACTGTGCGCGGTGGGGATGTGGTGGGGGATCACACGGTGATGTTTATGGCCGAGGGTGAGCGGGTGGAGATCACCCACAAGGCCTCCAGCCGTATGTCATTCGCCCGCGGTGCGGTGCGTGCCGCCAGCTGGCTGGCGGATCGTCCGGCAGGGCTCTACTCCATGCAGGACGTGCTGGGTCTGTAACTCTCGCTGCAGCGGCAGGTCGTTCGCGGGCTTGTCGCTGTTTCCCTGGCCGATGCCTGACGGGACTTCCGCGCCAAAGCGGCACTCCTGACCCCGGGTAAGCACTCACTTTGTGGGGTTTTTCGGGGGCGGTTTTGGGGCATTCGGGGGGATTCCGGATTGGACAGTGGCTGTCTGTATCGCGTACAATCGCGCCTCAGATCGATCTTGGCCAAGTCGCTTAAGCGAGTCTGATCGGTGCAGCGGAGACACCGGTCTTCTGGTAGTAAGACGCAAAATGCCCTAAGCGAGGTGAAGCCAGCGGTTTCATCTCGCTTTTTTGCAACTTGACGCCGGGAAATTCCAACTTTCAGTTAATTGATGTGGCAGATATTGCCCGGACCCGTGCGAACTCGCGCGGCAGCAGCTCTCGGTCTGAAGAAACAGAATTAAACACGCGTAAGAGCCCGCCACTAGGGGCTTTTAACGCTGCAACACGCTTGTCATTCCCTAGGAGGCTGACTTGACCACTGGTGCCCAAAGACCCGCCATTCTGGTGCTTGAAGACGGTAGTGTATTTCGCGGCAGCGCCATCGGCGCTGACGGCCTGGCAACCGGAGAGGTGGTGTTCAACACCGCCATGACCGGTTATCAGGAGATCCTGACCGACCCTTCCTATGCCCAGCAAATTGTGACCCTGACCTACCCCCATATCGGTAATGTCGGTACCAACAGCGAGGACGAGGAGTGTGGTCAGATCTGGGCCCGCGGTCTGGTGATTCGCGACCTGCCCCTGCTGGCCAGCAACTTCCGCTCGCAGCAGACCCTGGATGCCTACCTGCAGCAGAACAACATTCTCGGCATTGCCGATATCGACACCCGTCGCCTGACCCGCATCCTGCGTGACAAGGGCGCCCAGAACGGCTGCATCATGGCCGGTGAGATCGACGAGGCAGCGGCACTCAAGGCCGCCAAAGAGTTCGGTGGCCTCAAGGGGCTGGACCTGGCCAAGGAAGTGACCACCGCTGCAGCCTACGACTGGAAAGAGGGCAGCTGGCAGCTGGGTCAGGGTTTTGTAACCCCGGAGCAACTGCCCTACAAAGTGGTGGCCTACGATTACGGCGTGAAGCGTAACATCCTGCGCATGCTGGTTGACCGCGGTTGCGACCTGACGGTTGTGCCTGCCAAAACCACCGCCGCCGAAGTGCTGGCGATGAATCCCGATGGCGTCTTCCTCTCCAATGGCCCCGGTGACCCGGAGCCCTGCGACTACGCCATCACCGCCATTACCGAGATCCTGGAGACCGATGTGCCGGTCTTTGGCATCTGCCTCGGGCACCAGCTGCTGGCCCTGGCCTCCGGCGCCACAACCGTGAAGATGGGCCTCGGCCACCACGGCGGCAACCACCCGGTGCAGAACCTGGAAGACGGCACGGTGATGATCACCGCCCAGAACCACGGCTTTGCGGTGGATGAGGCGTCGCTGCCTGCTAACCTGAAAGCCACCCACAAGTCGCTGTTCGACGGCACCCTGCAGGGTATCCATCGCACCGACAAGGCGGCCTTCAGCTTCCAGGGTCACCCTGAGGCCAGTCCCGGCCCGCACGATGCGGCACCGCTGTTCGATCATTTTATCGAGCTGATGGCCGCCCGCCGCTAAGCGCGGACTGGGCAACAACAAGGGTTACAGAGAATACATTTGTGGAGTTGACGCCGGTTGCGGGCTCCACACTCAGCGTCTAGCGAGAGCACAATGCCAAAAAGAACTGATATCCAAAGCATTCTGATTCTGGGAGCTGGTCCGATTGTGATCGGGCAGGCCTGTGAATTCGACTATTCCGGCGCCCAGGCCTGTAAGGCGCTGCGTGAGGAGGGCTACCGGGTCATTCTGGTGAACTCCAACCCGGCCACCATCATGACCGACCCCACCATGGCCGACGCCACCTACATCGAGCCTATCGAATGGCGCACGGTGGAGAAGATCATCGAGAAAGAGCGTCCCGATGCCATCCTGCCCACCATGGGCGGCCAGACGGCGCTCAACTGTGCGCTGGCGCTGCACGACAACGGTGTGCTGGATAAGTACAAGGTCGAGCTGATTGGTGCCACCCAGGAGGCCATTCACAAGGCGGAAGACCGCAACCTGTTTGACAAGGCCATGAAAAAGATCGGCCTTGAGTGCGCCCGCGCCGACATCGTGCACACCATGGAAGAGGCGCTGGAAGTACCGAAAAAATACGGCTTCCCGGTCATTATCCGTCCCTCCTTCACCATGGGCGGTTCCGGTGGTGGTATCGCCTACAACTGGGAAGAGTTCGAAGAGATCTGTAACCGCGGTTTCGATCTGTCGCCCACCAACGAGCTGCTGATCGACGAATCCCTGCTGGGCTGGAAAGAGTACGAGATGGAGGTTGTGCGTGATAAGAACGACAACTGCATCATCGTCTGTTCCATTGAAAACTTTGACCCCATGGGTGTGCACACCGGTGACTCCATCACTGTGGCACCGGCTCAGACCCTGACCGATAAAGAGCTGCAGATCATGCGTAACGCCTCACTGGCGGTGCTGCGTGAAATCGGTGTGGAAACCGGTGGTTCCAACGTGCAGTTCGCGGTGAACCCGGAAAACGGTCGCCTGGTGGTGATCGAGATGAACCCCCGCGTGAGCCGCTCTTCGGCGCTGGCTTCCAAGGCTACCGGCTTCCCCATTGCCAAGGTGGCGGCCAAGCTGGCGGTGGGTTACACCCTGGACGAGCTGCAGAACGACATCACCGGCGGTGCGACCCCGGCCTCGTTCGAGCCCTCCATCGACTACGTGGTGACCAAGGTGCCGCGTTTCACCTTTGAAAAATTCGGCGATGCCGATGCCCGCCTGACCACCCAGATGAAGTCTGTGGGTGAGGTAATGGCCATCGGTCGCACCTTCCAGGAATCCCTGCAGAAAGCCCTGCGCGGTCTGGAGGTAGGTTCTGCCGGATTCGAGCCCAAGGTTGACCTGGCTTCCGATGACGCCATGGCGCAGATTCGTCGCGATCTCTCAACCCCTGGCGCCGAGCGTATCTGGTACGTGGCTGATGCCTTCCGCGCCGGTATGAGCGTGGAGGAGGCCTTCGAGGTCTCTGCCATCGACCCCTGGTTCCTGGTGCAGATCGAAGACCTGATGAAGGAAGAGCAGCGCCTGGCGGCCATGCCACTGGGCGATATTGATGCCGACATGATGTTCCGCATCAAGCGCAAGGGCTTCTCCGACAAGCGTCTGGCGACCCTGCTGGGCGTGAGCGAAAAAACCGTACGTGCCCACCGCACCAAGCTGGGTATTCACCCGGTCTACAAGCGTGTGGACACCTGTGCGGCGGAGTTCGCTACCTCCACCGCCTACATGTACTCCACCTACGAAGAAGAGTGTGAGTCCAACCCTTCCGACCGTGACAAGATCATGGTGCTGGGTGGTGGCCCTAACCGTATTGGCCAGGGTATCGAGTTTGACTACTGCTGTGTGCACGCCGCCCTGGCCTGCCGTGAAGATGGTTTTGAAACCATCATGGTCAACTGTAACCCCGAGACCGTCTCCACCGACTACGACACTTCCGACCGCCTCTACTTTGAGCCGGTAACCCTGGAAGACGTACTGGAGATCGTGCGTAAAGAGAAGCCCAAGGGCGTGATTGTGCAGTTCGGTGGCCAGACGCCGCTGAAACTGGCTCGTGCCCTGGAGGCCGAAGGTGTGCCGATTATCGGAACCTCGCCTGAAGCGATTGACCGCGCCGAAGATCGTGAGCGTTTCCAGCAGATGCTGATGCGCCTCGACCTGAAGCAGCCCTCCAACGCCATCGTGCGCTCTACCGAAGAGGCGGTGCGCATGGCCGCGCAGGTGGGTTACCCGCTGGTGGTGCGTCCTTCCTACGTGCTGGGTGGTCGCGCCATGGAGATCGTCTATAAAGAGGACGAGCTGCGCCACTATATGCGTTCCGCTGTGCAGGTGTCCGACGATGCGCCAGTGCTGCTGGACCACTTCCTCAATAATGCCATCGAAGTGGATATCGATGCGGTATCTGATGGCAAGACCGTCGTGATCGGCGCCATCATGCAGCACATTGAGCAGTGCGGTGTGCACTCTGGTGACTCCGCCTGTTCCCTGCCGCCTTACTCCCTGCCTGCCGATGTGCAGGATGAGATGCGCGAGCAGGTGCGCAAGATGGCGGTGGAGCTGGGTGTGATCGGCCTGATGAACGTGCAGCTGGCCTACCAGGATGGCGAGATCTACGTGATCGAGGTGAACCCGCGCGCCTCCCGTACCGTGCCGTTTGTCTCCAAGTGTATCGGTACCTCGCTGGCGAAAGTGGCGGCCCTGGTACAGGCTGGCAAATCGCTGGAAGAGCAGGGCTTTACCCAGGAAGTGGTACCGGATTACTTCAGCGTTAAGGAAGCGGTGTTCCCCTTCAACAAGTTCCCGGCGGTTGACCCGATTCTCGGCCCCGAGATGAAGTCCACCGGTGAGGTGATGGGTGTGGGTGATACCTTTGCCGAGGCCTACTCCAAGGCCCAGCTGGGTGCCGGCGATCCGATTCCGGCATCGGGCAAGGTCTTTGTCAGTGTGCGCGACTTTGATAAGGACGGGCTGCTGCCGGTGGCCAAAGAGCTGGTGGATCTTGGCTATCAGCTGGTCGCCACTCGCGGTACCGCGAAATACCTGGGTGACCAGGGGTTGCCGGTACAGTTGGTCAACAAGGTGATGGAGGGTCGCCCTCATATCGTCGACATGATCAAGAACGACGAGATCGACATCGTCATCAACACCACTGAAGGCAAGCAGGCGATTCGCGACTCCGCTTCTATTCGCCGCAGTGCCGAGAACCACAGTGTCTACTTTACAACCACTATCGCCGGTGCGGCGGCTGTGTGCATGGCCATTCGTTCCGGCCAGCAGCACAAGGTGCGTAGTCTGCAGGAGCTGCACGGGAGAGTAAAAGGATGAGCAAGATTCCAATGACCAGGCAGGGCGCTGATGCCCTGCGCGCCGAGCTGGAGCGCCTGAAAAAAGTTGATCGTCCGCGCATTGTGCAGGCGATTGCCGAGGCCCGTGAACACGGTGACCTGAAAGAGAATGCCGAGTACCACGCGGCCCGTGAACAGCAGGGCTTTTGTGAGGGGCGAATCCAGGAGATCGAAGGCAAGCTCTCCAACGCCCAGGTGATCGATATCTCTCAGATTCCCGAATCCGGCAAGGTGATTTTCGGTACTACCGTGGTGATCATCAATGTGGATACCGAAGAAGAGAAGACCTACCAGATCGTTGGCGACGACGAGGCGGACGTGAAATCCAACAAGATCTCCGTCAACTCCCCCATCGCCCGTGGTTTGATTGGTAAGGAGGAGGGCGACGTCGTGGTGATCGTTACTCCGGGCGGCGAAGTGGAGTACGAAATCGACTCCGTGCGCCACCTGTAATCAGCTGCGGGAGCGGCTGCCTGCCCTGCACGCAGTCGCTCCGGGCGCTCGCCCCGGTGATGCCGTGGTTGGTGCCGCCGAAAATGTAAAAACACTGTAGTTTTAAGGATTTAGGGGTTGACCACTCTGGGGTTGGTCTCTATAATTCGCGGCCTTGGTTGAGGAGATGTACCTCGCTAAGTTGTTGATGCGGGGTGGAGCAGTCTGGTAGCTCGTCGGGCTCATAACCCGAAGGTCGTAGGTTCAAATCCTGCCCCCGCTACCAAATTCTGCGCTCGGTCCAGGCGGATCGGGTGCTTCGAAAAGGCCCCTTTTAAGGGGCTTTTTCGTATCTGCCGTCAGCCGGTGGAGGCTCCTGCGAAGGGGCTCGCAACGATCTCAGCGGAGCTGTGATCGCAGTATTGGATGGGCTTCGTGCCCATTTTTTGTTTGTGCACACAGGGTTGAACGCATGGCATCTAAGCACGATCAGTTGGTTGAACTGCTGACCCCGGTGGTTGAGTCACTGGGTTGTGAGCTGTGGGGGCTGGAGTACTTTACTCAGGGGCGCCACAGTACCCTGCGCCTGTACATTGACCGTCCTGAAATTGGCGTAGGCCTGGCAGAGTGCGAAGCAGTCAGTCGCCAGGTGAGCAGCGTGCTCGACGTGGAAGATCCGATCGCGGGTGAGTACACCCTTGAGGTCTCTTCACCGGGCATGGATCGGCCGCTTTATACCCTCGAGCAGTTTGCGCGCTATGCCGGTGAGCAGGTAGAGATCAAGCTGCGTTCGGCGTTTGAAGGGCGGAGAAAGTTCAAGGGAATCTTGCGCGGCGTCGAAGAGGACGAAGTGCTGGTAGTGGTGGAGGATCATGAGTACATGCTCCCCATCGAGTTGATTGACAAGGCAAACATAATCCCCCGTTTCTAAGGACGACAGGGGTTTGTTCGCAGTAATGAAGTAGCGGCCGGAGCAGGCTGCGATCAGTTAAGAGCCAATTGGCTCGCTTCAGGTGAACGAGGCTTACACATGGGCAAAGAAATTCTGTTGGTTGCAGAGGCGGTTTCTAACGAGAAGGGTGTCGACCGTGGCATCATCTTTGAAGCCATCGAGCAGGCGCTGGCTGCTGCCACCAAAAAGCGCTACGACGAAGATGCCGACATTCAGGTAGTAATTGATCGCAAAACCGGTGATTACGTTACCACCCGTCGTTGGGAAGTGGTTGATGACGATACCCTGGCGCTGCTGGGTACCCAGTTCACTACCGAAGAGGCGGCGGAAAAAGATCCGTCCCTGCAGGTGGGTGATACCTACGAAGAAGTGGTAGAGAACGTTGAGTTCGGCCGCATCGCTGCGCAGACCGCCAAGCAGGTGATCGTGCAGAAAGTGCGCGACGCCGAGCGCCAGCAGATTGTTGAGCAGTACCGCGACCGTCTCGGTGAGCTGGTGAGCGGCACTGTTAAGAAAGTAACCCGCGACAGCATTATTGTGGATCTGGGCAACAACGCCGAAGGCCTGCTGCCCCGCGACCAGCTGGTGGGCCGCGAAGTGTTCCGCATGGGCGACCGCGTGCGCGCCCTGCTGCTGGACGTGCGTCCCGACAGCCGTGGCCCGCAGCTCTACCTGAGCCGCTCCTGCCCCGAGATGCTGATCGAATTGTTCAAGATTGAAGTGCCGGAGATCTCCGAGCAGGTGATCGAGCTGCGTGCCGCTGCCCGCGATCCCGGTTCCCGCGCCAAGATTGCCGTACACACCAACGACGGTCGTATTGACCCGGTCGGCGCCTGTGTGGGTATGCGCGGCTCCCGTGTGCAGGCGGTCTCCAACGAGCTGGGTGGCGAGCGTATCGACATCATTCTGTGGAACGACAACCCTGCACAGTTTGTGATTAACGCTATGGCCCCTGCCGAAATCGAATCCATTGTGGTGGACGAAGATACCGGCTCCATGGATGTGGCTGTGCAACCGGATAACCTGGCCCAGGCCATTGGCCGCAGCGGTCAGAACGTGCGTCTTGCCAGTGAGCTGTCCGGCTGGGAAATCAATGTCATGAGCATTGATGACTGGCAGTCCAAGCAGGAAGAGGAGGCTGGCAGCTATATCCAGACCTTCATGGATGCCCTGGATGTGGATGAAGATGTGGCAGGCGTACTGGTGGACGAAGGCTTTACCTCGCTGGAGGAGATCGCCTACGTGCCCATGGAAGAGATGCTGAATATCGATGGTTTCGATGAGGATATTGCAGAAGAACTGCGCTCACGGGCCAAGGATGCACTGCTGACCCAGGCGCTGGCGTCAGAAGAGCAGCTGGATAATGCAGAACCGGCAGAAGACCTGCTGACAATGGAAGGCATGGATAAGCATCTCGCTTATCTGCTGGCCAGCCGCGGTATCGCCACTATGGATGATCTCGCTGAACAGGCCGTGGATGACCTGCTGGACATTGAAGGTATGGATGAAACACGTGCCGCCGCATTGATCATGAAAGCTCGCGAACCGTGGTTTGCAGATGAGCAGAGCGACGCTGCAGAGTAACACGAGGATTGAGGACAGATCATGGCAGAAGTAACCGTTAGCGAACTCGCTAAATCGGTAGGCACCACAGAGGATCGCCTGCTGAAACAAATGGCAGAAGCCGGCCTCAAGCACAGCTCAGCGGATGCCTTGGTATCCGATGAAGAGAAGCAGACACTGCTGGCCTTTTTAAAAACCAGTCACGGTGAAGCGGCTGGTGCCCCGAAGAAAATTACCCTTAAGCGCAAGACCACCACGACCCTGAAAACCGGTAGTGGTGCGGCGCGCAAGACCGTTAACGTCGAGGTGCGCAAGAAGCGTACTTACGTCAAGACGGAAACGGCACCCGCAGATGCTGAAACAGTGGTTGAAGAGACCCTGGTGGAAGAGTCGGTACAGCCAGAGCCTGTGGTAGCGGCTGCTGAGCCTGTGGCTGAAGTGGCGGCTGAAGCGCCGGCTGCCGATGTCGCCGCTCCGACCTTTGTCGATGACGCCGAAGCCATCCGCGTGGCGGCAATGGAAGCCCGTCGCAAGGCTGAGGACGAGGCTCGCGAACTGAAACGCCAGCAGGCGGAAGAGAAAGCCAAGGTCAAGGCGGAGGAGGAGAACCTTACCGACGCCGAGCTGCGTGCCGAAGCGGAAGCCCGTGCACTGAAGGCCCAGCAGGAAGAAGAGAAAGGCAAGCACGGCAAGAAGAAAGAGAAGCTCGTTGTCGAGACAGAAGACGATGACGACAGTGTGCAGCGCAAGAAGGGACCTAAATCTCCCAAGAAAACCGGTTCCAAGAAAACAAACAAGGCGGCACTGTTGCATGACCTGGATGAGGAAGAGGGTGACGATGGTCAATCCCGCAAGTCCTCACGTCCGTCGCTGAAACTCTCTAACAGACACGGGTTCAAGCGCCCGACGGCGAAGATGGTGCACGAAGTACATATTCCGGAAAATATCAGCGTGGCCGAACTGGCCCAACGCATGAAAGTCAAAGCAGGCGAAGTGGTTAAGACCCTCATGAAGATGGGCACCATGGCCACCATGAACCAGATCCTCGATCAGGAAACCGCGACGCTCGTGGTGGAAGAGATGGGTCACAAGGTTGTCCTCGTTACCGGCAATGAAGTGGAAGAGGCCCTGGCCGAAACCATCGTCAGCGAAGGTGAAATGCTGCCCCGTGCGCCGGTGGTTACCGTTATGGGTCACGTTGACCACGGTAAGACCTCGCTGCTGGACTACATCCGCAAAACCAAAGTGGTGAGCGGTGAGGCGGGCGGTATTACCCAGCACATCGGTGCCTACCGGGTGAAAACCGACAAGGGCGAGATCGCCTTCCTCGACACCCCCGGCCACGCCGCGTTTACCGCCATGCGTGCCCGCGGTGCCCAGTGTACCGACGTGGTGATCCTGGTGGTGGCTGCCGACGACGGTGTTATGCCTCAGACCGAAGAAGCGGTGCAGCACGCCCGCGCTGCCGGTGTGCCGATCGTTGTTGCCGTGAACAAGTGCGACAAGGAAGCGGCGGACCCGGATCGTGTTAAAAACGAACTGGCAGCCAAAGATGTGATCCCCGAAGAGTGGGGCGGTGACGTGCAGTTTGTAAACGTCTCTGCGCACACTGGACAGGGCATCGACGAGCTGCTGGAAGCGGTATCCCTGCAGGCCGAACTGCTGGAGCTGCAGGCCCCTGTAGGCATTCCTGCCCGCGGTGTGGTGGTGGAATCCCGCATGGACAAGGGACGCGGCGTTGTTGCCACGGTACTGGTCCAGGCTGGTGAGCTGAAGCGTGGTGATATCATGCTGGCCGGTGAAGCCTACGGCCGTGTGCGTGCCATGACTGACGAGCGCGGCAAGTCCGTAAAAGAGGCCGGCCCATCCACTCCGGTGGAACTGCTGGGTCTGGACAACCCGCCGGAAGCCGGTGAAGAGTTTGTCATCGTGCCCAACGAGCGTAAGGCTCGTGAAGTGGCCGAGTACCGTGCCGAAAAAGCCCGCGATCAGCGTCAGCAACGTCAGCAGGCCGCCAAGCTGGAAAACATGTTTGCCAACATGGGTGCCAACGAGAAGAAGGTGCTGCCGGTTATTCTGAAGACCGACGTGCGCGGTTCGCTGGAAGCCATCCAGGCAGCCCTGATCGATCTGGGCAACGACGAAGTGCAGGTCAACCTGGTGGTTACCGGTGTCGGTGGTATTACCGAGAACGACATCAACCTGGCCCTGACCTCCGGCGCCATTGTTATCGGCTTTAACGTGCGTGCAGACAACAGCGCCCGCAAGCTGGCCGAGGCAGAAGAGGTTGAGATTCGCTACTACAGCATCATCTATCAGCTGATCGATGAAGTGAAAGGTGCGCTCTCCGGTATGCTCGAGCCCGAGCGTGTGGAAGAGATCGTCGGTATTGCCGAGGTACGCGAAGTATTCCGCTCGCCGAAGTTTGGCCAGGTGGCCGGCTGTATGGTGATCGAAGGTACTGTCTACCGCAGCAAGCCTATCCGCGTACTGCGTGACAACATCGTGATTTATGAAGGCGAGCTGGAATCCCTGCGTCGCTTCAAGGACGACGTCAACGAAGTCCGTAACGGTGTTGAGTGTGGTATCGGCGTGAAAGACTACGACGTAAAAGTCGGCGATCAGATCGAAGTCTTCGACGTGAAAGAGGTGGCGCGCGAGCTGTAAGCGCGCGTCCCTGAGGTAAGCGTTGTTATGGCCCGTGATTTCAAGCGTACAGACCGGCTGGGGGATGCGATTCAGCGCATCCTTGCCCAGCTGCTGCAGTTCGAGGTGCGTGACCCCCGCATTGGTATGGTCAATATCAATGACGTCAATGTCAGTCGCGATCTGTCCATAGCCCGGGTCTACGTTACCTTTGTTGGTAAGGAGTCGGACGAGGAGTGTGCCGAGGCGGAAGAGGCTCTCAACAAGGCGGCGGGTTTCCTGCGCAGTCAGTTGGCCAAGGAGCTGGATATCCGCACCACCCCGCGTCTCCACTTTATCTACGACGCCACCTCCGTGCGTGGTCAGAAACTCTCCAACCTGATCGACAAGGCGATGCGTGAAGATCGCGCCGCTTCTGACGATCGCGACGACGACAGCGCGGCTGACTGAGTCGGCCCGAGAGGTAGCTGGTGGCACGAAGAAAAGCGCGCGGCCGCCCCGTCAACGGGGTGCTGGTAGTGAACAAACCGACTGGGCTGACGTCCAATGACGCACTGCAGCAGGCCAAGCGCCTGCTGTTTGCCGCCAAGGCCGGTCATACCGGTGCGCTGGATCCCCTGGCGACCGGCGTACTGCCCCTCTGTTTTGGTGAGGCCACCAAGTTTTCCCAGTTCCTGCTGGACGCGGACAAGCGCTATCGCACCACCTATCAATTGGGTGCGTTCTCTACCACCGGTGATGCCGATGGTGAGCTGCTGGACGCGGTCAGTACTGCGGCGGTGACCCGCGAGCAGGTGTGGCAGGCATTGCAGCCGTTTATTGGCGATATCCTGCAGGTGCCCCCCATGTACTCGGCCCTGAAGCACAATGGCGAGCCGCTCTACAAGCTGGCCCGTCAGGGCATAGAGATCGAGCGTGAGGCGCGGCCGGTAACGGTTTACAGCATTGATCTGCTGGACTTCCGGGCCGGTGAGCAGGCGCAGGTGGACCTCGATATCCACTGCAGTAAAGGCACCTATATCCGCTCTATCGCCGAGGACCTGGGTAAGGCACTCGGGGTTGGCGCCCACGTGGTCAAGCTGCACCGCACCCAGGCCGGCGCCTTTACCGAGGCCGATATGCTGGAGCTGGATGACCTGCGCGAGGAGCGCGGTGAGCAGTTGGCGGAGGTGCTGGACCATCACCTGTTGCCGGTGGATACCCCGGTGCAGGAGCTGCCCGCGCTGACGCTGCCGGAGGACTCTGCGTATTACTTCCGCCAGGGCAATCCGGTAATGGACCCGCAGGTCTACCGCCTGGGGCAGGAAGGTGATATGGTGCGTGTCTTCGCCGAAAGTGGTGATTTTTTGGGCGTTGGGGTGCTGGACGACGAAGGTCGTGTGGCTCCCAAACGTCTGGTGGTCAGCAACTAGCTGGGCACCGCAGAATTGGTGGTTTTGGTGGCTTTTGCTGCCAAAATCCCAATGCTAGCCGGCCTGTAAATATGCACGGGCCCGGCTGGATCTCTTAAGGCATATTATTATGAGGAAAATACTATGGCACTGAGTGCTGCTCAAAAAGCTGAAATCGTAAAAGATTTTCAACAAGCGGAAGGTGATACCGGTTCCCCTGAGGTTCAGGTAGCTCTGTTGACCTTTAACATCAACAAGCTGCAGGGCCACTTTGCGGACCACAAGCAGGATCACCACTCACGCCGCGGCCTGATCCGCATGGTAAACCAGCGTCGTAAGCTGCTGGACTACCTGAAGCGTAAGGACGCCAGTCGCTACACCGCCCTGATCCAGAAGTTGGGTCTGCGTCGCTAAGCGATACCCAGTGCCCGCGTATGCGGGCACTTTTTTTTCTCAAACCGCCAGCAGAGAGGGCGCGAACCAGCGACCGTGGGCAGCAGCAAGAGATGGCTGCCGGCAACAACAGGTCGCACAGGCCCGCAGGACTCTGGCGTAGCAATAATTCAGGAAAATTCAGGAAATGGGGCCGTGTGGCCGTCTATTTTAGCAGATCGCTCTGCAAGGGCAGGCGACTGGGAAATCCAGATCTGAATCTATTAATCGAAAGTAAACGTAAGCAAAAAGCAAAAAGCTAATAAGGAAAATGTCGTGAATCCCGTCATTAAAACCTTTCAATACGGTAAAGATACCGTAACCCTGGAAACAGGTCGTATCGCTCGTCAGGCAACCGGCGCTGTGCTGGCCTCTGTAGGCGATACCAAAGTGCTGTGTACTGTGGTTGGTGCCAAGAGCGCCAAAGCCGATCAGGACTTCTTCCCGCTATCCGTACACTACATTGAGAAGGCCTATGCCGCCGGCAAGATCCCCGGTGGCTTCTTCAAGCGTGAAGGCCGCCCAAGCGAAAAAGAGACCCTGACTTCCCGTCTGATCGACCGTCCTATTCGTCCACTGTTCCCTAACGGTTACATGAACGAAGTACAGGTGGTTTGTACTGTAATGTCCGCCAGCAAAGACGTTGATCCGGATATCTGTGCCATGATCGGTACCTCTGCTGCTCTGGCGATCTCCGGCATTCCGTTCAACGGTCCTATCGGTGCCGCCCGTGTGGGTTACACCGAGGCAGACGGCTACCTGCTCAACCCGGGCTACAGCGCGCTGCAGACTTCCGACCTCGACATGGTTGTGGCCGGTACCCAGGACGCCGTGCTGATGGTGGAATCCGAAGCCAAGGAGCTGCCGGAAGACATCATGCTGGGTGCGGTACTGTTCGCTCACCAGGAGCTGCAGGCGGTTGTACAGGCCGTTAACGAGCTGGCCCGCGATGCCGGCAAGCCAGCCTGGGAGTGGACGCCTGAGGCCGAAAATGTCGAGCTGACCCAGGCCCTGAGCAGTGGTTTTGGCGAATCTGTAAAAGAAGCCTACCGCATCACTGACAAGATGGCGCGTTACAACCGTCTGGGTGAGCTGCGTGACCAGGCTGCTGCGCAGCTGGCTACCGAGACCCTGAGCGTTGATGAGATCAAGGGCGCCTTCAAGGACCTGGAGAAGAAAACCGTACGTCAGAGCGTTGTTGCCGGTGAACCGCGTATCGACGGTCGTGACACCAAGACCGTACGTCCTATCCAGGTAGAAGTTGGTGTACTGCCAAAGACCCACGGTTCCGCGCTGTTTACCCGCGGTGAGACCCAGGCCATCGTTGTTGCCACCCTGGGCTCTGCCCGCGATGCACAGATGATTGATGCGCTGGAAGGCTCACGTCGCGATCCGTTTATGCTGCACTACAACTTCCCTCCCTACTCCGTAGGTGAAGCCGGTCGAATGGGTGGCACTGGCCGTCGTGAAATCGGTCACGGTC
Organism: Cellvibrionaceae bacterium SEMH9; assembly: GCA_033283175.1. Taxonomy (GTDB): domain Bacteria; phylum Pseudomonadota; class Gammaproteobacteria; order Pseudomonadales; family Cellvibrionaceae; genus Pseudomaricurvus. Next base: position 483,559 of record JAWMQM010000001.1, on the reverse strand, counting down.
GTTTGGCCCGCCGCGGTGTTGCCGCTGTGCTGCCAAAAGAAGACGAGTTCCCTTACTCCATCCGCGTGGTGAGTGAAATTACCGAGTCCAACGGTTCTTCCTCCATGGCCTCCGTGTGTGGTTCCTCCCTGGCGCTGATGGACGCGGGTGTACCGCTCAAGGCTCCTGTGGCTGGTATCGCCATGGGTCTGGTGAAAGAAGAGAACGGTTTTGCCGTACTGACCGACATCCTCGGTGACGAAGACCACCTCGGCGACATGGACTTCAAGGTAGCCGGTACCTCTGACGGTATCACCGCGCTGCAGATGGACATCAAGATCGAAGGTATCACCGAAGAGATCATGGAAATCGCCCTGGAGCAGGCCCTGCACGCCCGTCTGCACATCCTGGCCGAGATGAACAAGATCATCGACAAGTCCCGCGACACTGTGGCCGACACCGCGCCCCAGTTCGAGACCATCAAGGTTCATCCTGACAAGATCCGCGACATCATCGGTAAGGGCGGCGCTACCATCCGTTCCATCACCGAAGAGACCGGCGCTTCCATCGACATCGACGATGACGGCACCGTGAAGATCTACGGCGAGAGCACCGAATCCCTGCAGGCCGCTCTGGCCCGTATCGGCGAAATCACTGCCGAGGCCGAGATTGGTGAGATCTACGAAGGTACCGTAGTGCGCATTGTGGATTTCGGCGCATTCGTTAACTTCCTGCCTGGTAAAGATGGTCTGGTACACATCTCCCAGATCGCCGAAGAGCGCGTCAACAACGTCACTGATTACCTCAAAGAGGGTCAGGTTGTGCGCGTTAAGTGTCTGGACGTGGACCAGCGCGGCCGCATTAAGCTCTCCATCAAGGAAGCTCTGGCGGAAGAAGCGCAGGACGCTGCCGGCAACCAGGAGGCTCCGGCTGAATAAGCCTGGATCCTTCTTTGGAACAAAAAAATACCCGCCTTGTGCGGGTATTTTTTTGTCTTTTGGTTGGGCTTGTGAGGTTTGGGTTACCAACTAGTAGAGGGTATCGGGACTGGCTGTAGGCGATTGGCTGAGCCTTTTGTTTGGTGCCTTGATTGGATTGTGGAGTGAACTTGGGCTGTCTGTTTCGCCCAGCAGGGCGAAACCCAAAGCTCAAATTCACTCAGCTTGTGAGTCGTAAGTCTCAGATCAGCTGCCTGACAAAGCAGACGTAACTTAACGTCTGAACACCACCGTACGACGACCATTCAACAGCACCCGCTGCTCTGCGTACCAGCGCACCGCGCGGTAGAGCACCACGCTCTCGATATCGTGGCCAATTTCCACCAGCTCCGCCGGGGAGTTGCTGTGGGAGACCCGCTCCACTTCCTGCTCGATGATCGGGCCCTCGTCCAGGTCGCTGGTGACGAAGTGGGCGGTGGCACCAATCAGCTTCACCCCCCGGTCGTAGGCCTGGTGGTAGGGGCGGGCGCCCTTGAAGCCAGGCAGGAAGGAGTGGTGAATGTTGATGGCGCGACCGGACAGCTGGCGGCACATCTCATCGGAGAGGATCTGCATGTAGCGCGCCAGCACCAGCAGGTCGGCCTGGCAGTCGCTCATTACCTGCAGGATCTGCGCCTCCTGCTGCGGTTTGGTATCGGCGGTAATGGGCAGGTAGTGGAAGGGCACGTTGTACCACTCCACCAGGCTGCGCATATCCTCATGGTTGGAGACCACCGCCACGATATCGATGGGCAGGGTGCCCTCTTTCCACTTATGCAGCATGGCATTGAGGCAGTGACCCCAGCGCGATACCGCCAGTACTACCTTCGGCCGCTGCGCCAGATCCCGCAGCTGCCACTGCATATTGTCCTTCGCCGCCAGTTCGCCAAACAGGGTGCGCAGTTCCGCCTGTGAGGTGGCACCGCTCACGGGTACCAGCTCGGTACGCATGAAAAAGCGCTTCTCCTGACGGTCCTCAAACTGGGCCGCCTCCTCAATGTTGTAGTGGTGGCGGGCCAGAAAGCCGGTGACTTCGGCAACAATGCCGGGGCGGTCCGGGCAGCTGAGGGTGAGTACCAGTCGTTTGCTCATGGTGTATCGCTTACCAGTGGGTAAAAAATTCAGGGCGCTATGGTAGCAGGCTGGGGGAGAGCTGTCCCTGCTGCCACAATTGATCACTTTTGGTCGTGGCTTTGCCAGCACTGCGCCCGCGGATGGCCAGCTTCTGTGTGTTGAATAGAACCATCAACAAACCGCAGGAGGTTAGAAATGAAACACTTGGTGATGATAACGGCATTGACGGCAACCATGGCAACCGGAGCCGCCCAGGCTGCAGAGGGTTCACGTCATACCGAACTGAAACAGAGTGCGACCTTTACCACCGCCACGGTGGCGGGGGCCGTGCTGGGCGGGCCAGTGGGGATGTTTATCGGCGCCCTCGGCGGCGCCTGGATGAGCGAGCAGATTGAGCAGGCAGATAAGGTGGATACCATGAACGAAGCAGTAGTGGTGGCAGAGGTACGTATCGATCAGCTGGAGCGCCAGTTGCAGAGCAGTGACGGCCTGCAGGGGCAGTGGCAGCAGTTGGCGTTGCGGTCGCTGGACCAGCGGGTGCTGTTTGAGACCGGCTCGGACCAGCTGACCGAGAGCGGTTGCGAGCAGATCACCAAATTGGCGCTCATGCTCAAGGATTTCCCCCAGTTGCGGGTGCGCCTGGATGGCTACGCCGATCCCCGCGGCACCGATGAGTACAATAATGTCCTGTCCGAGCACCGGGCCCTGAGTGTGCGCGACGCACTGCTGGCGGCGGGTATCCCGGAGCAGCGGCTGGAGGTGTTCAGCCATGGTGCCAACCGCTCCACCGCTGCCAGCGGTGATCTGGAGGCCTACAGCGGTGAGCGTCGGGTGGATGTGGAGGTCACGTCATCCGCCGGCAGCGACAGCGCCGTGGTGATGAACTGAGTGGTATCGGAGAATGACGGAAGTGAGGCTCGGTTGCGTGAACGGATTACCGTATACTAGGCTGCTTTAACGCTGGTTACATGTAGCCAGCAGTGTGGCGCCGGATCTTCGGCGCCCTACCTCTGTCAGCCTCAGCGAGCCGCCGCCATGGAACCACTCTCCAACAATCCGGAAGAAAATCTGGATCGCTTTATTGTCGAAGCCATTGCCACCGGATGCGTGTGGGCCCTGGAGGGGCCGGATGGTTTCGCCCTCTGCCCGTCAGAAGGCAGTGACGATATCGATGTGATGCCTTTCTGGTCACAGCCGGAGTTTGCCCAGGCGGTTTGCGTCGATGAGTGGTCGGTCTACAAGCCGGTGCCGGTGGCGTTGGAGGAGTTCCTCGACGAGTGGATCGATGGCATGCATGCCGATGTGCTGCTGGTCGGTATCAACTGGAGTGAGGAGCTGGACGGCCTGGAGATGGAGCCCCTGGACCTGGCCGAAGAGTTTGATATGGAGCTGCGCTGAGGCGTCCGGACGGGTACCGCTTTCCATAAACACTCTTAAGCAAATTCATAAGATTCTTTTGCTGTACAGCAAATTTTGGCAGCCTCATATTGCGCGTGAAATCGCAGTAAACGAGGGTGCACAATGTCTCGTATTGAACAGGACACAGACGACGAACTCTTTCTCGATAACGACAGCGAGGAGTTCGACTACGAATTTTTTGGCCAGCAGAAAGACCGCCGTGACAAGGCGCGCCGGAAAACCGAGCAGCGCCGCATGATGGAGGACCGCCGTGAGCGCCGCCGTCTTGCTGAAGAGTTGGGGATGAACATCCCTGATGAGTGGGCGCGTGAGTCAGGCCGCTACTGAGGTCGCTAGCGCCAGGGCTGGCGCTTCAGCAGCTCAATAATTTCCGGCAACAGGTCCGGGCGGCTGAAATTGCTGCGATAGACGGCAAAGATATCCCGCGAGAAACCGGGGGCGTCAGCCACCCGGTAAATGTTGCCGGCTTGCCACTGCTCGATCACGGTTTCGGGCAGGTAGGCGGTGCCGCCATGCTCCGCCAGGTAGGCCTCGGCAATACTGGCCATATTGGTGTGCAGCACCGGTGGCTGGGTATCCGGAAATCGCTTGCCGTGAAAGATCCCGAAGGCGGTGCCCCAGTCCACGTACACATAGCCGTTTTTCACCGCTTCCTTCGCCTTGATGCCCTCCCGGGTGCTGGCCATGACCAGCTTCAGCTTGCCAATGGGTGTGGCGACGATATTGGGCAGGCTGGCTGGCTCGTAGAGGAAGGCCAGATCGATCAACCCCTCCTGTAACAGGCGTACCAGCTCTTCCGCCGAATGGGCGTCTGCCCGCAGTGCCAGCTCGGGGAAGCTGTCGTGCAGCCGTGGCAATTTGTCCTGCAGGGTAAAGCGCCAGAGGCCGGCGGTGGTGCCCAGGCTCAGCTGCAGCTGCTGTTCCTGCTTCAGTGCTACCTCTTGCCGGGCACGGGACCAGGCCAGCAGCATGGTCTCGGCGTGAGGTACCAGCCGCTCCCCCTCGGGGGTGAGCTGGATATTATTGCGCGCCCGCAGAAACAGGGTCACACCCAGGCTCTCCTCCAGCAGTTTAACCCGGGCGCTCACCGCCGCCTGCGTCAGGTAGAGGTTCTCTGACGCCTTGCCGAAATGGCGGGTCTTGTTCACTTCGAGAAAGGTTCTGAACAGTTCGATATCCATAATGCCGTAACGCCCGCGCCTCTGGCAGGGCACCCTGGTCTCGGTTGTGGGAAGAAGAGCGGAGCCGGCACACTGCCAGTGTTGGCGGCAGAGGCCCTGCAACGTGGCAGTGGCGCGCAATATTGGGTAAACCAAGTTGTGGCGACCTTACCACCGGCTGCCGGAACTGCCAAGGGGCGAGGGCCCCCAACCCCGCGGTACCAGTGTTTCCGGCCGGGTTCACACAGCTGTCACAGCAATAGGGTATTCCGCATAACAGGTTTTTGACGCGTGTCGATATCAATAAATATTTTTTGATTTGGTATCAATAATAATTTGATGTTCAACCACCCGGATAAAACCATAATGACGCGGAAATGAGCCTGTGGCCCATTTCACTCTGCTCTCGGTTGAGAGCGTCATCTGGGGCTTAGCCGTCTGAGACCTTAATTCATCGTCAGATGAATGCTGGATAGGGAGTGAAGCAAGACTATGAACACAAGAGAATATTTTCTGGGGCGCAAGTTTGCCGACCCTGTTCATTACCCCTACGGCATCGAGAAATCCGGGGATTTCTCGGTGAAAGAAGTGCGTATGCTGCAGTCTGTAGGTGGCCTGTTCAAAGCACTGGTGGATGCCAAGGTCAGCAATCCCACCGCTGATGACCAGCAACTGCTGGAAGCCGCTGCGGGAACCCGGGAGGTGACGACCGAGCTGGAGCGGGTCTACCGCAAATACTGGCTCAAGACCCATCCCACCGGCTATGTGCCGTCCATGATCCTGACCGGTGGTGCGACGGACTTCAGCAGCGACTCCTACTCTTACAGCGACTGATCACGGGGCCCCGTCAAGGGGCCTGCCTGGAGGATTTCCTGTCGCGTCTGGAGTAGCGGCGTATACTGGCGTGTACGCCGCGGCTGAGCACCTTGGTATTTTCTTCCAGAACATCGATTCCCCACAAAATTGCCACTACAATCAGGCTCAGTTTGATGGCTTGCAGGCGATAGTCGCAGGCGATCATCACACCTATGGCGGCCAGTACCCAGATGGCTGCCGCGGAAGTGACCCCCACCACGGCGCCATCCTTGGCCAGCATGACGCCAGCACCGAGAAAACCGATCCCGGTAATCACCTGTCCTACTACCCGTGAGGGGTCGACAACGTCACCTTTCAGTTCAAACGCGGTGGCGAGAAACAGATAGGTGCCTAACACTATAAGTGAGGCGGTACGGATGCCCACCGGTTTGCCCCGCAGCTGCCGCTCCAGGCCAATGATGCCCCCGCTGAAGAGCGCGGTGGCGATGCTGGACCACTCCAGCGGGGCGATATCGGTAATCAGCTCAACGAGCACAGGTTAACCTCAGTGGCAGTAGGGGGCGGAAAACAAGGTCGGAAAGTTATTGCCCGGGCGCTGATGGCCAACCGCCGGATCGGCAGTGGTGACACGGTGCAGCAGGCAGGGGCGGGCATAACGACAGGGGAGGCAGCGCTTGCTGTCAGCTCCCGAATGAAGTTTACACGAAGTTCAGTGGCCGCGAAGCAGGGCCGTTCAACAGAATGACAGAATCCGTCGAGAGCCAGCTGGCACGGCGGCGATTACAGGATACCAGCAAGGATTTCAGATCATGCGAATTGCAGTACTCTCCCGCAACGAGGGACTTTACTCCACCCGGCGCCTGCAGGAGGCCGGTGAGGCGCGGGGGCACGAAGTGGATATTATCGATACCCTGCACTGTTACATGGATATCACCAAGAGCCGGCCGGCGGTGCGTTACCACGGTGAGGAGTTGCCGTTTTACGATGCGGTGATTCCGCGTATCGGTGCCTCCATTACCTTCTATGGTACGGCGGTGGTGCGCCAGTTTGAGATGATGGGCACCTTCTGCGTCAACGAATCGGTGGCCATCAGTCGTTCGCGGGACAAGCTGCGCTCACTGCAGTTGCTGTCGCGCCGCGGTGTCGGCCTGCCGCGTACCGGTTTCGCCAACAAGCCTGACAACATCAAGGACCTTATCCGCAATGTGGGTGGTGCGCCGCTGGTGATCAAGCTGCTGGAAGGCACCCAGGGCATCGGTGTGGTACTGGCGGACACCAATAAGAATGCCGAAAGCATTATTGAGGCGTTTATGGGGCTGAAGGCCAACATCCTGGTGCAGGAGTTTATCAAGGAGGCCGGCGGTGCCGACATCCGCTGCTTTGTGGTGGGTGGCAAGGTGGTGGCGGCGATGAAGCGCCAGGGCGCAGAAGGCGAGTTTCGCTCCAACCTGCATCGTGGTGGCAGTGCCACCCTGGTACGGCTGAGCAAGGACGAGCGGGCCACGGCGGCCAATGCGGCCAAGATTATGGGGTTGAACGTGTGCGGTGTGGATATCCTGCAGTCCCACAACGGTCCGGTGGTGATGGAAGTAAACTCCTCCCCGGGGCTGGAAGGTATTGAGCGTGCCACTGGCAAGGATGTGGCTGGCCTGATCTTCGAGTTTATCGAGCGCGAAGCCAAACCCAACAAGACCAAAACCCGCGGCCGGGGTTGATACCCTGTGCCGGCAACATGGCATTCTGGAGCGACGTCATGACGGACAAACTGATAATTGGCAATCTGGAGTTGTGTGACCTGCCAGAGCTGGGGATCAGTGATCTCAAGGTGCGTGTGGATACGGGGGCCAAAACCTCCTCACTGCATGTGGACAACATCCGTACTTTCAAGATCGGCCGCAAACCGGCGGTGCGGTTTGACTTGCATCCCCATATTCACAATGTGGAGACCGTGGTGGAGTGCGAAGCCTTGCTGATGGATATACGCCGCATTAAATCGTCCAATGGCGTATCAGAACAGCGCTATGTCATTTGCACGCCCATCGTTATGGGCGGCCGCTCCTGGCCCATCGAGATTACCCTTACTGATCGCTCGGATATGAGCTACCTGATGTTGTTGGGGCGCGAAGGCATGAGCGACCTGCTGGTGGATCCGTCGCGGGCATTTCTGCTCAGTGATTGATCGGGATTTATGGGGATTGGCGCCCGGGCTACAGCGCCTGCAGAGTCAGGTGGGCGATAACCACATAGCGCAGCAGCTTGCCTGCGCTGACCAGCAGCAGGAACCAGAGCAGGCGTATGCGCAAGACGCCGGCGACCACGGTCAGTGGATCGCCGATTACCGGTACCCAGGCCAGCAGCAGTGACGCGGTGCCGAAGCGGCGGAAGCGCTGTTCTGCTTGCTCAAACTCCCTGTCTGACAAACGCAGCCACTTCTGCAGCAGTGCCTTGCTGGCCCAGTAACCGAGGGCGTAATTGGTGAGGGAGCCCAGTACATTGCCGCAGGTGGCAACGGCTACTACGGCGGTGGCCGGTGCGCCGCCAACCAGCAGGCTGGCTAGCACAAGCTCCGAACTGAGTGGCAGGATGGTGGCGGCCAGAAAGGCGGCTATGAACAAGCCGCTGTAGCCGAGTTCGGTCAGGTACTCCATGGGGGTGTGCGGTCACTCGCAGATTGGGTAAAGGGCAGAAAAAATTCTGCGCTTGCAGGGCCTGGCGGTTTGTTACGTCGCGGGCCATCTTTTATAGTGGAATCATCACAAGGAATCGCTGGAAACAATACTATGCGCCTGATCGGACTACTCCCCGTACTGATATTACTGACCGCTTGCCAAAGCAGCAAAGTGATTGTGGATTATGACACCGACACCGATTTCGGGAAATTCCGCAGCTACAGCTGGCAGGGGAGTAACGCCGCGGAAGATGTGGATCCGCTGTTGGTGGAGAGGGTCAAAGTGGCTATCGCCGAGCGTCTGGCCAGCTACCCGATAGCGCCTGCGGCCGATACACAGCAGGCGGACATGTTGGTGCACTATAACGTCAAACAAACGGTACAGACCCAGGAGCCCAAAAGCCGGGGCGGTATTGGTGTGGGCAGTGGCGGTGGCGGTACTGCCTTCGGCCTCTCCCTGAGCATTCCGCTGGGAGGCGATCGCACGGTGCAGGAGGTTGAAGTGCTGATCGACTTTATCAGCCCGCAGGATCAGAAAGTGAAGTGGCGTGGTACCAACCACTTTAAGCTGCAGGGCGAAACTCCGGAAAAAATCACCGAGATCGTCAATAAGGCGGTGGGAGAAATCCTCGACCGCTACCCTCCACAGTAACCGCTCCCGCCGCCAGGGGCCGGTAACTGCTTAAGCTGCAGGCCCCTGGTTAATGGCTCCCGGGCGGGGTTCATCCGCCCAGGTCGCCTGTTTGTCCACCACCGTCTGCAGCGCCCTGGCCCAAAATTGCGGGTTATCTGCCAGCACCTTGATATCAAAGCGCTCACTGGCGCGAAACTCCAGAATCTCTACCCCTGTGGCACCGGCAGTATAGGTGTAGGGAACATCTTCGCCGATAAAAAATCCATCACCGGCGCGCAGCTCGTCATTACCCATCAGCACCGAACCCGCGGTGATGTAGTAGAGACAGTCGCAGTTGTGGGTGTGGCGCGGCAAGGGGTAACCGCTCTTGAACCAGGCGTACAGCAGGCTGAAACCGCCGCCGCTGAACAGCAGGCGGTTCTCGTGGCCGGCTTCGATACCGGCGGCGCTCAGTTGTACTGCACCTTCCATAGCCACATCGCTCAGTGGCGGCGTATCCATAATGGGTATGCCGGCAGCTGGGTCGGCTGCCGTATGGCGGAAGGTGGCAAAGCGCAGGGGTTTATTGTTGTTATTGGTCATGGCAGTTCCTTGCGACGGTATTGGGTATCATCAGTCGACGTGGCTGTCGGGTCCGGTGTGGCGAATATCGAGCGTGGCCTTGTTGCTGCGGATATGCAGGTCCCGCTGAGGGAAGGGGATCTCGATGTTGTAGCGACGCAGGGCATCGTCGATGGCCCAGAGGTAGTCGGACATCATGGCGGTGGGGCGTTTGACCTGCTCTGCCCCAACCCAGACCCCGAGAATAAAGTTGAGGCTGCTGTCACCGAAGCTGCTCATCCAGACGATGGGTTGTCGACCAGGCAGGTTGAGGGTGTAGGGAACCGCCGCTGCAGCTTCCAGTACCGCCTTGCGCACCATCTCCTTGTCACTGCCGTAGGCGACGCCGAAGGGGATACGAAAGCGGCGCACACTCTCTTCCAGGGTCCAGTTGATGAGCTTGCTGTTGGTCAGCTCGGAATTGGGTATCAGGATGTCGACATTATCGTTGGTGCGCATCAGTGTGGCGCGCATGTGGATGGCCATGATCTCACCGGTGAGGCCGGAATCCAGTTCCACAAAATCCCCTACCTTGAGACTGCGCTCCAGCAGAATGGCCAGCCCGGAGACAAAATTATTGACGATGCTCTGCAGTCCCAGGCCAATACCTATGCCCAGTGCACTGGCCACCAGGGCCAGTTTGGAGACATCGATCCCCAGCATGGAGATGGCAATCAGAAAGCCCACCAGCAGGATGGCGTAATTGGAAATTCTCGCCATCACATAGGCTTGGGGCGCATTGAGCATGGTGGTGCTGCGTTTGCCGATGCGCACAAACGCCCGTCGTGCAAGCTTCGCCACCAGCAGGGTAAGTGCCACAGTCACCAGCGCCGTAACCAGCTGGCTCAGGCGCAGGTGATAGTCACCGACGGTGAACAGGATTGAGTTCCAGAGTTCTGCGTGTTCCATGAGACTGGCCCCGTTCTAAAACCACTGTTTGTGTTTGAACCACAGCGCCAGGCTGGTGGCAATCAGGGCCATGGTGCCGAGCAGCATAAAGTAGCCGTTGTGAAAGCGCAGTTCGGGGATGTTTTCGAAGTTCATGCCGTAGACCCCGGCGAGAAAACTGAGCGGCACAAATATGGCGGTGATGACCGTTAACACCCGCATGGTGATATTGAGCTGGTGGGAGGTAATTGAGATGTAGCTGTCAATCATGTCGCCGCACATGTCGTAGTGCATCTGGGTGAGACTCAGCAGGCGCTCGAAGCGGTCGTCGAGATCGATGATCTGGTGGTGATGGATGCTGTCACTGGTTGGCAGGAAGCTGCACTGCTCCATACGCAGCTGGTGGGAGACACTGCGGTGGTAGCCAAAGGTACGTTTCAGCTTGATCAGCTGGGCCTTGCAGGCCGCCAGTTTGCCAAGTGCGATTTCACCCTTGCCGCTGTAGAGCTGGTCTTCGAGTATGCTCAGCTCATCCTCGAACAGCAGTACCTGATCCAGGTAGATACCGGCGGAGGTGTGCATGATCTTCAGGGCCAGCTGCAACGGCGAGCCGAGTAGTTCTTTGGTCAGACCGGCTTCTACCACGTTGTTAATCCCCAGTGATACCTGCGGGTGAATGGTAATCAGCAGGCGCGCGCCGATAAAAAAGCCGATTTGCTGGTGATCGAAATCCAGGGTGTCGTTGATCTGGTGAATGCCGCGATAGAGCACGAACATCTGGTCATCGAAGACTTCCAGTTTGGGTGGGTGACGTTTACGGGTGACGTCCTTGATCGCCAGCAGGTGACAGCCGAGAGACTCCAGTAACTGGCGAATCTCTTCACTGATGGGGTGCTGGAACTGGATGTCGAGCCACAGTACCGAGTCTGTCTGTCCGCGCCAGCGCTGCAGCAGGTCCTGGTTGTGGCTGCTACTGATCTCTCCATCGTGCAACAAATAGGATTTGATCACGCCTCTCTCCCTTTCCGCGTCGTTGTTTTTTATCGCCGCCCGGTGGCGGCGTTGGTGCTGTCGGTTACAGGAATACCAGTGAGCCGAGGCCGAGGAAAATACTGAAGCCCACCACATCGGTCACGGTGGTCAATATTACGGCCGACGCCACTGCCGGGTCTATGTGGAGCTTTTCGAGGATAAACGGGATGTAGGTGCCGGAGACCGCGGCCGCCAGATTGTTGATGACCACCGCCAGCCAGATAATGATGCCCAGGGCGGGAGAGTCAAACCACCAGCCCACCACCAGCGCAATCAGCAAGCCGATCAAGACACCGTTAATGGCAGCCACCAGGCTCTCCTTGTTAAGCAGCAGGCGGATGTTGGCGCTGTGAATGTGTTTCAGGGCCAGGCCGCGCAGGGTCACTGCCAGGGTCTGGCTGCCGGCGATGCCGCCCATGCTGGCGACCACCGGCATGAGGATGGCCAGAGCCACCACCTGTTGCAGGGCAGCCTCAAACAAACCGATGACCCAGGAGGCGAGGAAGGCGGTGACGAGATTGATGGAAAGCCACAGGGCCCGCACCCTGGCGGCGGATTTGACCGGGCTGAAGAGGTCTTCCTCGTGGCTGGGGGATTCGCTGAGGGTGGCGATGGCGAGGTCGTCCCGCACTTCGTTAAACAGGGTGGCCACCGACAGGGCGCCGATCACTTTTTGCTGGCGGGTTACCGGCAGGTAGGCAATTTCGCCTTCCAGCGAGATATGGTTGGTGGCTTCAAACAGATCTTCCTCGTGGTCCAGCTCGCTGATGCTCTCAGCCAGCTCATCCACCTGTGCCTCCGGAGAGTTGCAGAACAGGGAGGCTACCGGAATATGGCCCAGCAACTGCCGCTCATCGTCCACCAGAAATACCGCGGTCACAAATTCACGCTTCTGCAGTCGCTTGAGAACGGCGTCCACCGAGATGCCGGAGCGCACTCGCAGGATGTTGCGCTGCATGTAGCGTCCTACCTGCTCATCGCTGTAGCTCAAGGCCTGCTGCAGCTCTTCCGAGGTGTCCTCGTCCAGGTCCAGCAGAATGGCATCCACCATGTCCCGGGGCAGCAGATCGGCAAAGGCGATCAAATCCTGCGGGTCGGCATGGGCCTGGATGGTACGACGGTCTTCGTCGTTGAGGGTGCGGATCAGGTTGCGGGCGGTTTCCCACTGCAGCTCGGCGATAACCCGCCACTGGTCCTGTGGCGCAATCAGCGACCACAGCCGCAGGCGCAAATTGTTGGGTACACACTCCAGCAGGTGTGACCATTGCTGGTGGCTGAACTCCTGCAGTTGCGCCTGCAGTGACTCCAGCCCCTCCTCCGCATCCAGTTGCAGCAGCGGCTGCAGCAGCTCGTCGACCAGCTCCAGGGGATCGGTGGTAGCAGTAGCGGTGGCGATCAAGGGCGGCATTTCCTCTGTTTGCTGTTAGAATCCGGGGCCTTTGACTGGCGGGCGGGGACAGTATATGAACCTCGCGGCGATTGCCAGCGTACCCTGCGGTATATGTCTGTGTACTAGTATATGCAGTGGTAAACCATAACACTAAGAGAGATCTTCCGAGCCTGTAATGCTGCCTGTATCGTCTGTTTTATCCCTCAAAAAGCTGTGGTTTCTGTCGCTCGCCGTGCTGCTGGCAGGCTGCTTTTGTGAGCAGATCTGTCTCAATTGTGAAGTGCAGCTGCCGCTGCAACCGACGCTGTCAGCGGAGCAGCTGCGGGTGCCGGATTTTGCTGCCATGGATATTGTCGCGGATAAGAAGAGCGCCTTCTTCGGATTCCTGATGCCGCTGGTGGACAAGGTGAATCGCGAGGTGTTGCTGGAGCGTAACCGACTGCGCGCACTGGCCTTCAGTCCCCTGACGCCAGGCAAACTGGATCGCGAGTTTGTGGCGCAGATGTGTGAAAGGTACCGCTACGATTGCAGCGAAGAGAGCTTAAAAGCCCGGGCACTGGCGCTGAGTGAACGGATCGGTATGGTACCGCCGTCGCTGGCCCTGGGACAGGCGGCGAACGAATCCGCCTGGGGGACGTCGCGCTTTGCCCGCAATGGCAACAACTACTTCGGTCAGTGGTGTTTTGTGAAGGGCTGTGGCCTGGTGCCCACCAACCGTCACTCCCGCGCCCGCCACGAAGTGCGACGCTTCGCCTCGCCGCTGGCGTCAGTGCGCTCCTACGTGCACAACCTCAACTCCTCTCCCGCCTACGAGGAGTTTCGTCGCCTGCGCGCCGCTGCGCGCGCCGCCGGTGAAATACCCAGCGGCCTGCAGTTGGCGCAGGGGCTGCAGTCCTACTCGGAGCGCGGTCGTGCCTACATTCGGGAGATCCGCTCCATGATCACTGTCAACGAATTGGGCAGCTATGACCTGGAGGCCTGGCAGGAACTGGGGACACAGGTGGTGCCGCGGGCCTGAGTCCGGTCAGGAGGCGGGCGCTTCCCCGCCGGTCGATGGCGGCTCGCCGCTGGCCACAGCCAGCGGGAAGGGCGCAGTCTGCGACCCGCTGTAGAGGGTGAGGTGGGGGAAGGGAATTTCCACACCGTGGCTGTCGAACAGCGACTTCACCTGCATCATCAGATCGCTTTTGACGTCCCGGTAGAGTTCGCGGCGGGTCCAGACCGACAGCTGCAGATCCACGGAGGAGGGGCCGAAGTTGGTGACGATGCAGTAAGGCTGTGGCTCTTCCAGTACCCGCAGTTCGTCACTGGCCATGTCCAGCAGCAGTTGCCTGACCCGCTTCAGGTCCTCCTTGTAGGCCACGCCAATGGCGAGGTCGATACGGCGGATGGGGAAGCGGGTGAGGTTTATTACCGTGGTTTTGATCAATGCTTCGTTGGGGATGCGCACAAACAGGTTGTCGAAGGTGCGCAGCTTCACCGACAACAGGTCAATACTGATCACCTCGCCGGTGTCACTTCCCACCCGCAGGATGTCGCCAATCTGAAAGGGCTTTTCCCCCAACAAAAACAGGCCGCTGATCAGATTCGAGGCCGAGGTCTGTGAGGCGAAGCCGATGGCGACGGTGAGAATGCCGGCTGCACCCAGCAGGACGCTGACGTCAAAACCCAGCTGGTCGATGGTGGTGATGGCAAACAGGCACAGCAGCGCGTAGTAGATAATACGACTGTACATGGCCTGGGTGTGGGCGCTGAAGCGACTGCTGCTGGCGCGGATAAACAGTCGGCGCGCCAGGTTGGCCAGCAGCAGCCCTGCCAGCATCAGCAGCGCCGCCTTGATACCGGTGGCCAGGGAGAAGGTGTGCAGGGTGGATTCGGCAACGGTCTCGTTCATGATAGCTCCGGGCATCAGGCAAAAAGGTTGGACCAGGCACTCACCAGAATGCCCTTGTCGGCACTCAGGCGCGGCGCAGAGAGCAGTTGGGCGTTGTCCGGCGGCCGGCCGATCTTCACCACGCCCTGAGCCTTCTCGGCGTCCATGGTGATTTTCAGTGCTTCCGTGGTCAGGCTCTGGCTGCTGGCAAATACCGACAGGTAAGGCGTAGGCAGGCTCAGGCGCTCCAGCCTGCGTTCCTGGTGGCTTTTGTTGTGGATGCGCACCGGTGTCAGTACCCGGTAGGGGAGGTTGAGCAGCTGGCTGCGGTCAAGCCGGGCGTGGGTCTGGGAGCCATAACAGAGCTGGCCTTCGCCGGTGAGGTTGCCCATCCAGGTGTCTGACAGCTGCTGTACCGGCAACTCCCTCAGCACCCGACCGGAGAGCTCCATCTGCAGCCACACCGGGGTGCTGACGTAGAGGGTGAGGTGGCAGTTGGCCGCCAGCGTCAGCGGTGCGTAGGGGCGCACCACCACCGGCCGGTCGGCCAGGCGGGGCAGCAGGCGCAGCTGCGGGGTGATGCGGTCCATGGCGATGCGATCATTGGGCAGCTCGCCGCCGCCAGGCAGCGGCTGTGAGCGGCAGAGAAAATTACCCTCGATGCCGCGCTTCTCCCAGAGGTAGAACAGCTGCCACTCCATTGGCTGGAGTCGGGTGCAGAGACTGAGGTCGCCGATTGCAATGGCCAGGCTGCTGTCACCATCGACGGTAAATTGCTGATCCCAGAGGGTGGCGGGCTCCGGGTGTTCGGACGCCGTGGCGGTAGTCATGGGTACGATTCCTTGTGCTGGCGGCACCAACTGATGACGCCGCTGTTGTGCAAACAGGCCAAGTTTACGGCCAGTGACAGGAGTGGCAAAAGCCGATTTTGCGTGCGCGGGTTATAATGGCCCTGTCACCGCTATGTCAGGCCCGCCGTTATGTACCCGCTCGATTACATTGATCCTGTTTTCCGTCCCCCCAGTGAAGCCCGCTCCCTGATTCTGCAGGTTACCAACGGCTGTTCCTGGAACCGTTGCACTTTTTGTGAAATGTACACCGAGCCCCAGAAACGTTTTCGCCCCCAACCGCAGGCGCAGTTGGAGCAGCAGGTGGCACAGCTGGCCCGGGCCGGTTATCCGGTACGGCGGGTGTTTCTCGCCGACGGCGATGCCATGACCCTGTCTGTGCGGAGGCTGACGGAGATTCTGCAGATGATCCGCCGCTACTACCCGGATGTGCAGCGGGTATCGGCTTACTGCCTGCCACGCAATTTGAAAAACAAAACCGTGGAGGACCTGCAACAACTGCGTGAACTGGGTTTGTCGCTGCTCTACGTAGGTTGTGAAAGTGGCGACGATGAAGTGCTGGCCCGGGTTGAGAAGGGCGAAACGTTTGCGTCGTCACTGGATGCCCTGGAGAAAATCCATGCCGCCGGTATGCAGAGTTCGGTGATGATCCTCAATGGCCTCGGTGGGGCAGAGTTGTCAGAGCAGCACGCCCTGGAGTCGGCACGGCTGATGAATGCTGCCCAGCCCCACTTTCTGTCGGTACTGGTGGTGACCTTCCCCACCGGAATGGAACGGCACGCCAGCGGCTTTGAGGGGCGTTTCCGGCCCCTCAGCCAGCATCAGTCGGTGGAGGAGTTGCAGTTGCTGCTGCAGGAGCTGGAGCTGCAGAAAACCATTTTCCGCAGCGACCACGCCTCCAATTACCTGGTGTTGAAAGGTATTCTGGGGCGTGACAAGGCAGCGCTGCTGCAACAGGTGGAGCTGGCGTTGCACCGGCCCGACCTGGTGCCCCTGCGGGAGGAGTGGCAGCGCTCTTTCTAGTCCGGTCCCGCTGTCAGAGCAGGCGCCCGTGGCTTTGATCCGGCCACAGGTGGCGCGGCGGTGTGAAGGGTGGCTGGTGCAGCCACAGGCGTGCCACTTCCAGCTCGCTCTGTGCAAAGTGGCGCAGGTCGGCGCCGCTGAAATGGTCGCCGATCGGGGTCATCAGCCGGCCCAGTGAGTGGTCGGTGACGGTGGCTACCTTGCGAATCGATCTGTGATGGTTGTCGATAAACTCCAGGTGGTGCACCAGATCGGCAAAATCCTCCCAACCTGGCAGCTCCGGTGAGCACACCAGCAGCCCGGAGAGGCTCGGGTAGTGATTCAGATAACGGTTTACCGCCTGATTGATTTCCGCAAAATCCCTCACTCTCAGTGGCGCGTAGGGGTGAAGCTGCAGAATGGCCTCCTCACCCAGAATTTCAAAATCCAGCATGACCAGAATCTCCTGCACAACGGCCGACACTGCATGGCAGCCGTCTGCTATTAAGCGTAGACTACAGTAGCCCATTGTGCAGACGGCCAGGGGCAGGACGCGGGTAATTTGCTCGTCAGGGAACAGCACCGGCAGGGGCCGGATTGATTGGGGAAGCAGACATGGATTCCATTAAAGTTGTCGATTGTATGAGTCGTCAGTGGGTCTCTTTCGCGCCCGGTACACCCGTGGTGGAAGCGGCGATGGAGTTGCTCAAGAACGAGTTGCTGGGTGGGCCGGTGATCGACAGCGCCGGCCAACTGGTGGGCTGGATTTCGGAGCAGGATTGCATCGGTGTGGTGAGTCAGGTGATGTACTACTCTGACCGTGTGGCTACGGTAGACGATGTGATGAGTCGTGAGCTGAGTACGGTGGATCCGGAGCGCAACGCCATGGATGTGGCGGAAGATATGAAAAAAATGAAGCGCAAACTGTTTCCCGTCGTAGACGGTGGCAAGGTGGTGGGAGTGGTGTCACGCCGCCATATCCTGCGCGCGATGCTCAAACAGGTGACCGGCAAGTAGCAGTTTGCCGCACCTTGCATCAGTGTGCGCCGCTGCCGTACCGGTGAGGTACGGCTGGCGCCAAAATGCTGCCGTCAGGTTACGCTGCGGCCGCCATCCACCGCCACTATCTGCCCGCTGATGTAGTCGTTCTGCATCAACATCTCCACCGCCTGGGCAATGTTATCCGCACTGCCCAGCGCTGCCAGTGGTACCCGTGACAGGGTCAACGCCTTGCCCTCGTCATCCAGTTCAGCGGCCGCTTCCGGCCAGATAATCGCCCCCGGCGCCACGCCGTTAACCCGTACCTCGGGTGCCAGCTCCAGCGCCAGGGATTTCACCAGCATCACATTGGCGGCCTTGGCCATGCAGTAGACCGTGTGCTGCGGGCGCGGGATCTCTGCCTGGATGTCGGTGATATTGATGATGACGCCGCGGCGCTGGCGCAGCTCGGTGGCCAGCGCCTGACTGAGGAAAAACGGTGCCCGGGCGTTGCTCGCCATCAGGGTGTCCCAGTCGTTGCCGGTGGCGGTGCCGATCGGGGTGGGGTAGTAGGCCGAGGCATTGTTGATCAGGGCATCAATACGGCCAAAGCAGGCCAGTGCATCGCTGGCCAGGACTTGTACGGCATCGTCGTCGCAGAGGTCGGCCTGCACCACGGCAGCGCTCTGTGGGCGCAATCTGTTCAATTGCTCTGCCAGCTGATTGGCGTCGGCGGTGGAGTGGTTGCAGTGAATGACAATGGCGTAACCACTGCGGTGCAGGCGTTCGGCTATGGCGGCGCCAATGCGGCGGGCAGCACCGGTGATCAGGGCTACGGGTGCCTGGTGACTCATGGGGTGGAATCCTTGTAGTGAAGTTTCAGTTCCTGCAGCTGTTGCAGGCGCTGCTCCTGCAACGCCTTGCCCAGCGCGGCGCCCTCATAGCCCTGTGCCATCAGCGCCTGCGGTTGTACCTGTGCCACGCAGTCACAGGCGGCCTGCAGGTAAGCCGCCTGCGGGTAGGGGGTCTCTTCCAGTCCGGTGCGGCCGCGGGCATCGGCGGTGCAGGCGAGCAGGAACTGTTGCAGCTTTTGCGGCCGGCGCAGAACATCCAGTCGTTGCAGTAGCTGCAGCACGGTGGCGGGTTTGAGTTCAAAAGCGCGGTGGCAATTGGTGTGGTCGCGGGCCACGGCGATGGCCAGTTCGCGGTGACGTTTGGGTATCGCCAGTCGCTCGCAGACCTGCTCCACCAACGGCAGGGAGCGGGCTTCGTGGGCGATATGGCGGGGCAGCTCCTCTGCTGGTGTCAGTGCTTTGCCCAGATCGTGCAGCAGTGACGCCAGTAACACCTCGCTGTCGTCGCTGAGTCGGCGGGCGGCGGTGAGGGAGAGCAGGGCGTGCAGGCCGCAGTCGATCTCCGGGTGGTGCTGTGGCGGCTGTGGCACGCCAAACAGGGCCTCCAGCTCCGGCAGGATCACCGCCAGGGCGCCGCATTCCCTCAAGGTGAGGAAAAAAATATCCGGTGACGCCTCCCGCAGTGCCCGCTCCATCTCCTTCCACACCCGCTCGGCCACCAGGTGGGCCACCTCGCCGGCGGCCACCATGCTGCGCATCAGCGCCATGGTCTCTGGGGCGACCCGAAACCCCAGGTGGTGGTAGCGCGCGGCAAATCGGGCCACCCGCAGTACCCTGACCGGGTCTTCGCTGAAGGCATCGCTGACGTGACGCAACAGCTTCTGCTGGAGATCGCTGCGGCCGCCATAGGGATCGATCAGGGTGCCATCGGGCTCTTCGGCCATGGCATTGATGGTGAGGTCGCGACGGCGCAGGTCCTCTTCCAGGGTGATGTCGCTGTCGGTGTGGAAGACAAAGCCGCCGTAGCCGGGCGCCGTTTTGCGCTCCGTGCGGGCGAGGGCGTACTCCTCCCCGGTCTGCGGGTGCAGGAATACGGGAAAGTCCTTGCCGACCGGGCGAAAGCCCGCTTCCAGCATTTGCTCCGGGGAAGCACCCACCACCACCCAGTCACGCTCGGTGAAGGGGTAGCCCAGCAGTTTGTCGCGGACCGCGCCGCCAACCAGATAGTAGTTCATGGCGGCATTATACACGGTGGACGGTAGCTCGCCCGTGGCCTTCAGCGGGGCTGGTGTTGTGGCAGGGTGACGGTAAAGCGGGTGCCCTCGCCGGGGGTGCTGGCCACCTCAATGGTACCGTGGTGATTCTGGATAATCCCGTAGATAACAGAGAGTCCAAGGCCGGTCCCGACGCCCACCCCCTTGGTGGTGAAAAACGGGTCGAAGATGCGGCCGCGGGTGGTGTCATCCATGCCCTGGCCATTGTCGGCGATGCAGATCTCCACCGCTTGCGTTTCCGGCAGCGGGCGCATGCTGATGTCGATACGACCGAAGCCTTCAATGGCCTGGGCGGCGTTGACCAGCAGGTTGGTAAACACCTGGTAGATCTGAGGGGTGATGCACTCAATGGCGGGCAGGTCGGCCGCAATCTGCTGCTGCACCTCCGCCTTGTACTTGATCTCGCTGTTGATGATATTGAGGACGCCGCCCAGGCAGCTGGTGAGATCCAGCATCTCCCAGCCCTGCTGGGCCGGATGGGAGAAGACCTTAAGGTCACTGACAATCTGTTTTACCCGGCGGGCGCCGGTAACCGAATCCTGGATCAGGGGCGGGATATCCTCCTTCAGAAACGTGAGATTGATGTGGCGGCGTAACTCGGTCAGTTGCTGGCGGGTGTTGTGGTCGGCGATGGCCGCTTCCGAGGCTTCATACAGCGCCAGCAGGTCAAACAGCTGGTGGCAGTATTCCGACAGGGTCTCCATGTTGGAGAGCATGTAGCCAATGGGGTTGTTGATCTCGTGGGCGATACCCGCCGACAGGAGGCCGAGAGAGGCCATTTTGTCGGTCAGCATCAGCTGCTGCTGGGTCTCCAGCAGGCGGCGGTTGGCGGCCTCCAGTTCGGCAGTACGCTGCTGCACCCGCAGTTCCAGGTCCTGTTCCCGCAGGCGCAGGGTCAGATGGGTGGAGACCCGGGCCAGCAGTTCGTCGCGGTTAAAGGGGGTGGTGACGTAATCCGCGGCCCCCAGCTGCAGTGCCCGACTGATGGTGGCGGGTTGGTTGTCGGCGGAGACCACAATAATGGCAGGCCGGTTGGCCGGTGGTTGCTGCTGCAGCTCCCTGAGGACGTCAAAACCCGATTTGCAGGGCATATTGAGGTCCAGCAACAGCAGGTCAAACGGGCGCTGGTGCAGCTGCTGCAGGCAGGCGACGCCGTTGTCGGCGGTGTGCAGGTTGCTGTAGTGGTCCTGCAGGATAAAGGTCAGGATCTGACGATTGACGTCGTTATCGTCGACGATAAGCAGGGCGGAATCGGAGGTCATAGGCTGCGGCGGCCGCTGTCAGGGGCGAAGCGCAACACGCTAGCGGCAAAGCGCCGGGTACGCAAGCGCAGGCGGACGGGCAGGCGCAGGCGGTATATGGCGGGCAAAAAAAGCCCCCGATACAGCTGGGGGCACAAGGGTCTTAGGGTGTTCTGGGGCGGGCGAAAAGCGCCCGGCCCGTAAAACTGACTGGTTACAGCGTTACAATGCTGGTTAGTTTATGACTAATATGTCTAACCTGTCAAATGTGACATGCTGATGGATTTCCATACTGTCCGCGCAGGAAGTTCACAAATGTCAGGAATGTCAGGTAGTATGCTGCTCACGTTTTAGCCGAAAGTGAGCTGGTGAGAGAGGCATGACAGAGAAGCGGGTACTGACGACAGGTGAAGCCGCGAAGTATTGCGGGGTCAATTTCCGCACGGTGATCCGCTGGATCGAGCGCGGGCGCCTGAACGCCTACAAGTTGCCCGGCCGTGGTGATCATCGCATTACCGAAGAGGATTTCGTCGCCTTCCTGCGCCACAACAACATGCCGGTGCCAGCGGAGCTGGAGGGGGGCAGTCGTAAAATCCTGGTGATTGAGGACCAGCCGGAGATGGCCAGCGCCATTCGTCGGGTGCTGATACGTCAGGGTTACGACGTGGAAGTGGCTCACGACGGCTTCAGCGCCGGCGCCATGCTCACCCGCCTGCAACCGGCGCTGGTTACCCTGGACCTGAAGATGCCGGGCATGGACGGCTTTCAGGTGCTGGAGTATATCCGCAGCCAGGAGGCGTTCGCCGCCACGGCGGTATTGGTGATTTCCGCCGAAACCAACGCCGGCCTGGAGCGGGCCCTGAGCCTCGGGGCTTCTGCGGTACTGCCCAAACCTTTTGACAACGAAGCCCTGACCGCCTGCGTCAGCCGCTTGCTGGGCAACTGATAGCGGGTTGCAGCCCCGTCAGCGGGCGTCAGTTGCGCATCATCGGCATCAGCTGCAGGTCCGGGTTGCTGCCACCCTCACCCCTTGGGGGGCAGTGGTAGCTGGCGGTGACCTGGTTACCCAGCACCGAGTGCAGGTGCACATCGAATCCCCACAGCCGGTGCAGGTGCTTGAGCACCTCATCGGTGGACTCTGCATCCAGTGGTTTGCGGTTGTACTGCACGTGGTGCAGGGTGAGGGAGCGGTCGCCGCGAATATCCACTTTTTGCACCTGGATGTTGGGTTCGCGGTTGCCCAGGTTGTACTGTCCCGCCAACGCCTCCCGTACTTTCAGGTAGCCGCTGTCATCGTGAATGGCGTTAACGTTGATGGTGTCTTCGCGGTCGTCATCGACGATGCAGAAGAGCTTCATGTCCCGCATCACTGTCGGTGACAGGTACTGCAGAATAAAGCTCTCATCCTTGAAATTGCGCATGGCGAACTGCAGTGTCTCCACCCAGTCGCTGCCGGCGATATCCGGGAACCAGCGACGGTCCTCCTCGGTGGGGTTCTCGCAGATGCGGCGAATATCGCTCATCATCTTGAAGCCCAGGGTATAGGGGTTGATACCGCTGTAGTAAGGGCTGTCGTAGGCGGGCTGGAAGACCACGCTGGAGTGGGACTGCAGGAACTCCATCATAAAGCCCTCGGTCACCAGACCGCGGTCAAACATGGTGTTGAGCAGGGTGTAGTGCCAGAAGGTGGCCCAGCCCTCGTTCATCACCTGGGTCTGACGTTGCGGGTAGAAGTACTGCGCAATCTTGCGCACGATCCTCACCACCTCGCGCTGCCAGGGCTCCAGCAGCGGCGCGTTCTTCTCGATAAAGTAGAGCAGGTTTTCCTGCGGCTCGGCGGGAAAACGGAACCCCGTGGCGTCATCCGCATGCCCCGGCTGGGTGGGGATGGTGCGCCACAGGTCGTTGACCTGTTTCTGCAGGTACTCTTCCCGCTCCTGCTGGCGATGGCGCTCCTCCTCGGCGGAAATCGGGTAGGGCCGCTTGTAGCGGTCGACGCCGTAATTCATCAGGGCGTGACAGGAATCCAGCACCGCCTCCACCTCATCGATGCCGTAGCGTGATTCGCACTTGGCGATGTAGTTCTTGGCAAACAGCAGGTAATCGATGATGGAGTCGGCGTCGGTCCAGGTGCGGAACAGGTAGTTGCCCTTGAAGAATGAGTTGTGACCGTAACAGGCGTGGGCGATGACCAGCGCCTGCATGGTCATGGTGTTCTCCTCCATCAGGTAGGCGATGCAGGGATTGGAGTTGATAACGATCTCGTAGGCCAGCCCCATCTGGCCGCGCTTGTAGGATTGCTGGATATTGAGAAACTGCTTGCCGTAAGACCAGTGGCTGTAACCCAACGGCATGCCCACCGAAGCGTAGGCGTCCATCATCTGCTCGGAGCTGATGATCTCGATCTGGTTGGGGTAGGTGTCCAGTTGGTACTCGGCAGCAATTTTGCCAATGGCCCGGTCGTACTCTTCTACCAGTTCAAACGACCACTCCGAGGTTTCGGAGATGGGATTGCGTTTGAGGTAGGTGTATTCCTGTTCACTCATAGGGACGACTCACACGGCGGATTTCTTCTGGAACAGTTCGCGGAACACCGGGTAGATATCGCCGGCCTCCACAATCTGCTGCATGGCAAACACATCTCTGTGGCTCAGTGCCACATCGGAATATTCCTCCCATAGCGCCTGATGCTCGCGCGGTGTGATTTCAATGTAGGAGTAGTACTGCAGCTTGGGCAGCAGATCCTCCACCAGCAACCTGGAGCAGACCGAGGAGTCATCGTTCCAGTTGTCGCCATCGGAGGCCTGGGCGCCGTAGATGTTCCACTCCGATACCGGGTAGCGCTCATCCAGGATCTCCTTCATCAGGCGCAGGGCGCTGGAGACGATGGTGCCGCCGGTTTCCCGGGAGTAGAAAAACTCCTGTTCATCCACTTCCTTGGCACTGGTGTGGTGGCGGATAAAGACCACTTCGGTGCGCTCGTAATTGCGCTGCAAAAACAGGTAGAGGAGGATAAAGAAGCGCTTGGCCATGTCCTTGGTGGCCTGGGTCATGGAGCCGGAGACGTCCATGATGCAGAACATCACCGCCTTGGAGCGCGGCTGCGGGTCCTTGACGTGCAGGTTGTACTTGAGATCGAAGTCGTCCAGCCAGGGGACGCGGTTGATGCGGGCCCGCAGGGTGGTGATCTCCTCCAGCAGGGATTCGATTTTCAGGTGATTGCGCAGTGCCGGATCCAGGTTCTCTTCCAGTTCCAGTTGCGCTTCCAGTTCTTTCAGTTTTTTGCGTTTGCCGCTGGTAAGAGCGATGCGGCGGGCGTTGGCCGAGCGCAGGGAGCGGACGATATTGAGGCGACCCGGGTTGCCTTCATTGGCAATACCGGCGCGGCGCATCTTGAACTCTTCGCTGCCGGCCAGCTGGCGCTTGACCAGGTTGGGCAGTTCCAGATCCTCGAACATAAAGTCGAGAAACTCATCCTGGGTGATCTGGAAGACAAACTCATCCATCCCCTCGCCCTGGTCGCTGGCGCCGGCACCCGACCCACCGCCTCCGCCACCCCCGGAGGGGCGCGGAATGCGGTCACCGCTGACAAACTCCTTGTTGCCGGGCAGTACGCGGGTGTTGTGGCCTCCCTGGCCGTGGTGAAAGGTGGGCTCGCTGATATCCTTGCTGGGGATACTGATCTGCTCGCCCTTGTCGATGTCACGGATAGAGCGCTGGTTGACCGCCTCCGCTACGGCCTTCTTGATGTGTTTACGGTAGCGCCGCAGGAACCGCTGGCGGTTTACGGTGCTCTTCTTCTTGCTGTTCAGGCGTCGGTCAATGATATAGCTCATAGCGTCCTCTGATTGCCGGAGAGGAGGAACAGTCCCGCTGTGTACCTACAGCTTACTGGGACTTGCGTACGCGCAGATACCACTCCGACAGCAGTCGCACCTGTTTCTCGGTATAGCCGCGCTCAACCATGCGCGCGACAAAGTCCTCGTGCTTCCTACGATCGTTTTCCGATGCCTTGGCGTTGAATGAAATCACCGGCAGCAGGTCTTCCGTATTGGAGAACATTTTTTTCTCGATCACGGTGCGCAGTTTTTCGTAGCTGTTCCAGACCGGGTTGTTGCCGTTGTTGTTGGCCCGCGCCCGCAGCACGAAGTTGACGATCTCGTTGCGGAAGTCTTTCGGGTTGCTGATGCCGGCCGGTTTTTCGATCTTTTCCAGCTCCTCATTGAGCGCACTGCGGTCGAGGATTTCGCCGGTTTCCGGATCGCGGAACTCCTGATCCTGAATCCAGAAGTCGGCGTAGGTGACGTAGCGGTCGAAGATGTTCTGGCCATACTCGGCGTAGGATTCGAGGTAGGCGGTCTGGATCTCCTTGCCGATAAACTCAACGTAACGCGGTGCCAGGTACTCCTTGATGTAGGTCAGGTAGCGCTCCTGGATCTCGGGCTGATACTGCTCCTGCTCGATCTGCTGCTCCAGTACATAGAGCAGGTGTACCGGGTTGGCGGCGATTTCAGTGGGATCGAAGTTGAACACCTTGGAGAGAATCTTGAACGCAAAGCGGGTAGAGAGACCTGACATCCCCTCGTCCACACCGGCAGCGTCCTTGTACTCCTGCATGGACTTGGCTTTCGGGTCGGTGTCCTTCAGGTTGTCACCGTCGTAGACCCGCATCTTGGAGTAGGGGTTGGAGTTCTCCGGCTCCTTGATGCGCGACAGTACGGAGAACTGCGCCAGCATCTTCAGGGTGTCAGGGGCACAGGGAGAGTAGGCCAGCGAGCTGTTCTCCAGCAGCTTCTGATAAATGCGGACCTCTTCGGAGACGCGCAGGCAATAAGGCACCTTGACGATGTAGACACGGTCGATAAAGGCCTCATTGTTTTTGTTGTTCTTGAACGTCTGCCACTCGGATTCGTTGGAGTGGGCGAGGATGATACCGTCAAAGGGAATCGCGCCCATACCCTCGGTGCTGTTGTAGTTGCCCTCCTGGGTGGCGGTCAGCAGCGGGTGCAGAACCTTGATCGGCGCCTTGAACATCTCCACGAATTCCATCAGACCCTGGTTGGAGTGACAGAGGCCGCCGGAGTAGGCGTAGGCGTCGGGGTCGTTCTGCGGAAAATCTTCCAGCTTGCGGATATCCACTTTACCCACCAGGGAAGAGATGTCCTGGTTGTTCTCGTCGCCGGGTTCGGTTTTGGAGATGGCGATCTGGTCGAGAATGGAAGGGTACATTTTCACAACCCGGAAGTTGCTGATATCACCCTTGTATTCATGCAGGCGCTTGGCCGCCCACGGGGACATGATGGTCTTGGTGTAGCGGCGGGGAATGCCGTAATCCTCTTCCAGGATCTGGCCGTCTTCGTCGATATCAAACAGGCCGAGGGGAGATTCAAAAACCGGGGAGCCCTTGATGCAGTAGATGGGCTGCTTTTCCATCAGGGCTTTCAGTCGTTCAGCGAGGGAAGACTTACCGCCACCGACGGGGCCCAGCAGGTAGAGAATCTGTTTCTTTTCTTCCAATCCCTGGGCGGCGTGTTTGAAGAACGACACGATTTGTTCGATGCACTCCTCCATGCCGTAGAACTCTTCAAACGCCTTGTAGCGCTTGATGACCTTGTTGGAGAAGATGCGGCTCATGCGGGAATCCCGCGAGGTATCCACCAGCTCCGGCTCGCCGATGGCCATCAACATGCGTTCCGCGGCAGAAGCGTAGACACTGGGATCGGTTTTGCACAACTCCAGGTACTCCTGGATACTCATCTCCTCCTGTTGCGTGGCGGCGTAGCGGTCACGATAGTGGTTAAAGATAGTCATGGCTCAATCTCCTCGGTAAAGGGCTGTCCCTTGA
Organism: Cellvibrionaceae bacterium SEMH9; assembly: GCA_033283175.1. Classification (GTDB taxonomy): domain Bacteria; phylum Pseudomonadota; class Gammaproteobacteria; order Pseudomonadales; family Cellvibrionaceae; genus Pseudomaricurvus. The sequence continues at coordinate 457,007 of JAWMQM010000001.1, read as the reverse complement.
GCGTTAGACCCTGGTGGGAAGATACCTGTTCCACCAGTTACAGGGGCAGCCACAACAACGTTTCACCCGTCAGTTAAGAAACCCGTTTTTTCCCCTCTTCCTAAAGCATAGTCCTAAAAAGCAGGACGTCTATGAAACAAAAATTCTGCGTTCTGCGGTTGGAGTCACGCCTGTGTTCTGAGTTAAAGTACGCTCCTCAAACGGATCGGGATGATCCCGTGGTGGGCGCGCTTCACGTCCAGTAAACACCAACTGAAACTTATCGTCACGGACATAAAATGACTAAGCAAGATGCGGGCCCAGTTTTAGTGACCGGCGGCGCCGGATACATCGGCAGCCACACCTGCGTGGAACTGATCAACGCCGGCTTTGAACCCATCGTTGTGGATAACTTCTGCAACAGCAAGCCACAGGCACTGGCGAGGGTGGAGGCTATCACCGGGCGCCGGATTACCTCGATCGAAGCCGATATCAACGACCGCGACGCCATGCGCAAGGTGTTTGCAGCATACCCGGTGAAAGCGGTGTTGCACTTCGCAGGCCTCAAGGCGGTGGGAGAATCCTGTGAGATTCCGCTGACTTACTACCACAACAACGTCAGTGGCACCGTGGCCCTGTGTGAAGTGATGGCAGAAGCCGGTGTGACCGACCTGATTTTCAGCTCCTCGGCGACGGTCTATGGTGACCCTGCCAGCGTACCCATCAATGAGGGCTTTCCCACCTCGGCCACCAACCCCTATGGCCGCAGCAAGTTGATGGTGGAAGAGATCCTGCGCGACGTATGCCGCGCGCCTGCCGCGCCCTGGCGGGTGAGTCTGCTGCGCTATTTCAATCCGGTGGGAGCCCACGAGAGCGGCCTGATCGGTGAGGATCCGCAGGGTATTCCCAATAACCTGCTGCCCTATGTGGCACAGGTGGCGGTGGGCAAGCTGCCTTCGCTGAATGTGTTTGGCGACGATTACCCGACGCCGGATGGCACGGGCGTCAGGGACTATATTCACGTAGTGGACCTGGCCCGCGGACACGTCAGCGCCCTGCAGTACCTGCAGGCTGCGGAACCCGGTTGCTACACCCATAACCTGGGCACCGGCCGTGGCTACAGCGTGCTGGAGATCGTCCGGGCGTTTGAGGCCGCCAGTGGCCGCAGCATCCCCTATGACGTGAAACCGCGCCGCGCCGGGGATATCGCCGAGTGCTACGCCGATCCCCAGAGGGCTGCAACGGAGCTGCAGTGGCAGGCTGGCTACGACCTGCCGCGCATGATGGCCGATACCTGGCGCTGGCAGTCGGGTAACCCCAACGGCTACGGCAACGACTGAGCCACGGGTCGACGGGCCTGTGGATAATTGGCTGGCCGGGACAAGGGGGGGGCAGCTCAACGCTGGTGTTCTTGAGCCGGGAGTTGCGGCCCCCTGATACGGCCAGAGGGCGATTTATTAGTCTGGTGCTGATTATCGGGGAAGCTTTTGGCTGAAAAAATGATCAATTCGTGCACCGTTATGGTGAAATGGCAAGTCCATTCTGGTGCGCCGAAGTTCCTGTGGTGCAAATCGCATCACAAACTCCCCAATTGGCGCTTAAAACTGCCTTTTTCTGAGCTGCGACAGCCATTTGCAGGGCATTCAGCCCGGTGGCCTGGCGTGTGGCGGCGATTGCGGTCCGGGGATAGTGCCACCACTGCATGGTGCCCGGCGTTCGATTTCTGTACAATGCCGGCCCTTTTCCCTGCGCCGTGCCTGAGTTATGTCCCAATCCGATCTTCCTGAAAACAGCACCACCGCCACCCGCAAAGTGGGCTTTGTCAGTCTCGGCTGCCCCAAGGCGCTGGTGGACTCGGAGCGTATCCTCACCAAGCTGAAGCTGGACGGCTACGAAGTGGTACCCAGCTACGACGATGCCGATGTGGTAGTGGTTAACACCTGTGGCTTTATCGACAGTGCCAAGCAGGAGTCGATGGAGGCTATCGAGGAGGCCATGCGCGAAAACGGCAAGGTGATCGTCACCGGCTGCATGGGCAAGGGCACCGATGCCGAGGCCATCAAGGCCGCCAACCCCGGTGTGCTGAGTGTCAGCGGCCCTGCGGATTACGACAGCGTTATGAATGCGGTGCACAGCTTTATCCCGCCCGAGGCCCAGAACCCCCACCGCCACGAGCTGGTGCCACCGGAGGGGGTGAAGCTCACCCCGGGTCACTACGCCTACCTGAAGATCTCCGAGGGCTGTAACCACCGCTGCACCTTCTGCATTATCCCGGATATGCGCGGCGACCTGGTGAGCCGCCCCCTGCACGATGTGCTGACCGAGGCCCGCCAGTTGGTAGAGAGCGGCGTACAGGAGCTGCTGGTGATCTCCCAGGACACCAGTGCCTACGGCATCGACACCAAATTCAAGCTGGACCTGCAAGAGGGCCTTGAGACCCGCATGCAGGACCTGGCGGTGGCTCTGGGTGAGCTGGGGGTGTGGGTGCGCCTGCACTATGTCTACCCCTACCCGCACGTCGATAAAGTGATCCCGCTGATGGCGGAGGGCAAGATACTGCCCTACCTGGACATCCCCTTCCAGCACGCCAGCCCCCGGGTATTGAGCCTGATGAAGCGCCCGGCCCACAGCGAGAAGGTGCTGGGTCGTATTAAACAGTGGCGTGAGATCTGCCCCGACCTCACCATTCGCTCCACCTTTATTGTCGGCTTCCCCGGTGAGACCGAAGAGGATTTCCAGATGCTGCTGGACTTCCTGGAGGAGGCGCAGCTGGATCGCGTCGGCTGCTTCAAGTACTCCCCGGTGGAGGGCGCCCGCGCCAACGAGCTGGCGGACCACGTACCCGAAGAGATCCAGCAGGAGCGCTGGGAGCGCTTTATGGCCACCCAGCAGCGCATCAGCGAGGCGCGCCTGCAGCGCCGTATCGGCCAGACCCTTGAGGTACTGATCGACGAAGTGGACGAGGAGGGTGCCATTGGCCGCACCTGGGCGGACGCGCCGGAGATCGACGGTGTGGTCTACCTGAATGAAGAGTTTGATGTGCAGGTGGGTGACCGGGTGGCGGTGCTGATTGAGCACGCCGACGAGTATGATCTGTGGGGGAGTGTGGTTCGCTCCTGAGCCTGAAGGCGGATCAAAGGGTGGTTCCAGCGTAGGAGCGCACTCCCGTGCGCGATTTTTCGTGCTGCGATACCGGGTTACTGCTGGAATCGAAAGGCTCGCGCACGGGAGTGCGCTCCTACGCAATCAATGTGTTCTTGAGCTGGAGCCTGCATGATCGACAGCCACTGCCATTGGGACTTCCCCGAATTCGACCATGACCGCAGTGGCCAGCTGCAGTCGCTGGCATTGGCAGACGTGTCCCATCTTTTGGTCCTGGGTGTGGAGCCGGCGCAGTGGCCGCGGCTGCAGACCCTGCAAGCGGATTATCGCGACGCTCCCTGCCAGCCGCTGTTGGCCTACGGTGTCCACCCCTGCTGGGGTGAGCCGCTGCAACTGACAGAAAATGCCTTCAAAACGGCGCTTGTGCAGCAGTTACAGACCGGCGCCGTGGCCATCGGCGAATGCGGCATGGATGGCAGTATTGAGTGGCCGGAGGCGCAGCAACGACAGTTGTTCGGGTGGCACCTGCAGCTGGCCTGTGACCTCAACCTGCCGCTGTTGATTCACGCCCACCGCGCCCACAATCCGGTCATGCAGCTATTGAGTCACTATCGGCCATCAGCCGGCGGCGTGATCCATGGTTTCGCTGGCAGTCCCGAACTGGCGCAGCAGTATTGGCGGCTGGGCTTTTACCTGGGGGTGGGGGGCACCATCACCTACCCGCGGGCACAGAAGACCCGTCGTGCGCTGGCCGCGGTGCCGCTGCAGGGTTTGCTGCTGGAGACCGACGCGCCGGATATGCCCTTGATGGGTTATCAGGGGCAGGCCAATACCCCGGCGCGCCTGCCACTGGTGGCGCAAGCGCTGGCGGATTTGCGCCAGCAGCCGCTGTCGGAGATCATGGCCACTACCACAGACAATTGCCGGCGCCTGTTGCGCCTGGCGGAGTAAGCAAGTCCTTCATGAGTTTCGACAGCGCCGCTTTCAAACAGCAGTTTCCCCTGTTCCAGCATCCCGAGAACGCTGCCCTGGTGTATCTGGATAACGCCGCCACTACCCAGCGGCCCCAGTGCGTCATCGACGCCATGGTGGACTTTTACGGTCGCACCAACGCCAATACCCACCGCTCCAGCCACCGCCTCGCCCGGCAGGCTACGGCTATGGTGGAGCGGGTACGGGGGCAGGCTGCCGCGTTTGTGAATGCCGCCGGCAGCGACGAGATTATCTTTACCCGCGGCGCCACCGAGGCGCTCAACCTGCTGGCGGCGGGGCTCTGCGAGAATCTGCAGCCTGGCGACGAAATCCTGCTCTCTGCGGCCGAGCACCATGCCAACCTGGTGCCCTGGCAGATGGCGGCAGAGCGCTATCAGCTGAATCTGCGTTTTGTGCCACTGGTCAACGGCGCTCCGGCCTGGGAGCGTTTGCCGGCGTGCGTGACAGCGCGGACCCGCATTGTCAGCCTGACCGCTGCCTCCAACGCTCTTGGGTTTACAGCGCCACTGTCTGAGCTGCGCAGCAGCGTGGGCGACGGCGTGGTGCTGATCGTGGATGCCTCCCAGCGACTGGCCCACGAGCCATTGGATGTACAGGCGCTGGGAATCGATTTTCTGCTGGGCTCGGCCCACAAGTTTTACGGCCCCACCGGCATTGGCCTGCTCTACGGCCGGCGCCGGCAGCTGCAGTCGCTGCCACCCTGGCAGGGGGGCGGTGAGATGATCACCCGGGTAACCCTGGAAAGCAGTGATTACGCCGAGGCTCCCCATCGCTTTGAGGCCGGCACCTCGTCGCTGGCGGCCATTGCCGGTCTTGGCGCCTGCCTCGAATTTTTACAGGCCCAGGATCGCGCCGCCATGCAGCGCTATGAGTCCCACCTCTGCCGCTACCTGCACACCGAGTTGCAGCAACTCTGCCTGCAACGACCGCTGCGCCTGCTGACCGCCTTTCGCTACCACGAGGGGCGCGACAATGTGGGTATCGCGTCCCTGGCGCCGGCACCGGGTTGTGGTGTCGCCATGGCGGACCTGGGGCACTGGTTGGATGAGCACGATATCGCTGTGCGTGTCGGACATCACTGTGCCGAGCCGCTCAGCGTTGAGCTGGGAGTGGGGGCTACCCTGCGGGTATCGCTGGCGGGCTACAACAACCGCGCCGATGTGGATGCGCTGCTGGCAGCTCTACGCAGTTTTCCCTGGGACGATGTGGTGGCGACCACAGCACAAGCGGAGTCCGCGGGTGCAGAGTGGCCGGCGGAAGATTTCTCATCGCTGTCGTTGAGCGACTTGCGCGACCAGACCAGCTGGCAGAAGCGCTACCGGCAACTGACCCGCTGGGCGGGCTTGCTGCAGCCCAAACCGGCGCTGCGGCTGGACACCAACCGGGTGCCCGGCTGTGAGTCGCCGGTGTGGATCGTGCACCGCTGTGTGGAGGGGCGTCACCAGTACCTGATCGATACCGACTCCCGTGTGCTGCAGGGGCTGGCGGTGCTGCTGCTGTTACTGCTTAACGACCGCAGCCGTGAAGAGCTGGCGGCGGTGGATGTGGAGGCGCAGTTTGCTGAACTGGGACTGGACAAGTACCTGAGCGAATCGCGCAACAACGGTTTCCGGGCACTGGTGGATTTTATGCGCGCCCGCGCCGGCTGACCTCAGGCGTCTGTCTCCGCCGCCTTGCGCTCTGCCCGTGCCAGCATCTTCTCGAGACCGCGGGAGACCGCCACAAAGCCGAAGCTGGCGGTGACCATGGTGGCGCTGCCAAAACCCCCGCTGCAGTCCAGTTTCACGCCGTCGCTCAAGCCTTCCTTGCTCTGGCAGGTACTGCCGTCAGCGGAGGGGTAGGTCATCTGCTCGGTGGAGTAGACCGCCTCCACCGAGAAGACCCGTTTCGGGTTGCGGGAGAAGTTGTACTGTCGGCGCAGGGTGTTGCGCACCTTGGCCAGCAGCGGGTCGTTGACGGTGCGGGCCAGGTCGCCGCTGGTAATCTGGCGGGGGTCGAGTTTGCCGCCGGCGGAGCCGACGGTGACCAGCAGCTGCTTGCGGCGCTTGCAGCTGGCGATCAGGGCGGCTTTGACATGGGCGGCGTCGATGGCGTCGATCACCAGGTCACAGTCGGCGCTGATCAGTTCGGGGATATTGTCGGTATCGACAAAGTCGTCGATGCAGTGAACTTGCAGCTCCGGGTTGATGTCTTTGAGACGCTGGGCCATCACTTCGATCTTCTGTTGGCCAATGGTGCTGGCCAGCGCGTGCAGCTGGCGGTTGGTATTGGTCACACAGATGTCATCCATGTCGATCAGGGTGATGGTACCGATGCCGCTGCGGGCCAGGGCTTCCGCCACCCAGGTGCCGACGCCGCCGATACCCACCACGGCTACATGGGCCTGATAAAAGGTCTGCAGGGCAGACTGGCCATAGAGGCGGGCGATACCGCCGAAGCGCTGAAGCCAGGCAGGACTGCAGGAAGTGCTGGGAGTGTCGCTCATGGTGGGATCGGGTGTGTATATGGCCGCAAAGGGGCGCAGTTTAGCAAAAAAGCCGGCGCTTGCCGCGTCCCTGCGGCGCGGGCGGGCGAGCCAGGGGCAGGGCGACAGCGGCGTGTTTCCGGTATAATCGCCTGCCCACTTGTTTACGACGGTGTCTGCCCCCATACCGGGGTGAAGCCATTGCCGCAACGACGATTCCCAGGTGACCGATGAAAGCGTTATCCAACAACCCCGCCCCTCTCTACGGCCGCATCCGTGAGCTGTTCCAGCACGGTTTCCGTATTGATTGGGTCACGGCGTCCTTCATTTCCATCACCCATGTGCTGTGTCTGGTGACGACCCCGCTGGCCTACCTGTTTGCGCCTGAGGGTTTCTGGAAGGTCATGTTGGGCTGGACCCTGCTGCACGCCCTGATTGGCTGTCTCTCCACCACCGTCTATTCCCACCGCCTCATCGCCCATGGCGCGGCGCGCTGGGTGAGCTGGCCGGTGCACCTGCTGTTTGGTTTCTTCGGCCAGGTGATGGCGATGCAGGGCAGCGTGCGCCGTTGGGCCGCCATGCACGTCATTCACCACGGTGTGGATCGCAGCGGTAAACACCACCTGGATCCCTACAGCGCCACCTGGTTCAACAGTGGCTGGCGCAACTTTCTCTGGTCGCACATGCTCACCTACTGTTTCCGCCACCCGGATACCACTGAGGTGGATCGCGCCTATGCCGCCAAGAGTGACAGCCCGCTGGTGTGGCAGGAGAAGCTCTATATTCCGTTGCTGGTGCTGTGGAACTTCCTGCTGCCACTGGCGCTGGGTTACTGGCTCACCGATTCGGTGGTGGGAGCCCTGTGCCTGATGGTGGCCTCCATCGGCGGTTTTATCCTGGCCCAGCACAACACCTGGACGGTGAACAGCGTCACCCACATGTGGGGATTTACCAAGGGGGCGTTCAGCTCGGCGAAGAATAACTACGTGTGGATGGGGCCGCTGGGTGAGGGTAATCACCACGCCGACCACCACGATTACGGCCGCGACTACCGCAACGGGTTTGGCTGGAGCGGCTGGCTGCTGGATCCTACCCGCTATGTGATTCTGACCCTGCGCGGCCTGGGGCTGGTGCGCGGACTGCAGCGCGCCAGCAAGCGCGAGGAGGCGGCCATTATTGCCCGTCGCGCCCTGCTCAAGGCGCAGGTGAAATCCCAGCCCAGCTGCTGGTCCCGATGGGAGAGCAAGCTGGAGAGCCTCAAGGCTGAATGGCTGGAGGCAACCCAGCAGTGGGAGGCGTTCCGCCTCAAGCGTATGCGACTGAAGACCATGTCGCTACCGAAGCTGGAGCTGCAGCAGAAGCTCGATACTCTCAAAGCCGAGATGGAAGTGGCCCGTCGCGCCATGCGTGCGCGCAAGCAGGCCTTCTTCGACGCCCTCTACGAAATGCGGGCGCTGCCAGTCACGGCCTGATTAGCCTCGCTACCCCCTCACTGGCCGCCGGGGTAATCAGTGCCCCTGCGGCCGGTCCAGCGGCAACCTTTCCGGTGGCCGATTGCCGCCCTCGCGGCTGAACTCACACTCCAGTGCCCAGTGATTTTCCTGCCGGTAGGCGCTCACCAGCGCAAATCCGTCGCCGGGGAAAAAACGGGTTTCCAGCGTACAGGCCAATTCACTCAGTTCCCCGTCAACGTTAAAGGTCTCGCGCGGGATAAAGTCCTCGGTGCGGGCATTGCGATGGGGGAAAGGGGCGTAGAGCGCCGAGCTGTGAATGGAATAGAGGCGAATGGGGCGGTGCAGGTGCGGACTGTGCAGCTCGGCACGGGCGACGCTGGAGAGGTGCTCATCCCCCGACAGGAACACCAGGTTGCGACAGCGGTGGGCGGCCACAAACTGCAGCAGCCGGTTGAGAGCTGCCGGGAAAGCGCTCCAACTGTGCAGGTCCATATTGGGGGACGAGGCCGGCAGGCGCCGCGGCAGCAGTGCAGAGGGCGAGACGATAAAACGCGGCCGCAGGTCATTGGCGTGGGTGCGGATCAGCCACTGTTCCAGCGCGTGGAATTGCTGTTCCGACATCAGTTGGCGGCTGTCGGTGGCACTGGCATCCCGCTCGCAGAAGGTGTCGGCGACAAAGTAGTCAAAGCCCTGGTAACGCCCCTGATACCAGAGTGGCTGCCCGGGGGCGGTGCCAGCGTCCACCAGCGGCAGGTCCGGCCGCTGGTAGTTGATGTAATGCGCCTTGCCCGACAGCCGTTGCTGCAGTGACTCTCTCCGCGCCGGATTCTGGGGAGGACCGTTTTCGTGTTGATCCATCATCGTCAGGGTTGGCAGGCGACGGGTGACGGAGCGAACTTCTTTCTGCCCCAGCCACTGCTGGTAGGCCTGGCGCCTGGCATCGAACAGCCCTTGTTTCGTGCCGGCCTCTGCCTGACCGTTGACGTAGACCTGATCGCCGGTCAGTACCAGCAGGGAGGGCTGCAGTTGGGCCAGGGAGCGCCGCTGCTGCTCGTCGAGGTGGTTGGCAAGACGACGGTAGCTGGCGTAGGCCGGGCCGCGATTCAACATTCCCCCCGGGTACTGACAGGAGGCCAGTACCAGCTGCAACTGCTCCCGGCTCTCGGCCAGTGGAATCTGCATGATGGAGTCGGAGAGCCGGTTTTGTGGTTGCGCCAGATAGGCCTGCAGTCGTTGCAGGAAATCATTGCTCAGCAGCCATTCGCGGATGTAATCGGCGCACTGCTGGCTATGTTCCGGCAGGCCGCTGGTACCGATCAGTTCAAACAGGTTGTCCGGCAGCAGGTGTTGTGGCATTCGTTCGCAGGGCAGGCCGAGATCATCAATCACCAGCACTAATATACCGTCTGCCGCCCACATCGACGGGTTGAGGGGCAGCCGGGTTTTGAACCAGCCTCCGCTTTGGGGGCGGGCCAGTTTCAGGTGGCCGTGGCGCATCAGCTGTGCGGCGCTCGGCATCTGGTCAGGGGAGCCGCCAAACAGGCAGGTCGTCTCTCCCTGCAGGGTGACCGGCAGAAACAGGACAAACTCCGGCTTGTGCATCTCGCGACTGAAGCCCAGCCCCAGCGGCAGCTGGTTTTTGTTGACCGGGGCGATCACCGGGCCTGCCCCTGGCTTAAACAGGCGGTAGCGCAGGGCGCGGGGCAGTTTGGCTGGCAGGCGACTGGGGTAGTCGAGAAATTCCCGCACCTTGTCAAAGTGACGCTGTGCCTGACGACCGATAAGTGGGTCCAGGTGGCCGAAGCCCTCCAGCACCTGGGTGTGGAAATCGCGATCGGCGGCGCTCATCAGTTCCTGCATTCGACCCAGGGTGGCGATGTCCAGCACCCGGTTCTGGTCGCTGTGGACGCTGAGGCTGGGGAAGTCCCAGCGTTCCCGCAGGCGGCGGATGGTTACATACTCGTTCTCCTCCCCGGCATTGGTTATGCGCTCCCGCAGGGCGTGCAGGGCGCCCCCCGTCACGGTGGCCAGGTGCAGGGGACCGACAAAATCCCCCAGTTGCCCGAGTGTTTCACTGCTGACATTGTTGAGGTTAAAGGTCTGCCCATAGAGGGCATCCAGCCGGTGGCGGGTGATGGCAAAGCTGCGTGATTGCCAGGGCCACAGCGGATGCTCGCGGCGGAATTCCCGCGCAGGGTAGGGGATCACCTCGATGATCTGATCCCAGAACTGCTCCGCGGTGGAGGGCGGGTTGGTGCGCTGCAGCTGGTAGAAGGATTTGGGGATCACCGGCATCAGCGGAGCCAGCAGGCGGGCCTTGGCCTGGTTGGTGGGGCTGAATACCATGCGCGGGCCCCCTTGTGACAGTACCAGGCGGTGGATGCGCTGCGGCAGTAACTGCCGCTCCCGGTAGTAGCGGTCGCCACTTCGGGGTTCCGCCAGAATCGCCATACTCACCAGCGCCGCCCCCATGCAGTGGGCATAGATATCCAGCTGGCGGTGGCCACTGACCCGGCAAATGTGGTCGATGGCCACGGGGATATCAGCAAAGGCGATATCCTCGAACTTCCAGGGGCGCAGCGCCGAGGCCATGGCGGCACTGATGCGCAGGTCCACCACCCACACCTCGCGCCCCTGCTGCCAGAAATATTCCGCCAGGCTGGGCTTGATGCTGGAGTGAGTGAAGATGGCACCGCTGGTGCTGAAACCGTGAATCAGTACCAGCGGTGGCTTGCTTGCCGGGCGCTTCTGCGGGTAGCGGGAGAGGCGAATGCGCAGCTGCGGGTTCTTCTCCAGCGGCTGCTCCGGCACCAGATCGAGCTCGGCGATTTCCGGTGCTGGTCCTCCGTAAATACGCCCCGGAAATTGGGGGCGCACTGTCAGTCCTTTCTCCTCCGGTGTGCGGAAACTCCAGAAGTGCAGGTGCAGCATGGCACGGGCAAAGAAGCTGCAGCACAGCAGGGTATCGATGAGGGCTGTGGTCTGGTCCTGCTGGCGGCTGATGCCCATCAGCGGGCTCTGCTGGTGCAGCATAAAACCCGGTTCGCTGTGCAGGCTGGCGGGTTTTCGTCCGGGCTGGCGGTGACGGGGTTGCAGGCCGGGCAGCAGGTCGATCAGCAGGGTTTCCATCTGCCGGATGGGGTTACTGCCACTGCTGTAGCCAAAGCGCTTGTGCGCCAGTAGCGGCAGTGAGGAGGGTTGCGCACTAAAGCCCCCCAGCTGGGTGGGCCAGCCCTCGGTGGGTCGAATGATATTGAGCCGGTAGTGGGAGATGCGTACTTCACCACAATGGGAGGCCAGCGCCAGAAATTGCTGCCAGCGTTGCTGCAGCAGCTGCAGGCTCTGTCGCAGTTCTGGTTTGGCCTGTCGCTGGCGATAGTTTTTGCCGGCTACCGGGCTGAATTCACGGCGCAGCCAGCGCAGCAGCGCGCGCTGTCCCTCGCGCAGGCCGTGGTTGAGCAGCCAGCCGCCACCCGCGCGAACTACCCGTTCCCAGTAGGTGGAATTTTCCCGGCTCATCATCTCCATGCTGCCGCTGAGAGGCGCCACCAGGATGGCCTGCAAGGTAAATTCATCATCATCGGCGCCGGCATTGGCCAGCTCCTGCCAGTGCTGTCGCTGCAGTATACGGATCTGGCTCTCGCCCTGGTTGACCTGCAGTGTCCGTTCCTGGCGGCGGGTGAGGGCCCGCAGGGACTTGGGGCGCAGGCGCAGGGTGATATCGACCACGCACTCCAGTGGCCGGTTATTGGCGCCGCTGAGGGTAATCGGCCCGGTAAAACGTTCGGTGAGTACCACCTCCGTTTCCCGCTCCAGGGGTGCGCTATCCGGTTGCCGGTAGACGGGTCTGGCGGGCCTGTCCTGCGAGTTGCTGGGAGCTGGCGCCGTTGCGCGCCAGCGCCAGTGGGTGCGCAGATAGTCGCTGCTGCGCAGCGCCAGCGCGGCGACGGTCAGTCCGGGGGGAACGCCCAGCGCGCTGGGCATCACCGAACTGTCCATCACCACCAGGGATTCAAATACCCGATTGGGGGTCAGTGGATCGGAGAGGTCGTAGACCCGGCCGCAGTGATCGACGACACCATGGTCTGAGCTGTCAGCCATGGGGCAGCCGCCCAGCGGTTCCGGTGACAACAGTGTGCCGTGTCCGGGCATCAGTGTGATCTGTGACTGCTGGCGGTTGCGGGGCTGCCAGAACGGTTGCAGCTGCACCGAGCCGCCGCAATTGGCGGCGTTCTTCAGTCGCGTCAGGGTGTCGATCTGATGTTGGAACAGGGGGTGGTCTGCCAGTCCCGGCCAGCGCGCCCGCAGCAGGCCTTCACCGCTGAGGGGAGCCAGGCTGGCTGGAGCGCGGGTCAATTCCAGGCAACCCTCACTGCCGTCATCTCCCTGCAGGGCGTAAATACTCGTGCGCTGGATCTTCTGCTCATCCACCACCCAGGGGTCGGCTTCCGGTTGCCCATCCAGGTGCTGGCTGGCGTCGACGGTGGTGAGTCGTTCCAGACAGTCGAGGGTGGTGGCCATCTCCTCGTAGAAGCGTCGCATGGGGGAGGTAACGGTTTGATCCCGCAGCAGCAGTCCCTCCCGTTGATGGCGCAGGTCGATGAAGCCGGTGGAGGTGGGGCCCACCCTGCGCTCGTGCGCAGCGGTCTCTTCCCCGGCGACCGCATTGACCTCTTCATTCTGGTTGTAGAGGGACGCCTGCTGGTAGCCGTTGGCGGAGAAACGTTGCCCGAGCTGGGGTGACAGCTGCAGCTGATCACTCTGGGAGCGCAGCAAAATTTCTGTGCTGCCGAGGGCGCCGGCGGCGAGAATCACCTTGCCGCAGCGGATACGCAGTGGCGCCGACTGCTGCTGGCGTCGCTCGCTGGAGGTGTGTACCACCTCCAGCTGCCAGTTTACCGGTCCCTCCTCCGTTGGCAGTGGCTGAAGCCGTTCCACCGCAGTACCGGTATAGATTTCCACGCCGGCCTGGCGGGCGCTGACCAGCAGGGTGGTGTCCAGAGATTGTTTGGCGTTGTAGTTACAGCCGGTGGTGCAGTCGCCGCAGAGGGTGCAGGCGTTAAGGGCCACGGAGGCGCTGTCGGGGTTATCCTGCATGGCAATCAGCAGTGGCGCGACGGCGAAGCTGTCACTGCTGCACAGGTCACTGTCGGCCAGCTTCTGCAGGTTGCTCTGCTTGCGCAGCGGCTGTTCCCCCTGTTCGGTATGGCGCAGGATGGTGTTATCACCCTGATCGTCACTGGCGCCCAGCAGGCGGCGGGCAGTGGGAAAGTACTCCTGCAACAGCTCGGCGCTTTCGCTGTAGCGCAGGCTGCGGGGCCAGCGGTCATCGAATATCGAGGCGGTGGGCTCCAGCATCACACCTGAGTCAATCAGGGAACTGCCACCCAGGCCATTGGCGGTGAGGGTGGTAACGGCTTCCCCGACGCGGATGTCGAACAGTCCTTCGCAATTACCGGTGGGTTTGCTGCGGCCCGGGGTGAGTACCCGGGTATGGCCCGGTAACTCTACCGCTGAGGAGGGAAACATGCCGGGCAGATACTCGACGCCGCGTTCCAGCAGCGCGATGCGCACCGGCCGCCCACGACTGTGGCTGCCGGCCAGGGCGGCGGCGGCACTCGCCCCACCATAGCCGCTGCCAACAATCACCAGGTCAAAGTGCAGAGTCTCTTCCGGGTTCTGCTCGCATTGCTTCTGCAAGGCTTCAAAGTTACCGGACAGCCAGCGACTGGTTCTGGTCGTCTTAGCTTCAGTCAATCCATTACTCCAGTGCTGTTCCTGTCCCGGTTCGGGCCGTGTATTGCTTATTGTATTGCCGCTACCGTCTGGCTGTAGTGCTGTCGAGCTTCCTGATCTTGCCAGATCGGGCCTGTCGCGGACAACTGGCGTCTCACGCCTTGTCGGCGCGCAGGATTACAAACTTGTTGTTGCCGGCTACGGTGGTGCAGTTGCCAAACAGCTTCTGCAGGCGCAGGTGGTAGCCGAGGTGACGGTTGGCAACCACCCATAATTCACCACCCGGGCGCAGTACCCGGTGGGCGTCGCGGAACATCTGTCGCGCCAGGTGATCCCCCACCACCGCCTGTTGGTGAAAGGGCGGGTTGTTGATCACCAGATCCGCGCTCTGGTCAGCAAAGCTGCGCAGGCCATCGCCCACGTGCCAGTGAGCGTTGGTGACTGCCGGCAGGTTGTGAGCCAGGTTGTCACGGGCGCTGGCCACTGCCATGTGGGATTCGTCGACAAAGTGCATGTGCAGCTGCGGGTTGGCCTGCAACATGGCCAGCCCCAGTATGCCGTTACCGCAACCGAGATCGATGACCTCAGTTTCTCCTGAGGGGCGGGGCAGGTGCTGCAGGAAAAAGCGGCTGCCGATATCGGGCCCGCTGCGGGAGAACAGGTTGGCGTGGTTGCCCAGGCGCAGGGGCGGTTGTTGCAGTTGGTAGTAATCGGGGTAGGGGCTCTCGCCTTTCCAGCCGTCGGTGAGCGGTGTGCAGTGCAGCAGGCGGGCCTTTTTCCAGGCCAGTGAGGTGTGGCTGGGCCCGAGAATCTGTTCGAACAGTGTCTGGGCACTGGCGGGCCAGTGTTTCACCATGCCGGCTGCCACCACCCGGGTGGTGGCGGTGAGCAGTGGGCGCAGGCTGTAGAGCTGGTGCTCCAGCAGGGCCAGCTGTTTGGGCAGGCGTATTACCACCAGCTGCAGGGGCGATGTGGGCCACTGCAGGCTGTCCAGCAGCTGCAGTTGTTCACGCCCGCTGTCCGGCAGCTGCTGCAGGTTGCGTTCACAGGCGTGTTGCGCGAGCCAGGAGTCGCTCTGCGACCCGAGGGGGCGGCAGGGCAGGGAGCAGGTGAGGGCGCCGAATTGGTCATTCAATACCAGCGTGGGAGTGTTAGTCGGCAGACCTTCCTCGTGTAACCAGCGCAGCAGGTATTCGTCGGCGGCATCCCAGGCGCGCAGGGATTGCTGATCTCTGGCGGGCAGTGGGTAGCGTACCAGCTGCCGGGATCCAAAGGGGCTCTGCAGGAGGGTGTTGTCATTAGTGTTCATGCAGGCGCCTGACGCAAAAGCGGTCATTATAGCCCTAAGCCCGACTAACTGCAGAAGTGCCGGAGCTGTTGATGGCGGATGTGTGGCGATCAGGACTGTGCGGTTTTTGAACGCTATCCGCGAGCGCTTGGCAGCCGTGGCTGGCGCCATGTTATCCACAGCTTGTGACAGCAGTTGCCCAGTTTTTCTGTGGAGCTTTGGCGGTTGCTGCCGGAGCAGATTGCCGGAAATATGTACGCGGACAGTGGGGCGAGCTGATCCTTTCCCGCCGGGCAAGCGGATAACCACCAGCCAAGTTCTGGTGCAGTGCACCGGTTTGTGCATGGCTAAGGTGCGTTTTTATGTGCCAGCTTAGAACATCCATCCCGTATAATGGCTTTAGCGCGGATGTAAGTGGTTAATTAATATACATTTGGGTTGTTTTTTTGTGTGCCGTCTCCTGAATGGCACTATCTATGCAACGCCTGTACTACGAATGGATTTCGTAACCTACGCAAACTTCAGAGGGACTTCCGGTAATTCAGACCAGAGAGGTTTTTCATGGTCAACTTCAACAAAGCTATGATAGATCTGGTACGCGAAATACGTCGTCGGGCCCCGGCAGACGCCAAGCCTGGAATCAAACTGGCGAACCCCGAGCTGCTCACCGAAATGATCCCCTGGTACCGCTCCACTAACGACAGTGTGGCCAAAGCGCTGTTGAAAGAGCTCTACACCCTTGCCGGGGACGACTGGCTGGAGCAGTTGCAGGAGGAGAGCAAGCCTGCGGTAGCTGCCACTCCGGCACATGGTGGTACCATCGAAAAGGATGGCAAGCGCTACATCACCAAAGTCTACCGTGGTCAAACCCAGCTGGTGGAAGTGCCGATGCCTCCCGCCGAGACAGCCGCAACCCAAAAAATCTATCGCGGCCAGGTGGTTCGCGCCTGAGCGGCCACGCCCTTCCCCGTAAGCCTTCTGTTTGTCTGTAGCCGCTGTACGCAGGCGGCCTTTACTTGATCCTCCGCCGGTGACCATTCCGGCGGTGTTTTGCCGTCACTCCCGTTAGCTCGTTTTTATCGAGCGCTTTCCCGGCTGCCATCTTTCATCTTCCCGGGCCAGCCCTGCTGCCGTCGCGTGTGGCGCCGGCACCGGTGATTTTCGTGCGCCATCCCCGCCGGTCGTCGATATAACCTGCTGCGGGTTGGTGCGCGAAGCGGGTGCCGAAACCGCGGCGGCGACTAATCCGCCAGCAGGCTGGCTTTTCCTGGCACCGATAACAGGCGTCCTGGTGTCGGCTTGCATTGTCAGGGTGCGGCGTCTGTGTGCAGGACAGGTCTGTGATGGCTGTCCGGGTTGATGCCTGCTGTGTTTTGGCGCGTTTCCAGCGCGCTGGCATATAACCTGCTTTCTCCGCTGCTGGCGGGACGTGGTTCCGGTGCAACAGTATCGATCACCTGAGACGAGGGTAAGCGGGATGTCATTGGCGTATCAGCCGGCTAGTGGGCCTGGCCAGGTGATGGCGGCGGAGCAGGTTCAGACCCTGCCCGGGGTGGGCAAGGTGCTGGTGATCGGCAGTGGCCCGGTCGGTATGCGGTTTGTGGATGAGTTGTTGCGTCGCCGTCCCAATTCGCGAGTGCAGGTATTCGGTAACGAACCTTTTACTCCCTACAACCGGGTGCAGCTGTCGAGCCTGTTGGCGGGAGAGACCGATCCACTGTCGATCGAAATCCCCTTGCCGGATGCAGGCAGCAACCCGGGGTTTCAGTTTACCGCCTGTGCCATCCGGCACATTGACACTGACAGCAGGCAGATCGTCGATGCGCTGGGTCACCAACACTCCTATGACCAGCTGGTGATTGCCACTGGTGCGCGCGCCCACGTTCCCAATATAGAAGGCACGCAACAGAGTGGGGTGTATACCTTCCGCAATATGAAAGATGCCCAGGCGCTCTACTCCCGCGTTGCCCGCGCCCGCAATGTGGTGGTGGTGGGTGGTGGGCTGCTGGGTATCGAGGCGGCCAAGGGGCTGCTGCGGCTGAATACCCGCGTCACCCTGATTCAGCAGGGACCGCGGCTTATGAACCGGCAACTGGATGACGGGGCCGCGGCGTTGTTGTTGCACAGCGTCACCAGCAAGGGCATTCGGGTGATTACCGACTCGGGCGTGCGGGAGATTCTGGGTGATGGCCGGGTAACTGCCATCCGCACACGCGATGGTGAAGAGATTGCCTGTGACACAGTGCTGCTCTGTGCCGGTATTCGTCCCAACCTGGAGATGGCCCGCGAGGCCCGCATCCGGGTGGCGACCGGTATTGTTGTGGATGATCAATTGCGCACCTCGGCTGAAGGGGTTTATGCCATTGGCGAATGTTGTGAACACCGCGGACTCACCTACGGCCTGGTGGCGCCTGGTCTGGAGCAGGCGGCGGTGCTGGCGGAAAACCTGGCCGGGGGCAGCGCCAGTTATCTGGGTTCCAGCAGTGTCAGTCGTCTCAAGGTGCTCGGCGAGGAGGTGGTCAGTCTTGGCGCTGTCACCGAATTGCCGCAGCGCCCTCATCAATACGAAATTCGCTATCGCTCCAGCGGCGACACCAATGCCTATCGCAAACTGGTGGTGCATCGTGGCCGCCTGATCGGTGCGGTGGGCTTTGGCGCTTGGCGGCAGTTCTCCCGGGTACAGGAGGTCTACACCTCCGGTCGTCGCATCTGGCCCTGGCAGTGGCTGCTGTTCTGGCTCAGTGGGCGGCTGTGGTTGCGTCAGGGCAGCGATCAGGTCTCGCGTTGGCCGGCAACGGCGATGGTGTGCCAGTGCAACCAGGTGAGTGTGGGGGCGCTGCAGCAGGCACGGGCAAGTGGTTGCCACAGTGTCACCGCCCTGGCGCAGGCGACCCGTGCCGGCACCGTGTGCGGCACCTGCAAACCGCTGCTGGCGCAGCTGGTTGGCGGCACGCTGGAAAAGGCGCAGGGCGCTGCCGGGTTGTTGGTCGTCAGCCTGATGGCACTGGCCGTCGCTCTGGCGGTTATCGGCATCCCGGATGCAACCGTCGCCACCAGCGTGCAGGCTCAGGGCTGGTTTGAGCGGGTGTGGAACGACAAGACCTGGAAGCAGGTCACGGGCTTCAGCCTGCTGGGCATGGTGGCCATCGGCCTGCTGATGTCGCTGCGCAAGCGCCTGCGATGGCAGTGGATGGGGGCTTTCTCTGGCTGGCGGCTGTTGCACGGGCTGCTCGGCATGAGCTGCGCCCTGCTGCTGGTATTTCATACCGGCTTTCATCTTGGTGACAACCTTAACCGGCTGCTGATGGTCACTTTCCTGGCGGTGTTGGTGCTGGGGGCGATGGCAGGTGCGGTGGTGAGCCTGGCTCACCGTTTGCCGCCCGCCAGCGCTGCGGCGCTGCAGAAAACCTGGAGCTGGTTACACATCCTGGTGACCTGGCCTCTGCCGGTGCTGCTGGTTATGCACATAGTAACTGTCTACTACTTCTGATGACGTGTTTGTCAGGCCGTTTGGCTCCGGGGAGATGCTGTTGGTGAAAAAAATTGTGTGGGGCGTGTGGTTGCTGGCGACGCTGGGACTGGCGGGTTACTACGGCTGGGTATTACTGCAGGCGGATGATAAAAGCGAGTTGTTGATTGGTGAGGCAACACACGGGCATTTCCAGATAGAGCTGGCTTGCTCCTCCTGTCATACCCAGGCCTTTGGTGGTGGCGAGGTTCTGCAGGATGCCTGTGTCAGTTGCCACGGTGATGACCTCGCCATGGCGCACGACTCACACCCGCGCAAGAAATTTACCGATCCCCGTAACGCCGACCTGTTGCAGATACTGGATGCCCGCCAGTGTGTCAGTTGCCATACCGAGCACCAGAATGAACAGACCCATCCCATGGGGGTGACGGTGCCGGAGGATTACTGCTTTCACTGTCACGAGGATATTGGTGAGCGTCGGCCCAGTCACGCGAACCTGCCATTTGACTCCTGTGCCTCTGCCGGGTGCCATAACTTTCATGACAATCGAGCACTCTACGAAGACTTTCTGGTGTCAAACGCCGGTGGTCCGTGGGTGCGCAGTGTGGCGCAGCTGGCGGAACGTAATGCTGCCAGCCTGACTGCGTTGCCGAAACTGCCTGTACCGGTGTTTGATGAGGCCGAATTGATGCGTGAGCATCCACAGGTTGCGGCCGAGTTTCTCGCCTCTTCCCATGCCGCAGCAGGTGTCGGTTGCAGTGGCTGTCACACCGGTGCTGATCAGCAGTGGTTGCCGAGGCCTGAACTGAATCAGTGCAAAACCTGCCATGTCGGAGAGGTGGAGACCTGGTTGCAGGGCAAGCATGGCATGCGGTTGGCGCAAGGCCTGAGTGCAATGAGCCCCTCAATGGGGCGTCTTGAGTTTCACCAGCAATCGGAAAATGGGCACCAAGGCTGTACAAGTTGCCATGGTGCGCACAAGTTTGATGCAAAAAGGGCCGCGGTAGGCGGCTGTCTTGATTGCCATGCCGACCAGCACAGTCTGGCGTTTACTGAGTCACCCCACGGTTTGCTCACTCAACAGGCGTTAAATAACGAGCGTCCGTGGTCTGAGGCCGTCACTTGTGCCACTTGTCACATGCCGCGGCTGGTGAATGGGGACACTGGCATAAAAGTTGATAAAGAAAGTGTCAGCGCCTTGGGAGAAAGCGCGGTTGTGAGTGTAACTCACAATCAAAATCTGACATTGCGACCCAATGAGAAAATGATCAGGCCCGTGTGCATGAGTTGTCACAGTCTGGAGTTTTCCATCGACGCACTGGCGGACGAGTCGTTGATTCAGAATAACTTCAAGGGTAAACCCCACCAACATATTGAATCGATCGACTGGGCTGTTAAACGAGACCAACGTTAAACATTTCTTCGAGGACGAGACCATGAAAAACGCTGTGATAGCCACGGCTCTGGCAGTTTCTGCATTGGCCCTGAGTGGCTGCGGTGAACCCGAGAGTAAGGGTATTGATCCCAAGGTGTATACCGATTCCCTGTTTGCGGTAATGAAAGCGGATCGTACCAACTACACCAAACTGATTGTCGCCCGCCTGGGTCCCAACGGCGCCGATGTCATCAAGCCGGATGAGCACTGGAAAGATATTCCTAACGGTGCCCTGCTGCCTGCGCAGATGTTCCGTGCCGGTGCCGAGGCGGTGCAGGAGATGACCGACGACTTCACTTACTCCCTGCAGTCTGTCTGGCCTATCAATAGCCAGAACGCGCCCAAAACCGCGATGGAAAAAGAGGGGCTGGAATACATTGCTGCCAATCCGGGCGAGAACTTTTACGGCGAGGAAAAGCTGGGTGATGTGACCTACTATACGGCCGTTTATCCGGACGTTGCTGTTTCTGAAGCCTGTACCAGCTGCCACAATGGGCACAAGGATTCACCCAAAACCGATTTTAAACTGGGTGAAGTGATGGGCGGTGTTGTGATTCGCGTACCGCTCTGATTCGACCTGGCAGTATCTGACTTAGCTGTCTGCTCGTCATGGGGGATGCCTGGGCACAGGGATGTGTCGGCAGAAGCGTAACCGTTTTGCCGTTAATACCCTTGTGGAAATGGAGTGATGCAGTGAGTAAAGCAAAATCTGCGGGAGTAATTGGGGTTGCCGCTTGTCTTCTGCTGACGCTTTGGGGCTGCAGCGAATCCGGCGAGTCGGCCAGGCCGGCGCAACCGGTGGCGCTGTCAGAGGCAGAAGAGCTCTACCGTAAAAACTGTAAGGTTTGCCATGCCCAGGGTATTAACGGCGCTCCTATTGTGGGTAACCAGAAAATGTGGGGGCCGCGGGCTTCCCAGGGCGTCGATGTGCTGGTTGAGCATGCAGTGAACGGTTTTGGCCTGATGCCGCCCCGCGGTGGCTCTGCGCTTACTGATGATGAGATTCGCAAGGTGGTGGAGTACTACCTGAGTCAGCTGCAATAAACCCTCGCTGCTGGCGAGTTATTGGATAAAAAATTTCAAACCATTGGCGCTGTGCGCAATATGAGGAACTGCAAATGTCTGTTTACGAAAAAATTGGTGGTGATGGTGCTGTCGAGGCGGCGGTGGATATCTTTTACCGCAAGGTATTGATGGATGACCGCATCAGTGACTTCTTCGATACGGTTGATATGGACCGCCAGCGGGCCAAGCAGAAGGCCTTCCTCACCATGGCTTTTGGCGGGCCGAACAATTACACTGGCAAGGATATGCGGGAGGGTCACAAGCACCTCAACCTGACCGAAGAACACTTCAACGCCGTAGCCGAAAACCTGATCGCTACCTTACAGGAGTTGAGTGTGCCCCAGGAGTACATCGACGAAATCGTAGGGATCTGTCTCAGCGTAAAGGACGATGTACTCAACAAGTAAATTTGTTGGAAGTAAGATCGTTCTATGACCGTTGTAACCTACGAGGGGACGCAGTTTCCCGTCGCTGACGGGGAAACTGTGCTGGATGCGCTGCTGCGCGCCGGGCAAGTGGTCCCCTATGGCTGCCGCGCCGGCGTTTGTCACTCCTGTATGATGAGCGCCGACGATCCAGCCCCTGTGCGGCAGGCTCAGGTGGGCCTTTCCGATACCCAGAAAGCCCTTAACTACTTTCTCAGCTGCCAGTGTCAGCCGGCTTCTCCGCTGGAGGTCAAGCTGGTTAACGCCGCGGGCGCGAAGCAGGTGGTGGAAGTGCTGGAAAAAACGGCCCTGAGTGAAAGCGTCTATCGCCTGCGGCTGGCCCCGGGCCTCAGTTATCGTCCCGGGCAGTACGTCAACCTGAGTCGCGATGCGAAATTGAGTCGCAGCTATTCACTGGCCAGTTTGCCCTCCGACCCGTGGCTCGAGTTTCATATTCGTCACTACCCGGACGGGGCCTTCTCGTCGTGGGTCGTCAATGACCTGCAAGCAGGTGATACCCTGGAGCTGCAGGGCCCGCTCGGTCACTGCATCTACGCCGCCGAAGCCAACCAACCCCTGTTGCTGCTGGGTACCGGGACTGGTCTGGCGCCTCTGTGGGGCATCGCCCGTGAGGCCCTGGCCCAAGGCCATAGTGCACCGATTACCCTGGTGATCTCCGGTCGTTCGCTGGAGGATTGCTACTATCGTGACCAGTTGCTGGCGCTGGCGGCAGCTCACGATAACGTCAGCGTGACCTGGGTGCTGCAGGACGGTGAGGCCGCTGATCATGTCGAAGTGGCGGACATCTATCAGTACTGTAAAGAGCGCTTCCCCGAGCTGAACGGCTACAAAATCTATCTCTGTGGTGCCAAAACGTTCGTCAACAAACTGCGCAAACAGTGCTTCTTTGCCGGTGCCGCGGTGCGTGATATCTCCACGGATGTCTTTTTGCAGGCCGGCTCGCTCTGAGCCGTGTTTGGCGACTTTCCCGCCGGGGAAGTCGCCTTGCCTTACCCCTTTTCCCCCTGTCACCTCACCTCGCTTTCTCCGGGTTGCCGTTTGCCGGTAGCCTCTGACGCGCTATGCTGCGGCACTCCGGATAGTTACTAAAACCCAGGAGTCTGCATGAGCACTGCTGCCCGTCTTCAATCACTTACCTGCAAACCGGCAGCGACCTGCTGTGCCATCGCTTCACTTGGCCTGGGGGTGCTGGCGCTGCTGGCCGGCCATGCCGTTACGGCTGCAGAAACCACGGTTATGCAACCGGCGACACCGGCCGACTGGTATCGGCAGGGAGAGCAGCTGGTGGATTCCAACGCGACCATCGCCCGGCAGGCGAAAGGTGACGTAAAGCAGCGGGCCAAAAATGTGGTGCTGATGATTGGTGATGGCATGGGCATCTCCACCGTTACAGCAGCGCGTATTTTTGCCGGCCAGCAAGCGGGGCACAGTGGTGAGGAGAACCGTCTGTTCTTTGAGACTTTCCCGCAGTTGGCCCTCTCCAAAACCTACAATACCAATCAGCAGACGCCGGACTCCGCGGGCACCGCAACGGCGCTGATGTCAGGGGTGAAAACCAGGGCCGGCCTGATCGGGGTAAACCAGAAGGTAGTGCGCGGGGATTGTTCCACCGTGGCGGGCAACGAACTGCTCAGTGCGCTGATGCTGGCGGAACTGGCCGGTAAGTCCACCGGCGTGGTTTCCACCGCGCGTATCACCCATGCCACCCCGGCGGCAGCTTATGCGCATGCCATGGACCGGGACTTCGAGAGTGACGCCGATGGGGCGCGGCTGGCCCATGCTGGTCACTGTGAGGATATCGCCAGCCAGCTGCTGTCCCTGCCGCAGCGGTTGCAGAAACTCACCGGGGGACAGGCGCGGGCGGATGGGCTGGAAGTGGCCCTCGGCGGAGGCCGGGCCGGTTTCCTGCCGCGCACAGCGACGGACGTCGAAAGTGGTAAACCGGGCAAGCGCACGGATGGCCGCGACCTCACCCGGGAGTGGCAGGACCACTACCGCAACTCTGCCTATGTCTGGAATCAACAGCAGTTTGACGCTCTCGATGTAAAGCAGGTGGATCACCTGCTGGGGCTTTTCCAGCCATCCCACATGCAGTTCGAGATGGATCGCGCTGCCGATAAGGCCGGCGAGCCCTCCCTGAGCGAGATGAGTCTCAAGGCATTGCAGTTGCTGCAAAAAAATCCTCGCGGCTTCTTCCTGCAGGTGGAGTCGGGCCGTATTGATCACGCTCATCATGCCACCAACCCCATCCGCGCCCTCAGCGATGCGGTGGAGTTTGCCAATGCGGTGCGTACGGTCTATGAAAATACGGATCCGGAGGAAACCCTGATCATCGTCACCGCTGACCACAGTCATGTCTTTACCCTGGCCGGCTACCCGACCCGTGGTAACCCGATTCTCGGCAAGGTGGTGGGTAACGACAGTGCCGGCGAGCCGGCCCATGAGCACAGCCTGGCGGACGATGGTCGCCCCTATACCACAGTGGGCTATATGAATGGACGGGGCTATGCGTCGGGCGTCAGTGGCGAGGCGATCTATGGCGAGCCGGTAAAGGCAGGGCGTGCGGACCTCCGTGACGTGGACACGGAGGATGAGGGCTTCCACCCGGAAACCCTGGTGCCCACCACGTCAGAAACCCACGGTGCCGAGGATGTGGCCATCTATGCCACCGGCCCGGGGGCGCCCCTGATAAACGGTGTGATGGAGCAGAATGCGGTATTCCATGTGATGAACCGGGCGGCGCGACTGAGTGAGACGGCGGCTATTCGGCAGGAGCCCTGAGTGTGTTGGTAGCGGGAAGGGGTGCTGGTCGACTCCTTCAATGTAAAATTTCGACATCTGTGTTGAAATTACAACATGACGGATGTAATTTTGCCCTGTCTGTGGATTTGCCCAGGAGAGCGAGATCATGTCAGCAGAGCTCCCGGCGTTTGCGCCGGTCACCAAAGAGGAAGCCGCCAGCATAGGCACCGCACCGGTACCGGCCGGGCCCTATTACAAGGCGGATTATTTCGATGCCGAGCGTGAGGCGGTCTTCCGTCGCAGCTGGCTGCACGTGGGGCATGTGTGTGAGCTGCCTGAGCCGGGCGACTTTATCGTGCGTGAGCTGGAGGTGGCCAATGCCTCGCTGCTGATTACCCGCAACCGCGATGGCGTGCTCAAGGCGTTTCACAACGCCTGTAGCCATCGCGGTACCCAGCTGGTCGCCGAGCCCTGCGGGCGACGCCAGGTCTTCTCTTGTCCGTACCACATGTGGACCTTTAACAGCGATGGCGAGCTGCGCAACGCGCCGGACTTTGACCAGTTCTATGTGGATAAAGCCGAGCTCAACCTCAAGCCGGTGGCGGTGGATGCCTGCGGCGGCATGCTGTTTATCAATCTGAATCCCGATCCGGCGCAGGGCCTGCGGGAGTACCTGGGGCCGCTGGCGGAGCAGTTGGAGACCTTGCCGTCGGCGAAGGCCACTACGTTCTCGGAATACGTTTACGAGATCGATGCCAACTGGAAGCTCACCTACGACAACTTCCAGGAGAACTACCACCTGCGCTTTATCCATCCCAAAACCGGCGCAGCCACCTCCGGCAAGGACAATCCCTTCGGCTATCCCCTGCGCTACGGTTTTCACAATCCGCACCGCACCCAGACCATCTGGTCCAACCCGCAGCCACAGATCCAGCCGTTTCAGATGCTGGCCTTTGGCAAGGGTATGCAGTTCGCCATGCAGGATGGTCTGGTGGGCAGTGAGCAGAGCAGGGAGTACTACGCCGTATTCCCCAACCTGTTTATCCTGGGCTCGCCCATGCAGCCGTTTTCACACACGGTCTATCCCGTCAGTGCCACCAAATCCCGCGGTGTGATCCGCATCTACTGGGTGGGAGAAGACGACTGTGCCAGTCGCCGTTTTGCCCGCGAGTACGCCATGGGCCTGGCACGGGATATCCACAGTGAGGACCGCGCGGTGATCGAGGCGGGTCAACGTGGTTTGAACAGTGGAGCCCTGAGCCATATTCATTTCCAGGCGCAGGAGGTGCTCTGCCGCCACCTGTTCAATATGGTGGATGAGCGTGTGCAGGCCTACCGTGACGAGCAGCAGACAGGAGGTGCACAATGAGTGCGGCGAATCGTTTACCGGCAGCCTTTGCCGAGCTGGAACCGTTTGTTGAGCAGTGGTGTCTGGCCACGTCAAATGAGCGCACCACGGCGCGTCGCAACAGCACGCCGGAAGAACGTGAAGCGTTTTTCAATGCGGGCAAGGTGATCGCCGCCGATGCGTTACAGGTACTGGACCAGAAGCCGCTGGATCAGTTGGATGACCAGGAGCAGTGTTTGATGAGCCTGCTGTTGAGCCTGGCCCATGTGTCACTGGCGGTGGAGATTCAGGGGGGGGATGAGGCGCGTCATGCGCTGGCGTCGCAGCATATGCCGATTACGCGGTCGCCTTCGAATCCGCAGTAGGTGTTGTGCCGGTTCGTTGTGTTTTGGGAACGGGCCGTGGGTGGCCCGTTTTCTTTTGTGGTTTATGAGTGGGTTTGGGCTTTGGGTTTCGCTCTTCTGAGCGAGTCACTTTTCTTTGTTTGGGCAAAGAAATACCGATACAGCGGGCACACGTGAGTAACCAAAAGAAAGCCCAGCCCCCCCTCCGCATCCATGTGCCCGCGGCATTCGAACATCCATGTTCATCAAGTCTTTTCCCCACCTCCGCGCCGGCTGGCAAAAAGACGCTTGCCGGTTGCCTGCGCTCCTCGCGCTTCCGGGGTCGCCTTACCTGCAGTGCTCGGCGCTACGCTGGGGCCTCAGCCTCGCGCCAAATTCAAATTAGGTCTTAAAAGGCCGAAAAGATCGCCCAGGGGACTGGGCTCCTACGAAAATCAGATCCTGCGACGTAGGAGCGCGGTCCTCCGCGCGATCTTTTGGCGTCGAAATTTAAGGCGCTGGCACAGACTTGAACCCCCTGCGAACCCAGGGCGCCCTTTTCTTTCGAGCACACAATAAGTCGAGGCAGGCGTTACCCCAACAAAGGCTTAAGAAACCGCCCCGTATGGGACTTCTTCAGCTTGGCCACCTGCTCCGGCGTCCCTTCGGCAATAATCTGCCCGCCACCACTGCCGCCTTCCGGCCCCAGGTCCACAATCCAGTCCGCCGTCTTGATGACATCCAGGTTGTGCTCGATGACGACCACGGTGTTGCCGTGGTCGCGCAAACGATGCAGCACGTTCAGCAGCTGCTGGATATCGTGGAAGTGCAGGCCGGTGGTGGGTTCGTCGAGGATGTACAACGTCTTGCCGGTATCGCGCTTGGAGAGCTCCTTGGCCAGCTTCACCCGCTGTGCCTCACCGCCTGACAGTGTCGTTGCGGCCTGCCCCAGACGGATGTAGGAGAGTCCCACGTCGATCAGTGTCTGCAGCTTTTTGGCGATGGCGGGGATGGCGTCGAAGAATTCGCGGGCATCTTCCACGGTCAGGTCCAGTGCCTCGTGGATACTCTTGCCCTTGTACTTGATCTCCAGGGTTTCGCGGTTGTAACGCTTGCCCTTACACACATCGCAGGGCACATAGATGTCCGGCAGGAAGTGCATCTCCACCTTCACCACGCCGTCGCCCTGACAGGCTTCGCAGCGGCCGCCCTTGACGTTAAAGCTGAAGCGGCCGGGCTTGTAGCCACGGGAGCGGGACTCCTGGGTGCCGGCAAACAGTTCGCGGATCGGTGTGAAAATGCCGGTGTAGGTGGCCGGGTTGGAGCGCGGCGTGCGACCGATGGGGCTCTGGTCGATGTCCACACATTTGTCGAACAGCTCCATATTGTGCAGCGCCTTGTAGGGCGCCGGCTTCAAGGTCGTTGCCCCGTTGAGGGCGGTGGCCGCCAGTGGGTAGAGGGTGGCGTTGATCAGCGTGGACTTGCCGGAGCCGGACACACCGGTGACGCAGGTCATCAGGCCCGCCGGGATTTTCAGGGTCACATCCTGCAGGTTGTTGCCGGTGGCACCCTCCAGAACCAGCTCCTTGTCTTTTGGATAAGGAGTGCGCTTTTTCGGTACTTCAATCTTCACTTCGCCGGAGAGGTATTTACCGGTAAGGGATTTGGGGTTGGCCATCACCTGGTCGACCGTGCCCTGGGCCACAATCTCGCCGCCGTGCACTCCGGCACCGGGGCCGATATCCACCACGTAATCGGCGAGGCGGATGGCGTCTTCATCGTGCTCCACCACAATCACCGTATTGCCCAGGTCGCGCAGGTGGGTGAGGGTGCGCAGCAGGCGGTCGTTGTCGCGCTGGTGCAGGCCGATGGAGGGCTCGTCGAGGATATACATCACGCCCACCAGTCCGGCACCAATCTGGCTGGCCAGGCGAATGCGCTGGGCCTCACCGCCGGAAAGGGTCTCGGCGCTGCGGCTTAAGGTCAGGTAGTTGAGGCCCACGTCCACCAGGAAGCGGAAGCGGTCGCGCAGCTCTTTGAGGATCTTGTCGGCGATCTTGCCCTTGGCACCCTCAAACTTGAGCTGGGTGAAGTAGTCGTGCGCCTCGCCCACTGGCAGGTTGGTGATCTGCGGCAGGGTGCGCTCGTCCACAAACACATTACGGGCGTCGCGGCGCAGGCGGGTGCCTTCACACTCGGGGCAGTTCTGGGTGGAGACGTACTTGGCCAGCTCCTCGCGCACGCTCTGGGAATCGGTCTCCTTGTAGCGCCGGTTCATGTTGTTGATCACACCTTCGAAGGTGTGATTGCGCTGGTAGAGGTCGCCCTTGTCGTTGGCGTAGCTGAAGTTAATCACCTCATCGCCGGAACCGTAGAGAATCACCTGCTGGTATTTTTTCGGCAGCTTCTGCCACGGCGTATCGATGGAGAAGCCGTAGTGGTCCGCCAGCGAAGTGAGCAGGTGGTAGTAGTAGAAGTTGCGGCGATCCCAGCCGCGGATGGCGCCCTCGGCCAGGGAGGCGTCCGGAAACTGGATAACCTTGTCGATATCGAAAAACTGGCTCACACCCAGGCCGTCACAGCTGGGACAGGCGCCGGCGGGGTTGTTGAAGGAGAAGAGCCGCGGCTCCAGTTCCGACAGCGAGTAGTCACACACCGGACAGGCGTGCTTGGCGGAGAACATGCGGTCCTCTTGGTCGCCATCCATAAAGCTGATGCCGGCGAGGCCATCAGCCAGTGTCAGTGCGGTCTCAAAGGATTCCGCCAGCCGGATCTGCAGGTCGTCGCGCACCTTGAAGCGATCCACCACCACTTCGATGGTGTGCTTTTTCTTTTTGTCGAGGGCGGGCACATCGTCCAGGTCTACAACCACACCGTCGATGCGGACACGGATAAAACCGTCACGGCGCAGCTGTTCGAAGGTGTGCAAGTGCTCACCTTTGCGCTCACGTACGATGGGCGCCAGCAGCATGACCTTGCTGCCTTCCGGCAGGGCCAGCACCTGATCCACCATCTCACTGATGGTCTGGGCCGACAGGGGGTCGCCGTGCAGCGGGCAGCGCGGCTCGCCCACGCGGGCAAACAGCAGACGTAGGTAGTCGTAGATCTCGGTGATGGTGCCGACGGTGGAGCGGGGGTTGTGGGAGGTGGACTTCTGCTCAATGGAGATGGCGGGGCTCAGTCCCTCCACATGATCCACATCGGGCTTCTCCATCATCGACAGGAACTGACGGGCGTAGGTGGAGAGCGACTCCACATAGCGGCGCTGGCCTTCGGCGTAGAGGGTATCGAAGGCGAGGGAGGACTTGCCGGAACCGGAGAGGCCGGTAATGACAATCAGTTTGTCCCGCGGGAGGTCGATATCGAGATTTTTCAGGTTGTGGGTGCGCGCACCGCGTACGTAAATCGTGTCCACAGGTTCCAGCCATCAGGGTAAGAGCAAACGCCCAGTATACGTGGTTTTGAGGGGTACGGACTACCGCCAGTCCGGTCTGTCGCCGGCAGGAGGCGGAATCGCGGAGCGCAATAACGATCCGGGGTGGTTGCAGATTCGAACCACCCGCAGGCGGCGTGCGGGCCCCTCACGTGGATGGGAGGGTACCGCTTGCCGGTTAAGAGGACGACGCTTGCAGCCGGCTGAGGATGGTGTCACTGAGTTGCCGCAACAGCTGCTTCTGGCTCTCAATGGCGGCGTCGAAGCCGTCACCGGTCAGGGGTTGCTGCAGCTGCGCATGCTGCTTTTGCCTCTGACCGGTCTGGCGGTCGAGCAGTTCCCAGCTGGCGGTCAGGACGACGTCGCCGCCGGTGGTGGGGTGCAGCTGTTCGATCTGTATCCGCAATTGATAGCGTGGTGGTTGGTCAGTGCCCGGACGGTCATCGGCGGCCAGCTGGCGGCTGAGGAACAGGGGCAGGCTCTGTGCCAGGGGTTCGGCCCACTGGTGATGCCTGGCCACCAGGATTTCATTGCCGTCGGTGGCCATCACCAGGCCCGGTTGCTGCAGGTAGGCCGCCAGACGCACCTCGGCCAGGGTCAGGTCCCGGCTTGGCGTCGTGGTATTGCTGTCGGCACGCAGCAGGTAGTAGCGGGTGGCGGGAGCGGAAGGGCCGCTGAGGCAGCCGCTCAGTAACAGGCAGAGGCTGGCGGTGAGCAGGTAGCGAATCATTGGCGGGCCTCCGGCAGGCGGTCTTCCACTTCCGCAGCGGGCAGCAGGTGGGCGCTGTTGTCCAGGGTGTCGCTCAGCTGGCGGATGGATGTCATGGTGCTGTTCAGTTCTCCGAGGCTCTGCTGCAACTGCCCGGGCAGCTGTTGCAGTTGCGGGTTTTGCAGCATCAGCTCCAGGCTGGCCAGGGTGCTGTCCAGCCGCTGCAGGGCGCGGTCGGCTTCGCTGAGGGTGTTTTCCAGCGGCAGTTTATTGAGCTTGTTTAACAGTTGGCTGGCGGAAGCCTGCAATTGGTTGAAGCCACCGGCTATCGCCGGGATCTGCGGGTACTGTTGAATGGGGGGCAGCGACTGCTTCGGTGCGTCAGGGTGGTAGTCCAGGCTCACCAGCTGGTTGCCGGTTATCAGGTTGCCGGTTTGCAGGGAGGCGTGCAGGCCACGCTGTATGGCCATGGCCAGTGATGTTTGCAGGCGCTCGGCGCCGTCGGGGGTATCGTCCATGGAGAGGCTGCCGGGGGCGATGGAGATGAGTACCGGGATGGTGATCTTGTCGTCATAGACTCCCTTGGCTACCAGCTCCTGCAGCAGGATCTTCTCGACCCGGCCCACGGGAATGCCGCGGTATAGCACCGGCGCGCCGGGGGCGAGCCCGCTGACCGATTCGTCGAAGGTGACCACGTAGCGGACATGCTGCTGGTAATCGCGTCGCAGGGTATCTTCCAGCGAGCTGTAGAGTTTGAAGTTTTCGCCGCTGCTGACCGGTTCGCCCTTGTCCATGCCGGGTGGCACGGCAAAGGAGATACCACCGGACAGCAGGGTATTGAGTGACCCCACATCCATGTCCAGCCCGCGGGCCGAGGCGCGCACGCTGAGGCCACTCACGTCCCAGAAACGCACGTTTTTGGTGACCAGCTGGTGGTAGGGAGCGCGGATAAAGACGTCGTAGTGCACGGAAAGGTTGTCGGGATTGAGGGACTGGTTTTCCACGCTGCCCACTTCAAAGCCGTTGAACAGCACCGGGTCGCCACTGCGCAGGCGGCTGTTGGTGTTGCTGCTGATGGTGAGGCGCAAGCCGGGGGCGTTGAGGTCGGTGGGGGGCGGGTTGTCCAGTCCCTCAAAGCGTTTTCGTGAACCCTTGTCCTTGCCGGGAGCAACCTTGATAAAAGCGCCGGAGAGCAGGGTGTCCAGGCCGCTGACGCCACTGGTGCCGATGCGTGCGCGCTCCACCCAGAAGCGGGTGTCCTGCCGCAGCAGGTGCGCGTACTGCCGGTCGAGACGGGCGTGTACCACCACCCCGGAGAGGTCGTCGCGCAGGGAGAGGCTGTCCACCAGCCCCACGTCCACGCTCAGCAGCTTGATGCGGGTTTTGCCGGCCACCAGATCGTCGGCGTTGGCAAACTCGATGGTGAAGGTTGGCCCCTGGCGCAGCTGTTGTTGCAGCAGCAGCCAGATTCCCAGCCCCAGGGCCAGCAGCGGGATAAACCAGATGCGCGAGAAGCGCCGCGGCGGCCGGATAGTGGCCTGATGTTCTGTCATGTAAACGTCCTGTTACGCCACAGCAGGCGAGGGTCAAAGCGCTCGGCGGCCAGCATGGTGACAATGACAACACCGGCAAAGGCCAGTGCGCCGACTCCCGGTTCGACCCGCATCAGCCCCTGCAGTTGCACCAATGCAATCAGGATCGCCACCACATAGATATCCACCATGGACCATTTGCCCATGAATTCGGCTACCCGGTAGAGCTGGGTCTGTTGGCGGCGATCCTGCCGGCGGGGCTTTTTCGCCATCCAGCAGAGGTAGAACAGGGCCAGCAGCTTGGCCAGCGGCACCACCACACTGGCGCAGAAGATAATAAAGGCTACCGGATAGGAGTGCAGTTCCACCAGCAGCCAGATACCGCCAAGAATGGTGCTGCGGGTCTCCTGGCCGAACTGGGTG
Organism: Cellvibrionaceae bacterium SEMH9; assembly: GCA_033283175.1. Lineage (GTDB taxonomy): Bacteria > Pseudomonadota > Gammaproteobacteria > Pseudomonadales > Cellvibrionaceae > Pseudomaricurvus. The sequence goes on along the minus strand of JAWMQM010000001.1, from coordinate 425,066 downwards.
GTGATCATGATGGGGTAGAGGTTGGCAGGAATGTAGAGCAGGCTGGCGGTGACCAGCAGTGCCAGTGTGTGGTTCAGGCAGCGGCGACGGTCGGTGCGGTGGCTGCGACTGTGGCAGCAGGGGCAGTGGCTGGCCTTTTTCAGGTAGAGAAAACCGCAGTGACGGCAGTGTTGCAGGGTGTTGATTGCCCTCGGCACGGTTAGTCCCCGCAGGGCGGCGATCTGTCGCCAGCACTGCAGGTGATCAACACGACTCTGCATCAGGGTAAAGCAGAGGGTGAAGCCCATATAGGCCCAGAAGGCGAGGCCCAGCTGCAGGTCGGCCATGGAATGGAGTTTCACCAGGCTGACCACCAGCCCCAGCAGAAACACATCGGCCATATACCAGCCCTGCAGCAGGAACAGCCAGTGAGCGGCGTCGGTGAGCCAGGGGGTGGGGCGCTGCCACCGCAGTGGCAGGTAGGTGGCCAGGGTGAGGCCCAGCATCAGCAGGGGAATACCGACAATAGTGCCGCTGACCAGCAACCCCATCAGCGGCATGTGTTGCTGGCTGTAGGACCAGGCGGTGTAGGGCAGGCTGACCTGGTTACTGGCGCCGGCGGCACTGAAGTTCAGGAACGGCAGGCTCAGCGCCAGCAGCAGCAGAATCAGCGAGGTGACAGCGTAGGCCAGCACCTGCTCGTTGGCATTGTCGTAGTGTTGACTCAGGGGGTGATCACAGCGGGGGCAGGTGGCGCGGGCACCGTGCTCCAGTGGCGGCAGCGTCAGTACCAGGTCGCAGGAAGGGCAGGCGACCGGGTTGTCCGCTGGTGGATGTCCGCTGGTGGATGTGTTGACGCTTCCCTGGGTCACGGTATGTCAGCCGTCAATGATCGGTGGTGCTGGTGGGAGTGAGGCAGGCCCGTCTTCCTCACCCATCGCGGGCGCAACGGGCAGTGCCTGTGGCAGTTGGCATGGCAGCGTATTTTTGGCGTTGCTTTGGCCGCTGACCTGCCGCTTGGCGGCAGTCGGGTCACAACACCCTGCTGTTTCTGTAGTCATGCAGCCATTGTAGGTCGATGTATGCATGAGCGAAACTCCGATGCCTTTTACCGACGGACCGTTCAGCGGGCGTCTCAACCACTTCTCAGTTACTGATCTGCAGGGCGAAGGGTGGCAGTGAGTTGAGTATCGCCTTGCCGTAGCGCTTGGTGACAATGCGGCGGTCCAGCAGGGTGACGGTGCCGGTGTCGCTCTCAGTGCGCAGCAGCCGGCCGCAGGCCTGCACCAGTCGCACCGAGGCATCCGGCACGGTGATCTCCATAAAGGCGTTGCCGCCGCGGGCTTCGATCCACTCCGACAGGGAGGCTTCCACCGGATCGTCGGGCACCGCGAAGGGCAGCTTGGCGATCACCACGTGGGTGCAGTAATCACCGGGCAGGTCCACACCTTCGGCAAAACTGGCGAGGCCGAAAATAATGCTGCCTTCGCCGTCGTCGATGCGCTGTTTGTGTTCATCCAGCAGTGCCTGCTTGGAGCGGTCGCCCTGTACCAGCACCAGTTGCTGCCAATCCCGGGGCAGGCCGTCATAGACCTCCAGCATCTGTCGCCGGGAGGAGAACAGCACCAGGCTGCCGGCATTCATGTCCAGCAGTTGCGGCAGGGCGTCGATCAATGAGTTGGTGTGGTCGGTGGGGTTGCCGGCGTCGATGGCCTGTGGCGGTACGCTGAGAACCCCGGCCTCACTGAACTGGAAGGGGCTGGGCACGGCTTCGTAGCTGCTGTCGGCGGGAGTGCCGGCGCGCATCTGGAAGCGGTCAAAGCGCCCCAGCGCCGTGAGGGTGGCGGAGGTGACGACGGCACCACAGCACTGGTTCCAGAGGCCGTACTCGAGCGTGCGGGCGGCGAGTATGGGGCTGGAGCAGACTTCAAAATCCAGGTTGCCCCCCTGTTCCACCAGCGTAAACCAGCGCGCCCGCGGCACGGCGCCCTCGGGGTCGGGGTTGGCGTAGCTGTGCCAGAGTTCGGCGTTGGCTTCGGCGCGGGACTGCCAGGTGCCGATCAGCGGGTAGGCGTTTTCCAGGTCCACCTTGGGTACCGGGCAGTGACTGTCCTCCATGGACTCTTCCAGCTCCTTGGTCATCTTGCCCAGCAGTTCAGACAGCCGCTGGAAGGCGCGGAAGATGTCGAGGCTGTGGCTGCGGATGGTCTCCGGCACCACGCCGTTTTCGAAACGGTAGCGCGGTGTGTGGGCACTGGTATCGATACCCTCCGCCAGCGCCTGAAACATGGGGATGACCTTGTCCAGCTCCTGGCGGGCGTCCAGCAGCGCGGCCGGCAGCTGCTCGCCGAAGCGGTCGATCTGGCCGGCGCCACTCACTTCCGCCACCAGGTTGGCGGCGGGCTTCTGGCTCTGCTCCAGCCATTTACCGGTGGAGAGCAGGCGCGAGTGGTGGGCGAAGTGATTGAGAGCCTTGTCCGGCAGGTGGTGGCCTTCGTCGAAGATGTAGATGGTGTCTTCCGGGGCGGGCAGGATGGCGCCGCCGCCCAGGGCCAGGTCTGCCAGTACCAGGTCGTGGTTGGTAACGATGCAGTCGACGCTGCCAAGGTTTTCCCGCGCTTTCATAAAACTGCAGCTGGAGACGTTGGCGCAGCGGCGCCCGGTGCATTGGCGATGGTCGGTGGTGACCCGCTGCCAGTCCTCGTCCTCGACACCGGCTGCCCAGTTATCGCGGTCGCCGTCCCACTTGTTGGCGGCCATGGCCTCCACCATGGTCTGGTAGATCTTCACCGACTCCGCAGTCACCTGCGGGTATTCGTCTTCGTACAGGGCCTGGGTGGGGTTGGTGGCGAAGTCTGCCTCGCTGAGGATACGGTCCAGCTTTGACAGGCACAGGTAGCGGCCGCGGCCCTTGGCCAGTGACACCTTGAAGTGCAGGCCGCTGTGACGCAGGACTTCGGGAATGTCCTTGTTGACGATCTGTTCCTGCAGGGCAACGGTGGCGGTGGAGATGACCACCTTCTTGCCCAGCACCTTGGCCACCGGCAGGGTGGCCAGCAGGTAGGCGACGGTCTTGCCGGTACCGGTGCCGGCTTCCACCACCGCTATGTGGCCGCTGGTCTCGCGCACGCCTTCATCGTCCAGCTCAATGGAGCCCAGGGTGCGGGCAATATTGGCGATCATCAGCTTCTGGCCCAGGCGCGGCTTGAGACTCTTGTTATTGAGGAACTCGCGGTAGGCGCCCTGGATGGTTTGCTTGAGATCGTCGGAGAGCATGAAAGGAGAGGTCTTCTGTGTCGCTGGCAAAGCGGCAAGTGTACCCCGTTTGGCCGGGGTACAGCATCACTAAAAAGTGGGTAATGACCCGCCGCCGGTCAATCGTGGGCGCTGAGAATTTTTTCCGCCAGCTGCCGGGTGGAGCCGTCCCACTCTTCCGGCAGGGTCCCGCATTGCAGGGCATCATCTATACGTGTGCCCAGCTGTTTGCCCAGCTCCACGCCCCACTGGTCGAAAGCGTTGATGTCCAGCAGCACACTCAGCACATAGACCTTGTGCTCGTAGAGGGCGATGAGGGCGCCGAGGGCTTCCGGGGTCAGGCGTTCCATCAGCAGGGTGTTGCTGGGGCGGTTGCCTGGAATCACCTTGTGCGGTGCCAGGCTGGCGGCTTCGTCCGCGGGTTTGCCTGCGTCCAGCAGTTCCCGGGTGGCGACCTGCAAGGGCTTTCCGTCCAGCAGCGCCTGGCTCTGGCTCAAGCAGCAGGCCAGCAGCTCGCGGTGCTGGTGGGTGTGGGGGTGGTTGGGCAGCAGGCTGGCAATAAAGTCTACCGGCACCATCTGCGTGCCCTGATGCAGCAGCTGGTGGAAGGAGTGCTGGCCATTGCTCTCCTCGGTGCCCCAGATGGTGACGCCGGTGTGGTACGCCAGCGGCTGGCCGTGGCGATCAACGCGCTTGCCCAGGCTCTCCATGTCCAGTTGTTGCAGGAAGTCTGGGAAGCGCTGCAGCTGGTGGCAATAGGGCAGTATTGCCTGGCTGCGGGCCCGCCAGAACTGGCTGTACCAGAAGGTGATCAGGGCCAGGATGACGGGCATGTTGTCGCCGGCGGGGGCGCTGGCGAAATGCTCGTCCATGGTGGCGGCGCCATTGAGCAGCTCCTCAAAACCCTGCCAGCCGATGGCCAGGGCAACGGGCAGGCCGATGGCGGACCAGAGGGAGTAGCGCCCGCCCACCCAGTCCCACATGGGGAAGATGTTGTCCGGGTCGATGCCGAAGGCGGTGGCCTTGGCGATGTTGGTGCTGATGGCGACAAAGTGCTGGCGCAGCTGGTTACCGGGGCAACCGGCGGTGAGCACCCAGTTGCGCGCGGTGTTGGAGTTCTCCAGGGTTTCCAGGGTGGTGAACGACTTGGAAGCGACGATAAACAGGGTGGTGGCGGGGTTGAGCCCCTGCAGCACCTGATGAATCTCGGCACCATCGATGTTGGCGACAAAATGCACCTTCAGCCCAGGCTGGTGATAGTCGCTCAGTGCGCGACACACCATGCGGGGGCCGAGGTCGGAGCCGCCAATGCCAATATTCACAACGTCGGTAATGGCGTCGCCGTCGAAGCCGGTCCACTGCTTGCTGTGCAGCTGGTTCACGAAGGCGCGCATTTTGGCCTGGGTGGCTTTGACTTCGGCGTGAACGGAGGGCTCAGGGGTGACGCCGTTGGCGCGATAGCGCAGCGCGGTGTGCCAGGCGGGGCGCTGCTCGGTGTTGTTTACCTCGGCGCCGTGCAGCAGGCGGGCAATGGCCGTGTCCAGTTGCTGGTGCTCACAGAGGTTGAGCAGCAGCTGCAGGGTGGTGTCGTCGAGATGGCTTTTGGAGTAGTCGAGAAACAGCGGGCCGACCTGCAGCGAGTAGCGCCCGGCGCGTTCGCTGTCGTCCCGGAAGAGCTGCCGCAGTTCTTTCTGCCACTGTTGGCGGTGGTGCTTCAGGGCCTGCCAGTGAGCGGGTGTGCAGCTTTCTTCCATGTCCATAATCCTTTGCAGGTGCTGGCCCTGTTGTCAGTTAATAATGTCAGTTAGTGGTCGCGCCCTACGGCAAAGTGAGCCAGTTCCGTCATGGCCTGGCGGTAGGGGCTGTCGGGCAGGTGCTCGAGTTGGGCGATGGCCAGGTCGGCCTGCTCCTTGGCGCTGTCGGTGGTGTATTGCAGCGCGCCGGTGCGCTGGACAATGGCCACCACGGCCTGCAGCTGCTCCAGCGCGCCGTCGCGGATGGCGTCGGCAATCAGCGCGGCTTCGTCGTCGCTGCCATTGGCCATGGCATAGATCAGTGGCAGGGTGGGCTTGCCTTCGGCGAGGTCGTCACCCACATTCTTGCCCAGGGTTTCGGCGTCGCCTTCGTAATCGAGAGCGTCGTCGATCAGCTGGAAGGCCAGCCCCAGGTGGTAACCGTAGCGCTTCAGGGCCTGGCGCTGCTCGGTGGTGGCATCGGCCAGTACGGCAGCGGTGTCGCAGGCGGCCTCAAACAGGGCGCCGGTCTTCTTGTAGATCACTTCCAGGTAGTTGGCTTCGCTGACGCTGGGGTCCTTGGCGTTCACCAGCTGCTGCACCTCGCCTTCGGAGATGGTGTTGGTGGTGTCCGAGAGAATCTGCATGATCTCCATGGAGCCAATGGCCACCATCATCTGGAAGGCGCGGGAGTAGAGGAAGTCGCCCACCAGTACGCTGGGGGCATTACCCCACTTGGCATTGGCGGTGGGCCGGCCGCGGCGCATGTTGGAGATATCCACCACGTCGTCGTGCAGCAGGGTTGCCGTATGAATGAATTCGATGATGGCTGCCAGGTCCAGGTGCTGCTTGCCCCTGGCGGGGTAATCGAGTGCGTTGGCGGTGAGCAGCACCAGCAGCGGACGCAGCCGCTTGCCGCCCGCTTCCACCAGATAGTGGCCGATATTCTCAACCAGTCCGACATTGGAATGCAGCTGCTCGATAATCAGCTGGTTAACAGCCGCAAAGTCGGCCTCAACGGCCTTGTGAAAGGGTAGCATAGGGGGTAGGCAGGTCCGGAATACTGTTGCTCGTTCGCATTCTGGGCACGGGGGCTCAGGCTGTCAAGCACAGTGGCTGCGGCGGGCTTCCTGATTTGGCTTAATAATCAACAAGTTGGAGTTCCTGTGCGCGGATCGGGGATGCGCTTTTGTGAGGCTGTTCCGCTCTTGCGCTGTGCGGGGCTTTGACGTAGAATCTGCGCCCCTGCCACAGGTCCGCCCCCGGGTGCCCTGCTGGTGAGGTTACAGAATTGAGTTAGGTATACGACGCAAGCTCTGGCAAATGTGTCCGGTCGGTTCCGGCGCTGCTTCGTGTCGTCCAATATCTGGTCAATGATCTATTTATTGGAGCATGTAAATGTACGCTGTTATCAAGAGTGGCGGTAAGCAACACCGCGTAGTGGAAGGTGAAACCCTGAAGCTGGAAAAAATCGAAGTTGCCACCGGTGAAACCGTAGAGTTTGACCAGGTGCTGATGGTTGCCTCTGGCGACGACGTCAAAATCGGTGCCCCGGTTGTTGCCGGTGCCAAAGTGACTGCTGAAGTGGTAAGCCACGGTCGCGGTGACAAGGTGAAGATCGTCAAGTTCCGTCGCCGTAAGCACTCCCTGAAGCGTCAGGGTCACCGTCAGTGGTTCACCGAAGTGAAAATCACTGGTATCCAAGGTTAATTAAGGAGTTTAAGTCATGGCTCACAAGAAAGCTGGTGGTAGTACGCGCAACGGGCGCGATTCAGAAAGTAAGCGCCTGGGTGTTAAGCGTTTCGGTGGTCAGGTAGTTCTGGCTGGCAACATCCTGGTTCGTCAGCGCGGCACCAAGTTCCACGCTGGTGAAAACGTAGGCATTGGTAAGGACCACACTCTGTTCGCAAAAGCCGATGGCGTTGTGAAGTTTGAAGTGAAAGGTGCCAACAACCGCAAGTTCGTCAGCATCGTTTCTGCTTGATTGCAGTCTGACAACATGCCGGTTGCTCAGCTTGGGTGATCGGTAGCGGTTCGGGAGCTGTCCCGGCCTATGCAAAAGCCCCATCCGAACCGATGGGGCTTTTGCGTTTATAATGCAAGTTTTCCGGAGTCGTTCCGGGTGGTCACTGCCGGCAAGCCTGTTCCGGTCGATCTGTTCCGGTCAGTGTGCCGTTGGAGGAAAAACTCATGAAGTTTGTTGATGAAGCGCCCATTTTTGTCGCGGCCGGTAATGGCGGCAACGGCTGCATGAGCTTTTGGCGGGAAAAGTTTGTCGCCAAGGGTGGTCCCGATGGCGGCGATGGCGGTGATGGCGGCAGTGTTTATCTTGAGGCGGATGACGAACTCAATACGCTGGTGGACTACCGCTACCAGACCAAATTTCGCGCCGAGAACGGCCAGTCCGGTCGTGGAGCCAACTGTACCGGTGCCAAGGGTTCTGACCTGGTGCTGAAGGTGCCGGTGGGCACCACGGTTTTCGACGTTGATACCGAGGAGCGCCTCGGTGACCTGACCCGCCCCGGCGAGCGCCTGATGGTGGCCCGCGGTGGCTTCCACGGTATCGGTAATGCCCGCTTCAAATCCTCGGTTAACCGCGCTCCGCGTCAGACCAAGCCCGGTCAGCCAGGTGAGGAGCGCAACCTCAAGCTGGAGCTGAAGGTGTTGGCGGATGTGGGTCTGCTGGGTCTGCCCAATGCCGGCAAGAGTACCTTTATCCGCTCGGTCTCCTCGGCCAAGCCCAAGGTTGCCGACTATCCGTTTACCACGCTGGTGCCCAACCTCGGCGTAGTGAAGGTGCAGGCGCACCGCAGCTTTGTGATTGCTGATATCCCCGGTGTAATTGAAGGGGCGGCGGAGGGTGCCGGTCTCGGTATCCGCTTCCTCAAGCACCTGACCCGCTGCCGGGTGCTGCTGCACCTGGTGGATATGTGCCCCTACGATGGCAGTACGCCGGCGCAGAATGCCCAGGTGATTGTTGACGAGCTGGAGGCTTTCTCGCCCACACTGGCGCAGCGCGAGCGCTGGCTGGTGTTGAACAAGGTGGATCTGTTGCCCGAAGGTGAGGCCGAGGCGGCCTGCCAGGCGGTGGTGGACGAGCTCGGCTGGGAGGGTCCGGTGTTTCAGGTGTCGGCGATTAACCGCCAGGGTACCGATGCGCTCTGTGGCCAGCTGATGGCCCATCTGGAGGGTTGTTGGGAGGAGGAAGAGCAGAATCCTGAGGCGGCCGAGGCAGAAACTGCCATGCAGGAGGCCATGCAGGAGGAGGCTCGTGAGCGCATTGAAGAGCTGCGCGAGCGTCACCGTGCACAGCGCAAGGCCCGCAAGGGTGATGATGACGATGATGATGACTGGAATGATGATGACTACGATGTGGAGTGGGAATACGCCCCCTGAGGACGACTGCCGCATCGGGTGATCCCTGCGCTGCTATCCCTAAGATAATCCTGCCAACGGAATGTGACCAGAATACAGCATGAGTGTGCGAGACAAGTTGCCCGGTGCGCGGCGCTGGGTGGTAAAAATTGGTAGTGCCTTGCTGACCGCCAATGGTCGCGGGCTGGATGTTAACGCTATTGCCGGTTGGGTGGCGCAGCTGGCTCAACTGCAAAAAAGCGGCGTGGAGCTGGTGCTGGTCTCGTCCGGCGCCGTGGCCGCCGGCATGACACGCCTCGGCTGGACTGAGCGCCCGGAGGCCATTCATGAGCTGCAGGCCGCCGCCGCGGTGGGGCAGACCAGTCTGGTGCAGGCCTACGAGCAGGAGTTCCAGCGCTATGGCCTCAATACGGCTCAGGTGCTGCTGGACCATGACGACCTCTCCAATCGCGAACGCTACCTCAATGCCCGCTCTACTCTCAAGGCCCTGACCGGGCTGGGCGTGGTGCCGGTGGTCAATGAAAATGACACCGTGGTCACCGACGAAATCCGCTTTGGGGATAACGACACCCTGGCGGCGCTGGTGGCCAACCTGGTGGAAGCGGATGTGCTGATCATTCTCACCGATCAGGATGGCATGTTTGAGGCCGACCCCCGCACCAATCCGGATGCCCCCCTGATCAGTGAGGTGGCGGCCAGCGAGCCGACCCTGGATGCCAAGGCCGGCGGCGGCGGCAAGTTGGGGCGTGGCGGTATGGCGACCAAGGTGCGTGCGGCGCGCCTGGCTGCCCGCTCCGGTGCCCATACAGTTATTGTTGGCGGACGTATTGCTGATGTGGTGACGCGCCTGCGCCAGGGAGAGGCGCTGGGTACGCTGCTGACCGCTGACCAGCCGCCCCAGGCGGCGCGCAAGCGCTGGCTGGCGGGACAGTTGCAGGTGCGTGGGCGCCTGACGCTGGACGATGGCGCGGTGCGCGTTCTTAAGCAGCAGGGCAAAAGCCTGCTGCCGGTGGGCGTGCGGCGGGTGGACGGCGAATTCAATCGCGGCGATATGGTCTCCTGTGTCGATGCCGATGGTGTGGAGGTGGCTCGCGGTCTGGTGAATTACAGTGTGCAGGAGTCGCGCCGTATCATCGGTCGCCCCAGTGAGGAGATTGAGTCGCTGCTGGGCTATGTGGACGAGCGGGAGCTGATTCACCGGGATAACCTGGTGGTGCTGTAACGGTTTTGCAGGCGGCGCGGTCGCCATTTTTGAATCTGCAGGTTTTACCCTATGAGTATTTTCAAGAAGCACATCGATGCCATGTCTGCCTACGCTCCGCCGCTGGAAGGGCGGGACCCGAAGGCCTACACGCTGCTGGATTTCAATGAGCGCACCGTCGAGGTGACAGAGTCCGTGCGCCAGGCCTTGCATCGTTTTATCGACAGTGGCCGTCTGCAGATGTACCCCTCCTACGGTGACCTCACCCAGCGCATTGCGGACTACTGCGGTGTGGCCAATGAAAAGGTGATGATCACCAACGGCTCGGACCAGGGCATCGAGCTGATCATTCGTGCGGCCTGCAGCGCCGGTGACGAGATTATTATCCCTGGCCCCAGCTTTGCCATGTACAGCCAGGTGGCCAGGGCGGAAGCGCTCACGATTATTGAGCCGCAGTACACCCGTGAAGGTGGCTACCCGCTGCAGCAGGTGCTGGAGGCGGTGACTGACAAGACCCGGGTGATTGTGGTTTCCAATCCCAACAATCCCTGCGGCACCCTGGTGGCGCCGGAGGATGTGGTGCGCATCGCCAAAGCGGCGCCGCAGGCGGCCATTCTGGTGGATGAGTGCTACTTCGAATACAGCAAGACCAGCGTCAAGGATTCGCTGGATGAGTGTCGCAACCTGCTGATTACCCGGACCTTCTCCAAAACCTGGGGCTTGCCCTCAATACGGCTCGGTTACATTCTCAGTCACAACGACAACATCCGCGCGCTGCTCAATGTGCGCGGTCCCTACGACATCAACCAGTTTGCCGTGGTGGCGGTGATGGCGGCGCTGGAGGATAAAGAAACCTCGCTGGCCTATGTGGATGAGGTGATGGGGGTTTCCAAGCCCATGCTGGAGGCCTATCTGCAGGAGAGGGGGGTGGATTTCTGGCCCAGTGCGGCCAACTACCTGTGGACCTTTCCGGAGCAGCCGGAGCTGTTGAACGGTGCGTTGGTGGCGGCCCATATCCTGGTGCGTCCCAAGGCGGATGCGGCGGGTCGTATGGGGCTGCGGATAACCCTGGGCACTGAGGCGCAGACGCAGGCGTTGATTGAGGTGCTTGAGGGCGTGCTGGGCGGCTGACGAGCCGTTGCCGTGGGCTGGATCGCTGTTGGCGTTCAGCCCGGGGTTTTGGGTCTGCACAGGTAGAGGTCTTGCCCCTGAACTCAGGGCAATAAAAAAGCCGGCAAAAGCCGGCTTTTTTGTCTGAACCCGAAATTGGCCTGGCTTAAGCAGCCAGGGCCTTAACTTGGGCGTTCAGACGGCTCTTGTGACGAGCGGCTTTATTCTTGTGAATAATGCCCTTGTCAGCGATGCGGTCGATTACTGGCACGGCCGCGGCGTAGGCAGCTTTGGCTGCTTCAGCGTCGCCTGCGTTGATAGCTGCAACTACTTTCTTGATGTAGGTGCGCGCCATGGAGCGCAGGCTGGCGTTATGCTTGCGAGCGTTGTCGTTCTGGCGCGCACGTTTTTTGGCTTGGGGTGAATTGGCCACCGTATTGCTCCTGTTGAAATTCGGGTACAAATCAAGGACGCGACATTATGCCCATTTCGAGAGCCCTGTCAACCGCTGGGCGGGCTTTTCCGGGAGGTGTAGTGGCAGCGGCGACAGCCGGATTTGTGTGCTGGCGTCTGGTGCAACGCTGGCTGCTGCGGGGGCCTTTGAGTACACTGCGGGGCTTTACACAACTGGGTGTTGCGGGACCGGGCGTGGTCCGGTGTCGGCTGTGAGGGATGAGTGAAACAGGAAAAGCAGCAAAATAGTGAAGAGGCGGGCGCCAAAGCCCTCGATGGCGTGGCGGCCGCGGCTCAGGATGAGCAGCCTCCGGCCCCCCGTTTGTTGCGTTCCAGTGCCGCCGTAGGTGCCATGACCATGACGTCGCGGGTGCTGGGCCTGATTCGCGATGTGGTGTTTGCCCGCTTTATCGGCGCCGAAGGGGCGGCCGACGCCTTCTTTGTGGCCTTCAAGATTCCCAATTTTTTACGGCGCCTGTTTGCCGAAGGCGCTTTTGCGCAGGCGTTTGTGCCGGTGCTGTCGGAGTATCGCACCCGCGGTTCGCTGGCGGCGGTGCAGGGGTTGGTCAACCGGGTGGCGGGTTGTCTGGGGCTCAGCCTGATACTGCTGACGGTGCTGGCGGTGGTGGGGGCGCCCCTGCTGACCACCTTGTTCGCGCCGGGATTTCGCGGTGACGAGCTGCGTTTCGGTCTCGCCTCCGACATGATTCGCATCACCTTCCCCTATCTGCTGCTGATTTCTCTGACCGGTCTTGCCGGGGCCATCCTCAACAGTTACGACCGCTTTGTGGTGCCGGCGATTACACCGGTGCTGCTCAATGTGGTGCTGATCGGAGCTGCGGTGCTGGCGTCCCCCTATTTTGACCCGCCGGTGCTGGCGCTGGCCTGGGGGGTGTTGGCGGCGGGGGTGGTGCAGCTGCTGTTCCAGATGCCTTTCCTGATGCAGCTGGAGCTGATGCCGCGGCCCAGGGTGGAGTGGTCGGATCCCGGGGTAAAGCAGGTGCTGACACTGATGGTGCCGGCCCTGTTCGGGGTATCTGTGAGCCAGATTAACCTGCTGCTGGATACGGTACTGGCGTCGCTGTTGCCGGCGGGCAGTGTCTCCTGGCTCTACTATTCGGATCGGCTGGCGGAGTTGCCTCTGGGGGTGTTTGCCATCGCCATTGCCACGGTGATCCTGCCGGGGCTGTCGCGACAGCATGCGGGCAATAACCCGGCGCAGTTCAGCGCCACCCTGGAGTGGGCCATCCGCATGGTGCTGTTGGTGGCGGTGCCGGCGGCGCTGGCCCTCATCGTGCTGGCCGAGCCCATACTGATGACGCTGTTCCAGTATGGCAAAACGTCACTTAATGATGTGGTCATGTCCGCCTGGAGCCTGCGCGCCTACGCTATCGGTTTGACCGCCTTTATGCTGATCAAGGTGTTGGCCCCCGGTTTCTACGCTCGCCAGGATATGAAAACCCCGGTGCGCATCGGCATTATCGCCATGGTGGTCAACATGGGCTGCAATATCGCCTTTGTGGTGCCGCTCTATTTCTACTGGAATATCGGTCATGCCGGACTGGCGCTGGCGACCTCGGCTTCAGCGCTGCTCAATGCCGGGCTCCTGTGGCGTGGCCTGCGGCGCGAAGGGGTCTATCAGCGGGTGACGCCCTGGTTGCCGCTGCTGCTGCCGCTGGTGGGGGCATCGGTGCTTATGGTGCTGGTGCTGTGGTGGCTGATGCCCGCAGCCAGTGAGTGGGCCGGCTGGGCGTGGCAGCAGCGGGTGGGCCGGTTGGCGCTGGTCTGTCTGGCGGGTCTGTCGGCCTATGGCGCAGCCCTGCTGCTGCTGGGGTTGCGTCCCCGCCACCTGCGGCCGGCTGTTACCTGAACCCCGCTGTAACCCGCGCCCGGCTGCCGTCCAGGGCGCGGGCGCTCGTCTGGCTCTGGGCTTCCCAAGTGGGGTATACTCTCGCCCCACTGTGCCGGCTGAACGGGGCGGTGGAAGGCAGGGCAGGGCGCCCGCCGGACGGAATTGAATCAACCTGTTGAGCCGATCAGTGACCCAGTTGTTACAGCAATTTATTCGTGGCCTGCACAACCTGCGCCCCGAACATTACGGCAACGTAGTGACCATCGGCTCCTTTGATGGCGTGCACCTGGGGCATCAGACCATTCTGCGGCAGCTGGCGGACAAGGCACGCGAGTATCAGGTGCCGGCCACGGTGGTTATTTTCGAGCCGCAACCCCATGAATTTTTCTCCGCTGAGCAGGCCCCGGCGCGACTGATGCGTCTGCGCGAGAAGGTGCTGGCCCTGCTGCAGGGCGGTGCCGAGCGGGTCTGTTGCCTGCATTTTAACCAGCACATGCGCTCCCTGTCGGCGGCTGAATTTGTCGAGCAGGTACTGGTAGAAAAGCTCGGCGTGAAGCACCTCATTGTGGGTGATGATTTTCGCTTTGGCAGCGGCCGCAGCGGTGATTATGAATTTCTGGTGGAGGCTGGCTGCCAATTTGGTTTCGGTGTCTCGGATACGGAAACCTTCGAGATCGACGGGGAGCGGGTAAGCAGTACCCGAATTCGGCAGGAGCTGGAGCAGTCCCACTTCGCCATGGCGGCACAGTTGTTGGGTAAGCCCTATACCGTCGCGGGCCATGTGGGTTACGGGCAGCAGCTGGCGCGGCAGTGGCAGGTACCCACTGCCAATGTGCAGTTGCGCCGCTATCGCTCGCCGCTCAATGGCGTGTTTGCGGTGTCGGTGACCCTGCCGGATGGGCGGGTGCAGCAGGGCGTGGCCAATGTGGGTGTGCGTCCCACCATCGGTGACCAGATCCGGCCGATCCTTGAGGTACACCTGCTGGATTTCAGCGGCAACCTGTACGGTCAGATGATTACCGTAGAGTTCCTGCACAAGTTGCGGGAGGAACAGAAATTTGAATCCCTGGAGATGCTGCGGCAGCAGATCCTCCAGGATGTGGAGGCGGCCCGGCACTATTTCGCCGGCCAGGCACAGGCCCTCTGAAGCCTGCCGGTTCGCGCTCCGGTAAACCCGATTTGATAACACCTGATTAGACAGACCTATGACCGATTACAAAGCCACGCTGAATCTTCCGCAGACCGGTTTTGCCATGAAGGCAAACCTGGCGCAACGCGAGCCGCAAACCCTGAAAAGGTGGCAGAAGGAAGGGCTCTACCAGAGTATCCGCCAGGCCCGCGCCGGTCGTGACCAGTTCATCCTGCACGACGGCCCGCCCTACGCCAACGGCGACATTCACATTGGTCACTCGGTCAACAAGATCCTCAAGGACATCATCATCAAGTCGAAAACCCTGAGCGGTTTCGACGCGCCCTACGTACCCGGTTGGGACTGCCACGGCCTGCCGATTGAGCACAATGTGGAGAAAAAGGTGGGCAAGGCGGGCGTGAAGGTGGATTTCAAAACCTTCCGCCAGAAGTGTCGCGACTACGCTCGCAAGCAGGTAGAGGGCCAGAAGGCCGACTTTATCCGCCTGGGTGTGCTGGGTGACTGGGACAATCCCTACCTGACCATGGATTACGGCGTCGAGGCGGACATCATCCGCGCGCTGGGCAAGATCGTGGATAACGGACACCTGCACCGCGGCTTCAAGCCGGTCTACTGGAGTGTGGTGGGCGGTTCGGCGCTGGCGGAAGCGGAAGTGGAGTATCAGGACAAGGTTTCCTCCTCCATTTATGTCTGCTACCCGGTGGATGATCAGGCGGCGATTGCAGGCCTGGTGGATGGTCTCGGCGGCAGTGGCGATGTGTCTGTCGTTATCTGGACCACCACGCCCTGGACCCTGCCTGCCAGTCAGGCGGTGAGTGTGAATCCCGAGCTGGACTACGTGGTAGTTCAGGCGGGTGACCGTCGCCTGCTGATGGCCGAGGCGCTGCAGGAGTCTGTACTCGCCAAGGCCGGTTTTGAAGGCGCAGCGGTGGTTGGGCGTGTGCAGGGTGTGCAACTGGAAAACCTGCAGGTCTGTCACCCGTTCTATGACAAGCAGCTGCCGGTCATTCTGGGTGATCACGTTACCACTGACGCCGGTACCGGCTGTGTGCATACCGCCCCGGATCACGGTGTGGACGACTTTAACGTCGGCCGCAAATACGGCATCGGTACCCTTAACTATGTGGACGATCACGGCACCTACCGCAACAACGTGGAGCTGTTTGCCGGTGAGCACGTCTACAAGGTGGACGACAAGGTGCTGGCAGTGCTGGGCGAGCGCGGCGTACTGCTGCACGCCAGCAAGTTTACCCACAGCTACCCCCACTGCTGGCGTACCAAGACGCCACTGATCTTCCGTGCCACGCCGCAGTGGTTTGTCAGCATGACCCAGAAAAACCTGCTCAACGATGTGAAGCAGGCGTGCAACGA
This sequence comes from Cellvibrionaceae bacterium SEMH9, assembly GCA_033283175.1. Classification (GTDB taxonomy): domain Bacteria; phylum Pseudomonadota; class Gammaproteobacteria; order Pseudomonadales; family Cellvibrionaceae; genus Pseudomaricurvus. Next base: position 409,587 of record JAWMQM010000001.1, on the reverse strand, counting down.
TGTGCAGTGGATCCCCGACTGGGGCCGCGCCCGTATCGACAGTATGCTGGACTCCAGCCCCGACTGGTGTATCTCCCGCCAGCGCACCTGGGGTGTGCCGATCACCCTGTTCATCCACAAAGAGACCCAGGAGCTGCACCCGGAAACCAGTGCGCTGATCGAGGCGGTGGCGAAGAAGGTGGAAGCGGCCGGGATGGATGCCTGGTTTGACCTGGATGCCGCCGAACTGCTGGGCGCCGACGCCGATCAGTACGACAAGGTTACCGATACCCTGGATGTGTGGTTTGACTCCGGTGTTACCCACTACTCGGTACTGCAGAAACGCGACAACCTGCGTTTCCCGGCGGATCTCTATCTGGAAGGCTCCGACCAACATCGCGGCTGGTTCCAGTCCTCCCTGAAGACCTCCATGGCCATGAACGGTGTGCCGCCTTACCGGCAGGTGCTGACCCACGGCTTCACCGTGGACGAGAAAGGCCACAAGATGTCCAAGTCATTGGGCAATGTGATGTCACCGCAGAAGGTGGTGAATGAGCTGGGTGCGGATGTGCTGCGCCTGTGGGTGTCTGCCACTGACTTCAGTGGCGAGATGCGCGTCTCCGACGAGATCCTCAAGCGTACCGCCGACTCCTATCGCCGTATTCGCAATACCGCGCGCTTCCTGCTCTCCAACCTGGCCGGTTTTAACCCGGCCACCGATGCGCTGCAGCCGGAAGAGATGCTGGCACTGGATCGCTACGCCATGGAGCGTGCGGCACGCCTGCAGGAAGAGATTGTGGCGGCCTACGACAGCTACAACTTCCACAGCATCTACCAGAAACTGCACAACTACTGTGTGGTGGACCTGGGTGGTTTCTACCTGGATATCATCAAGGATCGCCAGTACACCACCAAGACCGACAGTGTTGCCCGTCGTTCCGCGCAAACGGCGCTCTATCACATCATCGAGGCGTTCAGCCGCTGGATCGCGCCAATTCTCAGCTTTACCGCGGATGAACTGTGGGAGCAGATCCCTGGTGAGCGCAGTGGCAATGTGTTTGTGGCCGAGTGGTACGACCTGCCACGCCTGCCCGCCGGTATGGCCATGTCCGCTGACTACTGGGAGCTGATTTCCGATGTCAAGGATGCGGTTAACAAGGTGATTGAAGCCAAGCGCAACGCCGGTGCCATTGGTGGTTCGCTGGAGGCGGCGGTGACTCTCTGCTGCAGCGGTGAACTGGCTGAACAGTTGACGGCACTGGCTGATGAACTGCGTTTTGTGCTGATTACCTCGGCAGCCAAAGTCTCCGGTCCGTCGGCAGAGGCCGAAGAGACCGAGGTGGAAGGGCTCTCCGTGCTGGTGGAAAAGGCCTCCGGCGTGAAGTGCGTGCGTTGCTGGCATTACCGCGAGGATGTGGGTCAGACTGAAGGTCATCCGGAACTCTGCGGTCGCTGTGTTGAGAACGTCGCCGGTGCCGGCGAGCAGCGTCAGTTTGCCTGATGGGTAGTGTTAACTTTAAAGGTGCCACGCGCTGGTACGTGCTGGCGGTCGTTGTGCTGGTAATCGACCAGCTCACCAAGTGGTGGGCCAGTGCCGGGTTGACCTATGGTGATCCGTGGGTGATTACCGGGTTCTTTAATCTCACCCTGTTGCACAACACCGGTGCCGCGTTCAGTTTCCTGAGTGATGCCGGTGGCTGGCAGCGCTGGTTCTTCGGCGTTGTGGCCATTGCCGTCAGCGTAGGTCTGGTGGTGTGGCTGGCACGGTTGCAGGCCGGTAAAACCCTCGAGGCGCTGGCGCTGGCGCTGGTGCTGGGTGGTGCTGTGGGCAACCTGGTGGACCGTGCGGTGCTGGGCTACGTGGTGGACTTTCTGGTGGTGCACTATCGCCACTACTACTGGCCCGCGTTCAATATTGCCGACAGCGCCATCTGCGTGGGTGCGGCCCTGATGATTTACGACTCCCTGCGTGGCTCCGCAGCCACCTCGGACAAATGATGTTGAAGTAGAGCAGTTATGACCGATTTAACCATAGGTGAAGGCACCCAGGTGACCCTCAATTTTGCGCTAAAGCTGGAAAATGGCGATGTCATTGACTCCAACCTGGGGCAGGAGCCGGCCACCTTTGTGGTCGGTGATGGCAATTTGCTGCCGGGCTTCGAGAAAGCCCTGCAGGGGTTGAAGGCCGGCACCAACGATACCTTTGTGATCAAGCCGGAAGATGGCTTTGGTCAACGTAACAGCAACAATATCCAGGAGATGCCGCGCAACCAGTTTTCCGACGAGCTGGAGCTGGTGGAAGGGTTAATGCTCTCCTTTGCCGACGCCCAGAGCGCTGAGCTGCCGGGCCTGGTGGTAGCGTTTGATGAGAAGACCGTTACTGTCGACTTTAATCACCCGCTGGCCGGGCGTAACATCCTGTTTGAGGTTGCCATCGTTGATGTGCAGCCCGCTGTGACTCACTGATCCTGATACCGTTGGCAAGCCCCATGACCGCATCTGTACCGCAAATCCATCTCGCCAATCCGCGCGGCTTCTGTGCCGGTGTGGACCGCGCCATTGATATCGTCAATCGCGCACTGGATGTGTTTGGGGCGCCCATCTATGTGCGCCACGAAGTGGTGCACAACAAGTTTGTGGTCGACACCCTGCGCGAGCGTGGCGCAGTGTTTGTGGATGAGCTGCACGAGGTGCCGGATAACGTCATCGTCATCTTCAGCGCCCACGGTGTCTCCCAGGCGGTGCGGAAAGAGGCGGATGAGCGCGGGCTGAAAGTGTTCGATGCTACCTGTCCGCTGGTGACCAAAGTGCATATGGAAGTGATGCGCTACTCCCGGGACGGCTCCGAGTGCATTTTGATTGGCCACGAGGGGCATCCCGAAGTCGAAGGCACCATGGGGCAGTACGACAGCAGTAATGGCGGTGCCATCTACCTGGTGGAAGATGAGGGGGATGTGCAGCAGCTGCAGGTGCGCGATCCCCGGCAGCTGAGCTACGTCACCCAGACCACCTTGTCCATGGACGATACTGCCCGGGTCATCGAGGCGCTGCGCAACCGCTTTCCCGATATTCGTGGCCCACGCAAGGACGACATCTGCTACGCCACCCAGAACCGCCAGGACGCGGTCAAACAGCTGGCACTGGAGAATGACCTGGTGCTGGTGGTGGGCTCCCCTAACAGTTCCAACTCCAACCGCCTGCGGGAGCTGGCAGAACGCTGCGGCAGCAGTGCTTACCTTATCGACGGTGCCGGGGATATTGATCCGGCCTGGCTGGACGGTAAGACCGCTATTGGCATTACCGCAGGTGCTTCTGCCCCTGAGGTGCTGGTGCAGAGCGTGGTGCGTCGTCTGCGGGAGCTGGGGGCCGAGGCTGCCCTGGAGGTTTCCGGCAAGCCGGAAAACGTGCGCTTTTCCCTTCCCAAAGAGTTGCGTTAACCCCCCTCCGACCAAAACTGGCCTGGGGTTTCCCGGGTGACCCGGGTCACACTCCGGTAGTGACCTCTCCCTGAAGTTCCCGTCTCCTCCTGCCGTTTGTCGGCTAAAGTGGTCACTGGTCTGTATTCCGCAGACTGGTGACAGGGGCCTTTGTTATATCTATAGCTATGAAAAAATTATCTTCCGGTTTTACCTTGATCGAACTCATGCTCGCGCTGGTGGTGGCGGGGGTGCTGCTCTCCTATGGCGTGCCGCAGATGTCCCTGCTTATCAATAAAAGCCGGCTAACCATGTCCCACAATAACTTCCTTGGCGACCTCAATGTGGTGCGTTCCGAGGCGGTCAAGCGCAGCGCCCCTGTGGCCATCTGCGCCTCCAGTGATGGTGCTACCTGCAATACCGCTAACTGGGAGGAGGGCCGTATTGTTTATATCGATACGGTGATTGACGGGGTCATGACGGCCAGTGACGGTGAAACGGTATTGAAGCAGATGCGCGGTGCAGAGCAGGGCATCACCATTCGCGGCACGAGCTTTACCTTTACCCGTGCCCTGGGCTTCACTGGCGGGGCCTCAACTGCCTTCAATAATACGATTGTCTACGGGCCTGACGGTCGGCCCAGCCACCGGGGATCCTTCCGGATCTGTGGTAAAGGTATTTCCCGGGGGATCAATCTTTCGATACTGGGGCAGCCACAGAAGGCCGTCGATACAGACAGCCCGGCTGATGGTGTGATCGATGACCTCAACGGAGACAACCTGGTATGTCCATAAGCATCCCGGCCAAACGCCAATCCGGCTTCTCCATGCTGGAGGTTCTCATTGCCATCCTGGTGCTGGCCATTGGCCTGCTCGGTGTGTCCGCGATGCAACTGTCCAGTCTCAAGGTTAACCAGGGTGCCTATTACCGATCGCAGGCGGTTATGGTCGCCAGCGAAGTACTGGATCGTCTGCGTGCCAATCGCGACGCCTACCTCGGGGGGGCCTACGATGGTGCAGATACCAGCGGTATCGTGCCTGGCGCCCAAGCCTGTGTGACCGACGCCGCAGGTTGCACGGATGCGGCGCAGGCATCCCAGGATATCCGTGAGTGGGCCGCCTACTTCAATGATCTGGCCGGTGTCGGCAACAGTTTCAGGCCCCTGTTACCGGGTGGCCGTGTGCAGGTCGTCCGCGATGTGCTGACCAATAACGTAACGGTGACCGTGAGCTGGGGACAGGAGACCTGGACCGGTGGAGTACGTCAGGCCGGCACCGCCCAATACCAGTTGGTGGTGAGAATATGACCGTAACAGAGCACAAGCACAGCCGCGGTTTTACCGTGGTTGAACTGATGATTGCGCTGACCTTGGGAGTCCTGCTGTTAATGGGTCTGGTGCAGATTTTCCAGAGCTCCAACAACCTGTCCCGCACCGAGACTGGCCTCTCCCGTGTGCAGGAGGTGGGGCGCTATGCGATGGACCTGATCGCTTCCGACATCCGCATGGTGGGTTACTACGGCTGCGCTGATCCCAACAACCTGGATGTAACCATTATGGCTGAGCAGGGGGCGGGTGATTTTGCCACCAGTTCGCTGGAGGGCTTTGAGGTTAGCTCCTCCGGAGTGTTTGCTCCGGCTGTGGCTGTTGGCGATACGCTGGCGGGTATCCAGAGCGGTACCGCAACCACCGGTGCGATTACGGCACGGCCTGGCAGCGATGTGGTGCGAATCAAATACGCCGAGCTGACCACCGCCAGCCTGGTGGGTAACACTGATCCCAATAACGCCAACGTGGTCTTTAACGGCAACCCCACTTGTATCGACAAGGATGACTTGGTGGTCATCTCCGACTGCAGCTCCGCCCATATTTTCCGCAACACCAACAATACCTGTAACGATGACGGTACGCCGAACGTTAACAACAGCGGCAGTGTAACCTTCGCCCATGCCATCTCCGGCGGCGGCCCTTATGGCGGTAATAACACCAACAAGATTGAGCCCGGCTACGGCCCGGGGGCGAGCCTGCTCAGTTATCGTGATATCACCTACTTCGTCGGCGACACCGGTCGCAATACAACGGCCGGTGACCCTATCTATGCGCTTTATCGAATCGTCAATGGTGGAGCCACTGAAGAGTTACTTGAAGGGGTTGAGTTCATGAAGCTCCAGTATGCAGAGCGATTGGACTCCGGCAACCTGCGCACAGTCACTGCCAGCGACGCGACGCTCAATATGCTCAGTGTGTCTTCGGTCAAGTTGGGGATGTTGATTCAGGATTTTGACAACACCCTGCCGCAAGCGGATACCACCAGCTATGAAGTGGCCGGTATCAATGTTTCCGCGGCAGCCCACAGTGGTGGTAAGTACATGCGCAAGGCGTTTTCAACCACCGTCAAATTGCGCAACCGGAGGAATTGATTATGCCGAGGCAGCAATCCCTGCCGTCCCGCGAACGGGGCGTGGTGTTGGCAGTCGCTCTTATTCTGTTGCTGGTGATTACCCTGATCGGGGTGGCCAGTTTCCAGACCACCGGTCTGGAAGAGCAGATGGCAGCCAACTCGCAGTTTAACAGTATGGCATTCCAGGCCAGCGACACCGCTATTGAAGAGGCCCTGGATGATCTGGCCTATCTCGATGACGCCTATGTGGCGGGGGATCAGGGTACTGCCTGGCCCACCAAAACTATCACAACCCCGGGGGCCCAGATCTCTGCGCTGGCAACAGCGGAGTTTGTCGAGTTGACCAAAAACGTGGTGGAGAACAACAGCGCCTCCAGCGTCAGTATCGACGGTGCCAGCTACGCCTTTTACAACTACGAAGTTCACGGCACAGCCACAGTCCCCAATTCCGGCACCACCAACACCAATGTGCAGGGCGCTTATGTTATGGGCCCCGGTCCTGAAGACCCGACCAAGTACGGGCGTATCGCAGATCGACCATAAGGCCAGGTAAGGAAAATATTATGCTGAAGAATCGATTGACCCACCTGGCCGCCGGCTTTCTCTACGCTTCATTGGGGCTGGTGCCTGCCTACGCGGATGACACCGAGATCTACTTTGGCGGTGCTGCTATCGGGGCATCCGGTGAAGAAGTGCGCCCCAACGTGCTGTTTGTGCTGGATACCTCCGGATCCATGACTTTTACTCTTGATCCGGATGCAGACTCCGGCAATGGCGAACGTCTCGCAGCGCTGAAGCAGGCCATGAACGCCACGCTGGACAGTATCAGTAACGTCAATGTGGGGATCATGCGGTTTACAGCGCCTGGTGGTGCAGTGCTCTATCCGGTACGTAATGTTGACGATCTGGCGGGTGAGCCGACGGCAACAGTATCCAGCCGTGTTGCCGCGGCCGAAGATGACGCTGTAGAGATTCTCTCCAGCGGTACGGTTACCTTGTCAGATGCTGATCTGGAACTGGTAGAGAACTACTCTGCCAGTGCTCAGAAGGCCAGTTTCAGTGTAATCGATCCGGTGAATGACCTGGCGGAAGAGGTGCTGGAATCATCGGGAGCGGCAACTCCCGGGGATATGATTAAAACCGCCGGCACGGGAACCGTCAGTGTTGATCTGGAATTGATGTACGACACCGACGCCCGTCACAGTCAAAAGGTAGGTCTGCGTTTTGCGCCGGTAGTCGGAACGGGCTTGCCATTGGGCAGTACGATCTTGTCGGCCGAGTTGCAGATGCGACAGACCAATCGTTTGGCTTCCTCAGGCTCACAGGATGACTTAAGCGTTGATATCTTCGGTGAGCTTAACGATTCGGGTTCTTTTACTGCTGACCCGTTCAATATCACCAATCGCGCTACCACAGGTAAAAGTGTTGTCTGGAATATCAATACTCCGGGCAGTGCCAACGCACTGCTGCAGAGTGTGGATATCAGTCCGGTGGTGCAGGAAATACTGGCGGCACGCACCGCCAGCGACGATGCGATGACTTTCATCCTGGCAGAGAATGCAGGCAGTGCCGGCGGTCGGCGGGAAATGGCCAAGACCAACGGCACAGAAACCCCGCAGCTCAATATGACCTACACCACCGCCGCCAGTGGTGAGTTGCAGACGGTTGGCTTGCGTTTTGCTGAGGTAGATGTGCCGAAGGGCGCCACCATTACCCGTGCCTATATCGAATTTACCGCGGCTACCAGCAGTGATGACACCGCCAATTACACCGTGATTGGGGAAGCCAGCGGTAACGCCGCACAGTTCCAGGCTGTCAGTGGGGACATCAGTGGTCGCACTCCGACCACATCCACTGCACAGTGGAGCGCCGATGCCTGGGAGGCCGGAAACACCTACAGCACCAGCGACCTCACCGATGTGGTGCAGGAAATCGTCGGCCTGACAGACTGGTGCGGTGGCAACACCATGGCGTTTATGGTCAGCGGCACTGTGGGAGGCGGACGGCGGGTGGCTGCCGCGTTCGAGAGCTCCGCAGCGACAGCGCCAAAGCTGGTGATAGAGTACGATGTCGACTCGCTGCCGGCGACTGGCAGTTGTGCCCGTGTTTCCAGCAGTTTCCAGCTTATCAACGATGCAGATGATGCCGAGCAGGCGGACACGAACGGCAGCGATGTTGTGCCCAGCCTGGCGGGTACTCAACTGAATCTCGACAGCAGCAACGAGTGGGCGGGGCTGCGTTATAGCGGCGTATCGATTCCGCAGGGCGCAACCATTATCAGTGCTCACCTGCGTTTGCGGGCGACCAGTAACGGCAGCGGCTCTACCACCATCGCCATTGCGGGAGAAGATGTCGATAATGCGCCCGGTTTTACCACCGATAAAAAGGATATCTCTGATCGAGGCCTGACTACCGCGGTCAACTGGACTACCAGTGACTGGATCGATGAGCAGTATTACGAGACAGCGGATATCAAAACGGTCTTGCAGGCCATTGTGAACCGCGCTGGCTGGTCCGCCGGGAACGCCATGGCCTTGATCCTGCAGCACACGGGCGGCACCGCTAAAGCCGCATACACCCGCGACGCCGCAGCACTGAGTGCAGCACAGCTGATTGTTTCCTACACCACCGACGGCTTCTCGACCGACCAGGTGCTGGTGCGGGACCGGCTCAAGGAGATCGTCAATAACGAGCTGGTTGCCCAGGGTTCAACGCCGATTGTGGATACCTACTACGAAGCTGCCCGTTATATGCGTGGCGAAGGGGTGGTTTACGGCAAACAGCGCAGTAGCAGCAGATGGGATAAGGCTTCAAGCCGGGTCTCAACCTCGCTCTCCTGGACCGGTGGTAGCCTGGTGCGTCCGGCCGGTTGTACGGATGCCAACCTGGGTTCCAGTGACTGTGCCGGTGAGTACATCAGTGGTGATGCCGTCTATACCTCGCCCATGGAGTACAGCTGTCAGGAGAACCACATTGTTTATCTCACTGACGGCCAGCCCCATGGCGGTCCGGAGGATGAGAGCCTGATTACCGCGATGACCGGCGGCTCGTGTGCCGATGCAGACCTCATAACCGATGATTACTACAGGCCATTTGGCAAATGTGGTGAGGAGATCGCGGAATTCCTGGGCACCAAGGATCAGGCACCCGGGTTGGCAGGGGATCAGTTGATCAACACTCATACCATTGCGCTGGTTGGCGGTGCTACCCCCTGGCTGGCCAGTATCGCCGAAAAAGGCAATGGTAGTTCCTATTCGGTAACGGGGAGTTCGGTGACAGAAGTGGCAGACACGCTGGTAACGGTCTTTAAGTCCATTCTCGGTGGGGTAATGGATATTGATACCAGTTTTGCGGCACCGTCGGTCTCCGTAAACCAGTTTAACCGCCTGACCCACCGCAACGAGATTTACTACGCGGTATTCAAACCGTTGGAGGAGCCCAACTGGCCGGGCAACGTGAAAAAGTATGGCCTGAAGGGGGCGACCGTCGATATTGTTGATGCCAACAATAGCCTGGCCGTCGATGAGGATACCGGATACTTCAAGGACACCGCCAGGAGCCTGTGGTCCAGTGTCACAGACGGCAACAGCGTCAGGCTGGGTGGTGCCAACTCGAAAATGCCGGATCCGGCCAACCGCAAGCTGTATGTCTATCACGCCAACTCGTCGGTGACGACACTGACAGACACGGACAACCTGCTGGTGGATGGCAACACCCTGATCACCAAGGCGATGTTGGGAATTGATACCGCAACGGACGCCGAGCGTACGGAGCTGATCCAGTGGATTCGAGGCGACGATGTGGATGACGAGGATGGTGATCCCACCACCACCAGCCGCCACATCATGGCAGACCCGCTGCACTCGCGTCCCACCATTGTCACCTACGATTCTGACCCTAATGGGGACGGCAACGAGTCGGATGCGGAATACTACCTGTTCTTTGGTACCAACGGCGGCTTGTTGCACGCCATAAGTGCCGGAGCGGGCGCCCAGTCAGGGGTGGAAAAGTTTGCCATTGTGCCCGAAGAGTTGATGGCTAACTTTAAGGACTACAAGGCCAATCAGGCTGGTGCTACCCGACCCTATGGACTGGACGGATCGCCTACGGTATGGATCAAGGATGTGGACAGCGATGGCAAGATCGAGGCCGCCGATGGTGACCATGTCTACCTCTATATCGGTATGCGTCGCGGCGGTCGCAACTACTACGCCTATGACCTCACCAACATCAATTCGCCCAAATTTATGTGGAAGATTGAAGGCGGCACGGGCGACTTTGGTGAGCTGGGGCAGACCTGGTCCAAGCCGCTATTGACCAAGATTCGCTATAAGGCCAGCTCGGGTAACGACATCATTACCAAAAATGTGCTGGTGTTTGGTGCCGGTTATGACGCCAACCAGGATGAAGTCGATGTCGTCACCGTGAGCAGTATGGGGCGTGGTGTCTACATGGTGGATGCAGAAACCGGTGACCTGCTCTGGAGCGCAGGCCCCGGCTTCTCCGGCAACGCCGCAAACGTGGCCGACATGAAATACCCTGTTCCGGCCCAGTTAACCGGTGTGGATATCAATAACGACACCATTCTGGATATGCTCTATTTCGGGGATACCGGAGGTCAGGTGTGGCGTATTGATTTTGATAACAATGGTGCCAAGAGTCGCGCGCAGTTCTCAACTGTTACCCGCATTGCCACGCTGGCAGGCAATGACGCGGCCAACGCCCGCCGCTTCTATCACGGCGCTGATGTGGCATTAACACGGGTGGGATCTGAAAAATACCTGACAATTCTTTTGGGTTCCGGTTACCGGGCGCACCCGCTGGAAAAAGCCGTCAGCGATCGTTTCTATTCACTCAAGCAGCCTATCAGTGCAGACTCGGCCTACAGCGTTACCGAGAGTGATCTCTATGACGCGACAGAGAACCTGATTCAGGACGGCAGCGATGATGAGAAGGCTGCGGCTACTACCGAGCTGGCGCAGGCCAAGGGCTGGTATATCACCATGGAGAACGAGGGCGAAAAAGTGTTGTCCCGCCCCGCCGTCTTTAATGGCAAGGTGTTGTTCTCGACCTATGAGCCTAAGGCTTCCGTGAAGAAATGTGTGGCAGTGGTAGGCCTTAACCGCGAGTACATTGTCAGCGTGCTGGATGCCACCGCAGTGGTCAATCGCGGGGATCTGGACAGCGACCTTACCAAGGCCGATCGCTCTGCGGATGTGTACCTGCCGGGTATCGTGGATGATCCGGTGTTGATCATGACTGAGGAGGGGTCGCAGTTGTATCTGGGTACCCAGAAGAGTGACCTTGATTTGCCGCTGGATCGTGCTGTGCGAACCTTCTGGTACCAGGAATAACAGGATAAAAACAACTTATGATAAAGCGTAGTAGTGGATTTACTTTGATCGAACTGTTGATCGTTATAGTGATATTGGGGATTTTGACCTCAGTAGCCCTTCCCGGGTATCAGGATCACGTGCGTAAAACACGCCGCGCTGATGCGCAGGGCGCGTTGACGGGGTTGGCCCAGGCGATGGAGAGGCACTTCACCTCCAATGTGACCTATGCCACGGCTGCGGCTGCCACCGTGCCCACCATTTTTGCAACCCAGGCACCGATCGATAGTCCAACCAAGTACTACGATTTGCGGGTGACCGCGTCTACCGCGACCACCTATACCCTGCAGGCGATTCCAATAGCCGGCACCTCGCAGGTTGAGGACGGGCGCTTGCGGTTGGATAACTTTGGAAACAGGGCCTGGGATCGTAACGCCAATGGCGCTTACGATGCGGATGAGCTGTGCTGGGCAGAAGAGTGCTAACCCTTCCCTTCCAAAGTACGAACGTAATGGCGCCCCTGCGGCGCCATTTTTTTAGCATTTCGAAGCACTGTAACGGCGCTCCTCCCGCCGCAACCGCCCAATCCGGTTGATCACCAGCACCGCTATGACGTCAGTGGCTTGTGCCGGACAGATCTCCATGGTGCCGTTCTGGTTGAAGACGTAGCCGCGGGGATCGTAGGCGATGTAGTTGCGGTTGCCGAACGCCCGCCAATTAATGGACCAGTCATTGGGCAACAAAACCAGCTTCAGTAACTGATCCGCTCCATCTTTATCAAATAATCCGTCTCCTTCGGGATCGGCGAAGACCATGAGCTGCCCGCTACCCCACGCCGCGTCACAGCTGTCACCTGACGAGCTGGGGCAGAGCGTCGCCGGACGGCCGCTGAACACTGCCTTTTGCTGCGTGTACCTGAGGATGGCGATGACCTGGTTGACGCTGGAGCTGCGGGTTTGCCTGCTCAGCAGCGGCTGCAGGGACGGCATGGCGATGCCCAGCAAGATGGCTGACAGGGTCAGCACGATGATGAGCTCGATCAGGGTTAAACCGAGTTGCGATCGCAATGTGTTGCAGGCGCAGAGGTGCCTTGCCATCGTTGTCTCCTCCCTGAAATCAACGATGGGGCATTGTGACGGTGGAGAGTGCGACTGTCTTCGCCCAAAAGTAGGAGCTGGGCGGGATCAGCGCTCTTCTGAGTCGAGATCCAGTTTCTTCAGTCGGTAGCGGAAGGAGCGAAAACTGATCCCCAGTTTCTGCGCCGCGGCCGTGCGGTTCCAGCGGGTGCTTTCCAGCGCGGCAAGAATGATCTCCTTTTCAACTTCTTCCAGGTACTCGTCGAGGTTACTGACACTGTCGTGTTCCCGTGAGGAGCCCGCAAGGGGGATTCCGGAGGGCTGGCTAACCTGTGGCAGTTGCAGGTCTTCCGGGCGGATGCGATCGTTTTCACACAGGGTGAAAGCCCTCTCCAGAATGTTTTCCAACTCCCGTACATTGCCTGGAAAGCTGTAGCCGCTCAGGGATTGCAGTGCCGGCGCAGTCAACTCCGCCGGCGGCAGGTCAGCCTCGGCGGAGAACTGCTGCAGGAAGTGCCGGCTCAACAGCTCAATATCTTCCTTGCGCTCGCGCAGGGGAGGGATGTCCAGCTGGATCACATTGATGCGATAGAACAGGTCGCTGCGAAACTTTTCCCGTTCTACCTCGCGGGTCAGATCCTTATGGGTGGCACTGAGGAGGCGGATGTCCACCCGGATTTCCTGTTCGGCGCCAATGGGGCGGACGGCTTTTTCCTGGATGGCGCGCAGCAGCTTGACTTGCATGTCCAGCGGCAGGTCGGCGACCTCGTCGAGAAACAGGGTGCCGCCGTTGGCCGCCTGAAACAGGCCCTGCTTGTCACTGGTGGCACCGGTAAAGCTGCCTTTTTTGTGACCGAAGAATTCACTCTCCATCAGCTCGCGTGGGATCGCGCCGCAGTTCACAGGAATAAACGGGCCTTCGGCGCGGCCGCCATGGTAGTGGATGGCACGGGCCACCAGCTCTTTACCGGTGCCGGACTCGCCGCTGATATAGACCGGCGCCTGGCTGCGGGAGACTTTGGCTATCTGCTGCCGCAAACGCACCATGCCGGGCGCATTGCCCAGCAGCGAAGACTCTGGCAGGTCCATACCGGGAACGCTGGTTTCCTGGTTGAGCCGCAGGGCGGTCTGGATCAGGGTGCGCAGTTGCTCCAGCTCCACCGGCTTGGAGAGAAAATCGAAGGCGCCGGTTTTCATGGCGCTGATGGCGGTGTCCATGTTGCCATGGGCGGTGAAGACCGCCACCGGCAGGGATGGACGGTGTTTCTGAATCCACTGCACGATCTCCAGCCCATCGCCGTCCGGCAGGCGCAGATCGGTCAGGCAGAGCTGGAACTCGGTCGCGCTGTTGAGCTGACGCAGGCCTTCGGTGACGGTAGCGGCGCAGCTGACTTCCACACCCATGCGTAGCAGGGTGATCTCCAGCAGTTCACGGATATCCGGTTCATCGTCAATAATCAGGGCGTGCGTGGCATTGGTCATGGTTCACTGGTCATGGTTGCGATCAGAAAATACGGTCGGGATGGGCGAAGTCTATACGAAAACAGCTGCGATTGTCGGGACGGCGTTCGTAGCTGAGGCTGGCGTGATTGGCTTCACACAGCTCCCGGGACAGGTACAAACCCAGCCCCGAGCCACTGGCTTCGGTGGTGAAAAAGGGTTCGAAGATGTGGGTCAGGCTCTCCTCCGGAATGCCATGACCGGTGTCGATTACCTGCAGGTACGGCAGGCGGGAATCCTTGTCGATACCAAACTCGTAGCTGACTTTGGCGCTGCCACAGGCCTGCTGGCTGTGTCGCACGCCGTTATCCGTCAGATTGGTCAGTACCTGGCGCAAGTGGCTGGTGTCCACCCGGACCTTCAGGTCCGGGTCGCCGCTGTGGTTGTGGATGGGAATGTCGACATCGCACTGTTGCTGGTAATCCTGCCGGAATTGCTCAAGCCAGGCGGGCAGCTGTACCAGCTCGGTTTGGGTGGGACGTCGCCGTGACAGCTGCATCACATTCTCAATAATCTGGTTCACCCGCCGGGCATTGGTGCCCACAATCTCCACCAGGCGCTGATCGGCGCGGTTCAGGTCCGGGGATTCTGCCAGCAACTGCCCGGCGTGGCTGATGGCACCCAATGGGTTGCGGATTTCGTGGGCGATGCTGGCGGTGAGGCGGCCCAGGGAAGCCAGTTTGATATTTTGTGCCTCGCGGTTCAGCCCGCGGGTGTCCTCCACAAAAATCAATGTGTCCTGATCGTGGTCGGTACTCAGCTCAGCAAAGCGCAGCCGCACTTCTGACTGGGTCGGGCCCACTTTCAGATCCGGGGCGCGGGTCTCGGGGTGAGAACGCCAGCCGGATGCGAGTTCGGCCACCTCCCGAATGTCGTCCAAATGACGCTGCGGGGCCGGAGGCCAGTTGAGCAGGCGTTCGGCGGATTGGTTGATCAGCTCAATACGGCCATCGGGTTTGGCGACGACGATACCGGTCTGCATACGCTCGATGATGGATTGCGCCATCTGCTGTATGCGCTGGGCATGGGCAGCCTGGCGGGAAAGTTCCTCGGCGCTCAGGCGCAGGCGCCGGCTGAGATAGCCAAACGACAACGAGCAGGCGAACAGCATGGCCCCCAGGATACCGGCCACAAAAATTTCCCGGCTGGATTCCAGGCTGAGGCGATCCAGGTAGAGAGTTTGGGTCAATACCGCGAGGCTGGCCATGGCGGTGAGGGCGGTGCTCACCTGACGGCTGAGAAAGATGCCCCCGGCCGCCACCACCACCAGCTGCAGGAAGCCAAGGCCGCTGCCGAGCCCGCCGCTGGCATAGATCAGCAGTGTCAGTGCCACCACATCGACAAACAACACCAGAAACAGCTGCTCTTCCCGGGGGGAGAACTCCCGTTGCCAGAGTATCAGCAGGGTCAACAGGCAGGCGGCGGCGTAGGTCAGGGCGGTGTAGAAGAAAAGCGACGGATCTTGTACGCCAAGCGTCGCTGGAGTCACCCCGGCGACAAACATCGTCAGTAGCAGGCCTCCGAGCCCCAACCGGTAATAGGCGTAGATACGCAGCAGGGGATAGTTCAGGTCGACGGCTTGGGTGGTCATGGGTTTTGCTTAATCCTTGCGTTTGGCCGAAAATAGCGCCCGCTCCGACGTTGCCATTGCCGGAGCCGGAGTCAGTATCTAACCGGAGTAAAAAATATGCCAACCCTAAAGATAGTCCTGGCCCAGGTAAACCCTCTGGTGGGGGATATCCAGGGCAACACCGAGCTGGTGCTGGATACCGTGCGCCAGGCACAGTCCGAGCACGGTGCGGATGTGGTGGTGTTTCCGGAGTTGACCCTGACCGGCTATCCACCGGAAGACCTGTTGCTGCGTGCCAGTCTGGAGTTGCGTATCAACCGCGCCCTGCAGACCATCTGTGAGGCGTCGTTGCAGGCCGCCGTGGTACTGGGTTATCCACGGGTAGTGGCTGGCCGCGTCTTTAATATGGCGGGTGTGATTGACGGTGGTGAAATCACTGCCGAGTACGCCAAACAGCACCTGCCCAACTACCGCGTGTTTGATGAAAAGCGCTACTTCGTCCCCGGTGACAGCCCCTGTGTGGTGCGCCTGCGGGGTATCAAGGCCGCCATCTCTGTGTGTGAGGACATCTGGCAGATGGAGCCTATGCTGCAGGCCAAAGAGGCCGGCGCCCAGATTATGCTTAACCTCAATGCCTCACCGTTCCACATCGGCAAGGTAGATGAACGCCGCACACTGCTGCACGATCGCGCACGAGAGGGGCAGATGCCCATCGTCTATGTGAATCAGGTGGGCGGACAGGACGAACTGGTGTTCGACGGCGCCTCCATGGTGGTGGACGGTGACGGTGAACTACGGGTACAGGCAGCGGCTTTTGAAGAGGCATTGCTGGCGGTAGAGCTGGAGGTGACCAACGGCCACTGCAAGATTCAGCAGACCAACATAGCTCCCGAGTCGGACACCCTGGCCAGTGTCTACCAGGCGCTGGTATTGGGGGTGCGGGATTACGTCAACAAGAACCGTTTCAAGGGTGTGGTGCTCGGGCTCTCCGGTGGCATCGATTCGGCCCTGACGCTGGCGATCGCCGTGGATGCGCTGGGCAAGGATAGGGTGGAAGCGGTGATGATGCCGTTCCGCTACACCTCTGACCTGAGCAAGAACTACGCCGCCGATGAAGCCACACGTCTGGGTGTGCGTTACCAGTCCATCTCCATCGAGCCCATGTTCGAGGCTTATATGGCGGCCCTGGCCGATGAGTTCGCCGGCACCAGCCGCGATACCACCGAAGAGAACCTGCAGGCTCGCTGTCGCGGTACCCTGTTGATGGCGCTCTCCAACAAGAAGGGCTATCTGGTGCTGACCACTGGCAACAAGAGTGAGATGGCGGTTGGCTATTCCACCCTCTATGGCGACATGGCCGGTGGCTTCGATGTACTCAAGGATGTGCCCAAGGTGATGGTGTTTGAGCTCTCCCGCTACCGCAATACCCTGGGAGAGGTGATCCCGGTGAGCGTTATCGAGCGGCCGCCGTCGGCGGAGCTGGCACCGGACCAGAAGGATGAGGACAGCCTGCCCCCCTATGAGGTGCTGGACCGGATTCTGGAACTCTATGTGGAGCGTGACTACAGTGCGGCCGCCATTATTGAGGAGGGCTTTGAGCCGGAGATCGTCAACCGGGTCCTGCGGCTGGTGGACCTGAACGAGTACAAGCGCCGCCAGGCCCCGGTGGGGCCGCGCATTACCCAGCGTGGCTTTGGCCGCGACCGCCGCTATCCCATTACCAATGGGTGGAAG
The DNA here is from genome assembly GCA_033283175.1 of Cellvibrionaceae bacterium SEMH9. Classification (GTDB taxonomy): domain Bacteria; phylum Pseudomonadota; class Gammaproteobacteria; order Pseudomonadales; family Cellvibrionaceae; genus Pseudomaricurvus. The sequence continues at coordinate 392,580 of JAWMQM010000001.1, read as the reverse complement.
TTGGGGGAATAGGGCAGGGGATAGGATCTAGGACGCTGGGCTTCGAGGATTTAGGACGCTGCGCTTTCAGGATCCAGGACGCTTCGCTACAGGACGCTGGCGCTACATGCCAGGAGCTAGGAAATGATAATCTCTGATGTTTTGCTTTTCCTGTTTCCTGGTCCCCTAGTTCCTAACAAAAAAGCCCTGTGGCGCAAACCACAGGGCTTTTTTGTTGGGACGAGTTGTTTAGCGATCAGGCCGGATTGGCAGCCTCATCGTCAAAGTCCTCGTCACGGTATTCCGGGTTGTAGATGGCGCGGCTGTCGAATCCGGGTGGGTCTTTTTTGTCGAACAGGCCGAAGGTGAGGTAGCTGACCCAGGAGCGGTCACCGAGGCGGTTGGTGTGCTGATAGTTGAACTCGCCATCCACCAGGGCCGGGTGCTCCGGGTAGTTGAGCTTCAGCGTGGCCAGTGCCTGCTGTCCCAGGTCATCCAGTCCCAGCACGTGGTAGCACTGCACCATGACCGCCAGAGCATCCGGTACCGCCGGGGTTTGCTGGAAGTTCTCCACCACGTAGCGGCCGCGGTTGGCGGCGGCGATAAAGGCGCCGCGCTTCATGTAGTAGTTGGCGGCGTGGATCTCGTAGCGGGCCAGCAGGTTGCGCAGGTAGATCATGCGCTTGCGGGCATCCGGGGCGTACTGGCTGTTGGGAAAACGGGCCAGCAGCTGGGAGAAGTGGGCGAAGGACTGGCGCGCGGCCCCCGGATCACGCTGGGTCAGGTCGGTGGGCAGGAAACGTTCAAACATGCCGTTGCCTTCCGTAAACGAAGCCAGTCCCTTCATATAATAGGCGTAGTCCACATTGCGGTGCTGGGGGTGCAGGCGGATAAAGCGATCCGCCGCCGCCGAGGCCGCTTCCGGCTCAAAATTGCGGTAGTAGGCGTAGATCAGCTCCAGCTGGGCCTGCTCGGCGTAGGTGCCAAAGGGATAGTTGGCCTCCAGGGCCTGCAGGTTCTCAATGGCCAGATCCCACTGGCTGCTTTTCAGCTGACGCTGGGCGGCGTCATAGAACTCTTTTTCGGTGGCGTACTTGGGGCCTTTCTCGTCATTTGAGGAACAGGCGACCAGGAACAGGGCGCTTAACAGCAGGATGGCAACTCGGGCGCGCATAATTTCGCTCTACTTCGTCGTGGCGGAGGGCTTTTGTACATGATTATTGCCGGCCGCTTGATTAAACTACCCAGCTCGCTGGGAAGGGCGTATTTAAACACAGAGCACGGCCAGACCAAAGCGAGCATGATTTCTCTTATTTCAGGTATCCCTCAATTTCAGGGAATCCACCATTTCAGGTAATCCACCATGGCAGACAGAATCCAGCAGAGCGCAATTGTTCCCCGTGAAATGATGGGCAGCAGATTGGATTTTGCCGCCGCTGAATTGTTCCCCGGTTTCTCCCGCTCCCGTATCCAGAGCTGGATCAAATCCGGCGCCATCACCATCGATGGCCGTGTGGGCAAACCCAAGGACAAAGTTCTCGGCAGCGAGCAGCTCCAGCTGGACGCGGAGTACGAAGAGCAGGGGGACTGGCAGGCCGAGCCTATAGCCCTTGATATCATCTACGAGGACGAGCAGATCCTGGTGATCAACAAGCCCAAAGGCTTGGTGGTGCACCCGGCGGCGGGCAATCGCAGCGGCACCCTGCTCAATGGGCTGTTGCACCACTGCCCGGAGCTGATTCACGTGCCGCGGGCCGGCATTGTGCACCGCCTGGATAAGGACACCACCGGCCTGATGGTGGTGGCCAAGACCCTGGAAGCCCACGCCGACCTGGTGGCGCAGCTGCAGGAGCGCAGTGTCAGTCGGGAATACGAAGCCGTGGTGGTGGGGGTGATGACCGGCGGTGGCACTGTGGATGAGCCCATGGGGCGCCACCCACGCCAGCGCCAGAAGATGGCCGTGGTCAATTTCGGTGGTAAAGAGGCCATCACCCACTACCGTTTGCTGAAGCGCTTTGCCAATCACAGCCATATACGACTGAAGCTGGAGACCGGTCGTACCCACCAGATCCGCGTGCATATGGCTCACATCGGTTATCCGCTGGTGGGGGATTCCACCTACGCCGGGCGCATGAAGGTGCCAAAAGGGGCGACCCCGGAGCTGCTGGGGTTCCTGCGTGGGTTTGGTCGCCAGGCGCTGCATGCGGCCCAGTTGGGCCTGATTCACCCCGCAACCGGTGACTATATGGAGTGGCAGGTGCCGCTGCCGGCGGATATGTTACAGCTGCTGGCGCTGCTGAAAGCCGATGCCAAAGAGCAGGCGGAACGCTGGAATTAACGGATTTGGCCCTGCGGCATAAACGCAGGGCAGGCGAGGAGTGCATTTTATGACCATGGAAGACTGCCTTATTCCCGACTGGCCGGCGCCTCCCACGGTGCATGCTGCCATTTCCACCCGCCGTGGCGGCTGCAGCAAGGCCCCCTATGACAGCAATAACCTGGCGGCCCATGTTGGTGACCTGGGAGAGGATGTGCAGGCCAACCGCGCGCAGTTGCAACAACAGCTGCAGCTCCCCGCCGAGCCCCAGTGGCTCAACCAGGTGCACGGAATCCGCGTGGTGGAGGCCGAAACCGACGGCCAGGTGCGCACGGCCGATGCCTGCTACAGTCGTGAGTCCGGGGTGGTGTGCAGCGTCCTGACCGCCGACTGCCTGCCGTTGCTGGTGTGCGATCAGCAGGGTACCCAGGTGGCGGCGATTCACGCTGGCTGGCGCAGCCTCGCCGATGGCATCATCCGCGAAACCATCGCCACCTTTGCCGACCCCGGGCAATGCCTGGTTTATCTGGCCCCGGCCATCAGCCAGACCCATTTCGAAGTGGGTATCGACGTGCTGGAGGGCTTTTACGAAAGCGCCATCAGTGCGGCCCACTGCGAGTCGATCTCGGCGGCCATCCGCCCCAGTGCACTGCACCCCATGAAGTTTCACGCCGACCTTTACGCGCTGGCTCGCGCCGAGCTGGCCGAGCTGGGGGTGACACAGGTGTATGGCGGTAGCCACTGCACTTTCGCTGAGAGCGATCTCTTCTATTCTTATCGTCGGGATGGGGATACCGGCCGCATGGCCAGCCTGATCTGGCTCGTCTGACGCGGTTTGGCGGGCGCTAATGGCCCGCTTTTGCTGTATATCAACCAACTGGCAAAAATGGCGCACGAATTGCGCACTTGATGGTTGATTTCTGCCATGCTGACCCCATCTAGCGTGTAATCCCGGTTTATGGACCGGAAACGACGTTTATCAGGTGGGAGACCTCATGCGCATCGACCGTTTGACCAATCAGCTGCAACTGGCGCTTTCCGACGCCCAATCCCTGGCCGTAGGCCGCGATCATAACCAGATTGAACCTGTGCACCTGCTGCAGGCCCTGCTGGACCAGCAGGGTGGTGCTGTGCGTCCGTTGCTGGTGCAGGCGGGCTTTGACATCACCGCGCTGCGCAACGGTCTGGCCAAGGCGCTGGATGGCCTGGCACGGGTACAGAGCCCCACCGGCGACGTGAACATGTCCCAGGAGCTGGCACGCCTGCTCAACCTGGCGGATAAAAAGGCCCAGCAAAATGGCGATGCCTACATCTCCAGCGAGTGTGTGCTGCAGGCGGCCATGGACGACGGTTCCAGCGCCCTGGGCAAGATTCTCAAATCCTGCGGTGAGGCCGGCAAGCTCAACGAGGCCATCACCAAGGTGCGAGGCGGCGAAGCGGTCAACAACCCCGATGCTGAGGGCAACCGCCAGGCGCTGGATAAATACACCATCGATCTCACCGCCCGTGCTGAGGCGGGCAAGCTGGATCCGGTCATCGGCCGCGACGACGAAATCCGCCGTACCATCCAGGTGCTGCAGCGTCGCACCAAAAACAACCCTGTGCTGATCGGTGAGCCCGGCGTGGGTAAGACCGCCATTGTGGAAGGCCTGGCGCAGCGTATTGTGAATGGTGAAGTGCCGGAAGGCCTGAAAAACAAGCGCCTGTTATCGCTGGACCTGGGTTCACTGCTGGCCGGCGCCAAGTTCCGCGGTGAGTTCGAGGAGCGCCTGAAGTCGGTGCTCAACGAATTGGCCAAGCAGGAGGGGCGCATCATCCTCTTCGTCGACGAGCTGCACACCATGGTGGGCGCCGGTAAGGCGGAGGGCGCCATGGACGCCGGCAATATGCTGAAGCCGGCGCTGGCCCGTGGTGAGCTGCACTGTGTGGGTGCCACCACGCTGGATGAATACCGTCAGTACATCGAGAAAGACGCCGCCCTGGAGCGCCGCTTCCAGAAGGTACTGGTTGACGAGCCCAGCGAAGAGGACACCATTGCCATCCTGCGCGGCCTGAAAGAGCGCTACGAAGTCCACCACGGTGTCGACATTACCGACTCGGCGATTATTGCCGCGGCCAAGTTGTCTCAGCGCTATATCACCGACCGCCAGCTGCCGGACAAGGCCATCGACCTGATCGACGAGGCCGCCAGCCGTATCCGTATGGAGATCGACTCCAAGCCGGAGGAGATGGACCGTCTGGAGCGGCGCCTGATCCAGCTCAAGATTGAGCGCGAGGCGGTGAAGAAAGAAGACACCGATTCGGCGCGCAAACAGCTGGAGATTCTTAACGGCGAGATTGAAAAGGCCGAGCGTGCCTTTGCCGACCTGGATGAGGTATGGCGTGCGGAAAAGGCCGCGCTGCACGGTTCAGCCGGTATTAAAGCCAACCTGGAGCAGGCGCGGATGGATCTGGAAGCCGCGCGCCGCGCCGGTGACCTTGGGCGCATGTCTGAGCTGCAGTACGGTGTTATTCCGGAGCTGGAAAAGCAGCTGGAAGCTGCCAGCCAGGCTGAAAATATTGAGATGAAACTGCTGCGCAACCGCGTTACCGACGAGGAGATTGCCGAAGTGGTTTCCAAGTGGACCGGCATTCCGGTGAGCAAGATGCTGGAAGGCGAGCGCGAGAAATTGCTGCGCATGGAAGAGTTCCTGCACCAGCGGGTTATCGGCCAGGGCGAAGCGGTGGTGGCGGTGTCCAACGCCGTGCGCCGCTCGCGGGCGGGGCTGTCGGATCCCAACCGACCCAACGGCTCTTTCCTGTTCCTCGGCCCTACCGGTGTGGGTAAAACCGAGCTGTGCAAGGCGCTGGCGGAGTTCCTGTTCGATACCCAGGAGGCTATGGTGCGTATCGACATGTCCGAGTTTATGGAGAAGCACTCGGTGGCTCGCCTGATTGGTGCCCCCCCTGGTTATGTTGGTTATGAAGAGGGCGGTTACCTCACCGAAGCGGTGCGCCGCAAACCTTACTCCGTGCTGCTGCTGGATGAGGTAGAGAAAGCGCACCCGGATGTGTTCAACATCCTGTTGCAGGTGCTGGATGACGGTCGCCTCACCGACGGTCAGGGTCGCACAGTGGATTTCCGCAACACCGTGGTGGTGATGACTTCCAACCTCGGCTCCGACGCCATTCAGGAGATCGCCCGCAACAAGGCCTTTGACGGAATCTCCAGCGAAGGCAGTGGTGAAAGTGAAGTGCGTTACGAAGCCATGAAGTCGGCGGTAATGGATGTGGTGGGTGGACACTTCCGCCCCGAGTTTATCAACCGTATCGATGAAGTGGTGGTGTTCCATCCGCTGGGCAAGAGCCAGATTCACGGCATCGCTACCATCCAGCTGGACCTGCTGCGCAAGCGACTGGCGGAGCGCGAGCTGGGCTTCGAGGTGGACGAGTCGGCCATGAACAAGCTGGCGGAAGTGGGCTACGATCCGGTGTATGGCGCGCGTCCCCTGAAGCGGGCAATACAGCAATACATCGAAAACCCGCTGGCTCAGGATGTACTGGCCGGCAAGTTTGCGCCGGGCGATACCATTCATGCGAAGCTGGAGGGTGACCGGATTGTCATGAGTCACTGACCGGGGGGAGCGCTGGGACGAAGCAATCCATGTATGGCAGCGGCCCCGGATTCGGAGTGAACATGGGTTGCCGCGCTACGCTCGTAACGACGGGTGTGGGGTATGGGGGGCACCAACCTACACCGCAAGAGCCACCATACTCTTCAGCCGTCATTGGGAGGAGCTCAGGGACGAAGCAATCCATGTATGGCAACGGCCCTGGGCTCGGAGTGAACATGGGTTGCCGCGCTGCGCTCGCAACGACGGGTGTGGGGTATGGGGGGCACCAACCTACACCGCAAGAGCCACCACACTCTTCAGCCGTCATCGCGAGGAGCACTGGGACGAAGCAATCCATGTATGGCAGCGGCCCCGGATTCGGAGTGAACATGGGTTGCCGCGCTACGCTCGTAACGACGGGTGTGGGGTCTGGGGGGCACCAACCTACACCGCAAGAGCCACCATACTCTTCAGCCGTCATTGCGAGGAGCGCAGGGACGAAGCAATCCATGTATGGCAGCGGCCCTGGGCTCGGAGTGAACATGGGTTGCCGCGCTGCGCTCGCAACGACGGGGATCGGGGATTTCTGCCGAGCCTGCGTTCCGGAGGGCGTAACGTCAAACAAGTTCGTCAGAGGATCCGGTGAATTTCTGTCTGCCGAAGCGCCCGACCTAGGTCGAATGGGACAGCTGGCAGTTTTTGGTTAGACTGGACGGACGTTTGCTCCGCTGCACGGGGTGGGCGTTTACCGGTTTTTCTCACTCCAGGGCGAGGCATGGACAGTCAGTTACTCATTATTCTGGTATGCCTCTACAGCGGCCTGCTGTTTGCCATCGCCTGGATTGCGGAACGCTTCGGCCACGGGTTGCACAAGACCTGGTTGCGACCACTGATCTACACCCTGTCGATCGGGGTCTACTGCAGCTCCTGGACCTTTCTGGGCGCTGTGGGCCAGGCCGTGCAGGACGGTTGGATCTTCTCCTCAATTTACCTCGGCCCCATCCTGCTGATCACCTTCGGCTGGCCCTTTCTGCGCCGCCTGCTGGTGGTAAGCTCGCGTAACAAGGTCACCTCCATTGCCGATTTTATCGGCTCCCGCTACGGCAAGAGCCAGCGCCTGGCCGCCACTGTAACGCTGGTACTGGTCATCGGTACCTTGCCCTATATTGCGTTGCAACTGCGGGCGGTGGGTATCGCCTGGCAGGGCATCCACTGGACCGAAATTGTGGAGACCCGCTTTGACGGCTGGTCGAGCCTGATCGCCGCACTGGCCATGGCGTGGTTCAGTATCCTGTTTGGTACCCGGGTGATCGACGGGCCGGATCGCTACCGGGGCATGATCACGGCCGTCGCCCTTGAGTCGGTGGTGAAAATAATCGCCTTTGTGATGGTGGCGTGGCTGGCGATACGCCTGCTGCAGGCGCCGGGTCTGGAAGTGTCCGACATGGTGCCCAACTTCCGCACCGAACAGCTGACCAGTCCGCTGTTTATTACCCAGGTACTGCTGGCCGCCTGTGCCATTGTCTGCCTGCCGCGACAGTTCCACGTCATGGTGGTGGAGTACCAGCACCGTTCCGACCTGCGTTACACCCGCTGGTTGTTGCCGCTCTATCTGGCTGCGTTTGCGGCGCTGGTGTTTCCCATGGCACAAGTGGGCGCGCAGCTGTTCAGCGGCCTGGCCATAGCGCCGGACAGTTACGTGTTGACCCTGCCGCGCTGGGCGGGTGCCGAGACCACACTGGCGACCACCTTTATCGGCGCCCTGTCGGCGGCCACCGGTATGGTGGTGGTGGCCACCATTGCCCTCTCCATTATGATCTCCAACGAACTGATCGTGCCGTTGTGGCTGCGCTCCAGTTCGCAGCGGGGCAAGAGCGCGGCCGACCTGGGGGCATCGCTGCGACTGATTCGCCGTATTTCGATCATCGCCGTGTTGGTGCTGGCCTGGGCGCTGGAGCGGGTGCTGGCCAACTCCAAGGGCCTGGCCAGTATGGGGCTGATCTCCTTTGCCGCCTGTGCGCAGTTAATGCCGGCGGTGGTAGCGGCGCTCTACTGGCCGCGCGGCCACGCCAACGGCGTTGCCGTCGGCCTGCTGGTGGGCATGTTGCTGTGGTTCTATTGCCTGCTGTTGCCGGCCCTGTTGCCGGCGGAGCACTCGCTGATGGTTGCGGGGCTCGGCGGTATCAGCTGGCTGCGTCCCAACGCGCTGTTTGGTCTCACGGGGCTCGATCCGGTGAGTCACGGTGTGCTCTGGAGTCTGTTACTCAACACGCTGGTGTTCCTGCTGGTGTCGAAACGCTCCACCTTCCGCCTGCTGGATGTGAGGCAGGCCGACGCCTTTACCCGCCTGCGCTGGCGCATGCGCCGCCAGTCGCTGGATATGGAGCCATCCGGCATCGAGGTGCAGCAGTTGCATGCCTTGATGGAACCGCTGTTCGGTGCCGAGCGCACCCTGGATATGTGGCGTGAGTTTGAGCAGGAGGTGGGGCATCGCCTGCTGCCCCACGATCAGGCGCCTCGCTTTGCGGTGACCGCCATCGAGAGTGATCTGGCGGCCATTATCGGCGCTGTTTCCGCTCACAAGGCGATGCAGTTGCTGGTCAGCCAGCAGCCGCTGCAGTTGCAGGATTTTGTGTCGCTGGTGGGCGGCAGTTCGCGCCAGCTGCAGTTCAGTCAGACCTTGCTGCAAACCACCCTGGAAACCATTCCCCAGGGTATCAGCGTGGTGGACAAGGACCTCAAGCTGGTGGCCTGGAACCAGCAGTACCAGCAGATGTTCGACTACCCCAAGCGACTGCTCTACGTGGGCTGTGATATTGAAAAGATCTACCACTACAACGCCATGCGCGGTTATATCGGCAGTGGCAACGACCCGGTAGAGGCGACCGTGCAGCGGCGCCTGGAGCAGCTGCGGTCAGGCAGTAGTCACCGTATTGAGCGGGTCCTGCCCAACGGGCGGGTGATCGAGATTCGCGGCACGCCACTGGCCAACGGTGGCTATGTCACCACCTACACCGATGTCAGTGACTACCACCTGATGCTCGACCAGTTGGAGGTGGCCAAGGAAACTCTCGAGGACCGGGTAGAGGCGCGCACCGCCGAACTGCAGGAAGCCAACACCATGTTGCAGCGGGAGAACGACCTGCGGGCTCGGGTGGAGCAGGAGCTGAAAGCCGTGCATGCCAGCAAGAGTCGCTTCCTCGCTGCAGCCAGCCACGACCTGCTGCAGCCGATCAATGCGGCGCGGCTGTTTGTCTCGGCGCTCAGTGCCAAGGTGGGTGAGCAGCCCTCCGGCTTGCGGGGCGATGTGGACTACCTGGATGACGCTCTGGCGCAGGCGGAACAGCTGATCAGTTCCCTGCGCGAAATCTCACGCCTGGAGTCGGGCAAGGAGCAACCCAAGCGCGAGCACTTCTCCCTCGATACCCTGCTGCGGCAGCTGGCCAGTGAGGCCCAGGCACTGGCCTCAACCCGGGAGTCGCTGGAGTTCCGCTGGGTGCCGTCCTCTGTGTGGGTCAACAGTGACGCGGTGCTGCTGCGTCGGGTGCTGCAGAATTTTGTCTCCAATGCCCTGCGTTATACGCGCCAGGGTAAGGTATTGCTGGGCTGTCGGCGCCACCGCGACCATGTCGTCGTGGAGGTGTGGGATACGGGGCCGGGTATTGCCGAGCAGGACCGGCAGCGAATTTTTGAGGAGTTCGAGCGCCTGCCCTCCAGTGGGGGCGGCAATCAGGGGTTGGGACTGGGGTTGTCGATTGCCAAGCGAATCTCGCAGCTGCTGGGCCATCCCATCAGTGTCGACTCGGTGCCTGGAAAGGGTTCGGTGTTCCGTATCGCCGTCAGCCTGGGCGAGCCGCAGCAGCAGGTGCGCACCAAGCCGGTGGCAGAGGGTTTCCTGGGTGAGTTGTCGATTCTCTGTATCGATAACGAGCCGGTGATCCTGGCGGGCATGAAGTCGTTGCTGGAGCAGTGGGGGTGTCGGGTGGTGCTGGCGGCTGACCTGCGTGAGGCGCTTTCCCGCTGGAGTGACGAAACCGCGCCGCAGCTGGTGCTGGCGGATTTCCATCTCGATGAAGAGACCGGGCTGGATGTGCTGGAGGCGCTGCGCTATCACTGGCAGGAGCCTATTCCGGCCATTGTCATCAGCGCCGACAACAGCGACGAAATTCGCCATCAGGTGCAGGAGGCGGACTGCCTGTTTCTCGCCAAGCCGGTGCAGCCGGTAGCGCTGCGCAACATGATGCGTCGTGCTCTGCGGCGTCAGCGCTTGCTGGTGGGTTAGGCACGCCTCGGCTAATCGTCCTTGTGAGCGTCGCGCCGTTGTTGGTTCCCGTAATCCTTCAATCCGGAACCCCGTCGTTGCGAGCGCAGCGCGGCAACCCATGTTCACTCTGGATCTCGGGCCGCTGCCAGACATGGATTGCTTCGTCTCTGCGTTCCTCGCAATGACGGTCGGGGAGTGTGTGTCAGGTTCTTGCTGCGCCGCGGTCGGGGACCTAACTTTCAAACCCCGTCGTTGCGAGCGCCGCGCGGCAACCCATGTTCACTTCGGCCTGTCTCCAGGTGCCAGGCATGGCTTGCGTCGCCGCTGATAACCGCGTCTCGCAATGACGGTCGGGGAGTGTGTGGCAGGTTCTTACTTCGCCGCGGCCGGGGCCGCAACCTCCAAACCCCGTCGTTGCGAGCGCAGCGAAGCAACCCATGCTCACTCCGAAAGCCGTTCAGGTGCACCGCGCAGGATGGATTCACTGTTCCCGAAAAGAGCGGTGAATAGTTGAGGGAAGGCTGTTATTGCGGGCTTTTACGAAACTCGTCCAGAGATTGCACCGGATGTACCGCCAGCTGGCCTATGGCCACCGCGGCCTGGGTGCGGGAATGGACTCCCAGCTTGCGGAAGATCTCGGTCATGTGTGCCTTGATGGTGGCTTCGGTGACATTGAGTTCATAGGCGATTTGCTTGTTCAGCAATCCCTGGCTCACCATGGAGGCAACCCGGAACTGCTGTGGGGTAAGGCTGGCCAGGGCGTCGGCAATGGAGAGTTCCTCGTCGCCGGCAACCGGTATCTGGTCTACCCCAGCCGGCAGCCAGGTGGCGCCGCTCAATACCGCCTGCAGGGCTTCCATCATGGTGTCGATGTCGGCGCTTTTGGGCAGAAAACCGGCGGCGCCGTGGTCGATGGCACGACGCATTATCTCCGGCTCGTCATGGGCTGAAACCACCATCACCGGCACGTTGGGATGATGCGCCGTCAGGTACACCAGGGCGCTGAACCCTTCGGCGCCGGGCATGTGTAAGTCCAGCAGTATGAGGTTGGCCTGTGGGGTCTGTTCCACCATCTGCTGCAGGCCGGGGAAGTCTTCGGTTTCCAGAACGGAGGAGTTATCGAGGCCACGGGTCAGCGTGGCGCTCAGGGCCGAGCGAAACAGCGGGTGGTCGTCAGCAATAATAATGCAGGTTGAGTGATTCATTGCCATGCGCAGGTATCTTGCTTTTTTATTGTGCTATCGGAATGGGCATCAGTATGCGGTATGGCCACTGAAATTGCTACGCCTGATGTGACAGGTGCCAGTGTTGGAATACAGGGTGCAGCCGGGGCAGTTGTGCGGCAATTGTGTGCCAGTCGAGGTGGCTGGGCGAGGATAAATGCGGATAAAAAAACAGTCTCCCGAAGGAGACTGTGCAGAGTAAGACTCTCAGTTGAGTATAGAGTGAACCTGAGGGTTCGAGATCGCTTCCTGCTGGCAGGACGCCACCTCTGGTACAGCAGACCGGGTCGCAGTCGTGTCCCGATCACAGCGACAGTATTCAATGGCACCGGTTCTGCTGCCATTAGACTTTGGTCGGTTTGTGGTTCGACTTCTGAATTCAGTTCCCACCACCCTATTAGACTTTGGTCTAGTCATAGACTAATGGTTAATGTTTCCGTTGATCTCTCCTGCTAATACTTGACGCTCGATAAAAATAACCAATCCAACAACAAGAAAAGCGGAGAGGATATGGACATGAAACATCTACTGAAGAAATCTCCTTTAGCGTGCGCCGTCAGCGCGTGCCTGCTGGTTGCCGTGGCACCCGTCATGGCGGCTGACGCGGACGTCGAACAGCGCATCCAGTCGCTGGAGCAGGAGATCCAGTCACTTAAAAGCCAGGTGTCGCAAAGTGGCGGCAGTTCTGCCGGGGCATCGGTTAAGGCTGCGAAAAGCAGCAGCCTGACGTTTGGTGGTTACCTGAAGGCGGATTACCGCAATGTGTCCGGTGACCTGGCGTACCAGGACTACTGGCGCGGTAACAACCCGGGCGCAAAAGATACCAATCATACCCAGTTTAACGTTAAGGAAACCCGCCTTAACTCCACCTACGTCAACGGCGATGTCAAAGCCTTTGTCGAGATGGATTTCTACGGCGGCGACGGCAATGAGATTGCCACCAACTCCACCAACCCTCGTCTGCGTCACGCCTTTATTCAGTACAACAACTGGATGGTGGGTCAATACTGGTCCACCTTTACACCGGCCATGACCTTCCCCGATGCGCTGGATTTTGGCGGACCGATTGTGGCGGAAGTGTTTGTGCGCCAGCCGCAGATTCGCTACACCATTGGCGGCTTCAGTATCGCTCTGGAAAATCCGGAAACCTGGGGTGACGGTGATGTGGGCGGCAACTCCGCTGGTGGTGGTGCCAGCGGTGTTGACGCCGATGAAGCCTTCCCGGATGTGGTGGCGACTTATAAATTTGGTGGAGATTGGGGTTCCATCCAGGTGGGCGCGCTGGTGCGTCAGATCGACAGCGATACCAACGCTGGTGGTGCTGCCGATGATGAGCTCAGCGAGACTACGGTTGCTGCTAACGTTGGCGGCTTGATCAAGATTGGTTCCAGGGACGATTTCCGTTTTCAGGTTAACGTCGGTGAGTCAGGTCGTTACGTGGGCGCCGGCATGGTGGGCGACATTGTAGTGGATCCCGATAGCGGTGATCTGGAAGTTGAAGAAACTACTGCAGCCAATGTCTCCTTCCGTCACTTCTGGAACGCCGACTGGCGTAGCACCATTTACTACGGTATGGCAGAAACCGATGTCACCGAGTACGAGCGCACCCACTGGGGTATCAACCTGATTCGTCAGCTGACCCCGGATCTCTCAGCCGGTATCGAAGTGGGTAACTTCGAAGTGGATGACGACGGTGGTACCAGTGCCGATTCCAATTACTTCCAGATGTCCTGGAAATACAACCTGTAAATCCCGTAAGGCAAACACGGCACGGTGCTGAACTCAGCACCGTGCTCCTAGACCAATGTCCAATGGCCGCTGTCAAGGTGTTTGGCGACACTGTCAGGGTCAAATAACTATAAGTTGGAGGAAGCTCTCATGGCTTTTAAGTCAGAAGACGATGCCAAAGCTTACTGGAAAGAGAACCTGAGCCTGATGGTCAAACTGATGATCATCTGGTTTGTGGTCTCTTTCGGTTGCGGCATCCTGTTGGTGGATGTGCTTAACAATATTCAGATCGGTGGATACAAACTGGGCTTCTGGTTTGCCCAGCAAGGCTCAATCTACACCTTTGTGGTACTGATCTATTACTACGCCAAGAAAATGGGCGCCCTTGACCGTAAATACGGCGTCCACGACGAATAATAAGAGGTGAGATCATGGATCTGAAAACAATGACCTACATCGTTGTAGGTCTCTCATTCGCACTCTATCTCGGTATCGCCTTCTGGGCGCGTGCCGGTTCTACCAAGGACTTCTACGTCGCGGGTGGTGGTGTACACCCGATCTCCAACGGTATGGCGACAGCGGCTGACTGGATGTCTGCAGCTTCCTTTATCTCCATGGCCGGCCTGATCGCCTTTATGGGCTACGGCGGCTCCGTGTTCCTGATGGGCTGGACCGGTGGTTATGTTATCCTGGCGATGTTGCTGGCACCTTACCTGCGCAAGTACGGCAAGTTTACCGTGCCTGAGTTTATCGGTGACCGCTTCTACTCCCGCACGGCACGTATCGTGGCTGTGATCTGCCTGATCATCTGTTCTGTAACCTACGTTATCGGCCAGATGAAAGGTGTGGGCGTGGCCTTCTCCCGCTTCCTGGAAGTGAGCTACGAAACCGGTCTGCTGGTGGGTATGGTGATCGTGTTCTTCTATGCCGTTCTCGGTGGCATGAAGGGGATTACCTACACCCAGATTGCCCAGTACTGTGTACTGATTTTCGCCTACACCATTCCGGCTATCTTTATCTCCCTGAACCTGACCGGCAACCCACTGCCACAGCTGGGTCTGGGTAGTACATTGACGGGTACCGATACCTATCTGCTGGATCGACTCGATCAGGTGGTGACGGAATTGGGTTGGGCTGAGTACACCACCACACCGCGACTGAGCATGACCAACATGTTCGTCTACACCCTGTCGCTGATGATTGGTACCGCCGGTCTGCCGCACGTGATTATCCGCTTCTTCACTGTGCCTAAAGTGAAAGACGCCCGTTCTTCTGCGGGTTGGGCCCTGGTATTCATCGCTATCCTCTACACCACCGCACCTGCCGTGGCTGGTATGGCTCGCCTGAACCTGATCAATACCATTGAGCCTGCGTCCGGTAAGCACATTACCTACGATGAGCGCCCTCAGTGGTTCAAGAACTGGGAGAAAACCGGTCTGTTGCAGTATGAAGACAAGAACGGTGACGGTCGTATCCAGTACACCGCCGATGCGTCCACCAACGAGATGGTGAAAGTGGATAACGACATCATGGTACTGGCCAATCCCGAGATTGCCCGCCTGCCTAACTGGGTAATTGCCCTGGTGGCTGCTGGTGGTCTGGCTGCGGCACTGTCTACCGCTGCAGGTCTGCTGCTGGCGATCTCCTCGGCCATCTCCCACGACTTGCTGAAAGGGGTATTTGCACCGCAGATCAGCGAGAAAACGGAGTTGACTGCGTCGCGGATTGCCATGGCGCTGGCCATTTGCGGTGCGGGCTACCTGGGATACAACCCGCCTGACTTTGCGGCAGGTACGGTGGCCCTGGCCTTTGGTCTGGCGGCCTCCTCTATCTTCCCGGTACTGATGATGGGTATCTTCAGTAAGCGTGTGAACAAAGAGGGTGCTATCGCCGGTATGGTGGCCGGTATCGCCGTAACCCTGCTCTACGTGTTCCAGCACAAAGGCATCATGTTTATCCCCGGTACCGAGTTTATGGGCAGCATGCCGCAGAACTGGTTCCTGGGTATCGAGCCTAACGCCTTTGGTACCATCGGTGCGCTGGTGAACTTTGCGGTAGCTTATGGTGTGTCCCTGTCCACCCAGCAGCCTCCACAGGAAGTTCAGGATCTGGTTGAACATATCCGTGTTCCAACTGGTGTAGCCGATGCCCACGGGCACTGATTTACCCTGAGTCAACACAGAGGCCCCTGCGGGGGCCTTTTGTGTGTCTGCCTTTTAAAATTGAACAGTTGTGAGTTGACCGCTTTGCAGCGTTGCAAGCATAGTGATCACTGTTCGCTCACGATAAGCATTCCCTGTAACGCTTATCTTCCTTGTCAGAATAATGAGAGGTGTCTGTTGAGCATCCTGACAAACAAACATGTCGTGGTCGCCCTGATTGTAACCCCCATCCTGGCCATACTCGGCTACTTCACTGTGGACTCCATGGTGTCGGAGGAACCCCATGCCGCCCAGGCTGGTGGACACTACGAGCTGGTGGCGCTACCCAACTGCCGTTACCAGAGTGGCCAGTGTGTGATGAAAAATGGCGACTTCAAGCTAACTCTTACCGCTACCGATGCCGGTGGTGGCAACCTGCAATTGCGTCTGGAATCTGTTTTCCCCCTCGACGCCGCTCTGATCTCGCAAGTAAGCAGTGACGGCAGTAATCCACCGCAGCCGATGCGGGCGGAGGATCCCCAGGGCCTTGTGTGGCAGTTGCAGTTACCCCCTCAGACCAGTGGTGCAGAAGTGCGTGTGGCCGTTGCCGTCAACCAGGCCTGGTACTACGGCGAGGCTCCACTGATGTTCAGCGAATATGCCACTATCTTTGGCAAGGATTTTCGTCGCGAGACGGAGCACTGACACGCCCATCGTGGACTGTCTCTGGATGGGGAGAAACCGGTGAACGAAGAGACAAGGCATAATCCCGAACTGAATGCGATTCGCGAGTTTCTGGTGCAGTGCATTCCGTTTGACCAGCTGAGTGACAGGGAGCTTGACGCCGTCCTGCCGTCCCTGGAGGTGACCTACTTTCGCCGCGGGCATGTATTCAAACCGGATGACGACGGCGGCCTGCGGATCGTGCGCAGTGGCGCAGCCGAGCTGCGTACCGAGAGTGGCCAGCTGGTTGATCGCTTTGGCGAGGCTGTGTCGTTTAACCTGCGCGGCCTGGCACAGGAGCAGCCGGATATCCGCGCCACCTTGATTGAGGATTCGCTGATCTATCTGGTGCCTGAGGCTCGCTATCAGGAACTGCGCAAGGAGCACCGAGAGTTTGATCGCTTCTTCCACAGCCAGCGCAGCCGCCGGGTGCGGCGGGCGGCGCGACGGGAAGACGCCTCCTCGGAGATGACGCGCGGTATCCGCGATATCATGAGCCAGCGGCTGATTACCGTGCGTCCCAATCAATCCATTCAGTTCACCGCCCAGCGCATGACCGAGCACCGGGTGTCATCGGTGCTGGTGATGGAGGGCGATCAGCTGCGGGGTATTGTTACCGATCGCGACCTGCGCTCCCGTGCGGTGGCCGAGGCCATCGATATGTCGCGGCCCATCGCCGACATCATGACTGCCGCGCCGGAAACCCTCTGCAGTGATGCCACCCTGTTCGACGCCACCCTGTTTATGACGCAGAAGGGCTACCATCATATTCCGGTGGCGGACAGGGATCCGGAAGCGGCGGGGGAATCCGGTTGCTGTGCGGGCAAAGTGCTGGGAATTCTCACCTCATCGGACCTGATGCTGGCGCGCCGCAATGATCCCGTGCACATGGTGCAGCACCTGGGGCGCAAGCGCAGTGCTGCCGAGATCAAGGGTATTCTGTCGGCCATACCCGACTTGTTGATCCAGTGGGCCGAGGCGGGCACGCGGGTGCATCAGGTCAGCCATATGCTCACCGCCATCAGCGATGCGGTAACCATCCGCCTTATCCGCCTGGCCGAAGAGGAGTTAGGGCCGCCGCCGGCACCTTACTGCTGGCTGGGCTTCGGTTCCCAGGGGCGGGAAGAGCAGCTGCTGGGTGGTGACCAGGACAACGCCCTGGTGATTGCCGACAGTGTCCGCGAGCAGGACCTGGAGTGGTATCGCCAGTTGTCGCGGCGGGTGTGTGACGGCCTCAACGAGTGTGGTTACAAATACTGCCCCGGCGGCATTATGGCCACCACGGATGAATGGCGTCAGCCACTGCATAACTGGTTTGAAACCGTGGATCGCTGGTCACGTAGTCCCACGGCCGATGCCCTGATGCGGGTCTCCATCTTTTTTGATATCCGTCCGGTGTACGGCGATGAGCAGCTGGGGCTGCAGTTGCAACAACATATGTTGCGGCGCACCAGGGGCAACTCCATTTTCCTCGCTGCACTGGCGGAAAACGTGCTGGATTCACCGCCGCCGCTGGGGATTTTCCGGCGCTTTGTGGTGGAGCATGATGGCGAGCATCGCGACCAGCTGAACCTGAAGAAGCGGGCGGTGATTCCCATTGTCGATATCGTACGCATTCACGCGCTGGCCAATGGCCTTCCGCAGGTGAATACTTTTGCCCGCCTCAAGGCGCTGGCGGAATCCCGTTGTATGAGCATCAGTGACAGCCGCAACCTGCAGGATGCGCTGCAGGTGATCATGCAGGCCCGGCTGGAGGCCCAGGCCCAGCAGTTGGTGGCGGGGCAGCGAACCAGCAACTACCTCAACCCCGACGAACTGTCGAAACTGGTGCGCAAGCAGTTGCGGGATGCCTTTGGGGTGGTCAAGGACGCCCAGCAGACGGTGCGGTTGCGTTACCGTCCGGGACTCTGACTCCATGCCACGGGGATTCACACTGGAGGTGCGCCGCGCTTACTGGGAGCTGCTGCGCAAGAGCCGCAATCGCCCGCAGGAGCAGCGGGCGGAGTTGCTGCATGACATCTGGCGCAAGTCACCGTTGAAAAGCCGCACCCCCTGGCGGGAGCAGGAGTTTCTGGTGGTGGATGCGGAAACCTCAGGCTTGCAGGTAAAGGACTCGGAGCTGCTGAGCCTGGGATGGGTAGTGATCCGCGCCGGGCGCGTGCCATTGCAGTCTGCCCGACATATCCTGATCCGCCCGGAGAAGGGGGTTGGGGAGAGTGCCACGGTGCATCAGCTGCGTGACTGCGAGCTGGAAGAGGGGATGACCGAGGCGGAGGCGCTGCTGGAGTTGCTGCAGGCCGCCTGCGGGCGGGTGCTGGTCTTTCACCATGCGCCGCTGGATCTGGCCTTTCTCAACCGTGCCTGCTGGCGCAGTTTCCGCCTGCCGCTGTTGATGCCGGTGGTGGACACCATGGCCATCGAAAAGCGCACCCTTGAACACAAGCATGTGCCGCTGGTGCGCAATGCGCTGCGTCTCAGCAGTTGCTGTTCCCGTTACGGATTGCCGCCGGGCACCGTGCATAACGCCTTGAGCGATGCCCTGGCCACCGCCCAGCTGTTGCTGGCGCAGGTGGCTCACAAGGGGGGTGATGTGCGCTTGGGGGACTTGCTGTGACCCCTTATCCGACAATCAGCAGTTGAGGTCGACGATCTGCTGGTTGGCCGATTTCTGCTCCTGGATCTCGTTGGGAGTCAGGTAGCGGTAGCTGTCGCCGTCCGGTACCCGGATGCGGGGGGAGGACCCCAGGGTATCCAGGTTTTTGCGGGCGGATTCGCAGGCGGCCGCATCCTTGGGTGGTTGATCACCGTCGGCTTTGCTATCCGCGCTGCTGTTGTCTGCGCGCTCCTCGCCCTGTTCGTCTGCCTCGCTGTCGGCCTCGTCACCACCCGGGTTGAGGTTGGTGGTGCGTACGGTTTCCGCGTCTTCGGTTTCCGACTTGGGTGGGGTGGCGCTGTAGTGGGTCACGCCATCCTTGTCTTTCCATTTGTAAAACTCCTGCGCCGCCTGGGCGCTGATGCCGAGCACCAGGCAGGTGGCTGCGACCAGCAGGGGAAGGGCGGTGAAGGGACGTTTCTGTTCCATGATTGTTATCATCCTCAAGAGGCTTTGTGTCGCTATTATTGCCGGAGAAACCGGTGGCTTCCAACGACTTGTTCTCATCGCCATCACCCGTGGGCTGCGGGCGGGGAGGTAAATGGCCGCAAACGGCGTAAAACCCGCGCCGCGCCTTGACTTAGCGGGGGTTGGATTGCGACAATGCCGCTCTTCACTAGATGGCCCGTAGATTGCTACCGTACCCTCGGTTATTGGTCTGCGCCAATTGTTAAATTACATGGTGCAGGCATCTACCTCCGCAAGCTATCCGCTTGCAGAACCATCCCGTTAGCCTGGGCGCGTCCACCAACGCGGCCAGCCCGCTGCGCCGCAGAGTTATCCCACAGGCGGTGTATTCGGGCAAACTTTAGCCAACTTGTCATTGAGCCCGGCCACGGTCTGACGTGGAACGGTCCTCACCCTTTTGGGGTTTTGGCAGTCACATTATTGAGTTAAGGGGAACACAGGTGGAAATGCTATCTGGCGGCGAAATGTTAATTCGCTCCCTCCAGGAAGAAGGTGTTGATCTGATCTTCGGTTATCCCGGCGGTGCGGCGCTGCATATTTATGATGCGCTGTTCCAGCAGGACAAGATCACGCACATTCTGGTTCGACACGAGCAGTGCGCCGCCCACGCGGCAGACGGCTATACCCGCGCTACCGGCAAGGTGGGCACGGTACTGGTGACCTCAGGTCCCGGTGCCACCAATGCCATCACAGGTATCGCCACGGCGTATACAGATTCCATCCCCATGGTGGTGATCTCTGGCCAGGTACCTGCCGAGAAAATCGGCGAGGACGCCTTCCAGGAGACCGACATGGTGGGTATCTCGCGTCCCATCGTAAAGCACAGCTTTATGGTCAAGCACGCCTCCGAGATTCCGGCCATTATCAAAAAGGCCTACTACATCGCCAACACTGGCCGTCCCGGCCCGGTGGTGGTTGACGTGCCCAAGAGCACCGTTAATCCGGCGGAGAAGTTCCCGTACGATCCGCCGAAGAAGGTCAAGCTGCGCTCCTACACGCCCATCAGCAAGGGTCATACCGGCCAGATCAAAAAGGCCGTGGAGATGTTGCTGAAGGCCAAGCGCCCGGTGATCTACTCCGGTGGTGGTGTGGTGCTGGGCAATGCCAGTGAGCAGCTCACCGAGCTGGCCCATAAACTGAACTTCCCGGTCACCAATACCCTGATGGGATTGGGCGCGTTTCCCGGCAACGACAAACAGTTTATCGGCATGCTGGGTATGCACGGTACTTTCGAGGCCAACACGGCGATGCACCACAGTGACCTGATCCTGGCCATTGGTGCGCGTTTTGACGACCGGGTGACCAACACCCCGGGCAAGTTCTGCCCCAACGCCAAGATTATCCATGTGGACATCGACCCGGCCTCCATCTCCAAGACCATCGCTGCCGATGTGCCCATCGTGGGTGCCGTGGACAGCGTACTGGCAGAGATGCTGGAGCTGCTGAAAGAGTCCAGGCAGGGGCCAGACGAGAAAGCGCTGGCTTCCTGGTGGAAGCAGATCAACGAGTGGCGTGAGCGTCACGGTATCTACACGGCACCGCGCTACAACACCGATGGCGACATGATCATGCCGCAGGACGCGATCAAGGCGCTGTACGAAGTCACCAACGGCGATGCGGTGGTCTGTTCTGACGTTGGTCAGCATCAGATGTTTGCGGCCCAGTACTACCTGTTCAATCGCCCGCGCCAGTGGATAAACTCCGGTGGCCTCGGCACCATGGGCTTCGGCCTGCCGGCGGCCATGGGTGTAGCCTGTGCTATCCGCGACAAGGACGTCGTGGTTGTCACTGGCGAAGGCTCTATCCAGATGTGTATCCAGGAGCTCTCCACCCTGCGCCAGTACGGCCTGCCGGTGAAGATCGTCTGTCTCAACAACCAGGCCCTGGGCATGGTGAAGCAGTGGCAGGACATGGTCTACGACAGCCGTTACTCGCAGATTCACTACGAGGATTCACTGCCGGACTTCTGCAAGTTGATGGAGGCCTATGGCCACGAAGGTGTGGAGATCTACACCAAGGATGAGCTGAAGCCCAAGCTGGCGGAAGCCATGGCCAAAAAAGACAAGACGGTCTTTATCAACATTCATGTTGATCCTTCCGAGCACGTCTACCCGATGCAGGTGGCGCCGGACGGGTCCATGCGGGATATGTGGTTAAGCAAGACGGAGCGCACCTGAAGATGAGACACATTATTTCTGTACTCATGGAAAATGAGGCCGGGGCCCTGTCGCGGGTTGTGGGCCTGTTTTCCCAGCGCGGTTACAACATCGAATCCCTGACGGTGGCTCCTACCGAAGACGCGACCCTGTCGCGCCTGACCCTGACCACCATCGGTGACGATCACAAGATCGAGCAGATCACCAAGAACCTCAACAAGCTGATTGATGTGGTGAAGCTGGTGGACCTGACCGAAGGCCAGCACATCGAGCGTGAGCTGATGCTGATCAAGCTGAAAGCGGTGGGTTCCCAGCGCGCCGAGATCAAGCGTTGTGTGGATATCTTCCGCGCCCAGATCATCGATGTCACCAGCTCGGTCTACACTGTGCAGGTAACCGGCACCAGCGACAAACTGGACGCTTTTGTACAGGCGGTCGGGGATGCGGTGATTCTGGAGGTGGTGCGTACCGGTGTTTCCGGCATCGCCCGCGGCGACAAGGTGTTGCGCCTTTGAGGCTGTGACAGATGGTGCCGAAAGGTGCCTGAGCAGTGCAAAAGCCCGGTGATCACCGGGCTTTTTTATGGGGTCTGTCTGGTGACAGACCGGACCGATAGCAGGGGAGAGCGGGTATTGTCCGATCTTGATGACCGATTCCGGCAGTTGGACCAGGTGTTGGCACAGACGGCGCGCTGGTGGCAGCCGCAGTTGTTCCACTCCCGCCACTGCCCCTGGCGACAGAGTGCGCCGGGCCTGGTGATGGCGCTGGAGGGGTTGTCGGATGCTGAGTTGTCACGCCTGCAGGCGCAGCCCGACGCGCTGCAGGCGTGGTTGCAGCCCTGGCTGCCGGAAGTGGGCCTGCTGTCGGTGCTGGAGCAGGTGTCGGCCTGCCATCACCCCCTGTCAGCGCCGGCGGCGCGGCTGGAGGTGGGGGTGCCGGGTCGCAAATGGCAGCAGCTGCAGCATTTTGCCGCCGCCTGGCAGGGCGGTAGTGCACCGCTGCTGGAGTGGTGCGCCGGCAAGGGGCATCTGGGCCGTCTGTTGGCGCAGCAGTGCGGCTGTGCAGTGACCAGCCTGGAGTGGCAGGAGGCTCTCTGTGGTGAGGGGCAGCAGCTGGCGCAGCGCCACGGGCTGCAGCAGCAGTTTGTCTGCGCTGATGCCCTGCAGGCCGCCAGCGGTGAGTTGCTGGCCCTCCATCCCCAGGCAGTGGCTCTGCACGCCTGCGGCGACCTGCACCGGGCTCTGCTGCAACACTGGTGTTCCAGCGACAGCCAACGCCTGGGGCTGGTGCCCTGTTGCTACCACCTGACGGCGGACAGTCTCTATGTGGGGCTGTCGGCGGCGGCACGGCAGGCGCAGGTGCGGCTGCGGCGGGTGGACCTGAGCCTGCCTCAGCGGGAGACCGTGACCGCGGGTGAGGGGCAGAGGCAGCGCCGTCACACCGAGATGGTGTGGCGTATGGCCTTCGACGAGTGGCAGCGGGAGCAGCGGGGCTGGGATGTCTACCTGCCGGTTCCCAGCGTTCCCTACAGCCTGTTAAAAGGTGAGTTCGAGGACTACCTGCGCCTTATGGCGGCCCGTCGGCATGTGCCGGTGTCGGGCGAGGTAGATGCCGGGCTGTGGCTGCAGCGCGGTGCGGTGCGTTATCAGAAGCTGCAGCGCTGGGAGCTGGTGCAACACCTGTTCCGGCGACCACTGGAGTTGTGGCTGCTGCTGGATCGGGCGCTCTATCTGCAGGAGAGTGGCGCCCGGGTCTCGGTCTTCGAGTTCTGTCCCCGCGAACTGACGCCCCGCAACCTGATGCTGCTGGCGCAGCGCTGAGGCCGCTTACGGTGTAGCCTTCCGCTTCCGTTTGCGCGGCTTCAGCAGCAGGCTGGGGAGCATGGTGGCCAGAATCAGCACGCCGCTGGCGATGAAGGTGTCGTGGAAAGCCTCGGTCAGGGGTTGGGCGACCCCGGCCACTGTGTGCAGGTCCAGGCGGTAATCCAGGAACACGCTGGTCAGGTTAACCCCGAACGCGCCACCTACCTGGCGGGTAAAGTTGATGGTGGCGGAGCCGTGGGTCAGCTGTTGCTGTTGCAACGTGGTGAAGGCGGACATGCTCAGGGCGGGCATGGCTACCGCCATACCGATGCGTCCCAATACCAGCCACCAGCAGATGGTCACCAGTGCCGTGGTGCTGTCGGCCCACTTCATGATGTAAAACGAGATGCCGAGCAGCAGCATGCCACTGAGGATCATCCAGTGTGGCGGCAGCTTGTCACTCAGGTTGCCGCACACCGGAAACGCCAGTCCCAGGATAATCCCCGCGGGCAGCAGTGCCAGGCCGGCGTCGATGGGGCTCATGCCCATGGCGGTCTGCAGGAACAGCGGGATCAGGTACATACCGCCAAACAGGGCACCGCCGTAGAGGAAGGTGATGCCACCGGCGACACAAAAGTTGCGGTTCTGGAACAACCCCAGGTCCATCAGCGGGCTGTCGGTGCGGCGCTGGCGGAGGTAGAACAGGGTGGCGGTCACCAGCGAGCCTGCCAGGCAGGTCAGTGTCGACCAGTGTTGCCAGCCCATCCGTGAGCCGCTGTTGAACATGAGGAGCAGCAGGGAGACCGCCAGGCTCAGCCAGATCAGCCCGGTCCAGTCCAGGCGGCCCACCTTCTCGCTTTTGTCCGGGCCCGGCAGGTAGAGCAGCGCCAGTGGCAGGCTCAATAGTGACAGCGGCAGGGGCAGGAAAAACACCGAACGCCAGCCCAGGTGTTCCACCGCAATACCACCGAAGTAGGGCCCTACCGCGGGGCCAAACACCGCCAGGATGCCAAAGATCCCCATGGCAAAACCCTGCCGTTCGGCAGGGAATACCCGCGTCATCACATACATCGCCACCGGCAGGAAAAAGCCGTAGGCCAGCCCCTGCACGATGCGGGCGGCAATCAGGACGCCGGCATTGGGACTGGCGCCACACACGGCGGAGCTGATCAATACCACCAGGCTGGACATGATAAAGGTGTCGCGGGTGCCAAAGCGGCGCAGGCACCAGCCGGACATCAGCATGCTCACTGTGGCGCTGGCAAGATAGCCGGTAGCCAGCCACTGGGCTTCGCTCTGGGTAATGCCGAAGGCGCTCATGATGGGCGGGATGGCCACATTGACGATGGTGGAGAGCAGCATCACCGCAATGGTGCCGGCACCGACGGCGGCAATGGCCAGCAGGCGGTAGCGCTCACCGTGGCGGGCAAACAGGGATTCAATGGACTCCTGGTTGCCTTTGGCCAGCCAGTGAGTCGCAGGGTCAAAAAGTGCCAATGGAGTACCTCGGCCAATTAGCATGAGTGTCAGATTTGGGGGCCGCGAGCGGCGGCGGAACTCAGTCGTTACTGTCGGTTGGGGCCGCCGACTGTTGCTGGCGGATGTCCAGCAGGTTGTTCTGTACCCGGTCCAGCAGGTTGGTCAGTGTCTCCACTTCCCCGGGGGACAGGCCCTCGACACACTGCTGCCGCAACTGCAGGGCCTGTTGCTCAATAATAGGTAACAGCGGCGCTGCTGACGGGGTCATATAGACCCGCCGCACGCGGCGGTCCCGTTCGTCCGCCCGCCGTTCAATCAGGCCGTTTTGCTCCAGCTTGTCCAACAGCGTGCCCAGCGGGGCTTTCTCCATCAGCAGGCGCTCAGCCAGCTCCGACTGGGTGGGGCCATTGCCGTGGTTGAGGTGGGCGATCACCCGCCACTGGGAAGGGGTGAGGCTGATGCCGTCGGCGCGCAGGTTGCGGAACAGGGTGGCGCTGAAAAACCGGTGAATATTGGCGACCAGTGTGGGAAAGCCCGCAGAGGGAGGTTGTGATGGCATGTCTGCGGATTCCGTAACAAGCATTAAAGTAATATATGTTACTAGTTTGCGGGGGTGATGGCAAGATGGCGGGTGCCAGGGCTGTTCGGGAAACGCATCTGTGGCAAAAATCCGGTAGAATGGCGCCTTTTCTTCAGGTCTGGGAAGGTTTTGTGAGCGGTTTTTCCCCATCCTTTGAGCGGCGTGCCGTGGTGTCGCTGGCCAGCCTCTATGCGTTTCGTATGCTGGGGTTGTTCATGGTGCTGCCGGTGCTGGTCCTCTATGGCGGGGATTATGAAGGCGCCACGCCAGCCCTGCTGGGGCTTGCATTGGGGGCCTACGGGTTCAGCCAGGCACTGCTGCAGATTCCCTTCGGCATGCTCTCCGACCGTGTGGGGCGCAAGCCCATCATTGCACTGGGCCTGCTGATTTTCGCCGCCGGGTCGGTGGTGGCGGCCACCGCCGACAGCGTCTATGGGCTGATTCTCGGTCGCTGCCTGCAGGGTGGTGGTGCCATTGCCAGTGCCATCATGGCGCTGGTGGCGGACCTCACCAACGACGCCAGCCGTACCAAGGCCATGGCCAGCATCGGGGCGTCTATTGGTATCTCCTTTTCCGTGGCGCTGGTGCTGGGGCCACTGCTGGCCGGGTTCGGTGGCCTGCCGTTGCTGTTCTGGGCCACTGCCGGGCTGGCACTGGCCGGGCTCGGGATACTGGTGCGGCTGGTGCCGACCCCGGTGGGAGCCGCGGGAGGCCACCGTGAGGCGGGTGCGGTACCACAGCTGTTTCTGTCCACGCTGCTGAATCGTGAGTTGCTGCGCCTGAATGTGGGCATATTCACACTGCACTTTGTGTTGATGGCCTGCTTTCTGGTGCTTCCCGGGATTCTGGAGAATTCGGTTGGCATCGCCCGTACCGAACACTGGATGGTCTATCTGCCGCTGCTGTTACTGGCGTTTCTTGCCATGGTGCCGTTCATCATCATTGCCGAGAAGCGCCAGAAGATGAAGCCGGTGTTCCTGGGCGCCATTGCGCTGCTGGGATTGAGCCTGGCAGGTATGTCCCAGTGGCGGCAGCCGGTGCTGTTTCTGTTTCTGCTGTTTACCTTTTTTATGGGTTTTAACCTGCTGGAAGCCACCCTGCCGTCGCTGATGAGCAAAATGGCGCCGGCCGGCGGCAAGGGTACCGCCTCCGGAATCTATTCCACCTGGCAGTTCCTGGGGGCGTTTGCCGGAGGCGCCTGTGGCGGTTGGCTGCAGCAGCACTACGGTGGCGGCACCGTGTGGCTGGTCGGCGCCGGTTTGATCGCCTTCTGGTGGTTGCTGGCGAGCTTTATGCCGCCGCCGCGTCACCTTTCCAGCGTGCAGGTGCCGCTGACAGAGGCCGCCATGCCGTTTGCTTCGGCGCGGCTGGCAGCCCTGCCGGGGGTGGTGGAGGTGGTGCTTATCCGCGAGGAGAGCGCCGCCTACCTGAAGGTGGATCCCCGTCACTTCCGTCCGGAAAGCGCAGCCAACATCGATTGGGCCGCTGAACCCGCCTGATCAGCCCGCCACAGTGCCCCAACCTTTTTCGGGGGTGGTTGTCATCCGGTTGCTGGTGTAGCATCGACCCTTATATCTGGCGAGACGCCAACGGCTGTCAGGCATACAGATTTCAGTACTTTTAGCGGGTGGTCGGCTGTGGGCCGGCCTGCCCGTTTTGCATACACCAGGAGAGACAGGATATGGCGCGTGGCGTTAATAAAGTGATA
The DNA here is from genome assembly GCA_033283175.1 of Cellvibrionaceae bacterium SEMH9. Classification (GTDB taxonomy): domain Bacteria; phylum Pseudomonadota; class Gammaproteobacteria; order Pseudomonadales; family Cellvibrionaceae; genus Pseudomaricurvus. The sequence goes on along the minus strand of JAWMQM010000001.1, from coordinate 365,766 downwards.
TTGGTTGGTAACGTGGGGCAGGACCCGGAAATGAAGTACATGCCCAGTGGCGGCGCTGTGACCAATGTCAGTATTGCCACCTCCGAGCAGTGGAAAGACAAGCAGACCGGTCAGCCCCAGGAGCGCACCGAGTGGCACAGGGTTGTCTTCTTCAACCGCCTGGCGGAGATTGCCGGTGAGTACCTGCGCAAGGGCTCCAAGGTCTATATCGAGGGCTCCCTGCGCACCCGCAAGTGGCAGGACCAGAGCGGTCAGGACCGCTACACGACCGAGATCGTGGCCGGTGACATGCAGATGCTCGACAGCCGCGGTGACGCCGGTATGGGGCAGGGCGGTGGTTACGCACCTGCGGGGCAGCAGTACGCGCCGCAGCAGCCCGCAGCCATGGGTGGTGGTAACCCGAATATGAATCAGGCGCCTGCACACGCGCCGATGGGAGGCGGGCAGCAGCCTGCACCCCAGCAGTCTTATGCGCAGCCGCAGCGCCAGGCCCCGCAGCAGGCTCCGGTACCCCAGGCGCCACAGGGCTTTGACAACTTCGACGACGATATTCCGTTCTGACGGGCCCTGTCACATACAAACCGGCGACCGGCGTTCTGCGGGTCGCCACAATTCCGGTGTTCCTCGCGCGGTTAATGTTGAGTGGCCAGTAAAATCCTGATAACCGATGCCTTTTCCTCTCTGGGTCAGGCTATCTACAGTGCCTTTGAACACTCCCCCTATTCGGTGCTGACGCCGACCCGCAGCAAGCTCGACCTACAGGCTGCGGATGCTGCGGCACTGGTGGATTACATCCGCCGTCACGATGTGGCCGTTATTATCAATACCTTCGGCTGGCGCGAAGAGCCTTCGTTGGAGGATCAGCGCGCGCTGGTGACGGTTGCCGGTGTGGTGGCGAAGGCTGCCAAAGACACGGGCTGCATCGTCCTGCATATCTCCAGTTACCGGGTATTTGGCGGCGAGAACAAGTCCAGCTACGACGAGGAGGATGTCCCGTCTCCCCTGAGTGCTGCCGGTGAGTCTTTCCTGCAGGCAGAAACCCTGTTGTCCGAACAGCTGCAGCGTCTGGTCTGTCTGCGCCTGAGCTGGGTCATTGACACCCTGGGTGACTCCATCTTCTCATCCCTGTTGGGGCAGCTGGCGACTGCGGGGCCGGAGTTGCTGGTCACGCACCAGCGTCGCGGGGCACCGGTCAGCACCATGGAGGTCGGCTGGGTGTTATTGGGGATGGTGAACCAGCTGCTTTGCGGGGCCGAAAACTGGGGTGTGTTCCACCTCGCGTCCAGCGATACCTGTACCTCGGCCGAATTCGTGGAGGCGCTGGCGGATGTGCTGGACCGGGAGGGCGAGCTGCGCCGGCAGTGGCAGCTGCAGCAGCTGACTACCGCACAGCTGGAGACCCAGCAGGAGCCTGACAGCTCCGTCCTGACGGTGCGTCGTTGCCGCGATAATTTCGGTTACCAGGCGCGCAGCTGGCGGCAGGGACTGACCGCGCAGGTACGCTCCTGGTTGCAACTGCAAAAACGGCTGCAAGCCGAAGCCTAGCGGTCGCTGCAGCTGTTCGTGCGGGCAATGAACGGATAGCAATCCCTCAGCCAGTTACTGACTTCCAGTCTTGATTTGACACCGATCTTACGGAAGAGATTGTACATGTGGCTCTTTACGGTGTGCTCGCTCAATCCCATCTGTATCGCAATAGCCCCGTTGGTCAGCCCGGCGTAGATGCCGTGCAGCATCTGCTGTTCCCGCTGGGTGAAGTGCAGCCCGGGGGTGTGCAGTACATTGTGTGAGGGGGCGTAGCGCCTGCGCAGCAGAAAGTCCTGGCAGAGTCGTCGGGGGAACCACAGGCCTCCCTCGCGAATGTGCTGCAGCCCCTGGTAAAACAGGGCGCTGGAACTGTTGCGTGGAAAGATACCCCGCAGTTGAGGCCACTCGATCAGGCGTTCGTGCTCGCCGTTGCGGCTGCAATTGATCAGTGCGCAAGGCGGGGGCTTGTGCCCGTCGCTACTCAGCTGGTTAAACCAGAGCTGGATATTGGCAGCGGAGACTTCCCGACAATCGATCAGTACCAGAGCCGTATTGTGAACCGGCAGGGCGGCGGTAAGTTCGCTGCCGCACTCCAGCCGAGCGTCGATCTCACGGCTCAGCAGGATGTTGTCGATACTGCGCGCGGGACTGAACAGCAGTATGGGCAGGTGTAGCAGGGGTTCTGTTTCCGGTTGAGTGGACGATAGTGCAGAGGGGTATGTTAAGTGCGTCATTGCTCAGCATCCTTTGCTTGTCTGTATTGAGCCTGAGGCTTTTATTGTTGTGTTGTGGGCATCCTGCCCGCTATCAATATAAAAAGCGTGACCAGCAGGCGCAATGGTACGCCATGCCTGCCTTGTGACGGATTCGTCAAAATGGGGGGGTTAATCCGGATTTTAATGCTTTGGTTGGAGCAGGGGGGGAGTCTGCCGGCGGCCGGAGCCGCCAGCAGTCAGGGCGCTCAGCCCTTGAAGCGCTCAAACACCAGGCTGGCGTTGGTGCCACCAAAGCCGAAGCTGTTGGACATGACGCGATTGAGGGTCACGTTTTCCTGGGTCTGTTGCACGATGTGCATGCCGGCCGCTTTCTCATCGAGATTATCAATGTTGGCAGACGCGGCGATGAAGTTGTGCTCCATCATGATGAGGCTGTAAATAGCCTCCTGCACACCCGTGGCACCGAGGGAGTGGCCAGTCAGGGACTTGGTGGAGCTGATGGGTGGAGTGCTGTCGCCAAACACTTCACTAATCGCCTTCAGTTCTGCCATATCGCCAACCGGGGTGCTGGTGCCGTGGGCGTTGATGTAGTCGAGTCCGCCATCCAGGCTTTGCATCGCCTGGCGCATGCAGCGGGCCGCGCCTTCACCGGACGGGGCAACCATGTCGTAACCGTCGGAGGTGGCGCCGTAGCCGACCACTTCTGCGTAGATTTTCGCACCGCGCGCCTTGGCGTGCTCCAGTTCTTCCAGTACCAGGCAGCCACCGCCACCGGCGATCACAAAGCCGTCACGATCGGCATCGTAGGCACGTGATGCCTTTTCTGGCGTATCGTTGTACTTGGTGGACAGGGCGCCCATGGCGTCGAACAGGGCGGTCAGGGTCCAGTGCTCCTCTTCGCCGCCGCCGGCAAAGACCACGTCCTGTTTGCCCAGCTGGATCAGCTCCATGGCGTTGCCCACGCAGTGGGCGCTGGAGGCGCAAGCCGAGGAGATAGTGTAGTTGACGCCCTTGATCTTGTAGGGCGTAGCCAGGCAGGCGGAGGTGGTGCTGCCCATGGTCTGGGTAACACGGTATGGACCTACACGCTTGATGCCTTTTTCCCGCAGGATGTCGGCAGACTCCACCAGGTTCTTGGAGGAGGCGCCGCCGGAGCCCATGATAATGCCGGTGCGCTCGTTGGAGACCTGATCTTCGCTCAGGCCGGAGTCGGCAATGGCCTCACCCATGGCAATGAAGGCGTAGGCGGCAGCTTCGCCCATAAAACGCAGGGTTTTACGGTCGATAAACTCTGCCGGATCCAGATCCACGCTGCCAGCGACCTGGCTGCGGAAACCCATCTCCTTGTATTCCTCTTTGTATTTAATGCCAGAACGCCCGGTCTTGAGGGCGTCCAGTACTGCCTCTTTGTTGTTCCCGAGGCAGGAGACAATGCCCATTCCAGTCACCACGACTCGTTTCATAGTAGTCCTCTGTTGCTGTATATGTTGTAGTTGCAGCCGTCAGTACGACGCTCAGAAGTTGTCGGTGCTTTGGAAAAGCCCTACACGCAGGTCGCGGGCGAGATAGATCTCGCGGCCGTCCACGCTCACGGTACCGTCGGCAATACCCATAATCAGCTTGCGCTCAATCACTCGCTTAAGGTTTATACGGTAGGTTACTTTCTTGGCAGTTGGAAGTATCTGGCCGGTGAATTTCACCTCGCCGGAGCCCAGTGCCCGGCCCTTGCCCTCATTGCCTTTCCAGGCAAGGAAAAAGCCCACCAGCTGCCACATGGCGTCCAGGCCTAGACAGCCCGGCATTACCGGGTCGCCGGGGAAGTGGCAGTCGAAAAACCACAGGTCCGGAGAGATATCCAGCTCGGCAACGATCTCGCCCTTACCGAATTCACCGCCCTCGGCACTGATGTGAGTAATGCGATCCAGCATCAGCATATTGGGAATAGGGAGCTGGGCGTTGCCCTCGCCAAACATGCGGCCGTGGCCACACTCCAGCAGTTCATCGCGGTTATAGGCATTCTTGCGGGTGGATAAATCCATAGATTTCGACCTTAAAACACTGAGGGGCAAGCCGGCTCGCTGGCCACTTGCAAAAAGGGCACCATTCTACCGCCTGCGGGCACCATGTCCAGCCTGACCAACGTCGATTGATCGCCATTCCTGGGCCTGAATGAAGTTGGTGCAGCGTAATGGCGGGTTTGCCTCCGGATTGGGCGAGGCAAAGTTTCCCTGTTGGCCGATAAATTGCACCAGAGTTGTAGTAATCTTGCGCTAGGATTAGGGTGAGCGCTACCGCCGCTCGATTGTTGCGCAGGATCACGCACCAAAATAAAGCAAGGATCTGGATTCATGATTAAAAAGTGTTTATTCCCCGTTGCCGGCTACGGCACCCGCTTTCTGCCCGCCACCAAGGCAATGCCCAAAGAAATGTTGCCTATCGTCAATAAACCCCTGGTGCAATACGGGGTAGAAGAGGCCATTGAGGCCGGCTTGGTGGATATCGGTTTGATTACCGGGCGTGGCAAACGGGCGATTGTCGACCATTTCGACGTCAATTATGAGCTGGAGCACCAGATCTCCGGTACCAGTAAGGAGGAGTCACTGGCCTCCATTCGCAATGTGATGCAGAAGGCGTCCTTTTCCATCACCCGCCAGGTGGAAATGCGCGGTCTTGGGGATGCGATCCTCAATGGCAAGCGGCTGGTAGGTGATGAACCCTTTGGAGTGGTGCTGTCGGATGACTTGTGTTTGCCCAGTGACGCGGGCGAAGGCGTTATGGCGCAGATGGTAAAACTGTTCAAGCAGTTCCGCTGCAGCATCGTCGCTATTCAGGAAGTGCCCGACGAGCTGATTCACAAATTCGGTGTTATCCAGGGTGAGCAGATCAAGGATGGGCTCTATCAGGTGACCGATATGGTGGAGAAGCCCAAGCTTGAAGATGCCCCCAGTAACCTGGCCATCATTGGTCGCTACATCCTCACGCCAGACATCTTCGACATTATCGAAAATACCCCGCCCGGCAAGAATGGCGAGGTACAGCTCACAGATGCCCTGCTGACGCAGGCCAAAAACGGCTGCGTGCTGGCCTATAAATTCAAAGGGCGTCGTTTTGACTGCGGCAGTGTGGAGGGCTTTGTGGAAGCCACCAACTACGTCTATGAGCACATCTACAAAGGCTGAAGCCGGTTGGCCGCAACCCCGGCTGTCGCGCCTGGAAGGGCGTGGCAGGCAGGCGGTGCCGGTACTGTAAAAGTCGCGCTGTGAATTGCGCTTGCAGTGCCGCTGGCGGCTCTCCCTAATACTTCTACTTAGCCCCAACTTTTGGGCTCATAACCTGGAATTGAACTGGACAGAGGTCTATGGCGCACCCTGAAGCAGGCAAGCAACCCCATCACAGTACATTGATTAATATTCCGGCGTTGGTCGCTGCCTACTACCGGCAGCAGCCGGATATTGATACCTGCCCGGAGCAGCAGGTCAGCTTTGGAACCTCCGGCCATCGCGGGTCGGCTGCGAATACCACCTTTAATGAATGGCATATCCTGGCCATCTGCCAGGCCATTGCCGAGTATCGCCTGGCGCAGGGTATAGACGGGCCGCTCTATCTCGGTAAAGACACCCATGCGCTCTCCGAGCCCGCTCACGCGACGGCGCTGGAGGTGCTGGCGGCTAACGGCGTACGGGTGCGGGTGGCACAGGACAACGGCTACACACCCACTCCCGTCATCTCCCATGCCATCCTCACCCACAACGCCGGCGCTGCGGATGTGGCTGACGGCATCGTGATTACCCCTTCCCACAACCCTCCGGGTGATGGCGGTATCAAGTACAACCCCCCCAAGGGCGGGCCAGCCGATACCGATATTACCGGCTGGGTTGCTGACCGGGCCAATCAGCTGCTGGCGGCAGGCCTGGCCGGCGTCAAGCGCCTGTCTGCAGAGCAGCTGGCCGGCAGTGATCTGGTGGAGGGTTTTGACTACATCAGCCACTACGTTGACGACCTGGGCTCGGTGATTGATATGGAGGCCATCGCACGCAAGGGGATTCGTATCGGCGTGGACCCCATGGGGGGTTCCGGCATCTATTTCTGGAAGCCCATTGCGGACAAGTACGGGCTCAATATTGAAGTGGTGAATGACAAGGTGGATTTCACCTTTGGCTTTATGCCACTGGATAAAGACGGCAAGATTCGCATGGATTGCTCGTCGCCCTATGCCATGCAGAACCTGTTGTCTTTGCAGGATCGTTTTGATGTGGCCATTGGCAATGACCCGGACTATGACCGTCATGGCATTGTCTGTGCCGGCTCCGGGCTGATGAATCCCAACGCTTACTTGGCGGTGGCCATTGAGTACCTGGCCACTCACCGGCCGCAGTGGTCGTCGCAACTGCAGTTCGGCAAAACCCTGGTGTCCAGTGCCATGATTGACCGCGTGGTGGCGTCGCTGGGCAAAACCCTGTGTGAGGTGCCGGTGGGCTTCAAGTGGTATGTGGACGGGTTGTTCGAGGGCAAGCTGGCGTTTGGTGGTGAGGAGAGTGCCGGCGCATCGTTCCTGCGCCGCGATGGCAGCGTCTGGAGCACGGATAAGGACGGTATTATTCTCGGTCTGCTGGCGGCGGAAATCCTGGCGGTCACCGGTAAGGATCCGCAGCAGCACTACGAGTCGCAAGTGGAGCGGTTTGGTCGTCCCTTTTATCGTCGCCTTGATGCGCCTTGCAGTGCTGAGCAAAAAGCACTGCTTTCAAAGCTCAATGCCAGTGCCGTGAGCAATGACAGTCTGGCGGGAGATCCAATCACCGCGGTATTGACCGACGCGCCAGGGAATGGTGCGGCGATCGGTGGACTGAAAGTGACCACCGCCAATGGCTGGTTTGCCGCGCGGCCCTCCGGCACGGAAGATATCTACAAGATCTACCTGGAGAGTTTTGTCTCGGAGGAGCACCTGGCCCTGCTGGAAGCGGATGCCCGGGCACTGGTGGATACCGTGCTCAGCTGATTTATGGCGTCCGGATCGGCGGGGCGTTTCCAGTCCCCGATCCGGCGCAGTTGCCGCTTCCGCCCCCGCACTCTATCCGCTAGAGTGCGCCCCTGATTTATCCGATTCCCTGTATTGAAAAGTTACCAAGAGTTGAGGCCCTGGATGGCAGAGTTAACCTGTTTTAAAGCCTACGATATTCGTGGGCGACTCCCCGATGAGCTGAATGAAGACATCGCCTACCGCATTGGTCGCGCCTACGCGCAATACCTGCAGCCGGAGTCTGTGGTGGTGGGGCACGATATCCGCCTTACCAGCGCCGAGCTGACCGAGGCGCTGGCGCGGGGCCTGATGGACGGTGGCAGTGATGTGATCCATATTGGCCAGTGCGGCACCGAAGAGGTGTACTTCGCTACTTTCCATCTCGGCGTTGATGGCGGTATCTGCGTGACCGCCAGTCACAACCCCAAGGACTACAACGGTATGAAGCTGGTGCGCCAGGGCTCCCGCCCCATCAGTGGTGATACCGGCTTGCTGGACATCAAAAAGCTGGCCGAGGCCAATGACTTTGCCGCAGTGGGTCAGCGCGGTGAGCTGAAGCATGTGGATACCCGCCCCGCCTACGTAGAGCACCTGCTGCAGTATGTGGATCGCCAGCAGCTGCAGCCGCTGAAGATTGTCTGTAACGCTGGCAATGGCGGCGCCGGCCTGGCGGTGGACGCGCTGGAGCCACACCTGCCCTTTGAGTTTATCAAGGTGCATCACCAGCCGGACGGTAACTTCCCCCACGGTGTGCCCAACCCGCTACTGGAGGAGAACCGCCACTCCACCGCCATGGCAGTGCAAGAGAGTGGAGCTGACCTGGGTATTGCCTGGGATGGGGATTTTGATCGCTGCTTCTTTTTTGATGCCAGCGGTCGCTTTATCGAAGGCTATTACCTGGTGGGGCTGCTGGCGGAGACCTTCCTGCTGAAAAGTCCCGGCGCCAAGGTGGTACACGATCCGCGCCTGACCTGGAACACGGAAGCCATCTGCGAGCGCATGGGTGGCATTGCCGTGCAAAGCAAAACCGGCCACGCCTTTATCAAGGAGCGTATGCGCGCCGAGGATGCCATCTACGGCGGCGAGATGAGTGCTCATCACTACTTTCGCGATTTCGCCTACTGCGACAGTGGCATGATCCCCTGGCTGCTGGTGACCGAGTTGATGAGTCGCACCGGCAAATCCCTGGCCCAGCTGGTGGATGACTGCATCGCCGAATTTCCCTGCAGTGGCGAAATCAATAACCGCATTGAGGATCCCAAAGCGGTGCTGGCGGCGGTGGAGGCCCATTACGGTGAGCTGGCCGAGGCGGTGGATCGCACGGACGGTATCAGCATGAGCTTCGGCAACTGGCGCTTCAACCTGCGCCTGTCCAACACCGAGCCGGTGGTACGGCTGAACGTAGAGAGTCGCGGTGACTACGCCCTGATGGAAGCGAAGCGGGATGAGCTGTTGGCACTGATGGGTGTGAACTGATCAGCCATCCGGGGCCCTGTGGCCCCGGACGGTTTCCGGTACTTGCCGGATCAATCTACGCCGGCGCTTTGGTTTTTCCCTGCCGGCCTCAGTAGTTGGCCATAATCAGGTCGCGCACATAGCGGAACAGCTTGCGGGCCGTGGCTGGCGGTTTTTGCTCTTTCTGTTCTTTCTGGGCGTTGCGCAGCAGCTGGCGCAGGTGCTGCACGTCGGCATCGCTGTACTGGCTGATAAACTCCTGCACCGCATCGTTGCCTTCGCTGAGCAGGCGGTCGCGCCACTGCTCGGCCAGGTGCTGGATGTGGGTGTGCTCCTGCCCCAGTTTCTGTATCCGCTCAAACGCCTGCTGAATCTCCTCCAGATTTTCCGCCAGTCGCATCTGTTTGCCAATATACTGCAGCATGCGTCGCCGGGCCTCGCGGTGCTTCATGCCACGGGCTTCGTGGATGGCCTCGCCCAGGCGCCCATGGAGAGGAATCATGGCGATGTGTTTATCGCTCAGCTCGACGATCTGTGTACCCAGGTCCTGCAGGGCCTGCATCTCTTTCTTGATGGCCGTTCTGGATTTGGGCTGGTCGTCGTGGTTGTCGTAGTTCAGGTCGTCAAAATCAGACATGGTATATCCGTGGTTGGTGTGCCGTGGCCTGGTGTGTCAGGCTCATGGGGGGTCAGGCGTAAAAATAGGTGGCCAGGCCCAGAAACGCAAAGAATCCAACCACATCGGTGACCGTGGTCAGGGCGACACTGCCGGCGAGGGCGGGGTCGATATTCATTTTGCGCAAGGTAATGGGTAACAGGGCGCCCGCGGTCGCGGCGGTCAGCAGATTGATCACCATGGCGACGGCAATAATAAAGGCAATGACCGGGTCGTTAAACCAGGCACCGGCGACAGCCGCCATGAGCAGAGCCCACAGCAGGCCGTTGATGGTAGCAACCTGAAACTCCCGCGACAGCAGCCAGCTGATGTTGTTCTGGCCAATCTGGCCCAGCGCCATGCCGCGGATGACAACGGTAAGAGTCTGGCTGCCGGCGACGCCGCCCATGCTGGCCACGATCGGCATCAGTACCGCCAGTGCCACCACCTTGTCGATGGTGTCCTGAAAGATATTGATAACGGAGGACGCGATCAGGGCGGTGAGCAGGTTGATGCCGAGCCAGATGGCACGTCTTGGGGTCGTGCTCATGACGCTGGCAAAGGTGTCTTCTTCTTCGTCGAGACCGGCCATGCTCATAAAGGAGTGGTCGGCGTCCTCGCGGATAACATCCACCACGTCATCGATGGTAATCCGGCCCAGTACCACGCCGTTGTCGTCGATAACCGGCGCCGAAATCCAGTCGTGACGCTCAAACAGTTTGGCCACCTCGGTGTCCGGCATCTGTGCCGGAATCGCTTCGACGTCGGTGAGCATGATTTCGCGCACGGTCATGGCGGGGGAGGAGGTGAGCAACTTGGTCAGTGGCAGCAGGCCGACAAACTGTCCCTTGGTGTTTACCACGATCAGGTTATCGGTGGAGGCGGGCAGCTCGTCGTGACGGCGCAGGTAGCGCAGTACCACATCCAGGGTCAGGCGCGGCCGTATGGTGATGGTGTCGGTATCCATCAGGCCGCCGGCGGTGTCCTCGTCGTAGGAGAGCACCTGCTCTACACGGGCCCTGTCCTGGGCGCTCATGGCCGCCAGCACTTCCTGGATCACCTGGTCCGGCAGGCGCTGCAGGATGTCCGCCAGGTCATCGGTGTCCATACCTTCGGTCAGTTCAACGACCGCGGCGGTATCCATGCGCTTGAGGATCTGTGCCTGCAAGTCTTCAGGCAGCTCCTGCAGTACCTCGCCTTCCAGCTCCTTGTCGATCAATTGCCAGAGGATTTTACGGCTGGGTGCTGGCGAGGACTCAATCAGGTGACCGATTTCCACCGGCCGCAGGCCGTTCAACATGCGCCGTACCTGTTGGAAGGTACCGCTGTCGAGGGCGTTACGGATCTCTCCCAGCTGGGTCTGAATCGAATCGCGATGTTCGTCGGCTTGTGCCATAGAAACTCTCGGCTGGAGGGGAGGGCGGGCTTGCGGCGCTATTCTAAGTGGCCGTGACGACCGATGCCAGTATCACGGAGGTGACGCTGGGGAAGTGTTTTTACTCCTCTTCGTTAAAGCGGTTGGCGATCAGCTGCAGCAGGGTCTGCATGGCTTCCTGTTGGTCTTCGCCCTGCGCCTGCAAGGTGATGTCGGTGCCTTGGCTGGCGCCCAGCAGCATGAGTGACATAACACTCTTGCCGTCCACCTGCTTGCCTTTGACAGCCACCAGTACCTGGCTGGAAAAGCGGGCGGCGGTACTGGCAAACAGTGCGGCCGCGCGGGCATGCAGGCCCAGTTTGTTGATGATGGTGGTGTTTTCGCTGAGCATGGATGTCGTCGTTACTTGTCCAGTTCCCGGTGGCGGCGCAAGGTATTGCCGTAGTGTTCGCGGAAGCTATTGTACAGTCTTTCGCAGAGATAAACCGAGCGATGTTGCCCACCGGTGCAGCCAATGGCCACGGTGAAGTAGCTGCGGTTGCTGGCGACGAATCTGGGCAGCCAGCGGGTCAGGTAGTTGGCGATATCGCTGAACATGGCCTCCACATCCTCGTGACCTTCGAGGAAGTCGATAACCGCCTGGTCGCGGCCGGTCAGTGTGCGCAGGTGGGGCTTCCAGTAGGGGTTGGGGAGGCAGCGCACGTCGAACACCACATCCACGTCGGCGGGGATGCCGCGCTTGAAACCGAAGGACTGGAACTGCAGCGCCATGGTGCCGTGATCCCGGCCCACTACCCGCTGCTTGATCATATCGCGCAGCTCGTGCAGCGTCAGGCTGGTGGTGTCGATGGTGAGGTCGGCGGCGTTGGCGATGGGCTCCAGATAGCGTCGCTCCAGGGCGATGGCGGCAGACAGGTCGGTAGCCTGGCCACTCAGCGGGTGGCGGCGACGAGTCTCGCTGAAGCGCTGGATCAGGACGTTGGAGCGGGCATCTAGGAACAGGATCTCCACGCTCAGTTCGGGTTGTTTGATCTGGTTGAGCAGCTCGGGAAAGCGCTGCAGCTCCTGCCAGGTGTTGCGGGCATCGATACTGACGGCGAACTTCTGGCTGGCGGGGTGCACGTGCAGTTGCTGTACCAGTGCCGGCAACAGGGAAGCTGGCAGGTTGTCGATGCAGGTAAAGCCCACATCTTCAAGGACGTGCAGTGCGGTACTCTTGCCTGAGCCCGAGCGGCCACTGATGACAACTAAACGCATACGGCTTTACGGCTCCTGGGGCGGGTAAGTGGTTCAGGTCAAAGACGTTAGCGCAGTTTATCCCCGAGCACCAGAGGCCTGTGGATCAGTCGCGTTTGTCCAGGCTGATGGCGGCTGCAAACAACGCTTCGTCGTCCGCGGCCTGCCGCAGTGTCTTGAGAAAGTCCGGGTTGTGGAGGCGTTCGGCGATGGCGGCCAGCGTTTGCAGGTGCGCATCGTGGGCCTCTTCCGGGACTATCAGGGCAAACAGGATATCCACCGGTTGGCCATCGATGGACTCGTAATCGATGGGTGAGGGCAGGGTAACCAGGGCGCCGATGGTGCTGTCACAGTTGCTCAGCCGGCAGTGGGGGATGGCAATGCCCAGCCCCAGCCCGGTAGACCCCAGCCGCTCGCGCGCGGTCAGATTGATAAAGATTTCGTCGGCATTAAGGGTGGGTTGGTCTTCCGAGATGATCAGGGAAAGAACTTCCAGAGCCCGTTTCTTGCTGTTGGCCTCAACACCGCAGCGGGTGCGGTGTTGGGACAGAAATGATCTTACATCCATAAATTCAGCGGTGGTTTCGCATTTTCTCTTTGTGTTTGATCAGCTGGCGATCCAGCTTATCGGTCAGCAGATCAATCGCGGCGTACATATCTTCCGATTCGCAGTCGGCGTGGAAGTCCTTACCGCTGACGTGAATAGAGGCTTCTGCTATCTGGCGTAGTTTATCAACAGTTAGTATCACGTTGGTACTGGTAATTCGATCGTGATGCCGCTCCAGCTTTTCGAACTTGTTACTGACGTAGTCTTTCAGGGCTGGGGTCAGGTCAACATGATGTCCGCTGATGTTGATTTGCATGCGTAGCTCCTATTGTCATGAGTGGACCGGAAGTCTGTGCCTCCGGCGGCGGGGTGACACCCCCGCCTGTTTATCCTAGGGCGGCTCATCCGTAGACCCCTTGACGTGGATCAGACCAGACGCTTGCGCTCGTTGGATGCGGGTATGCCGAGGGATTCCCGGTACTTGGCGATGGTGCGGCGCGCCACCTGGATACCCTGTTCACTCAGCAGGGAGGTGATTTTGCTGTCGCTGAGCGGCTTTTTCGGATTCTCGGCGGCCACCAGTTTCTTGATGATGGCGCGGATGGCCGTCGAGGAGCACTCTCCGCCACTGTCGGTACTGACGTGGCTGGAGAAGAAATACTTCAATTCGAAAATTCCCTGCGGGGTGTGCATGTACTTCTGTGTGGTAACCCGGGAGATGGTGGATTCGTGCATGCCCACCACTTCGGCAACGTCGTGCAGTACCAGTGGGCGCATGGCTTCGGCGCCATGGTCGAGGAAGCCGCGCTGCTTTTCCACAATACAGGTGGCCACTTTGAGCAGGGTTTCGTTGCGGCTCTGCAGGCTCTTCAGGAACCAGCGGGCCTCCTGCAGGTTGTCACGCAGGAAGGCGTTGTCGGTGCTGCTGTCAGCGCGCTTCACCAGCGCTGCGTAGGAGTCATTGATACGCAGTCTGGGGGCGATATCCGGGTTCAGATTCACAATCCAGCGGCCATCCTGTTTGCTGACAAAGACGTCGGGGACCACATACTCGGTCTCTCCGGTGTTGATCAGGTCGCCGGGGCGCGGGTTGAGGGTCTGGATCAGCACGATGGCGTCCCGCAGTTGTTCTTCCTTGAGGCGGGTTTTGCGCATCAGCTGCTTGTAATCGCGACTTCCCAGCAGGCCGAGGTGATCTTTTACGATCAGTTTAGCATCTGCCAGCGCGGGCGTGGCCGGCGGCATCTGGTTGAGCTGTATCAGCAGGCATTCGCTGAGGTCCTGGCCCGCCACGCCGGGAGGGTCAAACTGCTGCACACGGTGCAGCACAGCCACCACTTCATCCTGCTCCAGCTCTTCCAGCTCCTGCTCCAGGCCGGAAAAAATCTCCTCGGCGCTGGCGCTCAGCAGGCCGGAGGGCTCCACCGCATCGATGATGGCCATGGCGATCACCTGGTCGCGATCGGACATGGGGGTGAGGTTCAGCTGCCACATCAGGTGTTGTTGCAGGGATTCCTCGGAACTGTTGCGGTTGTCGTAATCGTTCTCTTCCGAGTCCGGCGCCGAGAGGCCGGTGCCGGTGGGGCCGGACTGGTAGATGTCGTCCCAGCTGGTGTCTACCGGCAGGTCTTCCGGAATGGCGTCGGCCCAGTTGTCGTCGCTGGCGCCGGAGTTGTCGCCATCCATGTCGGCGTCATTGTCGCTGGAGGCGGTGTCGGAGCTGTTGCGGGAGTCGTTGCCGGGGTCTTGTTCGTTGCGGTCGTTGTTGCTGCGCTGCTCATCGGCTCCCTGGTCGTCGTCTACCAGTTCGAGCATGGGGTTGGAGTCCAGGGCCTCCTGGATTTCCGCCTGAAGATCAAGGGTCGACAGCTGCAGAAGCCTGATGGCCTGCTGCAGTTGAGGGGTCATGGTGAGTTGTTGACCCAGCTTCAGTTGTAAGGACTGTTTCATAGGGTGCAGCGCGTTCGTTTACCGGAATTTCTGGGCGTTCTGCCGGCGGTTACCAAGAAGGCGGGGTCGCAGAACGGAAGTATCACTGCCGGGCTCGCTGATGTGCGGTGGCAGTGTGAGATTCAGGTTAGCGGACACGGGCAAAATTGACAAGCAAATATTGTGCCGGATTGGCTTGCTTGAGGGGTTTTTGCGGGGGAGGCAGACACTATAAGCTGAATTGGTGCCCGAGGTAAACCTCCCGCACCTGGTCGTTGTTGAGAACGGTCTGTGGGTCTCCTTCGGCGATAATATGACCTTCGCTGACAATATAGGCCTTCTCGCAGATGTCGAGGGTTTCGCGCACGTTATGGTCCGTAATCAGTACCCCGATACCGCGATCCTTGAGGTGCTGGATAATTTGCTTGATGTCGCTGACCGAAATGGGGTCCACGCCGGCAAAGGGTTCATCCAGCAGGATAAAGTTGGGATCTGTGGCCAGGGCGCGGGCAATCTCCACCCGGCGCCGCTCGCCGCCGGAGAGGGCCATACCGAGGCTGTTGGTGAGGTGGGTAATGTGGAACTCCCGCAGCAGCTGGTCCAGCTTGTCCAGGCGCTCACGGCGGTTGAGGTCCTTGCGGGTCTCGAGGATAGCGAGGATGTTTTCCGACACGGTGAGCTTGCGGAAGACTGAGGCCTCCTGGGGCAGGTAGCCAATACCGGCGCGGGCGCGACCGTGCATCGCCAGGTGGGTGATGGAGCGGTCATCAATCTCGATCTGGCCTTTATCAGCCTCAATCAGGCCGGCAATCATGTAAAAACAGGTGGTTTTGCCGGCGCCATTGGGGCCCAGCAGGCCAACGATCTGGCCGCTGCTGACTGACAGGGAGACGTCGATTACAACGCGGCGTTTTTTGTAGCTCTTGGCCAGGTGTTTGGCGCGTAAAGTTGGCATGTGGTCAGCAGGTCCCTGGGTAGTCGGTTCAGTTGCGCTTGGGCTGTATGACAATGTGCACGCGTTCACCTTCGGCGTTGTTATTGCCTTCGGCGGTGGCAACGGACTCTTTGATGTTGTAGTCGATACGCTGGCCGGACATGGAGGTGCCGTCCGCCTGTGTCAGCGAGGCGTTGGTGGTCAGGTGCAGTATGTCGTTGCTGATCAGGTATTCAATCCGTTCACCCCTGGCGGTGACTACCTGCTTGTCCGGGGCCGGCTGCTGCTGGTAGTGGGCGGGAGTGCCGGTGGCAATAATACGGTCCACCTCGTTGTTGACCGAGTGGATTACCACCTTGTCGGCCAGTATGCGCATGCTGCCCTGGTCCATCTGTACTGCGCCGCTGTAGATGGTGGTGCCGGCTTTTTCGTTGCGCTCAGCGCGGTCCGAGCTGATGTAAATGGGCTGATCCCGGTCGCTGGGCAGTGCCCACAGGGAGTTGCTGGCGGTGGCACTCAGTGCGCACAGCAGTGCACTGCACAGCATGTTACTGAATTTCATGTCTGCCTCGGACTCGCGATAAAAGTTTGATCAGATCCTGTTGCAACATCGCCTGCATGCCGACGGCTTCGGTGGTATTGCCGG
Organism: Cellvibrionaceae bacterium SEMH9; assembly: GCA_033283175.1. Taxonomy (GTDB): domain Bacteria; phylum Pseudomonadota; class Gammaproteobacteria; order Pseudomonadales; family Cellvibrionaceae; genus Pseudomaricurvus. The sequence continues at coordinate 349,729 of JAWMQM010000001.1, read as the reverse complement.
GGGCGCTTAGCTTAACAGCTTTGTCGGTTTCGGCGTATTGCTGCCCGGGTTTTACGACCAGTCGGGAGGTGGTGAGTTCCGAGCGTTCGCCGGTGGCGGTGACTTGCCAGATGCGCACATCGCCGCGCAGCTCGATCCACTGGCCATTTTCCCGCGCCGTGCCCTCGTTGGCAGAGAGGTTCCAGGGGGGCTTGTTGTCGGAGTAGAGAGTCAGGCGTGGCTCGGTAAGTTCGGCGTAGTCGTCCGGTGTGCGACGTTTCGGGTGCATCTGGAAGTAGCGCGATTCACTGGCGCTGAATTCCGAATGCAGGGCTCCGGCCTCATCGAAATGGCGGTCGCGCAGGTTATAGGCGATGTTGGTGGGGTAGCTGCTGGCCGCGGCCTCTGCCGGGTCTTCGCCCAGCAGGTTCTGCGGCGGGGTATCCCACAGCAGGATCGCTGCCAGTACCAGGGCGCCAACAATCAGCGGGGTAAGCCAGTTCTTCAGCATAGCGGGCAGCGGGCTCAGATGACGCCGGCGCGCAGTATGTCGTGCATGTGGACGAGGCCGATCACATGTTTGTCGTCATCTTCTACCACCAGTGCCGTGATCTTGCGCTCTTCCATGATGCCCAGCGCTTCGGCTGCCAGGGTGTTGCCGTTAACGGTTCTGGGGTTGGCGGACATGACGTCTGTGATCAGGGCGGTGCTCAGGTCGAGGCCGTGATCCACCGAGCGGCGCAGGTCGCCATCGGTAAAGACACCCAGCAGCTGGTTGTCCGTGTCGATAATGGTGGTCATACCGAAGCCCTTGGTGGTCATCTCCACCAGCGCCTGTGACAGCGGGGTGGTGGCGGCTACCCGCGGCACTTCGCTGTCCTTGTGCATGATGTCTTCCACCTTCAGCAGCAGTTTGCGGCCCAGTGCCCCGCCGGGGTGGGAGAAGGCAAAATCCTCGGCGGTGAAGCCCCGCGCTTCCAGCAGGGCTACAGCGAGGGCGTCGCCCATGGCCAGGGTGACGGTGGTGCTGGTGGTGGGGGCCAGGTTGAGCGGACAGGCTTCGGTTTCGATGCTGATATCCAGCTGCGCGCTGGCCGCCAGCGCCAGCGGTGAGGCCGGCTTGCCGGTCATGCTGATCAGGGGGATGCCCATGCGCTTGAGCAGGGGTAACAGGGTGACCACTTCGGCGGAGGAGCCGGAGTTGGAGATGCCGATGACCACATCGTCCCGGGTGATCATGCCCAGGTCGCCGTGGCTGGCTTCCCCTGGGTGCACAAAAAACGATGGTGTGCCGGTGCTGGCCAGGGTGGCGGCAATCTTGTTGCCAATATGGCCGGACTTGCCCATGCCGGTGACGATGGTGCGGCCGCGGCAGTTGAGGATCAGTTCGCAGGCTTTGATGAACTGGGCATCAATGCGTGGCGTCAGTGCCTGTACCGCTTCAGCTTCCAGGCGCAGGGTGCGCTGGCCGGACTGGATCAGTTGTTCAGGGTTGAGGGGCTTTTGCATGATCTGTTCCGCTGCTTCTGTTGTTCTGTGCGTGGCGGCCGGGGCCGCAGGAGGCGGAATAGTAGCCGAAGTTGGCAGGCAACAACAGCCGCTGGCCTGCTTGTTCAGCAGGCGTTCACCTGGTGCTGATGGTATAGTAGCCGCTTCTCTGGTCGGCAGGGGCAACTTGCTGCCAATGCCGGCAATTATAGTTATAACAGGTCAAAAGTGTTGAATGGGACAGCGACGGCTGTTGCTTTAGTGGAGAGAACAGATGCAGGTGGTTAACAGATTGAAAGTCGTGGCCGGCGTGGCACAGCTCGGTGCTGTGGCATGGGGGCGGGGATTGGTTGTGGTGCTGGCGCTGCTGGCACTGTCGGTGCAAGCCCGGGCGGAGGAGCCCGGGGCACCACAAAAGGTGGTGGAGCAGGTTACCGCGCAGGTACTGGCAGTGGTGCGGGAGCAGGGTACGAAGATGGACAGTGATCCACAGGCCTTTTTCTCCGCGATAGAAGAGGTGCTGGAGCCGGTGGTGGCGTTTGACTTTATCGCCCGGGGGGTGATGGGTAACTACGCTAAAGAGGCGTCCGATGAGCAGCGCCAGCGCTTCAGTGAAGTGTTTCAGCAGGACCTGGTCAGCACCTACGCCCGTGGCCTGGCCATCTACAGCTCCAACCCGATTTCCGTGGATCCGGCCTCCGATGCGCAGCAGGGCCAGCGCCGGGTGAGCGTGATCCAGCGGGTGAAAACCGATGCCGGTGAGCATGTGCTGGCCTACACCATGGGCCTGGATCGCAATGACAACCGCTGGAAGCTGCTGAATGTGGTCATCAATGGGGTGAATCTGGGCAATACCTTCCGCTCCCAGTTTGCCCAGGCTATGCAGAAGAATGGTGACCTGGACAGCGTCATCGAGAGCTGGGGCCGCAACGGCTGAGCCACCAGCGCCAGCACTGTCGGAAAGGCCGGTTGAGGGTGCGCCCGCCGGCCTTTTTCATTACACTAGCGCCCTTTTTCAGAATTCACCCTGCCGGCCCCGTGGCCGGGGGCTATTATCCAGGAGAGGCGTATGCAACCCGAACAGATTCAGGCGCTGCTGCAGGCACAGATCGCGGACAGCCAGGTGCAGGTCAGCATCGATGGCAGCCACGTCAATGTGGTGGTGGTCAGTCCGGCGTTTGAGGGGCTGACGCCGGTTAAAAAGCAGCAGTTGGTCTACGCGGTGTTGTCCGAGCAGATCGCCAGTGGGGCCATCCACGCCGTGCACATGAAAACCTATACCCCCCAGCAGTGGGCTGCAGCACAGTAATTCCATTGCCGTCGGGTACCCTGCGGCACTCAACATAAGAAGGTCAGATCCTCTCAATGGATAAATTAATCATCACTGGTGGTCGCGCGCTGTCCGGCGAGATCCGTATTTCCGGCTCCAAGAACTCGGGCCTGCCCATTCTGGCGGCCACGCTGCTGGCGGATGAGCCGGTGCATATCTGTAACCTGCCGCACCTGAACGACATTACCACCATGCTGACGCTGTTGCGCTGTATGGGGGTTGGCGTAACCATTGATGAGCGTATGTGCGTCGAGGTGGATGCCTCCTTAATCAATGATTTTACCGCTCCCTATGAGCTGGTGAAGACCATGCGCGCCTCCATCCTGGTGCTGGGGCCGATGCTGTCCCGCTTCGGTGTGGCCAATGTCTCCTTCCCCGGTGGTTGCGCCATCGGCAGTCGTCCGGTGGATATCCACCTGCGTGGGCTTGAGGCCATGGGCGCCGAGATCGAGGTGGATGGCGGTTATATCCGTGCCCGCAGCAACGGTCGTTTGAAGGGCGCTCATATCTTTATGGATACCGTCACGGTTGGCGGTACCGAAAACCTGCTGATGGCGGCGGCGTTGGCGCAGGGCAAGACCATTCTTGAAAACGCCGCCCGTGAGCCGGAAGTGGTGGACCTGGCCAACTTCCTGGTGGCCATGGGAGCGCAGATCGAAGGTATCGGCTCCGACACCCTCACCATTCACGGTGTTGAGCGTCTTACCGGTTGTACCTACCCGGTTATGCCGGATCGTATTGAAACCGGTACTTTCCTGACCGCTGCGGCCGCTGCCCGCGGTCGCGTACTGCTGAAAGACACTGACCAGCATATGCTGGAAGCGGTGTTGCTCAAACTGGAGGAGGCGGGAGCCTTTATCAATACCGGTAAGGACTGGATTGAACTGGATATGAAGGGCAATCGCCCCAAAGCGGTGAACCTGAAAACCGCTCCCTATCCCGCTTTCCCCACGGACATGCAGTCGCAGTTTACTGCCATGAACGCTGTGGCCGAAGGCACCGGTACCGTGATCGAGACCATCTTCGAAAACCGTCTCATCCAGATTCACGAGCTCAATCGCATGGGCGCCAGCATCAAGCTGGAGGGTAATACCGCGATTGTCACTGGTGTGGAGCGGTTGAAGGGGGCACCGGTAATGGCCTCTGACCTGCGTGCATCTGCCAGCCTGGTGATTGCCGGCCTGGTGGCGGACGGCGAGACGGTGGTGGATCGGATCTACCACATCGACCGTGGTTACGAGTGTATTGAAGAGAAGCTGCAGCAGCTGGGCGCCAATATCCGCCGGGTTCCCTCCTGAGGGGGCGGTCATTAACTGAACTGAAAGACTGAAGATCATGCCTCAATCCCTGTTGACCATTGCGCTGACCAAGGGGCGCATTCTGAAAGAGACTCTGCCGCTGCTGGCCAAGGCCGGCATTGAGCCGCTGGAGGATATCAGCAGCAGTCGCAAGCTGATCTTCCCTACCACCCAGGACGATGTACGCCTGCTGGTCCTGCGTGGCAGTGATGTGCCCACCTATGTCACCTTTGGTTCCGCGGACATGGGTATCGCCGGCAAGGATACGTTGATGGAGAGTGGCAGCGAAGAGTTGTACGAGCCACTGGACCTGGGCATTGCCCGCTGCCGCCTGATGACCGCGGCGGTGAAAGGCAGCAAGTCCCCGGAAGGGCGTATCCGCGTTGCCACCAAGTACGTCAATGTGGCCAAGCGCTACTATGCCGCCCTTGGGCGCCAGGCGGACATTATCAAGCTCTACGGGGCCATGGAACTGGCCCCCATCATGGAGCTGGCGGACGAGATTGTGGACATTGTCGATACCGGCAATACCCTTAAGGCCAATGGCCTGGAGCCCCGTGAACACATCGCGGATATCAGCTCCCGCCTGGTGGTGAACAAGGCCTCCATGAAAATGAAGCACGAAAAAATTCAGGCAGTCATCGACGCCATCGCCACCGCTGTTTAGCAGCGACCGGAATTGAATCTAGAGAGAAGGTTATGACAGCTTCCACTCCCATTACCCGCCTGGACGCCAGCAGTGCCACGTTCGAGCAGCAGCTGCAGCATCTGCTGGCCTGGGAGGCAGTGTCTGATCAGGGCGTGGCGCAGGCGGTGGCTGACATCCTGGCCGGTGTGCGCCAGCAGGGTGATGCGGCGGTATTGCGCTACACCAACCAGTTTGACGGCCTGAACGCAACGTCCATGAGTGACCTGGTGGTGCCGCAGGAGCGTTTGCAGGCGGCCTTGCAGGCCATCAGTGCCGAGCAGCGCCAGGCGCTGGAGCAGGCCGCGGAGCGGGTGCGTCGCTATCACGAGCACCAGCGTCAGGAGTCGTGGCAGTACACCGAGGCGGACGGTACAGTGCTGGGGCAACAGGTCATGCCGATGGATCGCGTGGGTCTCTATGTGCCTGGCGGCAAGGCATCCTACCCCTCGTCTGTGCTGATGAACGCCCTGCCGGCCAAGGTGGCGGGTGTGGGTGAAATCATTATGGTGGTGCCCACGCCGCGTGGCGAAGTGAATGATGTGGTGTTTGCGGCGGCGGCCATTGCCGGGGTGGACAAGGTCATTACCATTGGTGGCGCCCAGGCGGTGGCGGCTCTGGCCTATGGCACCGAGGTGGTGCCCAAGGTGGACAAGATTGTCGGTCCCGGCAACATCTATGTGGCCACTGCCAAGCGTGCGGTGTTCGGCGAAGTGGCTATCGACATGATTGCCGGCCCATCGGAAATCCTGGTGGTCTGTGACGGCAAGACCGATCCCGACTGGATCGCCATGGATCTCTTCTCCCAGGCCGAGCACGACGAGCAGGCGCAGTCCATTCTGGTCTCCCCTGATGCGGAATTCCTGGAGCGGGTGCAGGAGAGCATTGACCGTCTGCTACCGACCCTGGCCAGGGAAGCGATCGCGCGCCAGTCCCTGAGCGATCGCGGGGCGTTTATTCAGGTGAAGGATATGGCGCAGGCCATCGAGGTGGCCAACCGCATCGCGCCGGAGCACCTGGAGTTGTCAGTGGATACGCCGGAGCAGTACCTGCCGCAGATTCGTCACGCCGGGGCTATCTTCCTGGGGCGCCACACCCCCGAGGCCCTGGGCGACTACTGTGCCGGGCCCAACCATGTGTTGCCCACGTCGGGCACGGCCCGTTTCTCCTCGCCGCTGGGGGTGTATGACTTCCAGAAGCGCAGCTCCATCATCAATTGTTCCCCGGAAGGGGCGTCCACGCTGGCGCGGGTGGCTTCGGTGCTGGCCCGCAGCGAGTCGCTGGAGGCTCACGCCCGCTCGGCCGAGTACCGAATCAAGGATTAAGGTTGCCGCACAAAGTGTAGTCTTGCTGTCTCGGCCCTGCGTTGGCGGCAGGGCTGGCAGCTGCTGTCGGCCGCTATTGCGGGGTGGGCTTGGTGCCCAGTACGGCATTTACTATCTCTTGTTTACCGTTGCGCATAATTCCCAGCTCCACCTTGTCACCAGGGTGCCCCTGCGCCACCTGATGCATGCTCAGGCGGCCGTCGGTGACCATGGTGTCGTTGATGCGCAGGATGATGTCTCCCGGGCGCAGTCCCGCCTGATGGGCGGGCCCCTGGTTGTAGATGGCGGTAATGATGACGCCGTTGCTCTCGCTCAGGCCGAAGGATTGCGCCAGTTCCGGTGACATCTGTTGTGCTTCAATACCCAGCCAGCCCCTGACCACCTTGCCGTAGCTGATCAGGTCGTGCATCACCTTGATGGCGGTGTCGGCGGGGATGGCAAAGCCAATGCCCACCGAGAAGCCGGTTCTGTCGAGGATAGCGGTGTTGATGCCCAGCAGTTTGCCGTCGGCATCGATCAGGGCGCCGCCGGAGTTGCCGGGGTTAATGGCGGCGTCGGTCTGCAGGTAGTTCTCGTAGGTGTTGATGCCCAGGCCGTAGCGGCCAGTGGCGCTGATAATGCCCTGGGTGACTGTCTGGCCGACCCCGAACGGGTTGCCGATGGCCAGTACCACATCGCCAATGCGGGCATTGGCCGGGTCGCCTACCTGGATCGGTTGCAGCTTCTTCAGCTCTACTTTCAATACCGCCAGGTCGCTTTCCGGGTCGGTGCCCACCAGTTTTGCCTGGGCTTCACGGCCGTCCTGCAGCAGCACCAGAATCTCATCGGCGCCGTCGATCACATGGTTGTTGGTGAGCAGGTAGCCGTCGCTGCTGATGATCACGCCAGAACCCAGGGCTGACTGCATGCGCTCCTGTTGCGGCAGGTCTGAATTGTTAAAAAAGTGCCGGAACAGTGGGTCGTCCAGCATGGGATGGCGGCGCCGTTTCAGGGTTTTGCGGGTATAGATGTTGACCACTGAGGGGGCGGCGTTATGGACCGCGTCAGCGTAGGAGCGGGGCTCCGCAAGCGCCCTGCCGGTTTGTGCAGGCGGCTGCGAGAGTGTCGGTTGATTGGTGTTGTTGCCGGTGTCCGGCAGACGCAGCCAGAGGATGATACACAGGCCCAGCAGTGTGCCGGTCGCCAGGGGCCAGGCCCAATAGCTGTGGGATTTAAGGGGTGACATGAAGAGCCCTGTCTGGGGTGGTAAGCGGCGTCTGCGGTTGCTTCGCAGGAAGGGCGGGAATCAGCTGCGCGGCGGTTCCGGATCCTGGCGGGGATCATCCTGGCGCAGGCCAAAGTCTTCGCTCAGCTGGCCCTTGGCGCCGGGTTCGCGGGGCGCCCAGTCCCGTGGGGCCTGGATACTGCTGTCGCCATCGTCATTGGCCTGGGTATTGTGGGGCAGCAGCTTGCCGTCGGCGGCGTCGATCAGCTGGCGGCTGATGTCGGGGTTGGTCAGTTTCAGGGCGCTGCTGGCCAGGTGTTCGTGGACTTCCTTGTAGCTGTGGGTGAGACGGTTGACCAGTTGTGACGTCTCCATGAAGTGCTCGGTCACTTCCTGCTGGTAATTGCGCAGCTTTTCTTCGGTGCTTTGCAGGCGTTGCTCCAGCTCCTTGCTCTGCTGCTGCTGTTGTGGATTCATGCCTTTTGCCGCCAGGGCGCCAATGGCGCAGCCAACCAGCAGGGTGATCACTGCGATGATAATGAGTGTGGTGAGACTGAACACGTTGCTCTCCTGAGTCGGCGGCCGGAGGTAAGTCGGGGCCAGTTGCAGACGGCTCCCACCTCAAGATTGTGTTTTGGTATTATAAACAGCTTCTTAGTGAGTTTGCTCCTGTTTGGCGGATGAGTCCGACCAAGGTCGGGTTGCAGTGTTGTCAGTTGGGAAATGCGCATGAGTGATCAGAAACCCTCCAGTACGCCCCCGGCCCCCTTTGCCGGGCGTGATGAGCCGGTTTGGCTGGGTGGCGGTGCCGGAATTATTGAGGCCCGGGTCAGTGAACCGGCAGCGGCCGGTGAGTTGGCGGCACAGCCACTGGTGGCTGTGGTGTGTCATCCCCACTCGCTGCACGGCGGCAGCATGGATAATAAGGTGGTGACAACACTGGCTCGCACATATCGCGATCTGGGTGTGCCGGTGCTGCGCTTTAATTTCCGTGGCGTCGGCGCCAGTGCCGGTCAATTCGATAACGGCGCCGGTGAGAGTGAAGACCTGTTACAGGTGGTCGCCTGGGTGCGGCAGTGCTATCCCCGGGCGCGCCTGCTGCTGGCAGGGTTCTCCTTTGGCTCGGCGGTGGCCGCCCGTGCCAGTCATCAGCTCGGTGACCTGCTGCAGCACCTGGTGCTGGTGGCGCCACCGGTGGAACGTTATCCCTACGATCACGATGGACGGTTCTGTGCGCCGCTGACCGTGGTGATGGGGGATGAGGACGAGCTGGTGGATGCGGCCGGTGTCTATCGCTGGGTGGAAGGGTTGCAGAGTGAAGTGGCGTTATTGCGTTACCCGGAGATGACCCACTTTTTCCATGGTGGCCTAGGCCCGCTGCGCCAGGACCTGATGCAGGCCGTGGTGCGGTACTGTCCCGACTAGCGGGTGAAACCTGTCGATTTACCGGATTAACCTTGTTTGTCCGGCAGTGCGCCGCTAGAGTGTGCGCCGCGCCGGAATGCTGTCTGTAAGAGTTATCGCTATGCCTCAACAAGCCTCTGCTACCCCCCTGGAACGCTATCGGAATGACCTGCAGCGGGAAGGGTTTCGTCACGACCCGGCGCAGGAGATGGCGGTGCGCCACCTGCAGGACCTGTATGAGAGGCTGGTGGCCGATTGGCGGGCCGAGCAAAACCAGAAAGGGCTGCTGGCGAAGCTGAAAGGGCTGGGGGGCAGCAAGTCTCGTCCGCTGCAGCGCGGGCTCTATTTCTGGGGCGGGGTAGGGCGCGGCAAGACCTATCTGATGGACAACTTCTTCGAGAGCCTGCCCTTTCCGCAGAAGATGCGTGCCCACTTCCACCGCTTTATGCGTCGTGTGCACCAGGAGCTGAAAACCCTGGGCGGCAAAAAGAACCCGCTGGAGATTGTGGCCGACCGCCTGGCGGCAGAGGCGCGGGTGATCTGCTTTGATGAGTTCTTTGTGTCGGATATTACCGATGCCATGATTCTCGGTAACCTGATTCAGGCCCTTTTTGATCGGGGTGTCTCGCTGGTGGCTACCTCCAATATTGTACCGGATGGCCTCTATAAGGACGGTTTGCAGCGTGCCCGTTTCCTGCCGGCCATCGCCATGCTCAATGAGCACACACTGGTGGTGAATGTGGATGGCGGGGTGGATTACCGCCTGCGGGCACTGGAACAGGCTGAGCTCTACCACTACCCGCTGGATACGGCGGCCGATGCCAGCCTGCTGGCCAGCTTCGAAAGCCTGGTGCCGGATAAGCAGGAGATTCGTGCCGATGTGGAGATCGAGGTGGAGGGGCGCCCGATCCTGGCCCGCTTTGAGGCCGACGACGTGGCCTGGTTTGACTTCAAGGCCCTGTGTGACGGGCCCCGCTCGCAGAACGATTACATCGAGCTGGCGAAGGAGTACCACGCGGTGCTGGTGGCCAATGTCCCTTGCCTGGGTCGCGATACCGACGACCAGGCCCGTCGATTCATCAATCTGGTGGATGAGTTCTACGACCGCAACGTCAAATTGATCGTCTCCGCCGAGATGCCGCTGGCGGAGATCTACGCCGGCGGCAAACTCAATTTCGAGTTTGAGCGCACCACCAGCCGCCTGCTGGAGATGCAGAGCAAAGAGTATCTGGCCGCTCCTCACCGCCCTTGATCGACGTTCGGGGTGTCGGCCCGGCGGGTGCTGGTGGGTCAGCGCGATTATCCCTGCCCCTGCCCATGATTCCCCACCTGCCGAAGGGCCAGAGTGATCCTGGTGCTTGGTTGCAAAACATGTCCGCTATCCGTATAATCCGCGCTCCCAATTTGTTGGGCAATATTTAGCTTGTCATCTTATTGACTTGTCGAAGATTTTTAACCCGTCGAAGGCACTACAACATGAAGACATATACTGCCAAATCGGAATCAGTCCAGCGCGACTGGTACGTAATCGACGCAGAAGGCAAGACTCTGGGCCGCATGGCTGCCGAGATTGCGACCCGTCTGCGCGGTAAGCATAAGCCGGAATACACTCCACACGTGGATACCGGCGATTACATTGTTGTCATCAATGCCGCTAAAGTGGCTGTGACCGGCAACAAAGCCAAAGATAAAATGTATCACGCTCACACCGGCTTCCCCGGTGGCCTGAAGTCCATCAGCTTCGAAAAGCTGATCCAGAAGGCCCCAGAGCGCACCATTCAGAGCGCTGTTAAGGGTATGCTGCCCCGCGGTCCTCTGGGTCGCGCCATGTTCAAGAAGCTGAAAGTTTACCCAGGCGCCGAGCACCCACATGCTGCTCAGCAGCCTAAAGAACTGAACGTATAATCAGGAGCGGATACATCATGGCAGCAACACAATACTACGGCACTGGCCGCCGTAAGACTTCCACCGCTCGCGTATTCATTACTCAGGGCACTGGCAATATCGTTGTTAACGACAAGTCTCTGGACGACTACTTTGGTCGTGAAGTGGCGCGCATGATCGTGCGTCAGCCGCTGGAGCTGGTGGATATGACTGAAAAGTTCGATGTAAAAGTAACCGTTAAAGGCGGTGGTAGCTTCGGTCAGGCGGGTGCTATCCGTCACGGCCTGACCCGCGCCCTGATGGAGTACGATGAGACTCTGCGTAAGTCTCTGCGTGCCGCTGGTTACGTTACCCGTGACGCCCGTGAGGTTGAGCGTAAGAAAGTGGGTCTGCGTAAAGCCCGTAAGAAGCCTCAGTTCTCCAAGCGTTAATTGGTTTTGTGGCTGCTGTGTGGGCACTTATGTTCATCCTGCAGCGCACATAAAAGTTTTGCCCAGATTGTTTTCAGTCTGGGCTTTTTTTTGCCTGTTCCAGATCAAATACCCTTATGTGACAAGTGGTTTTGCCTTGTCAGTCGGGGGTAACTTCTTTAATATGTGGCGATTTTTTAAAAACTGTCCGACTCAACCGTAAACCTTTGGAATTCAGTAAGTTACTGGATGTTTTCAGCGGGCTTACCGCGTTGGGCAACAGTAGCGCTGTAATGGGAGAAAGACGTCATGAGCAATGACGGAGTGAATAAAGGACGGCGCCGTTTCCTGACGGCAGCTACCTCCGTGGTAGGTGCTGCCGGTGCCGTAGGCGTAGCCGTTCCTTTTGTGGCTTCTTGGAATCCAAGTGCCAAGGCGAAAGCCGCTGGTGCACCGGTAAAAGCTAACCTCGGCAAGATCGAACCGGGCCAGATGGTGATCGTTGAGTGGCGAGGCAAGCCGGTCTACGTGGTGCGCCGTACGCCGGAGATCCTGGCTAACCTGCCAAAAAACAACGACAAGCTGCGCGATCCTGAAGCACTGGAACCCCAGCAGCCGGAATACGTGAAGGGCATTGCCCGCAGCATTCCAGGCCACGAAGAGTTCCTGATCCTGCTGGGTCTGTGCACGCACCTGGGTTGTGCGCCGATGTTCCGCCCCGAAGTGGGTGCAGCGGATCTCGGTGGTGCTGAGTGGCTGGGTGGCTTCTTCTGCCCCTGTCACGGTTCCAAGTTCGATCTCGCCGGTCGCGTCCTGAAAGGCGTTCCCGCCCCGCTGAACCTCGAGGTTCCGCCGCATAAGTACGAAACCGACACCGTGGTTACCATCGGTGTGGATCAGGAGGCTTGAGCATGAATTGGATGACTAACCTGGTCAATTGGGTAGACGCTCGCCTGCCGATCGTGCGCACGTGGGAAACCCACATGAGCAAGTACTACGCGCCGAAGAACTTTAACTTCTGGTACTTCTTTGGTGTGCTCTCCATCCTGGTTCTGGTAAACCAGCTGCTGACCGGCATCTGGCTGACCATGAACTTTACCCCCAGCGCTGAAGAAGCGTTTGCGTCTGTTGAGTACATCATGCGCGACGTGGATTACGGCTGGCTGCTGCGCTACATGCACTCCACCGGGGCTTCGGCCTTCTTCGTGGTTGTCTATCTGCACATGTTCCGTGGCCTGCTGTACGGCTCCTACAAGGCGCCCCGCGAGCTGGTGTGGATCTTCGGTATGACCATCTACCTGGCGCTGATGGCAGAAGCCTTCATGGGCTACGTACTGCCCTGGGGCCAGATGTCCTACTGGGGCGCACAGGTGATTGTATCCCTGTTCGGTGCTATCCCGGTGGTGGGCGATGCGCTGGTTGAGTGGATCCGCGGTGACTTCCTGATTTCCGGTGCCACCCTGAACCGCTTCTTCTCCCTGCACGTGGTGGCCTTGCCAATCGTGATCCTGGCGCTGGTTGTACTGCACATCCTGGCCCTGCACGAAGTGGGTTCCAATAACCCCGATGGTGTTGAGATTAAGAAGAACAAGGACGAAAACGGTATCCCTAAAGACGGCGTACCTTTCCATCCGTTCTACACTGTGCACGACCTGGTGGGTATCTGTGTCTTCCTGTTCGTATTCTGTTTTGTCATCTTCTTCCTGCCGGAAATGGGTGGCTTCTTCCTCGAGTACGCCAACTTTGAAGAGGCTAACGGCCTGAAGACCCCGCCGCACATTGCGCCGGTCTGGTACTTCACCCCGTTCTACGCTGTGCTGCGTGCGGTGACTTTTGATCTGGGTCCATTGAGCTCCAAGTTCCTCGGCCTGGTGGGCATGGGTGGTGCGATTGCGATCCTGTTTGTCCTGCCCTGGCTGGACAAGAGCCCGGTTAAGTCCATGCGTTACAAGGGTTTTATGCCGCGCATATCGCTGATGGTGTTTGCAGCCATGTTCGTGGTGCTGGGTTACCTGGGTGTTAAGTCCCCAACTCCTGAGCGTACCATCCTGTCTCAGCTGGCAACCGTCTATTACTTTGCCTACTTCCTGCAGATGCCGATCTTCACTAATCCGCAGGGTAACAGCAAAGGTCCTGTGAGCATTGTGATCTCGCTGTTGCTGGGCTTCTGGTTGTTCTACATCACCTTCTTCACTGCGGTGGAGTACCATTCAGTCGTACTGACCGGTTTTGGTGTGCTGATGGCGCTGTTTGTTGCCGCCACTCCATGGCTGACAGCCAGGGACAGTGTCCTGCCTGAGCCAACCCGCACCCAGGCCAAGGGTCTGCCAGCGCTGCTGGTATGGGGTGGTTTCCTGCTGTTCCTGGTGCTGACCATTGCCCCTATCAAGGCGGTCGCTGCAGGTGGTGCCTTTGAGTGTGGTGCCATCCCCTGTGACCACATGGAGCCTGACCTGGAGGACAAAGAGTCCCTGCAGCGCGGCGCCAAGTGGTTCGCCAACTACTGCATGGGTTGCCACTCGGCCAAATTCTCCCGCTACGAGCGTGTAGCGGACGACCTGGGTATTCCCCATGACGTGATGATGGCGAACATGGTGTTTGGCGATGAGAAAATCGGTGACCTGATGAAGATCCCGATGCAGCCGGCTGAATCCAAGGCCTGGTTCGGTGCTACCCCGCCGGACCTGACCCTGGTGGCCCGCTCCCGTTCGCCAGAGTGGCTCTACACCTACCTGCGTAACTTCTACAAGGATGATAGCCGTCCTACCGGGGTGAACAACAAGGTGTTTGACAAGGTGGCCATGCCGCACGTGATGCTGGAGCTGCAGGGGCTGCCTGAGTGTGCCCCCGGTCCTGTGCTGGATCACCACGGTCACATCAAGCGTGACACTGTTACCGGTGCCCCGATCGCCGATGCACCTTGTGGCAGCCTGAAGGTTGGCGCCGAGAAGGGCAGCATGAGCGCTGAAGAGTTCGACGAGGCTGTCTATGACCTGGTGAACTTCCTCGAGTACGTGGCTGAGCCGATGGCCCTTGAGCGTGAGCGCCTGGGCATGTGGGTACTGCTGTTTATCGCGGTATTCTTCGTGTTTGTTTATCTGCTGAACCGCGAATATTGGAGAGATATCCACTAAGACGCGGTACAACAGTTTTTCCGGGCGGGCTGCTTGAAAAAGCACCCCGCCCGTTTGTGTTTTAATTTTCCAGAGATTGAGGTGAGCCTAATGGGCGTTGTGGCCAAGCGTTCTTCCATGACCTACTTTTCCGATGCTGCAGATCACTATAGCCACCGTGTGCGCATCGTATTGGCAGAGAAGGGTGTATCTGTCGACATCATTGATGTTGACCCCAAAAACAAGCCTGAAGAGCTGGCTGAACTGAATCCCTACAATGCGCTGCCGACTCTGGTGGATCGTGAGCTGTCGCTTTACGAAACCAAGGTGATGATGGAGTATCTGGACGAGCGCTTCCCGCACCCGCCACTGCTGCCAGTCTACCCGGTAGCCCGAGCCCAGAGTCGTCTGTGGATGCACCGTATCGAGAAGGACTGGAGTCCACTGGTGGACATCATTCTCGGTGGCAAGAACAAGGAAGCGGCCGCCAAGGCGCGCAAGGAGCTGAAGGACAGCCTGCTGACTATCGCGCCGATCTTCTCCGAGCTGCCATTCTTTATGAGCGAAGAGTTCACCATCGTTGACTGCTGCCTGGCACCGATTCTGTGGCGTCTGCAGGTGATGGAGATTGAACTGCCGAAAACCAAGCAGGCCAAGCCGCTGCAGGATTACATGGACCGTCTGTTTGCCCGTGAATCTTTCCAGGAAAGTCTCACTGAGATGGAAAAAGAGATGCGCCTGTAAGGGGCGCATCGCTGTTATGAGCCGCATCAGGGAGTACTGCCCATGGGTATGACGTCCAGTCGCCCCTACATGATCCGCGCGCTGTACGATTGGATCATCGACAACAGCTGCACGCCTTACCTGCTGGTTGACGCTCACGCCCCGGGCGTGAAAGTGCCCCTGCAGTATGTGAACAAAGATGGCCAGATCGTTCTCAATATCGCGCCCAGCGCGATCATGGGGCTGGTCATAGAAAACGGTTCGGTGGCCTTCAATGCCCGCTTTGGCGGCATTCCTACCGATATCTTTGTGCCTTGCAGTGGTGTACTGGGGATCTACGCCCGCGAGAACGGCCAGGGCATGATCTTCGAGCCGGAGCCACACCCGGACCCGGATCCATCCGACCCGGAAACCGATGGCACTGACCCGGAAGCAAAATCGGGCGGCAAGCGCCCAAGTCTGAAAGTGGTTAAGTAAAAGGCAGGGCGCTGCGTTACCAGGTTCTAGGTCGCTTCGCTATTGGGCACTAGGAAAAGCAGGGGGGTACAATCCTGCAGCTCCTAGCTCCTGCACTTCTACTGCTGCAATTCCTTCTCGCCAAACTCCCCTGCAAACAGCGGGCTGGAGAGGTAGCGTTCGCCGGAGTCCGGCAGAATCACAACAATATTCTTGCCTTCATTTTCCGGCAGCTCGGCCTGACGCAGTGCAGCGCACATGGCGGCCCCGCTGGAGATGCCGGCCAGAATACCCTCTTCGCGCATCAGTCGGTGAGCGGTGGCCATGGCGTCCTCGTTGCTGATCTGCTCCGTGCCGTCG
Organism: Cellvibrionaceae bacterium SEMH9; assembly: GCA_033283175.1. Taxonomy (GTDB): domain Bacteria; phylum Pseudomonadota; class Gammaproteobacteria; order Pseudomonadales; family Cellvibrionaceae; genus Pseudomaricurvus. The sequence goes on along the minus strand of JAWMQM010000001.1, from coordinate 334,070 downwards.
ATGATGGAAAGGTCCAGGTTTTTGGGCACAAAGCCGGCGCCGATACCCTGGATCTTGTGGGGGCTGTGGGTCAATTCTTCACCGGCCAGGGTCTGGCGGATCAGTGGTGAAGACTCGGGTTCAACCGCCACAACTTTCACATTCAGTCCGGCGGTCTGCTTCAGGTAGCGACCGGTGCCGGAGATGGTGCCGCCGGTGCCGACGCCTGCAACCAGCACGCCCACCTTGCCGTCCAGGTCCTTGTAGATTTCCGGGCCGGTGGTTTTTTCATGGATCGCCGGGTTGGCGGGATTTTCAAACTGCCGCGGCATAAAGGTGTTGTCCGGATCCGCTGCCACCAGCTCTTCCGCTTTGGCAATGGCCGCCTTGATGCCCAGCTCGCCGGGGGTCAGTTCCAGGTTGGCCCCCAGCGCCTTGATCAGCTGGCGGCGTTCCAGGCTCATGGTGCTGGGCATGGTGAGGGTGAGTTTGTAACCGCGAGCGGCACAGACGAAGGCCAGCGCAATCCCGGTATTGCCGCTGGTGGGTTCCACCACTTTCATGCCGGGCTTCAGCAGCCCGCGCTGCTCCGCGTCCCAGATCATGTTGGCGCCGATACGGCACTTGACGGAGAAGGCGGGATTGCGGGATTCCAGCTTGGCGTAGACATTCTTGTCGGTCAGGTGGCGAACCCGAACCAGCGGTGTGTTGCCGATGCTCTCGGCATTATCCTCAAATACGTGTGACATGGGGGCTCCTTGCGGGGTTAATGGTGTTCAACCCGGTAATTGTAGCGCCTGAAGCAGACACGGGTGAAACCCTGTGTGCTTATGCTCCGAAAGGGGGCGGGTTACTGCAGGGAAAGTGCCAGCTTCTGTGAGGCGGGTGCGAGACTGAAGGTGCCGCTCAGGTTGAGGGTCAGGTCCATCAGTTCGTCCCAGGGGTCGGCATCGCGCAGCCCTTTGATGGACTTGTCGATGGCGTTGGCCTTGCGCAGGAGGGTGTTGAGCTGGGGCAGTCGCAGTCGTTGCAGGGCGCCGCGCACCAGAGGTTTGCGTTTGTCCCATACGCCCTGTGACTGGGCGGCGCGATCAAACGGCTGGCCCTGCTGCTGTTGCAGCAGGATCTGGTTGAGGGTGCGGATCTCCCGTGCCAGGGCCCAGAGAATAACCGTGGCGTCGGTGCCTTCGCCACGCAACCCCTGCAGGGTGCGCACGGCGCCACGGGCATCGCCGTGCAGGGCGCGATCAATCAGGGAGAACACGTCGTAGCGGGCGCTGTCTGCCACGCTGCCGGCAACGGTCTCGGCGGTGATGAAGTTATCGGTGGCCAGCAGTTTGAGCTTTTCGATCTCCTGCACGGCTGCCAGCAGGTTGCCTTCTGTGCGCGCGGCCAGCAACTCCACCGCGTGGCGGTCAGCGCGCAGGCCGGCCTGCTGGATGCGCTGCTCTATCCAGCGTGGCAGTTGGGGGCCGGCGATGGGCCAGATCTGTACGATATCGCCGCAACTCTCGATAGCCTTGAACCACTTGCTGCGCTGGGCGCTGCCGTCCAGTTTGGGCGTCACTACCAGCATCAGGTTGTCGTCGGAGGGGTTGTTGCAGTACTCCAGCAGGGCCTTGCTGCCTTTGTCGCCGGGCTTGCCGTTGTCGATCCGCAGTTCGAGGATTTTGCGTTCGGCAAACAGGGACAGGCTATTGGCTGCGGTGAGCAGGCCTTCCCAGTCAAAGCCGGCGTCGGCGTGATAGAGCTCGCGCTCACTGAAGCCGTTGGCGCGGGCCTGCTGGCGGATCTGGTCGCAGGTCTCCTGGGCCAGCAGCGGCTCGTCACCGCACACCAGGTAGACCGGTGCCAGCTGGCGCTTCAGCGCAGCGCCGAGCTGGTCAGGGCGCAGCTTGGCCATCTTCGCCTACTGCTGCAGCGGCCTGGCTGACAAACTGCAGCCGGCGGATGATTTGCTGGATCAGGTTGGCGCGCAGCTCGCGCTCAATCAGTTTCTCTTCTTCGGCGATGGCGACCACCGCGTTGCGGTCGAAGTTGTAGGAGCGCAGGGCCAGGGCTTCCGATGTGGGGGCCAGTACCATACCGGCGCGATCGGTGAGCAGGTAGTTGACGCTCAGGGTCAGCTCATACTCGGACGCCAGTGCCTCATTGCCCACCGATACCACGCGGCGATCGCGCCGCTCCTTGCTAAGGCTGATCTGGTATTGGGCGCTGCCGGCGTCCTGGCTGACACTGACCTTGTTGGCCGCCAGTGCCCGCCGTAATTCCGAGGCGAGTTCGCCGTGCTGGTTGTCAGCCTTGACGTACACGCTGTCGATGGCCAGGTCTGCGCCGATACTGCCGCGCAGGTGCCAGCCACAGGCGCTCACCAGGCAGGCGCCCAGTAGCAGGCAGGAGGCGGCGATCAGCTGTTTCATAGAGTGTCCCTAAATTCCGCTGGGTAGAGTGGGTTGGCCGTTATTTCACCGCAAAGGTGACCAGCTTGCCAGGAACCACCTTGCACATCTTGATCTCCTTGCCCTCGATGAACTTCTGCACGTTCTCGTTGGCTTTGGCGATGGCCATGATGCTCTCCTCGTCGGCGTCGGCTGCCACTTCGAGTTTGGCCCGTACCTTACCATTGATCTGTACCACCATCTCAATGGAGGTTTTCACCAGCGCGGCTTCGTCCACCTGTGGCCAGCCGGCGTCCACCACGCTGTCGCCGTTACCCAGCTCCTGCCACAGGCTGTGGGCAATGTGGGGCACGATCGGGGCCAGCAGCAGGATGGCAGCCTGCAGCGCTTCGCGCTCCACCGCCAGTCCCTGGACGGATTCACGGTCGGCACCGCGGGTGATGTCGTTCAGCAGTTCCATCACCGCCGCCACGGCGGTGTTGAAGGTCTGGCGACGGCCGTAGTCGTCGCTCACCTTGGCGATGGTCTCGTGGGCCTTGCGGCGCAGGTCGCGCTGGGCGTCGTTGAGCGCGTCTGCATTCAGCACGCCTGGCTGGCCGGCCAGCAGGTGGCCCTGCACGGTCTTCCACAGGCGGCGCAGGAAACGGCTGGCGCCTTCCACGCCGGAGTCGCTCCACTCCAGGGTCTGCTCCGGCGGTGCCGCGAACATGGTGAACAGGCGCACGGTGTCGGCGCCGTACTGATCCACGGCGGTCTGTGGGTCGATACCGTTGTTTTTCGACTTGGACATCTTGGTCATGCCGCCCATCTGCAGTTCGCCGGCGTCAGGGTGGGTCGCCTTGACCACCTTGCCCTTGTCGTCCTTCTCCAGCTGCACATCCGCCGGGTTGAACCAGGTTTTGCTGCCGTCGTCGTTCTGTTTGAAGAAGGAGTCGGCCAGTACCATGCCCTGGCACAGCAGGCGCTTGAAGGGTTCGTCGCTGGAGACCAGGCCTTCGTCGCGCATCAGCTTGTGGAAGAAGCGGGCGTAGAGCAGGTGCAGGATGGCGTGTTCGATACCGCCTACATACTGATCCACCGGCAGCCAGTAGTTGGCGCGCTCCGGATCCAGCATGCCCTGTTCAAAGTCGGGGCAGGTGTAGCGGGCGTAGTACCAGCTGGACTCCATAAAGGTGTCGAAGGTGTCGGTCTCGTGCTCGGCGCCGGCGGCGTACCAGTCGGCCTTGCGCCACTCCGGATCGGACTTGATGGGGCTGCTGGTGCCGTCCATGACCACATCTTCCGGCAGCAGCACCGGCAGGCGTTCGGCCGGTACGGGAATCTCGCCGCCCTCGGGCAGGTTGAGCATGGGGATGGGGGCGCCCCAGTAGCGCTGGCGGGAGACGCCCCAGTCGCGCAGGCGGAAGTTGGTCTTCACCGAGCCCTTGCCGGCATCCTGCAGGGCCCTGGCAATGGCGTCGAAGGCTTTCTTGAAGTTGAGGCCGTCCAGGTGTTCAAAACCGGCACCGGAGTTGACCAGCTGGATGTCCGTCTTGCGGCCGTACCACTCCTGCCAGGCGCCGGTGTCAAAGGCATCGTCTTTCTTGTCGGTGCTGGCGATGACCTGCTGGATAGGCAGGTTATATTTGCTGGCGAAGGCAAAGTCGCGCTCGTCGTGAGCGGGTACTGCCATGACAGCACCTGAGCCGTAATCCATCAGCACATAGTTGGCGACCCATACCGGCACTTCGGCACCGGTAAGCGGGTGTTTGGCGCGCAGGCCGGTGTCCATGCCTTTCTTTTCCATGGTGGCCATATCGGCCTCGGCCACCGAGTTGGTCTTGCACTCCTGGATAAACGCGGCCAGTTCGGCATTCCCGGCCGCCAGAGCCAGGGAGATAGGGTGTTCGGCCGCGAGGCTCACATAGGTGACGCCCATCAGGGTGTCGGGGCGGGTGGTGTAGACATCAAAACTGTTGTGGCCGGCCACCTCGGTGGTGAGGTCGAAGGTCATCTCCACGCCCCTGGATTTGCCAATCCAGTTTTTCTGCATGGTTTTGACCTGCTCCGGCCAGTCGGGCAGCTGGTCCAGGCTCACCAGCAGTTCGTTGGCGTAGTCGGTGATCTTGATAAACCACTGCGGGATCTCCTTGCGCTCCACCAGCGCACCGGAGCGCCAGCCGCGACCGTCGATCACCTGCTCGTTGGCCAGCACGGTCTGGTCCACCGGATCCCAGTTGACGGTGGCCATCTTCTTGTAGACCAGGCCTTTCTCGTACAGGCGGGTAAAGAACCACTGCTCCCACTTGTAGTAATCGGGCTGGCAGGTAGCCAGTTCGCGGCTCCAGTCAAAACCGAAGCCGAGGCTTTTCAGCTGGCCCTTCATGTACTCAACGTTGCTGTAGGTCCAGTTGGCCGGGGCGGTTTTGTGCTGGATAGCGGCGTTTTCTGCCGGCAGGCCGAAGGCGTCCCAACCCATGGGGTGCAGCACGTTCTTGCCCTGCATGCGCTGGTAGCGGGCAATCACATCGGTGATGGTGTAGTTGCGCACATGCCCCATGTGCAGCTTGCCGCTGGGGTAGGGGAACATGGCGAGGCAGTAAAACTTCTCCCGCTGTGCGTCTTCGCTGACGGCAAAGGTGTTGTTCTGGTCCCAGTGCTGTTGCGCCTGGGCTTCAATGACCGATGGCTGGTATTGCTCTTCCATAGTCTCCGTGGACCTGTCAGTGGCACAGCGCACAAGGGCGCCGCGCGGGGGCTAATCTGGCTGCCGGGCCCGGGGCCCGCAAAGCCGCACATTATAGGGGTTGCGCCGCGAGAAAGCGATGCGCCCACCGGTCGCGGCGTTTGCCGGAGCAGTGCTGGCGGTGGCACTATGGGGGTCGTTTGGGATGACCTATTTACGTGCCAGGAAGCCAGTCAACGTGCAGCTACACTATCTCCTGAAAACCCTGATTCTGCCGCCGGCATCGCTGTTTCTGCTGGCACTTGTTGGCCTGTTGCTGTTGTGGCGCTGGCGCCGGCTGGGTGTGACCCTGTTGGTCTCGTCGCTATTGGGCTTGTGGTTGCTGGCTACGCCACAGTTTGCCGGTTTCCTGTTGCAGCAGCTGTGGGACCAATACCCCCCGCTGTCGAAGGTGGAAGTGGATGAAGCCGACGATGTTCAGGCGATAGTGGTTTTGGGCGGGGGGCAGAGAAACAGCGCCGGTGAGTTCGGCGGCGCGCCCGCCCTCAAGGCCATCTCGCTGGAGCGCCTGCGTTATGGTGCGTTGTTACAGCGTCGCAGCGGGTTGCCGCTGTTGGTGACGGGCGGGCGGGTATACAGCGCCATGGCGCAGAGCGAGGCGCAGGTGATGGCCACTATTGTGCAGCAGGAGTGGGGCGGCGGCGAGGTGTGGCAGGAGGATGGCAGCCGTACTACCTGGGAAAATGCGGTCAACACTGCGCAATTGCTGCGCAGCCAGGGGGTCAGCCGCATCCTGCTGGTGACCCACAGCTGGCATATGCCGAGGGCGGCATGGTCGTTTCGCCAGCAGGGGTTGGAGGTGATCCCGGCCGGCGTCGGGTATCCGGGCGCCAACAGTGGCTCCCTCAACCCCTGGCTGGAGTGGCTGCCCAGCGCCTCGGCACTGACCAATAGTTACTATGCGTGCCATGAATGGCTGGGGTGGCTCACCTATCGCTGGCGATACGGCTAGTGCGCACCATGTTGGTGCCAAAGTGGGGTGGTGTGCCCAACCTTTGTCCGGCTGGAAGCTGTGGCAACGGCATCGGGGCCGGGGCGCAGGCGCGCTACTGCCATATCGGGGGGCAGGGGCAGAGGCGGGAGGTTACTGGCACGAGCTTTGCTGAGGGGCTTCTGGGTGAGTGACAACAGAGGTAGCAAGGCATTGATGGAAGCAAAGGCTGTGGTCGAGAATCACGAAAAATTACAACTGGAGGCCATGACCCGAACCTATCGGGAGCGGCGTTCAGTACTGGTGTTGATGCGGCAGCTCAACCGTCTGATCAGTGCCATTCAGCGGCACCGGGGGGTCAGTCTGGCACACCTGGCCGGTGATGGCCTGTTTATGGAAGACGTGCACCAGGTGCAGGCGCAGGTGGCCAAGCGACTGCTGGTGCTGCGCAGCAGTGTCGATGACTTTGAGTCCCTGATCTCCACCCGGGAGCAGCAGAATATCCAGCACGGCTGGAACACCGTGACCCATGACTGGGAAGGCGATGCCCTGCTGGAAAATTTCGAATACCACTCCTTCCTTATTGAGCAGTTACTGCAGGTGGACGTGGCGCTGGGTCGTCGCCTGGAGGAGCCCCTGCAGGTGGCCGCCGGGCTGCTGCAGCAGGAGCTGTATAAAGAGGACGACATCCTGCCGCTGGTATGCCGCCGCATGCCGGAGCAGATCGAACAGCTGGCCCGCATCCGCGGTCTGGCCACCCACGCGGCGGTTGTGAACGAATGTGATGCCGAGCATGACAAGAAGCTGCAGTACTGGCTGCAGTGTGCCGAGCGCCAGAATCGTGAGCTGATGCAGCAGATCGACACCCTCGATGGCAACCTGAAGAGCAACTGGCGCTCCCTGACCGAGCTCAGGAACTATGAACTGAAACTGGCGTTTTTCCTCAATACCATCAAGAAGGACATCCTTCATGGCGACTGCGGCAAGGCGGATGCGCGGCAGTTGTTTACTCTGGGTTCGGAGATTATTGAGGCCTACGTGGAAGCGGTGGATGGCGGTATCACGCTGTTGCATGTACGGCTGGAGGATGAGCTGGAAGCCTGGCTCACCCAGCTCTGATATATGCGCCAGTGGTCTTTGGCTTGTGAGTGGTCGCAAACTTGGCGGGGGGCTCTGGCGTTGAATGTCGCGCCTGTGCTAGAATCGCCCCGCGCTCACCGGCGGCTTGCAGGTGGCGCGATAATAATAACGAAACAATCGTCTACGATAATAAAAATAACGCTGTAGTGTAGTACCCAATGAGTATGAATTTGACCATCGCACCGGATCTGGTGCACCTCCAGAACCGACTCGGCCGTCTGACGCCGGTCTCTCTCAACTGTTTTGTTTTTCGCGACCGCTATTGCGTCATTCTGCGCGCCAGTCGTGAATTTCCCTCCCGCCAGCTCAGCAACAGTGCCGAACATCTGGCTCACCAGATCGTTGCACGCCTGGGCGTGGCGCCGGAGCAGGTAGACTTCTTCCAGTGGCAGCCGGGTGATCACCCGGAGTGGTTGCGCTGGGGATTCCAGTGGGTGGGTATGTCACCCCTGAAGGGGCGCTGCGAGGCGGTCAGTGCGGGGCTGTTTGACAGTTATCTGCGCCCGCTGCAGATGCAGGGCCTCAGTTTTTCCCTGCTGCGGGGCGAAGAGTCCGCCGTCGCCTGACCCGGCATTCGCCTGCTGGCTGATTGAATCTGCTGCTTGAACGCATGCCACCGGGCTGTGCCTGCGTGTCGAATCAGTTCCTGGGGCGAATGGCCAGGCCTGCCAGCACAATAACCAGCAGCAACAGCAGCGGGTAATCCTGAAAGCGCATATACGGCGTGTTGCCCTGCATGGGGCGGGCTTCGCCCTGCAGAACTGTGGCGACAAACTGCTCGCTCTGCTGCAGCAGCTTGCCATCGGGTGAGATCACCGCGCTGACGCCGTTGTTGGTGGCCCTGAGCACGTAGCGGCCGGTTTCCACGGCGCGCATCTGCGCCATCTGCAGGTGTTGCAATGGTCCCCAGGAGTGGCCGAACCAGGCGTCATTACTGATGGTCAGGATCATGTCCCGATCACGGCTCATGCGCGCCACCAGTCCCGGGTAGACAATCTCGTAGCAGATGGCCGACGCCAGTCGCAGGCGGCCGATCTGCAGGCCCGCCTGCTCTTCCCGTCCCGCGGTGATCATGGAGCGCGGCAGGTTGAAGAAATCGATCAGGCCCCGCAGCCAGTTTTCCAGCGGCACATACTCGCCGAAGGGCACCAGTCGCGTCTTGTGATAAACCCCTGTGGCCAGCCCCAGGCCGGTAATGCTGTTGAAGTACTGCTGCCGTGCCCGGTCGTCGTAGAGGATACCGGTAATAAACGCCTGGTGGCTGGCGAGGGATTGTTGATGCTGCTGCATCAATATGTCGCCGGCCTCATGGTAGAGCAGGGGGATGGCCGCCTCCGGCCAGATGACCCAGTCCGCCTGTGGCGCCAGGGCAGACAGCTGCTGGTAGCGATCCAGGGTGGGGATGAGAAAGTTGGGAGACCACTTCAATTCCTGCGGGATATTACCCTGCACCAGTGCCACCTTGACGCTGTCGCCACTGGGGGCACTCCAGCTCTGGCCCTGCAGCAGCCAGCCGGCGCCCCACAGAAGCGCCAGGCTGGCGGCGCTGGCGAGTCTTACGCGGGTGGAGCCACACAGGAGCAGCAACAGCGCGCTGCCACTGAGCAGGGCCGCCAGGCTGACACTGAGCACTCCGCTGGCCGGGGCGAAACCGAGCAGTGGGGTCTGCAGCTGGCTGTAGCCCAGGTAGAGCCAGGGAAACCCGGTCAGTACCCAGCCCCGCAGCCACTCACTCACAACCCAGATGGCGCTGAAACAGAGCAGGTGGGCCGGCAGGCTGCTGCGGGAGTGGCTGCCGAACCAGCGCAGATTGGCCGGCGTTTGCCAGAGGGCAAACACCAGGCCGAGAAACCCGGTAAAGAGGCCGGTAAGCAGCAGCGCCAGCGGCAGTGGCGCGTTGCCGTAAGTGTAAATACTGACAAACACCCAGGAGACGCCGCAGGTAAAAAAGGCGACCCCGAATGCCAGGTTGATCAGGAAGGCTTCACGGGCGGTGCGTCGCCAGGTCAGCAGTGCCAGCAGCGGTGGGCACAGCAGCGCCAGCGGCCAGAGATTCAGTGGTGCCAGCGCGAGCGGGGTGAGCGCGCCCGGCAGCAGCGCGAGCAATACGGCACTGCGCAGGCTCAGAGCACTCAGCCGGGCGGGTATGGATGGCAGCATGGTGATCAGGGTGTGGTCAGTCGCAGCAGGTGTATCCGGCGGTTGTCGGCGTAGAGTACGCGGAAGGTGTAGCCGTCGATCTCCACCACCTCGTTGCGGGTGGGCAGGTGGCCGAAGGCGCGCATGAGAATGCCGCCAATGGTGTCGTGATCGTCCTCGTCAAAGCCGGACTTGAAGAACTCGTTGAAGTCCTCCACCGGGGTCAGGGCCTTGACGATGTATTCATTGTCGGAGACCTTGCGGATAAAGGCGTCATCGACGTCATCATCGGTTTCGTCTTCGATCTCGCCGACAATCTCTTCCAGGATGTCTTCGATGGTCACCAGGCCGGAGATGCCGCCGTACTCATCAATCACCATGGCCATGTGGTAGCGGTCTTCGCGAAACTCGCGCAGCAGTACATTGAGCCGCTTGCTCTCGGGCACGATGGTGGCCGGGCGCAGGATGTTTTCCAGATTGAAGTCTTCGGTGCCGTTGAGGATCAGTGGCAGCAGGTCTTTGGCGATGAGGATGCCGCGAATGTCGTCGGTGGATTCGCCGATGACGGGGAAGCGGGAGTGGCCGGATTCAATGACGGTTTGGAGGAACTCCTGCGGCCTGGCGTTGATATTGACCACAACCATCTGTGAGCGTGGTACCTGGATCTCCCTGACTTGCTGATCGGCCACATCGAGCGCGCCGGTGATAATGTCCAGTTCTTCCGCATCGACTACCTTGTTTTCGGCGGCCTCCTTGATGATGGCCAGCAGGTCCTCGCGGGATTTGGGTTCGGAAGAAAAGGCATGGAACAGTCGGTCCAGCCAGCTGCGATCCTGCGATCGGCCACTGGCCGTCTGACTACTCGACGGGTCGTCGTTCATTGGGGGCGCGAACTCCTTGGTCGTTCATGGCCGGTGCCAGAGGTGTCATTACCTGAGGCTTAAAAAAGCGCATCATAGGGTGGCGGGTAACCCAGATCAACGAGAATCTGTGTTTCCAGTGCTTCCATGATATCTGCGTCACTGTCGTCAATGTGGTCATAGCCCTGCAGGTGCAGGGTGCCATGCACCACCATATGAGCCCAGTGCGCCTCCGGGGTTTTGCCCTGTTCCAGCGCCTCAGCGGCTACCACGGGCGCACAAATGACCAGGTCGCCCAGCAGCGGCAGCTCCAGTTCCGGCGGCAGGTCCGCCGGAAACGAGAGTACATTGGTGGGTTTGTCCTTGCCCCGGTAGGAGCTGTTGAGTTGCTGGCTTTCGGCATTGTCGACAATGCGTACGGTGACCTCACCGGCATCGCGCTGCAAGGCCGCCAGTGCCCAGCGCTGCAGCTGGTCTGCAGTGGGTAACCCGGGGCTGTCGCTGGCGATCTGCAGGTCCAGTATCAGGTCACGGCTCAAGCGCGGGGATCCTGGTCGTCGTTCTCCCGGGCATCGTAGGCTTCCACAATGCGCTGCACCAGCGGGTGGCGAACCACGTCACGGGCGTTGAAGTGGGTAAAGCTGATGCCTTCGACGCCGTCCAGAATACCCACGGCATGGCGCAGGCCGCTGGCGTGGCCCTTGGGCAGGTCCACCTGCGAGGGGTCGCCGGTAATCACCGCCGTGGAGCCGAAGCCGATGCGGGTGAGGAACATCTTCATCTGCTCGCGGGTGGTGTTCTGGCTCTCGTCGAGGATGATAAAGGAGTTGTTGAGGGTGCGGCCGCGCATGTAGGCCAGTGGGGCTACCTCAATCACATTGCGCTCGATCAGCTTGCCCACGGTCTCGAAGCCGAGCATTTCGTAGAGGGCGTCGTAGAGTGGCCGCAGGTAGGGGTCAACCTTCTGGGCAAGGTCGCCGGGCAGGAAGCCCAGTTTCTCGCCGGCTTCCACCGCCGGGCGTACCAGCAGGATACGCTCCACCTCGTCTTTCAGCAGGGATTCCACGGCGCAGGCCACCGCCAGGTAGGTCTTGCCGGTGCCGGCCGGGCCGATACCGAAGTTGATGTCGTGGGTCTGGATGGCCCGCACATACTGCTGCTGATGCAGCCCACGGGGTTTGACGGTGCACTTTTTGGTGCGGATCAGGGTGATAGGCTGGAAGTCCTGATCGCTGTGGGAAGCCTCGGTCATAGCGTCTCGATGGGTGAGGGTGGAGAGGGCGTCCATCTGGCTTTGTTGCAGCGCCAGGTGCACTTCGTCGGCACTGAGGGCCGCGCCGCCTTCGGTGTCGCGATACAGGGCTTTCAGTACCGCGCCGCCCGCGGCAGTGGAATCCGGCTCGCCCAGCAGGGAGAACCGGTTGCCACGATTACGGATTTCGATGTTGAGGCGGCGCTCGATCTGGCGCAGGTGTTCGTCGAACTGGCCACACAGTGACGCCAGCCGACGGCTGTCATCCGGTTCCAGTACCACCCGGGTGGTGGCTTGTTGCAGTGAGGATGTATCCAAGTGTTTTCAGTACCATCTCTGGTTGCGTTGACCTGACTGCAAGCCTAACCCAAACGCGAACTTGCGAGGAAGAGTCTGCTTCTGCCAATCGGTTCTAAAACGCAGGTTGTTTATAAATTGTCCAGCTCGGAACTGATCAGGGTGCCGCGCAGGGAGTTGGGCAGTGCCTCCTCAATGAGGATGTCGGCAAAGCGCCCGATCAGTTCCGGGGTGTCGCAGCGGAAGTTGACCACGCGGTTGTTCTCTGTGCGCCCGGAGAGCTGGCCGGGATCCTTTTTCGAGTAGCCGCTCACCAGCACCCGCTCCACATTGCCTACCATCTTGCGCGAAATATCCTGGGCCTGCTGGCTGATGCGCTGCTGCAGAATGGCCAGGCGCTGCTTCTTGAGCTCTTCCGGGGTGTCGTCTGGCAGGTCGGCGGCCGGGGTGCCCGGGCGGCGGCTGTAGACGAAACTGAAGGAGGTGTCGAAGCCCATGTCGCCAATCAGCTTCATGGTGGCCTCGAAGTCCGCTTCGGTCTCGCCGGGGAAGCCGATGATAAAATCCGAGCTGAAGCAGATGTCGGGGCGGATGGCCCGCAGGCGGCGCAGCTTGGACTTGTACTCCAGTACCGTGTGGCCCCGTTTCATGGCCGCCAGGATGCGGTCGGAGCCGCTCTGCACGGGCAGGTGCAGGTGGCTGACCAGCTCCGGCACTTCGGCGTAGACATTGATCAGGCTGTCGGAGAACTCCACCGGGTGCGAGGTGGTGAAGCGGATGCGGTCGATGCCATCGATGGCGGCAACGAAGGTGATCAGTTCCGCCAGGTCCACCAGACCGCCATCCGGGCCTTCGGCGCGGTAGGCGTTGACGTTCTGGCCCAGCAGGTTGACCTCGCGCACGCCCTGGCGGGCCAGGTGGGCCACCTCCTGCAGCACATCGGCCACCGGGCGGCTCACCTCTTCACCGCGGGTGTAGGGCACTACGCAGAAGGTGCAGTATTTGGAGCAGCCTTCCATGATGGAGACAAAGGCGCTGACGCCATCGGCCTCCGGCTGGGGCAGGTTGTCGAACTTCTCGATCTCGGGGAAGCTGATGTCCACGATGACAGCGCCATTGTCGCGCGGGGTTTCCATCATCTCCGGCAGCCGGTGCAGGGTCTGGGGGCCGAAAATCAGGTCCACATAAGGGGCGCGTTTGGCAATGGCCTCGCCCTCCTGGCTGGCGACGCAGCCGCCGACACCGATAACCAGATCGGGCTTTTGCTCCTTCAGGCTTTTCCAGCGCCCCAGCTGGTGGAACAGCTTCTCCTGCGCCTTTTCGCGGATGGAGCAGGTGTTTACCAGCAGCACATCGGCTTCCGCCGGGTCGTCGGTGGGCACCATCTGGTGGGATTCGCCCAGCAGGTCGCGCATACGATTGGAGTCGTATTCGTTCATCTGACAGCCGTGGGTCTGGATGAACAACTTCTTGATGGGCTTGTCTGCGGTGTTCGCCATGGAGGAACCTGAATAAAAAGCGATCAATTTGAAAGGGGCGGCATTATAGCGCCGGCGACCTGTGATTCCCATAATTGATTGGTAATCGGGCGGCTGGAGTGTGGTATCCTTGCGCGCCCCGGCGCACGGCCGGTTGAGGTTTTATACGCGGTGAAATGAGTTATGCCAGCCAGCCCCATTTACAAGGTTATTTTTTACAACCAGAGCCAAGTGTATGAACTGTACGCCCGCAATATCTATCAGAGCGAGATGTACGGTTTTATCGAGGTGGAAGAGTTCCTGTTCGGCGAACGTACCCAGGTGATAGTGGACCCGGGCGAGGAGAAGCTGAAAACCGAGTTTGCCAGTGTTACGCGCTCCTATATTCCCATGCAGGCGATTATTCGCATTGATGAGGTGGAAAAGGAGGGGGCAGTGAAGGTCACCGATATCAAGAGCAGTGACAAGATTGCGCACTTTCCCGTGGGTGGCGGTATGCCCCCGGGTGGCAAGGGCGATAATTGAGCCTGCGGGTTTGACCAACGCTTCGACAAAAAAAGGGCTGTCTATGACAGCCTTTTTTTTGGCTCGGGGGACGCTCATCTCAGTCCGTCAGGCGGAAGATAATGGGCAGGCTGAACTCGAATTGATTGCCGGCGATGGCCGGGGGTATGGCGGGGAAGGGGCTGGCCTTCTCCACGGCCTTGATGGCGGCCTTGTTAAGGGCTTCGTGCTCTGATTCTTCCAGGGTGCTGACGTTCAGCACCTTGCCGTTGCGGTCAATGGTGACCGCCAGGCGAATGGAGCCCTCCTGGCTGCGGCGCTCGGCGCTGCGCGGGTAGCTGATATAGCCGTAGGTCCAGCGCAGCAGTTGCGACTGGTAGACCTGGCGGCTGAGCAGCGACTCGGCGGTGAGTGCCGGGGCTGAGCGATCTTCGCGTTCGTCATCATCCACGGGCCGGGGTTTGGCGGGCTTGGCGGCTGCGGCCTTGGCTGGAGCCGGTGCGGGTTTGGCGGCGGCAGGCGCGCTGGCGGCTGCGGGTGGCGGCGTGGCGGCCGCCAGTTGCGGTTTGGCGATAGCGATGGCGACGGGGGCGGCGATGGCTGGCACTTCCGGCTTGTTGCTATCGGCGGCGGCAGGGGTCTCGCTGGCCAGTTCAGCCCTGGCCTCACGCTCCGCCTTGTCTTCATCCACCCACTGGGCGACGGTGGCGGCGCGGCCGGGAGCCGGTTTCAGGCCGTCAAACTGGGCCTGCAGGTTGCCGTCGGTCTGGCCGCTGGTCAGCAGGCCAGTGCGGAAGTCGGAGGAGAGGGGGATGGGGCCCACCCAGGTGCGCAGTACCATTTTGAACAGCTTGGCGGACGGGATTCTGCCCAGTTGTACGCCGTTGAGGCTGACCGTGGTGGCCTTGTCATCGCCACGGATGGCCAGCACATCGCCATGACGCAGCGAGCGCTTGATCAGGTCGGCAAACTGCACCATGTTTTCCGCTTCGGCTGCCAAGTCGCCGTGGGGATTGTTGATGGCCATGCCCTCAATCCACTGGCTGTTGAGGCGCCGGGAAGAGAGTCGGTCGGCGACCACCCTGAGTTCCATGCGTACGGGTGAACTGCCCAGCAGGGTTGCCGCGTCATTGGTAAGCTGGTTGGTGTAGACGGCGCCGATGAATTGCTCCTGATTGAGCTCCTTGTGAACGGAGAGGCCGTTCAACAGGGAATCTGCGGCACTGGAAAAGGACAGGAGGCAGAGCCCAAGGGCCATCAAGCCCGACGGCCATCGTGCGGACGTAATCATAAGCTGACCACTCATTATTATTGTTGTCGGCCCCTGATTAAACCGCTGGGCTGGAGGGCCAGGCGGACCTGAGGGGCTCGGGGGGCGACGTTGTCGCGTTCTCGTTGTAGCTTGCTACTCTACAGAAAATCCATTCGACTTCAAGCGCCACATTGCGCCTGTGGCGGGCGTTGAGGCCGGCTTGCGCCGGGTTGAGCGAGGCCCGTATCCTTGGCGCCTTTATCCCTGTCCATTCCCGGGTGGCAGGGGCTGTAGACCCGGATTGGGATGAATCAATCACAATGTTTCTGTTTCAACATCACTTTCTGCGAATTTGGGCGCTGGCCGCAGCGGTTATCACCCTCTGGAGCTTGTGGCACCTGATGGCAGGGCAGTGGCTGTGGCTGGCCCCCCTGCTGGCGTGGCTGCCTCTGCCGCTGCTGCAGCTGTGGCGCCGCTTTGTGGGCAATCTCGCCTTTGCCGACCCTCGCGAGACCCCGGCGTTGTTGCCGGCGTTGCTGGCAACCGGGGGAATACTGGTCCTCGGTGAACGCGGTATGGCGCTGTGGCTGACCCTGGCAGGGCTGTTTGCGCTACTGTTGCACAACCGCGTGCTGACCGCAGTACCCCAGGGCGTGCGGGATACGCAGGCGGCGGGAGAGGGACTGCTGCAGCTGGATTTTGTGGATGCCGATGGCCAGGTACACCGTCTGGCGGATGCCGGTGACCGGTTGGTGCTGTTCCCCTTTGCGGGCTGGAGTGTCTACAGCCGGATGCAGTTGCGGGAGTTGCTGCAGCAACTGCCACAACTGTCTCTGGCGCAGCCACCATTGGTGGTCTTTGCCGGTGCCGTTCCCGGCTGGGCGGTGTCATTGGGGGCGGGCCAGTTTGAGTGCTGGGGTGATCCCCGGGGTGACAGTAGTCTGGTGCTGGGTTTGTGGTTGAGGGGTGCAGCCGGAGCCGGCGGGACCCTGGCGCAGAGGCCGGCTCTGGCGATCGTCAGTGGCGGCGAGCTGCGTTTCTGGCAGGTGGCTGGCAATTACCGCGTGCCCCCTTCGCTGCAGGACAGTCGCGGGCGGTTGTTCAAGTGGCTGGCCCGGGATTGACAGGCGCACTGTAACCCCGGCCTGAGGTCGGGGTTACAGTGCGCCGTTGGGCAGAAAGCGGTTGCTGCTGTGAGAGCGAATCCATTGCAACTGTTCCCGCTGCAGTCCGGCACCACGCTGCTTGAGGACTTTGTTCAGCCAGATCACCGGTGATTGGGCGCCGGCCTGCCAGCCGGTCAGCTGCTCTTCGGCGAGGGTGAAGAATCGCATCAGGTGCCAGACCTCGTCGTCGTCGAGAGGGCTCGCTGCAGCGTTCCAGCTGCCGGCGTCGAGGCTCATCAGGTACGCCTGCTGCTCAATGGTGGCCGGGTCCAGCGCGGCGCCGAGATTCTGTAGCTGCTCGTTGCGGCTGAGGGCCACAAAGTGCTGCAGCACACTCTGGTCCACAGGGCGGGGGGCGGATTGATCTGAGTCTGGTGTCCAGGATCCGACTGTCATAGGAGCTTCTCTCTCGATGCTTGTTTGGTCCTTGTGGCCGCCCCGGGGATCCGGGGCGGTGTCAGGGGAGCGCAGTATACCCAAATCTGTGTCCGGCTGCTGTTGCTGTGCGGGCCCTGTACTGGTTTAATATACAGTATTCGTGTTTGGGTGGTGTGCGAGGTGGACCATGCCGGGGGTGTCAGACAGTGCGGTGCCTGAGGGCATTGGGGCAGGTCGATTACTGACCCCTGCGCCAGCGGCTGATTCCTCCTGTCGCAAGGTTATCCATATCGATGCCGACTGCTTTTTTGCCGCCATTGAGATGCGTGATGATCCGCGCTTGCGCGACCGTCCGCTGGCGGTGGGCGGGGACCCCTCCCGACGTGGCGTGATCTCCACCTGCAACTACGAAGCGCGGCAGTTTGGGGTGCGCTCGGCCATGGCGTCGGCGCATGCCAAACGCCTGTGCCCGGACCTGTTGATTGTCCCCCATAACATGGCGCGTTACCGGGAGGCATCGGCGGCCATGCGCGATATCTTCTACGACTACACCGACCTGGTGGAGCCGCTCTCCCTCGACGAAGCCTTTCTCGATGTCTCCGGCAGCGTCCGTTGCCAGGGCAGCGCCACGCGCATGGCTGCCGAGATCCGCCAGCGCATTGCCAGTCAGTTGGGAATCACGGTATCGGCAGGGGTAGCCCCGAACAAGTTTATCGCCAAGGTAGCCAGCGACTGGCACAAGCCCGACGGCATGACGGTGGTGGTGCCCGCTGATGTGGACCGGTTTGTGCGGGCGTTGCCACTGCGACGCATACCCGGTGTGGGCAAGGTCACCGCCGAGCGGTTGCAGCGCATGGGACTGGAAACCTGTGCCGATTTGCGCGATTACAGCCTGTTTGAACTCACCCGCCTGCTGGGCAGTTTTGGTGCCCGTCTCCACGCCCTCAGTCGCGGCGAGGACAGCCGGCCGGTAAAGCCGTCCCGCACGCGCAAGTCCCTCAGTGTGGAGCACACCTTTGCCCGCGACCTGTCCGGTGTCGACAGCTGCATTAAAGCCCTGCCGGAACTGTTTCTACAGCTGCGTCAGAGGTTGCAGCGTCTTGGCGATGAGCGGGTGATCAAGGCGTTTATCAAGCTCAAATTTGACGACTTTACCTCCACCACCCTCGAGCGGGTCGGCACCCGGGCGGTGCTGACAGACTATCAGGAGATGCTGACAGAGGCCTGGCAGCGCGGTGCTCGTCCTGTGCGCCTGTTGGGCCTGGGTGTGCGCTTGCTGGACCGCGATGGCGAAGAGGGTGTCGCCGGCCAGTTGCCGCTTTTTGCTGACTTGTTGCCCGCCTGATTGCAGCCCCCATAACTGACTGTCCCTGTCAATGCTGTCTATTTTTTTTCGGCTCACTATAATCGCCCGCCCCAATCGATGCCGTAGTCCAGCAGAGGTAGTTCAGCTTTGATCGTTTTTACCGCCACCAGTGTGCACAGTGAACAGGTGTATGTAGGCACAGCAAGGGAGAGCGTAGAGGAGGAGTGGGCAAGCCTGACCTCTCAGGCAGAAGCCGGCGCCAGCGGAGAATTTTTTAATGTATTGCGCAACCATGGGGTTGCGGGTTTTACAGTGGAAGTGTGGGCGTTTGCCGATAGCCCGGGTGAGGCCCGGGAGTCGATGCGTGAGGCCCGCGAAGAGCTGGGTGCCGAGGCCATCAGGTCCTCGCGCAGCAGTGTGGCGGCCCCTGCTGCCAAGAGCACCAGCAAGTCTTCTGCCGATGCGGTGAAGGCCCTGCTGGCTTCGCTGGCGGATGACGATGGCCCGGTCGATGACGATGCGATCTTCGAGGCCGCAGACTGGCCCGGCAGTGCGGTTGCAGATAGTGCTGCCGGCACTGCGCAGGATGCTGCCTCGCGGTCGGCCGGTGGTACGCCTGCCGTGATCTCCGGTCAACCGCAGGCCGCTTGCACCGCCGCATCTGCCACCGTGGAGTCTGATGCTGCTGATGATGAGGCCCGCTTGCTGCAGCGCATCAATATGATGAAAGCTGCCCAGGCCAGATTGCTGCAGGAGCGTGAAGCGCAGCGCGGTGGCGGCTGTCCTGCGGCGGCTGCACCCGAGCGATTGCCCGACGGGCGCGCCAGCTCTTCCTCGAAAGAGAAGCGCATTCGTGAGGCCATCGCTGAAGAGCGGGAGCGTCGCGACAACCAGAATCAGCGCCGCACCCAGGAGCAGTACGCCGAGATGCGTGATGTTCTGGCGCGCATCGAATTGCGACGTATCCAGACCCGTAAGGAAAACAGCGAAAAGGCGAAGGTTGCCCGCAGCCGTCAGGTGCAGGCTGAGCGTCGTGTGCAGCAGGCGGAGAAGGAACGGCAGCAGGCGGTGCGGCAGAAAGCCATTGAAGCCCCTGCTGCAGCCGGGGCCACCACAGAGGTTGCCCCGCCACCGGGGTTGAGTACACCGTTGCAGCGGTCAGCGGAAAAGCCCCGGGCTGCGGTACCCGAGCGCCAGTCACCACCAGCGAGCGAGCCTCCACGGCGTCCTGCCAAGGGTGGATCGGCGGCGAGGGAAAAGCGTATTCGCGAAGCGATCGCGGAAGAGCGGGCGGCGCGGGAGATGCGGCAGAGCCAGCGTCGTGCGGCGGAAGCGGATGAAATGGCTGAAATCCTCGGCCGGCTGGAGGAGCGCACCAAGGCGGCGGAGAAGTACAAACGCCGCCTCTGATCCGCCGGGCTGGATCTCCGTGGGGCTGTTGTGTCCGCAGAGATCCGGTAACGGGTTAGCGCGGCGTCAGCGGGGTGCCTTCGAAGCTCACGCCGTCCCAGCCGCTCTGCATGAAATTGCGAATGTTCTGGTGATCACTGCCGCCCGGATTCTGCAGTACGTCCACCCGGTAGTAATCACCAAAGCAGTGCAGGGTTGCGGCGGGTGTCAGTCCCTGCAGGCGGGCAAATGCCAGCAGCTTGCAGGACCCCTGATTCTGGTCGGCGCCGTTGTGCAGGGAGCCATTCCCGAACGCTGTGGCGCTGACGGCGTAATTGGCGTCGATGGTGGCCATGGTGTCGGCGAACTGGACGCTCTCCGGGCTCTGTTGCAGCTTGTTCAAAAAATCGTCGATTTTCATTTGGTGTTACCTTGAGTGACAGGATTATGGGTAAAAACGATACCCGCACAGACAAAAATGGGACGCAAGCTTAACAAACACCACGAAGGCCTTGCGAGTGTTAGTCACTGGCTGAGAGAGCTGTTAAGATTGCCCGCCTGAGTGAAACTGCCTGCCGGAGGTCGGAGGGCAGCCCTGATGATAAAGACACGATCGGCCTGCAGGCCGGCAAAGCGGAAGAGGTTCTACAGTGAGACGTAAGAAAGGTCATCTGGTTGAAGAGGACAACAGCGAAATCGATTTGACCCCTATGCTGGACGTTGTGTTCATCATGCTGATTTTCTTCATTGTGACGGCATCCTTTGTCAAGGAAAGTACCATCGACGTCAACTTGCCGGAAAATCAGGATAAGCAGCAAGCCCAGAACGATGACAACAGCGCAATTGTGGTCATGGTTAACGCCAGCGATGAGATCTGGATGGAAGAGCGCCGCATTGATGTGCGTGCCGTCCGAGCCAATATCGAGCGCATTCACGCCGAGCGCCCCAAGGCCCCGGTAGTGGTTAAGGCCGATGGCGCAGCCAGTGCGAAAATGTTTGTGGCGATCGCCGATGCCGCCCGTGAGGCCAAGGTGTACGACGTATCGCTGATTCCGCCGGAAGAGAAGTAAATTCCCTGCTGACAGCGGACACAAAAAAACCACCTGCGGGTGGTTTTTTTGTGTCCGCGATTTGCTCAGTAGCGACGTAAGCGGCGCCTGCTTTTGACGCAGCTGATGGTGTCGTGCAGGCTGCTGGCCATCAGTCGCTGGAAGTCCGTGCCGGAGAGGTGCACCAGGTGCTGGTGGTCGCCGGCCTCCAGCCACAGCTCTGCGGGGTCGCTGAGGCGATCGTCCCAGATGACGTTGAGTCCATAGGCCTGGCCGCAGGAGGGGATGGCGCCCTGCTGGCAGTCAAAGAAGATAGAGTCCAGCTCGTCCTCATCGGCCAGTTCAAGATGGCGGTCGAGAATTTCGTTGAGGGTGTGCCTGAGTACCCGGTGGTTGGCGGGCACAACGGCCATGGTGTAGTGCAGGTCTTCATCGCGGAAGACCACAGCCTTGGCCAGGCAGTGGCTGGGAATGGCGGCACAGAGTGCGGTATTGAAAGCCCCTTCGCTGTAGTGATGGGGCGTCAGGTCAAATGCAATGTTGCAGGTCTTAAGGTATTGCTCCAGGGTTAACGCTACGCCCATAACAGACCTCCTGAGACGTTCGCGAGCAACTGACCGTGCACACCGTCTGGTCGTACGCGGCTAGTGATCAGCACCGGAGGTGGCGGCAGTAAACCTGTAGCTGTCCTCTGCGGTTGCGCTCCACCGGGCAGCCTTGCCCTTCAAGTATATGCACAAACCGCCGTGACTGCCTGACTGTGGTGTCAGTCGATGTATTCGAACGCCTTGACCACTTTCTGTACGCCGCCAATGTTGCTGACCACGCTGGCAGCTTTGGCGGCCTCTGTCTGCGACAGCAATCCCATCAGGTAGACCACACCATCTTCCGATACCACCTTGATGCGGCCGCTGTCGATGTCCTTGTGGCCGATCAGTGTACTTTTGACCTTGGTGGTCAACCAGCTGTCGTTGGCGCGGGCGAGGAATGATGTGGTGCCCTGTACCTGGATCTCATTGAATACCTGGCGCACACCATGGATGCGCTTTGCGGTGTCGCCGGCCAGGGTGCGCAGGTCGTGACGCGGCACCTGGCCAGTGAGCAGGAGAATGCCGTTAAAGGCCACGACATTGATGTGGGAATTGTCCAGCGCTTCGTCGGCCTTGCGGATGTTTACTGCCGCTGCAATTTCCAGTTGCTGATCGTCAATCAGGGCACCGAGTGTGCGCTTGCCGGGGTTGAACTGTACCGGTCGCTCGGTGGTGGCGTCGACCACTGACGTGCAGCCAATCACCGCGGTGATCAGGCCTATCAGTGTGCCGTATTGCAGGACTTTCAGCATTCTTCTCCTCCGAATAACTGCTGATCGATAAGGTCGCAGAGACAAAAAATACTCAGCAGGTGTATCTCGTGCAGGCGCACGGCGTCGTATACCGGCACCCGCAGCTCCAGGTCGTGGGCATCCAGTACCGACGCCATGTTGCCGCCGTCCGGGCCGGCCAGGGCAATCACGTTCATATCCCGTTCGTGGGCAGCGGCGACCGCCTGTACCAGGTTGTTGGGATTGCCGGTGGTGGATATCAGCACCAGTACATCGCCGGGGTGACCCAGTGCCCGCACCTGACGCGCGTAAATTTCGTTGAAGCTGATGTCGCAGGCGATGGCGGTCTGTGTGGTGACGTCCATACCCAGGGTCATGGCGGGGAGGCCCGGGCGTTCACGCTCAAAGCGATTGCAAAGGCTGGCGCTGAGAATCTGCGCATTGGCGGCACTGATACCGTTGCCGGCCACCAGGATGCGGCCTTCGTTAACCAGGCAGTGCACCAGCATTTCACTGGCCTCGCACAGCAGCGGCGCCAGATACTCGCCGGCCTGCATCTTGGCCTCAATGCTCTCGTGAAAAAGCGTAATTATGCGTTGTTCCATAATATCCCGTTCAAGCCGCGGTTGGTGGTTGCCTTACTCTGCGCCGAAGGCGTTCCGGATCCACTCCAGCGGCTGTTGTTGGTGTACTGCCACCACGTCAAAACGACAGGGTGGATCGTCAGCGCAATTGTGCAGCAGATAATACTGTGCTGCCCGCAACAATTTACGCTGCTTGGTGATGGTTACTGTCTCTTGCGCCAGGCCATAGCCGGCGTGCTTGCGAAAGCGGACTTCGATAAAGACCAGTTGCTCGCCATCGCGCATGATGAGATCGATCTCACCCAGTTTGCACCAGAAGTTGCGCTGCAGCAGGATTAGTCCCTGTTGCAGCAGATATTGTTCCGCTGCCAGCTCCTGCTCTGCACCGGTACGCTGTTGGGGGCTGCGCAGTTTGCTCCCGGATCCTGATCTGCCGAACATGATGCCTCCTTGCCTGTTGTCCGGTTGTTTGTTGTCTGCGGCGGCCTCAGCTGCCGGGCTCACCGTCGCTGACGACCCGGGGCAGGGTGCGGGCACTGCCATTCTTCATGGTGGCCCACACCTGCTCGCGCTGTATCAGCCCTTCACCGTTCATGCTGAGGGCGCCGGTGAGTCCGTGCAGTCGCAGATAGGGTGTGACCTGCAGCTGTTTCAGCCTGGGGTAGATCTGGAAACTGTCGGCACCGAGGGCATAGAGCTTCTCGAAGGAGCCGGAGGAGCCGGCTTCCCGCAGAATGCTTTTGCGCACGGTATCCTCAGTGTCGAAAAACCAGGGCAGGGTGGAGAAGCGGATGCCATCCATATCGCGGTCCAGCTTGGGATCGTTGCTGCCGGTATAAATGTGGCTGCTGGCGTACACCGGCAGGTTGCTGGCGTAGTGGAAGGCCAGGGTTGGCTTTACCTGGCGCGCCTGGTCCGGCGTGGCCACCAGGTAGAGGAAATCGGCGTCCTGACGGCGACGGGGTTCAAATTCGAAGGCGCGACCAATCTGCACCCGCAGGTCCTGGGCGCGCTTTTGGCTGTTGTCGATCTGCAGGGCGCTGCGGATGACGTTGGAGTAGTCGCCGCTGCCGGCAAAACTGCTACGGTTCAGCACCTTGCCACCAAGCGCTTCCCAAGCGTTGCGGAAGGCGTCGGCGCTGCGGGCCGACCAGCTGCTGTCGTTGGTCAGGATCAGGGCGTAGCGGTGACCTTCAATCCAGGCGCGTTGCGCGGTCTGGCCGGCTTCGTCTTCGGTGGAGAGGCCGAACTGGAACAGGTTGTCGGTGGCTTTATCGCTCTGGTCACTGTAGTTGACCGCCAGTGTGGGCACCGGAAGCTCTTTCTGTTGGCTGAGCAGGTTAACCATCTGCTTGTCCAGCGGGCCAATGATCAGCTCGGCACCATCGGTAACAGCGCGGTTATACTGGCTGTAGATGTCACCCTGGGCACTGTCATAGAAACGCACTTCGGGTACCCTTGCGCCGTTCTGGCGGGCGTTGAAATACGCTGCCATAAAACCGTCGCGCACGGCGCGTCCCGCTCTTGCCAGGTTCCCCTGTTGGGGGAGTAGCAGGGCCACCTGTTGCGGTTGCTCGTTCACAAGTTGTTGCAACAGTTGCAGGTCCGAGGGCAGGTTAAAACTGGCGGGGTGCTCCGGCCAGCGTGCAATCCAGCGGTTTACCTGTTGCAATTGTTGCTGCAGGTCGCTGGGGTTGTGTTTGCTGATGGCTGCCAGTTCATACCAGCCCTGCAGCTCTTTATTGGCGGATTGTTTGGCCTGCTTTTGGCGCAGGTCGATCTCCGCTTCGTTCATGGTCATCAGTGACTGCCACAGCGCTTCCTGGTTGGCGCGGAGTTGCTCTGGATCCTGCAGCAGTGATTGCAGCAGCAGACGCTCTTTGATGCTGGCTGCGGTCTCACCCAATGTGCTGAACAGCGTGGCTCGTCTCTCGCGCAGCGGCACCTGTTGTTCGGCGGACAGCCGCTGCCACTGTTGATTGAGGCGGGGGTTGGTTAGAATGCGCTGGGCCAGAAAATAGGCCTGCTCATTGAGAGCGGTGTCACTGTAGGTCAGTGTGTAGAGGATGAAGTCGTCGTCACCCAGCTGGTCGGGATCAAGAGGGGTGAGCAGGTTGTGTGCCTTGTGCAGTTCGCCGTTGGCGTGCATGGCGGCAGCGGCCTGAAGCAGAAAGTGCTCCCGCTGCGGGGACAGGGCGCTCTGCGCCTGGGTCAGCATCTTGCGGATTTCAGCTTGCGAATAGTGCTGAACCTGCCCGCTGGTGCTGTCCGTTGGCTGGGGGGAGCTGCACCCATACAGCACGAGTCCAATCAGACCGGCTGCAGCGAGGCGGCCTGATTTGCGAAGAAGGGTCATAGGGTTCACTCCCGGGAATCCGAAGCTCAAAGCAACATTTATTGACTGTAAAGAGAATCTACCATGACGGAGACCGTATCCGCACCGAACCAGTCTGCACTTTATGTGGTGGCGACACCCATTGGTAATTTGGGCGATATGGTACCGCGAGCGATTGAGACACTTCAAACGGTGGATGTCATTGCCGCCGAAGATACCCGGCACAGCGCGCGACTTCTGTCGCACTTTGGCATTCAGACGCCGCTGCTGGCCTATCACGACCACAGTGATGACCGTCAGGTACAGTCCCTGGTTGATCGTTTATTGAGCGGCCAGTCGGTGGCCCTGATCTCGGATGCGGGCACGCCGCTGGTCTCTGATCCCGGGTACCGCCTGGTGCGGCGGGCGCGGGAAGAAGGTGTGCGAGTGGTGCCTGTTCCTGGCGCCTGTGCGTTGGTGGCCGCGCTCAGTGCCTCGGGGCTGCCCTCTGACCGTTTCAGTTTTGAGGGTTTTCTGCCAGCCAAAAGCGGACAACGACAGAATCGCTTGCACGCCCTGGCTGCTGATGAACGCACATTGATTTTCTATGAGGCGCCTCATCGTATTGAGGATTGCCTGGCGGACATGGCGTTGGTGTTTGGCGGTGAGCGTGAGGTGGTGCTGGCTCGTGAACTGACCAAAACCTTTGAGACCATTGTGGGGGGATCGCTGCAGTCGCTGCGGGAATTTGTGGCCGCGGATTCCAATCAGCGCCGTGGTGAGATGGTGTTAATGGTGCGTGGTCGCGATGCCGCTGAGGCACAACAGCTGGATGACGAGGCGCAGCGTATCATGACCATCCTGCTGGCAGAGCTGTCGGTCAAGCAGGCCAGCCAGCTGGCGGCGGAGATTACCGGTGTGCGCAAAAAGCTGCTGTACCAGTGGGCGCTGGAGCAGCAGCCTTAATAGCACGCCGGTGGCAGCGAGCTACTCCCCCCTGAAGACCGGCGGGCGTTTTTCCTGCCGGGCCAAAAATCCCTCCTGCAGATCGGCGGAGCGGTTGCAGGCCGCGGCCAGCTGGTTGGCGGCCTCCAGGTCCAGTGTTTCACCGGCGGCGCGATCGCTGATGGCTTTCATGGCCTGTAGAGCCAGCGGTGCGTAACCGGCGAGGCGCTGTGCCAGTTGCTGTGTGGCTGCCTGCAGCTGATCCGGTTTGACCAGTTGGGTAAGGTAGCCAATGCCGAGCAGCTGTTCTGCATTGAACTCCTCACTGGCCAACAGCAATCGTTTGGCGGTGTGAATACCCAGCACGCTGACAAAGCGCCGGATACCATTCACCGGGTAGCAGAGCCCGATGCGCGCCGGCGGCACAAACACCCGCATCCCCTCCACCCCTATGCGGAAATCACAGGCCAGGCCAATCTCCGAGCCGCCACCGTAAGCGCTACCATTGAGGGCGCAAATGGTGGGTACAGCAACGTCCGCAATCCGGTCGTTCATCTCTGCGAACAATTCCCCACTGATGGAGCCAGAGCCCAGTTGATCCAGAGCGGCGCCGGAGCAGAAACTGCGCTCGCCGCTGCCGGTGATGATCAGGGCCCGTATAGCCTTGTTGCTGGCGATGGTTTGCAGGTGTTGTTGCAGCTGTGCAATGTCATCCCCGTCCAGCGAGTTATGGCGCTGGGGCTGGTTGAGAGTAATGGTGGCAATAGCGCCTTCCACGTGCAGGTTGATACCCAGCGGGGCTTCACTCATGAACAGTACTCCGTTTCACGGCAGGTCGGTAAGGTGGGGCGCAGTATAACCCGATTGTTGCGGGCTGATGCTGGCATGGCCGCCCGGCGGCCCTGCCGCCGCAGATTGTGCTTGATGTTTGCAGGGGGCGCCGCTAGTCTTGCGCCCGAAGCTGGTCAGACAGTCGCCGCCTGAGTGCAGGGGGAGGAAAGTCCGGGCTCCATAGGGTAGAACGCCAGGTAACGCCTGGGGGGCGCAAGCCTACGGAAAGTGCAGCAGAGAGCAGACCGCCGATGGCCTCCTTGGGGCACAGGTAAGGGTGAAAGGGTGGGGTAAGAGCCCACCGCGCGACTGGTAACAGTTCGTGGCACGGTAAACCCCGTTCGGAGCAAGACCAAATAGGCCCTCGATGGTGTGACCCGCACTGAGGGCGGGTAGGTTGCTTGAGCCCTGTGGTGACGCAGGGCCTAGATGAATGACTGTCCACGACAGAACCCGGCTTACCGACCGGCTTCACATCTTCTGCTGGGCTGTGGGGTGCAGGGCTTTTCATGACTGCGCGCCATCGCCCGCGCTCCCTTACGCCGGACGCCTGCCTTACCCTCAATAGCAGTAGGAGGGGGCGAGGTTGACCTCCGGTCGCTACTTGTAATCTTCAATAGCCGTTTCCGGTTCATCCTTTTCCTTCTGCAGGTTGTTTCCCGCTTTGGGATTGGCGATACAGTTCGCCGTTGCAGGGAAGTCGCTGGGCCTGTGTTGGCGGGCCGGGGGCGTTATTTACCTCTGCGGGCGGTGTTTGCCGGGCAGGATACCGTCGTCATCACTCACGCCGGGTTTGCCAAATACAGCGCCAGTTTTTATTATTGGTGGCGTTAGGCGACGTCGACGTTAGTGGTTGCGGTAAAAGGGCCTTAATACCAGCTTGCTCTGGCCCTTTTTCAGCAATGACAGTTGCAGGCGTAGACCCTTGCCGGGACGGCTTGTATTATGCGCTGCACATTCAGGTCATGGATTGGCGGGCTGGCGTTGTTGCTCGCAGTGCTTTGTAGTCGGCTGGTTGTGGGTTTGGGTTGACGCAAGGCCGATTTGGCTGTATCTATATACAGGCTTTCAGGGGCGACCGAATACGGCTCCCTGGGGGCGGCTGAAATCGCCAAAAAGCAAAAGTAGTATCCCTCCTTATATATGCCTATTGCTTCTATAGGTGGAAATCTCAAAGAAAGAATAATTCTTACACTTAAAGTATTACTTTAAGTTCTGTTTCTATTGGTTTGAAAATCCTGGTGTTTGTTGTTTTTCTCTCCTCGCGATGCTTTCACATTCCTTACAAATTCCCCGAAGTTCCGCGCCGTTTCGTGCGTTTTCGCCCATTTGCTTCCTTGACTTTGAACCCCGCAGAATTACACTGGCGGTGGTGAAAAGTGGATAAAAGTGTTTATTAGTGGTGTCTGGGTGGTAGCGAGTGGTAATCAGGCACCAAATCAACTCCGGGGATAAACGTGTTTCAAGGCAGTCTGCCCATCAATATGGATGCCAAAGGCCGAATGGCGATACCGAGCAAGTATCGCGATCCGCTGGCGGCTGCCTGTGAGGGACGCCTGATCGTGACTGCCAGCCCCTATGAGCGTTGTCTCATGATTTACCCCGAGCCCCAGTGGCAGGTTCTGAGCAAGCAAATTGCCGGCCTGAAAAACTCCCATCCGGCTACTCGTCGTCTGCAGCGCCTGGTGTTGGGTAACGCCACCGAGGTGGAGTTGGACAGCAACGGGCGGATCCTTCTGCCGCAGATCCTGCGCGATTACGCCAACCTGGATAAGAAGCTGGTGTTTGTGGGTCTGAGTGATAAGGCGGAGCTGTGGAGCGAAGAGGGCTGGAATGCCCAGCTGGATGCGCAGGATGACGGTGAGCTGCCGGACGAACTGCTGAACTTGTCACTGTAAAGGGCCGCGCATGACGGACAAGCACGTAACCGTACTGCTGCAAGAGGCAGTCGATGCCCTGATCACCGATGCCAACGGTTTTTATGTGGATGGAACCTTCGGGCGTGGCGGCCACAGCCGTCTGATCCTGGAAAGATTGCAGTTAGGTGGGCGCTTGTTGGGGGTGGATAAGGACCCCCGGGCGATTGCCACCGGCAAGGCGCTGCAGGAGCTGGATGCTCGTTTCACTATTCAGCACGGTTCATTTGCGCAGTTGCAGGAGTTCGCCCGGGAGCGGGACGTGGTCGGCAAGATTGACGGCGTACTGGTGGATCTTGGCGTTTCCTCCCCGCAACTGGATGAGGCGGATCGCGGCTTCAGCTTCCTGCAGGACGGCCCGCTGGATATGCGGATGGATGACAGCCGTGGCATGAGCGCGGCGGACTGGGTAAACAGCGCACCCGAAGCGGAAATTGCGCAGGTTCTGAAAGATTACGGCGAAGAGCGATTTGCGAAGCGTATAGCCCGGGCCATTGTGCAGCGGCGCGCGCAGGAGCCATTTACCCGCACCCTGCAGCTTGCCCATGTGGTGGCAGAAGCCAATCCCGCCTGGGAGAAGGGTAAAAACCCGGCCACGCGCGCGTTCCAGGCCATCCGTATCCGGGTCAACGACGAGCTGTCGGATTTGGAGGGGCTGCTGGATCAGGCGCTGGAAATTCTTAAACCCGGTGGTCGTCTGGTGGTGATCAGCTTCCACTCTCTGGAAGATCGCATCGTTAAGCGCTTTATCCGTCATCACGAAAAGGGATTGCAGCTGCCCAAGGGCCTGCCGGTGACCGAGGCGCAACTGAACAAGCGTTTGCGCTCCATTGGCAAGGCGGTAAAAGCCTCGGGAGAAGAGGTTGATGCCAATGTGCGTTCCCGCAGTGCGGTGATGCGGGTGGCAGAAAAAATACAATAACGAAGCGGGTGATTGGTGTGGCGGAACGCTACAGCTGGAGATGGTGGTTGATGCTGGTGTTGCTGTGGTCAGCGGTTCTGGCGAGTGCACTGGCTGTAGTGCGCACCGCGCATCTCACCCGGCAGAAAGTCAATCAACTGGAAGTTTTGCGTCGTGAAGCCAACCAGCTGCATGTGCAGTGGGGGCAGTATCTGCTGGAGCAGAGCGCCTGGTCGGCTTACGGTCGAATAGAAAAAGAAGCAACTGAGAAGTTGCATATGGTCGTACCCCGTGGGGAGCAACTGGTGATGGTGTCTGAGTGAACGCGAAATCCGTGCTGACAAGTGCGTTGCCGTCAGAAAAGCTGGCAGTTGCCCGCTGGCGCTTTGCGCTGGCGGTGGTGCTGCTCGCCACTCTGATGAGCTTGCTGTTGTGGCACGTGGCGCGCCTGCAGGTGATTCCCGGTGAAGACAAAGGCTTCGAATTCCTGCAGGGACAGGGCGACGCCCGCACCGTACGTACCGAAGTGATCCCCGCTCATCGTGGGGTTATCGCTGACCGCAATGGCGAGCCACTGGCGGTGAGCACCCCCGTCGTCTCCCTGTGGCTCAATCCTCAGGAGTTGCCACAGGACAGTCCTGCGCTGGCGCCATTGGCGCGCGCACTGGGTGAGAAAGAGAGCGATCTGCGTGAAAAACTGAAGCGCTACAGTGGCAAGGAGTTTGTCTACCTGAAGCGCCACATGCCACCGCAGGATGCGGAAGCGATTCTGGCTAACCACTGGCCTGGTGTGCATGGCACTACCGAGTATCAGCGTTTTTATCCGGCCGGTGAAGTTGCCGCCCATATTGTGGGCTTTACCAATATTGATGGTATGGGCCAGGAGGGGGTTGAGCTGGCTTTTGATCGCGCCCTCACCGGTGTGCCCGGTTCCAAGCGTGTGGTTAAGGATCTGAAAGGCCGTGTCGTGCGCGACGATGGTGAGCTGGTGGCGCCCCGCACCGGTGCTGATGTGCACCTGAGTATCGATATGCGCATGCAGTATCTTGCCTATCGCGAATTGAAGGCGGCTGTGGCCCGGCATCGCGCCAAGTCGGGTTCGCTGGTGTTGCTGGATGTGAAGACCGGCGAAGTGCTGGCGATGGTCAATCAGCCCTCTTACAACCCCAATGATCGCACCGGTATGCAGATGGAGGCGTTGCGCAATCGCGCCATTACGGATCAGTTCGAGCCCGGCTCCCCCATGAAGCCGCTGACTGCCATGGCGGCGCTGGAAACCGGACGGTATAAGCCGCACACCCTGATCGATACCAATCCAGGCTATATCCGGGTTGGCAAGAAGACGCTCGTTGACCCCAAAAATTACGGCATGATCGATCTCACCAAAGTGATCACCAAGTCCAGCCAGGTGGGTATCAGCAAGGTGGCTCTGGATCTGGAGCCGCAGACAGTACGGGACATGTTTTATCGCCTCGGTCTGGGCCAGGGAACGGGCGTCGGCTTCCCCGGTGAAGGCGTTGGCCTGCTGCCAAATCGCAGTCGCTGGACCCCCATCGAGCGCGCCAACTTCGCGTTTGGCTACGGTATGACGGTAACCGCGCTGCAGCTGGCGCAAGCTTACGCGGTAGTTGCCAATGAGGGTGTGCGTTACCCCCTGAGCCTGATGCGCGTTGATCAGCCTGGCAAGGTGCAGGGTACGCCTGTGGTTGAGCCGCGTTATACGCGCCAGGTGATCACCATGCTGGAGACGGTGCTGGGCAAAGAGGGCACCGGCAAGCAGGCGCAGATCGAATCCTATCCGGCGGCAGGCAAGACCGGCACCGTGCATAAAATCGGTAAGCACGGCTACGCCGAAGACCGCTACCGCTCTGTCTTTGCCGGACTGGCACCAGCGGCCGACCCGCGGGTGGTGGCAGTAGTCGTTATTGAAGAGCCCGCCTCGGGGAAATATTTTGGTGGTGAAGTGGCCGCGCCGGTATTCGCCAAGGTGGCGGAAGGCGCTCTGCGGCTGCTGCACGTGCCGCCGAGGCTGCAGCAGGCGGAGGCAGGTAGCGTCGCCAAACGGGGGCCGCTGACATGATGACGGCCACTCCCAACAGACAGGTTACGCTCGGGCAATTGCTGCCCGCTTTGTCGTTTTCAGAGTGTGCGGCCACACCGGTTGGCGAGCTGCAGTTGGACAGCCGTCAGGTGCAGCCGGGCGACAGTTTCCTGGCCGTGGGCGGCACCCTGACCCACGGTGAGAAATTTATCCTGGACGCTCTCTCCCGCGGTGCCCGGGTAATTTTTGAAAACGGCGATGATTACCACGCGGCTACCGATGCACAGCAGATGTTACGCGTCAGGGTTCCTCAGCTGGGTGAGCGCATCAGCGAATTGGCCGGACGCTACTACGGCGAACCGTCCCAGGATATGACCGTGACCGCCATTACCGGCACCAACGGCAAGACCACCACTACCCAGTGGCTGGCGCAACTGCTGCAGTTGCTGGGAACGCCCGCTGCCAGTGTGGGCACCCTGGGTTACGGTCGGGTGGGTGACGAGGTGGTCGCTACCGGCTTGACCACGCCGGACGCAGTTTCCCTGCAGCGCATCCTGCGGCAGATGCTGGATGAGGGCACCGCTGCTGTAGTGATGGAAGCCTCTTCCCACAGTCTCGACCAGCGTCGCCTGGCCGGTGTGAATGTGGATGTGGCGGTGTTTACCAATATCGGTCGTGATCACCTGGACTACCACGGTGATATGAAAAGCTACGTGGCTGCCAAGCTGAAGCTGATGGATTTCCCGTCGCTGCAGGCTGCGGTGGTGAATATTGATGATCCTGTGGCAGCAGAGTTTATTGCGCGCGCCGCCGGACACTGCCGTGTGCTTACCTGCAGCCTGCGCGGCAACGCCGATTTTGCCGCCAGCCAGGTGCGCTACCACGCAGGTGGCATCGAAGCCGAACTGACCACACCTGAAGGCCAGTTCGACCTGCAGCTTGCCATCTGGGGAGAGTTTAACCTCAGCAATTTGCTGGTGGTGATTGCCGCGGCCTACGCACAGGGTTTCAGTGTGGCCAGCATCCTCACCGTGCTGCCACAGCTGCATCCGGTGGCTGGACGACTGCAGGCGGTAGAGGTGGATTCGGATATCAACGTGTTGGTGGATTTTGCCCATACCGCCGATGCTCTGGAGTCTGTCCTGCAGGCACTGCGCGCCCACACCCGCCAGAAAATCTGGTGCGTATTCGGCTGTGGCGGCGACCGTGACAAGGGCAAGCGCCCGTTGATGGCACAAGTGGCAGAGAACCTGGCTGACCGCGTGGTGATCACCAGTGATAACCCGCGTACAGAAGAGCCGCAGATGATTATTGACGATATTTTGCAGGGCGTCAGCGATCGCAGCGGCGTACTGGTGGAAGCAGATAGAGAGCAGGCCATCCGGTTGGCGGTGACGCAGGCGGAAGCCGGCGACTGTGTGCTGATCGCAGGCAAGGGGCATGAAGATTATCAGCAGATCGGTACTGAAAAATTACCGTTCAGCGATCTGGCTGTGGCAGAAAAAATATTGCTGGAGCGACGTGCAGGAGGTGTGCAGTGATTGATGCCATGCCGCTCTCTGCCCTGGTTGCACCGCTGCAGGCTACCCTGCACGGGGCAGATGTCAGCTTTGCCCGTGTCAGTACCGATACCCGTTCCGTGGCGCCGGGCGACTGCTTTGTGGCACTGAAAGGAGAGCGCTTTGACGCTCACGATTTTCTGGCGGCCGCGCGGGACGCCGGCGCGGTTGCGGCTATCGTCGAAACTGCCGACCCGACGTTGGGGTTGCCTCAGCTGCAGGTGGCGGATACCACCAAAGCGTTGGGACAGCTGGCGCAGTTGGGGCGGCAACAGTACGGAGGGCCACTGATCGGTCTGACCGGCAGCTGTGGCAAAACCACCGTCAAGGAGATGCTGGTGGCAGTCACTGCCTGTCTCGGTGAGGTGCACGCCACCCGCGGCAATCTCAATAACCATATTGGCGTACCCATGACGCTGTTGGCCATGCCTGCCGGCAGCGCCTGCGCGGTGATTGAGATGGGTGCCAGTGGCATGGGTGAGATCGATTACCTGGCGGGACTGGCGGAGCCAACTGTGGCGCTGGTCAATAACGTCATGGCGGCCCACCTGGAAGGTTTTGGTTCCGAGCGCGGTGTTGCGCAGGAGAAATCCAATATCTATCGCCGCTTGCGTCAGGGAGGCACCGCAGTGCTTAACCTGGACGACCGTTACTGTGCGGAGTGGCAGGCCGAGCTGGCGCAGACCCGTGCCGACATTCATCAGGTGACTTTCTCTGTCACCCGCGACGACGCATCGGTGTATGCCAGCAACGTTGCACTGACGGCCACTGGGCGTTACCGCTTCGATATCTGTACCGCTGAGGATCGGGTGAGTGTGGAGCTGCCCCTGTTGGGCAAGCAGAACATTGCCAATGCGCTGGCGGCGACTGCCTGCGCACTGGCGGTGGGTGTCAGCCTGATGCAGGCCGCCGCTGGCCTGACCAGGCTGCAGCCGGTGGCTGGCCGTCTGGTGCCAATGGCCGGCCTGCAAAACGCGCTGGTTATAGACGATACCTACAACGCCAACCCCGGCTCGGTTCGCGCTGCTGCCGCGGTGTTGGCGGATCTGCAAAGCGCTGGTCGCGATGTGTGGCTTGCGCTGGGAGATCTGGGTGAGCTTGGGGATGGCCAGCAGCCTCTGCTGCAGGCACTGGGTGAAGATCTGGCCCGTCAGGGCATTGCCCACCTGCTCACCTGCGGCAATAACAGCCGCTGGATCAGTGAAGGTTTTGATTCTGTCTGCGGGCAGGGGCAGAGCTCGCAACATTTTACGGATCAGCAGTCGCTGGTCGCTTTTTTAACGCAACAGCTTGCTGAAAATACGGTTGTATTGGTGAAAGGATCCCGGAGCGCGCGCATGGAATCTGTCGTGCAGGCAATCACATCAGGCGGAGAACAATAACAATGCTTTTGTGGCTTGCAGAACACTTGCAGCAGTATTCATCCCATTTTGCGGTATTCCAGTACCTGACGCTGCGCGCCATTCTGGGTGTGCTCACCGCACTGGGTATCTCCCTGCTGCTGGGGCCGTGGATGATCCGCCGTCTTAATTACCTGCAGATCGGCCAGTCGGTACGGGACGATGGACCCCAGTCGCACCTGAGCAAGTCCGGTACCCCCACCATGGGTGGCACCCTGATTCTGGCGGCTATTTTTGTCAGCGCCTTGCTCTGGTCGGACCTCAGCAACCGCTACGTGTGGGTAGTGCTGATTGTGACTTCCATATTTGGTCTGGTGGGCTGGGTGGATGACTACCGCAAGGTGGTGGAATCCAACAGCCGTGGCTTACCCGCGCGCTGGAAATACTTCTGGCAATCGGTAGCCGGTCTGGGTGCCGCGCTGTTCCTGTTCTACACCGCTGCCAGTCCGTCCGAGACCCAGCTGATTGTGCCCTTCTTTAAAAGCGTGGCACTGGACCTGGGCATTTTCTACATCGTACTGACCTACTTCGTTATTGTCGGCTCCAGCAACGCGGTGAACCTCACCGATGGCCTGGACGGTCTGGCCATTATGCCGTCGGTGATGGTAGGTGGTGCCCTGGGCATTATCGCCTACCTGGCCGGGCACTCGGAGTTCGCCCAGTACCTGCATATCCCCTACGTACAGGGCGCCGGCGAGCTGGTTGTCTTCTGTGCCGCCTTGGGTGGCGCCGGACTGGGCTTCTTGTGGTTCAACACCTATCCCGCCCAGGTCTTCATGGGTGATGTGGGCGCCCTGGCGCTTGGTGCAGCCCTCGGTGTCATCGCCGTTATCGTGCGCCACGAAATCGTGTTCTTCATCATGGGTGGTGTCTTCGTGATGGAGACCGTCTCGGTAATCCTGCAGGTGGGCTCATTCAAGCTTACCGGTCGCCGCATTTTCCGCATGGCGCCGCTGCACCACCATTTTGAATTGAAAGGCTGGCCGGAGCCGCGCGTGATTGTGCGTTTCTGGATTATCACAGTGATGCTGGTGCTGTTTGGCCTGGCGACACTGAAACTGCGTTAAGCATACGAACCTGGGTTAAGGGAATCCGCCAGTGGCAGAGTTGATCGCAAAAAGTAACGTGGCAGTGCTGATCGGTATGGGAGTGACCGGTCGTTCTGCTGCCCGTTATTTGACCCGCGAGGGGCGCGCCTTTGTCTGGTTGGATACCCGGGAGCTGCCGCCCACTCTGGCCGAGATTGAGGTGGAGTTTCCCTCCGTCCCCAGGGAGTTGGGCGAGCTGCAGGAAAGTACACTGCTGGCCGCCAGCGAGATTATTGTCAGTCCCGGTGTGGCCATTGCCCATCCGGCGATTCGCGCGGCTGCGGCTGCGGGTATCCCGGTGCTGGGCGACATCGAACTGTTCATGCGCGAGATTTCCGCCCCGGTGATCGCCATTACCGGCTCCAACGCCAAGAGTACCGTGACCACCCTGGTGGGCGAGATGGCCAAAGCCTGTGGCAAGCGGGCGCTGGTTGGCGGCAACATCGGTGTGCCGGTACTGGACCTGTTGCTGGAGCCGCAGGCGGAGCTCTATGTGCTGGAACTCTCCAGTTTTCAGCTGGAGACCATTGCCCGACTCGGCGCCGAAGTGGCAACCGTGCTTAACGTCAGCGAAGACCACATGGATCGCTACGATTCACTGGCGCACTACCATCAGGCCAAGCAGCGGGTCTACTTTGGTGCCCGCGCGGTGGTGATCAATCGCCAGGACCCGCTTACTGCACCACCGCTGGCGGAAGGGGTACAGCTTTACAGTTTCGGTCTCAATGCGCCTGATCGTCACGGTTTTGGTTTGCGGACCGTGAACGGCATCGAGATGCTGGCCTACGAATTTATTGACCTGATGCCGGCCAGCGAAGTGCGCCTGCCTGGTCGTCACAACCTGGCCAATGCCCTCGCGTCCCTGGCACTGGGTAAAGCCGCCGGCCTCAGTATGGAGCCAATGCTGGAGACCCTGCGTCACTTTGCCGGCCTGCCGCACCGCTGCGAGTGGGTGGCGGAGCGGGATGGCATCACCTGGTACAACGATTCCAAAGGTACCAATGTGGGTGCCACCCTGGCAGCACTGCAGGGGCTGGCGTCAGAGCAGGGCCGCATCGTGCTGATCGCCGGTGGTGTGGGTAAAGGTGCAGACTTTGCGCCGTTGGCGCAGGCTGCCGGACAGCTGCGGGCGCTGGTACTGATTGGTGAAGATGCTGACAAAATCGCTGCGGTTTTCGAAGGCATCTGTACTCTGCAACACGCTGATTCCATGACTGCCGCGGTGCAGCAGGCGGCGCAGCTGGCGCAGTCTGGCGACTGTGTATTGCTCTCTCCCGCCTGTGCCAGTTTCGACATGTTCAGTGGTTATGATGACCGCGGTCGCCAATTTGTGGCGGCGGTGAAGGAGGTGCTCGGATGAAGCGCCTCTCCTTTAGCAGGCCACACTTAAATCACGAAGCGGTGAACTGGCACCTGCTGTTGTGGGTCATGGTGCTGTCCTCCTTTGGCCTGGTGATGGTGACTTCTGCGTCCATGGCTCATGCCGAGGCTTACTACGGTGACAGCTGGTTCTTTGCCAGGCGTTACGCCACCTACTGGACCATGGGGCTGAGTGCCGCATTGTTGATTGCGATGGTGCCCGTGAGTGTGTGGGAGAAGCACGGCGGCCTGTTCCTGATCGCTGCGCTGCTGTTACTGACACTGGTGCTGATCCCGGGCATCGGCCGTAAGGTCAACGGCAGTCAGCGTTGGCTGCAGCTGGGTCCTTTGGCACTGCAGGCCTCCGAAGTGGTCAAGTTCTGCGCCATTATCTTTTATGCCAGTTTCCTCTCCCGCCGCGGCGCAGAAATGCTGGCAGATTGGCGCGGTGTGTTGAAGCCGTTGCTGACACTGGCGCTGCTGGTCTTCCTGCTGTTGCTGGAGCCGGACTTTGGTGCGTCGGTCGTGTTGGCGGGTACAGTGATGGCCATGCTGTTTGTCGCCGGTGTGAGAATGTGGCAATTCCTGTTGCTGGTTGTTGGCGCTATTGGCGGCCTTGGTCTGATTGCGATCCTGTCGCCTTATCGCATGCAGCGCCTGATCACCTTTCTCGACCCGTGGGCCGATCAATACAACAGCGGCTATCAGCTGACCCAGTCGCTGATTGCGTTTGGGCGCGGCGAGTGGCTGGGACAGGGCTTGGGTAACAGTGTGCAGAAGCTCTTCTACCTACCCGAGGCGCATACCGATTTTATTTTTGCCATCGTTGCCGAAGAGTTCGGCCTGCTGGGCGTGGCCTGCATTCTGGCAGTCTTTATTGGCATGGTGATCTGTGTGCTCAATATTTCCCAGCGCGCCATGAAGCAAGGAGCGAACTACATCAGCTTCGCCACCTTTGGTGTGGCAGTGATGTTCGCTGCGCAGGCCTTTATTAACCTGGGTGTTGCCTCTGGCCTGCTGCCCACCAAGGGGCTGACCATGCCCTTTATCAGCTACGGCGGCAGTAGCCTGCTGGTTACCATGATGTTGGTTGGTTTGGTCATGCGTGCCGACTACGACCTGCATACCAGCACCGCCAAAGCGCAACAGCAAGCGCTGGCGCGCGCGGATAAGGCGGCGCGCAGTGCTCGTGGCAGCCGCCGCACGCCGTTGCTCACTGACGTGGTGGAGGCCGCCTGATGGAACTCCAGCATCGTAAAATTATCGTAATGGCCGGTGGTACTGGCGGGCATGTATTCCCGGCGCTGTCGGTTGCTGCCGAACTGCAAGCACGCGGTGCGGCCGTCGAGTGGCTGGGCACGGCGCGGGGAATCGAAGCTGAGCTGGTGCCGGCGGCCGATATCCAGCTGCACTGCCTAACTATTGAAGGTGTGCGCGGCAAGGGTTTGCTGACTCTGGTGAAAGCACCCTTCCTACTGCTCGGTGCGGTCTGGCAGGCGATGCAGGTTATCCGCACCAGTGGCGCTGATGCTGTATTGGGATTGGGTGGTTTCGCATCCGGCCCCGGCGGTATTGCCGCCCGTTTGCTGGGTAAACCGCTGGTGATCCACGAGCAGAATGCGGTAGCCGGTACCACCAACCGTTGGCTCTCGAAAGTGGCCAATGTGGTGCTGGAAGCATTCCCCGGCTGCCTGCCGGAAGCGGTACATGTTGGTAATCCGGTGCGCCCGGAAATTGCCGGTGTCCGGGAGCTGGAGTGTGGTGCCGAGCGCCCCATGCATTTGCTGGTGTTGGGTGGCAGTCTCGGAGCCCTGGCGCTGAACCAGACAGTGCCGGCGGCGCTGGCGCAGCTGCCCGCCGACGAGCGCCCAATGGTACGTCACCAGACCGGCAAGCGTCACATTGCGGTGACCGAAGAGGCTTACCGACAGGCGGGAGTCGAGGCACAGGTGGAAGCCTTTATTGAAGATATGGCAGCAGCCTACGAGTGGGCCGATGTGGTGATCTGCCGCTCCGGTGCCCTGACAGTTTCCGAGCTGACCCTGGCAGGACGCGGCGCACTGCTGGTGCCGTTCCCGTTTGCCATTGATGACCACCAGACCCGCAATGCCGAGTGGCTGGTAAACAACAGCGCCGGTGTGCTGATGCCGCAGAGCGATATGAACAAAGAGAAGCTGGCAGAGTTTATTGTCAGTGTGAGTAAAGATCGTCAACAGTTGCAGACCATGGGCCGCAACGCCAAAGCACTGGCAATGCCAAACGCTGCCAGTGATGTCGCCGACTACTGCCAGCAGGTAGTGAGTCGCAAGCAGGAGAAGAACCATGGTGAATAAGCACATTATTACCATCCCCGAGATGCGCCGGATTAAGCGTATCCACTTTATCGGTATTGGCGGCGCGGGTATGAGCGGAATCGCTGAAGTGCTGCTGAACCAGGGCTACAAGATTTCAGGCTCCGACTTGCGTGAGTCGAGCGTGACCCAGCGCCTGCAGGACAAAGGCGCCACCATCTTTATCGGCCACCACGAGAGTAACGTGGAAGAGGTGGATGTGGTGGTGAACTCCTCGGCGGTGGATGAGCGCAATCCGGAAATGCTGGGTGCCAGGGAGCGTCGTATCCCTGTGGTACGCCGCGCCGAAATGCTGGGCGAGCTGATGCGCTATCGCCACGGTATTGCGGTTGCCGGTACCCACGGCAAAACCACCACCACCAGCCTGCTGGCGTCCGTGCTGGCGGCCGGTGATCGTGATCCCACCTTTGTGATTGGCGGCCTGCTTAACAGTGCCGGTGCCAACGCCCAGCTGGGAGCCAGTCGCTACCTGGTGGCAGAAGCGGACGAGAGCGATGCCTCCTTCCTGCACCTGCAGCCCATGGTGGCGGTGGTTACCAATATCGACGCCGACCATATGGACACCTATGGCGGCGACTTCGCCAACGTAAAAAAGACCTTCATCGAGTTTTTGCACAACCTGCCGTTCTACGGCCTGGCGGTACTGTGCGGCGACGATCCGGTGGTTCAGGAGATCATGCCGGATGTCTCCCGCCCCATCCTGACCTACGGTTTTGACGAAGAGAACGACTACCGCGCGGTGGATGTCACCCAGAGCACCCTCAGCACCAGCTTTGTGGCGCGTCGCCCCGACGGTCTGCCGGACCTGGCGGTCACTGTGAATATGCCCGGCCGGCACAATGTGCTCAACGCGCTGGCGACCATTGCCGTGGCCACTGACGAGGGCATTGATGATGCTGCTATCCAACAAGGTCTGCAGCAGTTCCAGGGGGTCGGTCGACGCTTCCAGGTGTATGGCAACTTCGATGTGAATGACGGCAGCGCCATGCTGGTGGATGACTACGGTCATCATCCCCGCGAGGTGGCAGCCACGATTGCCGCGATTCGTGACGGTTGGCCGGAGCGTCGCTTGCTGATGGTTTATCAGCCGCACCGGTACACCCGTACCCGCGATCTGTACGAGGATTTTGTAGAGGTCCTGTCCTCGGTGGATGCACTGGTATTGCTGGAAGTCTACAGCGCCGGTGAAGAACCGATTGCCGGTGCCGACAGTCGCCACCTGTGCCGCACCATTCGCAATCGCGGGCAGCTGGACCCGATTTTTGTTGAGGGTATCGACGGAGTGCCGGAGATTATTGCCGACCTGGTAGAGCCGGGCGATATCGTGGTCACCCAGGGCGCCGGTAACGTGGGCATGCTGGCGGTGGAGCTGGCAAAACGCCAATTGAAGTAAACCCCGGTAGTTTATCCCAGGGAAAAGTGAGAGCAGTTAAGACGATGACTGATATAGACACACAAGCATTTGGTCGCGTCGCCGTACTCTACGGTGGCCAGTCGGCTGAGCGTGAAGTCTCGCTGAAGAGCGGTGCTGCGGTTTGTGCCGCGCTGCAGTCCGAAGGTGTGGACGCGTTTCTGATTGATGTGGGTGCTGACATAGTGTCCCGCCTGCAACAGGAGAAGATCGATCGCGTCTTCATTGCCCTGCACGGGCCCGGTGGCGAAGACGGTCGTATGCAGGCGTTGCTGGAATTCCTGGGGCTGCCTTATACCGGCAGCGGCGTGCAGGCCTCCTCCATCGCCATGGACAAGTGGCGCAGCAAGCAGATCTTTTCTGCGGCGGGTATCAGCACTCCCGAGTATCGCATGCTGACCGCCGACAACCTGGACCAGGTTGTGGCCGAGATTGGCTGCCAGTTGATGGTGAAGCCTGCCCATGAGGGCTCCAGCATCGGCATGTCCAAGGTGGCCAGTCGTGAGCAGCTGGACAGCGCTTACAGCAACGCTATTCAGTATGACCGTTCGGTGTTTGCGGAGCAGGTTATTGAAGGTGCGGAGTACACGGTAGCGGTACTAAACGGTGTGGCACTGCCGCCCATCCGCCTGGAGACGGATCATCAGTTCTACGATTACAACGCCAAGTACCTGGCCAATGATACCCGCTACCTGTGCCCCTGTGGCCTGGGTGCGGAAGATGAGATACGGCTGAAAGCGCTGGCGGTGGATGCGTTTGACGCGTTGGGTTGTGCCGGCTGGGGACGGGTAGATGTGATGGCGGATGCCGCCGGCAACTTCTACACCCTGGAAGTAAACACCGTGCCGGGTATGACGGATCACAGTCTGGTGCCCATGGCGGCGCGAGCCCATGGCCTGTCGTTTGAACAGCTGGTGCTGAATATCCTGCAGCAGACGATTGCGGAGAACCACTGACCGATGGCAACTCAGGAACGTGTCAACAAAGCCATTCGTGGCGCCACCCGGCAGCAGCAAAAGCCGGGATTGTTGACGCGCGCCGGATGGTTGCTGCGGTTGATGCGCTGGACAGGTTCATTGGCACTGGTGTGCGCTGTCGGTTACGGCGTATCGCTCTGGTTTCAGCAACAACTGCAAAGACCGGTGCAAAGCGTGCAGATCAACGGCGAGTTCCTGCGGGTCTCCCGTGAAGAGCTGGCCGAGCGTGTGTATCAGGCTATGGGCAACAGCTTTATGAAGCTGGACCTCAATGCCATTCGCGAGAGACTGGAGCAGGATCCCTGGGTGGATCAGGTGTTGGTCACCCGTCGCTGGCCGGATCAGCTGGCAATTACGGTAACTGAGCACCGGCCCATTGCGCGCTGGGGCGAGAGCGATGCGCTCAACCAGCGCGGCGAGCTGATCCGCTTGCAGGAGGGCACTGTGCCCGAGGATTTGCTGACCGGTTTGCCGCGCCTCAGCGGGGTCACCGGCAGTGAGCAGGAAGTGATGGCCAGTTATTACACCCTGGCAAAGCTGCTGGGCGAGGCAGGTTTGCAGCTGGGCGCCCTGCGTCGGGACGCCACCGGCAGCTGGGCCATGGAAATAAACGATCAGGTGCCGGTACGCATCGGCCGTGATCAGATGCTCGACCGTGTCAAGCGACT
Source organism: Cellvibrionaceae bacterium SEMH9 (assembly GCA_033283175.1). Classification (GTDB taxonomy): domain Bacteria; phylum Pseudomonadota; class Gammaproteobacteria; order Pseudomonadales; family Cellvibrionaceae; genus Pseudomaricurvus. The sequence goes on along the minus strand of JAWMQM010000001.1, from coordinate 292,160 downwards.
GCTGAAGATCTACAACTCGCAGTTGCGGGTACGCTGGGCAGACGTTGCCAGTATTGATTTGCGTTATACCAATGGAGTGGCCGTCGGTTGGCAGTCTGATGCTGCGGTCGGCGTACGGGGATAAAAAGGATGAACAACACAGAAGGCTATGCTAACGGCCTGACAGCGAGGGTGCGGAATGGCGCAGTCACATGAAAGTCGCATGGTGGTCGGCCTGGATATCGGTACATCCAAGGTGGTCGCCATTGTGGGGGAGTTGTCACCGGATGGTGACCTGGAGATTGTCGGGATTGGCTCGCACCGCTCCACCGGTCTGAAAAAAGGTGTGGTGGTTAATATCGAGTCGACTGTGCAGTCCATCCAGCGCGCGGTGGAAGAGGCGGAGCTGATGGCCGGTTGCCAGATCCACTCCGTCTACGCGGGTATTGCAGGCAGCCACATTCGCAGCCTCAATTCCCACGGCATAGTGGCGATCAAGGATCGCGAAGTGTTCAGCCAGGATCTGGAGCGGGTAATAGACGCAGCGCAGGCCGTCGCCATTCCTGCGGACCAGAAGATTCTCCATATCCTGCCGCAGGAGTTCATTATCGATGACCAGGAGGGGGTAAAAGAGCCCCTCGGTATGTCGGGTGTGCGATTGGAGGCAAAGGTCCATCTGGTGACCTGTGCGGTAAATGCGGCACAGAACGTGGAGAAGTGTATTCGCCGCTGCGGACTGGAAGTGGAGGACGTGATCCTGGAGCAGCTGGCTTCCAGTTACTCGGTGCTGACCGATGACGAGAAAGAGCTGGGCGTCTGCATGGTGGATATCGGCGGCGGCACCACCGATATCGCGGTGTTTACCGAAGGTGCGATCCGCCATACCGGTGTGATTCCCATCGCCGGTGATCAGGTGACCAACGATATCGCCATGGCCCTGCGCACGCCGACTCCGCACGCCGAAGAGATCAAGATCAAGTACGCCTGTGCGCTGGCCAAGCTGGCTGGGCCGGACGAAACCATCAAGGTCCCCAGTGTGGGTGATCGCCAGCCACGCGACCTGTCGCGGCAGGCGCTGGCGGAAGTGGTGGAGCCACGTTACGACGAACTCTTCACGCTGGTGCAGGCAGAATTGCGCCGCAGTGGCTTTGAGGACCTGTGTGCTGCCGGCATCGTGTTGACCGGCGGTACGTCAAAAATGGAAGGGGTGATTGAGCTGGCGGAAGAGATCTTCCATATGCCGGTACGTCTGGGTACACCACAGGATGTCAGTGGTTTGTCGGACATAGTCAATAACCCGATCTACGCCACCGGTGTCGGCCTGCTGCAGTATGCGCGCAAGCAGTATATGAGTGGGCAGGCACAGCCGCAGTATGCGGCCAAGGTGGAAAGCGGAAACAGTTTGTGGGGCCGGGTAAAAAACTGGTTCCAGGGCAGTTTTTAAAACGTGTTAGTGCAAGTGGAAAAGCAGTGTCATACAAGGGAGAAAAAAGGGGAATATTATGTTTGAACTCGTTGATAGCGTGCCACAAAACGCAGTAATCAAGGTTGTTGGTGTCGGTGGCGGCGGCGGCAATGCCGTCAAGCACATGATTGCCAATCAGGTAGAGGGTGTTGAGTTTGTCTGTGCCAATACAGACGCTCAGGCGCTGAAGGATATTGATGCCCGCACTGTGCTGCAGTTGGGTAACGGTATCACCAAGGGCCTTGGCGCTGGTGCTAATCCGGATGTTGGCCGCGAAGCCGCAATGGAAGATCGCGAGCGCATCGCCGAAGTTCTGCAAGGTGCCGACATGGTGTTTATCACTGCCGGCATGGGTGGCGGTACCGGTACCGGTGGTGCACCTGTGGTGGCGGAAGTCGCCAAGGAGCTGGGAATTCTCACCGTTGCAGTGGTTACCAAGCCATTCCCGTTCGAAGGCAAAAAGCGCCTGGCCATTGCCGATGCGGGTATTCGTGAGCTGCAGGAGCGCGTTGACTCCCTGATCACCATTCCCAACGAAAAACTGCTGGCGGTGCTGGGCAAGTCCACCAGCCTGCTGGACGCCTTCAAGGCTGCCAACGACGTACTGTTGGGCGCGGTGCAGGGTATTGCCGATCTGATCATGCGTCCCGGTATGATCAACGTCGACTTTGCCGATGTGCGTACCGTGATGTCCGAGATGGGTATGGCGATGATGGGAACCGGCGTTGCCCGCGGTGAGAATCGTGCCCGCGAAGCAGCCGAAGCTGCCATCCGCAGTCCCCTGCTGGAAGACGTCAACCTGCAGGGCGCCCGGGGCATTCTGGTGAACATTACCGCAGGCCTCGATCTCTCCCTCGGTGAGTTCTCCGAAGTGGGCGATACCGTGGAGGAGTTCGCCTCCGCTGATGCCACCGTTGTGGTTGGTACCGTGATCGATCCGGAGATGAGTGATGAGCTGCGGGTGACCGTGGTGGCCACTGGTCTGGGTGGCGCTATCGAGATGGCCAAGCCCACAGCAACCAAGGTGGTGGTGGACAACACCCGTCGGGCCAATGGCCAGTTGGACTACTCGGCGCTGGATAAGCCAACTGTAATGCGTAACCAGCCCGTCGGGCAGGGCAATGCAGCCAAGAAGCCGCTGGCGGATGCAGATATGGAATATCTGGATATTCCGGCGTTTCTGCGTCGCCAGGCCGACTGATCTGCGCAGACCCGGCCCCGTAGCCTTTGGCTGCGGGCGGGTTGTTGCCGCTGTCGACCCCTGATCTGCCACCGTCCTCTCCCGCGGTGTGCAGATCGGTTTGCGGAACTGAATACCGGTGCCAGTGTCTGATGGCTGGCCTTCCGGGTGGTCTGGGTGAGCGGGGCAGGTGCCCGCCGTTATAACGCCTATTCAGTTATGGTTAAGTTCAGTCATTGTTAAATGCAGTGACCTCCTGGAAAACGAGTACAGGCTGCTGTGGCAGCCGGATTGCCTTGAGTGACGCGCTAATCCCGTATCAGGTCGGGAAACCAGAGAAAACGCGCCATTTCAGTTGGTTTAGAGTTGCCAACTTTGGTAGTATTCGCCGATTAACTGATCCTGCTGGGTAAAAGACAATACAATGATCAGACAACGCACACTGAAAAACGCTATCCGCGCAACCGGCGTAGGTCTCCACACCGGTGAAAAAGTCTATCTGACGCTGCTGCCAGCGCCGGTGGATACGGGTATTGTCTTCCGCCGGGTGGATCTCGACCCTGTGGTTGAAATTCAGGCCAAGGCGGAGAATGTGGGTGATACCACCCTCTCAACCACGCTGGTGAAAGGTGATGTTCGCGTCTCCACGGTTGAGCACCTGCTGTCGGCCATGGCCGGCATGGGTATCGACAATGCCATCGTGGAAGTCAGTGCGCCGGAAGTGCCGATTATGGACGGCAGTGCCGGTCCGTTTGTCTTCCTGATTCAGTCAGCGGGAATCGAAGAGCAGCCAGCCGCGAAGAAATTTATCCGCATCAAGCGCCCGATGGTGGTGGAAGATGGTGATAAAAAAGCTGAGTTCCTGCCTTTTAACGGCTTTAAAGTGTCGTTTTCCATTGATTTCGACCATCCAGTCTTCAAAGGCCGTCGTCTGGACGCTACGGTGGATTTCTCCAGCACCTCTTTTGTAAAAGAGGTAAGTCGTGCCCGTACCTTCGGCTTTATGCACGAGATTGAGTATCTGCGTTCCAAAGGCCTGGCCAAGGGCGGTAGCGTGGATAACGCCATCGTTGTGGATGAGTACCGCATCCTTAATGAAGATGGCCTGCGTTACGACGATGAGTTTGTGAAGCACAAGATCCTTGATGCCATCGGGGACCTGTACCTGCTGGGCAATAGCCTGATCGGCGAGTTCAGGGCTCACAAGTCCGGACACGCCCTGAACAACCGCTCCCTGCGGCAGTTGATTGCGCAGGAAGACGCCTGGGAAGTGGTCACATTTGAAGATGAGAGCGCCGCTCCCATCTCTTATATCAAGCCAGTATTGGCTGTCTGAAGAATCTCTGTTATTCCCGTACGATGGATTGATGCTGCAAAGCAGCATCAATTATTGTTGGTAATCGATTGATTTCTATGCCATATTTGGCTCTCAAAACCGGTTTTTAGCCGGTTTTTTGCGCTTTTTGGCCTGAAAATAAGGTAAGTGAAGAGGGATCTCGCAATATTTGTGAGGCGCTTCACCAGGGGAGTGTGGGGTTGGTGCTGTTGCTCTGGTCCCCTCCCGGCCGGCCAAATACTGAATTGAGAGAAATCTGGACTTGATCACAAACTGCCCATGAAGGTTATCGTCGTCAGCAAGCATCACGGTCGCACCCGCAGCTTCTCCCTGGGGGGCTGGACCCGTGCAGTACTGTCTGTATGCCTGCTGGGACTGCCAATGGGATTAGGGGTCTGGATCGGACAGGAACTGAAAGGCGACGAGAGTTCAGATCTGTTTAGCGGCGGTTCCGCACAGGCCTGGAGCGATGCCCTCGATCAGCAGGGAGTGCAGCTGGCAGAGGCAAAGCGCCAGGCGGAAGAGCAGTTGGCCGCCCTCACCCTGCGTATGGCCGAACTGCAGGCGCGCCTGTTGCGGCTGGATGCCCTGGGTGAACGACTCACCACCATTGCCAAGCTGGACAGCGGCGAATTTGATTTCAGCCAGGTGCCGGCCCTGGGTGGACCTGAAGGTTCCGCTCTGGGTGATGTCTACAACCCTCCCGAATTTATCGATGTTATTGATCAGCTGACGGACCAGATCGAAGACCGGGAACATCAGCTGGAAACCCTGGAAGCCCTGCTGGCCAAGCGCAAGATCCAGCGCGATGTGTTTATTGCAGGCCGGCCGGTCACCAAGGGTTGGATGTCATCACGCTTTGGCCGCCGGACAGACCCTTTCAAAGGTCATATCGCCTGGCACAACGGTGTGGATTTTGCCGGTAAGATGGGGTCCGATGTGGTCTCTGTTGCGGCTGGCGTAGTTATCTGGTCCGGCGAGCGCAGCGGCTATGGCCAGATGGTCGAAGTTAACCATGGTAACGGTTTCAGTACCCGTTACGCCCACAACTCCGAGAATCTGGTAAGCGTCGGGGATGTGATTAAAAAAGGCCAGGTGGTTGCCCTGATGGGCAGCAGCGGCCGCTCTACCGGACCCCATGTCCACTTTGAAGTCTTCAAAAACGGTCGCGCTGTCGATCCCGCTTCCTACATCCATCGCACCATCCGCTGATCCCCATCTTTCGCTTGCCAAGGCAGGCGGCATTCTGTTTACTTGTGCCCTTTGTGGCCGGGTCCAGCCGAGGCTGGTCAATGACACCCTGATTCCCCGCAACGCTGATGTTTACTGGGCTCAGGGCATCCGAACATAACAAGATTTTGGTAATTTCATGATAGGTAAACTGGCTAAGGCCGTATTCGGTTCCAAGAACGAACGCGAACTCAAGCGCATGCGCAAACTCGTCAAGCGCGTCAATGAACTGGAAACAGGGATTGAGTCGCTCTCTGATGATCAGCTGCGTCAGAAGTCTGACGAATACCGTCAGCGTTTCCAGGATGGCGAGACCCTGGACAGCTTGCTGCCCGAAGCCTTTGCTACTTGCCGTGAAGCCAGTCGTCGCACGCTGGGTATGCGCCATTTTGATGTGCAGCTAATTGGTGGTATGACCCTGCACGAGGGCAAGATTGCCGAGATGCGCACCGGTGAGGGTAAAACCCTGATGTCGACACTGGCGGCCTATCTCAATGGCCTCTCCGGGCGCGGCGTGCATGTGGTGACGGTTAACGACTATCTGGCCCGCCGTGATGCGGAGTGGATGCGTCCGCTCTACGAAGCGCTGGGCATGACGGTGGGTGTAATCCACTCCATGCAGGACCCGTACGAAAAGCACGAGGCCTATCAGGCCGATATTACCTACGGCACCAACAATGAATTCGGCTTCGATTACCTGCGCGACAATATGGCTCTGCGCAAGGATGATCGTATGCAGCGTCCACTCAACTTTGCCATTGTTGATGAGGTGGACTCCATCCTCATTGATGAAGCTCGTACGCCGCTGATTATTTCCGGCGCGGCGGAGGACAGCTCTCGCCTCTATCAGCAGATGAACCTGTTGATTCCGAAGCTGGTGGAGCAGAAGAGTGAGGGTGAAACCGTCACCCAGAGTGGCGACTATGTCATTGATGAAAAGAGCCGCACGGTGGAGCTGACCGAAGCGGGTCACCAGAAGGTCGAAGAGATGCTCACCAGCGCTGGCTTGCTGGAGGAAGATGACAGCCTCTATTCAGCCGGTAATCTGGGACTGCTGCATCATGTGCATGCGGCGCTGAAAGCGCACAACCTGTTTCATCGCGACATTGATTACATCGTGCAGGAGAACCAGGTGGTGCTGATCGATGAGCATACCGGTCGCACTATGCACGGTCGTCGGCTGTCAGAAGGCCTGCATCAGGCGCTGGAAGCGAAAGAGGGCGTGTCGATTCAGAAGGAGAGCCAAACCCTGGCTTCCACGACCTTCCAGAACTATTTCCGGATCTTTCCCAAGCTGTCCGGTATGACCGGTACGGCGGATACCGAGGCTTACGAGTTTCAGCAGATCTACGGCCTGGATGTCGTCGTCATCCCCACCAACAAACCGATCGCCCGTCAGGATCTCAATGATCTTATCTTCCTCACCAAGGAGGAAAAGTACGAGGCGATTACCAAAGCGGTAAGGGAACTGCAGGAGCAGGAGGTCCCGGTGCTGGTGGGTACGGCGTCCATCGAAGCGTCTGAAGAGATGGCCGCCCGCTTGAAGAAGGCCGGTATCAAGCATCAGGTGCTGAACGCCAAATTCCACGAAAAGGAAGCGTCCATTATTGCCCAGGCCGGTCGTCCCGGGGCCGTCACAATTGCCACCAATATGGCGGGTCGGGGTACCGATATCGTGCTGGGTGGCAACCTCGAGGCAGAGCTGGCGGAGCTGGAAAATCCCAGTGAAGAGCAGATCGTTAAACACAAAGCCGAATGGCAACAGCGCCACGATCTGGTGATCGAGAAAGGCGGCCTGCACATTGTCGGTACCGAACGCCACGAATCCCGCCGCATCGACAACCAGCTCCGTGGTCGTGCCGGTCGTCAGGGTGATCCAGGGGTATCGCGGTTTTACCTCTCCATGGAAGATAGCCTTATGCGCATCTTTGCCTCGGATCGTATCCGCGGCTTTATGCAGGCGCTGGGTATGGAGAAAGGCGAAGCCATTGAGCACCGCATGGTGACCAACGCTATCGAAAAGGCGCAGCGCAAGGTGGAAGGGCGTAACTTCGACATCCGCAAGCAGCTGCTGGAATTTGACGATGTGGCCAACGATCAGCGTCAGGTGGTATATCAGCAGCGCAATGAGCTGCTGGAGTCCGATGACATTGCTGACACCATTACCGCCATTCGCGCTGACGTGGTTTTTGATCTGATCAGCGACTTTGTGCCGCCACAAAGCCTGGAGGAGCAGTGGGACATCCCCGGTCTGGAGCAGTACCTGCAGGCGGAGTTCGGCCTGGAGTTGCCGGTAGGACAGTGGCTCGAAGAAGACAAAAAGCTGCATGAAGAGACGTTGCGGGAGAAGATCCTGCAGGAAGTGCAGTCCGCCTACGACGCCAAGTGTGAGCACTTCGGCCCCATCATGCGCGAAGTAGAGCGGCAGGTAATGCTCAGTGTGCTGGATATGCTGTGGAAGGAGCATCTGGCCAATATGGATCACCTGCGTCAGGGGATTGGCCTGCGTGCCTTTGCCCAGAAGAACCCCAAGCAGGAATATAAGCGCGAGTCCTTCGAGTTGTTTCAGCAGATGCTGGAAAGCCTCAAGAGCGAAGTGGTACGCATGCTGGCCCGGGTTGAGCCGGTTACCCGCGAGCAGATGGATGCCATGGAAGAGCGTCGCCGCCAGCAGCAGGAGCAGCAGCGTATGCAGCTGGAGCATGCCCAGGCCGGCGCCTTCGAAGAAGAGGGTGCGGGTAGCGAAGAGCAGGACGAGCAGCGCCCCTTTGTGCGTGAAGGTTCCAAGGTTGGTCGCAACGATCCCTGCCCATGCGGGTCGGGTAAAAAATTCAAGCAGTGTCACGGCCGTCTGGCCTGACCGTATCGAGGTTCAGAAAAATTATGGCTGTGGGGCAATTTCCTTTTCCGCAGATGGCTGTCGTCCCTGGTGTTGAACTGGCAACTGCCAGTGCAGGTATCAAAAAGCCCGGGCGCCAGGATGTGGTGGTGTTCCGCCTCGCGGAAGGTAGCCGCGTGGCCGGGGTGTTTACCAAAAATGCCTTCTGCGCAGCCCCCGTCACTTTGGCCAGGCAGCACCTCGCCCAGGGCAGCATTCGCTTTCTGATTATCAACTCCGGTAACGCCAATGCCTGTACCGGCGAGCCGGGCCTGGCGGACGCATTGCAAACCTGCAGCGAGTTGGCGGCACAGGCCGGCGTAACGGCGCAGCAGGTGCTGCCTTACTCTACCGGTGTGATTGGTGAGCGGCTGCCCATGGCAAAACTGCTGGGAGCTGTTCCGGCGGCGCTGGCGGGTTTGCAGCCTGACAATTGGGAAGCGGCCGGTCGGGCCATCATGACCACCGATACCCGTCCCAAGGGAGCCAGCGTACAGATCGAGCACGACGGCGAAACCATCGTCATCAACGGTATCTCCAAGGGCGCGGGCATGATCAAGCCCAACATGGCAACCATGCTGGGTTATGTGGCTACCAACGCCCGGGTTGATCAGGCGCTTCTCAACGAATTGTCCCGCGAAGCTGCTGATCAGTCCTTTAATCGCATTACCGTGGATGGTGATACCTCCACCAACGATGCCTGCATGTTGATCGCTACCGGCCAGACCAGCCTGCCGGAGATAAGCACCCGTGACGGTGAGTTGTACCGGAAATTCCACGATGCGTTGATGCAGGTGTACCGTTACCTGGCGCATGCCATTGTTGCTGACGGTGAAGGCGCGACCAAGTTTGTCACGGTGCAGGTCGAAGGCGCAGAGTGCCAGGCCGAAGCCTTGCGTGTGGCCTACGCCGTTGCCCAGTCGCCGCTGATCAAAACAGCCCTGTTTGCCTGCGACCCGAACTGGGGGCGTATCGTGGCCGCGATTGGCTATGCGGGCGTAAAAGGGCTGGATGCCACTGCAGTAAAAGTCTGGCTCAATGATGTGCTGATCGTTGAAGGGGGCGGCCGTGCCGTCAGCTATACCGAGGAGCAGGGGCAGGCGGTTATGGATGGTGAAGAGATCCTGATCTGTATCGACCTGGGCCGTGGCGACATCTGTGAAACTGTCTGGACCACTGACCTGTCCCACGAGTACGTGACCATCAACGCCGAATATCGCACCTGACGCCGACTCATTCTGTAGGAGCCCGGTCCCCCGGGCGATCCTTTCTATCTCCTTGTGCCGAGTTGGCCCGAAAATCACAGTGACCAGAGGATCACTTCTTGAGCAAGGTTATCCACGTTGCAGCCGGAGTTATTAAAGACGCTGCAGGCCAAATCCTCATCGCCCGCCGCCCCGACACAGCTCACCAGGGTGGCCTGTGGGAGTTTCCCGGTGGCAAGCTGGAGGCGGGAGAGTCCGTGCCTCAGGCCCTTGCGCGTGAGCTTCACGAAGAGCTGGGAATCCATGTCGACCACTGTGAACCCCTGATTCAGATTCGCCACGACTACCCGGATAAATCCGTGCTGTTGGACGTCTGGCTGGTGGATGCCTTTTCCGGAGAGCCGCACGGCCGTGAAGGCCAGCCTGTGCGCTGGGTCGCTGCCGAAGATCTCAATGCGTATGAATTTCCGGCGGCCAACGTGCCGATTGTAACCGCTGCCCAGTTACCGAAATTACTCGCTATTACGGCCTCCACCGACGATCAGCAAAGCTTCTGCCGGAATATCCATTCCGCCATCGATAAAGGTGCTGTGCTGATTCAGGTGCGGCAACCAGGGTGGGGCATAGAGCAATGGAGCAGGGGGCTGGAGGCTGCGGCAAGCATTTGCCGGGATCGCCAGTCCAGGTTAATTCTGAATACTCCGCCCTCCGCCGTGATTGAGCAATGTGCCGAGCGCTTCACTGACGTCGTTGCAGGCATTCATCTCTCTGCCGCCCATCTGCAGGGCGAGACGCTTGATGGGCAGGGAGGGTTGCCTGGTTGGCTGAGCTTCTCCTGCCACAACCCCGAAGAGATCCGTCAGGCGGAGCAGTTGGGTGCTGACTTTATTACCCTCTCCCCGGTGATGCCCACCAAAACCCACCCGCAGGCTGAAGTCCTGGGTTGGGAAACGTTTGCGCAGTGGGTCGCAAGCGCCAAGGTGCCGGTCTACGCATTAGGGGGTATGGTCGGGGACATGCTTGAGCAAGCCAATGATTCGGGCGCTCAGGGAATGGCCGGGATTGGTCTATTCGCTGATTAAATTATCGACTGGTGATTGGCGTTGCGCTCTGCCTGACCAGAGAGTCTTCCCTGCCCAAAAGTGTCTTTCAGGGGCCTGTCGGTATTCCGGCTTTAGTGGTGAAACTCATTGCCGCTGGGGTCGTCACCCGATAACAGGTCATCGTAAACAGAGCTGCCTGCAATCTTGTGCTTCTCCTCTGCCCATTCGCCCAGATCAATCAGCTTGCAGCGCTCGCTGCAGAAGGGGCGGTGTGGGTAGGCCTCGCTGTACTCAATTGGCTTTCGACAGCAAGGGCATTGGATCTCGAGAGGTTTTTTTGAAGTCATTTGGATTGTTGAATCTGTTGGCGGATCAAAAATGTCATTCCAGCGATTGCGGGAATAGTAACGTAAATCCGCAAATTTGGCTCGGTCATTCCCGTGCAGACGGGAATCCATCGAGGTTACGGCAGTTGCACTCTGGCGCTGTCAGCCCCTCGCGCCAGCGACGGGATTAGTCATTCCCGCGCAGGCGGGAATCCATAGAGGTTACGGCAGTTGCACTCAAGCGTCGTCAGACCCTTGCGCCAGCGACAGGTACTTCTCATGCAGTTCCTGTACTTTCTGATGCAGCTGTTCCAGCGACCCGTCATTGACGATGACATCATCGGCGTGTTGCAGCCGCTGTTCGCGACTGGCCTGGGCCGACATGATGGCCTTTACCTGGTCTGCGGAGTTGTTGTCCCGGGCGACAGTCCTGGATAGCTGCAGCTCCTCCGGTACGTCTACCACCAGCACTCGCCTGGTAAATTTGCTTTGGCCGCTCTCAATCAGTAGTGGGGATACCAGCAGGGCATAGGGGGAGGAGGCATTATTGAGCCCATCCATGATCTCTTGCCGGATCAGCGGGTGCAGGAGGCCTTCCAGCCACAGACGCTCAGTCTCATCCTGGAAAATGCGCTTACGCAATTCCGCTCGGTTTAGCTGGCCATTATCCAACAGGATGTCACTGCCAAAATGCTCGGCAATACGCTGCAGGGCTGGCCGGCCCGGTTCAACCACCACACGGGAGGCCACATCGGCATCCACAACTGTTATGCCAAGTACTTTGAATCTGTCGGATACGGCCGTTTTACCGGAGCCGATACCGCCGGTGAGTCCCACTACATAGGTCATGTGAAATTGGTTTCTAAGATGATTTGATTCAGCCGGTTTGTAGGAACCCGGTCCTCCGGGCGAGCCCTTGTGGCGGACTCAAACCCGGTCGCTCGCCCAATCGGCGCCAATTCCCTAAGCGCATTGCCCGCAGGGAAGCGCTTTAAAGACGCGCAAACTGCAAATACGAGCCCATAATTGTATCGCCCCAGATCAGAGCTATCCAACCGGCAATCGCTAGGTAGGGGCCAAAGGGGATGGGAATGTTCTTGTCGCGTCCCTGAATCAGTATGCCGGCAATGCCAATAGCAGCTCCGACAAACGACGAGAGGATGATGATCAACGGCAGCTGCTGCCAGCCCATCCAGGCGCCCAGCGCGGCGAGGAGTTTAAAGTCCCCGTAGCCCATGCCCTCCTTGCCGGTCACAATCTTAAACAGCCAGTAAACACCCCACAGCACCAGATAGCCAGCAGCGGCCCCAATCACCGCAGAGCGCAGATCCGTGAGGCCAAAGTTCTGGGCATTGACCAGCAAGCCCAGCCACAGCAGCGGCAGCGTGATGTTGTCAGGCAGCAGCTGGTGATCGATATCGATCATGGTCAGGCTGATCAATGCCCAGGTCAGCAGCAGCAATCCTGCGGTCAGCAGGCCAGGGCCGAAAGTCAGGGCGATAATGCCGCTGAGAATCCCACTGGCAAGCTCGATGGAGGGATAGCGGGGGCTGATCGGTTGCCGGCACTTGGCGCACTTGCCACCCAGCAACGCCCAGGAGACCAGCGGGATGTTGTGCCATGGCTTGATCGGCGTCTGGCAGTGGGGACAGTGTGAGTCCGGTTTGAGCAAGTTAAAGGTGGGAGACGGCGATTGCGGCTGTTCCAACAGTTCACAGCACTCTGCTTTCCAGCGGTTCTGCATCATCAGCGGCAGCCGGTAGATAACCACGTTCAGAAAACTGCCGACGGCCAGCCCCAGAATGGTGATCAGGGCAATAAAAAGGCCGGCGCTGTCGCCGGCCAGTAATTCAGTTTGCATGTGGTTTTCCGGTTAAACGATCTGGCCCATCTGGAAGATTGGGAGGTACATGGCGATCATCAGGCCACCCACCAAAATGCCCAGAACCGCCATAATCATTGGCTCCAGCAGGGAGGTGAGGCTGTCCACCATATTGTCGACCATATCTTCATAGTAGGAAGCCACCTTGTCGAGCATCTCATCCAGTGCTCCGGATTCCTCACCGATGGCAGACATTTGCAACAACATGGAGGGGAAAATACCGGCTTTACGCAGGGAGGCGTTGAGCTGTACACCAGTGGAGACTTCGTCGCGAACTTTAAGTACGGCGTATTCGTAAACGGAGTTGCCCGTCGCGCCAGCTACAGATTCCAGTGCGTCGATCAGGGGGACACCCGCTGCAAAGGTGGTAGATAGAGTGCGGGAAAAGCGCGCAATAATAGAGTTGTAAACGATGTCGCCTACAATGGGCAGCTTCAGCATTAGCTTATCGATCATCTCAGAGAACTTTTTACTGCGAACCATAAGCTCCTTGAAGGCCACAACCCCTAATCCTGCCGCCACCAAGACAATAAACCACCATTCCTGCATTGCCTCGGAGAGGCCGACCACCAACTGGGTAAATGCCGGGAGCTCTGCGCCAAAACTGCTGAACGTGTCGGCAAACTGAGGCACAACTTTCACCAGCAGAATACCGGTCACCACGACGGCAACCACAACTACCGCGGCAGGATAGGTAAGTGCTTTTTTGATTTTGGCTTTAATGGCTTCGGTCTTTTCCTTGTAGGTAGCGATGCGGTCCAGCATAGTTTCCAGGGCACCGGATTGTTCGCCGGACTCAACCAGATTGCAGAACAGGTCATCAAAATAGCGAGGGTGCTTGGTCAGTGAAGCGGCAAAACTGGTACCAGCCGCAACATCTTCACGGATGGCCAGAATCAAATCCCGCATATTGGCGTTATCAACACCTTCTGCCACGATCTCGAAGCTTTGCACCAGTGGTACACCGGCTTTCATCATGGTGGCCATCTGGCGGGTGAAAACGGCGATGTCCTGAGGCTTAATGGGCTTTCCGCGCCCCCCAAACAGGGGCTTGGGCTTCTTGCGAACAGTTCTTGCGTTAATGCCCTGTTTGATCAATTGGGCTTTCACCAGCTGTATGCTGGAGCCATTGATCTCACCCTCTACCTTGGAACCCTTGCGGTCGACTCCTTTGTAGACAAATGTGTGATTGGTTGCTGCAGCGGTCGCCATAATTTATCTAGTCCTTAGTGACCCGGTTTGCCTCTTCCAGGCTGATTAATCCCATGGCAGTCTTGCGCAGGGCTGATGTCCGCAGGTTGTTGAAGCCGGCTTTGCGTGCGGCGTCGGCAATCTGAATGGAGTTGCCGCCCTCCATTATAATTCGCGAAATCTCGTCGGTGATGCGAACCACTTCATAGACCCCGACGCGCCCTTTATAACCGTTGGAGCACTGGTTGCAGCCCACCGGATGGAATATCTGGAACTCGTCCCGATGAATACCTATGTTGTCGAAGCCTTCTTCGCTCAGGATTTCGTCAGGGATATCGGTCGCGGGCTTTTTGCAATTGTTACAGAGGCGCCGTGCCAGTCGTTGCGCGATAATCAGGCTTACAGTCGTGGCGACGTTAAACGCTGGTACACCCATGTTGAGCAGGCGGGTCAGGGTTTCAGGGGCACTGTTGGTGTGCAGGGTGGATAGCACAAGGTGACCGGTTTGTGCTGCCTTGATGGCGATCTCTGCGGTTTCCAGATCCCGGATCTCACCCACCATGACGATATCCGGGTCCTGACGCAGGAAGGAGCGAAGCGCTTCAGCAAAGGTGAGCCCCACCTTGGTATTGACGTTTACCTGATTGATACCTTCCAGGTTGATCTCTACCGGGTCTTCGGCGGTGGAGATATTACGCTCAATGGTATTGAGGATATTCAGGCCAGTATATAGAGATACAGTTTTACCGGAGCCTGTAGGGCCCGTTACAAGAATCATACCCTGTGGCTGGTTCAAGGCGTCCAGATACATCTTTTTCTGGGTGTCTTCGTAGCCCAGTGCATCAATACCCAGCTTGGCGCTGCTGGGATCCAGAATCCGCAGTACAATTTTTTCACCAAACAGGGTCGGGAGAGAGTTCACCCGGAAATCGATGGCCCGTGTTTTGGTCAGCTTCAGCTTGATACGACCATCCTGGGGAACCCGGCGCTCGGAGATGTCCATCTGTGACATGACCTTGAGGCGGGCCGACAGCCGTGTGGCCAGTGCCGCGGGAGGCCTGGCCTTTTCTTCCAGAACGCCATCTGTACGGAAGCGGATGCGGTAGCTTTTTTCGTAGGGCTCAAAGTGAATGTCTGACGCGCCGGTTTTAATGGCGTCCAACAGGATCTTGTTCACAAACTTAACAATAGGGGCTTCGTCTGCTTCCGATGTATCCCTTTCCGCAGCGGCGTCGGCATCCCCTCCAGCCTCAATATCCAGGCTTTCCAGAGCTTCATCGTCCAGCGCCCCAAACGCCTCATCAATGCTCTCTTCATGCGAGGCGAGGTACTGCTCCAGTTTGATGTTGAGCTTGTCCAGTTCTACCAGCACAGCGTCTGTATTCAGGCCTGTGTTGAACTTGATTTCATCCAGTGCGTGCAGGTTAGTGGGGTCAGCCAGAGCGAGGAACAGGCGGTTGCCGCGCTTGTAGAGCGGCATTGTGTTGTGCTTCTGCAGCAACTTCAGGTCAACAATGCTTCGGGGCAGGCTGTGGGGATTAATGGTGTCGAGGTCAAATATGGGGGTGCCGAACTCCTGCGAGGCAAAAGTGGCGATGGCGGTGGCGGATATGCCCTGGCCTTTAACCAGCTCGGCGACCAGCGAGCTCCTATTGGATTGAGCCGCTTTCTGGGCATTAAGTGCTGATTCTTCATCAACAATGCCTTCTGCTACCATTCGCCTGGCCAAGCCACTCAGGGTGATTGCGGGTGCATTCATAAGGTGTCCGGATGTGTCCCCAATAGGGCGGATTTAAACCGCCTCAGTAATTTATGGCCGTCTTGGCATCTCATGCTGAAGGCAAAGAATATTCCATAAGTAGTTGTTATAGATATGATTGCACAAAATTTACCATTAATCCTTCCGGGGTGTCATCCCTCTAGCGGGGGAGATTTGGCAATTCCGGGGTGGCGGGTGACGTAAATTGTCATAGCGTGACAAGGATGGTCTTGGGCGGGCCTTATCTTGTGGTGGCGGCATCCTCGGGAAAGGGCAGTGGTTAGGCGTTTGTGCAATGTGGCACGGCACTTGCTTTTCAACTCGCAGCTGCAGGATTGCTGCTAAAGACCAAGGCCAAGGCCATATTAATTAGGAGTCAACACAATGAAAAAACAACAAGGTTTTACCCTGATCGAACTGATGATCGTGGTAGCGATCATCGGTATTCTGGCAGCTGTCGCACTGCCAGCCTACCAGGACTACACTGCGCGTGCGCAGGTGTCTGAAGCTGTAACCCTGTCTTCCGGTATGAAGGCTACTATCTCTGAAATCTGGGCTGACCGTGGTGATCTGACTGGTGTTAGCAGTGGTAGTCCTTTTGGTCTGCCTGCCGCCGCTGAAACCAGTGGTAAGTACGTTGCTCAGGTTAGTGTTACTGATGGTCTGGTGGAGGCTCAGATGAGAGCCACTGGTGTTGCCAATACTATTGCTGGCAAAACCCTGCTGCTGAGCCCTGTTACTGGCAATGGCCCAATCCTGTGGGTATGTAAGGTTGGCGGTGCTGATCAGTTGGATCCGCGTTACGTGCCTAGCTCTTGTCGCTAAGTTTTAATCGACAAAAGTGAAAAAGCCGCCTTCGGGCGGCTTTTTTTTCGCATGTTGAAGGCATAATAACGGCTTTGTCAGGATTGAGGGGTGTGGGGTGACTAGTTTAAGACAGCCTTGGGTGCTTGTACTTCTTGGGGCTGTGATTTGCCTGTTGGCTTACTTGCCGGGCTTGAGTGGTGGATTCCTGCTGGATGACTACGCCACCTTGCCGTTCCTGGGGCAGTGGGGAGGGGTGGCGTCCTTCGCCGAATTCTGGGAGTACGCCACCAGTGGTTTTACCGGACCTACCGGTCGACCGATAGCGTTGCTGACATTTCTGCTCCACGGCGCTAATTGGCCGGCAGACCCAGCGTCGTTTCTTGCTTTTAGCCTGGCCCTGCATCTTCTGAATGGTGCGTTGTTATTTCTATTCTTACGCGGTCTGCTGGTGGCTCTCGGGTCTGCCAATGGAGGCTGGGTGGCCGCTTTAGCGGCGGTACTGTGGTTGTTGCATCCGTACCAGGTTTCCACGGTGCTGTATATCATTCAGCGTATGGTGTTGCTGTCGGTCTTTTTTAATCTGGCAGCACTGCTTGTGTATCTATCCGCTCGTACACGATTGGGTGGTGGCGATGTTGCCGGGGCGCTGGCGCGATTTGCGGTCGCGGCGCTGTTGGCTGTGTTGGCGGTATTCAGCAAGGAGAGCGCTGTCTGGATACCGCTGCAGTTCCTGATTATTGAGATGACGCTGGTGTTCGCAAGAAGGGACCCGTTATGGCGACTCGCGCCCGGAGCGGGTCTTTGGGGGATGTCCTTCGGAATTTGGTTGACGTGGATTGGTATATTAGTGCCGGTGGCCGTTTTTCTTGGATATCTTTCGTGGCCCATCGTAAAGAATTTGATCTTCTACCTCGACCAGCATAGGTGGCTGCCCACCGGCCGTACGTTTAATCTGCCGGAGCGCTTGCTGACGCAACAGCGAATTGTAGGTGACTACCTTGCGGCCTGGTTTATTCCACGAGTGCAGACTGCGGGTGTGTTTTGGGACGGCTATTCAAAGTCCACCAGCCTGTTAACTCCACTGTCTACCTTGCTTTGGTTTCTGGGGCACCTAATCGCCATGTCCACAGCTTGGTTGTTCCGCAAGCGATTCCCGCTGCTACTATTTGTGGTCTTTTGGTTTTATGGAGGCTTGCTCCTTGAATCCTCCACCGTGATGCTGGAATTAAAATTCGAGCATCGCGCCTATTGGCCGAATATTGCCTTGGCCCTGCTGGTATCAATGGCACTGGTTTATGCCGGGGGATCCAATCGCCTGAAATTGGGCGTTGCTTCTACAATTATCGTCATTTTGTCAGTTATGCTCTCAGCGAGGTCGGCTCTCTGGGGGCATCCTGAGCAGGCATTTCCAGTGTGGATTAAGGAAAACCCAGGTTCTGTGCGTGCCATTGAGAGTGCCATGCTGGAATTTCAGGACAGCCCTGAGGCAGATACGGTTGTTCCGGTTTTGATGGGGATGGCAGTAAATCACCCCGAAGCTACTCCAGGAACATACCTGCAATACCTTATATACAATTGTGCGGCTGGCCGTGAGAAGGCGCTTCATTTGGATGAAGTTAGTGCCAAGTTGGCTCGTGGCCCGAGGGATTGGCGCGTCGGTTCTATGCTTGAACTGCTACTGGGCGAGATGCTGAGTGGAAACTGCCAGCTGGATTTGCATTCCTATAAACAATTGACAAATGCTATCCGCGGTAATCGCCAGTATCGAAGGACCCGCTTGAATATGGCAGCGGGTAGTTTGGCAGCGAGCGCGGAATTTGTGTTAGGAGATCGTGAGGCGGCCACTGGCTACTTCTTGAATCAAAATTATTCGGTGGTGCCCTTAAGCCTGATAATGAAGCAGTCTCTGCTGATGGCTAGTCACGATGGCCTCCCCGTGGCTGTCCAAAACCTGGAAAACGGTATCAGTGCCAGATATGAGGCTAGTGATTATTTGGTTGTTCAGGCTCAGGATATGCTCCAGAAAATGAAGCAAGATCTGTAGACGAGAAGTATAAATGACAAGTGTATCGGTAGTAATTCCTGCCAAGAACGAAGCAGCCGGGTTATCAAAAGTATTGCCGGAGCTGATGGCTATTAGCGGCGTCTGCGAGGTTATTGTGGTTGATGATGGCTCCGAAGATGAGACGGCTGAAGTGAGTCATAGCCATGGAGCTCGGGTAATTCGTAGTCCCTATTCAAAAGGAAATGGAGCATCCATTAAGGCGGGTGCCAGAGCTGCGATCGGTGAGGTTATTGTATTTATGGACGCAGACGGACAGCATGATCCGAGAGATATACCCAGACTGCTGGAGGAATACTACTCGGGTTACGATATGGTGGTGGGAGCCAGGTCTGGAAGTTCTCAGGCGAGCATGGGGCGCTGGGCGGCGAATTCCATCTACAACCGATTGGCGACTTGGATGGTTGGCCAAAAAGTATTTGATCTGACCTCAGGTTTTCGCGTGGTCAACGCCCATAAGTTTAGAGAGTTTATTCATCTTTTGCCGAATGGATTTTCGTACCCTACTACTAGCACGATGGCCTTTTTTCGTGCTGGTTACAATGTGGGTTATGTGCCAATTGTCGCGGAAAAAAGGGTGGGGAAAAGTCATATATCCATCGGTCGTGACGGCGTTCGCTTCTTGCTTATTATCTTTAAAGTTGGAACGTTGTATTCGCCATTGAAGATATTTTTTCCCACGAGTTTGGTGGTTGGTGCTATCGGCTTTGCCTACTATCTATTTACATATCTAGCTGAGGGCCGATTTACGAATATGAGCGCTCTGATGTTCACTACATCACTCATGATTTTTATGATGGGGCTGATTTCTGAGCAAATCACTGCGCTATTGTATAAGCATGAAAGAGAAGACTAGTGAAAAAGATATTGGTGGTTGGCGCAGGTTTTGCTGGTTCGGTTATCGCTCGAGAGCTGGCGGAGAAGGGTGGTTTTCAGGTTGATGTTATTGATAGCCGAGACCATGTTGGGGGGAATGCCTATGACCTAATTCACCCGAATACAGGTGGACGCTACCACAAATACGGGCCTCATATCTTTCACACAAATGATCAAAGGGTATTTTCGTACCTTTCCAGATTTACAGGCTGGATTCCCTATGAGCATAGGGTGGAGGTAAGCGTGGAGGGGATAGGGGATGTTCCTATTCCAATTAATATCAATACGATAAATGCGATTTATGACAAAAACATTAGTTCTGAAGCAGAGTTAAATGAGTTTTTTGAGGAAGTAAGAGTTTGCATTGACTCTCCGAAAAACGCTCGTGAATATCTTCTGAATCTATATGGGGAGAAAATTACTGAACTGTTCTTTTCCCGCTATACGAAAAAAATGTGGGGGGTGGAGCTAGAAGATACTCCAATCTCAACTGTTGCCAGGATACCCGTCAGAGGTGATTTTAATGCAAATTACTTTAATGATACGTATCAAGTTATGCCGGATAAGGGGTATGAAAACTTATTTTTGAATTTATTGGATCATGAATTTATCAGGGTGTCGTTAGGGAAAAGCTTCTCAAAGGAAATGGAGGTTGGCTATTGGCATACCTTCAATTCGATGCCAATCGATGTTTATTTTGATCAATGTTTTGGAGAGCTCCCTTATCGTTCGATAAAATTTGAGCATAGGTTTGGGGAGAAGTTTTTCCATAAGGTTCCCACGGTCAACTTCTCCGATTTTAGCAGGTATACGCGAAAGACGGGTTGGCTATTGTATCCGGGGTGTGGCTCGGGCCATTTAGAGCATGTTACATATGAAATCCCATGTGATTACAGGGATAACGATTTTGAGCGTTATTATCCTGTCAGAACACCTGATGGTTGGCCGCAAAATTTATACAAAAAATATGAGAGCTTGGCTAAAGAGCTGTCGAGAATGACGTTTATAGGCCGATGTGGAAAGTACATCTATTATGACATGCATCAAGTTGTGGCCCAAAGTTTAAAAATTAGCTGTGACTTTTTAAGAAGTGATAAAGACAAGTAGAGGAAAGTTTTATGAGGGTTATTGTTTTAGGTGGCGATGGCTTTTGTGGTTGGCCGACAAGCTTACATCTTAGTAATTTGGGGTATGAGGTTGTAATTGTAGATAATCTCTCAAGAAGAAATATTGATAACGAATTGGAAATATCTAGCCTGACGCCAATCTCTTCAATGGGTGAGAGGATTCGTGTGTGGGAAGAGGTATCTGGTAAGAAGATCCGGTTTTTGAACTTCGATGTCTCAGAAAACTACCATAGACTGTTAACTCTGTTTCAAGAGTTTGAGCCGGATGCAGTGATTCATTTCGCGGAGCAGCGTGCGGCGCCTTACTCTATGAAGTCCAGCTATCACAAACGCTATACAGTGGCTAATAATATTTGTGCTACACACAATGTTTTGGCCGCGGTGGTGGAGTCGGGAATTGATATCCATGTTGTTCATTTGGGAACAATGGGGGTATATGGGTACGGAACTGCTGGTATGAAAATACCAGAAGGATACTTAAAAGTGATGGTTGAAGTGGAGGGTGGAGAAAAGGTAGAACAAGAGATTCTATATCCCGCCAATCCTGGGAGCATCTATCACATGACCAAGACCCAGGACCAACTGCTTTTCGCATATTACAATAAAAATGATGGTGTTCGTGTTACCGATCTTCATCAGGGTATTGTCTGGGGTACCCAGACAGAAGAAACAAAAGTGGCTCCTGAGCTTCTCAATCGATTTGATTATGATGGCGATTATGGCACCGTTTTAAATAGGTTTTTGGTGCAGTCATCAGTTGGCTACCCCTTAACGGTTCACGGAACTGGTGGTCAAACTAGAGCATTTATTCATATCCAGGATACTGTCAGGTGTATTGAGATTGCGGTAAAAAATCCACCCAAGACCGGTGAAAAAGTTCAGATTTTTAATCAAATGACGGAAACGCATCGTGTTCGTGAATTGGCATCTATAATAGCGGAGTTGACTGATTCTGAGGTGGATTTTGTCAAGAACCCAAGAAATGAAAGTGATGAAAATGATCTCTTTGTAGCAAATGATAAGTTTCTAAGTCACGGGCTCAAGCCAATTACGTTGCACGAGGGATTGATGGAAGAGGTTGTAGATATTGCAAAAAAATACGCCAGCCGGTGTGATAAAACTAAAATTCCATGCGTTTCATTTTGGAATAAAAATATTTCAGAAGGACTTTAAGTGTGAAAGTTTTGCTTACTGGCGGTGCGGGTCTTGTGGGATCAAACCTATTGCCGATGCTGGAGTGTCATGATGTCAAGCTGTACGATGATTTTTCTTCGGGAAATATTGAGTACGTTGACGGTTGTGATTTCGAATTGGTTACAGGGTCTATTTTAGATCGATCAAAATTGCAGAATGCATGTAAAGGAATTGACGCGGTAATTCATCTCGCGGCCAAAGGCTCTGTTGTTGAATCGGTGGTTGATCCTTTAACCAACTTTAAAGTAAACGTTGAAGGAACTCTGGAGGTCATAGAAGCCGCAAAAAATGCTGGCGTAGAAAAACTCCTCTTTTCATCTACAGGAGGAGCCTTGATGGGTAATGTTCCTCCCCCGGTGAACGAACTATCCCTTCCTAGGCCGATTTCACCATATGGTGCAAGCAAGCTGTGCGGAGAAGCATATCTTAGCGCTTATGCTGGAGCTTATGGGATGACAACGATTTCGCTGAGATTTGCGAACGTTTATGGGCCGAAAAGCACGCATAAAAAGGGAATTATAACCAACTATATAAAAGCTCTTATCGAAGGCCGGCCTCTCACTGTGTATGGCGATGGAACCTCTACGAGAGACTACTTGTATGTTAGCGATTTGTGTCATGGAATTGTTGGAGCCTTGGAAGGTGATTTGACTGGTGCTGAAGTAATGCACTTGGCAACAGGTGTGGAAACTAATGTTCTAAAACTGGCAGAGACATTGAAAACGCTGACAGGCCGACAAGATGTCGAAATAGAGTACTCTCCACCGAGGGGTGGTGAAGTGGAGAATAATAGCGCTGACTTTACAAAAGCCAGAGAGTTGATTGGATTTAATCCATCTACAACAGTTGAGGCGGGCCTGCAGCGTACATATGAATGGTTTTTGGAAAACTGGGACAGGAGGTAGTGTTGGTAAATGCCATGGTTGATGAAGCGCCAATCTTCACAGTGTTGATGGCCGTTTACAATGGCGTTGAGCATCTTGAAGAGGCGCTTCTTAGTATTAGAGGGCAATCGTTCTCAAGCTTCGAATTTTTAATTGTAAATGACTGCTCTACAGACGAAACCTTAAAGCTACTGGAGCAGCATGGAAGAGAGGATCCAAGAATTCGAATTATTAGTAACGAGATCAATCTCGGATTGGCTTCTAGTTTGAATAAGGGTATCAGATCCTCGCGAGGAAAATACATAGCAAGAATGGATGGTGATGACATTGCTCATGTGGATCGATTGAGGATTCAATATGATTATTTGGAGTCCAATCCGAAGGTCTCGATTTGCTGTAGTGGGGCTCAGTACATCGGCCATGAAGAAGGGATCGTATTGCCGCCACTAAAGCATGAGGTGTTTCGGGCAGCACTTCTATTTGCAAATCCAGTATTTCACCCTTCTGTGGTGTTCAGGCGATCGCATCTTGCAGGTCTTGAGTATGTTTATGAGGAAAATCGTCGACGTGTTGAGGACTTGGAGTTGTGGCAAAGAGCTAGCAGGGTTTTAACGTTCGGAGGTATTAGATTGCCGTTGATTAAATACCGGACCTATAACCCTGCCTCGGTTTTGAAGAGAAATGAAGTTGTAAGGCAGGGGAATCTTATCCGGTGGGAAACTCTGTCGCTGTTGTTGGGGGATGTATCAGAAGAGGATTTCTCTCTTCATATGAAAGTTTCCAAGTGCCACAGAAATAGTGATCCCGTATTTTTGCTGCAGGCAGCAAATTGGCTTGAGCGACTTTTACAAGAGAATATGAAGTCGGGGGTTTACGATCAGGAGTCATTGCTTGAGGTGGTTGAAAACAGATGGTGGCGGGTTTGTAAGAGCTCCGTGGAGATAGGGCCGTCATCATTTTTCAATTACATTTCTAGGAAAATATTGCGACGGCGGTTCAGGTTTAAGAGGGATGTGCCGTTTTTTTTGAAAAGTTTGGTCTTTTATCGAAATCACCGGTCGTGCATTCACAGCGCAGATAATGAGTATGTATATAAGGTTTCCCTCCAGGAGGGGCGCGAGGAATTCTTTCATTGAATTTAACTGTTGTAGTTGTTAGCTATAATCGAGAAGTTGAGCTTTTAAGATCACTGAGGCAGTACAAAAAGCTCATTAGTTATATTAGCTGTATTGTGGTGGTTGATAACGCATCCAGTGATGGTACTTCTAGTATGTTGGCGCATCAGGCGCACGAATTTGGTAAGAAGCTGGATTTTTTGACTTTGGGCGAAAATCTTGGAGGGTCAGGTGGCTTCTCCAAAGGCGTTGAGCTGGCAATAAAGAAGGGGGCGGACTGGATATGGCTATGTGATGATGATGCTGTGCCGGACGATAAGTGTTTCATTGAATTAGAAAAATATTGTAATGATCGTGGCTCAGTTTATGGTTGTTACGCCCAAGTCAATGATGCTGAGCATAGAGAGTTGTGTTGGCCCTTGCCGCTTGTTGGCGGGGGGGTGCTCCGCAAGGAGGTGAGTGGGCATTTGGCTGAAGTCAAGTTTTTGCCGTTTTTGGGGTTTTGTATTCATTCGACTTTAATTAAAAAAATAGGCCTTCCTGCGAAAGACTATTTCATTTCTGGTGATGATTTTGAATATTGTTCACGAGTTAGGTCTCAGGGAGGGAGATTGTTTTTGGTTCGGGATAGTTTGGTTCGGCATCCTTCCATCCCCAAGATAACTGTAGGCCTATTTGGCTATGAAATGAGAGTCTTGAAAATGCCGGCTTGGCGCTATTTTTACGATTTCCGAAATCGATTGTGGACGGCGAGAAGGTATGGAAATGCGGTTGAGGTTTTGAAAGTTCTGTTGTCGTTATCGTCTCGTCTTTTTCTTTTGATGCTAACTTCAGTTGAAGGGGGGCGCGGTAAGACTTTTTTCTCTGCAATGAAGGGGGTTAAGGCTGGTTTGTTAAGCTCGATTAGTATTCCTGGGCCGAAGTATAAATGAAATTAAGGATGATGATCGAGGAAACTTATAAAAGTTTACCTGATGGGTATAGGGGCAAGTTCTGGTCGATTCTTGCTCTTGGGACTATGGCCGCTTTAGCTGAGCTCCTGGGGATTGCGGCTGTCATACCAATAGTTTATAGCTTGGTGGGGCATGGCGAAGGATTGATTGGTGGGGTCGTAAAGAATATTTTTGGAAGCAACGCCATGTTATTGGCTTTTTCTGTTTCTATTCTTGTTGTGGCGAGCTCGTTGGTTCAAGTTTTTTTTGAGTACAAAAAAAATAGTTTTATTAATTCTGTCGTTTCAATCTTTTCTCAGCGAGCATACGCTAATCACTTAGATAAGCCGTTGTCAGAATTTGTTCATAAGCCGCGACATCTGATGGTCCGAGATGTGCAGGCGGCAGGGGAGCGAATAGGTCGCAATCTTTTAGGCGCATTAGTTGACCTGTATGTTCGCGTCGTGCTTGTGGGTGCGGTTATTTTGGTTTTGCTTGCCCTAAATCCCCGTGTCGCATTGTTTTTGGTAGCATTTTTCACTCTCGCATATGTAATGATTTATTTTTTGGTCCGGCGGCGAGTGGCTGGGATATCTGCTCAAAATTTTGCGACCCAAGGCGTGCTGCATAGATTGAAAATCGATGCGTACGATGGAGTAAGAGAGATAAAGGTATTCCGGCTTCTTGAGAGGTATGTGTCTCTTTTTCATTCTTCGATGTCAATGCAGAAGGCGCAGTCACTCCAGCTATCGCTTCTGGGGCTTGTTCCCAAGCATGTTTTAGAGGTGGTGGGCTTGCTCGCACTGATAGGTTTGGCAGTTAGCCTTCGCGGCGAGCAGGAACGCTCGGCACTGCTCGGAAGCCTGGCGGTTATTGCTATCTGTGCATATAGAGTTTTGCCTGCAATGCAGAGAATTTATAGATGCTTTAATCAGATGACCGGTGTTCGTAGTGTCTGGGCCGGCCTGACTCCATACATAAAGAGTTCTGGTGACACGCGTAAGGCGTTATCTCAATATGAAGAGGCGTGTGAGTTAGATGCTGATGCAAGTGAGCTTGTACTCTCAGAAGTAACTTATAGATATCCTGAAATGATGAGCCCGGTAATTTGCGAGCTGTCCGCTAACATTCCATTAAAGGGTGTTGTGCTGGTTTCAGGAAGGTCAGGCAGCGGAAAAAGCACGTTGTTTGATCTTTTGTTGGGTTTAAAAGCTCCTGATGGAGGGGATGTTTGCCTCGGTAAGCTTTCTATTTATTCCATGAGTGATAGGTGGCTAAGGTTTATTTCATATGCCCCTCAGTCTCCGCACCTAATTGGCGAAAACATACTGGATATTATAACGTTGGGAGAGCCTGTTGATCAGAAACGACTCGATTTGGCTGTCGAGGTGTCCGGTGTGGACAAGGTGTTTGAGTCAAAGAGCGGTTCTGGGTTATCGGAACAAAGTATTGCTGGCTTATCCGGAGGGGAGATGGCTCGGGTGGCGCTTGCCAGAGCGCTATATAAACAGTCCAAAATCGTGTTTTTGGATGAGCCGTTTTCTGCTTTGGACATGCAAAGTACAAAATTAATAGTTTCCAATATGCTATCAAGTTACCCGTATAGGTGTTTCTTCATCATAAGTCATCGGGCTTCTGAGCTAGGCTCTATAGATTATGAGTTGAAGCTTTAGAGCTGTTTTCAGCCTTATTGTGACTATATAGTTGGCTTTTTTGATTTGATTAACTTTGGGTAATGTTAGGTGTGTTTCTCTAGTGGCAGTTGGCATAGAAGTACAGCATTATGATTGATTTGGGTGGCTGGTTCGGCGGGCGAAGTGCAGTCGCTCGTGAGATGAAACCATTGGTATCTGTTGTGATACCAGCTTATAACTACGCTAATTTTATTCCTGAATGTATTGACAGTGTACTTGAGCAAACTTATCCGAGTATTGAAATAATAATTGTTGATGATGGGTCGACGGATAACACTCGTGAAATTGTAGAGCGGTACCGAGAGTCAGTTTCTTATATTTTTCAGGAGAATCGCGGGCTCTCAGCGGCTCGAAATCGTGGGGCTGAGGCTGCCCGAGGTACATATCTAAAATTCTTGGATTCAGACGATTTGCTGCATCCCAGAACCATTGAGTTTCAAGTTGCTCAGATGTTGGAGCATGGCGAAAATTTTATCTCTGTTTCAAAGAGTCTAATATTCAGAACGGGGGGCGCAAGGGGGCGGAAGAGGTTTAAGGCTGGATGGAGGCTTTATTTCGGCTCGCTGGATATTCATCTCTGTCGCTTGAATGTCGCTCCTCCTCATGCATATATGCTCCACCGTGAATTCTTTTTAAGGCTCAGCGGCTTTGATGTGACTTATAAGGGCTGTGAGGATTATGATTTTTGGTTGCGTGCGCTTGGTCAGGGGGCAGCTTTTCTTTCTAACTTTAAGTCTCTAGTCTACTATCGTGTACACAGTCGGAGTATGGGACAGTTAAAGGCCAATTCAGGAGCGTATCCATTCGACATACTGGTGCACGAGAAGAAGGCAAATAAAATTTATGGGAAGGGAGTGGATAGAGCTCTGGCAACTACCGCGGGTATGTTGGCAATGTTGGATGGGATGTGCCGAACCTACGTCAAGGTTGACGTAGAGGCTAACCCAGAAGGTAAGGCTAGGTTATTAGAGGTTTGTTATAAAACTTCGTTTTATCTTCGAGATAAAACAGGTGTGTTGGTTGGGCTTGAAGAGCTGCTGTACGCATGTCGGATAGTAGATATATATAAAAGTAAAGTTGAAGATTTGAGATGTCTCGAAGGTCTTGTTCAAACACTCGAAAGTTACTTGTTTTCATGTGCTGGCGCATGGCGTGTATTGATGTCCACTTACCCGCTTTACGAGCCAGAACAAAGGTCCTTATTTATATTGTACTCCAAAGTTTGTATACAAAAGCTCAAGGTTGGACTTTGTCCAACTTGATTTCTGACAGTTGGCGCCGCCCCTGGTGGGGATTCAGAGACTATATGGCATGGTGAGTGAATTGTCTCAGTGTTTAGGTTCGGGCCCGAAAACCAAATATAGAGATGGAGTTGCGGAGAGAGAGTCTAGTGAGTGCGCCTCTGTATTGTGGCTGTGTAAGCGCCAGTATATGTCAAAAGACGTTATTGATGATTGCTATGGTCGGCTTTATGAGCTTCCAAAGGGGCTGAGTAGATTTTTTAAGGTTTCGCTTGTTGCTTATTCTTATTATCCAAAAGTGGATCGGAATAGAGCTCGTGGTTCTGGATCTTTTGTTATTTATGGTAGGTCTGGCAGGACACTGGTGATGCGAACTTTAAGGTGGTTGAGTTCGATTGCCTCAGTATCTATGAAGGGGTATTCGAATTCTGTAATTTACGCCAGCTCGGATGTATTCCACGTGATCTCAGGTGGTTTTTTGTCGCGGCTTCTCAGGGTTCCCTTTTTTGTGGATCTCTATGATAACTATGAATCATTTGAAATGGCGCGCTTACCGTTTTTCAAATACTTATATAGGCGAGCGCTATCGAGAGCCAGTGGAATCTCGGTGGTTAGTAGCACGCTTTCGGAGTTGATTAGCCAAAAGTACCGTCATGTTCCAAATATAGTCATTGAAAGTACTATAGATAAGTCATTGTTTTTTCATAGAGATAAGGCTGATTCTCGAGCACGTTTAGGGCTGGAGGGCTCTATTTTGGTTGGGGTTTGCGGCGGCCTAAATAGTGATCATGATATAGAGACGGTATATCGTGCTTGCGAAATTTTGTATGGCAAAGATGTTTCTTTTACATTGTTGGTGGCGGGTAAGCAGGGAGAGATAGTAATCCCCGAGGTGTCTTATATTACCCGCGTCGGCGTATTGTCGCATGCAGACATGCCATATTTTTTTTCTGCATTAGACGTTGCCTTGATCCCAATGTCCAACGGTGAATTCGGTCAATATGCGTTTCCGCAGAAGGCTTATGAAATAGTAGCCTGTAAAGTTCCGGTAGTTGCAGCTAAGGTGGGTGCGTTGGAAGAGCTGTTCTGTCGATTTGGGGGGGTGACATACGAGCCAGGCAATCCGGAATCTCTCGCACAAGCTATCATTCAGCAGCTTGATTCCCCTGTGGTGGCCGATATTGAAGTCCCAGATTGGACTGATCAGTGTGAAAAACTGAATGCTTTTATATGCGGTACTTTAGCCGAGAATCCAAAGTGACTGAAAGAGGATATCAGCTCGATTTTTCGGTACACAGCCCATCGGCCCATGATTTGTCAGGCCGTCGAAAAAAAGCATCGACGATGGTGGCGGTCCTTAGTGAGTTTTATGCAGGTAGGCTCTGTGAATTAGATGTTCTGGATGTAGGAGCCTCTACAGGCATTATCGATTGTTTCCTTGCAGACCATTTCTATAGTGTTACTGGTATTGATATAGATAAGCCTGCTATAGATCTTGCGGAGAGAAGGGCTGATGGGAGGACTAATCTAGCATTTCAACTGGGCGATGCAATGGACTTGCAGTTCCCTGATGCGTCTTTTGATGTGGTAATCTGCTCCCATGTGTATGAGCATGTGCCGTCCGCACATAAAATGATGGATGAGATTTACCGGGTACTGAAGCCTGGTGGAGTTTGTTATTTTTCCGGGTCAAATCGCTTTCGCTGGATGGAGCCCCACTACAATTTGCCTCTGCTGTCGGTCATACCTCGACCCTTGGCGCACCTTTACTTGAAGCTACTCGGCCGAGGTGATTTCTATCATGAATTGCATTTCTCCTATTGGGGATTAAAGCGGCTGGTGAGGCGCTTTAAATTAATAGACTACTCGCTACCACTGATATCGACACCGGAGAAATATGGGGTGAGTTATATGGTGGTGCCAGGTAGCTGGACTCACAAGATTGCTGTCAAGGTCGCCAAATATCTTTATTGTTTGCTACCGGGCTATATCTGGGTGTTGCAGAAGCCTCGTTCAGCCGGAAGTATCTAACTGCAGCTGACCAATAGCTGAGTCAGGGATGCTTGGTATTTGTTCCAGCTAAAATTTTCCGCGAATCCCCGGCAGTTTTCGCTGCTAATTGCGGCGGCTTTCTCAATCGCATCGATCAGGGTTGGGTAGTCATTTTCATCCACAAGAAAACCGCTGCGGCCGTCACTGACGGCGTCAGCGACGCCTCCAACATTAAATGCCACCGTTGGAGTACCTTGGGCTGCCGCCTCAATCGCTACCATGCCGAAGCCTTCTACATCGCCGTGCTGTCTTATTATCGGAAACAAATGGCAGTCCGCTGCCGCATAGGCCTGCTGTAGATCCTGATCGTCAACTTTGCCTAAAAATTGTATGTGCCGTTGCCAGTTCCGCTCACTGATAATGGCTAGCAGCTCTTCTTTCTCCGGCGCGTAGTTGTTGAGGCTTTGTGAAGGTGAATCGCCAATGACACAAAGTGTGCAGCTCGGTTGACGGGCTAGCAGTTGTGCAAATCCGTTTTCAAGGAAGGCTTTTAGGCCTTTGCGTGGTGTTATACGTCCGACAAACAGCAGTAACAACTGGCCTTCCGTATGGTGCTTCTGGTCAAACTGCTTTCGAGCCTCTACTTTGCTTAAGGGATGGCTGAGGTCGCAGCCAGGATGGATAACCGAGATTTTCTGTGGCGACACAAGCGCTTTGACCGCTAAATCAGCGGTGTTCCTGCTGTTTGCGACAATAATGTCCAGATACCTGAGCGCGGGGGTAAAAATTCGCTGATAGACCTTGTTGTCAACGATAACGTCCAGCCCATGCACGTAACATGCAGTCCTAGTCCGGCATAAATACTTAATAAGGGCCAGTGAGGGGGCTAGCAGGCCGCTCCCGCCAAACGCGATGACTGGTCTTCTGGTCACTGTATGATAGATAGCTAATAAAAAAGACTGGATCAGGAACAGAGGTAGCGAGGTGGAAGTTTCGTGAGCAGTAATACGGTTTGGGAGGTGCTTACGACACCCTTTGGGCGCTATGACATGCACTTGATAGGCATCTGACAGGGCGATTGCGGTGTGCAGCATCAGCGTTTCCATGCCGCCGACCAACGGTGGCATGTTACGGGTGATCAGGAGCAGATGTGGTTTTTCGCTTACTGACATGCCTATTGGTTACATCGCAAACCGCATCGACAAATCCACCGCCTTGCAGTCCTTCGTCAATGCACCAATAGAAATATAATCCACGCCGGTCTCGGCAATCGGCCGCAAGGTCGCGTCGGTAATGCCACCGGAGGCTTCCAGTTTAGTGCGGCCACCAAATTCTTCCTTGTTCAGTCTCACACCTTCGCGCATATCTTCAAGGCTGAAGTTGTCGAGCATCACAATATCGGCATTAGCGGCCAGGGCCAGGCGCAGTTCGGCCAGGCTTTCCACTTCGATTTCCACTGGCTTGCCGGGGGCCTGCTGCTGGGCGGTTTGTACGGCTTCGGTGATGCCACCACAGGCGGCGATGTGGTTTTCCTTGATCAGGAAGGCGTCGTACAGGCCAATACGATGGTTGAAACAGTTGCCGCAGGTTACCGCGTATTTCTGGGCGGTACGCAGACCGGGGATGGTTTTGCGGGTATCCAGCAGGCGTACGCCGGTGCCTTCCACCAGTTTGGCGTAGCGGCTGGCGACGGTGGCGGTGGCTGAGAGCAGTTGCAGGAAGTTGAGGGCGCTGCGCTCACCGGTGAGCAGTGAGCGGGCCGGGCCGCTGAGGTGAAAGAGGGGGCTGTTGGCCGCAACACGGTCGCCATCGGCGACTTCCCAGCGGACTTCAACACTGGCATCCAGCTGGCGGAACACCTCATTCACCCATTCCTGTCCGGCAATCACGCAGTCATCCCGGGTAATAATGGTGGCTTTGCCCTGACGGTCTGCCGGAATCAGCATGGCGGTAATGTCGCCGTCGCGGATGTCTTCCTGCAGGGCCGCGCGCACGCTGTTTTGCCGGTCCTGCTCCAGGCCTGGGATGGTGTTGATCATAACTCTCTGCCGCCGGGTTGTTGCTGGTGGTACTGGGGGTAAATTCAGGCGCTGATGATAGCAGAATATTGGTGGTGAGTGGCTAGGAGAGGGCGCTGCGCTACAGGGTTCAGGACGCTTCGCTACAGGACGCTGGCGCTACAGGTACAGGAAAGTGGGATAGTTGGGCAGCGAAGCTGCCTTTTTCTCTGTAGCGCAGCGTCCTGAACCCTGTAGCGAGGCGTCCTGTAACCTGCCCTTTACGGATACTGCCGCAACACCATCTGCCCATCCTGCAGGCTCAGCTCCAGCTGCCGCAGGGCGCTCATGCCCAGCAGTATCTGGCCGCCTTTCATGCCCTGGTTGATGCTGGCAGGTACGTTCTCAAGATGTATGGGACCGAGCTCCAGGCTGTTGATTTGGGTGGCGTAGACGGTTACGGTGCCATTGGCGGTCATGGCCTTCTTGGCGGGGCCCGGGGTCAGCCCCAGCAGGGAAGAGAGGGATTTGGGGACAATGACTTCGGTGGCGCCGGTATCGAGAATAAAGGTGACCGGCTTGCCGTTAATCTTGCCGCTGGCCACGAAATGATGCTGGTGGTTGGCTTCCAGTGTGACTTCGATCACGCCTGCGGGCGACTCGGATTCGCTGCCTGCAAGCGCTGACAGGTCGGTATTGGGGTTGATACGGGACTCCTCCCAGGTACCGAAGATCCAAGTCATGACGCCCAGCGCCAGTAACCAGAAGATCCAGAGCATATGCCTGCCGAGGCGTTTCGATGTATCGGGGTTGTAGTTGCTCATGCCTTCTGGATTACCTGTCGCCATCCGTCGCGTAAGGGGAGTGTGGTTGGTGGGCGTTTACTTTGTCCAGTGGCCGCCCAGCTGAACTCTGTGATCAGCTTCGCGAATCGCGACTGTATCACTCTGTGACACTGCCGGCTGATTTATACTCCCTCAGCTTAAGTCATGAATACTATCGCCGTCACTGGCTGCGACCTTGCCCCATGAGCCTGTGGCCTATGATGTGGCCTATGATGTGGCCGTATACCGTTGACCTGTGGAGTGCCCATTGTCTGATCCGTCTCCGCAATTACTTGCCAATGTACCTGTCATGGATGCGAATCAGCATCTGCCTGCGCCGGTATTGAGACTGCGTGACCATGCGGTCGGATTGCTGA
The DNA here is from genome assembly GCA_033283175.1 of Cellvibrionaceae bacterium SEMH9. GTDB lineage: Bacteria > Pseudomonadota > Gammaproteobacteria > Pseudomonadales > Cellvibrionaceae > Pseudomaricurvus. The sequence goes on along the minus strand of JAWMQM010000001.1, from coordinate 259,564 downwards.
CGCGCGCCTTCAATAACCTCTTCCTGGGCAGTGACGACGTCCTGTTCCGTCTGGCTGCCGACGCTGGCAGCAGTGAGGACCAGAACGCCTATTTCGAATATCTGCGCGAAATTCGCCTGCAGCGGCGCACGTTGGTAGACCGCTATATTGGCGCTCTGGATCAATCCTTTGCCAGGATTTGCGGTATGACTGCCTCTCCTCAGCAGCCGGCAGGCGAGTCTGCGCCGCAGGTGGATGTGCCTACCTTTGACGGCATTGAGCTGGCCCTCGCCCTGGAAACTTCCGTCACCGCCGTGCAGAAGCAGAGCGCCGCAAGCCTGCAGGCCTTGATTGCGGTGACCAATCGGTGGTTGCCGGTGCCCGTGTCGGTGCGCAACTACCCGCTGGGGCCTCGGGTCCTGTGCGACAGCTTCCGCATGGTGGCGGAATCGCTGCAGATGGATACGCGCGGCCAACAGATTCTGGGGAAGCTCTTTGTTAAGGCCGTGGTGCAGCAGCTGGAGCGGATTTATCAACGCTTACAGGAGGTGTTGCGGGCTTCTGAACTGGCAGCCGCGGCGGTCGGACAGGGGTCGCAGGCAGCTGCGGGAGGCCAGCAGGTGACAGCGAAATCCGCTGCTGCCACATCTGCGGCCGCGATTAGCCGTGAGCAATTGCTGCAGGTGCTGACCGAACTGCAGCGCAGCGACGCACAGTGCCTGGTCGCCGGCAGCCCTCTGGAATCACAGACCCTGGAACACCTGCGCGCGCAAATTCAGCAGCTGCTGGGGCAATCGGTTGAGATGGCAGCCAGTGACTGGCAGGCCATTGAGCTGATGCAGAAGATGTTTGAGTTCATCGTCAGGGACCAGAGCCTGTCGCCCCCCATGCAGGCGCTGCTAAGAGGGCTGCATATCCCGTTATTAAAAGTCGCTGTTCTGGATGATGCCGTGTTCAGCGAGGCTGGTCATTGCGCGCGGCGCCTGCTGAACGAACTGGCTAACGCCGCGCTGGGGTGGCAGGAAGGGGAGGGGAATGGACCTGATGGTCTGTTCACCCAGGTCCAGAATTGTGTGGTCTACCTGCTGCTGAACTTTACCGAAGAGGTCGCTGTGATTCAGCAGGCGCTGGATCAGTTCCACAACAGTCGTGAGCAGGAGTCGCGCAAGGCATCCCTGCTGGAGCGGCGCACCATTGATGCCGAGGATGGCAAGGCTGCAGGTGAGAGAGCCCGACAACTGGTAGACGCTGAACTGCATCCCTATCTGGCAGGCGGGCAATTGCCTGCCTGCGTGGCTGAACTGCTGCAGGAGGCATGGCACAAGGTGATGCTGGTCACCCTGTTGAAGCAAGGGGCTACCAGCGATGCCTGGTTCGACTGCCGGCAAACGGTTGAATTGTTGGTGTGGTCGGTGACGGCACCTATGGATGGTGAGGGACGTTCCAAACTGCTGCAAACCTTGCCGGGGCTGTTAAGCCAATTGCGGGAAGGCCTGGATTTGATCGCCATGGAGGCCGGGCCCCGCAGCCGCTTGCTGGATCAGCTGCAGCAGACCCATCTGCAGCGACTGTCCGGTGAAGAGGTGAGTGGCGTTGCGGTCGAGCCGGAGACCTCGATAGCGGCACCTGCTGCACCTGAGCCGGTGGCAGAGAGCCGGCGTGTCGATGGGGAGGCTGGCGTCGGCTCAGAGCAGCTGGCGCGAGTGGATCAGGTTGCCAAGGGGTCCTGGTTTGAGGTGCGGGTCGCAGGGGCTGATCCTTGCCGCTGTCGCCTCGCTGCGGTGATCAGCAGTGTGGATAAGTACATCTTCGTCGACCGATCAGGGATCAAGGTGGCAGAAAAATCACGGCGGGAATTTGCTCTGGCGCTGCAGGCCGGTGAATTTGTGGTCCTGGATGACGGCATGCTGTTTGACCGGGCCCTCTCCTCCGTGATTGGCGACGTGCGGCGGGGCCGGGGGCGCCACTGAGCCGAAGGTTTGCGCGGCGAACAAACCACCGGCTGGCGCCAATGGCAGCCCTTGTGTAACCTTGACCGATAACTTCAGGTATCCGGAATAACTTCATGCCATCAGTTCCAGGTCCTGCCGCTGACACGGTGGCAGCGCTCGCTATCGACGGCGATGGCTGGCTTGTGAACGGCTGCCGGCAGCCGTCACCCAATTGCGATCCCCGCCCTGATCCCGAAGATGTGTCGCTGCTGGTGATTCACAACATCAGCCTGCCTCCGGGACAATTTGGTACCGGCTGTGTGCAGGACTTCTTCTGCAATCGCCTGGACAGCTCAGCCCACCCGTTTTTCACCGAGATTGCCGACCTGCGGGTGTCTGCGCATTTTTTGTTGGAGCGGGATGGCAGTATCACCCAGTTTGTTCCTACCGTCGGCAGGGCGTGGCATGCCGGCAAGTCCAGCTTTCTGGGACGCAGCATCTGCAACGACTTTGCGGTGGGCATTGAGGTGGAAGGCACTGATACCGATCCATACTCCGATCAGCAGTACGCGCAGCTGGCCCGTTTGACGCGAGCGCTAATGACCCGCCACCCGGCCATAACGCCCGCTCGCATTACCGGTCACGCCCATATAGCCCCTGGCCGCAAGACAGACCCGGGGCCGGCTTTCAACTGGCAGCGCCTGTTTGCCGAAGCCGGATTCACCGGCATACCCGATCCCCTCGTTCAGGAGTCCTGATGACCTTTCTCACAGTGGTAATTGTCTTTGCAATTGTGCAGTACCTCGGTTCTGCGGCCAGCGTGCAGCGGGATGAGTGGCTGCAGGAGTGGTTTGCCGCCGCGAGGATTCGGCTGGGGGCAGGCGTACCGGGTTGGGTGGTGCAGGTTCTGCTGCCTGTCGTAGTGCTGTGGCTGATCATGTTCCTGCTCAGCCGAGTGTCTGCCTGGTTGGTACTGCTGGCTTCGGTGCCGGTATTGCTGTGGAGTTTGGGGCGGGGCGAGCTCAAAGCCAGTCTGTTGCAGTACTGCGATGCCAGCCGGCGTCAGGATAACGAGTCCGGGGCCATCTACGCGTGCAGGCTCGGTGCCAATGTCGGACGGGTAGAGGATTGGTCCGCGCTCAATCGCGAGGTTCTGCTGCGCACTGCCTACATGGGTCTTGAGCGCTGGTTTGTGGTCATTTTCTGGTTCTTGTTGTTGGGGCCCGCCGGCGCGGTGCTCTATCGGGTGGCGTCGTTGTCAGTGGGGGAAGCTGCCGCCACCGGGGAGGACGAAGGCGACGCCTGCGGCGTACCGGAGGAGACCGACAGTGAGTGGCAGCAGTTGAGCCGAAGGCTGTGCTGGTTGCTGGAGTGGCCAGTGGTGCGCCTTCTCGGCTTGACCTTTGCGTTGAGCGGCAACTTTGCAGGCGCCATGAGCAATTGGCGCCAGTGGCTGGGAGATCTGGAGAAGTCTTCCTCAGAAGCCATGTCGTTCGCTGTATTGGGAGCTCTCAATATCAACAGTAGCGAACTAAGTCAGGAGCGTATCAATGAGCAGGAACTGGAAGCGCTGATACCACTGCTGCGCCGAAGTTTGTTGCTCTGGATTTGCGCTCTTGCGCTCCTGAGCCTGATGGGGTGGTAACCTGCTGCTACCGCTGGTGGGCTGGAAATGTGTTGGCCATGTGAGGCCTGTATGATCTGGTACGTTAGCGCTTACATACCCGAAGAGGCCGTGTAATAAGGGTTTCTGCTATCGAGAATAAATTAATCTAAGCTGGCCAAAGCCCTTGACCCTGTCTGGAGCTGCGAATACTATGAACTTCTTGCCGGCAGGGCTGTACATATATACAGTTCTCCTCGACTGCAGGGATGCGCCACTAACACAGCACTTGAACTGCGCATGGCTCTGCCGGCAAGCCCTTTTCAGGAACCTCCAATCCCGAACTTCCCGAACCTTCTCTCTGTTTTGGGAAATCCTTCCTTGAAATCCTGATCGACGAATCTGGCCGGTGCATTCAGGCTGGGGGCGAGTTCGTTTGCTTCAGCTTTCGGGGGCGCGCTTTATCTTTTTGGTACATCTACGTCCAGCTGGATCCCCGCCTGCGCGGGGATGACATTCTGAAGTGCTCATCGGGGTTGCCCGGCAGGCTGGGTCCCCGCCAGCGCGGGGATGACGTTCCGACGTGGTAATCGGGATCACCTGGCAGGCTGGGTCCCCTGCCTAAGTGGGGATGACCCCTGGCAAGTTAAGCAGTTACCAGGCTCTTCCATACTTTCGCAGGGGTGGGAGTGATCCAGTCTTTGGGTGTGTCTTTCCCGCGCAGGCGGGAATCCAGGGCCCAGGCGTGGCGATCTCAGGCGCCTGCTGGATATCATTCCCGCGTACAGGGTGAACTGTGCCGCCCGGCTGCAAGAGCGGTACCTTGGGGGGGGAATGCAGATCCTGCAGTGCGCCGATTGCAGAATTGGACGTACATTCGCTGCTCGCCACTGGACTCTCTGGTCGGGGCCCAGACGCATAAAAGCCCCCGTCGATCGCTGTCGGCGGGGGCTTTTTGATGTTTGCGAGAGGTGCTCGCAGCGCTGTCAGCAGGACAGCGGCAGAATCTTACTTCTGCTTACAGGCCTTCTTGGCGGCCTTGATTTTCTTCTTGCTGCAGTAAGAGTTGTCAGCCAGACACCACTCTTTGCTGCCTTCAAACTGTACAACAGTGCGTGGCTCGCTGGTGTTGGAGCAGCTGATTTCCAGCTTGGAGAAGGTGCGGCCGTCAGCGCCTTGCTCGGTGCCAGCGTCTTTCATGGCGGTTGGGCCGGCCAGAGCGGCGGTGGAGAAGGTCAGCAGGGCTGCGGTCAGTACACGTTTCATAGTAATGGTGCCTCAATAACTTTCGCTTAAGCCCTACGTTAAACAGGGCTTTTGGGGGATGGTGTCGATATCGGGGCGCCATTATAGACAGTTTGTGAAAAAAATACACAGTCATGTGGTGATTAGATATGTAAAGGAGTGTTTTTTGTGTGGAAGGTATACAACAGACTTGTTGAATATTATTAATCCGATCGCCAACGAAATAATTTTGCCGCCAATAGCAGGAAAACCGCAGTCATGGCCCCCAGCACCAGCAGGTGATAACCCACCTCGTTTATGCCTGCGCCATCCAGCATCACCGAGCGTGCCGCCTGTACTATGTGGGTCAGAGGCAGTGCTTCGGCCACTACAGACATCCAGTGAGGGGCCCCGTCCAGGGAGAACCAGACCTCCGAGAGCAGCAGCATGGGGAAGGTGAGGAAGTTCAACAGGCCGTTCGCCAGTTCCTCATTGGCCAGGCGGCTGGCGACAATCAGGCCCAGGGAGAGGATACAGATGTTACCGAGCACCGCGATCAGCAGTAACAGCCAATAGCTGCCCAGCATCAGGAAGTTGAGGAACCAATCGGAGACCAGGTAGACCATGATGCTGACCATCAGCATGATCAGCAGTCGGGACAGCATTTGCGCCGTAAGGAAGGTCAACGGGGAGACCGGCGCTGCTTGCAACCGCTTGAGGACGCCATTTTTACGGTAACGCACAATTACATAGCCGACCCCGAAGAGGCCGCTGAACATCAGGTTCATGGCCAGAATGCCCGGGATGACCCAGTCCACGTAGCGAATCTTGCGCCCGGCCAGGGTCTCTGCGCTCCAGTCGGCTCCGATGGTGTCGCTGGCGATCAGGTCCCGTACCGGTTGTGCCCGCACGGAGGTGGGGTTGTAGAGGTAGTGTTGGCTGCCATCCGTGTAGATCAGCAGGTCCAGTTGATGGTGTTCCACCCGCTGGCGCGCTTTCAGCTCATCGCTGTACGGCAGCATCTGCAGATACCCTTTGTCTGCAAGCACGGCTGGCGGGGTGTCCGCCGGGTAGTAGCCCACCTTGAACAGGGTGGTGTCTTCCCGGGAAAACGCCAGCGCCACCACGGCAATGATGAGCGGCGGCATAATAAACGACCAGGAGAGCGAGCCGCGGTCGCGGTAGTACTCTTTGGTGCGGGCCAGAAACAGGTTGAGCAGCTGGTTCACGTTGTAAGCTCTCGGCTGGTTGTCGTGGCGGATGGGCCTCGGTAGCGGCTGGTGTCTCAGTCCCGCAAGCTGTGTCCGGTGAGTTTCAGGAACAGGTCATCCAGGGTGGCATTGCGCACCTGCAGTGAGTGCAGCTTGGCGCCGGACTGCATCAGCTCCTGCAGGGTGCCCTCGATAGAGCGGCTGGCGATCACCGACTGGCGTCCCTGATGGGTCACGTTCTCCCGCTGCTGCCATTCGGGCGGCAGGTCCTCGGAGTCGAGGCAGACAAAGACATCCTGAAAGTGGCTGCGTAGCAGGTCCCGGGGGGAGCCCTCGGCAATTATTTGCCCCTTGTCGACGATCACCAGCTGGTCGCACAGCTGTTCTGCTTCATCCATGTAGTGAGTAGTAAGTACCACGGTTTTCCCCTGCTGTTTGATCTCCTCGATCAGGCGCCAGAAGTTGCGCCGCGATTGGGGGTCGAGGCCGGTGGTGGGCTCGTCCAGAAACAGGATATCCGGATCGTTCACCAGCGCCAGGGCCAGCAGCAATCGTTGCTTCTGCCCGCCGGAGAGCTTGGTGGCGGGTTGGTCGATAAAGTCCCCCAGCTGGCACTGCTCGATCAGGTGTGGCAGGGGCTGGCTGTGCTGGTAAAAGCTGGCAAACAGTTGCAGCACCTCGCGTACCGCGAGGAAATCCATCAGCGCTGTGGACTGGAACTGGATGCCTGCTTCTTGTTTGAAGGCGGGATTATTCTCTTGTCCCTTGTAGAGGATCTGGCCGCTGCTGGGGCGGGTTATCCCCTCCATCATTTCGATGGTGGTGGTTTTGCCGGCGCCGTTGGGGCCCAGCAGGCCAAAGCAGATGCCCTGGGGAATGGCAAAACTGAGGCCGTTGACGGCCTGCACCCGCTTGAAATGCTTGACCAATTGCCGCACTTCCATGATCTCTGTCATGCCCGGGCCTCCTCTGCCGGGGGCGCTTCCTGCCACGGTGCCATCACCACCAGCAACAGCATGCCGGGCACCGCCAGCAGTGTACACAGGTAGAAAAAGGTCTCCCATCCGGTGGCTTCAACGATATAGCCGGTGGCCGCATTGGCCAGCGAACGGGGCAGGGCCGCCACTGCCGTGAACAGGGCGAACTGGGTGGCGGTGTAGCGCCGATCGGTGGTGCGGGCGATAAAGGCCACCATGGCGGCGGTGCCCAGACCGACCCCCAGGTATTCAAAGCCGATGACAAGGCCCAGCAGCCACAGGTTGGCCCCCACGTGAGCCAGCAGGGCAAAGCCCAGGATCGACAGCATCTGTACCACACCAAACACCCACAATGAGCGATTAATGCCCAGCCGGATCATGATGATGCCACCGGCTATGCTGCCAAACACCATGGGCCAGAGCGCCGCATTCTTGGCGATAATGCCAATCTCGCTGAGGCTGAATCCGAGGTCGATATAGAAGGGCGTGGAGAGGGCGGTAGCCATATTGTCGCCCAGCTTGTAGAGAAAGATAAACGCCAGGATCAGCATTGCCTGACGCACGCCGTTGCGATTGAAGAACTCCTGAAAGGGCTCGGTAACGGCGCTGCGCAGGGTGTGTGGCGTGTAGCGGTGCTCCGGTTCATCGATGCAGAGGGTGAGGCCGATACCCAGCAACATAAACGCCGCGGTAACGGCAAATACCGTCTGCCAGTCAAAGTGATCGGCCAGGATCAGTGACAGGGAGCCGGGGATCAGGCCGGCGATGCGATAGGCATTGATGTGTATGGAGTTGCCAAAACCCAATTCCGTGTCGGGCAGGATTTCCCGTCGGTAGGCGTCTAAAACAACATCCTGGCTGGCGCTGAAGAAAGCTACTGCAGCGGCCAGCCAGGTAATGATCAGCAGGTTGTTGTTGAGGTCCAGCCAGGGCAGGGCGGCGATGCTCAACAGCAGCAGGATCTGGCACAGCAACATCCAGCCACGACGCAATCCCAGCAGCGGCAGGCTGAAGCGATCCATCAACGGGGCCCACAGAAATTTCCAGGTGTAGGGCAGGTTGATCAGGGTAAACAGGCCTATCTCTTTCAGGCCGATGCCTTCCGTGCGCATCCACGCCGGCACCAGCTGCGCGAGGATATAGAGCGGCAGGCCGGAACTGAAACCGGTGAAGATGCAGATCAGTGTGCGGCGGTTGAAGATGGCTTGTTGCAGGGTGCTACGGGATTCGCTGGCAGTCATGGTTACGTCGGTCTGAATGGCAGGGCTTACCATAGCGGATTGGCCGCGCAGTGAATAGCGTTTGCCACCGCGGGTGGACGTCTCTGTGAACTGGCTTTATGAACCATTAACCCCTTTGTAGCGTAGGCATCGCCAGCGGCATTGTTTACACTATCGCGGAATGTGATATGCCTAACAAAAAATCGGGGAATAACTATGATTCGAGTGGTAGCGGCCGCGGCCTTGTCAGCTATGGTTGCTCAGGCAGCCTACAGCGGTGAGCTGGTATTGGCCAATGGTGACCGTATCGAAGGTGAACTGGTCAGTATGGACAACGGTACCATCACCTGGAAGTCCACCAGCTTTGGTGAATTGACCATTGCCAAAGAGCAGGTGGTCGACATGAACACCGGCACCCAGTTCAAGGTCATCGGCAACAAGGAGCCTTGTGACTTGTTGGGTATGAGTGACAATCAACTGAACTACAAATGTGGTGACGGACCTGTCGAGGCGGGCGACCTGCTGGCCCTTCACGATATGGTGGCGTTCACCGATCACACAGAAAATTCAGGCTATGTCTACAAGGGCAAGCTGTCGGTCGCAGCGTCCTTTGAGCGCGGTAATACGGTGGAAGACGACATCGACGCTGCTGCAGGGGTGAGCTTCCGCAAGCAGGACATTCGTCATCGACTGGATATGTCCTACAGCGGTGAATCTTCCGACGAGGCGCCATTGGACGAAGAGTACGATGTACGTTACCGCTTCGATTACTTCTTCGACGAGTTCTGGTACTGGTACAACCAGGCCCGCTGGGAGGCCAGCGAGCCGGACAACATCAGTGACCGTTACACGCTCGGTACCGGTTTGGGTGTGCAGCTGTGGGAAAACGCCCGCTCGGCCTTCGCGCTGGAAAGTGGTGTTGATTACATTAAGGAGTACCTGGACGGTACCGATGCTGACCGGCTCGACCCTCTCTGGGACGCCAAGGATGAGCACATGGGCTGGCGCCTGGCCTCAGACTTCCGCCACAAGCTGCCCTACAAGATCGAGCTGTTCAACGTGAATGAATTCCTGCAGTCGCTGGAAGACCAGGATGACTGGGAAGTCAGTGCGGATCTGGGGGTTACTATGCCCTTGGGGCCGGGCCTGTTCACTGAATGGAAGCTGGAGTACGACTACGACAATCAGCCAGCAGTCGGTGCTGGTCGCGAAGACAGAAAGCTCACCATTGGTGTCAACTACCAGTGGTAACCCCTGAGTCAACCCCGGGCGCCAGCGCCAGGGGTTGATTTTCAGCTGATCGTCCCCATCTCACCTGACAGTGATGACGCCTGCTGGCGGGCCTTAGCAGTCTACGTCGGCTACTCCCCCTACCTGGCTGTTTCCGCAGAAGCGGGAACACTGCAGCCAGTCCGCGGTCCATTGCACACCCCTAATCTGCCGGAGAGATCATGCCCCTGCTAATTATTTTCGTTGTCCTGCCCATTCTGGAGATGTGGCTGCTGATAGCCGTGGGCTCGCGCATTGGTGCCCTGCCCACCATCGGGCTGGTGCTGCTCACCGCCATGATTGGTCTGGCGTTACTGCGGCGGCAGGGCGCCAGGGCCCTGGTTCGTGCCAACCAGCGTATGAACCAGGGGGAGATCCCGGTACAGGAGATGGTGGAAGGGATCTTCCTGGCGGTGGGTGGCGCGCTGCTGCTGACCCCCGGTTTTTTCACCGACGCCCTCGGTTTCGCCTGCCTCATCCCGGGCCTGCGTCAGCTGTTGATCGGTCGTCTGTTGCGGCCGGTGATTATGCAAACCGCCTCGCGGGCTGGCACGTTTTACCACTATCGGCGCAATCCGGACGGCTCCGAAGACATTATCGAGGGTGAGTTCTACAAGCACCGTGATCCCTCGGATCCCGATGACAAGCGCCTGCGTTGAGGCCGCCGAATGCCCTTCAGCCCGGCCCTGTGCGGGGGGATTGGTGGCAAATCGAAAAATTTTCACAGGTGGGTGTTGAAATCCCTTTTTTGAGCCCCATCTAGGTACCCACTTGGTTTTTGTGACCCAGCCCTCCGGTTGGGATCACGCCGCCACCGGCCTTGCCCGAGTGGTGCTTTTACCTAAACAGCCAAGCTAAGTGCTTGAAATCAGTCCAGAAATTGACGTTTTGGAGAAGAAACGCATGAAAATTCGTCCTTTACACGATCGTGTTGTGGTTCGCCGCAAGGAAGAAGAAAAAACTACCGCTGGCGGTATCGTTCTGCCCGGCTCTGCCAAAGAGAAGCCAAATCAGGGTGAAGTTGTCGCTGTTGGTAGCGGTCGCGTGCTGGATAGCGGCGAGAGCCGTCCTGTAGACGTAAAAATTGGTGACATCGTGGTCTTCGGCAAATACGCCGGCAGCGACACCATCGAAGTGGACGGCGAAGAGCTGGTGATCCTGGCCGAGAGCGATATCAAAGCCGTTATCGAAGGCTAAGCGCTGACTCTCTGTCTCAGACATCTAATAACGTATTGATTCAAAACGAATTTCCAAGGAGCTAAAGAATGGCTGCTAAGATTGTTAAGTTTGGCGACGAAGCTCGTCAGGGCATGCTGGCCGGTGTCAACATCCTCGCCGACGCGGTTAAAACCACTCTGGGCCCCAAAGGCCGCAACGTGGTACTGGAAAAGTCTTTCGGTGCCCCTACTGTCACTAAAGACGGTGTGTCCGTTGCCAAAGAGATCGAGCTGAAAGACAAGTTCGAAAACATGGGCGCGCAGATGGTGAAAGAAGTGGCTTCCAAAGCCTCTGACGACGCCGGTGACGGCACCACCACTGCTACCGTACTGGCCCAGGCCATTGTCAACGAAGGCCTGAAGTCCGTTGCCGCTGGCATGAACCCCATGGACCTGAAGCGCGGTATCGACAAAGCCGTTATTGCTGCGGTTAAGCACATCCAGTCCATTGCCCAGCCTTGTACTGACACCAAGTCCATTGCCCAGGTAGGTACCATCTCCGCCAACTCCGACACCAACATCGGCGACATCATCGCTGAAGCCATGGAGAAAGTGGGTAAAGAAGGTGTGATCACTGTTGAAGAAGGCAGCGGTCTGGAGAACGAGCTGGACGTGGTTGAAGGTATGCAGTTCGATCGCGGTTACCTGTCTCCTTACTTCGTCAACAACCAGGAGAGCATGAGCGTTGAGCAAGATGCGCCTTTCATCCTGCTGGTAGACAAGAAAATCTCCAACATCCGTGAGCTGCTGCCTGTACTGGAAGCCGTTGCCAAGTCCGGCAAGCCTCTGGTTATCATCGCTGAAGATATCGAAGGCGAAGCGCTGGCCACTCTGGTTGTGAACAACATGCGCGGCATTGTTAAAGTGTCTGCCTGTAAAGCGCCTGGTTTCGGTGACCGTCGCAAGGCCATGCTGCAGGATATCGCTATCCTGACCGGTGGTACTGTGATCTCCGAAGAGATCGGCCTGGACCTGGAAAGCACCACTCTGGAGCACCTGGGTACTGCCAAGCGCGTTACCATGAACAAAGAGACCACTGTGATCGTTGACGGTGCTGGTGAAGCGGCTGACATTCAGGCTCGCGTTGCCCAGATTCGTGCCCAGATCGAAGAGTCCACTTCCGACTACGACCGTGAAAAACTGCAAGAGCGTGTAGCCAAACTGGCTGGCGGTGTTGCGGTGATCAAGGTTGGCGCCATCACCGAAGTGGAAATGAAAGAGAAGAAAGCCCGCGTTGAAGACGCCCTGCACGCGACCCGCGCTGCGGTGGAAGAGGGTGTGGTTCCTGGCGGCGGTACCGCGCTGCTGCGTGCGGTTGCTGCTATCGCTGACCTGACCGGTGACAACGAAGACCAGAACGCTGGTATCGCCATCGCCCGTCGCGCCATGGAAGCCCCTCTGCGCCAGATCGTAACCAACGCTGGTGACGAAGCTTCTGTTGTTGCCGAGCGCGTTCGCAACGCTGAAGGTAACTTCGGTTACAACGCCGGTACCGGTGTCTACGGTGACATGCTGGAGATGGGTATTCTGGATCCCGCCAAAGTAACCCGTACTGCTCTGCAGGCGGCAGGCTCCGTAGCGGCCCTGATGATCACCACCGAAGCCATGGTTGCCGATGCACCTGACGAGAAGGGTGCCGGCGGCATGCCTGACATGGGTGGCATGGGCGGTATGCCTGGCATGATGTAATTTTTGCAGCGGGGCAGGGTGACCTGCTCCTCTGGAAAATTCGGAAAAGGCTCACTTCGGTGGGCCTTTTTTGTTTGCATACAACGTTGGCGTTTACGGGGATGCTTCGCGGCTGGACGTTTGCGCTACAGGAGCCAGGGCTCTGTGCTAAATAGGCGCTGGAAGTCTGCCGCTGAGGCTTAAAGCGGATGGTTCAAAGAGCTCGCGCAGGGGACTGCGCTCCTGCAAAGAACAATCGTGCCGGGGACTGCGCTTGTATGTTCTGTCCTGCAGGTCTACCTAAAGACCTAGACCGGGCATCTGGCTGGACGCACAGGCTGTAGGAGCGCACTCCTGTGCGCGATCTTTCGGTTCGGAGGCAAATAGGCCCGTGCACAATCGAATCTGGATGCAAAGCTAGTCCGGAGGACCGGCCTCTTACAAAGAGCAATCTCGCAGCGGGTAAGGTGAATTACGAATGGACCGGAAGAGAGGGGGGGGGGCTGGGCCACTGCGCCCTTGCAAAGAATATTCGTGCAGGTACTGTGCGCTGGTTGCCGCGTCGGGGGGCTCTGTGGGCGAAACCTGTCTGGTGGCTGGCAAAAAAAAGGCCGCCTGGGGGAAGGCGGCCGCAAAGGCGAACCATTGACGACGTTCGCAGAGGTTGGCAATGGGGGCAGGCCTGACTGGTCCTGCAAATCACATTTGTTGCTTAGCTTTCCCTGGCTTCGGCTCTCTCCTGCATGCGCTTCTGCATACGCTCGAACATGTCCAGAGGCATGCCGTTGGGCGCCAGGCTGAGTTCTTCAACCAGTGAATTGTCATTGGTGACCACGGTTACGTTAAAGCCGCTCTCGGTGGGGGTGACTTTACCCACCTTGATATTCTCGTTGCCCTGCATCAGCAAGCGGGCGGATACCAGGGTGTTAATCTGGTCGGCGTTGAACTTGCGCTCCATCATGGCCTGTCGGTCCATGTGTTTACCGCCCTTGAAACCACCGTGCTCGCGCATCTCGTGTTTTGGCCCTCGGCCATCACAATCGCCACGGCCTTTCTGATCGCCGTCGAAAGCCAGGGCGCCGGCACTGGCAACAGTGGCGGCCAGCAGGGTTGAAAGCAGCAGTTTACGTTTCATCATATGCATCTCCTGTCGATGTCTGTCTGGCGCTCCCGGGTTCAGTTGGGTCAGGAGGGCCGGTTTGACGAAGGGGGCTGCCCCCTTGGTGAGTCCATTTAAACAGAGTGATGGGCCAAACCTTTGCCAGATGCCTGTAAAAATGTATCAAAGTGTCCCGGTTCGACTTGCGACAGTTTGTTACAACTCCGCAGGCGGCGGATTTGTATAATGGAGGCTGTGGAAGGAGCTTTACCTATGACACCCCATCACATACTGGTTGTTGATGATCACCTGGAAATCCGTGAGCTGCTGGCCAGTTACCTCACTCAGCATGGCTATGCCGTGACCACCGCCGATGGCGGCGCGGCCATGCGCGGGCTGCTGGCAGAGCGGGACTTTGACCTTGTTGTGCTGGACCTGATGATGCCGGGAGAGGATGGCCTCTCCCTGTGTCGTCATGTGCGGGAGCGGCAGGGGCCGCCGGTAATCATGCTCACCGCCATGAGTGAGGACGCTGACACGGTGGTGGGGTTGGAGATGGGGGCGGATGATTATGTCACCAAGCCGTTTGTGCCCCGGGTATTGCTGGCGCGCATAAAGGCGGTATTGCGGCGAGCCGAAAGCAGGGTGGACGATACGCCTGCTGGTGCGGTGTCCAAACGCAGCTTTGATCGCTGGTGCCTGGATAACCTGCAGCGGCAATTGGTACGCGATGACGGATTGCTGGTGCCTCTGAGCACGGCCGAGTTCAAACTGCTGGACGTATTCCTGCAGAACCCGCAGCGGGTCCTGAGCCGCGACGAGTTGCTGAATCTGACCAAGGGGCGGGATGCGGAACCTTTCGACCGCAGTGTCGACAACCAGGTCAGCCGGCTGCGGCGCAAGATTGAGGCCGATGCCCAGAACCCCGTACTGATCAAAACCGTCTGGGGCGGCGGCTACCTGTTTGCCGCTGCCGTCACCGGAGAATAACCCCGTGCGTATTCTGGACCGTTTGTGGCCCCATAAGTTGCTGGGACAGATGATCCTGCTGGTGGTGCTGGCGTTGCTGTTGGCCCAGGGCATCAATCTGTGGTTGCTGTCCGAAGCCCACGAGCGGGCGCTGCGTTACAACAGTGAACGTTTTATTGTGCGGCAGTTTGCCAGTGCCGTGGCCGTCATTGAACAGACCCCGGTCTCGTTGCACCGCTCCGTGTTACGTGCCTGGCAGCGCCCGGGCGGGCGTTACCAGCTGACAGACACAGAGCCGGAGTTGCCGGCGGACCACAGCCGTTACGCCCGGGAACTACGCCAGCAACTGCTGGAGCGTCTCGGTGATGAGTACGCTGCGCGCACCAAGGTCTCCATCGATGAAGTGCGTTTCCCGGAGCGCGAAGATCATCACCGGCCAGAGCACCGTCCGCCGGACGCCTGGTTCCGCCCCCGCCCCCCGCTGCGGGAAGTGCGGCTGGCGGTACAGCTCAATGGTGGTGATTGGCTGGTAACCCGGCAGCGGGCGCCGGACGGGTCGCCGATACTGGCGGCCTCCACCTTCGTTTTTCTCACTCTGGCACTGCTGATGGTAGTCGCGGTGGTGTTCTGGCAGATGCGCCGTATTACCCGGCCACTGCAGCGCCTCGCCCGGGCTGCCGAGGATCTTGGGCGGGGCAAGAAAATTGCGCCGTTGGTAGCAGAGGGACCGGAAGATATCAGCCATACCGTAGCGGCGTTTAACAGTATGAACCAGCGGATCGAACGCTTCGTGTCGGAGCGGACACAGATGCTGGCGGCGCTTTCCCATGACCTGCGCACGCCCATCACCGCCATGCGCCTGCGCCTGGAGCTGATGGCTGACAGTGAGGAGAAAGACAAGTTGCTGCGCAGCCTCGAGGAGATGCAGCAGATGTCAGAAGCTACGCTGGCGTTTGTGCGTCAGTCCGGCGATGGCGAGGCAACCCGGGCGGTGGATATCAATGCCTTGCTGGGCAGTCTGTGCGATGACTTGCAGGAGATGGGTATGGCAGTCGAGTGGCGGGAGGGTGAGCCACTGGTGCTTGAGGTACGCCCCGTCAGCCTCAAGAGGGCCTTGCGCAACCTGCTTGAGAACGCGGTGAAGTATGGTTCCTGCGCGCAGGCGTCCATGACCGCCACTGACGCCTGGCTGACCATTGAGATCCGCGATCAGGGGCCGGGCATTCCTGAGGCGCAACTGGAGGCCGTGTTCGAGCCCTTCCGGCGCATTGAGCAGTCGCGCAACCGGGGTACCGGTGGTACTGGCCTGGGCCTCTCCATTGCGCGGCAGATTGTCACCAGTCACGGTGGTACCCTTACCCTGCACAACGCTGACACTGCGCAAGGCACGGGTGCCGGCCTGATGGCCCGGGTGCGCTTGCCTCGCTGAGGAGTTAGCACACAGCTGTGTAGACCGTGCTGTACATGGATCGCCGCGCTGCGCTCGCGATGACGATTTGGGTTTGTTTGCAAGCGGGATAACAACTCCAGCCCCGTCATTGCGAGGAGCGCTTTATGCGCCGAAAGTAGGGGCCTTAAGCCACGCGGCAACAAGGTGAATTGCCCGAGGGCAAGAGAGGGTGGTCTGGGCCATCCATGCTTGGCACACAGCTGAGTAGATCGTGCTGTACATGGATCGCCACGCTGCACTCGCGATGACGAAATCGGGTTTTTCTGCGAGGTTGGGAGGGCCAGTCCCGGCCCGTTGAATCACAAATCCCGCCCCGTCATTGCGAGGAGCGATTTCAGCGAGGAAGCAACAAGGTGAATTGCCCGAGGGCAAGAGAGGGTGGCCTGGGCCATCCATGTTTGGCACCCGCTAATGCAAATACCAACGCTATAGATCGCCACGCTGCGCTCGCGATGACGTGTCTGCGTGGCCGGCCTGTGGTACCGGAGGTAGCTCACAGACGAAAAAAAACCGGGCCAGGCCCGGTTTTCTGATGCTGCTGTGCGCGATTAAGCAACAGCCACGTCAACAGGGATGCTTTCCCAGATGCCGTGCTTGGTGCAGTAGGACTGCGCTACCAGTTTGGCAGGCTTGTCCAGAACAACACCGAAAGTGACGCGGGTGTTGCCTTTCTTGTCCTGACCACCCTGGGAGCCAGCGAAGAACGTGGCTTCGGCGATTTTGGTTTCGCGGTTGAACAGGGCCACAGAGGAGATGTAGTGGTCCATATCGTCAGGGTGCTGGTACTCGGCGCCTACCTGAACGGTCACTTCGAAGGTCTCACCGGCCTTGGCGGAAGGCTCGCAGTGGATAAAGGGGGAGTGACGGTCGATGTAGTCTTTGCGGGCTTCCGCTTCTACGGCGTCGATATCGGTGTAAATGTTAATCTTTGGCATGGGTACTTCTCTCGTTCGTGGCCCGGCGTGATACCGGGCCGGGTAAATACAGGCGCGGACAGTTTACCGGCTGCCCGGTAACAATCAATAAATGTGCTACCTTTCTGCCCAAATACTTAGACTAATGTATAAACTTTGAACGAAAGCGGTGGTCAGAACACCTGCAGGCCGAGGCAGCCTGAAAATTGCAGTTTTGGGTGGCCACCCGGTGTCTGCAGCGGTGGCAGCCTGAGAGTCCTGTGGGTATAGTTACTGTCAGCGCCTGCGTAACAATCGCAGGTTGCGGTTGACCAGGCAGGATTCACTCCTGCTCCGGCAGTGACCCTGCCGGATAGCGGATACCGCCTCTAATAAAAATTTATCTGCTTTATAGTTTATGCCTATTGATGCCGGGCAGGGCTTAACCCGCCGGTAACAGGGCTGTGCCAATATTCAAACATCGCTTCACCCGGTTGCCGCACTGTCGGCGCCCAAACACCTGTTGATTTAAGGAAGAGATCTATGACTATTGAACTACCTCCATTGCCTTATGCCCAGGACGCCCTGGCCCCGCATATCTCCGCTGAAACTCTGGAGTACCACTACGGCAAGCACCACAAAACCTACGTCGACAAACTCAATGGACTGCTCCCTGGCAGTGAGTTTGAAGGCAAAAGCCTTGAAGAGATCGTCAAGGGTTCCTCCGGTGGCATGTTCAACAACGCCGCCCAGATCTGGAATCACACTTTTTACTGGAATTGCCTGAGCCCCAACGGTGGTGGTGCGCCCACCGGTGCCGTTGCCGATGCGATCAACGCAGCCTTCGGTTCGTTCGAAAAGTTTCAGGAGGAGTTCAATACGTCTGCCGCCAATAACTTCGGCTCTTCCTGGACCTGGCTGGTGAAAAAAGCCGATGGCTCTGTGGCTATCGTCAATACCAGCAACGCGGCCACTCCTCTCACCGATGAGAGCGTTACCCCCATCCTCACCGTGGACCTGTGGGAGCACGCCTACTACATTGATTACCGCAACTCCCGCCCCAACTACCTCGGCGCTTTCTGGGCGCTGGTGAACTGGGACTTTGTGGCCGCCAATTACGGCGCCTGACGCAGAGGTCGCGGGCAGGTGACGCCGCGCACGTGATGAATAAAGGGAGCAACTGCTCCCTTTATTTTTGGCAGTCAGAATGGGTATAGTGGTTCGTACTTCGGTGGTCTTTTACCTGCGGTGCGCAAGGTAAAAGTCCGGAGCGACATAACAACAACAGCCAGCCCGCACCACCGTGCAGGGCCTGATTAAGGATCTCAGTATGGAAATCATGAACTTTATTAACTTTCTGGCTCGATGGGGGCATGTGCTGTTCGGCATTACCTGGATCGGGCTGCTCTACTACTTCAACTTTATCCAGGGTGGCTACTTCAAGCAGGCAACGCCGGAAGCACTGAAAGACGCCAAGGCCAAGCTGGCTCCTGAAGCCCTGTGGTGGTTCCGTTGGGGTGCCATGTTTACCTTTATCACCGGCCTGATCCTGTTGGTTGGCCTGATGAAGCAGGGCCTGATGAATGCCTACATCATCGCCGGTGTCACCATGGGTACCCTGATGTTCCTTAATGTCTGGCTGATCATCTGGCCAAACCAGAAGATCGCTCTGGGTCTGGTGCAGGGTGGTGACGCTGCCGCTGCCGCCGGCAAGGCGCTGCTGGCTTCCCGTACCAACACCCTCTTCTCCGGCCCAATGGTGTTCTTCATGCTGGCTGGTCCACACTTTGTCAACGGTGGTGGCTACGGCAAGGGCATGGGCCTGGGGCTGTGGATTGTGCTGGCACTTATCGCGGCACTCGAGGTCAATGCTATTGCCGGTAAGCAAGGCCCAATGACCACTGTGAAAGGGGTGATTCACTGCAGCATCGCCCTGACCGTGGTTCTGGCAGCACTGCTGGTCTATGTGTAAGCCTTGTTCCAAGCCATGATGCGTGACCGCCAGCGGCGGTAACTGTGTCGTAAAAGCCGGGCCCCGCCCGGCTTTTTTGTGGGCGGCCGGTGTCTATTTGAGGCGAGCTTTGTTATAACTCTGCTCCTGTTGTAATCCATATAATTGAGACCCGATGCAATGCAGGACCGTAAGGAACCTTCAATGGGCACCATGGTGCCGAGCCGCGATGACTTTAACGAGCGCATAGGCCAGCCCAAGGCCCGGCCCCAGGCGCAGAAAGCGGCCCAAAAGCCGGCTGCCCCACAGCGTCCGCGCACAGCCACGGCACCTGCCAAGTCCTCACCCCTGGTTCCTCTGGCCCTGTTGCTGGCCCTCACCGGTCTCGGGTTGGCGGGTTTTGCATACTGGCAGTTACTGATTACCCAGCAGCAGGCCGCGCAGGCCGAAAAACGCATTGGGGAACTGGAACAGCGGCTGGCGCTGTCCGATGACGAATCCACCCAATCCGTGGCGGCCCTGCAGGCCAACCTGAAGGAGAGCCGCGAGAGCCTGAAGACGGCGGAGATCGAGATCCGCAAACTGTGGGATGCCCGCAAAGCCACCAAACAGGACGTTGCCGATAATGAAAAGGCCCTCAACGCCCTGAAAAGCAGCCTTAGCAAAACCAGCAAGCAGGCGTCTGAGGCCCAATCCCTGGCCAAATCCCAGGCGGACAAATTGAAAGCGGTGAGCTCGGATGTGGCTCTGCAGGCAGAGAAAGTGGCACTGGTGGGCGATTCCAGTGACGCCCAGCAGAAGCAGTTGCGGGATGCCCTGGATCGTCTCACTCGCCTGGACAGCAGTCTGAGCAAGCTGCAGTCCAAAATGAACAACCATGATGAGGCGATCAAGGCCATCGACGCCTATCGACTCACCACCAATCGTGAACTGCTGGAGATCAAGCGCAAGCTTGGCTTAGTGCAGTAACCCCCCTGCAGCGCGGAATTAACCCGGGGGAGCCGTCAGTGCTCCCGATCCGCTTCCGCTGCCCCACCCAAACCCTGCCGCGGTCCGTGCCTGAGAATACTGGCCAGGCTGCGTACGGCGTCTTCCAGATTATGCAGGTGGCCGTGAATCTGCGGATTCGGCGGCTGCACCTGCTGGCGCGCACACTTCGAAACCCGGTTCCAGTTCAGCACCGCTTCTTCCGTGGTGCGCCGGTGCGGCCCCGTCGCCTTGCAGTGCTGGCAGCAGACGGCGCGGGATAACAGATGATGGCTGATGTGCATGTTGCAGCTGCCACAGAAGGGGCAGGGCTCCAGGTTTGATGCCATGGGGTACTCCATACGGGTCTGAACCGCCGGGCAATGAGGGCGTAGCGTAAGCAGCGGCGCGGCCCGGCCGGTAACTGGGGATAATCGCTATTGTTATGAGCGGTGTTGCGATGAAGCGTGTGGGCTGTAACTGGCTGTTGCCGGGGATTGGTCTTTTCCGAGGGGAGTCGGGGCCAAACCAGGTCGGGAAGACCCGGGACAGGAAGGGTATCCGGAAACGGCGGATATCCAGCATCATTCGGTAGATACCTCCTGGTTATCTACGTCAGTTCTCTGGAGTTTAGGCCGATAACCGGCGAATGCAACCCCGACCATTGGTGTAGGGCCCGAGAGCGGCCTGTAAACGGACAAATGCGGCAGGCTGGTGTAGAATTTGCGCCTGTTTTATTCCTGTGCATACCCGTGATTGCAGAAGCCCGGCTTCTGTACCGTGATAACCCAGAGTGAGAGATGTCGCTGATGACTACGGTAATCCGCAAAGACGACCTGATTGACAGCATCGCCGATGCGCTGCAGTTTATTTCCTACTACCACCCGAAAGACTTCATCAAAGCGGTTTACGAGGCCTATCAGCGCGAAGCCAACCCCGCCGCCAAGGATGCCATGGCGCAGATCCTGATCAACTCCCGCATGTGCGCGGAGGGGCATCGCCCCATCTGTCAGGATACCGGTATTGTCAGCGTCATCATGAAAATCGGTATGAACGTGCAGTGGGATACCGATTGCAGCCTGGAAGAGATGATCAACGAAGGCGTGCGTCGCGCCTACAACCACCCGGACAACAAGCTGCGCGCCTCCGTGCTGGCGGATCCGGACGGCGCCCGTAAAAACACCGGCGACAACACTCCTGCCATGATCACCACCAAGATCGTCCCCGGCGACAAGGTGGAAGTGCACGTGGTGGCCAAGGGCGGTGGCTCTGAAGCCAAGACCAAGTTTGCCATGCTCAATCCCTCCGACAACGTGGTGGAGTGGATCCTGAAGATGGTACCGCAGATGGGCGCCGGCTGGTGTCCACCGGGTATCCTCGGTATCGGTATCGGCGGTACTGCTGACAAGGCCATGGCCATGGCCAAGGAAGCGCTGCTGGACCCCATCGATATCCAGGACCTGCGCGAGCGAGGCGCCTCCAACCGCTCCGAAGAGCTGCGTCTGGAGATCATGGACAAGGTCAATAAGCTGGGTATTGGTGCCCAGGGCCTGGGTGGTCTGACGACTGTGCTGGATGTGAAGGTCAAGGATTGCCCAACGCACGCGGCCAACAAGCCTATCGCCGTGATCCCCAACTGCGCCGCTACCCGTCTGTGCAAGTTTACCCTCGACGGTTCCGGCCCCTCCCTGCAGACCCCGCCGAGCCTGGACGACTGGCCCGAGATCACCTGGGAAGTGGGCAACGCCCGTCGCGTTAACCTGGACGACCTGACCAAGGAAGACCTGGCGGAGTGGAAAACCGGTGAAACTGTACTGCTGTCCGGTAAATTGCTCACCGGCCGCGATGCTGCGCACAAGCGTCTGGCGGATATGATCGCCAAGGGCGAAGAGCTGCCAGTGGACTTCACCAACCGTATGATCTACTACGTAGGCCCGGTTGATCCTGTGGGCGACGAAGTGGTTGGTCCTGCCGGCCCGACTACCGCCACCCGTATGGATAAGTTCACCCGTACCATGCTGGAAAAGACCGGCCTGATCGGCATGGTGGGTAAATCCGAGCGTGGCCCTGAGGCGATTACTGCCATCAAGGACAACAAGGCGGTTTACCTGATGGCCGTGGGCGGTTCCGCTTACCTGGTCTCCAAAGCCATCAAGGCCTCCAGGGTGCTGGGCTTTGCTGACCTGGGTATGGAAGCCATCTACGAGTTTGAAGTGAAGGACATGCCTGTGACTGTGGCTGTGGATGTAAATGGCGAGTCCGTACACACCACCGGCCCGCAAATCTGGCAGGCGAAGATTGAAGAGGGCGTGATCGAGGTGCAATAACAAGCCGCCCGCTCAGGTGCGCTCCGAGCTTCGACGGTCAAAGGGCATGCTTAGTCGGTGCAGACCGATGACATAGTCCGTTATCGTCATCGCGAGCGCAGCGTGGAGGGTCTACACAGCTGTGTGCCAACCATGGATGGCCCAGGCCACCCTCTCTTGCCCTCGGGCAATTCACCTTGTTGCTTCGTCGAAGAAAGGCGCTCCTCGCAATGACGGGGTGGGATTTGTTATCAATCAGGGCAGACTTCGGTCTGCCTTTTTTGTGCCTGCCGGTCAGGCAGGGGTGTCAGCGGGTTGCCGGGGTGTACTACACTGCCGGATAAGCCTTGCTGCCAGGAGCAGAACGATGAACAGACTGGTAAATGAGAGCTGCGCCGCCTGTGACCGCAACGCCGTAGCGGTGGAGGCCGATGAACAGGCAGAACTGTTGCAGCAACTACCCGGTTGGCAGGTGGTGGGCCGCGACGGTGTGCCGCAGCTGGAGAAGGTCTACAGCTTCAAGGATTTCAACGGTGCGCTGGATTTTGCCAATGCGGTGGGGGAGTTGGCGGAAGGGGCCAATCACCATCCCGCCATTCGGGTGGAGTGGGGCAAAACCACTGTCAGCTGGTGGACGCACACCATCGGTGGTCTGCACCGCAATGATTTTATTATGGCGGCGAAGACCGATTATCTGCATGGTAAATAGGACTTTGCGCTACATCCTTCCGCGCTTGCAGCCCGTGGTCATATCATTCTGAGCAACGGATCCAATGTTCAAAAATGATCGCCCGGTCCCCCGGGCGATGTTTTCAGCTGGGCATGCAACACAGAGTTTTGCCGTATTGGCGGACTCCGTGCAATATCGCTTAACGGCTCGCGCCGGGGACGGCGCTCCTACAGCAGCCGGCTGGCGGTCAGCTAATAGTCCCTGTAGTCCGCACCCGCTTGCTGCCCTTGGCCACCGGCGCTTCGCGACGGGCTTTCTCACGTTTCTCCAGTTCCGCATCAATCACGTTCTTCAACGCAATCAACATCCCCGCCACCACAAAGGCGCCGGGCGGCAGTACCGCCACCAGCAGGCCGCTGTAATCCTGGAACAGGGTAATGGTCCAGCCGGCAGCTATAGGCCCCAGCAGCAGGTCCATTTCAGCAAACAGGGTGCCGTGGCCGAGAATTTCGCGGATGGCACCAATGGCAAGCAGTACCAGCATAAACCCCGTACCCATCATAAAACCGTCCAGCGCCGAAGCACCTACCGTATTCTTGCTGGCAAAGGCATCAGCGCGGCCGAGGATCACACAGTTGGTCACGATCAGGGGAATGAAGATACCGAGAATCTGATAGAGCTCGTAGGTAAAGGCCTTCATCAGCAGTTCGGTACAGGTGGTGAAGGAGGCGATGATCATCACAAACGCCGGCAGGCGCACCGCGTCGCTGACGGTTTTGCGAATCAGCGATACCGCCACGTTGGAGCCCACCAGTACCAGGGTAGTGGCCAGGCCCAGGCCGAGGGCGTTCACCACGCTGCCACTTACCGCCAGCAGGGGGCACAGCCCCAGCAGCTGTACCAGGGCCGGGTTGTTTTTCCAGAGCCCGTTATGGGTAATCTCTTTGTAAGTTGCCATAGTGATCACTCGGTCTCGTCGGGGGAGGCTTTCGCCAGTGGCTCTTCGCTTTGTGGCTCTTCCGCAAGGGGATGGGCCAGCTGGAAAAACTCCAGCGCTTTCTTCACTTGCTTCACCACCGCACGTGGGGTGATGGTGGCGCCGGTAAACTGGTCGAAGACACCGCCATCCTTTTTCACCGCCCACTCGGCGGGTGCCGGGGAGGCAAGGGACTTGTGGTCAAAGTTCAGCAGCCAGTCGCTCTTCTTCAGGTCCACCTTGTCGCCAAGCCCCGGGGTTTCATTGTGGGCCAGCACCCGCACACCGGCAATGCTGCCATCCTTGTTGATGCCAATAATCAGTTTGATATCGCCGCTGTAGCCGTCCGGTGCCACGGCGGGAATGATGGCCGCCACCGGATTGCCCTGCTCGCGGGCGATATGGATATTGCCGCCGTTCTTCAGCCCCAATAGCTGCCAGAAGCGCGGCTCCACCGCCACCGTGTCCAGCAGCAGGTCGTTGTCGTGACGCTCCAGCGGCACGATCTGCAGCAGCGCTTTCTGCGCGGCCTCGCGCTCGGCGGCGGCGATGCGGTCGGCGGTGCCCAGCTCTGTGCCGGCCAGAATAGCGGCGGTCACCAGGGCAAAGGCGCCCAGCAGGAGACTGTTGGTGCTGATGGATTTACCCAGCATGGTGTTTCAATCCTTATTCACTCTTTTCCGTAGCGCGGCGGGATTTCTCGTGGCCATAGGTGCGCGGCAGGGTGTAGTAATCGATAAAGGGCGCAGCAAAGTTCATCAGCAGCACCGCAAAGGCCATGGCGTCCGGGTAGTTGCCCCACACTCGGATCAGGTAGACCAGCAGGCCCACACCGGCGCCGTAGATGAGTCGGCCCTTGTTGCTGACCGCAGAGGTGACGGGGTCGGTAACGATAAAGAACGCGCCCAGCATGGTGGCACCGGAGAGCAGGTGGAACAGCGGGGAACCGCCACTGCTGGAGCTGCCGCCGTCGTAGAAAATCACTGACATTAGGGTCAGGGTGGCGAGCATGGCCACCGGTGCGTGCCAGGTAAAAATACGGCGTGCCAGCAGGTAGAGGCCGCCCAGCAGGAAACCGATGTTGACCCACTCCCAGCCGGCGCCGGCAAAGTCGGCGCTGCTGAAAATGGGTTCAGCGGCGTAGACCTGCTCCACCATCAGGCCACTGGTCTGCTTGAAGGCATCCAGCGGTGTGGCGCCGGACCAGCCGTCCAGGGGTGCGTTGGCCCAGATATGAGCCAGGGCAGCGGTAATCCCAACGGTGCCCTGGCCGTCAGCCAAGGCCGGCGTGGGAGTGGCCCACTGGGTCATCTCCACCGGGAAGGAGATCAGCAGCACTACATAGCCCACCATGGCGGGGTTAAAGGGGTTGTAGCCCATGCCGCCGTAGAGGTGTTTGGCGATTACGATGGCGAAGAACATGCCCACGGCTACCACCCACCAGGGGCAGTAAGGGGGCAGTGCCATACCCAGCAGCAGGGCGGTAACCAGCGCGCTGCAGTCGCGCAGGTAAAAGCCCACCGGACGCTTGCGCAGCAGCAGTACGGCGCTCTCAAACAGCACGGCAAACGCGCTGGCAGCCAGCACGTTGAGAATGCTGCCGGGGCCGAAAAACCAGGTCAGTGCCGCCAGCCCGGGGATACAGGCCAGCATCACCTGACGCATCACACCACCGGTGTCACCGCGACGGGTGGCGTGGGGTGAGCTGACTTTCATAAACGCCATAGGGGTTTCCTTTCAATCGCCGGTGTACCCGGCAGTGGCTTGTCGCCATGTGTTCAATGTGTAGCGCAGAGTGCCCATCCACGTAGGAGCGCAGTCCCCTGCGCGAGCCCTTCAAGATCGCGCAGGGGACTGCGCTCCTACAGGGGTGCCGACGGCCGTTATTACGTCAGCTCGCCCTGCAGTTTTTCCAGCTTGGCTTCACTCTTTTCCACGGCGCCGCGGAAGGCGTCGATATTGGGATCGTCTTCCACTTCAGCCTTGGCCAGGCGCTCGCGGGCCTTCTGCAAGCGCTTCTCTGCCGAATCAATCTGGTCCCGCAGCTTCTCTTCGTCGCTCATACTGGCTTGCGCCGCGGCTTTGGCCTTGGCGCGTTCGATGGCCAGGGCGGCGGCGTCCGGTGCGGCAGCGGGAGCTTCGGCAGGGGCTTCTTCTGCGGCAGCCGGATCCTGCAATTCCGGTGCGGCAGGGTTGATGGCGCGCAGCTGTTCGCGCAGTTCCTGCTGTTTGCCCTGCAGTTTGTCGAAGCCGGTTTGTAGGGCGTCGACGGTGTCGGCACCTTCGGCTTTGGCCTGCGCCAGCTTATCGCCGGCTTTCTGCAGACGGCCCTCAAGGCTCTGCAGCTGATCGCGCAGTTTGTCCTCGTCGCTCATGCTGGAGCGGGCGGCGGCTTTGGCTTTCGCGCGCTCAATGGCGGCTGCTGCGGCGTCCTGCTCTGCAGGTGCCTGGACTACTGGATCCACCGGGCCCAGCTCCGCCAGTTCTTTCTCGCTGGCGGCGATCTTCTCTTTCAGCTTGTCGGCGCCAGCTTGCAGGGCATCCACCTTGTCACTGCCTTCGGCTTGGGCCGCGGCCAGTTTCTCTTCCGCTTTTGCCAAGCGCTCACGCAGGGAGTCCAGGTTGGCCCGCAGTTTTTCGTCCGGCGCCATGGTCATCTTGGCCTGGGCGCGGGCAATGGCCGCGGCGACCGGGTCATCCGCAGCCGGGGCTGCCGGGGTGGCAGTGCTGCTGCCATCGAAGGCGGCCAGTTTGCTTTCGGCTTCGCTCAGCTTCAGCTCTGCCTGTTTCAGCTGCGCCGCGAGTTTCTCTTTCATTTCGCCTTCAGCAGTGGCGATCTTCTCGTGCAGCTTTTCGACACGGCCTTTGGCGCTGAGCACGGAGCGCTCGAGACGGGCTTTCTCTTCCTCGGGGGATTTCTGTGTCGCCTGGGCGCGGGCTACGGCGGCGGCCACAATGTCCGCTTGCGGAGCAGACGCTGCTGCCTCCTTACCTTCGGCCTTCTGCCCGGCCAGTTTTTTCTTGGCCTCTTCAGCGGCTTTTTGGCGAGCCAGGCGCTTGGCTTCCTTCTCGGCCTCAGCCTTGGCGATACGCTCCTGGCGGTACTCAAAGCGTTTGCGCGAGCGATCGGACTTCTCTTTCTCGATGGCCATCTGACGCATGGTGCCCTTGGCGGCGCGGTAGTACTGCACCAGCGGAATGCTGCTGGGGCAGACGTAGGAGCAGGCGCCGCACTCGATGCAATCCTTGATGTTGTGGGCTTCCAGACGCTCGTAATCTTCAGAGCGGGCGTACCAGTACATCTGCTGTGGCAGCAGGCTTGCCGGGCAGGCCTCGGCGCACATGCCGCAGCGGATACAGGCCTGGGCCGGCGCCGGTGGTGGCAGCTCTTTCTTGCTGGGCGCCAGCAGACAGTTAGTGGTCTTCACCACCGGCACGTCGTCCTGCTCCAGGGCGTAACCCATCATCGGGCCGCCGACGATCAGGCGGCTGGCCTTCTTGCCGATAAAACCGTGTTCCGCCAGCACGTGGCGGATGGGGGTGCCGAGACGCACCACCACATTGCGCTGGGTCTCCAGCGCCTCGCCCACCACGGTGGTGATGCGCTCAATCAGCGGCTTGCCATAGCGCACCGCTTCCCAGGCCGCCACGGTGGTACCCACGTTTTGCAGCACAATGCCGATGGTGGCGGGGATCTGGCCGGCAGGGACTTCCTTGCCGGTGAGAATCTGGATCAGCTGCTTTTCGCCACCGGAGGGGTATTTGGTGGGGAAGCTGGCCACTTCAACGTTGGTGCCTTCAGCGGCCTTGCGCACTGCGGCGATGGCGGTGGGCTTGTTGTCTTCAATGCCGATCACTACCCGGGCCGGATTGCCCAGCAGGTGGGCCAGCAGTTGGGTGCCGCTCACCAGGTCGGCAGGGCGGGTCTGCATCAGGATATCGTCGGCGGTGATGTAGGGCTCACACTCGGTGCCGTTGATGATCAGGGTATCGATCTTCTGGTTGCCGCGGGGATTGAGTTTCACCGCCGACGGGAAGCCGGCACCACCCATACCGGTAATGCCGGCGGCGCGGATCTTCTCCAGCAGCTCCTCGTGGGAGAGTGCTGTGTAGTCCTCGCAGGGGCTGAACTCCACCATGCGGTCTTCGCCATCGGGACGGATCACCACACAGGGGCCGCTGAGGCCGGAAGGGTGGGGCAGGGTGCGCTCTTCCACCGCTACCACCACACCGGAGGTGGAGGCGTGAATGTTGGCGCTCACCGGGCCTTTGGCTTTGGCAATTAACTGCCCGCCCAGTACCTGATCACCCTCGCGCACCACAGCTTCAGCGGGAGCGCCAATGTGCTGGTTGAGGGGGAAGATCATCTCTTCCGGCAGGGAGACCTCTCCCAGTGGCAACTGCAGGGACTGTGCTTTGTTCTCGGGCGGATGGATACCACCGGGGATTGACCAGATTTTTGTCACGCGGCCGCTCCATCCTGATCCTGATCGTTACTGGGTTGCTTGTCGGTAGCAATGATGTCGTGATGCTGCACCGCGGTGCGGTTAGCAGGGTTGTCCCAGTGCCAGTCGGCCAGGGTCTTCTCCACCGGAATCATGTCGATGCAATCCACCGGACAGGGCTCGACGCAGAGGTCACAGCCGGTGCATTCGTCGGCAATCACGGTGTGCATCTGCTTGGCGGCGCCGAGGATGGCGTCCATGGGGCAGGCCTGGATGCACTTGGTACAGCCGATGCACTCATCCTCGCGGATATAGGCCACCTTCTTCACGTCGGACTCTTCGCCGTGCTCCTCATCGAGGGTGGGGGCTTCCACATCCAGCAGGTCGGCGATGGCGTTGATGGTGCTCTGGCCGCCGGGAGGGCACTTGTTGATGGCGTCGCCGTTGGCGATGGCTTGGGCATAGGGGCGGCAGCCGGGGTAGCCACACTGGCCACACTGGGTCTGTGGCAGCAGGGTATCCACCTGGTCGACGATGGGATCACCCTCGACCTTGAACTTCACCGCGGCGAAGCCGAGGATGCCGCCGAACACCACGGCCAGTGCCACCAAGGCGGTGAGGGCACTGATAAACGGGTGCGTAATCAATAATTCGTACATGGTGTTAATCAACCTTGTTACACCAGGCCACTGAAGCCCATAAAGGCCAGTGACATCAGGCCTGCCGTGATCATGCCGATGGCAGCGCCCTTGAATGGAACCGGTACGTCCGCCACCGCCAGGCGCTCACGCATGGCGGAAAAGAGGATCAGTACCAAGGAGAAACCCAGCGCCGCGCCAAAACCGTAGAGGGCGGAGTGGGTGAAGTTATGGGCCTTGGCGGTGTTCTGCAGTGCCACGCCCAGTACCGCGCAGTTGGTGGTGATCAGCGGCAGGAAGACACCCAGCACCCGGTAGAGCAGGGGACTGGTCTTCTCGATAAACATCTTGGCGAACTGCACCACCACGGCGATCACCAGAATAAAGGCGATGGTCTTCAGGTACTCCAGCCCCAGCGGCTGCAGGATGTAGTTGTGCACCAGATAACTGCAGATGGAGGCCAGGGTCAGCACGAAGGTGGTGGCACCACCCATACCGATGGCGGTTTCCAGTTTGTTGGAGACGCCCATAAACGGGCACAGCCCGAGGAACTGTACCAATACAAAGTTGTTGACCAGGATTGTGCTGATCAATATCACCACAAAATCCGTCATAGGGACTCCAGAAACGATGAGGTTATAGCCTTACCATTTTAATGGGTAACGGGCGGGGCTATTAACGGTTTTTTAAATAAACAAAATCGGCATCTCTACCCGTAGGAGCGCGGTCCCCCGCGCGAGCTCTTCGGCAATATCCCCGCGACTGTGTGCGTGCGAGGATCAAAAGCTCGCGCGGGGGACCGCGCTCCTACGGTGGGCTGTCGGGGTTACATCACCCGTTGGCCGGGCTTGGCTCCTTCATGGGGCTCCAGCAGGTAGATCTCTTTCTTGCCGGGGCCGGCGGCCAGCACCATGCCTTCGGACATGCCGAACTTCATCTTGCGCGGTGCCAGGTTGGCCACCATCACGGTGAGTTTGCCGATCAGCTCTTCCGGTTTATAAGCAGACTTGATGCCGGAAAAGACGTTGCGGGTTTCGCCACCCAGGTCCAGGGTCAGTTGCAGCAGTTTGTCGGCGCCTTCCACGTGCTGGGCGTCCTTGATCAGGGCGATGCGCAGGTCCACCTTGGCGAAGTCGTCAAAGGTGATCTCTGCGGCCAGCGGTTCCTTGGCCGGTTCGCTGTCAGCAGCTGGAGCGGCTGCAGGCTGTGCTGCAGCCAGAGCTTCTTTACCGGCTTCAATCATGGCATCCACCTTCTCTTTCTCGACGCGGCTCAGCAGTGGTTTGAACTGGCCAATGGCCTCGCCACCGCGGAAGGCGACCGGGGTGGTCCAGCTCAGGGTTTCCTGCAGGAAGGCTTCAGTGTCAGCGGCCACCTGTGGCAGTACCGGCTTCAGCCAGGTCATCAGGGCGCGGAACATGTTGAGGCCCAGGGTGCAGACATCCAGCACCTGCTGTTCGGTACCTTCCTGCTTGGCCAGAGCCCACGGGGCCTGGGCGGCAATGTATTCGTTGGCGACGTCCGCCAAAGCCATCACTTCACGCATGGCCTTACCGAATTCGCGGTTCTCGAAGCAGTTAGCAATCACCTGGTCGGCTTCCACGAACTGCTGCCACAGAGCCTCGTCGGCAATAGTGGTGGAGAGGTTGCCACCGCTCTTCTGCACAAACTTGGCGGTGCGGCTGGCGATGTTCACCACCTTGCCCACCAGGTCGCTGTTTACGCGCTGGATAAAGTCTTCCAGGTTCAGGTCCAGGTCGTCGACGCTGGACGACAGCTTGGCGGCAAAGTAGTAGCGCAGGTATTCGGGGTTGAGGTGATCCAGGTAGCTGCGGGCGTTGATAAAGGTGCCGCGGGACTTGGACATCTTCTTGCCGTTGACGGTCAGGAAGCCGTGTACGCACACCTTGGTGGGGGTGCGGAACTGGGCAGAACTGAGCATGGCGGGCCAGAACAGCGCGTGGAAGTTGACGATGTCCTTGCCGATAAAGTGGTACACCTCGGCGGTGGAGTCCGGTTTCCAGTAGTCGTGGAAGGTGGCGGCGACGTCCACACCCTCCTGCTTGGAGAGGTAGTTCTTGAAGGAGGCCAGGTAGCCGATAGGTGCGTCCAGCCAGACGTAGAAGAACTTACCGGGTTCGCCGGGGATCTCGAAGCCGAAGTAGGGCGCGTCGCGGGAGATGTCCCACTCCTGCAGGCCGCTGTCCAGCCATTCCGCCAGTTTGTTGGCCACTTCATCCTGCAGGTGACCGGCACGGGTCCACTCCTTCAGGAAGCTTTCGAATTCAGGCAGTTTGAAGAAGAAGTGCTCAGACTCCTTCTCCACCGGCGTGGCACCGGAGATTACCGACTTGGGGTTGATCAGCTCGGTGGGGGAGTAGGTGGCGCCACAGGCTTCGCAGTTGTCGCCGTACTGGTCGTCGGTCTTGCACTTGGGGCAGGTACCCTTGATGTAGCGGTCCGCCAGGAACAGCTCTTTCTCCGGGTCATAGGCCTGGGTGATCTTGCGGCTGGCAATGTGGCCGTTGGCCTTCAGCTTTTCGTAGATATAACCAGACAGCTCCCGGTTCTCCTCCGAGTGGGTGGAGTGGTAGTTGTCGAAGGCGATGTGGAAGTCGGCAAAGTCCTTCTCGTGTTCCGCCTTCACATTGGCGATCTGCTGCTCCGGGGTCAGCCCCAGCTGTTCAGCCTTGAGCATGATGGCGGTGCCGTGGGCATCGTCGGCGCAGACGTAGGTGCACTCGTGACCGCGCATTTTCTGAAAGCGCACCCAGATGTCGGTCTGAATGTACTCCACCAGATGGCCCAGGTGGATGGAACCATTGGCGTAGGGCAGGGCGCTGGTTACCAGGATTTTGCGACGTTCGGTCATGGCGTTGGCTATCTCACTGACGATGTACGTGGGTGGGACCAGGGCGGTATTCACGAGGGTTTCGCGTATAATGCCGCTCCAGAATCCCCGGCAGGCGCCGGAGCTTATAAACAGGCCCCACAAAAAGCGCCGAACTATAGCATTGTTTCGGCCTGAAATCAGGGGGGTTGCCCCGTTTCAGGCCGTTATCAGGACCATTCAGGAGTCGCCATGTCATCCCCCTTGAGCCCCTTGTTGCCCACCCAGATCGAAGCTCGTCTGGAGTCCCTGCCAGTTGCCGACAGCGGCTGGCTACTGGGTCAGATCGGCCGTATTGAGTCCGTCACAGTGGACGCCGGCAAGGTGGCTGTGGTGCTGGAGCTGGCGGTGCCGGCCGACAGCCTGGAGCAGCCCCTGAGTGATGCCGTTTGGGAAGCCCTGCGCGGTCTGCCGGGAGTAGAGAGTGTCAGCGTGGATATCGGCTGGCGCTCACCTGAGGGAGCGGTGGCGGATGAGTCCCAGCGTATCCCCAATGTGCGCAATATTATTGCGGTGGCCTCGGGCAAGGGCGGCGTGGGCAAGTCCACTACCGCCGTGAACCTGGCACTGGCGCTGCAGGCAGAGGGTGCCAAAGTCGGCATTCTCGACGCCGATATCTACGGCCCCAGCATCCCCGCCATGCTCGGTGTGGGCGAACAGCGCCCGGAAGTGGTGGAGCAGAAAGCCATGCGTCCCAATATCGGCCACGGTATCGCCTCCATGTCCATGGGCTACCTGGTGACTGAACAGACCCCGCTGGCGTGGCGCGGTCCCATGGCCAGTGGCGCGCTGCTGCAGATGCTGCAGCAGACCCTGTGGCCGGAACTGGATTACCTGATTATCGATATGCCCCCCGGCACTGGCGATATCCAGCTGACCCTGTCACAGAAAGTCCCGGTGACCGGTGCGGTCATTGTTACCACCCCGCAGGACATCGCCCTGCTGGACGCCAAGAAGGGGGTGGAGATGTTCCACAAGGTGCATGTGCCGGTACTGGGGGTGGTGGAGAACATGGCCACCCACATCTGCAGTAACTGCGGCCATGAGGAGCATATCTTCGGTGAGGGCGGTGGTGAGCAGCTGGCCAGCCAGTATGGCACCCGTCTGCTGGGCTCGCTGCCCCTGAGCCTGTCGATTCGTCAGCAGGCCGATGGCGGTTGCCCCACCGTTGCTGCGGATGCGGAGTCCGCCGAGGCGCAGACCTACCGCCAGATCGCCCTGCAGGTGGCGGCCGCGCTGGCGGTGAGCGTCAGCCAGACCCAGGCACCGGTGATCGAAATCAGCGACTGATTCAGGCCGTCGCACAGTGGTGGCCAGCGGTCGCCACTGGCTTTGCCTGCGCAGGGCAAAGCCAGTATGATTTCGCCCTTTCGTCCGATTGAATTCCCGATACTTACTTCTTCAGCACAGGTTAGCCATCTATGAGCATCAAGTCCGACAAGTGGATCCGCCGCATGGCCGAGAACGAAGGCATGATCGAGCCCTTCGAGGCTGGCCAGATCCGTTACAACGCCGCGGGCGAGAAGCTGGTCTCCTATGGGACTTCAAGCTACGGCTACGACGTGCGCTGTGCCAACGAGTTCAAGATCTTTACCAACGTCCACTCCACCATTGTCGACCCCAAGCATTTCGACGAAAACAGCTTTGTGGATATTCAGGAAGACGTGTGCATCATCCCGCCCAACTCTTTCGCGCTGGCCCGCACTGTGGAGTACTTCCGTATTCCGCGCAGCGTGCTGACCGTGTGTCTGGGCAAGTCCACCTACGCCCGCTGCGGCATTATCGTCAACGTGACGCCGCTGGAGCCGGAGTGGGAGGGCCACGTGACCCTGGAATTCTCCAACACCACACCGCTGCCGGCGAAGATCTACGCCAATGAAGGTGTGGCGCAGATGCTGTTCTACGAGTCCGACGAGATCTGCGAGACCTCCTACAAGGATCGCGGTGGCAAGTACCAGGGCCAGCGCGGTGTGACACTGCCGAAGACCTGATTGCACAGACCCGTTCCAGAGGGCCGGTGAATACCGGCCCTTTTTGTTTGTGGCGTTGTTGCCACTGGGGGCGTGGGTTCATTCTGGCCTGTCGGCTGGCGCTTTTCACGCATCGACTCTGCTGGCAACAGTTGGGCCCGGGGGCTACTCTCGTTGATTCCGATGCACGCATCCGCTCAGGGAGAAAACAAAAATGCTAAAGATCCTCTGCTTTTTTAAACGTCGCCCCGGCATGACCCGCGCTGAATTCCGCGCTTACTACGAAGCCAATCACGCCCCGCTGATCGAGAAGATGATCCCGTTTTACATCTCTTACAAACGCAATTTTGTGGAAGATGTGCAGGACTACAAGCCGGCTCATATCACCAACAATACCGACGACTCCGATGAGTTTGATGTGATGACCGAGCTCACCTTCTCCAGCCGGGATATGCTGGACAGGATGATGCACACGCTCTCCAATCCGGAAGTGGGTGATGTTATCGCCGCTGACGAGGCCAACCTGTTTGATCGCGACTCCGTCACCATCCTGATCGTGGACGAAGTCTCTTCACCGGAGCTTGCCCACAATGCATGAGGATCGGGCTGTATGGGGAGGACAGTCATTATGCAGCTGATCGGTGTCCTCAAATCCCCCTATGTGCGTCGTACCGCCATCTCGCTGCAGATGCTGGGGGTGGCGTTTGAGCATCGCTCACTCTCTACGTTCGACCACGAGGACGAGTACCGTGCGATAAATCCCGCCCTGAAGGCGCCAACCCTGGTGTGCGACGACGGCACGGTGATGCTGGACTCGTCACTGATCCTGCAGTATGCCGAGGCGGCGCTCAGTCTCCGCTCCCTGTGGCCTGACAACCCTGCAGGGTTGCAGCGCGACTTCGCCCTGGTGAGTATGGCTATGGCCGCCTGTGATAAGGCGGTGCAGTACATCTACGAGGTCTATCGCCGGCCCGAATCCGCTCAACTGGACAGCTGGCGCGAGCGGGTGGTGCAACAGAGTCAGGGGGCGTTTGCCGAGCTGGAGCGTCAGCTGCAACAACACCCGCAGGCAGTAGCCAGCGACGAGTGTCAGTTGAGCGTCACCGCAGCGGTAGTCTGGCAGTTTGTTTGGGAGCACGCTGGTGAGCTGTTGCAGCCCTTGCAATGCCCGGGGCTGGAGACCTTGTCCCGGCGGATGGAGTCGCACCCGGTCTTCCGGCAGTTTTCGCTGTCGCCCTGATTGCGTCGGTGCAGGGAGCAGGGCGACTGGTTTACAATGCGCGGCTGTTAGCCTTCCGATGCTCCTTGCTGCCGAGTCCCGTTGTGTATGTCCCGATCCACAGATGTTGATGTATTGATTATTGGCGCTGGCGCCGCCGGCCTGATGTGTGCCATTACCGCCGGGCAGCGGGGGCGCAATGTGCTGGTGGTGGATCACGCCAATAAGGTGGGCAAGAAGATCCTCATGTCCGGCGGCGGTCGCTGCAACTTCACCAATATGTACGTGGAGCCGGCCAACTACCTCAGCGACAACAAACACTTCTGCAAGTCGGCACTGGCCCGTTACACCCCGTGGGATTTTATCGGCCTGGTGGCCGGCCATCAGGTGCCTTACCACGAGAAGAAGCTGGGGCAGCTGTTCTGCGACAACAAGTCCAGCGACATCCTGGAGATGCTGTTAAGTGAGTGTGACAGCGCCGGTGTACGCATTGAAACCCACTGCGAAGTCAGTTCAGTAAGTGCTCGGAACCCGGGGTTTACGGTAGAGACTTCCATCGGGGAGATTAAGGCCCAGTCGCTGGTGGTGGCCACCGGTGGTCTCTCCATTCCCACCATGGGCGCTACTGGCCTGGGTTATGAACTGGCGGAGCAGTTTGGCCTCAAGGTGCTGCCACGTCGCGCTGGTCTGGTGCCGTTTACCCTCTCCCGGGAGCAGCTGGAGCCGTTCAAGCCGCTGGTGGGCAGCTCGGCGGAAGTCCGCATCCATTGCGGCAACACCAGCTTCTTTGAAAACCTGCTGTTTACCCACCGCGGTCTCAGTGGCCCGGCGGTATTGCAGATCTCCTCCTACTGGCTGCCGGGGCAGACTGTCGCCATCGACTGGAGCCCCACGCAGAATCTGGAAACCCTGCTGCAGCAAGCCAAAGCCGAGCGCCCCAAGGCCGAGCTGAAAACCGTGTTGGCAGGCCTGCACACCAAGGCCTGGGCGCAGGTGTTGTGCGAACACTGGCTGGGCAATAAGCCGATGAATCAATACAGCGACGCCGACCTGACGCGTATTGCCGGTCAGCTGCACCATTGGGAAATCATGCCCGCCGGTACCGAAGGCTACCGCACGGCGGAAGTGACCCTGGGTGGTATTGATACCGATGAACTCTCCTCCAAAACCATGGAGGCGAAGAAACAGCCGGGCCTCTATTTTATCGGTGAAGTGGTGGATGTGACCGGTTGGCTCGGTGGTTTCAACTTTCAGTGGGCCTGGGCCTGTGGTTATGCTGCGGGGGAAGTGGTGTAGTAATAAAAAAATCGCCACATGAGTGGCATTTTTTTGAACTGCGGCCGGTGTTACTCAGCACCTAATCCCTCTTTGCCGGGAGGAATAGGCAGTCGCAGACTGTTTTGCAGGTAGGCCACTGTCTTGTACTGGCCTGCCATCAGCACGATTTCAATCAG
This sequence comes from Cellvibrionaceae bacterium SEMH9, assembly GCA_033283175.1. GTDB lineage: Bacteria > Pseudomonadota > Gammaproteobacteria > Pseudomonadales > Cellvibrionaceae > Pseudomaricurvus. The sequence goes on along the minus strand of JAWMQM010000001.1, from coordinate 223,369 downwards.
CTGCTTCTCGTTATAGGATTTTGCCAGCAAGGCCCAGGTCTCGTCGGTGATCATGGAGTTAAAGTGCAGCTCCTCCATGGCGCGAATCAGGGCGCGTTCGTGATCAGTCCAACCCTCCGCATCGGAGCCCTCCTTGATCCTGGCTACCTCTTCCGAGGTGACGCCATTGCGCTTGGCGATCTTCACATGGGCGCCCCACTCAAACGGTGCCTGTGACAGCCAGCCAATGCGCAGTACCGCCAGCTCGCGATCGCGGATGGAGATTTCGCCGTCGGATAAAAACTTGCCGCCAAAACCCATGTGCGCCAGATAGAGATTAGCGTGACGAATCAGGATCTCCAGCGACACCACGTCCTCGCGGGGTTTACGCACCCCGTCCACCACCACCATGCTGATGTCGTTGAGAATTTGCTGCTGTTCGGCCGAGCGCTCCTCGGCGGGCAGAGGGGCGATGCGGGGTGGCTGACCGGTGATATAGGCCTCACGGGCGGTGACATCGCCGGTGATGGGCTGAAACTGTGTGTGGGCGGGCTGGTCGGCCATGGTGTGAACTCCTGAGACAGTAAGTAGTGCGGCTAGCGCAAATACAGAGCGGGATTTTAGTGTGGCGGTCATGGATTTGGGGGCTTCGAGTGTATGTTTTGGTTAAGTGTTGCGAAAGCCTGGTCGCCAGTGGGCAGTTGTTGCTGAATGGTTGCCAGTATATGGCGACCGATGGGAATGGCTGAAGTGGCTGCGGGTGAAGGTGCATTACAGACATGCAGGCTGCGCGGTGTCTGTTTGAAGAGAAAATCCTGCACCATAGTGCCGTCCTGCAGCACTGCCTGGGCGCGGATACCGGCGGGGTAGGGCCGCAGGTCGCTGACGGTCAGGGATGGGCAGTACTTGCGGGCCAGTTGCAGGTAACCCCGCTTGCTCAATGAATTGCGAAGTTCTGTCAGGCCAGAACGCCAGTAGCGTGCCATCAATTTCCAGAAGCCACCAAAGCCCAGCATGCGAGACGTATCCTTAAGACTGAAGTTACAGCGGCCGTAGCCCTCACGCTTCCAGCCAAGGACGGCGTTGGGGCCGATGGTGATACTGCCGTCGATCATGCGGGTCAGGTGCACCCCGAGGAAGGGCAACTCCGGATCAGGGATGGGGTATATGAGATGCTTCACCAATTGGTTTTTGGCCGCCGGTAGCTGATAGTACTCGCCCCGGAACGGCACGATCTGGAAGTCCATTGGTAAGCCTTGCGCCTCCACCATACGGTCGGCCTGCAGTCCGGCGCAGCAGACCAGAAATCCTGCGCTGAGATTTCCCGCACTGGTTTCAAGAGTGATGCGGTCCGGGTGTTCTGTGATGGCAGTGACGGTGGTGTTCAACCTCACTTCACCGCCAGCCTTAGCCAGCTCCAGGGCCATGGCGTCGCATACCCTGGAGTATTCCACGATGCCGGTCGCTTTGACAAAGATGGCCCCCAGCCCGCTGACATTGGGTTCCCGCTCCTGCAATTGTTCTGCGTTCAGCAGTGCCACCTCAATCTGGTTCTCGGTACAGCGTGTGTACAGCGCTTGCATGCGCTCCAGCTCCAGCGGCGTCGTGGCCACCAGCAGTTTGCCACACTCTTCATAAGGGATTTTGTGTGTGTTGCAGAAGGCTTTGATGGCCGCGGCCCCTTTCCGGCAGAACTGCGCCTTGAGGCTGCCGGGAGCGTAGTAGACGCCGGCGTGGATGACTCCGCTGTTGTGACCTGTCTGGTGGCGGGCAAGGGTGGACTCTTTTTCGAGCAGCAGCACCCGTTGCCCGGGATGGGCTGCCTGTAGTTGCCAGGCGGTGGAAAGGCCTACGATACCACCACCGATTACCACCCACTCGTACTGCACCAACATGTCCTTCCCATCGCCCTGACCGGCCTCAAGACTAGCAGATAGAGGCTTGGCGACCAATTGTGGGCACAGTCAGTCGAGGTTGGGATGGGACTGCGAATACTGGCCGGTTTAAAGGCCTGCGGGCCTCATGGGGGTGTGTCATCTGAAATATCCTGCGGTACAATGCTTCTGGTCTGCTGCGGTTGCAAACGTGAACGCCTTTGGCCCGGTGGCCTGCTGGTTTTGAGTCGGGCGTCTGCCTAGTTTTGTTGGGCTGGTTTATGCTTCAACCTATGCTGTAATTGCGAAAATCCGCATTTGATACAAGGACTTGTATTAGCTGATGACCTTGTCTGACCTCAAGCGAGGCCTCAAGCCTCGCCTTTTGCTTATCTCTTTGGCAATTATGCTGTTGTCTCTGGCGTTGCCTATCGCCATGTTGCAGATCTACGACCGGATATTACCCAATCACGGGGTGGGTACCGCCTGGGTGATTACCCTGGGGGTGTTCTCGGCCATTGTACTGGAGTCGGTCCTGCGTTACGGGCGGGCCTGGTGGTTGAACCGGGCCGGGATGAAGTTTGAGGCCTGGTCCAATGTGGAGGCTGTAAGGCGTTTGTTGGCGGCGGAGCCGCGTGAGTTGATGGCCCTCGGGCGCCATGGTGTCGAAGAAGGGTTTCAGGCGCTCAGGCGCAGCCAGGATTTTGTTTCCGGGCAGGCCATGCTGGCCCTCTATGACACCCCCTTTATCTTTATATTCCTGCTTCTAATCGCCTACATCGGCGGCTGGGTGGTGGTGATACCCGTAATGGTGCTGGCGGTGGCTTTCTTCACGGTGTATCTGCTGAGCCTCCGTGCCCGTGAATACGCCCAGGGAGTAGATGATGCCAGTACGGATCGGGCACCGATTATCCAGGAATCTTTCTCCCGTGTGCTGTCGTTAAAAGCTGGCGCTTTCGATAGCGCTATGTTCAAGGCGTTTGACCGGAATCATCGCCGGGTCGCCGAGCAGCAGGCGGGGTTGGATGAGTACATGATGCGCATTCAACTGGTGACCACCTTTTTCTCCCAGGCCACCACGGTGCTGGTGGTGATTTTCAGTGCGCATCTGGTTATCGCCGGTGATATGTCCAGTGGTGCTTTGGCGGCCTGTACATTGCTGGCCGGACGCACCATGGCGCCGGTGGGCGCACTGTTTTCTTTCTGGAGTCAGGTACAGCGTTCCGAGCAGGCCCAGGCCAGAGCGCAGGAGTTGTTGTCTATCGGCAGTGATGACACCGCCGGCAGGGTACTGGATTCCAATCCCGTGGGTGTCGAGGGGAAACAGCTGCGTCTGGCGGGTATCGACCAGGCGTTGTCGGTATCGATCAAGGCAGGTGATGTTGTTCATCTCCGGGAGAGCGGCTGGTTGCGCTGGTCTCCGTGGTTGAGGGCATTGGCCCATCGGGCCCAGCCTTTGCCGGGGAATACCCGCATAGTCGCCCGGCAAGGCATGGAGGCGAACCTTGCCTATGTGCCGGACGGGGTCTGGATTTTTCAGGGCACGGTCATGGATAACCTGACCACTTTTACGTCCGCGCGTGAGGGCCGTGCCATGGAGTGGTCTTTGCGATTGGGATTGCATCAACGGATTATCCAGCTGCCTCAGGGATACCAGACACAGTTGGCAGAGCATTTCCACACCGGTCTGGGCCGGGGTACCGAACAGCTGTTGGGTATAGTCCGGGCTTTGGCCAAACAGCCCGGGCTGCTGATTCTGGATCATGCGGATCGCAGTCTCGATCTCGCTGCGCAGAAAGCCCTGGCTGAAGCGGTCGGCAGTCTGCGAGGTAAAATGACAGTGATCGTAACGACTCAATCTGCTGAGTTGCAGGCGAAACTGACTCCGGTAACGGTGGTTACGGAGGCGGCGCAATGAATTCATTGTCTATGACCTACGGTGACGATATAGAAATTCCCAACACCTTAAGCGCGCATCAGCGGGATATGTTGACGTTGCTCAAGGCTCTGAAGTGGCAGGGATCCATCTTCGAGCTGCTGAACTGCCTGCCAACCGATAAAGAGATACTCACCCTTGATGAAATACGGGACGTTCTGGCCAGGCTTGGTTTTACGACCCGGCTGCGGCAGGGTGATGCGGGCCTGATTCCGGCCTGTGATCTTCCTACCCTGGGGGTAGTGGGAGAGGAGAGCTATGTGGTGGTGCAGGCCAGGGGCTTCGACGAACTGGAGTTCAGTCGTGGTGGCCAGCCGTTGGAGCTCGAGAACGGACAATCGCTACAGTGGCTGGAAATTCAACCCAAGCCCAAAAAGCCGATGCCAAAGGGCAGCTGGTTTGCGGATTTGGCGAGACATTACAACGGTGCCTTTATTGCTGTATTGATCCTGAGTCTGTCCAATGCTGTGCTGGGGTTGGCGATGCCCCTGTTCACCATGTCGGTGTATGACTTTCTGATCCCCTCTGGTTCACTCTCTGGTTTGGTAACTATGGGGGCCGGCGCTATTCTGGCGCTGATCTGGATGGTGGCCGATAACCGACTCAAGGCACGTTTGCTCAGTGGCCTGGCTGCCAATCTTAATTACCAGATAGGTCGCGCCCTGTTCGGGAAGTTGATGGCGTCTCCGGCCGAATTCCTGATGCATTCGACACCTTTCCAGAATGAAGCCCGGATCCGCGACGTGGACCGGATCCGGGATTTTGTCGGCGGCAGCCTTGCGGTCAGCTTGCTGGATGCGCCCTTTGTCATTGTGGCGATTATTGCCATTGCCTATCTTTCGGGGTGGCTGGTGCTGGTACCGCTGTTTGGTGCGGTGCTCTATTTTCTCCTCAGCTACTATTTCGATGCCCGTCAGTTGCACGCCTCCACCTATGCGGGCAAGGTCAGCCTGCGCATGCAGGAGCAGAAACGCCAGGCAATTGATGGCCTGATGGTGCTGCGGGAATCCATTGATCACACGGACTGGCTGAATAATTTTGCCAACGAATCCATTCGTTCCGCCCGCGCAAACTTCAGTTACCGTATGGTGTCCAGCTCCCAGCAGGTGGTGGGCAAGGCGGCCAATATGTTTATCGGTCTGGCGACGTTGATGACGGGTATCTACATGGTGCTCAGCGGTGTGATGTCCGCAGGCGGTTTGATAGCGGCAATGATGTTGATCTGGCGGGTGACAGGGCCGTTACAGATGGCATTTTTCTCCGTCGCCCGTGTTCGTCAGGTACGCCAATCCATCAACCAGATTAACGCCATCATGGACGCGCCTTACGAGCAGCCACCGGAAAAATATTTTGCGCCGCTTACCGGGCAGAAAGCCAAGATGTCGGTGGAGCGACTGGTCTACCGCTACTCATCAGATCGGGATGCGGCACTGAATGGTGTCAGTTTTCCGTTGGAGCGGGGTCAGGTCATGGCGCTGGTCGGGGCCAACGGCAGCGGCAAATCCACGTTGTTGGCCTGCCTGGCGGGTCTGCTGCAACCGCAGGCGGGTTCCATCAAGCTCGATGATCACGACATACGTCAGTTCAGCCGGGTGGATTACCGCAATCGGGTGGCCTATCTCAATTTGCGCATGGATTTTATTGAAGGAACCGTGGCGGACAACCTCCGGTCCGCAGCGCCGCTGGCGTCGGAAAAGGATATGTGGGAAGCGCTGGAGGCGTTTGCCATGGCTGATTGCCTGCGTGGCTTCCACAACGGGCTCGATACTGTGTTAATGCGCTCCGGTGAGGTGCAGCTGGAGCGTACCCAGGCGCTGGGTGTCAAACTTGCGCGTATTAAGTTGCGCGATCCTGACCTGTTCTTGATTGATGACCTCTACGATGGCAGTGACCATCCGGTGATGTTGGCCTTGAAACGGCTGATTGAAGAGTGTCCTGAAGGAAAAACCATTGTATACGCCACTCATGACAAGGAGCTGATGTTGAAGGCAGATGTTGCTGTCATTTTGGAAAAAGGTGCAGTCGCCCAGATCGCTGCGTTAAACCAGGATAAGACTGAAGGTCCGAGCGGGACACTTGCAGCCGGGGAACAGACATTATGAAAAAGCAATTTATCCTGCGGGCATTTCCCGACAGCAGTCAGGATAAGGCGATCAGCCGAACACTGGTGGGGGTTGCGATTTTTGTTGGCCTGTTGAGCGTTTGGGCTACCTTCGCCAAAGTGCCCGAGGTGTCGAAAACCCGGGGCGAAGTGTTGCCCAAAGGGGGGGATATCCATGTCATCCAGAGCCTCAGTGGTGGCAAGATCCTGCAGGTGTACGTGGCCGAGGGCGACGTTGTTGCGAAAGGTCAGGACATCGCCCGCCTGGATCAGTCTGTCAGTGAGGCGGATATCCGCAAACTGGAAGTCAAATACAACGATATTCTGATGCAAATGGAGCGTCTGCGGGCACTGGAGCAAGAGCGGGTACCGGATTTTGGTGCCGAAGGTAAGGATTTCCCCGGTATTGCCAAGGTGCAGATGGAGCTGTTCGAGAGTCAGGCGGAGTTGAAGGCTTCGAAACTGGAGCAGCTGGACGACGAAGCGGTCAGTAAACGCGCCGAGCTGGACAGTGCAGGCAAGCAACTTGGTTTCATTGACGAGCAATTGCAGACCATTTTTCGTGAAGAAGAGATGCTTGCCACAGCAGTGGATAAAGGGCTGATTCCTAAACGGCAGTTGCTGGAAAAGCAGGAAGCGGTGTCTGCACTGAAGCAACAGCGGGAGGAGATCGTCGGGCGAGAGGAGACCTTGCAGAAAGAGATCGTGACCTTGCAAACGCAACGTCGCTCTGAGGAGCAGGATCTGCGTACCGAATACCGCACCAATCGTGCGGAGCTGGTGGAGCAGCTGCGGGAAGTTGAGGAAGAGATGGCACAAGCTCACAGTGCTATGGGGCAGAATGCATTGCAGGCGCCCGAGGACGGCATAATCAAATCTTTGCCCAATGCCAAGGTGGGATCGGTTATCCAGCCTGGTGGTGTAGTGGCGGAACTTGTGCCCAGCAACCAGCCTCTGAACGTCGAGGTGCGGGTTTCGCCGAGAGATATCGGCTTTATTGCCACAGGACAGTCAGTGCTGATCAAAATTGATGCTTATGACTACTCCAGGTTTGGGGCTATCCAGGGTGAGGTAGTGCGTGTTTCTCCTGCTACCTTTAAGGATGAGCGTACAGGTGAGCCATACTTTAAAGCGAGTATCCAGCCGGTGAGCGAGTACGTGGGAGATCAATCCCGCGATCGTAGAATCAAAGTAGGTATGACGGTAGAGGCCGATATAACCACAGGCCATAAAACCATACTGCAATATTTGCTGAAGCCGGTGTATACCACTGTAGATACCGCATTGACTGAACGCTAGCAGCAACTGAATGAGTAGTGATTACCCGGGAGACAGATCAGAGATGAGCAAGGGCGACAACGACAAGTCAACAGGCGCTCCCTCAGGCAAAGGTGTGCCTCCGCAGGACGATCGTGGCGAGGAATCCACGCAGGCTGCAGCGGGCACCAGCGGCGGAACTAAGGATGTTGCTGGCAGTGGCGTCCCCGGCGAGAAAGACAAAAAAAAGGACAAAAAAGACAAGCGCGGCGCCCAGGTCGGTGCTGCATTGGGTGGTGCAGGCGCTGCTCACAGTGAAGCGGTGATTGGAGTCGCGGCTGAAAACGACTATGACCTGGATTCACTCCCCTCAGGAAGTCCGCACGACGGAGCAGGCAGCGATGCACTTACCACAGGGAAGGCATCCGCAGACGACGAATCCGGCCCCCAGATAGCCGCAGGCTCCTCCTCGTCAGACGAGGTATCGTCTCCCACACTCGATTCGAACGACGAATTGCAACATTTGGGCGGTGGTGGTCGAGCGGGCTCACAAATGTTTGAGTTCGGTGCCGGTGGTTCCACCGTATTTGACCCAACGCAGACACAAGGGGTCGGGGGTGGCCCGTTTGTTCCACCGCAAGCCGTAAGCAGCGGCAGCCAGTCCGCGGGCGGCCTATTTGTGGGTACATTGCTGCAGCCCGCTGCCGCTGTTGGTACTACATTACCGATAGACCCGTTTCTGCCTGGTCCGCACCAGGGAGTGGTGGTGGAAGACGACCTGTCGAGGCAGACCGACAGTGGCGATACCTTGCGTCCCGGCTTTCGCTGGTTCACTGCAAGCAGTATGCAGGGGAACTTCGGTTCCTTAACGGTCGATGCGTACGGCCACTGGGTCTACCAGCTCGACAACGGGGCAACCGCCACTCAACAACTGGGTGCTACCGATCAGGTTGATGATGTTTTCCGACTCACTGCGAATGATGGGTCCGTTCACGAAGTACATGTGACCGTACAGGGCACCAACGATGTCCCGGTGGTGACTACCGGTATCAGTTCACACGTGACCGACGAAGGCAGCGTGTTTGCGTTTGGTGTTCCCGCAGGTACTTTTACCGACGTTGATGCCAGCGATGTCCTGACTTTGTCTGCATCGGGCTTGCCCGGATGGCTCAGCTTCGATGCCACCACCGGTACATTTACCGGTACGCCAGCCAACAGCGATGTGGGTACCACCCAGATCACAGTGACTGCCACGGATAGCCATGGCGCAACGGTGACGTCCACCTTCGACCTGGTGGTGAACAACATCAACGATGCACCGGTGCTGGATCCCATCAGTCAGGTGACCACGGTGGAAGACGGTGCGCTGGTCACCGGCCAGATCACCTCGACGGATCCGGATGTGGGTGATACGGCGACTTACTCCATTGCCAATGCTGTGCCGGGCTTTACCCTGAACGCCGACGGTAGTTACAGCTTTGATCCATCCAATGCCGCTTATCAATCCCTGGCGGAAGGTGATCCCAAAACCCTGACCATTGCCGTCACCGTGACCGATTCGGCGGGCGCATCTGATACCCAGAATCTGGTCATTCAGTTGACCGGTACCAATGACATTCCGACCTTAAGTAACATTGCTGCCGTAGGCGTGCATGAAGACGATGCCGTTGTCAGTGGCCACTTCAGTGCAAAAGATCCGGATGCAGGTGACAAGCTGGTGTTCAGCACAGCGAAATCGGTCGATGGGTTTACGCTATTGACCGACGGTAGCTACAGCTTTGATCCCGGTCACGTGGCTTACCAATCGCTGCCGGATGGACAGCAACTGGATCTCGACATCCCCATCACCGTGACGGATCTGCAAGGCGCCAGCGTTACCAAAGTTCTGCATCTATCCGTCACAGGCACCAACGATGTGCCCACGGTCAGCGCCGCACTTACGGACCAGACCACCGATCAGGGCAGTGCCTTCAGCTTCGGTGTGCCAGCGGGTACGTTTGCCGATATTGATACTGGCGATACCCTGACACTCACCACCAGCAGCTTGCCGTCCTGGCTCAGCTTCGATGCCGCCACCGGCACCTTTACCGGTACGCCAGCCAACAGCGATGTGGGTACCACCCAGATCACCGTGACGGCCACCGACAGTCACGGTGCCAGCGTCACCTCCACCTTCGACCTGGTGGTGAACAACGTCAACGATGCACCGGTGCTGGACCCGATCAGCCAGGTCACCACGGTGGAAGATGGCGCTCTGGTCAGCGGCCAGATCACCTCGACGGATCCGGATGTGGGTGATACTGCGACTTACTCCATTGCCAACGCCGTACCGGGCTTTACCCTGAACGCCGACGGTAGTTACAGCTTTGATCCCTCTAACGCGGCTTATCAATCCCTGGCCGAAGGTGATCCCAAAACCCTGACCATTGCGATCACCGTCACCGATGCGGCGGGTGCCACCGATACCCAAAATCTCATTATCAACCTCACCGGTACCAACGACGCCCCGGTGGTGAACAGCATCGCCGCACAGAGTGTGGACGAAGATGCACCGTCCATCAGTGGCCAGGTCACCAGTTCGGATGTGGATGCCGGCGATACCGTTACCTACAGCATCGCCAGTCCGGTGGATGGCTTAACCGTGAACTCCGACGGCAGCTGGAGCTTTGATCCCTCTCACACCACTTACCAGTCGTTACCGGACGGGCAGGTCAAAGACATCACCGTCACTATCACCGGAACCGACAGCCAAGGGGCGACCGATACCCAGGATCTGGTGATCCACCTGACCGGCACCAACGATGTGCCCACGGTCAGCGCCGCACTTACGGACCAGACCACCGATCAGGGCAGTGCCTTCAGCTTCGGTGTGCCGGCGGGTACGTTTGCCGATATTGATACTGGCGATACACTCAGTTTGACAGCCTCGTCGCTGCCGTCCTGGCTCAGCTTCGATGCCGCCACCGGTACCTTTACCGGTACGCCAGCCAACAGCGATGTGGGTACCACCCAGATCACAGTGACGGCCACGGATAGCCATGGCGCAACGGTGACCTCCACCTTCGACCTGGTGGTGAACAACATCAACGATGCACCGGTGCTGGATCCGATCAGCCAGGTCGCCACGGTGGAAGACGGTGCGCTGGTCAGCGGCCAGATTACCTCGACAGATATCGATGTGGGGGATAGCGCTACCTACAGCACCACCGCCACGGTACCGGGCTTCACCCTCAACAGTGACGGCAGTTATACCTTTGATCCATCCAATGCCGCTTATCAATCCCTGGCGGAAGGTGATCCCAAAACTCTGACCATTGCCGTTACCGTGACCGATGCGGCGGGTGCCACCGATACCCAAAACTTAATCATCAACCTCACCGGCACCAACGACGCGCCAGTGGTGAACAGCATCGCCGCACAGAGTGTGGACGAAGATGCACCGTCCATCAGTGGCCAGGTCACCAGTTCGGATGTGGATGCCGGCGATCAAATCACCTACAGCATCGCCAGTCCGGTACCCGGTCTTACCGTGAACTCCGACGGCAGCTGGAGCTTTGATCCCTCTCACGCCACTTACCAGTCGTTACCGGACGGGCAGGTCAAAGACATCACTGTCGCTATCACCGGAACCGACAGCCAAGGGGCGACCGATACCCAGGATCTGGTGATCCACCTGACCGGCACCAACGATGTGCCCACGGTCAGCGCTGCACTGACCGATCAGGCCGCCGATCAGGGCTCAACCTTCAGCTTCGGTGTGCCAGCGGGTACATTCGCCGATATCGACAGCGGCGATACCTTAACCTTATCCTCCTCGGGCTTGCCGGCTTGGTTGAGCTTCGATGCAACGACTGGCCAATTCACAGGTACACCTCAAAACAGTGATGTAGGTACGACATCAATCACCGTCACCGCCACGGATAGCCATGGCGCAACGGTGACGTCCACCTTCGACCTGGTGGTGAACAACATCAACGATGCACCGGTGCTGGATTCCATCAGCCAGGTCACCACGGTGGAAGACGGTGCGCTGGTCAGCGGCCAGATCACCTCGACTGATCCGGATGTGGGTGATACTGCGACTTACTCCATTGCCAACGCCGTACCGGGCTTTACCCTGAACGCCGACGGTAGTTACAGCTTTGATCCATCCAATGCCGCTTATCAATCCCTGGCGGAAGGTGATCCCAAAACCCTGACCATTGCCGTTACCGTGACCGATGCGGCGGGTGCCACCGATACCCAAAATCTCATTATCAACCTCACCGGTACCAACGACGCGCCGGTGGTGAACAGCATCGCCGCACAGAGTGTGGACGAAGATGCACCGTCCATCAGTGGCCAGGTCACCGGCTCGGACGTGGATGCCGGCGATACCGTTACCTACAGCATCGCCAGTCCGGTGGATGGCTTAACCGTGAACTCCGACGGCAGCTGGAGCTTTGACCCCTCTCACGCCACTTACCAGTCGTTACCGGATGGTCAGGTCAAAGACATCACTGTCACTATCACCGGTACCGACAGCCAAGGGGCGACCGATACCCAGGATCTGGTGATCCACCTGACCGGCACCAACGATGTGCCCACGGTCAGCGCCGCACTTACGGACCAGACCACCGATCAGGGCAGTGCCTTCAGCTTCGGTGTGCCGGCGGGTACGTTTGCCGATATTGATACTGGCGATACACTCAGTTTGACAGCCTCGTCGCTGCCGTCCTGGCTCAGCTTCGATGCCGCCACCGGTACCTTTACCGGTACGCCAGCCAACAGCGATGTGGGTACCACCCAGATCACCGTGACGGCCACCGACAGTCACGGTGCCAGCGTCACATCCACCTTCGACCTGGTGGTGAACAACGTCAACGATGCACCGGTGCTGGATCCGATCAGCCAGGTCACCACGGTGGAAGATGGCGCTCTGGTCACCGGCCAGATCACCTCGACCGATCCGGATGTGGGTGATACTGCGACTTACTCCATTGCCAACGCCGTACCGGGCTTTACCCTGAACGCCGACGGTAGTTACAGCTTTGATCCCTCTAACGCGGCTTATCAATCCCTGGCCGAAGGTGATCCCAAAACTCTGACCATTGCGATCACCGTCACCGATGCGGCGGGTGCCATAGATTCCCAAAATTTAATCATCAACCTCACCGGTACTAACGACGCGCCAGTGGTGAACAGCATCGCGGCGCAGAGCGTCGATGAAGATGCCACTGCGATCAGCGGGCACATCACCGGTACCGATATCGATACTGGCGATCAGATCATCTACAGCATCGCCAGTCCGGTGGACGGTCTCACTCTCAACACCGATGGCGGCTGGAGCTTCGACCCCTCGCACGCCACCTACCAGTCGTTGCCGGATGGGCAGGTCAAAGATATTACCGTCACCATCACTGGAACCGACTCCCAGGGCGCCACCGACACCCAGGATCTGGTGATCCATCTGACGGGTACGAATGATATTCCGGTGATTACAGGCCATACGTCCGGTGTGGTCGTAGAAGACAATAAACTGTCCGTTAGTGGCAGGCTCAGTATTACCGACGCGGATGCAGGTGAGTCCGTGTTCCAGGCGGGCACGCTGCAAGGGCAGTACGGCGAGCTGACGTTGGATGCCAATGGTGCATGGACCTATGATCTGGACAATAGCCTGGATGCTGTGCAGCAGTTAATGCCAGGGGAGAAATTGATCGATTATGTGACGGTACAGTCGGTTGATGGTACACCTCAGGATATTCGAATCCAGATTAACGGTACCAATGATACCCCCCGTATCGATCACGCCGCGTTAGCCCAGACGGCTAACGAAGATGCTGCGTTTACCTTCGCTTTGCCGGCCGATACTTTTACGGACACCGATATACACGATACTACAGTGTTGTCAGTTTCCGGGTTGCCTGCCTGGTTACATTTTGATGCGGCTACCGGACAATTTTCGGGTACGCCCACCAACGCGGATGTGGGGTCGATCCAGATCACTGTCACAGATACGGATTCTTTTGGGGCGCAGGTCTCCACGACTTTCAGTCTGACCGTGAATAATGTCAACGACCCGCCCGTACTGTCTCCAGTGTCGACTCAGAAAGTGGATGAAGGCGGCGCACAAATTCAAGGACAGCTCACCGCGACCGATCCGGACACCGGCGATACACGCACATTCAGCACAACCGCCAGCGTCAATGGGTTCACGCTGAACAGTGATGGTAGCTGGAGCTTTAACCCATCGGATAATACCTATAACCATCTTCCCGATGGCAAGGTTGAAACGCTGAATGTCCCGATTACTGTCACGGATACAGCCGGAGCTACTGACACAGGTACCCTGACGATCGAAATTAAGGGGACCAATGATGCTCCGTTTGTGAGTGGTCCCTCAGTATTTTCTCGTGTGGAAGACGGCCGGGTCTTTTCGAGTCAGGTAGCGGTCAATGATATAGATGATGGCGAGCACGGTGCTGGTGCGATCTTCACCACAACGTCCACAGAGCCTGGTTTCACCTTGCAACCGGATGGCCACTACACCTTTGATCCGTCCAATGCTGCGTATCAGAGTCTCGCAGCGGGTGAACCCCTGGATCTGGTGATTCCCATCACCGTGACCGATGCCACGGGGGCCAGTACTACTCTCCGTGATGCCATCACCATTCACCTGACCGGCACCAACGATGCACCGGTGGTGAGCCATGTGGTGACCAGTCCAGCTGCTACCGAAGATGCAGCGTTCAGCTTCGTGGTGCCGGCGGACACCTTCAGTGATATTGATCACGGTGATAGCTTTACCCTGAGTGCAAACAACCTCCCGGCCTGGCTGAGTTTTGATGCAGCGACGGGTACGTTCAGTGGCACACCGACGAACAGCGATGTGGGGACTGTTCAGGTCACAGTGACTGCCACTGACACACAGGGTGCGCATACCAGCACCACCTTTAATCTGACCGTCGACAACACCAACGATGCGCCGACGCTCCAGCCCATTGCCTCGGTCAGCGTGAAGGAGGACGCCCAGCTGGTCAGCGGCCAGTTCCTGGGCTCCGATCCCGATGCCGGCGACACTATCACCTACAGTATTGCCCGCCCGGTACCGGGTTTGACAGTGAATGCAGATGGGTCCTGGAGCTTCGATCCGGCGGATCAGGCTTACCAGTCCCTGGCCGAGGGCCAGCCTAAGACCCTGACCGTGACAATCACCGGGACCGATTCCCAGGGCGCCACTGACACCCAGGACCTGGTGATCCAGCTCACTGGTACCAATGACGTGCCGGTGGTCAACGCCGTGCCTGCGATCAGCGCCACCGAGGATGGTCACACGGTTACCGGTTCCATGACCGGCACCGATATTGATAACGCTGACACCATCACTTACAGCATCGCCAGCCCGGTTCCCGGTCTGACCGTCAACACAGACGGCAGCTGGTCTTTCGATCCCACCGATGCGGCCTATCAGTCTCTGGGGGAAGGGGAGCCACACCAGATCATTGTGCCCATCATCGGTACCGATAGTCAGGGCGCCGCCACCACGCAAAGCCTGGTCATCAACCTCACCGGCACCAACGATGCGCCGGTGGTCAGTGCCGTTCCGGCCGCCAGTGCCACCGAAGACGGCAATACCATCCAGGGCAGTTTCACTGCCACCGATGTGGATACAGGAGACACGCTCACCTTCAGCATTGCGAGCCCGATACCCGGGCTGACCGTTAATGCCGATGGCAGCTGGAGCTTTGATCCGACGGATCAGGCCTACCAGTCTCTGGCGGAAGGGCAGCCTCATCAGATTTCCGTCGCGGTGACGGCAACCGATTCCCAAGGTGCCAGCGACACCCAAAATCTGATCATCAACTTGACCGGCACCAACGATGCACCGGTGATTACCAGTGTGGCGACTGCCGCTACAGGCACTGTGGTGGAAGATACCCAGGACCGGGCCGGCGGTGTGTTGAGTGCTGTCGACGTGGATAGCGGCGATGTTCTGACATGGGCCGTAGTGGGCAGTGGTAATAACCCCGGTCACGGCACCTACGGCCACTTTGCCATTGTGGCGGGTACCGGCCAATGGGCTTACCGTCTGGACGACAGTTTCCCTCATACCAATCAACTGGGTGAGGGTGAGCCAGCGACTGACAGCTTTACGGTGCGGGTGACCGACAGCCACGGCCAGAGTGTGGATCAGGTGGTGACCATTCACATCACCGGCACCAATGACGCCCCCACGGTATCGCACTCGATTGTTCAGCAAAGCGTGGCCGAGGATACCGCGTTCAGTTTTGCCCTTCCTGCTGACACCTTTGCCGATATCGACACCGGCGATAGCTTAACATTCTCCGCAACTAATCTTCCGGCCTGGCTGAGTTTTGATGCAGCCACGGGTACTTTCAGTGGCACGCCAGCCAACAGTGATGTTGGCACTGTCCAGGTGCTGGTTGGTGCCACCGACAGTCACGGCGCGACGGTTACGACGACGTTTGATCTGACGGTCAATAACGTCAATGATCCACCGGTGCTTGATCCGGTATCGACACAGTCGGTGGATGAGGGTGGTACACGCGTTAACGGACAGCTTACAGCCACGGATCCGGATACCGGCGACTCCTTTAGTTTCAGCACGGCCTCCACCGTCCCCGGTTTTACCTTGAACAACGACGGTAGCTGGAATTTCAATCCTGCCGACAATGCCTATAACCATCTGCCCGATGGCAAGGTAGAAACACTGAACATACCCATTACCGTGACCGATGCGTCCGGTGCCACGGGTACCGGTACGCTGACCATTGAAGTGACTGGTACCAATGATGCGCCTCACCTGGTGGGTCGCACCACAGTTCCGGTTAATGAAGATGGCCGGCTCGTTGCAAAAACCGTACTGGTCGATGACTTCGATGATGGCGAGCATGGCGCGGGTGCGACTTTCTCGACCACCGCATCAGAACCCGGGTTTACCCTGCAAGCGGATGGCCATTACACCTTTGATCCATCCGATCCAGCCTATCAACACCTGGCAGCGGGTGAGCCGCTGGAAGTGGTGATCCCTATCACTGTGACTGACGCCACAGGTGCCAGCACAAGCCTCAGTGATGCCATCACCATTCACCTGACTGGCACCAATGATGCGCCGGTGGTGAGTCATGTGGTCACCAGCCAGGTCGCTACCGAAGATGCAGCCTTCAGCTTCGCGTTGCCGGCGGATACTTTCAGCGATATCGATACCGGCGACAGTCTGACCCTGAGTGCTACCGGCCTGCCTGCGTGGCTGAGTTTTGATGCGGCCACGGGTACCTTTAGCGGTACACCCGCGAACGCCGATGTGGGTTCTGTACCGATTACGGTGACGGCTACAGACAGTCACGGTGATCTGGTAGCCACCACTTTCAATTTGACGGTCAACAACACCAACGATGCACCGGTGCTGGATCCGATCAGCAGCGTTGCGGTGAATGAAGATGGACAGCTGGCCAGCGGCCAGCTGTCCGCCACGGATCCGGATAGCGGCGATGCGCTGACCTACAGCTCTGCGACCAGCGTTCCGGGCTTCACGTTAAATTCTGACGGTAGCTGGAGTTTTGATCCGTCCGATGCGGCCTATCAGTCCTTGCCAGATGGTCAGACATCGGCCCCTATTGTTATCCCGATTACCGTCACCGATGCTGCCGGAGCGGCAGATACGCAGAACCTGACTATTACAGTGACCGGTACTAATGACGGGGCTGTCATTACCGGTGCAGATGCGGTGACCGTTCACGAAGACAACCCGGCAGATATGCAGGGCCAGTCACTCGTCGCCAGCGGCCGTTTACAGGTCAGTGATGTCGATCAGGGAGAGGCGCAGCTGGTCAGTGGCTATGGTAATGGTAATAATGGTTACGGCAGTTTTACCTGGGGTGCCAGCGGGCTTTGGACGTACACGGCGCTGGACAGCAATCCGGCTATTCAACAACTGGAGGCTGGCAAGCAGTTAACCGACAGCATTGAAGTCACCAGCACTGACGGTACTCGACATACCATCACGGTGACTATCGAAGGCACCAATGATGCCCCCACAGTCAGTGCAGCCGTCACCGACCAAACCACAGATCAGGGGCAGGCCTTCAGCTTTGCCGTGCCGGCTGGCACCTTTGCGGATATTGATGCTGGTGACAGCCTGACCCTGACGGCTACAGGCCTGCCAGCCTGGCTGAGCTTTGATGCGGCCACGGGTACCTTTAGCGGCACACCCGCCAATGCTGATGTGGGCGCCGTACCGATTACGGTGACGGCCACCGACAGTCACGGTGATCTGGTGGCCACGACTTTCAACCTGACCGTGAATAACGTCAACGATCCGCCGGTGCTTGATCCGGTGTCGACACAGTCGGTGGATGAGGGTGGTACACGCGTTAACGGACAGCTTACAGCCACGGATCCGGATACCGGCGACTCCTTTAGTTTCAGCACTGCGACCGCGGTGCCGGGGTTCACACTGAACAGCGATGGAAGCTGGAGCTTCAATCCGTCAGATAACGCCTATAACCATCTGCCCGATGGCAAGGTGGAAACACTTAGCATACCCATTACCGTGACCGATGCGTCCGGTGCAACAGGCACCGGAACCCTGACTATTGAAGTGACCGGTACCAATGATGCGCCGCACTTTGTGGGCCGCGCCACGGTTCCGGTCAATGAAGATGGCCGGCCAGTTTCCAATACACTCCTGGTGGATGACTTCGACGATGGCGAGCATGGTGCCGGAGCGATATTCACCACCACCGCATCAGAACCCGGGTTTACCCTGCAAGCGGATGGTCATTACACCTTCGATCCCTCTGATCCAGCCTATCAACATCTGGCAGCGGGTGAGCCGCTGGACATTGTCATTCCGATTACCGTTACCGATGCCACAGGGGCCAGTACCACCCTCGGTGATGCCATAACTATTCACGTGACGGGTACCAATGATGCGCCGGTAGTGAGTCATGTGGTCACCAGTCAGGTCGCTACCGAAGATGCCGCCTTCAGCTTTGCGTTGCCGACGGATACTTTCAGCGATATCGATACCGGCGACAGTCTGACACTGAGTGCTACCGGCCTGCCGGCCTGGCTGAGTTTTGATGCGGCCACGGGTACCTTTAGTGGTACGCCCGCCAATGCCGATATGGGTTCAGTGCCGATCACAGTGACAGCCACTGACAGTCACGGTGCCCAGGTCAGTACCACCTTCGATCTGACGGTTAATAACGTCAATGACGCGCCGACTTTAACCCGTGCGGTAACCGATCAGGTCATCGACGAGCACAGCGCCTTCAGCTTTACAGTGCCACCGGACACCTTCACCGATATCGATAGCGGCGACACACTGACACTATCGACCGGCACCTTGCCAACCTGGCTGAGCTTTGATGCCTCTACCGGCACCTTTACCGGCACACCCGGTAATGGCGATCTCGGCACCACGCAAGTCACTGTGACGGCGACCGACAGTGCGGGTGCGCAGGTCAGTACCACCTTTGACCTGACGGTCAACAACGTCAACGATCCGCCGGTGCTGGCGCCGGTCAGTCACACCGCGGACGAAGGCAGTACCACCTTCTTTGGTAGCCTGACGGCAACCGATCCCGACGCCGGTGAGACGTTTACCTATAGCACGAATACTGGCGCGCCGGGGTTCAATCTAAATCGCGACGGAACCTATAGTTTTGATCCGTCCAACGGTACCTATAATCACCTGGCGGCGGGTCAGCAGCAGGATATCCTGATTCCGATCACGGTCATGGACAGCCATGGTGGTGTGGGTGTTGGTCAGGTGCAGATAAAGTTAATTGGAACGGACGATGCGCCGAAGGTTGCCGGACATACGCAGGTTTCATTGGCGGAAGATGCCCGGGCGTACACCAGTCAGTTGAGCTTTTTTGATCCGGATTCGCAAAACAGCATTGAGTATACGACGACCGCGCATGTACCGGGATTTACCCTCAATGCGGATGGCAGCTGGGTTTTCGATCCTTCCGATGCGGCTTATCAATCGCTGGCGGAAGGTGAGCCTAAAACCTTGGTTATTCCGGTTACGGTAACCGATAGCACGGGGGCGGGTTCTACCAGCAGTAATGCGATTACCATCGAGCTGACGGGTACCAACGACGCACCCGTGGTAAGCCACGTCATTACGGCGCCGGTAGCGGATGAAGGCGCAGCCTTCAGCTTTGGCATGCCGGCGGATACGTTTGCCGATGTCGACAGCGGCGATACGCTGACCCTGTCCACCGGCACCTTGCCGGCGTGGTTGAGTTTTGATGCGGCGACCGGGACTTTCAGTGGTACACCGGACAATGGGGATGTGGGCACCACACAAGTAACTGTGACGGCCACCGACAGCCACGGGGCGCAAACGTCTACCACCTTTGATCTGACAGTTAATAACGTCAATGACGCACCGACGCTGAACCCCATCAGCAGTGTTTCAGTACAAGAAGATGGTATTCGCGCCCTGGGAACCATTACCGCGCAGGATGCGGATGCCGGCGACCACCTGACCTACTCGATTGCCAATCCGGTGGATGGACTGGTTTTCAACGCCGATGGAAATTGGCAGTTTGATCCCTCTCACGCCACATACCAGTCGCTAACAGATGGTCAGGTACAGACACTTACGATTCCTGTCACCGTAACGGATGCTGCTGGTGCTACCGACATCCAAAATCTGGTGATTAGCATTACCGGGACCGATGACCGCCCCGTATTCAGTGGGGCGGTGGGCGGTTCGGTGACCGAAGACACCGCCATCAGCACCGGCGGCCATCTGGTGGTCAGTGACACCGATAGTGGTGAATCAGCGATTGTTCCGCAAACCAATGTCGCCACCCAGTACGGGACGTTCAGCATTGATGCGGATGGCAATTGGCAATACCAGGCTAACAATAATGACCCGGTGGTTCAGAACCTGAATGCCGGCGACTCGTTGAAAGATACCATTCGTGTTGTGACAGCGGGTGGTGATTACGTGGATATCTCAATCGTAATTGATGGCGCTGATGAGGCGGCCTCCAATCCGGTGGTGACCGCTCAGCACGTGGTGGGCAACAGCTTTGTTATTCAGTCGACAGATAGCTCCGGGGGCTTTGCGCTGGATCAGTTCAGTGGCGCTACCATGACCTACTCCGGTGGTACAGCGGCTATTGATCCTGCCACAGGTATGGTGCAGATCTCACCCACCATGACCGGCAACCCTCATGATGCCCACTATGGTGAATTTGAAATTTATCAGCACGGCGTACATGTGGCTGATGTGCATGTCACCAGCTGGAATCACGCGCACACGCCGTCGCAGATTGAAATTATTCCAATTGTGAGTCCGGCACCACCACCACCGCCGCCCACAGCGCGAATGGTGGATGTCAGTTCGACAGATGCCTTTGTGTCGGCGGATCAGCCTGATATTGATGAAGCAGGCGATTTCGTGGTCTTGCACGGTGTAGCGACAGACGATGATTCTGCGTCACAGTTGCACGATCAACTCCAGGGGGACATTGCGGCCAACGGGGAAGAGGCCGCACCGCTGGCTGATCACGATACAGCGACCGTAGACCTCACTGCCGGGGGAGATGACTCGCTGGTTGCGGATCAGGATACATCCATTAGCGGAAGTGCGCCGGATCATGATGGCCTGACGGCGGCTCCCCCGGAGAACGTGGAGGGCTCGGGCAATGATTACCTCGATCTGTTCAAGGGTGCCGGGGCAGAAATGCACGACTCTGTGGCGGCTTCTACGGGTCCCGATGAAACCTTCGGTGACAGTCTGGTGGATGTGTTCACCAGCCACGGTGCTGTGATGGATGATCTCTCGGCGGTGATTGGCGGAATGGACCCTGCGGCGCTGGCGGACTTTCTCGACCAACAGGACCAGGCCGCCAATCCGCAGGACGACTCCCAAACTGCGGTCATATCACCGGACGATGTTGCTGCGGGGCTCGACCCCTTGCTGGATGACCCGACATTGACACCAGACCATACTCATCATCAGTAGAGAATAGCAGCGGAAGGGCATTACCACAGTCGCAGTGACGCTGCTGCTGTGGTTGGTGTCCCGTAAATACCAAAGGCTAATACAAAGGAA
This sequence comes from Cellvibrionaceae bacterium SEMH9, assembly GCA_033283175.1. Taxonomy (GTDB): domain Bacteria; phylum Pseudomonadota; class Gammaproteobacteria; order Pseudomonadales; family Cellvibrionaceae; genus Pseudomaricurvus. The sequence continues at coordinate 202,139 of JAWMQM010000001.1, read as the reverse complement.
ATCCATGGCATGAGGCCAGTGTCGTTACGCGTTCATCTTGTGGTGGCATTCACCGTGTTGGTGGTGGTGGTTGGGGGATTGATTGGTTGGGAGTCACAGCTACGCACACGGGCGATTCTGAAAGAGTCGACCCATACGCTGATCGATGCCATCAGTGTGCAGGTGCAAAGCAGGATGACGGCACGCCAGCAGCGCTCCGAGATCTCACTGGCGCTGCTGACCCAGACGCCGGAAATGGGATCGCTGGACAGCGCCATGAAGTTGCAGTCACTGAAACTGCTGCGTGCTGTTCTGCAGCAGTTGCCATCGGCAGTATCCGTCTACAACGGATACGAGAACGGCGATTACCTGTTGTTGCGGCGTCTTAACCGGGATCACGACAAGTTTGCAGCACCCGCTGCTGCGGTTTACACGCTGCAGGTCATAGAGCGGGGCAAGGGCGAGGCCTGGTTCCTGCACATGGACGCCGACTTGCAACCGGTGCTGTGGGTGGATCGACCCCAGGCGCTGGATTTCGACCCCAGACTGCGTCCCTGGTTTCGGGATGCCCTGCGCCAGCAGGGCGCCATCAGTACAGCTCCCTATACGTTCTTCACCAGCGGTGAAACCGGCTTCTCCGTCGCGCAACAGTTTGCCGACGGCGACGTAGTAGTGGGTGTGGATTTGCGCCTGAGTGACCTCAGTGCCATGTTGGGGAATTTGCGTCCACAGCCCGAAGCACGGCTGGCATTGGTGGACAAGACAGGCCGTGTGCTGGTATCGGATCAGCCGGATACCCATCAGGCTGCCGCACCCTTTGCGGTGTTGCTCAATGGCGCCGTGCAGCCAGTGCGTGGTGCGGAAGTGATGGTGAACGATGAATCCTGGCAGGCCAGCATTACACCTTTGGCTAACAGCAGCGAAATTTACCTGGTTACGATGTTGCCGGAGGCCAGTGTCTTACAGGATGCCTGGAAGATGCTGCAGGATCAGCTGCTGCTGACTGCCGCCTTGCTGGTGTTGGGCTTATTGCTGGGTATCTGGTTTTCAAGCAGGCTTTCCAATGCGCTGGTGCAGCTGACCAACCATTTCAATGCCGTACGACAATTTGATTTCTCGGAGAAAACTCCGGTTCCAAGCCGTATCACCGAGGTCTACCGACTCGGTAAAAGCTTTGAGCAGCTACGCCAGACCATTTCCCGCTTTCTCGATGTCACGGCGCATGTGGCCAGTGCCGGCAAGCTGGAAGAGCTGCTGCCGGAACTGCTGGAAAGCACCATGGAGGCGTCGCGTGCCGAGGCGGGCATTCTTTATATGTTTGAAAGCGACGGTGCCCGTCTGCACCCGGCGGTGGCCCGTCAGGAGGGCGCGGCGCGGGGGCGGGAAGGGTTGCTGGTGCTCGGTACGGAAGCAGGCACCGTGCACCTTGCGGACGCGCTGCGACAGGGCGCGCCCCTCAGTGGCCACCTCAGTACCAAAGCTCTCCAGCACAGCACCGGTATGCAGCTGGCGGGGGAGCAGATCTGGCATCTGGGCGTACCGCTCATCAATCGCCAGGGCGATAAGCTGGGTTTGTTGCTGCTGTTGAGCAACAGACCCTTTGACGAAGCGCGCAGTCGATTTGTCGAGTATTTGTCGGGCTTTGCCAGTGTCACCCTGGAGACCCGCGAACTGATTGCCGCACAGAAAGCGCTGTTTGATTCCTTTGTCAAACTGATCGCCCACGCGATCGACACCAAAAGTCCCTACACCGGCGGCCACTGCATGCGGGTGCCGCAGATTACACGCCTGCTGGCAGAAGCTGCCTGTGCTGAAACCGAGGGGCCCTACGCCGATTTCCAGCTCACCGAAGACGAATGGGAAGCGGTGGAGCTGGCGGCTTGGTTGCACGATTGCGGCAAGGTAACCACGCCGGAGTTTGTGGTGGATAAGGCCACGCGACTGGAGACCCTGCACGATCGTATTCACGAAGTGCGTACCCGCTTCGAAGTACTGAAACGTGAGCGCGAGGTGGCCTGCTGGCAGGCTATCTCCAATGGCTCGGATCGTGACGAGGCGCTGGCGACCCTGCAGCAGCAGTGGCAGCAACTGGATGACGACTTTGCCTTTGTGGCGGAGTGCAACGTCGGCGATACCTTTATGTCCGACGAGCGCCTGCAGCGCCTGCAGCAGATTGCTGCTTACACCTGGACCCGTACCCTGAGCGACCGGTTGGGGCTGGGGCCGGACGAGACGCAACGGCTGCAGGATATCCCGGAAGCCTTGCTGCCGGTACAGGAGCCGCTGCTGCAGGATCGTCCCGACCACCGGATCGAACATCCACAGCCCATTACCTACCCTCCGGAACTGGGTATTACCCTGCAACCGCAGACACTGCTCTATGATCGCGGTGAAGTGAAGAACCTGTCTGTGACCCGCGGAACCCTCACCGAGGAAGAGCGTTTCAAGATCAACGAGCACATCATCCAGACGTTGATCATGTTGTCGAAGTTGCCGTTTCCCAAACACCTGCGACAGGTGCCGGAGATGGCCGCGGGTCATCACGAGCGCATGGACGGGCTGGGTTATCCCCGCAACCTGCGCGGCGGCGATATGAGCGTGGTGGCGCGGATGCTGGCGGTGGCTGATATCTATGAAGCACTGACTGCCAGTGACCGCCCCTACAAGGGGGCAAAACCGCCCGAGGTGGCGCTGGCCATCATGCGTGACATGGCGGCTCACGGTCACATTGACCCGGATTTACTGGCGCTGTTTGAGCGCGCCGGTATTGCCAGTCTTTACCAGGCCACCGGTTAACGCCAGTTGGCCGGACAGGGGCCTTATCTGTGACTGCAGGTGTCAGCCGACGGCTTCGGTCGCGAGGGTGACGCCCAGGGTATGGGAGGCGCCGGGTGCCAGGGTGACACAATCATCCAGTGCATTGGCCGTCTCCAGGCACATCATGCTCAGGTAATCGTCATCGGCAAAGTCTGACAGCCGTTTGGCTTTTTCCGTCCAGGGATTCCACACCACCGTGGTCTGGCTGCCGACACTGGAGAGGGTGAGGCGACGCCGCCAGGTGGTGTCGGTGAGGCTGATGGTCTGCGGGCAATCCAGGTAGATGCGGTCAGTCTCTCCCTCCACTTCAATACTTCCCTGCTGGGTCACGGTGGACCAGTCGTTGAGGGTGTCAATGTAGGCGCACTCGGCCAGTCCATCCACCGCAATATCACGCACGTCGCTTACCGCCAGGTAGGTGTGCAGCGCAGCGGAGAGGTTGAGATCACTGTCACTGCGATTGGTCATCATCAGCTGGCAGCTGAGCGAACTGCCTACTACCAGCTCCAGCTGCAGGTCGCAGGGAGGGCACTGGCACTCCTGCAGGGCACCTTGCGGCAGCAGCAGTCGCAGCCGAGTGGCGCTGTCGGACAGGCATTCCACCTCTTCCAGCTGCCACAGGGCCTTGCGCGCAAAACCGTGGGGGCTGTCACTGTTGAACTGTGCTTTTACCGCCTCGGGATTACGTTGTAGATCACCAAACCAGGGCCAGCAGACGGGAATGCCGCCCCGCAGTGGGGTGCCCTGCAAGTAGCGGTTCTCTTCACTCAACCACAGCACCGGCCGCTCCCCCGCCGGTGTGTATTCCGCTACCTGCGCGCCCTGCAGGAACACTGTCGCCTTGCCTCCCTTGTTGTGTACTGCAATGGCAATTAGCTCCTTTTGCAGCTCAATGGTTATGCCCGGCAGCTGGCCGAAACGGGAATAGAGTTGCTGAAGTTGGTCGGCCAGGGACATAGACAGGGCTCCTGCAGGGGCACAAAAGGGTGGGGGAATTTTCCGGCCACCTTACCTGAAGTCGTGGTGGCGGGGAACTGTCCCCGGCCGCCGGGCAGTTCTGTCGTGACCTTTACCCCATAGTGGGTACCCCTTCATGAGAATTGGTTAATTTTCCGGTGGAAATATTATTTCCCTATAGGAAATTGTCTGTCGCAACGAGATTCCCCGGATAACTGCAGGAGGTTACATGCACACCGAGGCAGAACAGGATGCTGAACCCATTCTCGGGTACGAGGTGAAAAGCCGGCCGGTCTACCCGTCGGTGCAGAAGAGCAGCCGCGCCAAATATCACCTGTTTGTCTGGCAGGGCGATATGCCCGAAGCCATGGCTGGGATTGTGGAAGCCTGTGAAGCGGTGGGGCACCGGCTGATTCAGACTGCGGAGCCAGCGGCTGCGGTGCAGCAACTGCAAGAAGTGATTCCGGAGTTGCCTCTTTCTTCCTGCGCCTATGTGGCTGGCGACGAGGCATTTATCTGGACCGTTGCGGAAGTGTTGAGTACTGCGGGTATGACGCCGGAGCAGATACGGCCTTTTGCCCCGGTGGACAGCTCCCGCCACGTGTTTTGTTGCCACTGCTACCACATCACCCGTGGGGTGACGCACACGCCTGTGGCCTGTGACGGCTGCCAGCGGCTGCTGGCGGTGACCGATCACTTTTCCCGCAAGTTGGCCGCCTACCGCGGCATTCAGATTAACGCCGAAGACCCGGCGGACATTCCGGAACCCATGGAGCTGAAGTGATGAGTGTTGATCCGATTACCGTCAAGGTCACCCGCATCCACCAGGTGGCACCCGCTATCCGCGAATTCACCCTGACACCGGTGGCAACGGAGCTGTCGGCATTCTCGCCCGGCTCTCATGTGGTGGTGGCCATGCAGGGGCCGGACAGGTGTTTCAAAAATGCCTATTCGCTGCTGAGTGATCCGCGCGATACCGGTGCCTATCGCATAGCTGTGCTGCTGCAAAAGCAGTCCCGTGGTGGCTCGCGGTTTATGCACGAACAGGTACGGGAAGGGGATGAACTGACCATTACGCCACCCTCTAATCTGTTTGCGCCCCTGTGGGAGGCCCGCAAGCATGTGCTGATCGCTGGCGGTGTGGGCATTACACCGTTTCTCTCTTACCTGCCGGAACTGCAACGTCAGCATGCCGACTTTGAGTTGCACCACCTGTTCAAGGGTGACTACAACGGTGCCTACTGTGCGGAGTTGGCAGAGCAGCTGGGTGAGCGCTATTTCGACTATGACTCCAGCGCCGGGCGCAAATGCGATCTGGCACAGCTGTTCAACGGCCGCCCGCTGGGAACCCACTTCTATGTCTGCGGGCCCCTGCCGCTGATCGAAGCCGTGCAGGCCGGGGCGCGGCTGGCCGGTGTGCCCGACAGCCTGATTCATTATGAAGAGTTTTCGACTCCGCAGCCGGGTGAACCGTTTGAAGTTGAGCTCAAGGCCAGTGGCCGGGTGGTTCCGGTGGGTTCTGAAGAGAGCATGCTGGAAGCACTGGAGGCGGCTGGTGTGCCGGTGCCCAATCTCTGCCGTGGCGGTGTCTGTGGCCAGTGTGTCTGTGCGGTAGCCGACGGTGAACCGGAACACCGTGACCATTTTCTGTCCGCCAGCGAACGGCACTCAGGCAAGTTGGTGATGCCCTGTGTCTCGCGCGCCAAAGGCCCGCGGCTGGTTATCGATATTGAGGAGTAAACGATGCGTGTAGCACCGAAAGAGATTCAGACCTTCCGCGACGACTTCACCTACAGCAACAGCCCCCAGGCGATTGAGCGTTTTCCGTTTCCGTTTCCCACCGATGAGTACCGCTATTCGGTCAACATCGAACCCCACGTACCCAAGGGCGGCGAAGGTTCTGCCTACGACAAATTCCTCGATATCGACGAGCACTACCTGTCGGAGATGGCCGAGCGCGATTTGGTATTGCAAGTCATGCCCGAGCGTTGCCTGGCCATGCCGCACATGGATCTGGCCTGCTGGGACATGATCGAACGCTGCATGGTATCGCTGGCGGAAGACTACCCGGACTACTTTACACTCGAGCGTAATGGCGACTACTGGTGCTGGGAAAACCGCCTTCTCAACCAGCAGGACAGCTTTGTCTTCGGTGACAGCAGCACCCTGCCGCTGCCGCCAATGGAGTACATCGGTCGCCAGCTGCAGGGGGATTTCGCCATTCTCGACCAGCGCAATGGCGACCTGTTTATGGATGCCGGCATTGTTACCTGCCCGGCAGACTGGTCCATAGCTTTTGATAAGGGTATGAGCTTTACCGAGTGGCACGGGCCGGTACCCATGGCCCATCAGGAGGGGGTGTTTGAACGCGCCCTGAAATACCTGACGGCGATTCAGGTGGGCAAGCCGGTGCGGCGCCTCAACTGGACCTTGACGGTCAATGCGCGCATGGACACCTCGCCGGAAACCTACCACCAGTGGGGTAGTGATCGCGCCAGTGTCACTCCGGAGAACATCGCCGAAAAAGTTTACCTGCGGGTGGAGCTGCAGGTGCTGGATCGTATGCCGCGCAGCAATGCGCTGATGTTCAGTATCCGCACCTATCTTATGAGCCTGGAGGACATCTGCACCAATCCGGAGTGGGCCCGTCGCCTGCACCGGGTGATGAAAACCTTGCCGGAACCATTGATTGAATACAAGGGCCTGAGCCGCTATCACGACATACTGGTGGACTACCTGTCGCAATTTGACAGAGCAAATTAAGACCGTTTCCAATCGTCTCCGGAATGGACTGCTGTATTACCGGCAGTCCATTTTTTCTGTGCCTGATACCTTTTTGAACTTCTGACAGGATAAATACCATGGGCTGGACCTATCTGTTAATTGCCGGGTTACTGGAGTGTTGCTGGGCAGTGGGCCTCAAATACAGCGATGGCTTCACCAAACTGTGGCCCTCGGCGATTACGCTGGTTCTGATCGTCTTCAGTCTGGCCCTGTTATCGCTGGCCATGCGCACTATCCCGGTGGGTACCGCCTATGCGGTGTGGTCAGGGATTGGTGCCGCCATGCTGGCGGTGTATGGCATCGCTTTTATGGGCGAGCCTGTGAATGTGGTGCGGGTGGCTTGTATTCTGATGATTATTGCCAGTGTGGCGGGGCTTAAGTATTTTGCTTGAGTGGGCGGCTGAATCAAGTGGGCTGCTTGCCGTTAACGTTTGATGGTTGAATGAACGAGAGGTTTCGCCTTGTTGGGTGAGTAAAAGATCGCGCGGAGGATAAGGTGAATGCCAGCACCGCTGGAAGAGAGGATGGTCTGGGCCACCGCGCTCCTACGAAACCCGGATCGTGCGACGTAGGAGCGCGGTCCTCCGCGCGATCTTTTGAATTTGGCGTAACCATGAAAGTGGCACAGACCCGATTCCGGTGCAAACCGCCGAACGGAGGGCTGGCTGTGATGTCAGCTGCTGCCTTTTGCCTGCTGGCCAGCGAACAGGACACCATTTTCCTTTGGCTATACACGTGTGTCCGCTGTGTCGGCATTTCTTCGTCTGAAGAAAAGTAACTCGCCCGGCAAGGCGAAAGGTGAACCCCAATCCTAACAACGAGCGCACCTCTGACCTGCCAGACGTAATCTCAGCTCAACTTGATGACGAAGTGCTTGTAAACCGTCTTTTTGATCTCCCATGTCCCGGTAAATCCAGTCTCCAGCATCGCTGCATCCCCCGGGCCAAAGGTCTGTGGTTCACCGCCATCCGGTGTGATCACCACTTCACCCTCTATGAGGTGAATAAATTCCCAGGTGGTGTAGGTGGCCCGGTAGGTACCTGGCGTAGCTTGCCAGCAACCGGTAATCAGGGAGCCGTCAGGGCTTTTGTATTCGATCCAGGTTTTCATGGTGGGGGCGCCGTCGATCACTTCCCAGCCTTCCAGGTCGGCTTCAATGGGAGCAGCAGTCTGGTCAACCAGTTTGGTCAAGGTATTCACAGTGGTATTCCTCTAAGGAGCAGCCCCGGCGAAGTGCTGGGGCTGTTGATGGATAAAATCGGTGTGTAATGGCTTCAGCCAGCGCGGGAGATTTCGCTCTTGTTGGCCAGGTAGGCCTCCAGTGAATCGTCCAGCGCATCAATCCACGGTGTGTGGTGTGGTGGTGACGGCGTGCCGGTCATCAGTGAGGGGAAGGAGTAATCACGGAAGGTCATGATGTTCTCCTTCTTGTGCTTCTTCCATTTGAGGAAGGTGGCGTTGACGGCGGGAATGTCGAAGCTGGGATAGTCGGTGGCGTCGATGAGGTGCTGGATGTAATCGCCCTGGTAGGTGTACATCTCCTCGGCGGTTTCCAGCTGCAGCTCGCGCTCGCGCCAGGCAAGACTGTCGGCGGTCATCTCGTCTTTGGAGGGCAACGGGATACGACCGAGGATGATGTCGCGGGTGTACCAGGCCTGGGCGTCGAACATATTGAAGCTGTACCACTGGTCCTGCATGCCGATGTAGAAGAGTTTGGGGTTGGGCTCAAAGGCGACGCCCTTGTAGAGGTCCAGTGGCCACAGGCGGTTGTTGGTCTTCAGGCGCAGCTCATCCGGCAGGAAGGGGAAGTGGTGCAGATAGCCGGTGCAGAGAATGATGGCGTCCACCTTGCGGGAACTGCCGTCGGCGAAATAGGCCGTATCGGTGTCCACCCGCTCCAGGCAGGGTTTCTCCTCCCAGTTGGCCGGCCATTTGTAGCCCATGGGGGCGCTGCGGTAACAGCTGATGAGGCTGCGGGCGCCGTACTTGTAGCACTGGGAGCCTATGTCTTCGGCGGAGTAGCTGGCGCCCACCACCAGAACGTCCTTGTCTTTAAACTCCAGTGCGTCCCGGAAGTCGTGAGCGTGAAGGATACGACCGCCGAAACGCTCAAAGCCTTCAAATTCCGGCACATTGGGCGTGGAGAAGTGACCGGAGGCGCAGACCACGTAATCAAACGTTTCGCTGTAGATGGTGTCGGTGGCGTGGTCCTGTACGGTAACGGTGAATAGCCCGGTCGCTCCGTCGAAGCTCACATTGCGCACGGCGGTGTTAAAGCGGATGTAATCCCGCACGCCGGCTTTTTCCACCCGCCCCTTGATGTAATCCCATAACACCTCTCTTGGCGGGTAGGAGGCGATGGGCTTGCCGAAGTGCTCATCAAAGGTGTAATCGGCGAACTCCAGACACTCTTTCGGCCCGTTGGACCAGAGGTAGCGGTACATGCTGCTGTGCACAGGCTCGCCATTCTCATCCAGTCCGGTGCGCCAGGTGTAGTTCCACTGGCCGCCCCAATCCTGTTGTTTCTCAAAGCAGACCAGCTCAGGAATGTCAGCGCCCTTGGCCTCAGCCGACTGGAACGCTCGCAGTTGCGCCAGACCGCTGGGGCCGGCACCGATAATTGCAACGCGGGTTGTCATGGGTCTCTCCATCAAGGTAATTAAATTCTGTCATCCAGCTAAGTGAGTTCACTCTGGCGACGTAACGGATTGCCAGTGATGAGATCTAAACTAAAGCGCTTGGGCTATCAGAAAAATTCCCATGAAGGGGTAAACAGGAGGGGGTAATTGGGGGGTAGTGTTCAGGACGCTTTGCTACAGGGCGCTGCGCTGCAGGACGCTTTGCTACAGGACGCTGCGCTACAGGACGCTTCGCTACAGGGCGCTTCGCTACAGGGCGCTTCGCTACAGGGCGCTGCGCTACAGGATGCTGCGCTACAGGACGCTTCGCTACAGAACGCTGCGCTACTAGGAAAAGGGAAAAAATATAATGCTGTGGAACCTGGAACCTGGAACCTGGAACCTGGAACCTGGAACCTGGAACCTGGAACCTGGAACCTGGAACCTGAAAGCGCAGCGCCCTGAACCCTGTAGCAACGCGTCCTGTAGCGAAGCGTCCTGACCCCTGTAGCGAAGCGTCCTAGTACCTGTAGCGCAGCGCCCTGAATCCTACCCTAATCACACTGCAAGATAATGCCTTCAACCCCCAACACCATGCCGCTGGAGGAGTAGAGCCCGCGTCCCTTGTCGCGCACGCGAATCTCTTCGCCGCTGGCTTTGGTGAGGCGGTAGCTCAGGTCAAAGAAGTCCTGGTTTTGCAGGGCAATCTGTACCTCTTCCCAGACATGCTCGGCGTCGTCAGGGTGAATCATGGAACCGAGCGACAGCTGTGACTGATTGAGCAGGCTCTCGGCACTGTGGCCGGTGAGCAGTTCACAGCCACTGCTGACGTACTCCATGGTCCAGCTGTGGTTGTTGCGGGAGCGGTAGAGCATGGCGGGCAGGCGATCCACCAGACTCTGCAGACTGCGATGGGTGGCGGTGCGTACCTGTTCATTACGCACCTGTGGCGTAATGTCACAGAGGGTGGCGGAGAGCGGATAGAAACTGTCGTCACGCATGGATTGCAGGCGCATCTCGCACCAGCGGATTTCCCCGCTGGCGTGCAGCAGCCGAAACCAGATCAGCTGGCTGCCGCCTTGCACCAGTTGTTCCAGTACCTGCTGCCAGTTGCCCAGGTCTTCCGGGTGGAGAAAGTCGGTAAAGCTCTGTTCCAGCGAGGTCTCCACTGCAAAGCCGGTGGTTTTCTCCCAGCATTGGTTGACGGCGAGAATGCGGTGGCGTTCGTCAATCGCAATCACCACATCATTGAGGCTGTTCAGCAGTTGCCACAACTGCGATTCGCTGGGTTGTGCGGGAGCCGCTTTCAGGGCTCGCTTGAGTATCTCCATTGAGGCTCCCCCTAGCTCAACAACTCTTCCGACAGGTTTTTGTGTGCCCAGGCGGCCAGCTCCAGGCGTGAGTGCATGTTGAGTTTGCGCAGCAGGTTTTTCACATACACCTTAACCGTGCCGTCACTGATACCCAGCTCGCGGGCAATCAGTTTGTTGTTCAGCCCGCGGGCAATCAGCGACAGGGTTTCGCGTTCGCGCTCAGTCATCTCGTCCAGAGCCGCGTGATGATGGCTGGATTGCCGGGCGTGGTTTTCACGAATGTGGGTGGCCAGCGAGGTAATGGCATCAACATTGAGCGCAACCTTGCCCTCTGCCACTGCCAGCAGGTGGGCAAGAATATCGTCCGGTGGTGTGTCCTTCTGCAGGTAGCCGTTGGCGCCAAAGCGCAGCGCCTCCAGCAGCTTGTCCTGATCGGTACAGGCGGTAATGATGATGATCTTCAGTTGGTCGTCACATTCGCGGATCTGCTTCAGCAGTTCCAGACCCGATTTCTCCGGCATTTGCAGGTCCAGCAGGAGGATGTCCGGGTAGACCTCTTCCAGGTTATCCAGCAGGGCAAAGGCGTTATCGTATTCCGCCACCACCCGCATCTCGTCGCTGTCATTGAGCAGTTCTACCACTCCGCGGCGAAACAGGGGGTGGTCATCGACGACCACCACCGAGAGGGGATTACTGTGCATTGTCTGTTACTCCCGGCTGATTGCCGATTCAGTGATCCAGGTCCAGCTGCAGGCACACACAGGTACCGCCTGCGGGACGTGGAGTGATATTGAGTGTGCCGCCGATGCGTTCCGCACGTTCACGCATAATCTGCAGGCCAAAGCTGTCGCTCCGTGCGGCCTGTGGATCGATACCGGTGCCGTTGTCCTCAATGGTGGCGGATAACAGTTTGCCCTGCAGGCTCAGGGTGACCCGTGCGTGTGTGGCGTGGGAGTGGCGCACCAGGTTGCTGAGACTCTCACGGATAATGTAGAGAGCCTGCAGGGTTTGTTGCGGGCTGAGCAGGTTGCGCTGCAGGCGGTTGTCCAGTTCGAAGACGATGGCGGACTGCTGTTCAAATTCGCGGATGGAGTTGATCACGCCCTGGGAGAGGTTTTCGCTCTGCTGGGTCAGGCGGGCGGTGGTAATCAGCTCGCGGGTCTGGCGGTAGGCGCAGTGGGTGCAGCTGGCCAGCTCTTCGGTAATAGCTTGCAGGGCCGCGTACTCCTCCGCCTGACACTGTTTGTGCAGGCGGGCGCTCTTCAGGCGCAGGTAGCCCAGGATCTGCGCCAGCGAGTCGTGCAGCTCCGCGGCATAAATCGAGCGTTCGGCCTGCAGTGCCTGCCGCACCTTCTCCTCCCGCTGGACCCAGGCATCAATACCCTGCTGCAGGCAGCGTTCCAGGTCACAGGTGCGCCAGCTGAGCTGCTCCAGTGAGGGGGGCTCTCCCTCAAAGGCGAACAGCAGCCAGAAACGTTGCTGGTCACTGTGCGCCAACTCCCTGGCGATCACCTGCCACTGTTGGTCACCGTCGCTAATAAGCAGGGCAGCGGGATGGGTAGTGCGGCTGGAACTCAACTTGCGGTGCAGCGCCGCTATATAGGACGACGCCGGCTTGGTCTGCTGGCCGTGGTGGAGAATGGATTCACCGTGGCTGGGGTGGCTGAGCAGGATCTGAATACGGGCGGGTAGGTGTGGCAGGCGACTGTCGAGCACAGGTTGCAATTGTTGCAGTACCGCCGGCAGCTCCTCGCTGATGCGCTCGGCGGTGGCCAGTTGCAGCGCCAGCCGGCCGTAATCGACCTCCGCGACAGATACCCGCGCTACGGACTTGCGTCTCCCCGGGCTCCATTGCCAGCCCGGTAACCATTGTTTCAGCTTTGTGCCCACTTACCCCGTCCTTTTATCCGGTCTGCGTCGCTCTGCAGTAACGGTGTTCAGCAAAGTGTTTGCGTTGCTGTCCGGCGGCCGCTGTGCGGCGCGCGGGCCTGCGCATTCGATCCTCGGTACAGAGCACTATCCATGCCATTTTCCAGTGCGGGTGACCCTTATCCCCAAGGGAGTACTCACAGAGGAGGATTGTCCCAATAATACTGATGGTAAATATTTATGCTCAGCAAGAATAGTTTCCCGGGCCGCCAATCTGCTTAAGCGCGCCTCCGCAATCTCCACCAGTGGGGCACTTAAATGAGACAGGCACGTAGGGATTGCACCAACAGAGAGCGGATTCAGGGCTAAATGCGCCGCCATCGAAACGGATCAGGGCTATGCAGGAATTGAGCAGCACAGACCAGTCAGAGAGCGGCTACTTCAATCTGCAGGTGGCGGCTGCGGGCCGTCGCTACCGGCTGGCCGGGCAGCAGGCGCTGCGGTTGTCCCTCGCAGCCGGAGACCGGCTGCTGCTGCAAGGCAGTGACGGAGAACAGGTGTGTGAACTGCTGGCACTGGACAGTGAGGGTAGGGCGGCGCCGCACTTGCTGGGTGGGCGCAGGCCGGAGCCATCGGTGGGGCTGCGGGCACAGCTGGCGGGTGACGGCAGCGCAGCGCGGCGTCTGCAGGCCCAGCTGCGCGAGTGGGGCGTAGTCGACCAGCAGCTGGAAACGGTGGTGCGCATCGATACGTCAGAGCCGGTTACGTTGCAGGCCCAGGGGGAGCTGACGCTGGTGATTGCCGCTGCCGCTGCCGATATGTCCGTTGAGCAGCAGGCTCCGCCGACAGACGTGGCGCTGACGCTGACGCCCGCCAATCCGCCGCAGGAGGTTTTGCCCGAGCCTCTGGCCCCGGTAAAGAGCGAGTTGCGGGTGAAGCGTGCCACGGCCCGTACCTACGAGGTCAAGGCCGGCGAGTGGATCCAGATTATCGACGTGGCGGGCAAACAGTGCTCCGATTTTCTCGCCTTCGACCGCCAGGCGCTGGAGCAGGGCCATGAAGTTGGCCTGGATGCTCTCGCTACCCGCACGGTGTTGGGCCACAGCAATCCGGCCCCGGGACTGTGGTCGCGCTTTCTCGGCAGCGACATGACCTCGCTGGTGGAAGTGGTGCAGGACACGGTAGGTCGCCATGACAGTTTTCTGCTGGCCTGCACACCCAGGTACTACGAAGACAGTGGTTATTTTGGTCACGTCAGCTGCAGCGACAATTTCAACCGGGTGCTGGCGCCGTACGATATCCGCCCACGTCCCGGCTGGCCGGCCATCAATTTCTTTTTTAACACCGAGATCTCTCCCTGCGGCGCCGTGTTAATGGATGAGCCCTGGTCGCGCCCCGGTGACTATGTCCTGCTGCGGGCCACCCGGGATTTGCTCTGCGCCTCGTCCGCCTGCCCGGACGATATCGATCCCGCCAATGGCTGGCAGCCCACCGATATTCATGTGCGCATCTACGACGCCGGGCAGCAATTTCCCCGCGCCGTCGCTCATCGCATTACCCCTGAGGAGTTACCCCGTATGACTGAGACCACGGGTTTTCACAGTCGCGTTGCGGCACTCACCAAAAAGCTGACCGAGTACCGGGGCTATTGGGTGGCAACCGAGTACGAAGGCTGGGGAACGAAAGCCGAGTATCTCGCCTGTCGCGAGCGAGTGGCGATGATCGATCTGTCACCGCTGCGCAAGTTTGAAGTGACCGGGCCGGATGCCGAGGCGTTTCTGCAATACGTGCTGACCCGCAACGTGCGGCGTCTGGCGGTGGGGGAGATCGCCTACTCGGCACTCTGTTACGAGACTGGCGGCATGATGGACGACGGCACCATCTTCCGCATGGGTGAGCAGGCGTTCCGCTGGGTTTGCGGCGATCCCTACAGCGGTATCTGGATGCGCAAGCAGGCCAAAGAGAAGGGCTACCGGGTCAGTATCCGCAACTCCACGTCACAACTGCACAACATCGCCGTGCAGGGGCCGGAGAGCCGTCGCCTGCTGAGTGAATTGATCTGGACGCCGGAGACGCAGCCGTCGATGGCGTCGCTGGCCTGGTTCCATTTTTTGATCGGCCGCCTCGGTGGGCCGACTGGCACACCGGTGATGGTGTCGCGCACCGGCTATACCGGTGAGCTGGGCTTTGAAGTCTGGTGTCACCCCGACAACGCAGAACAGTTGTGGGATGCGGTATGGGAGCGGGGCCAGGCCTTTGATATCGCGCCTATGGGCTTCGATGCCCTGGACATGCTGCGTATAGAGGCCGGCCTGATCTTCGCCGATCACGAGTTCTGCCCGCAGACCAATCCCTTTGAAGCGGGCATCGGTTTCACCGTGCCTATGAAAACCAAGGAGGAAAATTTCATCGGCCGTGAGGCGATGGCGCGTCAGGCGCCGGAGAGTCGTCAGAGGCTGATGGGGTTAGTCCTGGAGGGCGGCGACGGTGCTGCCCACGGTGATCACGTCTACCTGGACCGCTGTCCGGTAGGTGTCGTCACCAGCGCCACACCGTCTCCGTTGATGGGCAAGCAGATCGCCCTCTGCCGTCTGGCGCCGGAGTATGCCGAACCCGGCACGCGCCTGCAGGTGGGGAAACTGGATGGCCACCAGAAGCGCATCGACGCCCAGGTGGTGAGCCTGCCGTTCCACGACCCTGAGCGTACGCGGGTGCGCTCGTAACCTTGAGCATCGAACCACGAGCATCGAACCACGAGCATCGAACCACGAGTACCGAGCACCACGAGTTAACAGCCATTTAGTCACTGATTGGAGGACATCCCATGGCGCAAGCAATGACCTACTACAAACAGGCCATCAAAACCGAACTGCCCAGCATGAACCGGCCGGGTATCAATGCTTTTCTCGGCGACATCGCTGTTTCCGATGACACGGACAAAACCATTGTGGCGGGCTTCTACCGCATGGAGAAATCCGATGAGCCACTGGTGTACGAGTACCACTACCACGAGATGAAAATCATTGTGGAAGGGGAAATGCTGATCTCCGATGAGACCGGCAACCAGGTGCACGCCACCGTCGGGGATGTTTTTTATTTTCCCAAGGGCAGCGTGATCACCTTTCAGTCGCCCAGTTATGGCATCGGATTTTTCTGTGGCCAGCGCAAAGAGGGCGAAGGCTGACGACAGGCAATGTATCAAAGTGGATCATGAAATCAGCAAAGACCCACTTTGGTGCTTGGGTAAACGAATGAGGAAAAATGCGACCACAGTAACCGGTTGAAATGTAAAGAAATTTAAATCTGGGTACGGCAATTGCATTTCCTATTAAGAAATTTTTATTACTGAAAGTGCTTTTTTGCGGGGCGCGCAACCTCCGTAAAAAGGCGTTTGCAGTGATGAAGAAGGGTTCTAATCAGCATCGGGGATCACTATGGACGAAGTACAAACTGCAGAGAAACTCGCGGAGTTACAAACTCTGATCGAGATGTCCGGCACCATCAATATGGAAGTGTTTTATTGGTGGTGTACGGGGTTAATGGTCATCATCCACGCCGGCTTCCTGGCGTATGAAATGGGTGCTTCGCGCCTCAAGAACGCGCTGGCGTCGGGTGTGAAAAACATCCTCGCCTTTGCTTTTATCATTCCCACCTTCTTCTTTTTCGGTTGGTGGATCTACCTTGCCATGTACAACGGCTTCACGCCGGATTTCGAAGCCGCAGCCGCGGGCCTGCCCTGGTCCACCAACATGGGTCCCAACCTGGCGGATAACGCCAGCGGTATCTTCTGGGGTGCGTTTGTGCTGTTCGCGGCAACCACGGCATCGATTTTCTCCGGTGCGGTGATTGAACGGATTCGCATGAGCTCGTTCATCATCCTGGCGATTATCCTCGGTTCCGTAGTCTGGATTCTGGGTGCGGCGTGGGGCTGGCACCCGGACGGCTGGCTTACCACCGAGTGGGGCTTCCACGACTTTGGTGCGGCCGGTTGTGTGCACATGGTGGCGGGCTTCTTCGCCCTGGGTGTCACCATTAACCTGGGGGCCCGTATTGGTCGCTTCGCGCCGGACGGTACACCGCTGACTATTACCGGTCACAGTGTGCCAATGAGCATCATCGGCCTGATGCTGATCATCGTCGGCTTCTTCGGCTTCCTCGGTGGCTGCATCATCTACAACACCGGTGCCCAGTGGACCACCATCTTCGGTACCCCGGTAACCCTGTCTGCGGTGAGCTTCAACACCCTGATGGCCTTCTCCGGCGGTATCATCGGCTCCTACGTCATCACCCGTCAGCCTTTCTGGATGATGTCCGGTGCCCTGGCCGGTATCTTCTCCGCCGCGCCTGGCCTCGACGTCTACTATCCACCACTGGCGTTCCTGATGGGTATCCTGGGTGGTGTGGTTGCGCCTCTGGCTGACAAACTGATCACCAACAAGTTCAAGATCGACGACGCTGTAGGTGCTTTCTCGGTACACGGTGTGGGCGGCCTGATTGGTGTGGTTGGCCTGGGTGTGTTTGCCGGTCTGCCAAATGTGGTGGAAGGTGCCCCTGCGGTGAGTTTCCTGGGCCAGCTGAAGAGTGCCATTGTTATGGGGCTGCTGGGCTTCATCCCCGGTTTCGGTCTCTCCTGGCTGATGGCCAAAGCCGGCTTCCTGCGCGTGCCGCCAAAAGCGGAAGAAGCAGGTCTTGATATGGTTGAAGTTCCACTGGCGGCCTATCCGGAATCTGTTCCGGCCAAGTCATCCATTCCTGCTTCAGCAGCTACTGCATAAGGAGACAGCATTATGAACGTAAGTCCAATTACCAGCTGGGAAGGCGTCGAAGCCTACTTCACTTTCGCGGACAGTCCTGTGGCCATGGTGTTGATCCTGTCACTGGCGGTGGCGGTGACCTTTGGTACCATCTTGCACTCGGTGAAACACGAGAACAGTACCTACATCGACTACCAGTAAGTTTTCCATTCCATTTCCATTTGTATGTTCTCTTCGCGCCGGCTATGCCGGCGCTTTTTTTTGCCTGTTCACCGGAGGGGTTGCAACCGCTTGCGGGGACGGTGAGAGCCAGTGGTACACAGCGGTTGAGAGTGCGGGATGCGGTGGTTGTTGAGGGTGACAATTGTCAGAGCGCTTATGGGTGACCATACTAGGACCCCGCCTCCAGGAAACATTGAGACCGTAACATGACCGCCAAAGGAACTGGATTCTTTACATCGCTTCCGTGTTTGTCAGCGACCCTGCTGGTTGTTTCGGTTTTCTCCTCCCCCGCCTACCCGGCAGCAGCCGGACCCGAAGCTGCTCCCAACCTCTGTCCGCAGGATATGGGTCGTCCTTGTATCGCGCTGGTACTGGGGGGCGGGGGCGCCCGCGGCAGCGCGCATATTGGTGTGATCCGCGCCCTGGAGGAGCACGGTGTACCGGTGGATATGGTGGTGGGCACCAGTATGGGGGCGTTTGTGGGTGGGCTCTACGCGTCCGGTAAATCACCGCAGCAGTTGCAGGAGCTGTTTGAGGCGGCTGACTGGAACGCCGGTTACCGCGATGACCTCAGTCGCAGTCGTATTCCCAATCGGCGCAAGCGCCAGCTGGATGAATTCCCCATCAACATCGACCTGGGTTTTTCCGATGGCAAGGTCAAGCTGCCCAAGGGGGTGTTGCAGGGGCAAGGCATGAAAGGCCTGCTGGACGACATGCTGGGCTACTACCCGGAGTTTGACTCCTTTGACCGTCTGCCCATTCCATTTCGTGCGGTGGCTGCCGATGCTGAAACCGGTGCAGAGGTGGTGCTCGATCACGGCGACCTGGCGACCTCGATCCAGACGTCCATGTCCATTCCCGGTGTGGTGCGCCCGATTGAGGAAGAGGGGCGGGTGCTGGTGGATGGCGGCGTTGCCAATAACCTGCCGGTCAGTGTGGCCCGTTCGCTGGGGGCTGATGTGGTGATCGCCGTGAACATCGGCTCGCCGGGCATGAACAAGGACGAATTGCAGTCGGGGCTTGCCATTATGCGGCAACTGGTGGGGCTGCTGACGCGGCAGAATGTGGAGTACCAGAAATCCCTGCTCACCGAGCGCGATGTGCTGATTGAACCCGAGCTGGAGGGGATTACCACCTTCAGCTTTGAAAAATCCCCGGAGGGTATTGAGGCCGGCTACCGGGCGATGCAGCTTCAATTTGAGACCGATCCCGCCTTGCAGGCATTGGCGCAGAAGGGCTACCGCGCCGAGCACCGGCAGGCGTCAGAGACCCGGGATCTCTATATCGATCGCGTGGAGCTGGATAACCAAACCCGCCTGGCGGATGAGTATCTGCTGCGACGCATGGGCCTGGGGACGCAGGGCAGTTATTCGCTGGACGAAATACAGCAAGGTAGTGAGCGGCTCTATGGACAGGGTACGATCGCCCGCATAAACACCACGGTGCGAGACACTGACGGCGAAGATGTGCTGGATGTCTACGTCGGCGAGAAAGACTGGGGACCGGGCTACGTGGATTTCAAAATGTCGTTTGAAGATGACTTCCACTCCTTCAGCCGCTATCAGCTTGGTGCCTCCTATCGCCTGACCAATCTCTCGCCCTACGGAGCCGAGTGGTATTCGACGGCGGAGTTCGGCACCGACAAGGTATTTTCCTCCGAGCTCTACTGGCCCATGGGCAACAGTGATTTTTTCTGGGATACGGCCATCAATCTGGAGCGGCGGGTGAGCAGCTATCGCGAGGATGGCAAGTCCCTGGGTGACTTTACGGTGACACAGCACTCCGTCGTCGGTGGTGTGGGTTGGAATATCACCGACAGTGTGGACCTGTTGGCGGGGGTTACCTATGCGGAGGGTACACTGGAGTTACCGGGTTTGTTTGCGTTGATCGACCCTGACCTGGACGAGCTGGATTATGACCAGCGCGGTGGCGTGATGCAGCTCTACTTCGATACCCTCGATCATGCCACCTTTCCCCGCCATGGATGGAAAGTTAACACGCAGCTGATCCGCACCCGGGATACACTGGACGGTGAGCAGGACTACACCACGGCCTTTGACAGCGAGTTGAATGTGGTGGGCTCCTGGCACCGGCACAGCCTGCGCACGCAGTTGCGCTACCAGAGCACCATCAACAATGACCCCCTGTCGCTGTTGGGGTCTTTCAGTCTGGGGGGCTTTCTCAACCTGTCAGGCCTGGACAAAAGCTCGGTGGTGGGGCAGCACGTGCGTTTCGTCAGCTTTGTTTATACCTATGAGATGGCGGCCAATGATTTCGGGGCCATTACCCTGCCGCTCTATCTGGGCATCTCGGCTGAAGCCGGCAACGCCTGGGATGACAAGTCCGATATTGACTACAACGACGTGATTGTCAGTAACAGCCTGTTTGTCGGCTGGGACAGTCCATTGGGGCCGGCCTATCTCGCCTACGGTCACAGCAATGAAGGCGACAACAGCTTTTACATCTTTCTCGGCCATGTGTTCTGACGACTGCCGGTGACCTGTCGTCAGCCAGGGAGTTCAGGCAATACGCTGTGAATGATGCCGGCTCAGCTCCACCGCAATGCTTTTCGAGGTGGGCGTGCGGCTGTCACCGGGGTGACTGGCCAGCGGCACCAGCGGGTTGGTCTCCGGGTAGTAGGCGGCGATGTTACCGGCCGGAATGTCGTAGGGCACCAGCGTAAAACCGTAAATCTGCCGCGTCTGCCCGTCATCCCACAATGAGTGAATATCCACCTTATCGCCGGCGTCAAACCCCAGGCGGCGTATATCTTCCGGATGAATAAACAGCACCTGGCGCTCCCCGCTGATACCGCGGTAGCGATCCTCCAGGCCGTAGATGGTGGTGTTGTACTGATCGTGGGAGCGCATAGTCTGCAGGATCAGCGTGGTGGGTTGCATCTGGCTGGCGGCATTGACCGGCACCACATGCTCCGGCAGCGGGTGTGAATGCATCACCAGTTTGCCGCAGCTGGTTAGCCAGTGACGCTCACGGGCCTCGTTGCCGAGGTAAAAGCCGCCCGGTTGCTGCAGGCGCTGATTGAAGTTTTCAAAGCCGGGAATGGTGGCTGCGATCAGATCCCGAATGCGGTCGTAATCATCGATCAGCTCCAGCCAGCTGAGCGGAAAACTGCCCAGGGTGGCCTGGGCAATGCCGGCGATAATGGCGGGCTCGGAGCGCATGCTGTCAGCGAGTGGCTGCAGCAGGCCTTCGGAGGCGTGCACCATGCTGAAGGAGTCCTCCACCGTCACCTTCTGCGGTCCGCTGGCCTGCATATCAATATCCGTGCGTCCCAGGCAGGGCAGGATCAGTGCCTCACGTCCGGTGGCCAGGTGGGAGCGGTTGAGCTTGGTACTGATGTGGACTGTGAGATCGCAGTTGGCCAGCGCCTGTTCGGTCAGCGGAGTATCCGGTGTGGCGGCGGCAAAGTTGCCACCCAAGCCGATAAACACCTTGCTGTGGCCATCGCGCATGGCGGCGATGGCTTCCACGGTGCTGTGGCCGTGCCGGCGCGGTGATTCAAAGCCGAACTGTTGATCCAGTGCTGCCAGAAATGCTTCGCCGGGACGTTCATTGATGCCCATGGTGCGATCGCCCTGCACATTGCTGTGACCGCGTACCGGGCAGAGGCCGGCACCGGGGCGACCAATATGCCCGCCCAGCGCCATCCAGTTCACCAGTTCGTGAATGGTGGGCACGGAATGGTAGTGCTGGGTAATGCCCATTGCCCAGGTGGAAATCACCTTGCCGGCGCCGGCGTAGATGCGTGCGGCGGCGGTCAGCTCATCACGACTCAGTCCCGATTGTTCTTCGATGTGTGGCCAGCTGCTGTCGCGCACCTGCTGCAGCCAGATTTCACTGCCGCTGGTGTGAGCGGTGAGAAATTCCACATCCAGAGTCTCACCGGACTCCAGCAGCACCTTCGCCATGCCGCGAATCGCGGCCATGTCGCCGCCCAGTTTTGGGGTCAGGTAGAGGGAGTTCATGGTGGTGGCGGAGTTGGTAAGCATCTCTGCCGGGTCCTGGGGGTGCTGGAACTTTTCCAGTCCCCGTTCGCGCAGGGTGTTAAAGACCACCACCTTGGCGCCGCGCTTCATGGCGCTGCGCAGGGTTTCCAGCATGCGCGGATGATTGGTGCCGGGGTTCTGGCCAAACACAAAGATGGCATCGGCCCCGGCAAAATCTTCCAGTGTCACCGTACCCTTGCCAACGCCGATACTGCCAGTGAGTGCTACGCCACTGGCTTCGTGACACATGTTGGAACAGTCCGGGAAGTTGTTGGTGCCGAAGGCGCGGCCAAACAATTGATAGAGAAAGGCCGCTTCGTTACTGGCGCGGCCGGAGGTGTAGAGCTCCAGTTGATCCGGGTGCTGTAACTGGTTCAGGTGTCTGGCGATCAGCGCCAGGGCGTCGTCCCAGGTGATGGGTTCGTAGTGGTCGGTGTCGCGGTTGTAGCGCATGGGCTCGGTCAGGCGGCCCTGATACTCGAGAAAATAGCCGGACTGCTGTCGCAACCAGCTCACCGGGTGTTGCTGGAAAAAATGGCGGTCCACCGCTTTGGAGGTGGCCTCCCAGTTCACCGCCTTGGCGCCGTTCTCGCAGAAGCGGATACGGTGGGGCTTGGCTTCTTCCCCCCAGGCGCAGCCGGGGCAGTCAAACCCCTTGTCCTGGTTGGTGTGCAACAGCGAGCGGATATTCTTCACCGCGTTGTGGCTCTGTAGCAGGTGATGGGTGGTGCTCTTGAGTGCACCCCAGCCGCCGGCAGGACCTTTGCCGGTGTGCAGGGGAATTCCGGTGGCAGTGTCTGTGTCACCGGAGGTTTTTTTGACGTCATCGCTCATGGTGTTGTCTCAGTGTCCGGTCCCGCATGCACCAGCACACGTTGCTGGCGGGTGACCTGCAGTAAGTTCAGGCGGTAGTGGCGAGCCAGCTGAATGGCCAGGGTGCTGGGGCTGCCCAGGTGGATCAGGGTGGAGAGACTGGCGCGCACCGCTTTCTGCACCAGCTCCACGCTGCTGCGGCTGCTCATCAGCACACTGTGACCCTGAAGTGAGATTCCCTGTCGCAGCGCATAACCGATAATCTTGTCCAGCGCGTTGTGGCGCCCGATATCCTGCAGGCAGCAGAGGCTTTGGCCATCCGGAGCGCGCAGCAGTGCCGAATGCAGTCCGTTGCCGGACGATTGCTGGAGTTGCTCCCGGGCCAGCAGGGCCTGCAGCCCCTGCAGTTGCGCGGGGGCCGGGAGTGCCACTGGCGAGAGTGGCGGCAGTGGGGGCATAGCGGTAGCCAGCGCCTCGTGACCACAGAGGCCGCAGCCGCTAGTGCCCTGGCGCAATTGCCGGTTACTGCGGTAGCGCTGCCACTGACGCGGGCTGATCTCCAGTTCAAGCGTGATGGTATCGACTTGCGCTGCCGAATCGGCTGACTCCGGGGTGGCGGCTAGCAGCGGACGGCGCTGATGGCCAATGGCGATATCCCGCAGGTCGCCGATACCATCAATGATGCCCTCGCTGAAGGCAAAGCCGGTGGCAAACTCTTCCAGGGCGGTGGGGGTAATCATCATGACCGCGTGGGCGATACCGTTGACCGAGATGCTGGCGGGCAGTTCGATAGGCTCACCCGCCGTCACGGGTGCCTGGGTGTCGTTGTGCCCGGCGGTTGAGGGAGGGAACTGCGGATTCATGACTTCAGTAATCCCGGCTGGAAAAAACGCCAACCTAACATTATGAAACTAAAATTCCTATAAGGAAAAGTGCGTAGGTGCGCACTGCTGACTGTCAAGCCCCGGGGATAGGCTAATTCCAGCCGGCAGCGGGCGCTTGCCCTAAGCATAGCCCTCTGTCCGGTGCTTGCCTGAGCCTGCTGCGGTGCCGTGTCATGGCCGGGTGTTGTCTGTATAATGCGCGCCACATTGAACAGCCCCTAATCAGCGCATTGGCAGACCGCCGGGCCCGGGGCGTTATGCGGATTCAGACATGGCCAACAGCTCCTTCCTCAACGATATCAACCGCCGTCGCACCTTTGCGATTATCTCCCACCCGGATGCCGGTAAAACCACCATCACCGAAAAGCTGCTGCTGTTCGGAAACGCCATCCAGCTGGCGGGATCGGTGAAGGGGAAGCGTGGCCCCCACGCCAAGTCTGACTGGATGACCATGGAGCAGGAGCGGGGTATCTCGGTCACCTCGTCGGTGATGCAGTTTCCCTATAAGGAACGCATCGTCAACCTGCTGGACACCCCCGGTCACGAGGACTTCTCGGAAGATACCTACCGCACCCTCACCGCCGTGGACTCGGTGTTGATGGTGATCGATGGTGCCAAGGGTGTGGAAGATCGCACCATCAAGCTGATGGACGTCTGCCGCCTGCGTGACACACCCATCCTGGCCTTCGTCAACAAGATGGATCGCGATATCCGTGACCCCATTGAGGTGATGGACGAGATCGAAGAGGTGTTGAAGATCTCGGCCGCCCCCATTAACTGGCCCCTGGGCATGGGCAAGAGTTTTAAAGGTGTCTACAACCTCTACACCGACACCATTCACGTCTACCAGCAGGGCATGGGGCACACCATTAACGACGACCTGCAGATCAAGGGCCTCGACAGCGACGAGGCCACGGCGCTGCTGGGCACTTACGCCGACGATGTCCGTGAGGAGATTGAGCTGGTGCGCGGCGCCACCAACGAGTTTGACCTGGAAGAGTACCTGGCCGGACGCATGACGCCGGTGTTTTTCGGTACCGCCATGGGCAACTTCGGTGTGCGCGAGATGCTGGATGGATTTGTGGAGTGGGCGCCGGGCCCGCAGCCGCGGCCAACCGATGCCCGCCCGGTGGAAGCTTCAGAGGAGAAGTTCTCCGGTTTCGTCTTTAAGATCCAGGCCAATATGGACCCCAAGCACCGCGACCGCATCGCCTTTATGCGGGTCTGCTCCGGCAAATACACCCAGGGTATGAAGATGCGCCACGTGCGTATCGGCAAGGATGTGAAGATCGCCGATGCGGTGACCTTCCTCGCCGGCGACCGCAGCCAGGTGGAGGAGGCGGTGGCCGGTGACATCATTGGCCTGCACAACCACGGCACCATCCAGATCGGCGACACCTTCACTGAGGGTGAAGCGCTGAAATTTACCGGCATTCCCCACTTTGCCCCGGAGCTGTTCCGCAAAATCCGCCTCAAGGACCCGCTCAAGGCCAAGCAGCTGCAGAAGGGTTTGCAGCAGCTGTCGGAGGAGGGTTCCACCCAGGTCTTTTTCCCCCTCAACAGCAACGACATCGTCGTCGGTGCGGTGGGTGTACTACAGTTTGAGGTGGTGGCCTACCGCCTCAAGGATGAGTATAAGGTGGAGGCTATCTACGAACCGGTCAGCGTCACCACGGCGCGCTGGGTTGAGTGCGGCGATAGCAAGAAGCTGGAGGAGTTCCGCCGCAAGTGCAGCGACAACCTGGCGCTCGACGGTGGTGGTCACCTGACCTATCTGGCACCTACCCGGGTTAATCTCTCGCTCACCCAGGAGCGTCACCCGGATGTGGCTTTCTTCTCTACCCGGGAACATTGATCCGTGACAGCCGAGGTTACCATTCCAGCACAGATGCCACGCCGGGCGACCCCCGGCTGGCAGAAGTTTGGCCGCTGGCTGCTGCGCGTGCTGGGCTGGCGGCTGGAGGGCGAGCTGCCCAATGCGCCGCGCATTATGGTGATCCTTGCCCCCCACACCTCCAACTGGGATTTTATTGTCGGTGTGGCGGCCATATTGTCGCTGGATATGCGCATCTCCTTCCTGATGAAGAAAGAGGCCTTCTTCTGGCCCTGCAAAAACCTGTTTATGGGGCTGGGGGCCATTCCGGTGGATCGCCAGCAGGCCACCGACGTGGTTGGGCAGGCGGTGGAGTGGCTGCGCACCCACGATAAGGTGTGGCTGGGCATCACCCCGGAAGGCACCCGCAGTCGCGTGCAGCGCTGGAAAACCGGTTTCCTGCGCATTGCGGAAGCGGCGGATGTACCGGTGTTGCTGGTGGGTATGGATGCTACCCGCAAAGTGATTATTCTCGACAAGCTGGTGCGGGCCAGCGGTGATCACGAACAGCAGGCGGAAGAGATTCGCCAGTACATGAACGACAAGTTCGTTGGGATTTGTCCGCAGAACCAATAGGGGCATCTTGGATAGCTAGCTCTGGTTAGCTGGCTTGCCTGTTTGCTTGCTTAAATTGAACAGTGGGGTTCGTCTTCCTCGGAAGGAGCCGGGATTGCTTGTTTTGTAGTGCATTTGGGCTTTTGGTTACTTTTCTTTGTTTGGGCAAAGAAATACCGATACAGCGGGCACAGGTGAGTAACCAAAAGAAAGCCCAGCCTCACCTCCGCGCCGACAAGTAAAAAGTGCTTTCCGGTTCCCAGCGCTCCTCGCGTTTCCGGGGTCGCCTTGATGCGCAGTCCCTGGCGCTACATGGCTAAGCCGGCCGGCCATGGCCGTATTCCCCCCGCGCTACGCAGGGGCCCCGGAATCCGTGCCGTATTCGAGACAGATTTTAAAAACCGAAATGATCGCGCGGAGGACCGCGCTCCTACAGCGCACGATCCGGGTTTCGTAGGAGCGAGGTCCTCCGCGCGATCTTTTGAATTTGAAATAACCATGGGTCTGGCACGGTCTTGAACCCCGTGCGAGCTGCCGAACGGCGGGCTGGCTGTGGGGGAGAAGCGCACATGGACGTGCGCTTCAGGCCTGTTGGGCCAGGAGGGCCCATCAGGCCGGCCCCCGCAGACTGCCCGGAGAGAGGGGAGTCTGCTGGTGCTTTTTACCAGTTGACCAGCGAACCTGGGCGCCGCTTTCTTTTGGTTACTCACCTGTGCCCGCTGTATCGGTATTTCTTTTCGGCGAAAAAAGAAAAGTGACTCGCTCAGGGGAGCGAAACCAAAAGCTCAAATCCACTCCCAAAAAAGTTCAAACCCACCAGTCCCTAAAAATCCCCCCCCAAACCACCTATACTCGTGAAACCCCCTGCACATAGCCTGTCAGAGGAGGAGCCTTATGTGGCCCCGTATGACCCATCTGGCGATGCACGTCACTAACCTGGACGCCTGCATCGCGTTCTATGAGCGCTACTGCGGTATGCGCGTCTGCCACCGCCGCCACGGCGGCGCCATTGTGTGGATGGCCGAGCCCGGCCGCGAAACCGATTTTGTGTTTGTGATGATGAGTGGTGGCCACCGTGTGTCGCTGCCGCAGGGGGACTATCGCCACCTGGGCTTTGCGGTGGAGAGCCGCCAGCGGGTGGATGATCTGGCAGCCCTGGCGCGGGCCGATGGCTGTCTGTTGTGGGAGCCCCGCGAAGAGCCCTTTCCGGTAGGCTATTACTGCGGCATTATCGATCCCGAAGGGCAGCAGGTGGAGTTCAGTTACGGCCAGCCGCTGGGGCCGGGTGCCGAGGGTATGACACTGGAGGCACAATGACGGGCAGGGAACTGGGCGTACCGCGGAGTGAATCCTGTGGGGTTTGAGCAGCTGTCGGGCCTGACCCTGGCAGCGCTGGTGCTGGTCGCCTTTGTTGCCGGCTTTGTCAGTGCCATTGCCGGCTCCGGTGGGTTGATCGTGTTGCCGGTGCTGTTAACCGCCGGCGTGCCGCCACTCAACGCGCTGGCCACCAACAAATTCCAGAGCGTCTGCGGCACCCTCACTTCAACCATCAATTTTCTGCGCAAGGGGCACCTGGACCTGGTGTCCGTGCGCGGCACGGTAATCTATGCCCTGGTGGGGGCGGCACTGGGTACGCTCACAGTGCAACAGCTCAGTCCGGAGCTGCTGAAGCGGATCCTGCCCTTTATCCTGATCTTGCTGGCCATCTATATCGCCCTGTCACCGCGCATGTCCGATCACGATCAGGAGCCGCGCTGGAGTGTTGGCCGCTTTGATCGCCTGATAGGTGGCGGTGTCGGTTTTTACGGTGGCTTTCTCGGCCCGGCCATGGGCTCTTTCTACGCGGTGGCCTACTCCGCCCTGCGCGGCTACAACCTGCGCCGGGCCACAGCGCATACCAAACCGCTGGTACTGACGGTGAACTTCACCTCACTGACCCTGTTTATCCTGGCTGGCCACGTCTGGTGGAAACTGGCCCTGTTGATGGCGGCGGCGCAGGTGGTCGGTGCGCGGCTGGGCTCGCAACTGGTGATTGATCGCGGCGCGGCGCTGGTGCAGCCGGTACTGATCACCGTGACGTTGTTGCTGGCCCTGAAGCTGTTGGTGTTTCCGTGACCCTGGTGATTTCCGTAGTGGCAGCGATGGTGGTCAGTGTGCTGGTGACCCTGCTGCTGCTGAATGTGCGCACACCGCATTATCGTGCCCAGCGCCGTCAGGCCCGGCAGCTGTTGCAGTGGATGCTGTTGGGACAGGCCAGTGAGCACCAGTGGCGAATCTTCTGCGAAATCCCTATTCGCCACGATCCGCCGCTGGAAGCTATCCGCTGCCGTTGTGCCGAGATTGATGAGCGCTGTTTTGTGGGGGACAACCGCGACGGCCATCTGCTGAACGGGGAGGGTATGAGCGCACTGGAGGAGCAGCTGCAGCAACTGCTGGAACTGGAGCAGGCGGAGCAGTGATTGCGGACGTTGCCCTTTACCCTCACCCGAGTCTCTGAAATCATAGCGGCGATTGATCACCACGGCGCCGGCATCGGTGCCACTCCCTGCGTACTCAAGGAATGCTTCGCATGACGTCCCAACCTGCACCGGTAACCCGTTTTCTGCTGCCCGCGGCGGCCTTTGTGATTGTGGTGGCCGGCATGCGCACAGCGGAGACCATGCTGGTGCCGTTCCTGCTCTCGCTGTTTATTGCGGTTATCTGTTCGCCACCGCTGGTGTGGCTCAAGAGTCGCGGTGTGCCGGGAACGCTGTCGCTGCTGATTGTGCTGCTCGGCATTATTGCCGCCGGCGTGACGGTGGGGGCGGTGGTCGGTGCCTCGATCAGTGATTTTCGTGGTGACCTGCCCGATTACCAGGCGCGGCTGCTGGTGTTGCGGGATCAGTTACAGCTCTGGCTGCAGCAACACGGTTACAGCCTGCCGCCGTCACTGATGCGGGATGTGCTTAACCCGTCGGTGATCCTGGGCTTTGTCGGTACCACTCTCTCGTCACTGGGCAATGTGATGACCAACGCCTTCCTCATACTGCTGACAGTCATTTTTATTCTTGCAGAAGAGGTGCGCTTCAGTGACAAGCTGGTGGGCAACCACCCCCGCGGTGAGCAACTGGTGGCGGCGTTGCGCCGCTTCACCGACAGTGTGAATCAATACATGGCGATCAAGAGTTTGCTCAGCCTGCTGACCGGCGGCCTGGTCTATTTGTGGCTGCTGTGGCTGGGGGTGGACTACCCGGTGCTGTGGGGGATGCTGGCATTCCTGCTCAACTTCGTTCCCAACCTGGGTTCAATTCTGGCGGCAATTCCGGCGGTGTTGCTGGCCCTGATTCAACTGGGTGTGGGTGATGCGCTGCTGACCGGTATTGGTTACCTGCTGGTGAACACCCTGGTAGGCAACGTGCTGGAGCCGCGCATTATGGGGCGTGGCCTTAACCTTTCGACGCTGGTGGTGTTCCTGTCCCTGGTGTTCTGGGGCTGGGTGCTGGGGCCGGTGGGGATGCTGCTGTCGGTACCCCTGACCATGACCGTAAAGATCGCGCTGGAGAGCAGCGATGGCACACGCTGGATGGGGCAGATGCTGGGCTCAGGTGCCGCCAGCGTGGAAAAAGCAGGGTAGGGTAGAGCGGGGAGCAGGCAGTGCCGGGCAGGCCGCGGTGGTCAGCGGTTAAAGGCGGCTGTCAGAAGTTGTAGAAAAAACGCACCTGCAGGAACTCTTCACCGATATCGGTCTGGTATTGCATGCGGGTCAGGTCGAGATCCTCTTTGCCCTCTTCGCCCCGCAACCGATCCAGCCAACCCCGTTCCAGGCTGACATATTCCTCGTCTTCCCGCTCCACCAGCGCCAGGTTCTCGGTGTGGGCGGCATCCCCCTTGCTCAGCAAGTCCAGCCAGCGTCCCTCTTCGCTGGCGTCTCCTGCCTGCGCGCTGCCCGCGAAGGTGGCGGTCAGGATCAGAGCCCATGCCAGAACAGGTTTTTGCAACGCTGAAGCGGTCATTGCCGGAAAGTCTCATCAGGAGATTGGGGATTGATTGCAGTTTTCCAGAAGTTGTCACCAAAAGCTGTTAAGTGTGCAGCTTTTTTAGATCGATAGGTGATAGCCCTCACAAAGTCTGCCGGTTTGGGAATAAGCGGATTGACTTCGGGGGCAGGGGGCCTGGTTGCCATGGCCCGGCCTTGGCCCAT
Organism: Cellvibrionaceae bacterium SEMH9; assembly: GCA_033283175.1. Lineage (GTDB taxonomy): Bacteria > Pseudomonadota > Gammaproteobacteria > Pseudomonadales > Cellvibrionaceae > Pseudomaricurvus. The sequence goes on along the minus strand of JAWMQM010000001.1, from coordinate 172,514 downwards.
AGCGTTGGTGGATGGTTATAATGGGGTCGTCTGCTCGCCTCGAATGATGATCACAGAATGCCGCAGAAAGTGATAGAGACAAACCACAGGACCTTCCCGCTTGATAAACCCACGTCTGACCGCTGCTGTGCAGGATATTTTGCCCTCCGCCCGCATCGAAACCCTCAGCCTCGAAAACGGTACCGGCATTTCGCTGTTTCTCATGAATGAAGATTATCCGCAGGACCGGCTGCCGCAGGAGGCCGCGCTGAAACTGATGGAGCAGCCGTTTTACTGGGCCTTCTGCTGGGCGTCCGGGTTGGTGCTGTCCCGTTACCTGCTGGACAATCCACAGCTGGTGGCCGGCAAGCGGGTGGTGGATTTTGGCTGTGGCAGTGGGGTGATGGCCATCGCGGCGGCCAGGGCCGGGGCGGCGGAAGTCATTGCCTGCGACATCGACCCGCTGGCCTTGCTGGCGACGGAGGAGAATGCACGGCTCAATGACGTGGTGCTTACCCTCAGTGATGATTTCGACAACATCTCCGGCCCGGTGGACCTGATCCTGGTGGCCGATGTGCTCTATGACCGCGATAACCTGCCATGGCTGGCACGCTTTATTGAGCGTGCCGACGACGTGCTGATCGCCGACTCGCGGGTGAAGAACTTTGACTTTCCGCCCTATGAGCAGATTGCCCGGCGAGAGGGTTGCACCATGCCGGATCTGGATGAGTCGGCAGAGTTTCGGGATGTGCGTTTGTATAGGGGGCAGGCCCGCTGACAAGTCGTCGACGAAGTGGGCTCCCACCCGCTGGCAAAGTACCGTGGGCGCTTAGCCATTGGCGCATTACGGTGGGAGCCCGCTCCTGCGGGCGATGCTGGATACTCAACTTCACCCTGAACAACCCAGGGCTGCGCCTCTAGGGTTTATGAACCTTCTTGGGATGCTTGCGCGTCGGGTAGCAGCGCCGGCACAGTTCACACACGGTGCCGTCGCAACCGCGGGCGGTACAGTATTCGCGGCCGTAGAAGATGATCTGCAGGTGCAGCTTGTTCCAGTCCTCTTTGGGGAACAGTCGTTTCAGGTCCTTCTCGGTCTGCTGCACATTCTTGCCGTTGGTCAGGCCCCAGCGCTGCGCCAGGCGGTGGATATGGGTGTCCACCGGAAACGCCGGCACACCAAAGGCCTGTGCCATCACCACGCCGGCGGTCTTGTGACCGACGCCGGGTAACTCTTCCAGCGCTTCCATATCCGCCGGTACTTCACCGTTGTATTTTTCCACCAGGATCTGCGACAGGCCGGCTATGGCTTTGGCTTTCTGTGGTGACAGTCCGCAGGGGCGAATAACCGCCTGAATCTCCTCCACCGAACGGTGCATCATGTCGAAGGGGTTGTCCGCCAGCTGCCAGAGAGCGGGAGTGACCTGATTGACCCGTTCGTCGGTGCACTGGGCTGACAGCAGCACCGCCACCAGCAGGGTGTAGGGATCCTTGTGATCCAGTGGCACAGGCGGCTCCGGGTAGAGCTCCTTCAGGCGCTCATGGATAACCCGCACCCGCTCGCTCTTGGGCAAATTCTTCACTTCCGTCACGGCAAGACAGCTCCCTTCTGTTCAGCCGCGGCTGAGGAAATCCCTGATTCGCCCGGCGGCTTCCACACACTCTTCCAGAGTCGCTACCAGTGCCATACGCACATGGTGTTCACCCGGGTTGATGCCGTCAGCGTCGCGGGCAATATAGCGGCCTGGCAGCACGGTGATGTGCTGTTCGGCAAACAGGCGTTGAGCGAAGTCGGTGTCACTCATGTCGGTCTTGGGCCACAGATAGAAGCTGGCATCGGGTTTGGTCACATCCAGGTGGCCCTGCAGAATGGAGAGCACGGCATCAAATTTGGCACGGTAGGCGTCGCGGTTGGCCAGCACGTGGGCTTCGTCCTGCCAGGCGGCGATGGAAGCCAGCTGGTTGGGGATGGCCATGGCGCAGCCGTGGTAAGTGCGGTAGAGCAGGAAGCGGCTCATGATCTCCGCATCGCCGGCCACAAAGCCGGAGCGCAGTCCCGGCAGGTTGGAGCGTTTGGAGAGGGAGTGGAACACTACGCAGCGATGGAAATCGTGGCGACCCAGCTCGGCGCAGGCCTGCAGCAGGCCCACCGGCGGGTTGGCCTCATCGAAATAGAGTTCCGAGTAGCACTCGTCACTGGCAATGACAAAGTCGTGCTCGTCCGCGAGGGCAATCAGTTTTTTCAGGGTGGCGGTATTGATGACCGCGCCGGTGGGGTTGCCCGGCGAGCAGAGGAACAGCAGCTGGCAGCGCTGCCACACCTCGGCGGGCACGGCGTCGAAGTCCGGCAGGTAGCGGTTCTCCTGCAGGCAGTTGAGGAAGTATGGCTCGGCACCGGCCAGAAAGGCGGCGCCCTCGTAAATCTGGTAGAAGGGGTTGGGGCTGACCACCAGCGGATTGGTGGTGCGATCCACCACCGCCTGGGTAAAGGCAAACAGGGCCTCGCGGGTGCCGTTTACCGGCAGCACATGGCGCTCCGCATCGACGCTGCCGGCCTGCAGGCTGAAACGTTGCTCCAGCCACTGGCTGATGGCCTGGCGCAGCTCCGGCAAACCCTTGGAGTTGGGATAGTTGGCTAGCCGCGGCAGGTTGGCGGCCAGGCTGTCGAGTACGAACTGCGGCGGCAGGTGCTTGGGTTCGCCGATGGAGAGGGCGATGTGTGCCAGATGGGCCGGTGGGGTAACACCGGCCTTGAGGGCGTTGAGCTTCTCAAAGGGGTAGGGTTGCAGGCGCTGCAGGTCTGGGTTCATGTTGTTCTCGTTAACTTCTGTGTTAGCTCGTTAAAATCTCAGTCGGCTCGCCAATTCACCGGCGGTGCATGCCGCTGGCGTCAGACCTGCTGGCTGTGCTCGACCTGCTGGTCCAGCTGGGTGCAGATGGCGTCCTGCAGCTGACGGCAGATATTCGGGTCACTCAGTGGTTCGCCGTTGGTGTCGGTAATAAAGAAAATATCCTCCACCCGCTCGCCCAGGGTGGTGATCTTGGCATTGCAGATCTGGATGCCGAACTGCAGGAAGATCCGTGCAACCAGTGCCAGCAGTCCCGGGCGATCGGGTGTGATCACCTCCAGGATGGTGGTGTTGGTCTTGATGTCGTTGCTGATGCTGGTACGGGTTTTAATGGGAAAGCTTTTCAGCTGGCGCGGTGTGCGGCGGGAGATGATGTCACCGACGTTGTCTACCTGCTCCAGGGCTTTCTCCAGTGTGGTCCTGATCTTCTGGTGCAGCGCCGGGTTGTCGCCAATCGGTTGTTTGTTGGCGTCCAGCACATAAAAGGTATCAATGGTGTAGCCGCCGCGCTCGGTGTTGTAGATGCGGGCATCCTGAATGGAGAGGTTCAGGTAGTCGATGGCGGTTGCCACGGCGGCAAAGACATTGCTGCGGTCGCGGGTACGGACAAAGATTTCGGTAGCGCCCTCGTGCTTGAGGCTGGTGGTTTCACGCACCAGGATCAGGTCGCTGGTGCTGTTGTGGCGAATGATAGCGCCGCTCTGCCAGGCGATTTCCGCTGCACTTTCCCGCAGGAAGTAGTCGTCTTCCAGGTAGCTCCACAGCGCCAGGATCGATTCGCGGGAGTAGCCCTGGCCGGTAAGGATGGCCATGGCGCTCTCCTGGGTGTCGCTGATCAGGTCCTGGCGGTCAATGGGATTTTCCAGCCCGCGGCGCAGGGCGCGCAGGGTCTCGTTGTAGAGCTGGCGCATAAGGCTGGCGCGCCAGGTGGTCCACAGGGTCGGGTTGGTAGCGTTAATGTCGGCCACGGTCAGGGTGTAGAGATAATCCAGGTGCAGGCGATCGCCCACCTCACCGGCAAACCAGTGAATCACGTCCGGATCGGAGATGTCCTGCTTCTGGGAGACGGCAGACATCATCAGGTGTTTCTCCACCAGCCAGGCTACCAAACGACACTCCCAGGTGCTGAGGCCATGACGCTGACAGAAGTCGTAGGCGTCTTTGGCGCCCAGGGTGGAGTGATCACCACCGCGACCCTTGGCAATGTCGTGGTAGAGGCCGGCCATATAGAGCAGCTCGGGTTTGGGCAGCTGGCGCATGCACTGCCAGGCGACGGAAAATTGATCCTTGGCCTCGGGCTCGCGTAGCATGCGCATGTTTTTGATCACCGACAGGGTGTGGGCATCCACGGTGTAGATGTGGAACAGGTCGTGCTGCATCTGGCCGATAATGTCGCCGAACTCCGGCAGGTAGCGGCCCAGGATGTTATAGCGCTTCATGCGTTCCAGCTGGGTAACCAGCGAGTATTTGCAGCGCAGCAGCTCTACAAACAATTGGGTGTTACGGGGATTGGTGCGGAAGTTGTCATCGATCAGTTCACGGTGTTCGCGCAGCAGGCGGATGGTCTCGGGGCGCACGCCGATGATGCTGTCGTCGTTGCCCATCAGCACAAAGATCTCCAGCAGCGCCGAGGGATCTTCCACAAATACCTTGTCGTGGGTGGCTTCAATGTAGTTATCGCGCAGCTGGAAACGCTCGTTGATGGCAACGATATTGGCGCGACTGTTGTGATGCAGCAGGGCCAGGTCCAGATAGCTGAGCAGGACATCGTTGAGCTCGCCCAGCGACAGTACGGTACGATAATAGCGGTGCATAAACTGCTCCACCGCCAGGCCCTTGTCACTGTCGCGGTAGCCGAACTCTTTTGCCAGCTGGCGCTGGTAGTCAAACAGCAGTCGCTCTTCCGGACGCCCGGCCAGGCGGTGCAGGCCGTAGCGCACCTTCCACAGGAACTCCTCGCCACCGCGCAGCAGTGCGAACTCCTCTTCGCTGAAGAACTCCTGGCCGACCAGCTGTTTGAGTGTGCGTACGCCGTAGTAGCGCTTGGCGACCCAGGCGATGGTCTGGATGTCCCGCAGGCCGCCGGGGGCGTTCTTGACGTTGGGCTCCAGGTTGTACTCGGTATTGTTGTACTTGCGGTGGCGCGCCTGCTGCTCTTCCAGCTTGGCTTTGAAGAATTCAGCTGCCGGCCACATGTGCTCTGGCTGGGTCAGTCGTTGCAGTTCGCTGCCGATCACCGTGCTGCCGACAATGGTGCGGCACTCCATCAGATTGGTGGCTACGGTGATGTCTTCACGGGCGATCTGTACGCACTGGTCAATGGTGCGCACACTGTGGCCGATATCGAGTCCGATATCCCACAGCAACAACAGCAGTTGCTGGGCGGCTTCCAGGTCCTGGGGGTTCTCCTCCTTCATCAACAGCAGCAGGTCAATGTCGGAGCGGGGGTGCAGTTCGCCACGGCCGTAGCCGCCGACCGCAATCAGGGCGACCTGGTCGCTCCAGCTGAACTGGTGCCAGGCGTAGTGGAGCATACAGTCGATAAACAGCGCGCGGTCGTAAATCAGGTGGGCGATGTCCTCGCCTTCATCGAAGCGTCCGTCCAGGTGGCCATTGGCGGCGCTGATGGCGTCCTTGAAGACCGGGATGGTACGGTTGCCTGCGCCTTCCAGCGCCAGTCGGAAACGCTCCTGATTAAAGAAGAACAGGGGCCTTTCAAAGTAGGGGATTTTCATGCTGCCTTGCTCTTAACAACCGCGGGCCTTGCGCTCTTTCCTGAAGATCGGGCCGCATTGCGGCAACGGGATCGCTGCCGCGCCGGGTATTGGTTCAGAATTTCTCGTCCGGACGGCGGGTGAGAACCTCCACGCCATCGGCGGTGACGACGAGGGTGTGTTCCCACTGGGCGGAGAGGCGCTTGTCGCGGGTCTCTACCGTCCATCCATCCTTGAGGAGTTTGGTGCCAGCCTTGCCGGCATTGATCATGGGCTCGATGGTGAAGGTCATGCCTTCTTTCAGCTCCATACCGGTATTGGGTTTGCCGTAGTGCAGCACCTGTGGCTCTTCGTGAAAGACGTCACCAATACCATGGCCACAGTATTCCCGTACCACCGAGTAGTAGTTGCTCTCGGCGTGCTGCTGGATGACGTGGCCGATATCGCCGAGGCGACAGCCTGGCTTGACCATCTCAATGCCTTTATAGAGGCACTCCTGAGTGACCTGGATCAGGCGCTCGGCGTGAGGGGCGACCTTGCCCACACAGAACATCTTGCTGGTATCACCGTACCAGCCGTCGGCAATCACGGTAATGTCGAGATTGACGATATCGCCGCTCTTGAGAATCTTTTTCTCCGAGGGGATACCGTGACACACCACCTGGTTGACCGAGGTGCAGATGGATTTGGGGAAGCCTTTATAGTTAAGGGGGGCAGGCACCACCTTCTGCACATTGACCATATAGTCGTGGCAGATGCGGTCCAGTTCGCCGGTACTGATGCCCGGCTCCACATAGGGGGCGATCATCTCCAGCACATCAGCGGCCAGGCGACCGGCAACACGCATCTTCTCGATTTGTTCAGGGGTTTTGAGGCTGACTTTCATAGGAATCCGGTGTTCGGCCGTTGGCAGGACGGCAGGGTCGACACTTGCGGGAGGCCCGCGCTGCGCAAAACGCAAAGCAGGGACTGCGCAAAAAGGGGGTATTGTAAACCATGCCTGCGGCCAACCATAGGGTGGGAGCAGGCGCCATGTGCCGGCTTTTCGCTTTTCTCGGCCCGCCAGTTGTGGTATAAAGCGCGCCCGGAATCGAGTGTGGCAGGGATTTACCGCTGTCTGCCGGTTCCGGAAACCAAACTTAATGAACGTCACACATATACCGGCACATCGTGTCTGGGTGCCTCCGGCGGCGAGCTGCAGGGGGTTGACCGGTGGGGTATATGGAGGCCTAACCCAAGGAAATCTGATTATGCCAAATGTAAGCATGCGCGATATGCTGCAGGCTGGTGTGCACTTCGGTCACCAGACCCGCTACTGGAACCCCAAGATGGGCAAATTCATCTTCGGCGCCCGCAACAAGATTCATATCATCAACCTGGAGCACACTGTTCCGGCCTTCAACGAAGCTCTGCAGGTTATCCAGCAGATGGCTTCCCAGAAGAAGAAGATCATGTTCGTCGGTACCAAGCGTGCCGCCGCCAAGATCATCAAGGAGCAGGCCGAGCGCGCTGGCCAGCCGTACGTAAGCCATCGCTGGTTGGGTGGTATGCTGACCAACTACAAGACCATTCGCGCTTCTATCCGTCGCTTTCGTGAGCTGGAAACCCAGCAGTCTGACGGTACCTTCGAGAAGCTGACCAAGAAAGAAGCCCTGATGCGCTCCCGCACCAAAGACAAGCTGGAGAACTCCATCGGTGGTATCAAGGATATGGGCGGCCTGCCGGATGCCATGTTCGTGATCGACGTTGAGCACGAGCGCATCGCTATCCAGGAAGCCAACAAGCTGGGTATCCCTGTGATCGGTATCGTCGATACCAACAGTGATCCAGCTGGTGTTGACTACGTCATCCCAGGTAACGACGACGCCATCCGCGCGGTCAAACTGTACGTAACTGCGGTTGCCGATGCTTGTCTGGAAGGCGCTGCCAATGCCCAGACTGCTGCCCCTAAAGCTGACGAGTTCGTTGAAGTCAACGAAGACGACGCTGCCGCTCAGTAAGCGCGGCCCGGGCTTACCGGCCCTCCGTCACTGTGCGGAGGGCTGACGAAAAGGGGCTTCGGGCCCCTTTTTCCGACCTAAATTTCGACTGCAAGAATTCTGAGAGGATAATGTCATGGCAGCTATTTCTGCTTCCCTGGTAAAAGAACTGCGCGAGCGTACCGGTCTCGGCATGATGGAGTGTAAAAAAGCCCTGGCTGAGGCCGATGGCAGCATCGATCTGGCGATCGAGAACCTGCGCAAGGCGTCCGGCCTGAAGGCTGAGAAGAAAGCCGGCCGTACCGCTGCTGAAGGTGTGGTTGCTGTTAAAGTGGCTGACGACAACAGCTATGCGGTAGTTGTGGAAGTGAACTCCGAAACCGACTTCGCTGCCCGCGATGCCGGCTTCCTGGCGTTTGCTGACAAGGTAGTTGGTGCCGCCTTTGCCGCCAAAAACGAAGACGTTGCTGCCCTGATGGCTGCTGGTCTGGAAGATGAGCGCCAGGCTCTGGTGCAGAAGATCGGTGAGAACATCGGTGTGCGCCGCATTGCCGTGGTTGAAGGTGGCGTGATCGGTGCCTACGTCCACTCCAACAGTCGTATCGCTGTTCTGGCCAAGCTGGAAGGTGGTTCCGAGGAAGTGGCCAAGGACGTAGCCATGCACGTTGCTGCCGTTAACCCTCGCGTGGTTAATCCGGAAGATATGCCGGAAGAAGAAGTGGCCAAAGAGAAAGAAATCATCAAGGCCCAGCCGGATATGGAAGGCAAGCCTGAGAACATCGTTGAGAAGATGATGGTTGGCCGTATCAACAAGTTCCTGAAGGAAAACAGCCTCACTGAGCAGGCGTTCGTTAAGGACCCTGAAGTGACTGTTGGTCAGCTGGTCAAGAAGGCCGGCGCGACCATCGCCTCTTTCGTGCGTATGGAAGTGGGTGAAGGTATTGAGAAAGAAGAGTCTGACTTCGCTGCTGAAGTTGCTGCTCAGGTTGAAGCATCGCGTAAGTAAGCGCCGGTTCGACCTCAGCCCGGGATCCCTGCAAAGGGGATGCCGGGCAGCTGATTTCTGAAAGGCGGGGGTCGCTACCCCCGCCTTTTTGCTGTTAAACTCTCGAAAATTTGTGGTTCGGACGGGAGACTGAATTCAATGGCCGCGGCATCTGCTCGTGACAAGAAATACAAGCGCATACTCCTCAAACTGAGTGGTGAGGAGCTGATGGGCGCCGAGGGGTTCGGGATAGACCCCAGGGTGCTGGACAAGATGGCGCTGGAGATTGGGCAGCTGGTGGGTATCGGCGTACAGGTGGGATTGGTGATTGGCGGCGGTAACCTGTTCCGCGGCGCCGCCCTCAGCGCCGCCGGGCTGGACAGGGTAACCGGCGACCATATGGGCATGCTGGCCACGGTTATGAATGCCCTGGCCATGCGCGACGCCCTGGAGCGCAGCAACATTTCCAGCCGTGTCATGTCCTCCATTCCCATGAGTGGCATTGTGGACCACTACGACCGCCGCAAGGCCATCCGCTACCTGGAGCAGGGTGAGGTGGTCATCTTCGCCGCCGGTACCGGCAACCCCTTCTTTACTACCGATTCGGCTGCCTGCCTGCGCGGTATCGAGGTGGAGGCTGATATCGTTCTCAAGGCCACCAAGGTGGACGGTGTCTACAGTGCTGACCCGATGAAAGACCCTACCGCCACCCGCTACGAACGCCTCACCTACGACGAGGTGCTGGACAAGAAGCTGGGGGTCATGGACCTCACTGCCATCTGTCTGTGCCGCGAGCAGGACATGCCGCTGCGTGTATTCCGGATGGACAAGGCCGGGGCCCTGCTGAATATTATCAAGGGTGAGGATGAAGGCACCCTGATTGAAGAGGTTGTGCGTTAATCGCGCCCCTGTTGCGGCCCGTTTCAGGAGGCTGCGGCGCAACCGGCGCCGTTGCCGAGTAGAATAGTCAGAGGAATGATCCCGATGATCGAAGATTTCAAAAAAGACGCGCAGGAGCGCATGGCCAAGGCAATTGATGCCCTCGGCAACAACTTCAACAAGATTCGCACCGGTCGTGCCCACCCAAGCATTCTCGACAGCGTCAGCGTCAACTACTACGGTTCCGACACGCCACTGAGCCAGGTGGCCAACGTCACCGTACTGGATGCCCGCACGCTGGGTGTCAGTCCCTGGGAGAAGAACATGACCCCGGAGATCGAAAAGGCGATCATGAAGTCCGACCTGGGCCTGAACCCGGTGACTACCGGCGGCATTATGCGCATTCCCATGCCGCCCCTGACTGAAGAGACCCGCAAGGGCTACATCAAGCAGGCACGCAGCGAAGCCGAAGGCGCCCGCGTGGCCATTCGCAATATCCGCCGTGACGTGCTGGGCGATATCAAGACCCTGCTGAAAGACAAGGAGATCAGCGAGGACGAGGAGCGTCGCGCCCAGGACGATGTGCAGAAGATCACCGACAAGTATGTCGCCCAGGTGGATACTGCCCTGGCGGCGAAAGAAAAGGATCTGATGGAAATCTGATTCCACCGGACACGTCAAAGCCCATGTTGGCCCGGCCGACATGGGCTTTTTTCTTCTACTGCAGCGGGTCTTTGGGATCGTTGCAGTTGCCGGGGGCAGGAGGCTGCCCGGTACAGAACCAGAATAACCGGAGTTGTAATGAGCGGTAACCCGTTACGTCACGTCGCCATCATCATGGACGGTAACAACCGTTGGGCCAAGCAGCGCGGCAAGCCCGGCCCTCATGGCCATAAGGTGGGCGTGGAGCGTATCCGCGACGTCATGCAGGCGTGCCAGAAGCACGGCATCGAGGTGCTGACCCTGTTTGCCTTCAGTTCCGAGAACTGGCGTCGCCCGCCGCGGGAGGTGGAGGCGCTGATGACGCTGTTCCTCACCTATCTGAAGCGAGAGGTGAAAAAGCTCAATGAGCAGGGTGTGCGGCTGCGCCTGATCGGTCGTCGCGACCGCTTCAGTGCCAGTATCCAGAAGGCCATTGCCGAGGCTGAGGCCCTCGCCTCCGAAGGTACTTCGACATTGGTGATTGCGGCCGACTACGGCGGGCAGTGGGATATTGCCAATGCTGCCCAGCGCCTGGCGGCCAAGGTGGCGGAAGGCAGTCTGTTGCCGGAAGAGGTGACGGAAGAGGCCCTGGCGGCCGAGATCTCCCTGGCTGACCTGCCGCCGCTGGACCTGGTGATCCGCACCGGTGGGGAGCAGCGCATCAGCAATTTCCTGCTGTGGCAGGCGGCCTACAGCGAACTCTATTTTTGTGACTGCTACTGGCCCGACTTCGGGGAGGAGGAGCTGGATACCGCGGTAGCGGATTTTCACTCGCGCCAGCGTCGCTTTGGCAAGACCTCAGAGCAGATCGAGCAGGGTGAATGAATCAATCAGAACCCGTAGGAGAACAATAACGTGTTGAAACAGCGGGTAATCACGGCGCTGGTGCTGGCTGCAGTGCTGCTGGCAGCCCTGTTTGGGCTGGCGTCCGGGATCTTTATCTGGGGTATCGGGCTGGTGGTATTGCTGGCGGCCTGGGAGTGGTCTGACCTGGCCTCTATCCGGGGTGTTGCTGCCCGGCTCTCCTTTGTCGGGCTGGTGGCTGCCTGCCTGTTGCTGGTGGCCGCCTTGACCGGCCTGCCTTCCGCGCCGGACAGCGCTATGATTCGCAACCTGTTACTGGCGGCCTGCACATGGTGGGCGCTGGCGCTGTTGTGGGTGCAGGGTTACCCCTCCAGTGCGGTGCTGTGGGGCAACCCCTGGGTGAAATCACTGATGGGTGTGCTGGTGCTGGTTCCCACCTGGCTGGGTCTGGCGCTGGTGCGCGGGCAGGCCAATGGCGAATGGTTAATTGTGCTGCTGGTGCTGGTGGTGGTGTGTGCGGATGTGGGCGCCTATTTCAGTGGCAGGGCATTCGGCAAGCGCAAACTGGCGGCAGAAGTGAGCCCGGGCAAGACCTGGGAGGGCTTCTGGGGTGGCGTTGGCTGCTGCGCCCTGCTCGGAGCGGTGGTCGGCTATGGTGTTGGCGGCGGTGCCCTGATGTTGGCGCTGGTGGTGCCCGCGGGCCTGGCCTCGGTGCTGGGGGACCTGCTGGAGAGTATGGTTAAACGCCAGCGCGGTGTAAAAGACAGTGGTAATCTGCTGCCGGGGCACGGTGGCGTGCTGGATCGTGTCGACAGTATTACCGCTGCGGCGCCGGTGTTTGCCCTGGCGCTGTTGCTGTCTGGCTGGCAGGGTGCCTGAGTCGCCCTGTCATGAGGTTTTGCGGGAAGAGAATTCTATGAGGCAGTTGCTGACTGTACTTGGCTCCACCGGCTCTATCGGTGTCAGCACGCTGGACGTGGTGGCACGTCACCCACAGCGCTTTGGGGTCTATGCGCTGACCGCCAATACCCAGGTGGACACCCTGTTACAGCAGTGTCTGGACGTGGAGCCCGTGTTTGCGGTTATGCGCGATGAGGCCTGCGCAGAGCAGCTGCAGCAACGTTTGTCGGCGGCGGGCAGTGCGACCCGGGTGCTGGCCGGTGAAGAGGGGCTGGAGCAGGTAGCTGCCGCGCCGGAAGCACCGGTGGTGATGGCGGCCATTGTTGGTTCTGCCGGGCTGGCGCCGACGCTGGCGGCGGTGCGGGCGGGTAAAAAGGTACTGCTGGCCAATAAAGAGTCTCTGGTAATGGCCGGCGGACTGTTTATGCAGGCGGTGGCGGAGAGTGGGGCAACCCTGCTGCCCATCGACAGCGAGCACAACGCCATTTTTCAGTGCATGCCGGAGCGCTTCAGTGGTCTCGAGGCCGCCGGTATCCGGCGGATTCTGCTCACCGGCTCCGGCGGCCCTTTCCGCCAGACTCCGCTGTCCGAGCTGGCCTCGGTGACGCCGGACCAGGCCTGTGCCCATCCCAACTGGAGCATGGGGCGCAAGATCTCGGTGGATTCCGCCACCATGATGAATAAGGGGCTGGAATTTATTGAGGCCTGCTGGCTGTTTGGCGCCCGTCCCGATCAGATTGAGATCGTGGTGCATCCCCAGAGCGTGATTCACTCCATGGTGGAGTACGCCGATGGCTCGGTGCTGGCACAGATGGGTAATCCCGACATGCGTACCCCCATTGCCCACGCCCTGGCATGGCCGCAGCGGATTGACTCCGGCGTACCGAGCCTGGATTTTCACACCCTTGCCCGTCTCGATTTCGAGCCTCCCTCCTTTGAGCGCTTCCCGGGCCTGCGTCTCTCTGTGGAGGCGGCGGCAGCCGGCGGGGTGATGGCGGCGGTGCTGAATGCGGCTAACGAAGTGGCTGTAGAGGCCTTCCTGGCCGGTCGTATCGGCTTTACCCGCATTCCGGCCATTATCGAGGAGGTGTTGTCGGCGACCGTCAACACTGAACCTCGTGACCTGGAGTGGGTCAAACAGGTTGATCTGGATGCCAGGCAACGGGCGGGCAGCCTGCTGGACCGGTGATTCACGGGGTTTACGGAATAGATTAGGGAAGTCCTGGGTCTCAAGAGGCGCAGAAACAGAAGCGAGCAAGAGGTAGAGAGTTTGGACAGTCTGATTACCGTCGTGTGGTTCCTGGTGGCCCTGGGGGTGCTGGTGACCTTCCATGAGTTCGGGCACTACTACGTCGCGCGCCGTTGCGGTGTGAAGGTGCTGCGCTTTTCCGTGGGCTTCGGTAAGCCGCTCTATACCTGGACCGGTAAGACCGGCACCCAGTACACCCTCGCCTGGATACCCCTGGGCGGCTACGTCAAGATGCTGGACGAGCGCGAGGGGGAGGTGCCTGAGGCCCTGCGGGCACAGGCGTTTAACAGTAAAAATGTGTGGCAGAGAATCGCCATTGTGGCCGCCGGGCCGGTGGCCAACTTTATTCTGGCGGTGCTGCTCTTCTGGGGCATGTTGATGCCCGGCACCACCGATGTGGCGCCAGTGATTGGCAAGGTGGCACCGGAGTCTGTGGCAGCTCAGGCCGGGCTGGAAGCCGGGCAGGAAGTGCTGGCGGTGGATGGTGAGCCGGTGCATACCTGGCAGGATCTCAATCGGGTGCTGATGCATCGCCTCGGGGAAACCGGGCCCATTACCTTTGTGGTCAAGTACGCCAATTCGTCGCTGCAGTATGAGTCCCAGGCGGAGTTGCGGGGCTGGCTGAAGGGTGAAGAGGATCCGGACCCGGTCAAGGGCCTGGGGATTACCCTGTGGACGCCGGAGGTGCGGGCAGAGTTGTCCCAGGTTATGGAAGGCAGCCCTGCCGCCGAGGCGGGACTCAAGGCCGGCGACCTGTTGCTGGCGGCTGACGATGTGCTGCTCGACGACTGGTATGCGCTGGTGGAGTACGTGCGCGCACGCCCCAACGTTGCGATTGATTTGCGCTATGAGCGCGATGGCCGTGAGGCGGTGGCGACAGTGACACCCCGCGAGGTTGTTACCGACAGCGGCGAGGCCATTGGTCAGGTCGGTGTGATGCCGGTTTCCCCCGGCTGGCCGGAGGAGATGATCCGTCGCCAGGAGTATGGCGTTACCGGGGCTTTTGTTCGTGCAGTGGACAAAACCTGGGAAACGTCGGCGTTTGTGCTGCTTTCGGTGAAGAAATTGATCGTCGGGGAAATCTCGACGAAAAACTTGAGTGGGCCCATCACCATTGCTAAAGTGGCGGGCGCTTCCGCCAAAGCCGGATTGGCCTACTATGTGGGCTTTCTGGCGCTGCTGAGTGTCAGCCTGGGGGTTTTCAACCTGTTGCCCATTCCGGTACTGGACGGTGGACACCTGCTTTACTACCTCATCGAAGCCGTCAAGGGCAGTCCGGTGTCGGAGAAGGTACAGGTGGCCGGCTACCAGATTGGCCTGGTGCTGGTGATGGGCCTGATGATGCTGGCCCTCTATAACGATGTGATGCGTCTTTAACGAGGGCTCCGGACGGACAGGATCGCTGCCCGGTACCAGGGTGCTTCCTCTGAGGATCTCCCCGCTGTAAAGGCTCCCATCTGAACGATCGATACAGGGCAGTCCGACCCATGCCGGACTGCCGTACGCTGTGCTGTCGGCTGTACAGACGCCCGTTGCCGAAGTGCAGCAGGCGGAAACTGAAAAATAAGAGTTTGATACCAATCTATGACGCGTTTACGTCTTCTGATTCTGAGTTTGCTGGTCTTTCCATTGGTCGTCTGGGCCGAAAGTTTTCGCATCAGTGATATTCGCCTGGAAGGGCTGCAAAGGGTGTCTGCCGGTACTGTGTTTGCGGCGCTGCCGGTGCAGATTGGTGAAACCATGGACACCCTGGCAATCCGCAATGCCACCCGCTCGCTGTTTGGTACCGGTTATTTCGCCGATATCCAGATTGGCCGCGATGGTGATGTGCTGGTTATCCACCTGAAAGAGCGCCCGGCGATCAGCGAAATCGAGATTGAGGGCAACAAGGCGATCAAGACCGAGGATCTGCTGCAGGGCATGCAGGATAACGGTCTGGCGGAAGGGCAAATCTTCAAGCAGGCGACTCTAGAAGGCCTGACCCAGGGCCTGGAGCGCCAGTACGTCGGCCAGGGGCGTTACAGCGCCAGCGTGAAAACCGAGGTGATTGACCTGCCCCAGAACCAGGTCAAACTGCTGGTCAAGGTGGACGAGGGTGAAGTTGCTGCCATCAAACACATCAATATTGTCGGCAATACCGTGTTCAGTGATGAAGAGCTGGGTGACCTGTTCGAGCTGAAAACCACAGGCTGGCTCTCCTGGCTGAACAGCAATGACCGCTATTCACGGGAGAAGCTGACCGGCGACCTGGAGCGGCTGGAATCCTACTATCTGGACCGCGGCTATCTGACTTTCAATATCGACTCTACCCAGGTGTCACTGAGCCCGGATAAAGAGACGGTCTATATCACCATCAATCTCACCGAGGGTGATGTTTACACGGTCAGCTCGGTGGAGCTGGCGGGCGATCTGGTGGTTCCCGAGGAGGACCTGAACAAGCTGTTCCTGCTGAAAGAGGGGCAGACCTTTTCCCAGGTATTGATGACCACCACCTCCGACTACATGACGCGCCGCCTCGGTAATGAGGGTTACACCTTCGCTGATGTACAGGGGGTGACCGAGCGCAATGATGATGACAAGACGGTCAGGGTGACCTTCTTTATGGATCCCGGCAAGCGGGCCTATGTGCGCCGTATTGAGTACCGTGGCAATACCAAGACCAGCGACGAAGTACTGCGCCGCGAAATGCGCCAGATGGAGGGCGGTTCAGCTTCCACCGCCCGTATAGAAACCTCCAAGGTACGTCTTGAGCGACTGGGCTTCTTCAAGGAAGTGACGGTGGATACCAAAGAGGTACCGGGTACTTCCGACCAGGTGGATGTGGAATACACCGTTGAGGAGCAGCCGTCAGGCAGCATCGGTGCCAGTGTCGGTTTTGCCCAGGGCACCGGCCTGGTGCTGGGGGCCAACATTCAGCAGAGCAACTGGTTTGGTAGCGGTAAGGCCGTGGGCTTTAACGTCAGTACTTCCTCCTACCAGACGGTCTACAGCTTCAACTACACCGACCCGTATTTTACCCCGGACGGCGTCAGCCGCGGTTTCAACATCTTCTATCGTGCGCGGGACTTTGAAGAGGTGAACGTTGCCAGCTATACCACCGACTCCTACGGCGGCTCGGTGAACTTTGGCTACCCCATCTCCGAAATCGAACGCCTCGGGTTCAGCTTTGGCTATACCAATATCAGTATCGAGACGGGTGCTGTGGCGGCGCAGGAGATTATCAGCTCGCCGCGCTTGTTTGATGAGAGCGCCTACCTGAACAACTACATCTCCGAGGCCGAGGCCGATGCCATTATCGCAGAGATCAATGGAGGCACCCCCTACGATCCGGCGATTGTGCATATTGCCAATCCATCAGCAGTGACTGATGCCAATCTGGTGGAAAGCCCGGACGGCTGGGTAGACGCCAACGGCGATGAGTTTGATATCTTTACCTTCAATATCAGCTGGTCCCAGTCCACCCTCAACCGCGGCCGCCTGGCCACCCGCGGTGCTTCCCAGGGGTTGTCGCTGGAGCTGGCATTACCCGGGACCGACCTCGAATATTACAAGCTGGTTTATAACGGGCAGTACTTCCAGCCGTTGACCGAGAGCCTGACCCTGCGCCTGCGCACCAAGCTTGGCTATGCCGACAGCTACGGCAATACCACCGAGCTGCCATTCTTTGAGAACTTCTACGCCGGTGGTTTCGGCTCCGTGCGTGGCTTTAAGCGCAATACCCTGGGGCCCCAGGCGACACCGGCCGTGCTCTATGACACGGTACTCTTCGATCGCGACGGCGATGGTGACCTGGATTCCCGGGTTTATGTTGTCGGTGCGGATGGCAAGCTGAAAACTGTGGATTACAACGACGACGAGGATCCTTTCGGCGGTAATATATTGATCGAAGGCAGTATGGAGATCCTGTTCCCGCTGCCGTTCGTGAAAGATCAGCGCTCACTGCAGTCGGCCTTTTTTGTTGACGCAGGTAACGTCTTTGATACCGACTGTGGAGAGGGGCAGCGAAACTGCTATGATGTCGACCTGTCCCAACTCAGCGTCTCTGCAGGGCTTGGCCTGACCTGGATTACCGGCTTTGGGCCGCTGACCTTCAGTATCGCAAAAGCAATTCGCGAAAATGAGTACGACGACCGGGAGTTCTTCCAGTTCTCTTTGGGAACTGCCTTCTGACCGCGTACAAGAGACGACTATAACGAGAATATCGGGAGATTAATGTGAAGAACTTGAAGTACGTATCACTGGCGCTGGCCGCACTGTTGTTTTCCACGGCGGCCCTGGCGGCCGGCAAAATCGTGGTCTGCGACGTACAGGGTGCCATTATGCAGACTGACCGCGCCAAAAAGGCGGTGGCTGCGCTGGAATCCCGTGCTGATTACGCCACCATGAAGTCCCAGGAAGAGCGACTGCGTGCCGAGCTGACCAATATGAACAAGCAGGCTGAAACCAAGGGGATGACCTGGAGCCCTGAGAAGAAAGCCGAACACTTCAAGAAGGGCGAGTACGCCAGGGCCGAACTTAAGCTGGTGTCGGAAAAGCTGGCAGCCGAACAGCGCGAAGTGATAGCCGCTGTTATGAAGGAACTGGGCCCCAAGGCCAACGCGGCCCTGAAAGAGGTTATCGCCACTGAAGGTATCGGTATGGTGCTGGACGCCCGCGCGGTAATGTGGGCCAGCGAACCCCAAAACATCACCGCCGAGCTCACAGCAAAACTGAACAAAATGAAGTAATCTGCCAGGATTACGGAGACCGCTGCCGGGCCTTTGCCCCGGCAGCGGCGTTTTTATTGTGGCTCCCGGCAATTTGCGGCGGATAGTGCATGACAGAATCACAGGTTTGGACCTTGGCCTCGCTGGCGCAGCACCTGGATGCGCAGCTGGTGGGGGATGAGACTTGTCGTATCGTGGCCCTTAATACCCTGCAGGATGCGGGTGAGGGCGATTTGTCATTCCTTGCCAATCCGGCCTACCAGCGTTATCTGACTGACACCCGGGCCAGTGCGGTTATCCTGCGGCCGGATTTTGCGCACCTGTACGATGGCAACAAGCTGTTGCTGGACAACCCCTACATGGGCTATGCGCGGCTGACGGCCCTGTTCAACACCGATACCGACTATGCACCCGGCATTCACCCCTCGGCGGTGGTTCATGCCGATGCCGACGTGGCAGGCGACGCCCATATTGGCGCCAATGTGACGCTGGCGGCGGGGGTTCGGATCGGGTCCGGCGCGGTAATAGGTCCTGGCTGTGTGATTGGTGCAGACACCGTTATCGGCGCCCGTACCCGGCTGCACGCCAATGTCACTGTCTATCACGGTGTTGCCATTGGTGAGGACGTGATTCTTCACAGTGGTTGCGTGATCGGTGCTGACGGCTTCGGTTTTGCGCCGGGGCGTGATGGCTGGGTCAAGATTCACCAGCTCGGCGGTGTCGTGGTTGGCGATCGAGTGGAGATCGGCGCCTGTACTACAGTCGATCGCGGGGCGCTGGATAATACGGTCATTGCCGACGGTGTGATAATCGACAATCTGGTACAGATCGCCCACAACGTCAAAATCGGCGAGAATACGGCTATTGCTGGCTGCACCGGTATCGCCGGCAGTACCACCATCGGCAAGCGCTGCACCATTGCCGGCGCTGCCTGTATTGCCGGTCACATCACCATTGCTGACGGCGTACATATCAGTGCCACTACGCTGGTGACCAAGTCGATTGAGGAGGCTGGCTCCTACTCCTCCGGCACCGGCATGGCGCCCACCCGCAACTGGCGCAGGAATGCGGTGAGATTCGGGCAACTGGATCAGATGGCGGGCCGGTTGGCGGCGCTGGAAAAGAAGTTGTCCGACTAGAAAAGCAGAACAATCAGATAGACATAGCCTAAGCAGGAATTACCAATGATGGATGTGAGAGAGATCCGAGAATATTTGCCCCACCGCTACCCGTTTCTGCTGGTTGACCGGGTGGTGGAGCTGATTGAGGGGGATGTGATTCGGGCCTACAAAAATGTTTCGATCAACGAGGAAGTGTTCAACGGACATTTCCCGCAGGCGCCTATTTTTCCCGGCGTAATGATTGTCGAGGCGATGGCTCAGGCAGCGGGTATTCTCGGTTTCAAAACCCTGGATAAGCGTCCCAGCGATGGATCCATCTACCTGTTTGCCGGTGCCGATAATGTGCGCTTCAAGCGCCAGGTTATTCCAGGCGACAGGCTCGACCTGGAGGCCCGGGTGATTTCCGAGAAACGTGGCATCTGGAAGTTCGAGTGCCGTGCGACCGTGGACGGGGTGCTGGCGGCCTCGGCTACCATTGTCTGTGCCGATCGTGAAGTGTAAGGGTAGCTGACTTGTCAAACTTGATTGATCCGAGAGCGATTATTGATCCAACGGCGCGGCTGGCAGACGATGTCAGTGTGGGGCCGTGGACCGTTATCGGCGCCGATGTGGAAATCGGTCCTGGAAGCCGGATTGAATCCCACGTGGTGATTAAGGGTCCGACTCGTATCGGCGCCGGTAACCATATCTACCAGTTTTCCACCGTGGGTGAAGATACCCCGGACCTGAAATACAAGGGTGAGGCCACCCGACTGGTGATTGGTGACAACAATATCATTCGTGAAGGTGTGACTATCCATCGCGGCACTGTGCAGGATCGCAGTGAAACCACCATTGGCGACAACAACCTGTTGATGGCCTATGTCCATATCGGTCACGACAGTGTGATCGGCAACAACTGTATTCTGGTCAATAACGCCTCGCTGGCGGGCCATGTGCATGTGGGCGACTGGGCCATCCTCAGTGGTTATACCCTGGTACACCAGTTCTGCCATATTGGCGCCCACTGCTTTACCGGCATGGCCAGTGCCATCGGCAAGGATGTGCCGGCCTATGTGATGGTGGCCGGCAACCCGGTGGCAGCCAAGAGCATTAACAGCGAAGGCCTGCGCCGTCGCGGTTTCAGCAAAGAGGATATTGCTACCCTCAATAAGGCGTTCAAGCTGGTCTATCGCCGTGGACTGACTACGGAGGAAGCGGTGCGTGAATTGCAGTTGCTGGCGGAAAGCTGTGAGCCGGTCAACCTGCTGATTGAATCCCTGCAGCAATCCACTCGCGGAATTGTGCGTTAAGGCCTCAACATGCGCATTGGAATTGTGGTGGGAGAGGCCTCGGGGGATATCCTCGGGGCCGGTTTGATGGCAGCCTTACAGCGCCGTTACCCCACAGCCCGCTTTGAGGGTATTGGCGGTGAACGCATGATCGCGGCTGGCTTCCACAGCTTTTTTGAGCAGGAGCGGCTGGCGGTGATGGGACTGGTGGAGCCGCTCAAGCGCCTGCCGGAGCTGTTGCGGATTCGTAAACAGATCATCCGTCACTTTATCGACAATCCACCGGATGTATTTATCGGCATCGACTCCCCGGATTTCAACCTCACCATAGAAGAGAAATTGCGCAGGGCAGGTATTTTTACCGTCCACTACGTCAGCCCGTCGGTATGGGCCTGGCGGCAGAAGCGTATCGTCAAAATCGCCCGCGCCGTGGACCTGATGCTCACCCTGCTGCCCTTCGAGGCGGACTTCTATCGCCAGCATCAGGTGCCGGTCTGTTTTGTCGGCCACCCGCTGGCGGATGACATACCGTTGCAGAACGACCAGGCCGCAGCTCGCCGCCAACTGCAGCTGGAGTCGGCTGGCACGGTGGTGGCGTTGATGCCGGGCAGTCGCGGTGGTGAAGTAAAAATGATTGGCCCGCTGTTGTGGGAGGCTGCCAGGCGTCTGCAGGGCAGGGCCGCCAATGTGTATTTTCTGGTGCCTGCGGCCAATGCCGCCCGGCGCCGGCAGATAGAGGCCCAGCTGCAGCAGTTGCCACCGTTGCCCCTGACTGTGGTGGACGGGCAGTCCCAGCAGGTGATGTCAGCGGCGGATGTGGTGGCCATGGCTTCCGGTACCACGACGTTGGAGGCGATGTTGCTCAAGCGCCCCATGGTGGTGGTGTACAGGTTCGCCTGGCTCTCCTACGCCATTCTTTCTCGGCTGGTCAAAACCCGCTTCTTCTCCCTGCCCAACCTGCTCGCCGGCAAGCCACTGGTGCCTGAGCTGTTGCAGGACGAAGCAACACCGGAACGCATTGCCGACGAGCTGCTGGTATTCCTGCAGCAGCCGCATCGCAGCGAATTCATCCGCGAGGAGTTTACCCGCCTGCACCAGAGCATCCGCTGCGACGCCAGTGAGCGGGCGGCCGAAGCCATTGCCAGCGGCTTGCAGCAGCGCGGAGTCTGATATGGAAAAGTTTGTCAGTTGCTATGGTGGCAGCCTTGGAGCCGGTGTGGATGAAGTGGGCCGTGGCCCATTGGCCGGGGATGTGGTGGCGGCCGCGGTGATTCTCGACCCCGCCAGGCCCATCGTGGGACTGAATGATTCCAAAAAGCTGACGGAGAAAAAGCGCGAGCAGCTCTTTGATGAAATCCGCAACCACGCTCTCAGCTACTCCATTGCCAGGGCCACGGTAGCGGAAATCGACAGCATCAATATTTTGCAGGCCAGCCTGCTGGCCATGACCCGGGCCGTCGAGGGGCTGCAGCTGGTGCCGGAGCATGTATGGGTGGACGGCAACAAGATTCCCCGCTGGTCCTACAGTGCCGAGGCGGTGGTAAAAGGGGATAGCCGTGTGCCCGCCATTAGTGCTGCCTCCATCCTCGCCAAGGTGACCCGTGATCGGGAAATGGAAGCCTTTGAGAAGGTCTACCCCGGCTATGGCTTCGCCGGTCATAAGGGCTACCCCACCAAAATGCACATGGACGCCATCGCCCGCCTGGGTGTGACGCCGATCCACCGCACCTCCTTCGGACCGGTGCGGGCGGCCATCGAGCAGATGGAGTTGTTCTGAGGCCGGCCGGATGAGAGGTTGGTTGCGATCGCAAAATTGCGATGGTGCAATGTCAGGGGCGGAGCTACAATAGCGCCGGTTTTAACTGGCTGGGCAACGGAGCGTGTATGGAGTTCACAGGCGCACATATCTTGTCGATTACGCAGTTTGAGCGTGCCGATATTGAGCGGATATTCCGCGTCGCCGACAACATGGAGCCCTACGCGCAACGCAAGCGCGTGACCCGGGTGCTGGAAGGCGCCATCCTCGGCAACATGTTCTTTGAACCCAGCACCCGCACCCGCGTCAGCTTCGGCGCGGCCTTCAATCTTCTCGGTGGTGAAGTCCGTGAAACCACCGGCTTCAAAAGTTCGGCCATTTCCAAAGGCGAGTCCCTCTACGACACCGCCCGGGTGCTCTCCGGCTACAGCGATGTGATCTGCATGCGCCACCCGGAAGCGGGGTCGGTGGCGGAGTTTGCTGCCGCCAGTCGCGTGCCGGTGATCAATGGCGGCGACGGCCCCAACGAGCACCCCAGTCAGGCGTTGCTGGATCTCTACACCATCCGCAAGGAGCTGGCCGACCGCGGTCGTACGGTGGATGGCCTGCGCATTGCCATGATCGGCGATCTTAAATATGGCCGCACCGTGCACTCCCTCTGCAAACTGTTGTGTCTGTTTGATCGTGTGCAGGTGACTCTGGTGGCGCCGCAAGAGCTGGCGATGCCGGAATATGTGGTGGAGCAGATGCGCAATGCCGGTGTGGAAGTGACCATCTCTGACGATCTGCTGCACGGCATTGGCCACGTGGATATCGCCTATTCGACCCGTATTCAGGAAGAGCGTTTTGCGTCGAAAGAAGAGGCCAACCTCTATCGCGGCCGCTTCCGTCTCAACCAGGCGATCTACACCCAGTACTGTGAGCCCAATACCGTGATCATGCACCCTCTGCCGCGGGACTCACGGGCCGACGCCAACGAGCTGGATAACGACCTCAACCATAACCCCAATCTGGCGATATTCCGTCAGGCGGATAATGGGGTACTGGTGCGCATGGCGTTGTTTGCGCTGATTCTGGATGTGGCGGATCAGGTGGACGCCCACGCCCGCGATGTTAACTGGTATCGCGGTCTTCGCTGATACCTACAGCTCCTTGCGCACACAGAACCACAGCAGGCAGTAAGTGTCGTTGCTGGCGCTGTTGTGCTGCTGCTCAACCTCCTCGCTGCTGAGGCGGCCATCGCCGTCGTTGTCAAAGTGGCTGAACAGCCCCATGTAAGAAGCGTATTCGGCTTCGCTGACGTTGCCGTCCTGGTCCGTGTCCAGCTTGTTGAAGCGTGCCTGCAGCAGGCCGTGACGTTTGCTCTGGTCAGCGCTTTGATACTCCTCAAAAGCCACCACACCATCGCGGTTGTGGTCCAGCAGGGTAAACAGCCGGGCCTTCTTCTCGGCAATCTCCTCGGCGCTGATCTGGGCGTCACCATCAAGATCGTACTTGGCCAGCAACCAGCTGTCCGGTTCGCTGTAGGCGCTTTGGCCAAAGCCGCCAAGGGTCATTGAAAGCAGGGTTATAGCAAGGTATTTCATGTCGGCAGCCAGTCCGGGGTGGAGGGTCTCAGTCAGGGGATCAACCCCGTTGACTGGCTGTCATCATAGCCTTGCCCGGTGGCGCCGAACTGCGCCTGCAATCACACTTCCGGGGCTCACTCAGACGGATTTATTAGAGCATTCTGATAATTGATAACCCCGGTTTATATAAGGGTACCCGACGCTGGCTGCGGTCAGTGGTGGCGGCTGTTGTCGGCTGCCGCCAGCAGGTGGCTGAGGGCCTGTTGCAGACCCGGTTCCAGTTGCGGGTCCCGCAGTACTGGCAGCAGGTGCGGACGCAGACGGGGGTCGAAGAGCAGCTCCCCCAGCAGCTGCTCCAGCAGCGCCGGCGGGTGGGCTTGCAGGCTGGACAGAAACTCCCGGAACAGGGCGGGCTGGGTCAGGTCCCAGGGGCAGCGGCTGGCAATGGCCACCAGCACTTCTACGCCTGGTTGCCCGGACAGCAGTTGTTGCAGTGCCGATTGGCGCAGCTCCATGTCATCGCTGTGGGAGAGAGCCCGTACCAGCGCTGCGACCAGTGAATCCCTGTCGCCGGCTGTGGCCTCTGCCTGCAGCCGTTGGCACAACGCGGTGGCCAGGGCCCTGTCGGGGGTGGCGTTTTCCAGGCAGTGGCAAAGCTGCTGCAGCGGTTCCGCGGGTATGGTGGCAATCGTGTGCTGTAACAAGTGACTGTGTTCGGCGCAACGCACTGCCACGTCGGCCAGTCCTTGCAGCGGCAGCTGTTGCCACTGGCCCAGATCACCGGCGAGATAGTCCAGTGCGGCTCCATAGTGGTCGCCGGGTGTCAGGCCGAGATCCAGTGAGGCGCGGGCGTGCATGCTGGCCTGGCGTTCCGGGGCCGGCTGGAACAGGCAGGGATTGTTCTCCAGTACCGCCGCCAGCTGTCGGGCCTGTTCGCTTTCAGTCTCCTGTGGAGCGAGGGCGATCAGCAGCTGCTTTACCAGCCGGTCACGGGGCTGCGCGTCGAGGAAGCCCTGCTCGTCCAGTGGCAGGCGGATAAACCACAGCAGTGGCAGCGCAGGGCTGTCACTGTCCCGCAGCAGCAGTGCCAGCCACGCCTGACGCAGGTAGGGGGCGGGGTAGGGAATGAGTTGTTGTTCGACGCGCAGAAAGGTTTCTGCATCAAGCGGCTGGATGCGGCGTCCCACATCGTAGATGCGGTAGTCGAGCCCCATCTGGGTGAACAGGCTGCTGATCATGGTTGTCTCTCTGTGGGTCGGTGATCAGGGGTTCGCTGATCGACGCGCGGTGAACGCTGGATCGGGCGCGAATTGTAGCGGTTTTGGTCGCGGATGAGCAGGGCAGTGGCCCGGAGCAAGGCGGCAGTGCATTTGCTCAGGCGAGGCAACATTGCTTAAATTTGCGACCACTGCCGCAGACACAAGGGCTGTTGCGGCCAGGCAGTGGCGGGTTGCGCAGGGCTTCGCCCTGCACGTAGCGCCAGCCGCGCGGGTCGCGGAGGAAGTGGGAGTGTTCGTGCAGAACCTGCAGCTTGTCACTCTCCCGGGGGGCGCGGTACCAGGCGGAGAAACTGACCCAGCCCTCGTTGTCCCCGGCCTCCCCCTGTTCGCTGCCGTGCACCTGCAAGCCTACCCATTGGGTGTCCTGGCAGCTGCTGGCCAGGGCGTCAACAGACGCTGGCGCCGATACCGCATCCCAGGTGGCCATCAGATAATCGTAGCGTTGCAATCGGTAGGCGCTGAAGCGCGAGCGCATCAGGGCGGTGGCGGTTGCCGGCGGCTCTGTGCCGCTGAGGGCAGGAAAGCAGCAGGCCTGGTAGCTGTTACCGCTGCCGCAAGGGCAGGGCTGGTCGGTGCCGGAATTCATGGCAGTGGTAATCCTCGGCCAAATTGGGTATTTTTGCAGGCCATTTTAATAAGGTCGGGCGGCGAATGACAGTCAGGTTGTCGTTTGCGCTGCTGCCCACTCTCACCCGTTCTGCAATTCTTTTGTGCGTTCCGACTTCATGACCGACTTTGACGATATCCGCCCCTACAATGACAGCGAGGTGGCACCGGCCATTGCCCGTGTACTGGCCACACCGGAGCTGATCCGCGCGGTTGCGCGTTTGCGCTTCCCCCGTCTGTCCGGTGTGTTGCCCTGGCTGATGCGGCCGCTGGTGCATGCGTATCTGCAGCATCAGCTGCGCGGAGTGAATACCGTGGATCAGTTGCAGGAGATTATTGGTCACTATCTGGAGAACATGCTCAATCGCCGCGTCAGTGAACTGACGGTATCCGGGCTGGATAAATTGCAGAAGGACAAGGCTTACCTGTTTATCAGCAATCATCGTGATATTGCCATGGATCCGGCGTTCGTTAACTGGGCGATGTTCCACTACGGCTTTGATACCGTGCGTATTGCCATCGGCGACAACCTGCTGACCAAGCCGTATGTCTCCGACCTGATCCGCCTGAACAAGAGCTTTATTGTCAAACGCAATATCTCCAGCCCACGGGAGAAACTGAAAGCGTCAAAGCACCTGTCTGCCTATATCCATCACTCCATTGCCGAGGACAAGAGCAACGTCTGGATCGCCCAGCGTGAGGGGCGTGCCAAGGATGGGCGTGATGCCACCAACAGTGCCATTGTCAGTATGATCGCTTTGAGCAAGCCCAAACCGCAGGATTTTGGTGAGTACATCGGCGAGCTGAATATTGTGCCGGTCTCCATTTCCTACGAGTGGGATCCCTGTGATGCAGCCAAGGCGCGGGAGCTGCATGCGGTACAAACCCATGGTCGTTACGAGAAAGCCGAGCACGAAGACGTGGCCAGCATTGCCGCCGGTATTGCCGGTGAGAAGGGCCACGTACACCTGGCCTTTGGCGACGTGCTGGGTAGCGGGTTCGAAAGTACCGAGCAGGTGGCACGGGAGATTGACCGGCAGGTCTGGAATAACTATGTGCTGCACCCCAGTAACCATCTAGCCTATGAGCGACTCTACAAAAAGCCCTCCGGGTTGCCGGTTACGGCCAAGGGGTGTGGGTTTGTGGCGGCTGATTATCCGCAAGAGCAGCGCGAACTGGATCGGCGTCTGGCGGGGTTGCCGCCGGAGCAGCAGGAGATACTGCTCTCCATCTACGCCAACTCGGTGGTCAGTCACCTGAAGCTGGGCAACACCGCAGAGGGCTCCGAAGAGGCGTAAGCCAGGCTAACTACAGAACTGATTGCGGCCGCCGGCCTTGGCCCGGTACAGCAGCCGGTCGGCACGACGTAACATGTCATCAATGGCAGTGTCGTCACCGCTCATGGCGGTGACGCCAAGGCTGACGGTAAAGCGGATGGGCTGGCCGTCGAACAGCAGCTCGCTGCTCTCCACCTGCAGGCGTAACCTTTCCGCCAGCTGACGTGCCCCTTCAAGATCTGTCTCCGGGCAGCAGATCACAAACTCCTCACCGCCAAAACGGCCAATCAGGTCGCCCTGACGACCCACCGCCCGGCACAGACGGGTCAATTGTTTCAGCGCGGCGTCCCCCCCGGCATGACCGTAACTGTCGTTGATCGATTTGAAATTATCCGCATCCAGCACGATGACGGACATCTGGCGCTGGTGACGACGTGCCTTGGCAAACTCGGCACTTCCCAGTTCGAGGAAATAGCGCCGGTTGAAGACTCCGGTGAGGGGATCGGTAGAGGCGAGACGGGCCAGCTTGTCGTTCAGCTCCTGCAGCTGTTTCTGGGCCTCCCGCAGTCGGAGGGCAGTGCGGATACGGGCGGCCAGCACCCGGTAGTTAAAGGGTTTGGTGACATACTCGTTGGCGCCGATATCCAGTGCCCGTACCACGGCGTCGTCATTGTCGTTGGCGGAGATCATGATCACCGGAATGTCGCTCAGCGTGGTTTCGCCCTTCAGCTGTGCCAGGGTTTCGGTGCCGCTCATGCCGGGCATCATCAGGTCCAGCAGGATCAGGTCGGGTCGGTGTTTACGGGCGAGTGTCAGGCAATCCTCACCCCCGGTGGCACTGATGACCGTATGCCCATCGTCCTCAAGGTTAAATCTCAGGAGTTGCAGGTTATCTTCGATATCATCGACGATGAGGATTATGGCCATGGAGTGAGAGCGTCATTGGTTTCCGGGGTGTCCGGTTTGGCCACCGGCGCGGCCGTCGGGGCGCAGCGGCAGTTTGCATCAGTATAGAGGGCTGGCGTGGAAATCTCTATTTATGGCGTCACCATCGATATTTGCCCCAGTTCTCAGGATTGGCCCAGTAACGGGGGGTATTCCAGCTGCGCTGGCGGTTGTAGCTGCTGAGGTTGTAGCCATAACAGCTGAGTCCCGGACTATCGAAGCGCTGCAGGCGGCTGAAGCCCAGTGCCAACAGCTCGCTGCGCGGCGCCTGCTGCGCTTCTTGTACCAGTAGCCAGATGGCACTGCTGTAGAGGTTGCGGATCACGCCCAGCTGGTGACTCTGCAGCAACAGGGTTGCTGTTTCGTTGTCGGGCGCGAGGGCGACTGTCAGCTCAAAGCGTTTTCCACCAGCCGGCGGCCCGGGGTCCTCTCCAGGGGCGATGCAGGTCAGTGCGCATTCCTGCTCGGCGCACCAGAGGCGCAGTGCCGGGGGGCAGTCAGCGGCCACCAGCAGCAACTGGCGTGGTGCCTGCTGGCTCAGGTGATCCAGCAGGGCCTGTTCGGGAGTGTGTGGTTGCATGGTTACAGGCTATCAGAGCCGGGCAGCCACTGACCACCATTGCTGGGCCCAGTGATGGTGGTCAGTGGTCGAAAGGAATCTGTGATTCCAGCAGGGCATTCACAAACAGCCAGGCATCATAGGGGTCAAACAGCTCTTCGTTGGGGAAGAGTGGGGCATCACAATCGGCGCAGTAAAACAGTGCGGGATCGAAGTGCAGCGGGTGCAGTTGTCGCTGCAGAAATTGCAGTGCGTCGGCTACCGCCTGTGACCAGTCGTCACCCTGCAAGGCCCCGAGGGGGCAGTTGGATACCAGCTGGTCGATCATGCGGCTGGTGGGCATGGCCAGATGCGGTTGCTGCCGGTGCAGCTGGTCGCGCAGGTGGCGGAGTATGCGTGTCAACTGCCGGTAGCGGTGGTGGACGGAGTAGGTGGTGACCTGGGGGGCGGTCGGCCCGGGGCCGGGCTTGCTGTCACCAGGCGATTTGTCACCAGGCTTTCTCTCGCCGGGCATGCTGTTTCCGGAAAGGGGGGGGGCGTGACGGGCCAAGGGTCTCTCCTCCGGGGAAGTGGAACGCTGTTGTGGCGCGGCTCAGTGCAGTGAACTGTCAATCCAGTTTTGGCTCTGGCAGTGGGGCGTTTCTTCCACCGGCTCAACGGCGTCGCGGAGACTCTCTTCCAAACCGTCCAGTCCACGCTTGATACGTTTGACCACTTGCGACATGACTTCCAGTGCCTGGTCCAGCTGGTCTACAGCAATCTGCATCTCTTCGAAGGAGAGGTCCGGTCGGTCGGTCATGGTAGGGCTCCCTTTAGCTGTTATTGGTATTGTTGTGGTCGGCGCTGGCAGCGGTGCCGGCAGCAGGCTGACGGGTTACCGTGAGGGATCAACAGCAATGGCGGGCCTTGTGGCTGCCATTTGATTCCGGTATTGCCAGGATCGATTCTTTATTACCTATGCCGCTTATCGTGCTCTTACACAATTATGGTTAGCTGGCTGCCGGCGTTTGCCGGCAGCCAGCTGGATTTTAATCCCAGCTCAGTGCGCCACCGGTCTGGTACTCGATCACGCGGGTCTCAAAGAAGTTCTTCTCCTTGCGCAGGTCCATGATCTCGCTCATCCAGGGGAACGGATTTTTGGCGCCAGGGAACTGCTCCTTCAGGCCCAACTGCGCCAGCCGGCGGTTGGCGATGAACTGCAGGTACTCTTCCATCATGGCTGCATTCATGCCCAGCACGCCGCGTGGCATGGAGTCGCGGGCGTAGGCGATCTCCAGTTCGGTGCCTTCCAGGATCATCTGGGTCACTTCCTGCTGGAACTCGGCGCTCCACAGGTGCGGGTTTTCCAGTTTGATCTGGTTGATAACGTCGATACCGAAGTTCAGGTGCATGGACTCATCGCGCAGGATGTACTGGAACTGCTCGGCCACACCGGTCATCTTGTTGCGGCGACCCATGGAGAGGATCTGGGTAAAGCCACAGTAGAAGAAGATGCCCTCGGTCACGCAGTAAAAGCCCACCAGGTTGCGCAGCAGCTCCTGATCGGTTTCCGGGGTGCCGGTGCTGAAGGTGGGGCTGGAGATACCCTGGGTATGGGCGATGCTCCAGGCCGCTTTCTTGGCCACGGAGGGCACTTCGCGGTACATGTTGAAGACTTCACCTTCGTCCATGCCCAGTGACTCGACGCAGTACTGGTAGGCGTGGGTGTGAATGGCTTCTTCAAAGGCCTGGCGCAGCAGGTACTGGCGCGCTTCCGGGTTGGTGATGTGGCGGTAAATGGCCAGCACCAGGTTATTGGCCACCAGGCTGTCGGCGGTGGAGAAGTAACCCAGCGAGCGCATAACAATGCGACGCTCGTCTTCGGTCAGGCCGTTGGGGTTTTTCCAGCAGGCGATGTCCGCGTTCATGTTTACTTCCTGCGGCATCCAGTGGTTGGCACAGCCATCCAGGTATTTCTGCCAGGCCCAGTCGTATTTGAACGGTACCAGCTGGTTGAGGTCGGCGCGGCAGTTGATCATGCGCTTGGCGTCCACCTCGACGCGGGCAGCGCCCATCTCCAGCTCTTCCAGGCCGGGGGCGGGATCGAGATCGGCAACCGCCTGACGGGCAGCGGCCACGGCATCACTGGCGGCAGTGACGGGCTTCTTGCGCTCTGCGGGCCCGGCTTCCACAGCGGTGGCACTGTAGTCAGGCGCAGCCTCTGCAACAGCCGCCTGTGGCTCGGCAGCAGGCGGTGGCGCGACCGGCTTGGCCGCAGTGTTCTCTTCGTAATCGTCCCAGCTCAGCATGTTTCGGTTCCTGATTTCCTGTTTTTATCTGTGAGTACTTGTCTCCTGGAGTGGCGATGACCTGTCGGTTATCTGTCCGCTCCACCTGCAGGTCGCTGCAGGCCCCCGGAGGGGGGAAGGTACCGGTCGCCAACGGGCAGGTGTGCGCCCGGTACCTTCCAAAGGGTTTGCCCGCAGGGGGCTGTCCGCTTACTGACAGGCTTCGCAGTCCGGATCGTCCAGAGAGCAGGCCTTGGGTACCGGAGCGGCCTCCGGGGCCGCAACTGTCGCCGGAGCGTCAGCCTTGGACGATACCGCATTGAGCGAGCTGTTCTCGATGGTGGACTTCTCGGTGCTGGTAGCCGCCAGTGCACGCAGGTAGTAGGTGGTCTTGAGACCACTGAACCACGCCATGCGATAGGTGATGTCCAGCTTCTTGCCGTTGGCGCCGGCGATGTAGAGGTTGAGGCTCTGGGCCTGGTCGATCCACTTCTGGCGACGGCTGGCAGCTTCCACAATCCAGCGCGGCTCCACCTCGAAGGCGGTGGCGTAACGGGCTTTCAGGTCGGCCGGAATACGGTCGATCTTCTGCACCGAGCCCTCGTAGTACTTGAGGTCGTTAACCATCACCGAATCCCACAGGCCGGTGTCTTTCAGCTCGTGCACCAGGTAGGGGTTGACCACGGTGAATTCGCCGGAGAGGTTCGATTTCACGTACAGGTTCTGGTAGGTCGGCTCGATGGATTGCGACACCCCGGTGATGTTGGCGATGGTGGCCGTTGGCGCAATGGCCATCACATTGGAGTTGCGCATACCCTGGGTCATGACCTTGTTGCGCAGGGTTTCCCAGTCCATGGTCTGGCTGCGGTCGACCTTGATGTAGTCGCTGCCGCGATGCTGCTCCAGCAGATCAACGGAATCGATGGGCATGACGCCCTTGCTCCACAGGGAGCCCTCGAAAGAGGAGTAGCGGCCGCGCTCGGCTGCCAGCTCGCTGGAGGCGTCGATAGCGAAATAGCTGATCGCCTCCATGGAGCGGTCGGCGAATTCGACAGCGTCTTCCGAGCTGTAGGCATAGCCCATTTTGTAGAGCGCGTCCTGGAAGCCCATCAGGCCCAGACCCACAGGGCGGTGGCGCATGTTGGAGGTGCGCGCGGCTTCCACCGAGTAGTAGTTGATGTCGATAACGTTATCGAGCATACGCACGGCGGTGCGGACGGTTTGCTCCAGCTTGGCGTGATCCAGCTGGCCGTTCTCGACGTGCTGGGCCAGGTTCACCGAGCCCAGGTTACAGACGGCAATCTCGTCGTTGGCCTTGGTGTTGAGGGTGATCTCGGTACACAGGTTGGAGGAGTGCACCACGCCGGCGTGCTGCTGCGGGCTGCGCAGGTTACAGGCGTCCTTGAAGGTGATCCAGGGATGGCCGGTTTCAAACAGCATGCCCAGCATCTTGCGCCACAGGTCCAGCGCCTTAACGCGCTTGAACAGCTTCATTTCGCCGGTGCGGGTCTTCTGTTCATACTCCTCGTACTTCAGCTGGAACGCCTGACCATAGAGGTCGTGCAGCTCCGGCACGTCGTTGGGGGAGAACAGGGTCCACTCCTTGTCATCGAAGACGCGCTTCATGAACAGGTCGGGTACCCAGTTGGCGGTGTTCATGTCGTGGGTGCGACGACGGTCGTCACCGGTGTTCTTGCGCAGGTCGAGGAACTCTTCGATGTCCAGGTGCCAGGTTTCCAGGTAGGCACACACGGCGCCCTTGCGCTTACCGCCCTGGTTCACCGCTACCGCAGTGTCGTTGGCAACTTTGAGGAAGGGGACAACGCCCTGGGATTTGCCGTTGGTGCCCTTGATGTAGGCGCCCAGCGATCGTACCGGGGTCCAGTCATTACCCAGGCCGCCGGCCCACTTGGAGAGCATGGCGTTGTCCTGCACCGCGCCGTAAATGCCGTGCAGGTCGTCCGGTACCGTAGTCAGGTAGCAGGAGGAGAGCTGCGGGCGCAGGGTGCCGGCATTGAACAGGGTGGGGGTGGAGCTCATGTAATCGAAGGAGCTCAGCAGGCGGTAGAACTCGATAGCGCGCTCTTCACGGTTGGCTTCTTCGTGGGCCAGGCCCATGGCCACGCGCATGAAAAATACCTGTGGCAGCTCGAAACGCACGCCCTCTTCGGAGTGAATAAAGTAGCGGTCGTACAGGGTTTGCAGGCCCAGGTAGGTGAACTTCAGGTCGCGCTCGGCGTCCAGCGCGGCACCCAGCTGTGCCAGGTCGTAGTCCAGCAGGTTAGGGGCCAGCAGCTGCAGCTCCACACCTTTCTGGATGTAGGCCGGCAGCGCCTGGGCGTAGAGGCTGTGCATCTCGGCCTGGGTGGCGGACTCGGCCACACCCATAAAGCTGAGGGCTTCGGCACGTAACTTGTCCAGCAGCAGGCGGGCGGTGGCAAAGGAGTAGTTGGGCTCTTTCTCCACCAGGGTGCGGGCGGTGATCACCAGTGAGGTGTTGACGTCGTCGAGGGTGACACCGTCGTACAGGTTGCGCATGGCTTCGTCGAGGATCGCCTTGGGCTGCACATCGGAGAGTCCGGCACAGGCCTCTTCCACAATGGTGCGCACACGGGCGATATCCAGCGGTTGGGTGTGTCCGTCGGGCATCACCACGTTGACGCTGGCATACTCGGCGTCTGCCTGGATCTCCTGCACGCTCTGCTTGCGCAGCTGGGCACGGCTCTCACGGTAGAGTACGTAGTCGCGGGCGATCTTGTGCTCACCGGAGCGCATCAGGGTCAGTTCCACCTGATCCTGGATGTCTTCAATGTGCACGGTGCCGCCGGACGGCATGCGGCGCTTGAAAGTCGCGGTAATCTGCTCGGTGAGCGACTCCACGGTTTCGTGTACGCGGCTGGAGGCTGCGGCAGTACCGCCTTCCACCGCCAGGAAGGCCTTGGTCATGGCGACGGCAATTTTGCCCGGATCATAGGGCACTACCGTGCCGTTACGCTTGATGACGCGCAGCTGACCGGGGGTCGTCGCTGTAACTGTGGTGCTGGAAGTCTTGGCCTGGGGTGCCTTGGAGGAGGCTGGGGTGGCTGACACTTCAGTATCTGTGTGCATGTACGTCTCCGCGTATTGTGCCGGTTTTGGTGTGTTAGGAGTTGTGACTGTTCTTTCTTCTGGCGCGGAGCGTCCAGGATGGGTGGGGTGGGTGACACTCCACAAAAGGCAGTAGTTTTCGGACTGCCTTTCCATCTGCTCGATCCGATACCTGTCTGGCTGCCGGGGTATGGGGTGATTGCGTCACTGCCGGGTGGTGATTGAATCCGCTGAGGCCACCCTGACGAACACCCCTTGGCTTGTTGCTGGCGCACTGTGTACTGGTGCCTGCCCGGCGCTGAAACCCTATATATAGGGGTAATCACAAGCTTGGATACAAGATAATGCGGTGCAGGGGTGATTGCAAGGCGATAAGGTTGTCGATTTCTTGTGGATAAAGTGTGAGTAAGCCCTCCGGTAAGTGATTGCTAATCTGCCATCGCAGCGCTGCAGGGGGGCGCAGGCCGGACCCGCCGGTTTCAATTGATCTATAACTTTTTAGCATATAGCCAAATTTTTATAAGCCCTTATATTTAGTGCTGAATTGCGGTGCAGCCACAATATGTTGTGTTTCATTTCGGTGCTGGCGCAAAACTCTACCGGAGCCGGGGCTGCCTCCCTTTGGCGCGTAAAGCAGTCTCTGAGCGAACGCAGGGTTGCGGCCGGTAACTGGGGGTGAACGATGGTGGCAGCGGGGATCTGTCTGTGGATGGCGGGAATCGCTACTATAGCTTCCCGGGGTGAACCCGGTGTCTGGAGGAGTGAGTGTAATGGGCGATGTGGTGCCGTTCAGGAGGCCGACAGCGGCGGAGAAACACAAGGGCAAAACCCTGTGCCGCAGCGGCTTTCACAAGTGGCAGGTGGTGAAGGAGAAGCAGTTTGACGTGCGCCAGGGCAAGCTGGTGACTGTCTATCGCTGCGCCCGCTGCGGGCAGCAGAAGGTGGAAGCGCACTGATCAGCGGCTGGCCAGGGCGGCCAGCCCGCTCGCCGGTGGTTGCCGGCTCAGTGCGTTCGGGGCTCAGTGGTTATGACCACAGCCGCCGGGGCTGTGTACGTGACCGTGTTGCAGCTCTTCGTCGGTGGCGTCGCGGATCTCCAGCACCTCCACGTCAAAGTGCAGTTCCTGGCCCGCCAGCGGGTGGTTGCCATCAATGGTAACGGTGTCACCCTCTACTTCAATCACTTCCACCACCTGCATGCCGTTGGCGGTCTCGGCGTGGAAGGCCATGCCCACCTCGATCTCATCGATGCCGGTGAACATGGTGCGTGGCAGTTCCTGGATCAGGCTGGGGTCGAGTTCGCCGTAACCCTGCTCGGGGCTGACGACGGTCTGCACCTTGTCGCCGGCCTGCTTGCCTTCCAGCTCCTGCTCCAGACCGGGAACCAGGTTTTTGTGACCCTGCAGGTAGGCCAGCGGCTCTTCGCCGATGGAGCTGTCGAGCACTTCGCCCTCAACGTTTTTCAGGGTGTAGTGGATGGTGACTACTTTGTCTTTGGAGATGGTCATAAGCGCTCTCGTTGATGGTAAAACAGGGTGACAGCCGGCTCTCAGAGTCCGTTAACCGGGACGCCGTCGAGCTTGGCTGAGGTGAGATTGATTTCGTAATACTTACCGTCGTCTTCGGTCTGCTGGATGCGCACAATCAGGTAATCCCAGTCCCGCGCCAGCCAGATCAGGGTAACACGATCGTTATCCTTGCGCAGGCGCTTGACCCGCACGGTATTGAGCTTCCCCACCGGGGTGTCGATAACCTCTTCACCCTCGACGGCGAAGCGGTAGGTCTTGAGGCGGCCGCCATCCGCCACCCGGTACTCCATCAGGTCCTTGCCGTTGATCAGGTCGGCGCGCAGCTGCAACTGATAGCTGAGCTTGTCCTGTACGTCGCCGGGAACCTCCATGGACCAGGGCTTGTTCTGTACGTTGTTGGTGACCTTGCCCTGATCGTGGTCGAAGGTGAGCAGCGCGGTGCGGTCACGTCCCAGGCCGGTGCGATTGTAACTGTAGGACTGCGGTCGCAGCCGGGCGTGCTCGTCGTCCCACTGCGCGAGGCTGCGCTCGTCGATGTCCGCCAGCCAGTGGCGGGCGGCAAAGCGGAACTCCATCTGCTGATCCTTGCCCAGCGTCAGGGAGCGGCTGGCAGCCACACTGAGGGAGCCGTAGCGGGCTTTATAGTCGGCGGAGAAGGGTTTGGGGGTGGCCGCCGTGGCGACACCGGTGGCCAGTGCCAGCAGCAGGGCCAGCGAGATCTGGCGGGCAGGGCGCTGTGGCAGGCTCAGAAGTTGTATCAGGCGCGAACAGGTCAGGCGCAAAAAAGGCACTTGGGGCATCGGGTATTCTCTCCCTTGGATTGCAGAGCGTGTAACAGTGCCGGTCAGCGCGCGTCGACGACCTGTCCGCTGGCGGGCAGGGGTGCGCCGTCCAGCAGGCAGTGGTTACCCTGCATCTGCAGGCGGCCACCGGTAAACCAGGCCACCGCTTGCGGGTAGATAATGTGCTCCTGCACCTGTACCCGCTGCGCCAGGCTGGCGGCGTCGTCGCCGGCAATTACCGGCACTATGGCCTGTATGACATTGGGGCCGTCATCCAGTTCAGGGGTAACGAAGTGAATGGTGGCGCCGTGCTCCCGGTCACCGGCGTCCAGCGCCCGCTGATGAGTGTGCAATCCAGGGTATTTGGGCAGCAGGGACGGGTGGATATTCAGCATGCGGCCCAGGTAGTGGCGGGTGAAATCCGGGGTCAGGATACGCATAAATCCCGCCAGCACCACCAGTGCCGGTTCATGGGTATCGATCAGGTTCATCAGGGCGGCGTCGAAGGCTTCACGGCTGTCAAAGCCGGTGTGATCCAGCACCAGTGCCGGAATGCCCGCCAGCTCGGCACGCTGCAGTCCTTTCACGTCGGGGCGATTGCTGATGACCGCGCTGATACGGCCACCCAGGCGATCCTGCTGCTGGGCGTCAATCAGGGCTTGCAGGTTGGTGCCGCTGCCGGAGATGAGTACAACAATATTTTTCATGGGCTGCTGTTCGGGGTGTGTTCAGGAGCGGCGGCGCAGTGGCCTGCCGGATGTGGCAGGGTGGGAGGCCACCCTGCCTGACAGGTGTCAGAGGTTGACCAGTTCCACCCGCGGCTCGTCACTGTCGGCCTTGGCCACATGGCCTACCACAAAGGCGGTTTCGCCAGCGTCGGCGAGGATCGCCATGGCGTCCTCTTGTTCGCTGGCCGGGATGGCAATGATCATACCCACGCCGCAGTTAAAGGTGCGGTACATCTCGTAGGCGTCTACATTGCCCTGCTGTTGCAGCCAGCGGAATACCGGCGGCATCTCCCAGCTGCTGACATCCACTACGGCCTTGCAGTCGTCCGGCAGTACGCGCGGGATGTTCTCCTGCAGGCCACCGCCAGTGATGTGGGACATGGCATTGACACTGGACTCTTCGATCAGGCGCAACATGGACTTCACGTAAATACGGGTGGGTTCCAGCAGCGCCTTGCCCAGCTCCAGCTCGCCGACCTTGTCGGTCAGGGCGGCGCCACTGACTTCGAGAATCTTGCGGATCAGGGAGTAGCCATTGGAGTGAGGGCCGCTGGAGGCGAGGCCAATCAGCACATCGCCGGCCTGTACCTTGCTGCCGTCAATCAGCTGGGACTTCTCGACGATGCCGACACAGAAGCCGGCCAGGTCGTAGTCCTCGCCCTCGTACATGCCGGGCATTTCGGCGGTCTCACCGCCCACCAGGGCGCAGCCGGCCTGTTCGCAGCCGGCGCCAATACCACTGACCACATCGGCGGCCACTTCCACGTTGAGCTTGCCGGTGGCGTAGTAATCGAGGAAAAACAGGGGCTCGGCACCGGCTACCACCAGGTCGTTGACGCACATGGCCACCAGGTCGATGCCGATGGTGTCGTGCATGCCCAGATCCATGGCCAGGCGCAGTTTGGTGCCGACGCCGTCGGTGCCGGATACCAGTACCGGCTCACGGTAGCCGGTGGGCAGCTCAAACAGCGCCCCGAAACCACCCAGCCCGCCCATGACGCCGGGGCGATGGGTGCGCTTGGCCACAGCCTTGATGCGATCGACCAGCGCATTGCCGGCATCGATATCCACACCGGCATCTTTATAACTCAGGGAGGGGGACTGTTTGTCGCTCATGTTTTGCTCTTTTTGGTTACAGGTTGTCAGGGCTGCACGGGAAAGGCGGCTATTCTAGCAGCTAAAGCAGCGGGCTGGCAGCTTCTGTCGCAGCGTTAATCCCCTGAATATTCAACAAACTGAGTACTGGCTACTGGAGCTGTCACTGGGGCGTGGGCATAATGGCCGCCTCATCGCCGCGCCGGGAATTCGGGTCGCTCTGCACATGCGGGTCGGCCAGGGCGTGGCTGCTACACGGTTGGCATGGTCGTCGCGGCCCGGCCAAACGACACGCTAAAGGGTGATTGGGTGAAATACTGGGTTGTGTGTATCTGGCTGTTGATGGCCAGTGTGGTACCGGCGGCCAGCGCGGAACAGGTAAAGGGCCTCTACCAGCAGGATGAACTGGTGGCGAATCAGTCCGACAGCCTGCGTCGCAAGGCAGCCGCTGAGGCGTTGGGCAAAGTGATTGTGCGTGTCTCGGGCCGCGCCAGTGTGTTGCGCGATCCGGCCGTGGCCGCCGCCACCGGCGATCCGCTCGCTTATCTGGAGGCGTACCGATACGAATCCACCGACAAACTGATCCTGGAGGGGGACAAGGAGTTGCCGGCCACCCGTCTGGTGATGAGTTTTTCCGGGGTGGGTATTGAGCGGCTGTTGCGGCGCAACAACTTGCCGGTGTGGCCGGCCAACCGTCCGGCAGTATTGCTATGGCTGGTGAGCGATGACCTCAAGGCCGGGCGCCAGCTGGCGGAGCTGCAGGGTGACTCTGACAGCGGTCGCGAAGTCCGGCGGGCTGCGGCAGAGCGGGGCCTGCCGCTGGTGCTGCCGCTGCTGGACCTGCAGGATAAGCGGGCACTGAAGCCGCAGCAGGTCTGGAGCATGGATCAGCAAGCGATCGCTGCAGCATCCGACCGTTACAGTTCGGATGCCGTGCTGGTGGGGCGCTTCAGTCATACCGCCAGTGGCCGCTGGCTCTCGGATTGGAGTCTGCTGCACAAGGGCGAAAAGAGTGTCTTTGATGCCGATGGCAGCAGTCAGGAGCAGGTCATCAGTGCCGGCCTGGCGGCAGCTGCGGAGAAGCTGGCGGCGCTCTACGCCGTGGTCAGCAATGGTGCCGCTGGTGGTGAACTGCTGCTGGAGGTCGAGGCAGTCAACGGTTTTGCCGCCTGGCAGCAGGTCGTGGACTACCTGCAGGGGCTGGAAGCTGTGCAACAGCTGACTCTGGAGCGTTACGGCAACGGCATGCTCACGGTGCAGCTGAAACTGGCGGGCGACCCCGCGCAGCTGTCGGCAGTGCTGGATCTGGATCGCCGGTTGTTGCCGGTTTCTGCGCCTGAACCCAAGCCTGTGGCTGCGGCGGTTGACCCGGCCGCGGAGCCCGGCTCTGCGGGCGAACCGGTGCTGCCGCGACTGCGCTATCGCTGGGCGCGTTAAGCCCCTGCTGTAAAAGTCGGCGGCGCATCTGTTAAACTGCCCGGCCCGTGTCAGGCGGGCCGAGCAGTAACACGAGCAGCTGTGTTTCATGAGTCAGACCCTTCCCCAACAGCTTTCCCTGCAGGTGCATCTGGAAGACGATGCCACCTTCGCCAATTTCTATGCCCCGCCGAATCACGCCAATGCGCAGATTGTGACGGCGCTGCAGCAGTCCCTGTTGCCGATGGGCGAACACTTCCTGTTTTTGTCGGCAGCAGTTGGCAGCGGCGTGACGCACTTGCTGCAGGCCACTTGTAACTACGCCGAGCTGCAGGGGCGCAGCGTGCAGTACCTGCCGCTGGATGAGTTCGCCAACCTGCCACCGGAGCCCCTGTTGGAGCGACTGGAGTCGGTACAGCTGGTATGCCTGGACAATGTGCAGGCAGTGATGGGGCTGCCGCAGTGGGAGCGGGCGCTGTTCCGCTTCTACAATATGATGCGCGATCTCGGCCATGTGCTGGTGATGGGAGCTGACTGCGGGCCGCGGGAATTGCCGGTACAGCTGCCAGACCTGCAATCGCGTTTCTGCTGGGGGCTGGCGTTTCAGGTACGGCCGCTGGATGACGAGGGCAAGCGTTTGGCGCTGCAGGCCCGCGCCCGCGCCCGGGGGCTGGAACTGAGTGAAGAGGTGGCGCAATTTATTATGCACCGTGCACCGCGCAACATGCAGGAACTGTTCAGTGTGTTGCAGCGACTTGATCAGGTGTCGCTGGCGGAGCAGCGCCGCCTGACCATTCCCTTTATCAAGCAGACGCTGGGTTACTGACCGCCGGTTAGCGGTCAGTGGCATTGACGGTCAGGGGCTCATGCACTCCAGGCAGCGGGCGTAGACCGCTCGCGGATCCGCCATCTGCATCACTTCAGCCAGTGGTGCCAGCTCACGCTCGACCCGTTGCAGCAGACTCAGTACGCCACTGTTGTGCCAGCCAGAGAGCAGCTGCATGCCGGCCACTTCGCCAGCCAGTTGCTGCAGCAACTGTTCCGTGGGTGACAGTGGCATGTGCACTTCCACCACCTGGTACTTTTCCAGTCCCGCCTTGTCCGCCGCGGCCTTGATGACCTGTTGCAGGTCGCCGAGGTGATCCACCAGTCCCAGGTCGAGGGCCGCGCGACCGGTCCAGACCCGTCCCTGACCAACGGCGTGTACCCGGGCAGTGGTGGTCTGGCGTGCTTCGGCGACGATGGAGAGGAAGCGGTCATAAATATGGTTCACGCTCTGCTGCAGCACTTCGGCGGCAAGGGTGTTGAGCGGGCGATCGATACGCAGGGCGCCGGAGAGTTCGGTGGTGCCGACGCCATCGGTGCCGATCCCCACTTTTTGCAGCGTGTTTTCCACTGTGGGGAAGGCACTGAAGACGCCGATAGAGCCGGTGATAGTGGTGGGGGTGGCCCACACCTCGTCCGCGGCCATGGACATCCAGTAGCCACCGGAGGCGGCGACGCTGCCCATGGAGATAAATACCGGGATACCCTGCTTGCGGGTCAGTTCCAGCTCCTGACGAATGATCTCCGAGGCAAAGGCGCTGCCACCGGGGCTGTCGACCCGTACCACCAGGGCGGCATAGTCGCCGGAATCGCGTACACCTTCCAGCAGCTGGCTGATAGTGCTGCTGCCGACACTGCCGGCGGGTTGTTCGCCGTCCAGGATCATGCCGCTGGCGACCAGCAAGCCAACCTGCGGGCTCTGGTCCAGCGGTTGTTCGGTCTCCAGCAGGGCCAGGTAATGTTCATAGTCCAGCACCTGGTAATCGGTCTCGTCATCGTTGACACCAAAAGTCTGTTGCAGCGCTGCCAGTTGCTGGTGGTGGTCCGCCAGCTGGTCGACCAGACCCAGGGCCTGGGCGGTAGCGGCGGCATCACCGTGCTGTTCTGTCAGGTGCTGATCCAGCTGGTTGATGTAGTCGTTGATGCGGCCGCCGGGGAGTTTGCGCTGGCTCTCCACCTGATCGGTGTAGGTGGACCAGAGTTCACCCAGCCACTGCGCGTTGTGCTCCCGGGAGGCGTCGGACATGTCGTCACGCAGGTAGGGCTCGACCGCATCCTTGTACTCGCCGACCCGGAACACATGCATGTTCACTTCCAGCTTTTCCAACGCAGTCCTGAAATAGTTGCGATAGCTGCTGTAGCCGGTGAGGATCACCGCGCCCATCGGGTGCAGCATGACCTGGTCCGCGTAGCTGGCGAGGTAGTATTGTTCCTGGGTAAAGGTGTCGCCGACGGCGTAGACGGGTTTGCCGCTGGTTTTGAAATTTTCCAGAGCCCGGCCTACCTCCTGCAGTTTGCTGAGGCCACCGCCCAGCAGGTAGCTGAGATCCAGTACCAGGCCGGTGATGCGCTGGTCGTCGCGGGCCTTGTTCAGTGCTTCCACCAGGTCCCGCACACGGGTCTCCGCCTGCTGGCGGCTGCTGCGTTCCAGGATCTGGGTCAGTGGGTCGACGTAGCTGTACTGGTCTACCAGAAAGCCGGTGGGCGCCAGTCGCAGAGCGGTCTGCTCGGGCACGGTGAAGCGCTCGCCAGGCCACAATGCGGCGACGATGACGGCGATCAGGGCCAGAAACAGCAGGTTGGCCAGGCTGACCCTGATCCAGGTGATGGCGCGCCAGAACCAGCTGATGGTGCGGCGCAGGGGGCCGGGACGGGTGTTGCTCATGGGTATTTCCTTGCTTCGACAATCCTTGGGGAATTACAGCGGTTTAGGGCGACTGGCGCAACCAGGCTTTCTGCCAGCGGCTGCTCATCATGGCACTGATAAACAGCGCTACACTGAGCAGGGTCTGCAGGTAGTCGTTCCAGGCGCCCGCTGGTGCCATGGCGTTGGTGACGCCCATGGTGAAGTGCACCAGCAGTACAAAGCAGAGCCAGTCGTAGGCGCGGGGGTTGTGCTTCAACATTCCGGGTACAAAGGCCAGCAGGCTGAAGCAGGGTACCAGCAGCAGGGTCCAGAAGAATTTTGGCGCGAGAGCGCTGGTAACGCTGTAGAGCAGCACCAGTGCCAGCAGCAGTGCGAGGCTCAGTTGTTGCGCGAGCCTCAGCTGGCGCGGTGGGGAGGGTTTGTTCATGTTCGTTTTTCCGTTACTGCAAGCGTGGCCCGGTATGTCGCCCATCACCCCGGTGACAGGCGACGCTATACCCGGGCGGAATGTCAGGAAGCCCGGGTGAGTTTAGCAGCGAGCTGCGCAACCCGTTTACCCAGCGCCTGGCAGAGGCGTTTCTCTTCGTCGCTCAGTGGCATACCGTCCGGGCCGGCATGGTGGGAGGCGCCGTAGGGGGTGCCGCCACCGCGGGTAGTGACCAGGTCGGATTCGCTGTAGGGCAGCCCCGCCAGCACCATGCCGTGATGCAGCAGCGGCATCATCATGGTCAGCAGGGTGGTCTCCTGGCCGCCATGCAGGCTGCTGGTGGAGGTGAACGCGGCAGCCGGTTTGTCAATCAGGGCGCCGTTGAGCCACAGGCTGGAGGTCTGGTCGAGAAAGTATTTCAGCGGTGCAGCCATGTTGCCAAAGCGGGTCGGACTGCCCAGCAGCAGGCCGCTGCAATGCTGCAGCTCTTCCAGCGTGCAATACACAGCACCGTCCGATGGAATCTCCGGCTGTGTCTGTTCGCTGTCCGGTGACACAGGCGGCACCGTGCGCACCCGAGCTTCCACACCGCTGACCTGTTCAACGCCGCGGGCGACCTCCAGTGCCATGGCGGCTGTGGCGCCATGGCGGGAGTAGTAGAGAATCAGCACATAGGGCGCGCTCATATCAGATCAACTCCAGCACATTTTCCGGTGGCCGGCCCAGTACCGCTTTGTTGCCCTTGACCACAATGGGGCGCTCGATCAGTTTCGGGTGCGCGACCATGGCGTTAATCAGTTGCTGCTCACTCAGCTGCGGATCTTTCAGGTTCAGTGTCTTGTACTCATCTTCGCCCTTGCGAAGCAGGTCGCGGGCGCTGATGCCCAGCTTGCCCAGCAGCGCCTTGAGTGCCGTGGCGTCCGGTGGCGTATCGAGATACTGCACCACCTCAGGTGCGATACCGTTCTCTTCCAGCAGCGCGAGGGTCTGGCGTGATTTGGAGCAGCGGGGATTGTGATAAATCGTGACCATGAGGCGGGTTTCCTTTATTTTCATCTGCCATAATCAGGTTATTGTAATCATTCATTGCCCGCAGCTCCACGCGTAAGCCGCCTGAGTGACCGGGCTAGAGCAGGAACACCGGCATGGAATCTCCGCACCACACTCAGCAGACTGTCAGCTGGCGCACCTTGTGGTCTTTTGTTACCAGCCTGGTCAGCGCCTATAACGATAAGGGGTGTCGTCAGCAGGCGGCGGCTCTGACCTATATGACCCTGTTTGCCATAGTGCCCACCATGACGGTGGTGTTCACCATGTTCTCGCTGTTCCCCGCCTTCGATGGTCTCTCCGGGCAGTTGCAGTCTTTTGTCTTTCGTCACTTGCTGCCGGATTCCGGGCTGGAGATACGCACCTACGTGCAGCAGTTTACGGATCAGGCGCGGCAGCTGACCGGGCCCGGCCTGATTATGCTGGCGGCCACCGCCTATCTGATGATCAAGAATATCGAGCACACCTTTAACAGCATCTGGGGCGTCAGTGAGGCGCGCAAGGGGTTGTCCAACTTTCTCCTCTACTGGGCGATTCTCAGTCTCGGGCCATTAATGTTAGGTATCGGGCTGGCGATGAGCACCTACCTGCTGTCGCTGCGCTTTTTCAGTGATGAGGGGGTGCTGCAGGGCTTTATGCCGGTGTTGCTGGGCTACGCCCCCTGGTTGCTCACCAGTGGTGCATTTACCCTGTTGTTTGCGGCGGTGCCCAACTGCCGTGTGCCGGTGCGCAATGCCCTGCTGGGTGGTGTGCTGACGGCGATCTGTTTTGAGTTGTTCAAGGATCTGTTTGGCTGGATTGTTTCCAAGTCGGCCTTTACCGCCGTCTACGGTGCTTTTGCCATCGTACCGCTGTTTCTGCTGTGGATTTATATCCTGTGGATGATTGTGCTGGCCGGTGCGGTGTTTGTGCGCACCCTATCGGTGTTCAGTGGGCCGGCGAAGGGGGCGACCTACACCGAACTGATTGCGGCACTGCTGGTGCTGTGGCGTTTCCGCCAGTGCCAGCGTACCGGTCTCGGTGCGCGGGACCATCAGCTGTTGTCGGTGGGCATTCCTGCCCAGCAGTGGCAGCGACTGCGCCGTGCACTGTTACG
The DNA here is from genome assembly GCA_033283175.1 of Cellvibrionaceae bacterium SEMH9. Lineage (GTDB taxonomy): Bacteria > Pseudomonadota > Gammaproteobacteria > Pseudomonadales > Cellvibrionaceae > Pseudomaricurvus. Next base: position 128,222 of record JAWMQM010000001.1, on the reverse strand, counting down.
CCACCACATTATCAGTGTGACCCGCGAGGAGACTTACGTCCTGAGCCGTGACCTCAGCACCTTCACCCTGCGCGACCTGGCGGATATGGTTGGGGTGCAGTCGCAAATGCCCGGTGTCAGTGATTACCTGCAGACCTTCAGCTGGTTCCCGGTGGTGGCGGCGCGGCTGCTCTCCATTGACCAGCACACCGAAGCCGAGCTGGACATTACCCTGGAAGAGATTTTCTGCAGCGTGGCCGAGGTATATGACGATGAGGATCGGGGCCTGGAGGAGCTGGAGGCAGAACTGCGGGCCTATAGCGAGCCGACGGATGATGATGTCGAGCCCCTGATCGAAGAGTCGTTGCCGGTGGTGGAACCGGAAGCCCGGGATGACACCGAAGAGCAGGAGCCGCGGCGACCGCGGGCGGTTTAGCGGCGCTTGTTGGTGCAGAATTCGAAGCGGGTTTGGCCGCGACCGGACGAGCTGTATGGTCTCAACCCGCGGCGACCGCCGATACCAGTCTTACACATGGCGGCCGGGTGCTGGCACCCGGGCCAGCCGGGCCGAGGAGGGGTCTATGTGCCGGCAGCGAGTTGATGCAGTGTGGTGTCTGTAATGGCACCACTATCTGACCATGAGCTCAGCGTACTGCAGAACCGTTTGCAGGCCCTGTGTGGGCCGGCAGAGCAGGCGGCTGCCAGGGCGCTGGCTGAGTTCACCTCTACCCCGGTGGTTAAGGGCGAGTCCCGCCTGCGCCGTCTGGCGGCGGCGGACCTGGGACAGGCGCTGGCCGCGCTGGGCAGTGATCCCCTCTTCTCCGGGGTGGTGCAGGCCTACCACCTGGAGTCTTCTCCCCTGTTTGCCCTGACGGTAGTGACAGAGGCCTCAATCGCGGATTTGTCACAGCTGGTGGCCATGCCCTGTAATTCCGGAGGTGAGACCGCCGAACTTCTGTTCCGTCTCAGTGAGGTGCTTACCGAACCCTGCTTGCCGTTGCTGGCCCGCAGTCTCGATGTGGCGCATCACTGTTTCTGGGGCGACGCCGGGTTGCTGGCGTTGCACGCGCCGCTGGATCGTTATCGTCTCCCCGGCCTTGGCGATGAGGAGTCTTTACTTACCGTGGAGTGCAACTATCAGTTGGAAGACCATCCTTTTAATTGTGACCTGTTGCTGGCGCTGCCGGCAGCGGTGCAGCAGTTACTGGTTGGCTGACAGGCCAGCAGCCAGTCCTTGCGTTACCCCCTTCCCGGGCACTCTAAATTGGTGTCAATTCTGTGACATCAATTGTCGATACTCTCTTTCCTGTGCTATGTTTCCGCCTCCCGGGCTGCCGGCCCGGTATAAATTCGTGCGGCGTTCAGGCGTGGCGCGGGCGCGCGTAGGGTGTTGGGGGTGAATTATGAAAAGAGTGGTGGTGCCGGGGCTGGCGCTGTGGGTGTTGTGTCACGGGGGGGAAGCTGTATCTGCAGAGGCCCGGCTGGCGGGAGCCGATTTAGCGGAAGCGGCGTCTGCCCGGCAGGAGGAGATGCTGGTGACCGGGCGCCGCCAGGACCAGGGGCTGCAAACCGTGCTTGGCGGTATCAGCCGCATTGATGATTCGGTGCTGCAGCAGGTGGGGCACGTGCATCCACAGGAGATAGCGGTGCGCATCCCCGGGGTCTGGTTCAGTCGCGGTAACGGTCAGGAGATGCTGATGGCGATCCGCTCGCCGGTTAATACCGGCCCCGGCTCCTGCGGTGAGATTCTGCTGGCGGAAAACGGCGTGCCCGTGCGCCCGGCCGGGCTCTGTAACGTCAATGGTATGTTCGAGGTGAATACCGAACAGGCGGGCGCCCTCGAGGTCTCCCGTGGGCCAGGGACGGTATTTTACGGCTCCAACGCGGTGCTGGGGGTGGTCAATGTTCTGTCGCCCCCGTTGCAGGAGCAGCGGCTGAGCCTGGAGGCGGGCAGTTTCGATTTCTATCGCCTGAAGGTGGCCACTGGTGCCGCCAGTGGCGACCACCAATGGCAGCTGACCGGTCACGGCACCAACAGCGGTGATGTCAAGGACAGCGCCGGGCTGGACCAGCAAAAGCTGAACCTGCAGCACCGCTACAGTGGCGGCAGCTGGAGTGCCCACACTCTGTTGTCGGCCACCAACCTCAATCAGGAGACCGCCGGCTACATCAGCGGTGAAGACGCCTATGAGAATTACGGTTGGCAGGCAAACCCCAACCCGGAAGCTTACCGGGATGCCTCTTCGATGCGATTGTCTACCCGTTTTGAGGGGGTTGCCGGTGAGCGCAACTGGTCATTGACCCCCTATGCCCGCTACAGCGATATGGAATTCCTGCAGCATTTTCTGCCCGGCCAGCCGGTCGAGGAGAATGGGCAGCGCAGCGCTGGTGTGCAGGCTGCCACCGATTTTGCGCTGATGTCGCGCACTCGAGTGTGGCTCGGTACCGAGGCGGAGTGGGCCGAGATGTGGGTGCGGGAGCAGCAGGCCGAGGTCTTTGTCAGTGCCACCAATCCACGCTACCAGGGGGATCACTACGATTTTGAGGTGGCCAGCGAGCAGCTGGGTGTGTTTGCCAACAGCGAGACGCGACTCAGCGAAGTGTGGACCCTGGAGGCGGGGCTGCGTTACGAGTACCTGCGTTACGACTACGACAACCGGCTCCCCAGTGGCGCGGTGCGGGATGATGGGTCGCTCTGTGGCAGCAATCCCTGCCGCTATCTGCGGGTGGCGGACCGGGTTGATGAGTTCGATAACCTCAGTGGCCAGTTGGGGTTGCGGGCCAACTGGAATGCGCAATGGATGAATTATGTGAGATTCGCCCACGCCTACCGTGCGCCGCAGATTAACGAGCGTTATCGCCTGCTGGCGGGGCAGGCGGTGAATGAGTTTGATGAGAAGGAGATCGACAGCCTGGAGGTGGGGTTGCGGTATCAGCAGGAGAATCTTTCAGTGCAACTCTCTGCCTACCGGATGGAAAAGCAGGACGAGGTATTGAAGGCCTCCAACAATGCCACCATAGGTGATGCCGAGACGCGTCACACAGGGGTGGAGCTGGAGTTGGTGCAGCAGCTGAGTGACGTCTGGTACTGGCAGGCGGCGGCGGCTTGGGCAGAGCACGAGGTGGTTGGCGCGAGCCTGCTGGCCGGTGCGGATGTGGATGGCAACCGGCTGGATACGGCGCCCGAATGGCAGGGTAGTGCGAGACTAGGCTATCGGCGCGATGTGTGGCAGGCCGAGCTGGAAGGAGTCTATCTGGGTGGCTACTACCTGGATGCGGAAAACGAGCACCGCTACCCGGGGCACACCCTGTGGAATGCCTTTGTGCAGTGGTCCCTGGCGGAACCGTTGCAGGCGCGCCTGCGGCTGGTGAATCTCGCCGATGAGCGTTACGCGGAGCGCGGCGATTACGCCTTTGGCAGTTACCGTTACTTCACCGGCCAGCCGCGCAGTGCGTATTTAGAACTGGCTTACAGCTGGTGAGTCGGGGGCGAAAGGCGATTGATGTATCGGCTGGCTGTAGGCCGGATGCAAAGTACTCCCGGGTGGAGAGAGCGGCGCTTCAGCGCCAGTGTTTTTCCCAGGCGTTCATGACCCGCTCCGGATACCAGTATTTGCCGTAGCTGCCGTTGTAGCGGGCGAGGGCGTCGATCAGGCGTCCTTCCGTTCTTTGCAGGTAGTGTTTGAGGATGGCACAACCGTAGCGCAGGTTGGTGTCGACGTCGGTGAGGTTGTCTTCCGGGTGGCCGATCTCGTCTTTCCAGAAGGGCATCACCTGCATCATGCCCTGGGCGCCGACGCTGGAGACAGCAAAGCGGTTGAAGTGGCTCTCCACTTCAATCAGGGCCAGCACAATCTCCGGCTGCAGGTCTGCCTGCAGGGCGGCGCGATGGATGCGGCGCAGCAGATCCATGCGTTCTTCATGATCCTTGATAAAGCGTGACAGCGGTTCCTGTTTCGACACCAGCCACACTTCGGCATCGTAGCGATCGACAAAGCTGTCGCTGGATTCGATGGCGTGTTTGAGGGCGGCGCGCAGCTCCGGATCGATATCGTCTGGTGTCGTATTACCCCAGGCCAGCAGTGGCAGCTGCAGGCTCCCCAGCAACAACAGCGAACCGATTACGCGGGTAACTGTTGTGCGGGGCGTCTTCATCATGATCTGCGGTTGCCTGTGGCGGTCAGCGGGTTTTGCGCACGTTTTGGGCGATAAAGTCGCCCAGCCCGGCCAGCGCAATCTCCTGCTTCTCGTCGGCGCGGCGAGCCTTGTATTCCACCGTGCCCGCCTCCAGGCCACGATCGCCGACCACGATGCGATGGGGAATGCCCACCAGGTCGGTGTCTGCCAGCATCACGCCGAGGCGCGCTTTCTCTTCATCCATAAACAGTACGTCGTAACCGCTGGCGGTGAGTTCGGCGTAGAGTTTTTCGCACTCGGCACGTACCGCTTCCGACTTGTTCATGTTGATGGGGATCAGGGCGATCTGGAAAGGGGCGATGGCTTCCGGCCAGATAATGCCGTTGTCATCGTAGTTCTGCTCGATCGCCGCAGCCACCACGCGGCTGACGCCGATACCGTAGCAGCCCATGGTCATGATCTGCTCCTTGCCGTTTTCGTCCAACACGGTGGCACCCATGGCCTTGCTGTATTTCTCTCCCAGCTGGAAGATGTGGCCCACTTCGATACCGCGCTTGATCTCCAGGGTGCCCTGGCCGCAGGGGCTGGGGTCACCCACTACGACGTTGCGCAGGTCTTCGATACGGTCCAGTGGCAGATCGCGCTCCCAGTTGACGCCGGTGAGGTGGTAGCCATCTTTGTTGGCGCCACAGGTAAAATCCGCCACCACAGCGGCGCTGCGGTCTACCAGCACGGGAATCTCAAGACCCACCGGACCGATGGAGCCGATACCGCAGCCCAGTGCCGCCTTGATGCGATCCTCCGGGGCAAAGGTCAGTGGTGAGGCAACGCCGGCCAGTTTTTCCGCCTTCAGGTCGTTGAGTTCATGATCGCCGCGCAGCACCAGCGCCACCAGCCCCTGGTTGCCGTCTTCGTCGGCTTCGCCCAGCACAATCAGGGTTTTCAGGATTTGTGCGGCAGGCTGCTGCAGGAAGCCGGCAACCTCTTCGATGGTGTGCTGCTGCGGTGTGGCCACTTCCGCTTTTTCAGCGCCGGGCGCCGGACGCTCGATGGCGGGGGCTACGGCTTCGGCCAGTTCCACGTTGGCCGCGTAATCACTGGCGCTGCTGAAAGCGATGTCGTCTTCACCGCTGGAGGCCAGGACGTGGAACTCGTGGGAGCTGGAGCCGCCGATGGAGCCGGTATCCGCCAGCACAGGGCGGAAATCCAGGCCTATGCGGTTGAAAATGTTGCAGTAGGCCGTGTGCATGCGGTCGTAAGTCTGTTGCAGGCAGCTCTGCTCCAGGTGGAAGGAGTAAGCGTCCTTCATGGTGAATTCCCGGGCGCGCATGATACCGAAGCGGGGACGTACCTCATCGCGGAACTTGGTCTGGATCTGGTAGAAGTTGGCAGGCAGCTGTTTGTAGCTGCGCAGCTCGTTGCGGATCAGGTCGGTGATCACCTCTTCGTGGGTGGGTCCGAGACAGAAGCCGTTATCGTGGCGATCGGTAATACGCAGCAGTTCGGGGCCGTACTGCTCCCAGCGACCCGACTCCTGCCACAGCTCCGCAGGCTGCACCACAGGCATCAGCACTTCCTGGGCATCGGCAGCGTCCATCTCCTCGCGGATGATCGCCTCCACCTTGCGCAGCACCCGCAATCCCAGCGGCAGCCAGGTGTAGAGTCCCGAGGCCAGCTGGCGGATAAGGCCGGCGCGCAGCATCAGCTGATGGCTGACGGCAACGGCGTCGGATGGGTTCTGCTTGAGGGTGGGAATGAGGATACGGCTGGCGCGCATGGGGGCTGGAATCTCTGCTAGGTGAATTTTGACAAGGGAGGTATTCTAAAGCTGTTGTGAAATTGGGGAAAGGAGGAGACCTCCAATGTCTGAACTTGATGTGCAACAGAGCTTCGAGTTGCACCCGCAGCTGGCGGAAGATTGTGTGGTGCTGGGGCAGTTTCCGCTGTCACTGGTGCTGTTGAATAAAGATGCCAACTACCCCTGGTGTATCCTGGTTCCCCGCCGCAGGGGCCTGCGTGAACTGCATCATATGTCGCGGGATGATCGCCTGCAGCTGAGTGATGAGTCCTGCCACCTGGCTGAAGTGATGGCCGATCTGTTTGTGCCGGACAAGATCAATGTGGCAGCGCTCGGCAATATGGTGCCGCAGCTGCATGTGCATCATATCGCCCGTTTCCGCCGTGATCTGGCCTGGCCGAGCCCGGTGTGGGGTATGGCAGAAGCGAAGGATTATAGTGAAGAGGCGCTGGCAGAACGGGTTGAGCAGCTGAAAAATGCGCTGGCGGGGGATGATTTTACCCCGGCGGCCTGATTCAGGGCTCGCAGTGACGGGCAAAAAGTGCTGAACTGGTTAGCGAAGATCACAGGTGTTTGAAGGAGCAAGACATGAAAACCCGTAAGGATAGTTGGAGTGTGGTTCTGGTTCGCAGTCTGGTATTGGCGCTCAGTCTTACAATTGCCGGCCAGGTCGCGGCGGTGGAGCTCAACAAGCAGAACATCGAAGCGGCACTGGATGCAGCCTACAAGAAGTACAAGGGGCTACAGGAAGGGGCCAATGCTGATTATATTCCGGCGCTGGCCAAGGTGGATTCCAATATCTACGGCATCGCGCTGGTGACCACCGACGGCAAGGTGTACACCGTCGGTGATATCAAGTCCGAAGTCTCCATTCAGTCCATTTCCAAGGTGTTTACCACCGCCCTGGTGATGGATGAGTCAGGCCCGCAGTCCCTGGAAGAGAACATGGGGGTGGATGCCACCGGTCAGGTATTTAACTCCATTGTGGCGATTGAGCAGTATAAAGGCGCCGAGATGAACCCCCTGGTGAATGCCGGTGCTATTACTGCCACCAGCATGGTCAAGGGTGAAATGTACGGCGATGTCTGGGGCAAGATTGAAGGCACCTATAACACGTTTGCTGGCCGCAAGTTGCCCCTGCTGCAGGACGTGTACGAATCCGAGGCGGCTACCAACCAGCGCAATCAAGCCATTGCCCACCTGATGTTTGCCTACGGACATATCAAGAAGGACCCGCTGCGGGCAACCGATATCTATACCCGCGCCTGCTCCGTGGGCGTCAATGCCAAGGATCTGGCGATGATGGCGGCGACCCTGGCCAATGCCGGTAAAAACCCCGTAACCGGCAAGCAGGCCATGAAGTCGGAAAATGTACCTGAGCTGCTGGCGGTGATGGCTACCGCAGGTCTTTACGACGATTCCGGCAAGTGGCTCTACAAAACCGGCCTGCCCGCCAAGAGCGGTGTGGGCGGCGGTATTATTGCGGTGTCGCCGGGCAAGTTCGGTATCGCTGTGATCTCCCCGCCACTGGATGCGGCCGGTAACAGCGTGCGGGCTCAGAAAGCGATTGCCGATATCTCTGAAGCCCTGGGTGGCAACCCTTACGAGGCGAGGAAATAAGCTGGCCCCAGTCAGGCGTAATCGCCGGGCACAAAAAAGCCGCGTATATACGCGGCTTTTTTTATGGAGGGGAGGGAGCGAGTGGCCGCCCCTGTGCCCCTGCCAATCAGCTGCTGGCCATGTCCTTCAGCTTCTTCAGCGGGCGAATTTTCACCTGCACGCTGGCTGGCTTGGCAGCAACGTCCATGGTTTCACCGGGCTTGAAGGGGTTGGGAACGTTCTTGCGTGCCTTGCGGGCAGGCTTTTTCACGGCGCTGATTTTCAGCAGGCCTGGCAGCACGAATTCACCCACGCCACGCTTTTTGACGTGGCCTTCGATGATATCGGTCAGCTCGTCCAGAACACTCTGGACCTGCTTGCGGCTCAGCTGGGTGTTGTCGGCGATCTGGTTGAGCATCTGGGTCTTGGTGTAGCGCTCGGCTACGGCTTTAACAGCTTTAGCCTTGGCAGCGGGTGCTGCTTTGGCAGGGGCCTTCTTGGGGGCAGCTTTCTTTTTGGCAGGTGCTTTCTTGGCGGCCATGGTCGCGTTTCCTTTTTTATGGTGAATGGTCTTTACTCCCCTGATTGGGTCCGGGGATCTTTCCTTAGTGATCTTGCAGTCAAAAATGCCTGTTTTTATAGGCTTTAACGTCAGTAAAGAACGTTAGGGCCTATGTATATAGGATTCCCAGGGCGGTCGCAACAAAAAAGCTGCACCAAACCGTGGTTTTTTGTGCGGAATCTTGCCGTGCTCATTGGGTGGGTGTCATCAACGGGGTGCGGGGGTCCCCAAAAGACGTGTGAGGGCTCTCTGGCGCCGATCTGCCGGGCAGGCAAATGGGCAGGGATATGGCTTTAATCGAAGTGGCCGGGTGGAGTATAATCGCCGGTTTTTGACAGGCCTCCCGGCATTGGCGGGGGATGGTTATTGGCAATTCATGTGTGGTTGGGTGGATCGATGCCGATTTACGAGTACGAATGTGGTGCTTGTCACCATCAGATGGAAGCCCTGCAGAAGATGAGCGATGCCGCTCTCAAAGACTGTCCGGCCTGTGGCCGGGATACCCTGCAGAAGAAGATTTCAGCGGCAGGATTCCGCCTGTCGGGCGGTGGCTGGTACGAGACGGATTTCAAGTCCGGCAGCAAAAAGAACCTGGCAGGCGATAGTGGTGGTGGCAGTACGCCCGCCCCGGCAGCGAAGTCCGGCAGCGATTGAGCGCCGGGGTTACACTGTAGGTCAAGTTAAGCAAGACTCATATTTAAAGAACAGGATACCGACGCTTATGCGTACCCAGTATTGTGGCGCCCTCAATGCCTCATTTATTGACCAGGAAGTAACCCTCTGCGGATGGGTAGACCGTCGCCGTGATCACGGTGGTGTGATTTTTATCGATCTGCGTGATCGGGACGGCATTGTGCAGGTAGTGTTCGACCCGGATGCCGCTGATCACTTCACCACCGCTGACAAGGTGCGCAGTGAGTATGTGCTGCAGGTGAAGGGTCGGGTACGTGCACGCTCCGAGGCGACGGTGAACCCGAATATGGCAACCGGTGAGGTTGAGGTCTACGGACTTGAAGTAACCATCCTCAACAGCGCCGAAACTCCTCCGTTCCCATTGCATGATAATAGTGTGGGTGAGGATGTGCGTCTGCGTTACCGCTATGTGGACCTGCGCCGCCAGGAGATGCAGAACCGCCTGCGCTTCCGCTCCAAAGTCACCACGGCGATCCGCAACTACCTCGATGGCGAGGGTTTCCTCGATATCGAAACCCCGATCCTGACCCGTGCTACCCCGGAAGGGGCCCGTGACTACCTGGTGCCTTCCCGTACCCATGAGGGCAAATTTTTCGCCCTGCCGCAGTCACCCCAGCTGTTCAAGCAGCTGTTGATGGTGTCCGGCTTTGATCGCTACTATCAGATTGCCAAGTGTTTCCGCGACGAGGACCTGCGTGCTGATCGCCAGCCGGAATTCACCCAGATCGATATCGAAACCTCCTTTATGAGTGACGAGCAGATCATGTCGGTGACTGAAGGCATGATCCGCCAGCTGTTCCAGTCCCTGAAAGGCGTGGACCTGGGCGAGTTCCCGCGCATGCCGTTCGCCGAAGCGATGGAGAAGTACGGCTCCGACAAGCCCGACCTGCGTATTCCGCTGGAGCTGGTGGAGATCAAGGACCTGCTCAAGGATATCGACTTCAAGGTGTTTGCCGGCCCGGCCAATGACCCCAAGTGTCGTGTGACCGCCATGAAAGTGCCCGGCGGCGTCAACATCTCCCGCAAGCAGATCGACGACTACACCAAATTCGTTGGCATTTACGGTGCCAAGGGCCTGGCGTGGATCAAGGTCAACGACCTGGCGGCTGGTATCGACGGTTTGCAGTCCCCCATCATCAAGTTCCTGGGTGATGACGTGACCATGAACATCATGCAGCGCCTGGGTGCTGCCGATGGCGACATCATCTTCTTTGGTGCTGATAAGTCCAGGGTGGTGAGTGAGGCCCTGGGTGCACTGCGCTGCAAGCTGGGTGCGGACCTGGAGCTTTACACCTGCGAGTGGGCGCCACTGTGGGTGGTGGACTTCCCCATGTTCGAAGAGAATGACGATGGCAGTCTCACCGCGCTGCACCATCCGTTCACTTCACCCAACTGCACCCCGGCGGAACTGGAAGCCAATCCGTCTGCGGCTCTCTCCGTGGCCTACGATATGGTGCTGAACGGTACCGAGCTGGGTGGTGGTTCTGTGCGTATCCACAGCAGCGCGATGCAGCAGGCGGTATTCCGTGTGTTGGGCATCAGCGCCGAGGAACAGCGCGAGAAGTTCGGCTTCCTGCTGGATGCCCTGCAATACGGTGCGCCGCCCCACGGTGGCCTGGCTTTCGGTCTGGATCGCCTGATTATGCTGATGACCGGGGCCAGTTCCATCCGCGACGTCATCGCCTTCCCCAAAACCCAGACGGCGGCCTGTGTTTTGACTGACGCCCCCGGTGCGGTGGACAATGATCAGCTGCGTGAGCTGAGCATTCGCGTCAAGAAGAAAGAGGCCAACAGCTGATTGCAGCTGTTGGCTCCGAAGCGGCGGTGTCACGAGAGTGCGCCGCCGTTTTTGTTTTAGGGTGGGGAGAAAACCCTCGGTCATATAAAGCTGTTGTGCACACTGTAATCCCTGCTCGCTATTCATCTGTAAAACGATTACACCCTGGAGGTGCATATGGCTGGTCACAGTAAGTGGGCCAACATCCGGCACCGCAAGGCGGCCCAGGACGCCAAACGCGGTAAGATTTTCACCAAACTGATTCGGGAACTGGTGGTGGCGGCCAAGGGCGGCGCCGAACCGGCCGATAATCCCCGCCTGCGCGCCGCCGTGGACAAGGCTCTTGGCGCTAACATGAAGCGCGACACCATCGACAAGGCTATTGCCCGCGGTGCCGGTAACGCCGATGGCGACAACTACGATGAGATTACCTACGAAGGTTACGCCCCCGGCGGCGTGGCAATACTGGTAGAGTGTCTGACTGACAATCGCAATCGCACCGTCTCGGAGGTGCGTCATGCCTTCACCAAACGCGGTGGCAACCTGGGTACCGACGGTTCGGTGGCCTACCTCTTTACCCGCCAGGGACAGCTCTTTTTTGCCGCAGCGGATGAAGATCAGTTAATGGAGGCTGCCCTTGAGGCGGGTGCGGACGATGTGGACTTCAATGAGGATGGCTCGGCGCTGGTGGTGACGGCCTTTGAAGACTTTATGTCGGTTAAGGATGCACTGGCGGAGGCCGGACTGGTGCCCGACAGTGCAGAGGTGGCAATGGTGGCCTCCATCACGGTGCCGCTGGATGCGGAGTCCTCGGACAAGGTGATGGCAATGATCGAGGTGCTGGAAGACCTGGACGATGTGCAGAGCGTCTACACCAATGCCGATTACGACGAATCGGTTTATCAGCCTGAATAGAGGGGCGGCGCTGTCGGCCTGACGCGGAGGTGTCTGCCCACTACTTTGGTCTTGACCTGCCCGGGCTTTGTCGCCACACTAACTACTGGATAGAAAAACAGTGTTGGGGTGGCAAAATCCATGGCGCTTATTCTTGGCGTAGACCCGGGATCGGTGAAAACCGGGTTCGGGATCATAAATCAGCTGGGCTCCCGCCACGAATACGTCACCAGTGGTGTTATCCGCATGCCGGCCATCAGTCTGCCGGAGCGTCTCAAGATCATCTTTGATTCCCTCACCCAGATTATTGAAGAGTACTCGCCCCAGGAGATGGCCATCGAGCAAGTGTTCATGGCCAAGAGCGCGGGCTCGGCGTTGAAACTGGGGCAGGCCCGGGGTGCCGCTATTGTGGCGGCAGTGAACCAGATGCTGCCAGTCTCCGAGTATGAGGCGCGCAAGGTCAAGCAGTCAGTAGTCGGCAACGGCGGGGCGGATAAGCATCAGGTGCAGCATATGGTGAAGACGCTGCTGAAATTGCCGGCGCTGCCACAGGAGGATGCGGCAGATGCCCTGGCGGTGGCTTTGTGTCATGCCAATACCCAGCAGCATATGATTCGGGTCGCCACTGCCCGTACCTTCCGGCGCGGGCGCATGGTTTGATGCACTCCCTTAAAACTCACAAATAACAGGATCAAACCTGCATGATTGGTCGTATCAGAGGCGTGCTGGCAGAGAAGCAGGCGCCGGAAATCCTGGTGGACGTTAATGGCGTTGGCTACGAGCTGTTGGTCCCTATGACCACCCTCTACCAATTACCGGGGATTGGTGCCGAAGTGAGCCTGCACACCCACTTTGCCGTCAGCGAAACCGCCCAGACTCTCTACGGATTTTACTCTTCCAAAGAGCGCACCCTGTTCCGGACCCTGATCAAGGTGTCCGGCGTGGGGCCAAAAATGGCCCTGGCGATCCTCTCTGGTATGGAGGCGGATCAGCTGGTGCAGTGTGTCATGCAGGATAATGTCAGTGCACTGGTGAAAGTACCTGGCGTGGGACGCAAAACCGCCGAGCGTTTGATCGTCGAGCTGCGGGACAAGCTCAGCCAGTGGGAGCTGACGGCATCGCCGTTGGCGGCACTGGAAGCTGCCAGTGCACCCAATGCCAATAAAGGCAGCAGCTCCGATATGGTGGCGGAGGCGGAAAGTGCGCTGGTGGCGCTGGGATACAAGCCTACCGAAGCGAGCAAGCTGGTCGCTGGTGTATTAAAAGACAAAACGGTGCAGCGCAGTGAAGATTTGATTCGCCTGGCGCTGCGCAGTCTGGCACCGGCCTGAGGTGAGAACAGCCCATGATTGAGAAGGATGTGTTTCAGCAGGAAGAGCGCCTTATCGGCGCCCAGGCCAGGCCCATGGAAGAGGTGCAGGATCGGGCGGTGCGGCCCAAATCCCTGGCGGACTATGTGGGGCAGCCCGCTGTGCGGGAGCAGATGGAAATTTTTATCTCGGCGGCCAAGGGGCGCAGCGAAGCTCTGGACCATACCCTGGTGTTTGGGCCGCCGGGGCTGGGTAAGACGACGCTGGCCAATATTATTGCCAACGAGATGGGTGTGGATTTGAAAACCACTTCCGGGCCAGTGCTGGAGCGTGCAGGGGACCTGGCGGCACTGATGACCAACCTGGAGCCGGGTGACGTACTGTTTATTGATGAGATTCATCGCCTCAGTCCCAATGTAGAAGAGGTGCTCTATCCGGCGATGGAGGATTTTCAGCTGGATATCATGATCGGCGAGGGGCCTGCGGCCCGCTCCATCAAGCTGGATCTGCCGCCTTTTACGCTGGTGGGAGCAACCACCCGTGCCGGCCTGCTCACTTCACCGTTGCGGGATCGTTTTGGCATTGTGCAGCGGCTGGAGTTTTATTCGGTACCGGACCTGACCCGGATTGTCGCCCGCTCGGCGCGCCTGATGGGCATCGAAATGGCTGATGAGGGTGCTTTTGAAGTGGCGCGGCGCTCCCGCGGCACCCCGCGTATTGCGAACCGCCTGTTGCGGCGGGTGCGGGATTACGCCCAGGTGAAAGGCGATGGTCTGGTAACCAAAGAGATGGCAGATCTGGCGCTCAATATGCTTAATGTGGATGAGCGCGGTTTCGACCATATGGATCGCCGCCTGCTACTGGCCATGATTGAAAAATTTGCCGGCGGCCCGGTCGGGGTGGAGAGCCTGGCGGCTGCCATCAGTGAGGAGCGGGATACCATCGAGGATGTGCTGGAGCCTTTTCTTATCCAGCAGGGCTATATGGCGCGAACTCCCCGCGGGCGGGTGGTGACGGCACTTGCCTATGAGCATTTCGCGTTGCCGCTGCCCAAACACCTGTCGCCGGAGTGATATCCGGCCTGATGTGAGCCAGTACCAAAAAATAGTTGGCATTTTGCCCTTTGTCTTATTTACGACGATGGGGTGCTATCGCTAGACTGGTGCAAATTCTGGCCCAGCCCCGTTTATGTCGCAATTTTCCATCACTGTCCGGGTCTATATCGAAGATACAGACGCAGGCGGCATTGTCTATTACGTCAATTACCTCAAGTATCTCGAGCGCGCTCGCACCGAACTCTTGCGCAGTGTGGGTTTTGACAAGCCCGCCATCCTGGATGAAGGGTGCCTGCTGGTTGTGCATTCGGCAGAGATTAAATATCAGAAGCCGGCGCTGTTGGACAATGAGCTTACCGTGATGGCCAAGGTTTCAAAACTGGCTCGCAGTTATGTGATTTTTGAGCAGTCGGTCATGCGCGGTGAGGAACCCATTTGTCAGGCGAGTATCAAAGTGGCCTGTGTAGACCAGCAAACTATGAAACCTTGCGCGTTGCCGGAACGGGTTGCCAGTGTGGTGAGGCAGGAACTGCTGGCGGGTTGATAGCCGGCTGCACAGCCACAGTAGCAAAAGTCACCAGGCAGGTGCTTTACGGGCACTTACTAACAACAACAGAATCGCATAACGATATTGTCGCAGAAGGAATATCCCGGATGGCCGAGTCACAATCCTTATCCATATTCAGCCTGATTGCCAACGCCAGTCTTCTGGTGCAACTGGTAATGCTGTGCCTGTTTATGGCCTCGGTGGTTTCCTGGGTCATGATCGTTAAGCATGGTCGATACCAGGGCCGTGCCAAGCGTCTGTTTGCCCGTTTTGACAGCGAGTTCTGGTCCTCCGGCACCGAGCTGAGCCAGCGTTACCGCGATGGTAATGCCAGTGCCCAGGCGGGTGTTGTGGAAGGGGCAGAGCATGTCTTTCGTGCAGGCTTTAAAGAGTTCAGTCGCCTGCGTCAGCAGAGTCTGGATCCCGATACCGTAATGGAAGGCACCCAGCGTGCCATGCGGGTGGCCCTGGCAAGGGAAGAAGAGAAGCTCGATGCGCATCTCTCGTTCCTGGCGACGGTGGCATCCGTGAGCCCCTATGTCGGCTTGTTCGGCACTGTGTGGGGGATCATGAACTCATTCCGCGGTCTGGCCAACGTGCATCAGGCCACCCTGGCAACGGTTGCTCCCGGTATTTCAGAAGCGCTGGTGGCGACGGCTATGGGTCTGTTTGCAGCCATTCCGGCGGTGTTGGCTTACAACCGCTTCTCGTCCGTATCCGAAAGGCTGGTGAACCACTACACCACCTTTGCCGAAGAGTTTACGGCCTACCTGCATCGCCAGCTGCACCACAAAGGTTGATAAAGGCTCGCTATGTACCGGCCCAAGATCAAGAAAAAGCCCCTGGCGGAAATCAACGTTGTACCCTACATCGATGTGATGCTGGTGCTGCTGGTGGTGTTTATGGTGACGGCACCGCTGTTGATGCAGGGGGTGCAGGTGGAATTGCCCGAGGCACCGTCGGCGCCACTGGATGATCAGCAGGATGAACCGCTGATTATTTCGGTGGATGCCAAGGGTGCCTATTACATCAATGTGGGGCAGGAACAGAAGCAGGCCAGACCGATGGCCCAGATTCAGGACATGGTAGCAAAAATTCTGCGCAACAAGCCGGCCACCAAGGTTCTGGTATGGGGTGATACTTCCGTGCCCTATGGGCAGGTGGTGGCGATGATGACCGCGTTGCAGAGCGCAGGTGCTCCGTCAGTGGGCCTGGTCACCGAGCCTCCGGAGTTGTAGACCGGTGCGGGATTTCTGGATCGGCCTGGGAAGCTATCGGCTGCCGATTGTTGTCAGTGTGATGGCGCACCTGTTGTTGGTGGTGTTCGTGGCCTGGGGTTGGGAAGCGGCTGAACCGCCACGGTCGCAGGTCAAGCCGCGCTATGTGGAAGCGACGCTGGTTACCATAGACCCAAAATCGAAAAAGCCACAGGCGCAACCCAAGCCCAATAAGGTTGTGGATGTGGCGGCCAAGCGCCGCGAACAGGAACGGCTGCAAAAGGCCGCGGCGGAGAAAAAGCGGCTGGCAAAAGAGAAGGCCGAGCGCGAGCGGCTGCGTAAGCTGGCAGAAGAGAAGAAGCGTAAGGATGCAGAAAAGAAGAAGCTGCAGGCCGAGAAGGATCGCCAGGAGCGTGAACGGCAGGAACGGGAGCGACTGGCTCGCGAGCAGCAGCTGCAGCGCGAGGCGGCTATGGCGCAGGCGCTGGCTGATGAAGAAGAGTTGATACAGGCGCAGCAGGCCGAGGCCACCGCCCAGAGTTATGTGGCGCTGATCGCACAACAGATTGAGCAGAACTGGAGTCGCCCGCCTTCCGCCCGCCGGGGTATGAAGTGTGAGCTGCGCCTGCAGTTGGTGCCCACCGGTGAGGTGGTTAACGTGACCGTGGTGCGCAGCAGCGGCAATGACGCCTTTGATCGCTCCGCCGAGCTGGCGGTGAAACGGGTAGGGCGTTTCCGTGGATTGCAGGACGTCCCTACCTATATTTTTGATCAGTACTTTCGCCAGCTGACGCTGGTGTTTGACCCACAGGATCTGCGGCTGTAACGCAGACAGCGAGGAAGCGAATGATGTTGTATCGGGCATTGGGACAGTGGCTGGTAGTGGCCTTGATGGCTGTTGCCGCACAGGCTCAGGCTGAGCTCACCATTGAGATCACCCAGGGTGTGGATAACCCCACTGCCATTGCCGTGGTACCCACCGGCTGGACCGGCGGTGCCCTGACGGAAGACGTTGCCGCTATCGCGTCAGCAGACCTGCGTCGTTCTGGCCAGTTCCGCCCCATCGCCCGTGAAGACATGCTGCAGTGGCCGCGTTTTGGCGACCAGGTGTTCTACCGTGACTGGCGGGTATTGGGTTCTGACTACGTGGTGCTGAGCCGGCTCAATCCGGTTCCCGGTGGTGGCTACTCTCTCGACTTCGAGCTCTATGACGTGCTGTCGCAGCGCAAGGTGTTGCAGCGCAATGTGCAGGCGGGCCCGCAGGGGCTCAGGGACCTGGCGCACGCCATGGCGGATGCGGTGTACGAGGCGATCACCGGTATTCGCGGCGCCTTCTCCACCAAAATGCTTTACGTCGAGGCGTTTGGTAACAAGCGTTATCGTTTGATGTTGGCCGATGTGGATGGCGCGCGGGAAAAAGAGTTGCTGAAATCCAATCAGCCGATTGTGTCGCCCAGCTGGTCTCCGGACGGCAAGCAGGTGGTGTACGTCTCCTTTGAAACCACCCGGCCGGCCATTTTCCGCCAGGTGTTGGCCACCGGCGAGCGACAGCAGCTGACCAACTTCCGTGGCCTGAACGGCGCGCCGGTATTTTCCCCGGACGGTCGCAAGGTGGCGATGGTGTTGTCGAAAGATGGCAACCCCGAGATCTACACTTTGGATTTGGCGACAAGAGTATTTACGCGCCACACTAATCACTTTGCCATTGATACAGAGCCGGCGTGGTCAAATGACGGAAAAAGCCTCATTTTCACCTCAGATCGCGGCGGAAAGCCACAAATTTACCAAGTAACGCTTGCCAGCGGTCGTGTGGAGCGTCTAACCTTTGACGGCGATTACAACGCAAGGGCACGCTTTACTCCGGACGGTAAATCGCTGGTGATGGTGCATCGTTACAACGGTGTGTTCCACATCGCAACACAGGATCTGGAGTCAGGTATGATTCGCGTACTGACCCAGACGGATCTGGATGAATCGCCCAGTATCGCGCCCAACGGAGCCATGTTGCTCTACGCTACCAAGGATCGCAGCAAAGGAATTCTCGCTGCAGTGTCGTTGGATGCGGGAGTTAAATTCCGGTTGCCGTCGAAACAGGGAGATGTCCGTGAGCCGGCCTGGTCCCCTTACTTCACTAAAAGGTAGGGAACCGGCAGGGTCATTAAAGGTAACACAAGCAAGTTCACATCAACTTAGGAGTCAACAATGCTCTCTTCTGCACTCAAACAAAGCCTTACTCTGGCAGTTATCATGGCGGCACTGGTAGGTTGTTCCAGTACTTCAACAACTACTGATTCAGCTGATGCTGACAGCGCGGTAAGCTCCGCTGCGGACAGCTCTGCTGTAGACACGACTGACACCATGGCAGACGAAGCAGTAGAAGCACTGGATACCGTTTTCTACTTTGACTTCGACAAGTCCATGCTGAAGCCGGAAGCCCGTGCAGCTCTGACTGCTCACGCTGAAAACCTGAAAGCTGCTCCAAAGGCAGTTCGTCTGGAAGGTCACGCTGATGAGCGCGGCACCCGCGAGTACAACATGGCTCTGGGTGAGCGTCGTGCCAAAGCGGTTCGCGATTACCTGGTTCTGCAAGGTGTAGACGCTTCCATGATCGAAACCGTCAGCTACGGTGAAGAGTACCCAGCAGTTGTGGGCGCTACCGAAGCGGCTTACGAGATGAACCGTCGCGTAGAGATGAAATAATCTGCTCCATGGATTATTTGAAACACGCCGCAGCCGTTATGGCTGCGGCTTGCGTTCTGGTGATTGCTCCGGCCTGCGCTCAGGTGGAAGTGGTGGAATCCACTAACCGACTCCTGGGTCCCCAGGCCGGTGCTGCCCGGTCAACGCCGACTTCTCCTCCGCCTGCGCCCTCCATTGGCGTGGCGCCAGCCGACCTTTTCTATCAGATACAGACCCTGCAGCAGGAAGTGCTGGAATTGAGGGGGATGGTTGAAGAGCAGGCTCATGAAATTCAGCGGCTGAAACAGCAGCGCCTGGATGATTACGTCAATCTCGACAAGCGGCTCTCTGAATTGTCCGGTGGTGGTGCGAGCGTGCCAGCGGTGAGAGGTGGCGATGGTGAGCGCGCGATCCCGGCGAGCCACACCACAGCCCAGGCTCCCGATGAAATTCAGCGTTATCGCACAGCCATTGATCTGGTCCTGCAGAAAAAGGACTACGACGCTGCGGTAACCTCGTTCAATCAGTACTTGCGCGATTTCCCCCAGGGACGCTATGCCGCCAACAGCCAATACTGGCTGGGTGAGATAGCGCTGCTGCAGGAGGATTACGAGCAGGCCCGCCAGTGGTTTACCCGTATGCTGGATGAGCACCCGACCCACGCCAAGGTTCCCGATGCTACCTATAAGCTGGGGACGGTTTATCACCGATTGGGTGATAGCAAAAAGGCACGGGAACTGCTGCAGAAAGCAGCAGCGGGGGATTCCAACGCTGCGCGCCTGGCCCGAAGCTACCTGGACAACAATCTGCGCTGAGTTGACAGCCCGGCTCCCGGCAGACAGGTCTGGCCGGGGTTCGCCAAATCTGTTCATTTTGGTTAGAATCTCGCCCCTTTTGACGCGGCCCGGATTCCCCAATGTCTGCCCAGACCCTACGTATCACTGAAATCTTTCTCTCTTTACAGGGAGAGGCTCGCACTGTTGGTCTGCCGACGGTCTTCGTTCGCCTAACGGGATGCCCGCTCCGCTGCCACTACTGCGATTCCGAATACGCCTTTTTTGGTGGTGAAAAGCTGGAGTTGGACGACATTATTGAGCAGGTCACCACTCTTGGTGCTGCCCATGTCTGTGTGACCGGCGGTGAGCCACTGGCACAGCCTGGCTGCCTGCCACTGCTGGAGCGCCTTTGCGATCTGGGCTTGCAGGTGTCTCTGGAGACCAGTGGGGCACTCAGTATTGCGGCGGTGGATGAGCGGGTCAGTCGTGTGGTTGACCTCAAGACTCCGGGTTCCGGTGAGGTGGCGCGCAACCTCTATGACAATATTGCCCTGCTGACGCCTGCTGACCAGGTCAAATTTGTGATCTGCAGTCGCGAAGATTATGAGTGGGCGAGGCTGCAGCTGGATCAGTGGCAGCTGTGTGAGCGCGCAGGTGAAGTCCTGTTTTCACCCAGCTATGGACAGGTGGATCCCAAGGCTCTGGCGGAGTGGATTCTGGCGGACCGGCTCACCGTTCGTTTCCAGCTGCAGCTGCACAAGCTGCTGTGGAATGACGCCCCGGGCCACTGAGCCGATCTCCTGCTGACGACCAACGAGGTAGATTTATGAGCAAACCCAAGGCCGTAGTGCTGTTTTCCGGTGGGCTGGACTCCACCACGGTACTGGCAATGGCGCAACAGCAGGGGTTTGAGTGTTACACCCTCAGCTTTGACTATGGTCAGCGCCATCGCATTGAGCTGCAAACGGCGGAGCGTACCTCCCGCTTGATGGGAGCCGCTGAGCACAAGGTGGTACAGCTCGATCTCGGTACCATCGGCGGGTCAGCACTGACCGATATGAGTATCGCCGTGCCGGAAGAGGCCACCGAAGGTATCCCCATTACCTATGTGCCGGCCCGTAACACCGTGTTTCTCTCCATAGCCCTGGGTTGGGCTGAGGTACTGGATGCCAGTGACATATTCGTTGGCGTCAATGCGGTGGACTATTCCGGTTATCCGGATTGCCGTCCTGCGTATATTGAGGCTTTTGAAACCCTGGCCAACCTTGCCACCCGTGCCGGAGTAGAGGGGCAGCATTTGAGCGTCCACGCGCCGCTGATCCAGCTCACCAAAGCGGATATCGTGCGCAAGGGCACGGAGCTGGGCGTGGACTACAGTGCAACCGTCTCCTGTTATCAGGCGGACGGGGATGGAAAGGCGTGTGGCCGTTGCGACAGCTGTAGATTGCGACGTCAGGGCTTTGTCGACGCCAATTTGCCGGACCCGACCCGTTACCAATGATAAGTGCTTGTTTATTACCAATAAAAAGCCGGAAATTCACGAAAAAATCGCTTGTCTTTTAAAGCGAAATCATTACTATATGCGCCTCCTTTGGGTCGTTAGCTCAGTCGGTAGAGCAGTTGGCTTTTAACCAATTGGTCACTGGTTCGAATCCAGTACGACCCACCATATTTCAGCAGTCCGGTCCAGGCCGGGGGCACAAATCTCTACCGGGTCGTTAGCTCAGTTGGTAGAGCAGTTGGCTTTTAACCAATTGGTCACTGGTTCGAATCCAGTACGACCCACCATATAAACGCAAAAAGGCCACCCATCGGGTGGCCTTTTTGCGTTTATATGGTGGGTTCACCTGGGGCGAATCACCGTTCGAAAAATTGTGCAGTAATTTAGACAAGCCGCAGGCGCAGCCCCGCAGGGGCGAAAATAGCCCTAAGGCTATTTGAGTCAATCCAGTACGACGCGCCACCGGCATCAACAGGCCCCTCTCCATCGGGTGGCCTTTTTGCGTTTATATGGTGGGCTCACCTGGGGCGAATCACCGTTCGAAAAATTGTGCAGCAATTTAGACAAGCCGCAGGCGCAGCCCCGCAGGGGCGAAAATAGCCCTAAGGCTATTTGAGTCAATCCAGTACGACGCGCCACCGGCATCAACAGGCCCCTCTCCATGGGTGGCCTTTTTGCGTTTATATGGTGGGTTCACCTGGGGCGAATCACCGTTCGAAAAATTGCGCAGCAATTTAGACAAGCCGCAGGCGCAGCCCCGCAGGGGCGAAAATAGCCCCCAGGTTATTTGAGTCAATCCAGTATGAATCCCCCCCTGTAAAAGGCATCACAGGCAGGCGTCTTTTGCCTCCAGTTGGGGGCGGCGAGTCTCCACTGGCTTTCTGTGCTCAGCAGTAGTGCGCAAATCAGCCCGCTGGCTGGGCGTGTGACACCCAATTGAACGGTTCTGCGGTGAAGAAGGCGGGGTGCGTTGAATGCGACGCCTGTCGTTGTCTGTATGCGGAATAAAGCTTGCCAGTGTCTGGTCAAAGAGTGAACAAACGAGGCGTTTTGTCTTCGGAAATCAGGCAATTATGGTATTATTGCCGGTTCCAATGAGTGTCGGGTTTACGTATGACAGTAATTGAACAAGTCCCAGCCCGGGATGAAGCGCGCGAAGTGGTGCGTGAGCATCTGGCAACCGTGCCTTCCTCGGTGATGAGCGAGGCAGAGGTGCAAGCCTACTGCAGTGACATTAAGCGATTGTTACAGGAGCAGAATGCGGTATTGGTAGCTCACTACTATACCGATCCTGTTATTCAGGCGCTGGCCGAAGAGACCGGCGGCTGTGTGGCCGACTCGCTGGAGATGGCCCGTTTCGGCAACAATCACGACGCTGACACCCTGATCGTGGCCGGCGTGAAGTTCATGGGCGAAACGGCCAAGATCCTGACGCCCCAGAAGCGGGTGCTGATGCCCACCCTGGACGCTACCTGCTCCCTGGACCTGGGTTGCCCGGCCGACGAGTTTTCCGCCTTCTGTGACCAGCACTCTGATCGCACCGTCGTGGTCTATGCCAACACCTCGGCGGCCGTTAAGGCGCGCGCCGACTGGGTGGTGACCTCCAGTATTGCGCTGGATGTGGTGGACTACCTGGATGCGCGCGGCGAGAAGATCCTGTGGGCTCCGGACAAGCACTTGGGAGCCTATGTGCAGCGCCAGACCGGCGCGGACATGTTGCTGTGGGACAGCGCCTGTATCGTGCACGAGGAGTTCAAGGCCAAGGGTGTCACTGACCTGCAGGCACTGTACCCGGATGCGGCGGTGCTGGTGCACCCGGAATCCCCGCAGAGCGTGGTAGAGCTGGCAGACGTGGCCGGCTCGACGTCGCAGCTTATCAAGGCGGCGCAGACCATGGATAACCAGCGTTTTATCGTGGCCACCGATCAGGGCATCTTTTACAAGATGCAGCAGCTTTGCCCCGATAAGGAGTTTATTATCGCCCCCACGGCCGGTAGTGGCGCTACCTGTCGCAGCTGTGCCAACTGCCCGTGGATGGCAATGAATGCCCTCGACAACCTCAAGAGCGTTCTGCTCAATGGCGAGGGGCGGGAGATCTTCGTCGATGAAGAGCTGCGCCTGAAGGCCATGAAGCCGCTGCAGCGAATGCTCGACTTTCAGAAAAAGTAATCCAGTCACCGGTCGCCCCGCGGCCGGTAGCCCCCTTTAACCGGTATCTCCGGAGCCTCTGGTCCGCCTGTTGCTGTGGCCTGCGGGCGTGTATTCCCGCTATTTACCAGGATAGTGCTCCCGAGGGGCAAAGTGCCTCGGAATTGAGGTTTTATTTTGGTTAGAATGGGGGCCCTGATACCGATTCTGGCACAACAATAAACATGTCTGATCCCTCGTTTATCCACCTGCGTCTGCACACCGAGTTTTCCCTTTCCGACAGCCTGATTCGCATCAAGCCGTTGGTGGGGGCGCTGGAAAAATTGCAGATGCCCGCCTGTGCCATTACTGACCACTGCAACTTCTTTGGCCTGGTAAAGTTTTACAAGGCGGCCATGGGCGCCGGGATCAAGCCTATTGTCGGTGCCGATTTCCAGGTGCAGTCGGACGATGCTGACGGCGCACCCCACCTGTTGACCCTGTTGGCCATGAATAACCGTGGCTACAAAAACATCACCGAGCTTATCTCGCTGGCCTACCAGAAAGGGCAGCATCAGGGTGTGCCTTACCTGCAGCGCAGCTGGATACGGGATTATGCTGAGGGCGTTATTGCGCTCTCCGGCGGCAAGATGGGTGAAGTCGGTCAGTCCCTGCTGGCGGGCAAGCCCGAGCGTGCGGTATCCCTGTTGCAGGGTTGGATGGCGGACTTCCCGCAGCGTTTTTACCTGGAGCTGCAGCGTACCGGTCGTGGCCAGGACGAAGAATACCTGCATGCAGCAGTGGCGCTGGCAGATCAGCTGCAGTGCCCGGTGGTGGCAACCAACGATGTGCGCTTTATTGCTGCCGATGAATTTGAGGTGCACGAGGCCCGGGTCTGTATTGGCGAGGGGCGGGCACTGGACGATCCGCGCCGTGAACGCCGCTACAGTGAGGAGCAGTACCTGCGCTCGGCGCAGGAGATGGAAGAGCTCTTTGCCGATATTCCGGAAGCCTTGCAGAACTCGGTGGAGATTGCCCGTCGCTGCAATGTGGAGATCGAGCTGGGGACCTACTACTTGCCGGATTACCCCATTCCTGATGATTTCGAGAGTGATCCCTTCTTCCGGGAAAAAATTCCCTACGCCACTTTGGCGGAGTATGCGGCTACCGCCATGGCGGGGAGTTGGGCGGGGCGCGAACAGGAAGATGACTACGGCAAGATGCTGCAGACCAATATCTTCTTCCAGAAGATTACTTATGAAGGTCTGGATGAGCGCCTGGAGTTCCTTTACGACGTTAACGCCCCGGACTTTGCCGACACCAAACAGCGTTACATAGAGCGTCTGCAGTTCGAACTCAACATCATTATGCAGATGGGGTTCCCCGGCTACTTCCTGATCGTGATGGACTTTATCCAGTGGGCTAAGGATCACAATATTCCAGTGGGGCCGGGGCGGGGTTCTGGTGCCGGCTCGCTGGTGGCTTACGCGCAAAAGATTACCGACCTGGATCCACTGGAATACGACCTGCTGTTCGAACGTTTCCTCAATCCCGAGCGGGTATCCATGCCCGACTTCGACGTGGATTTCTGCATGGAAAACCGCGACCAGGTGATCAGCTATGTGGCTGACCGCTACGGTCGTGACGCGGTGTCCCAGATTATTACCTTCGGTACCATGGCCGCCAAGGCGGTGGTGCGGGATGTGGCGCGGGTGCAGGGTAAGTCCTACGGCCTGGCGGACAAGCTGTCAAAAATGATCCCGCCGGACCCGGGTATGAAGCTCAAGGTGGCGTTCGAGCAGGAAGAGATACTGCGGGAGTTCCTCGAGACCGACGAGGAGGCGCAGGAGATCTGGGAAACGGCGCTGAAGCTGGAAGGGCTGACCCGAAACGTCGGCAAACACGCCGGTGGTGTGGTGATCGCGCCCACCAAACTGACCGACTTTGCGCCGCTCTACTGCGATGAAACCGGTGGCGGCCTGGTAACCCAGTTCGACAAGGGCGACGTGGAAGATGCGGGACTGGTGAAGTTCGACTTCCTCGGTCTGCGTACCCTCACCATTATCGATTGGGCCAAGGCCATGATCGACCAGCAGCGCGCCAAAAAAGGTGAAGAGCCGCTGGTGATCGAAGCGATCCCGCTGGACGATAACCACACGTTCAGGCTGCTCAAGAACGCAGAAACCACGGCGGTGTTCCAGCTGGAATCCCGCGGCATGAAAGACCTGATCAAGCGTCTGCAGCCGGATAACATCGAAGACATGATCGCGCTGGTGGCGCTGTTCCGTCCCGGTCCGCTGGATTCCGGGATGGTGGACGACTTTGTTAACCGCAAGCACGGTCGCGCGGAAGTGGCCTACCCCGATGCCCAGTACCAGCACGAGTGGCTGAAACCCATTCTGGAGCCCACCTACGGCGTTATCGTCTATCAGGAACAGGTGATGCAGATCGCCCAGACGCTGGCGGGTTACTCGCTGGGTGGCGCTGACCTGTTGCGTCGTGCCATGGGTAAGAAGAAGCCCGAGGAGATGGCCAAGCAGCGCTCCACCTTTGCCGAGGGGGCAAAGTCCCAGGGTATTGATCCCGACCTGGCAATGAAGATCTTCGACCTGGTGGAGAAGTTTGCCGGTTACGGTTTTAACAAATCCCACTCGGCGGCCTACGCAGTGGTTTCCTACCACACGGCGTGGCTCAAGGCGCACTATCCGGCCCAGTTTATGGCGGCCACCATGTCCTCGGATATGGACAAGACCGATAAGGTGGTGACCTTTATCGAAGAGTGCCGCAACATGGGGCTGACCCTGTTGCCGCCGGATGTGAATCAGGGGGAATTCCATTTCAACGTGGATGATGACAACAACATTATCTACGGCCTCGGCGCCATCAAGGGGCTGGGCGAAGGTCCTATCGAAAACATTATCGCGGCGCGCAAGGATGGACCGTTTACCGACCTCTTTAATTTCTGTGCCCGCATTGACCCGCGCAAGGTGAACAAGCGGGCGCTGGAGGCGCTTATCCGCTCCGGTGCCCTCGACTGCA
The DNA here is from genome assembly GCA_033283175.1 of Cellvibrionaceae bacterium SEMH9. Lineage (GTDB taxonomy): Bacteria > Pseudomonadota > Gammaproteobacteria > Pseudomonadales > Cellvibrionaceae > Pseudomaricurvus. The sequence continues at coordinate 102,532 of JAWMQM010000001.1, read as the reverse complement.
TCGGTCCCAAAGTGGATCGCGATTACGACCGCGCGTTGATGTACGCCGCCATGGGTGAAGCGGTGCACGCCGCCGAGCAGACCGCTGCCAACGCCAGTGCCGGTATGACAGACCTGTTCGGTGAAGTGGTGCCGACTGCCAGCAATGGCGGGGACGTGTATGGCGAATTTCGTCAAGTGCGCCCCTGGGGTATCAAGGAGCGCCTCAACGGTGAAAAGGAGACCCTGGGTCTCTACCTTACCGGCCACCCGATTGAAGAGTATCGCCACGAAATCCGTCACCTGGTCTCAGCCCGCATCGTCGACCTGAAGCCGGAAAAGTCCCAGCAGAATGTTGCCGGACTGGTGGTAGGGCTGCGGGTGATGAAAACCCGCCGCGGCGACAATATGGCCATTCTGACGCTGGATGATCGCTCCGGTCGCATCGAGTGCACGGTGTTTTCCGACGCCTATAACGAGCATCGCGAGAAACTGGTGAAAGACGGGATGCTGGTGGTGGAAGGGCAGGTGAGCTACGACGACTACAGCGGCGGCCTGAAAATGCGGGTCGAGAAAGTGCGGAGCCTTTCCGAGGCGCGGGCGGAGCTGGCGCGGGGGCTGGTGATCGCGGTAGAAGCGGATGAGCTGGCGGCAGATTTTCCGCAGCGGCTCGCCGGCATGCTGACGCCTTACCGGCAGGGGCGCTGCCCGGTAACGCTGGATTACCAGCGTCAGGGGGCCCGCGGTCGCGTAGTGCTGGGTGCGGCCTGGCGTATTCGCCCTGACGATGAGCTGCTGGAGACGTTGCGCGACGCGTGTGGTCGGGACAAGGTTTCGCTGGAGTATGGTCGTTGAGCGCAAGCGTCTGAACCGGGACGGCCGTTGGCAGTGATAGCGAGGTAGCGAGTTTTACAAAATCTGCCTGCAACCGACTACACTTTATGATATACAAGCCAAAAGGCTGGCTCGCAAGTTGGTAACAGCGAGGTCTTTCCCTGATCCAAGGACGTCGAGACAAGACCGGTGGTTATGAATCCCAATTACCTTGATTTTGAACAGCCCATTGCCGAACTGGAAGCAAAGATCGAAGAGCTGCAGCTGGTCGGCAACGATAACAAGCTGAATATCACTGACGAAATAGCCCGGTTGCGCGAGAAAAGCACCAAGCTTACCGAGAGTATCTATTCCAGTCTCAGTCCCTGGCAGGTGGTGCAGGTGGCTCGCCATCCGCAGCGTCCCTACGCCATGGACTACATCAAGCGTATCTTTACCGACTGGGATGAACTCCACGGTGATCGCCATTTCGGTGACGACAAGGCGCTGATTGGCGGCGTGGCCCGCCTCAATGGCACACCAGTGATGGTGATTGGTCAGGAGAAGGGGCGCAGCGTACAGGAGAAGGTGCAGCGTAACTTCGGCATGCCCAAACCGGAAGGTTATCGCAAGGCATTGCGATTAATGGAGATGGCCGAGCGTTTCAAAATGCCGATCATTACGCTGATTGATACTCCCGGGGCCTATCCCGGTATCGACAGTGAAGAGCGCGGTATCAGTGAGGCCATTGCCCAGAACCTGGCGGTGATGTCACGCCTGCGTACCCCCATTATCTGTACGGTGATTGGTGAAGGCTCCTCCGGCGGTGCCATCGCCATCGGTGTTGGTGATCACCTCAACATGTTGCAGTATTCCACCTACTTCGTTATTTCCCCCGAAGGCTGCGCCAACATAATCTGGAAAACCGTGGATAAAGCGCCACTGGCGGCTGAAGCCATGGGGGTGACCTCGGCTACGCTGGAGCGGCTGGGCATTGTTGATGAAACCATCGGTGAGCCACTGGGTGGTGCCCATCGGGATATGGACACTATGGCAGCGAGATTGCAGGAGCGTCTCAGCGAACAGGTGGAACGTCTTTGTGCAGAGCCACTGGACGACTTGCTGGAGAAGCGTTACCAGCGGCTGATGAGCTACGGCAATATTTAGCGCAGCTGTGCTTGCTGTTGCCTGGCATCACCCGCGGGGTGTTTAACGGCTAATGCCTAACCCCCCGCCAGTTTTACCGTAAAGCCCTGTTTTTCCAGCAGGGCTTTCAGTTTCTCCCGGTCATCGGTTTGTACTTCTACCACGCCGTCCTTGACCGCACCGCCTACCCCGCACTGCTGTTTCAGCTGCTTGGCCAGGGTTTTCAGTGCTTCCGGCTCGAGGCCGAGGCCGGTTATCAGGGTGACCCCCTTGCCTTTGCGCCCCTTGGTTTCCCGCTTCAGTCGCACAATACCATCGCCCTTATCGATTGCCGCCTCGCTCTTGCTCTCTTTGATCCGGCCGCCGTCGGTGGAATAGACCAGCTTGCTGTTTTTACTCATGAGTTTCGGCCTTGCTCAGTTTTTGTGTCAGGATGCCGGCGATCACAATCGCCAGCCCCAGGGCGAAAACCTGTTGTGGTGTTGTCCAGCTGATCTGCCAGAAGTGCACCAGGGGGGTCAGGATGGCCGTGATCAGGAGGCCGACGCTGATCAGCGTGTCGGACTGTTCCGGGCAGACCACCTGGCGACCGCAGTGGGGGCAGGGAAACGGCTGGCGATTGAGGAATGTTTTCAGCTGCTGCTGTTCGCGCAGCTGCTTTTTGGTGACTGGCTGCTGGCACCAGGGACAGCGCAGGGGTTTGATATTGAGTGGCACGGCTAGTTCATCCGGGGTGTCACAACGGGCGGACAGTTTACCGCAGCCGCAGCGGCTGACCCAAGACCCGCACTGGCCCATTCGGCAGGGCTCTGCTTAAATGAGTGCCGTGACGAGCGGAAGCCTGCGCTCGGCGGACAGGAATCAGTCAGGAAAGCTCAACATGGCGCAGTCTCCCCTTCAGCAGAAGATCCATACCATCATCTTCGGTACCGATACGCCGGCCGGCAAGCTGTTTGACATGGTGCTGATCTATCTCATCCTGCTGAGTGTGCTGGCCATGGTGCTCGATTCCGTGTCTGAAATCGAGGCGCGTTTCGGTGACTGGTTGCACCTGCTGGAGTGGAGCTTCACGCTGATATTCACCGTGGAGTACCTGGTACGTATCTACTGCTCCCCCAACCCCTGGCGCTATATACGCAGCTTTTATGGCGTGGTGGACCTGCTGTCGATCTTGCCCACCTATCTCGGCATCTTTATGGATGGCATGAGCTACCTGCTGATGCTGCGGGTGTTGCGGGTGTTGCGGGTGTTCAGGATTCTGAAGCTGGTACGCTACCTGGCCGAGGCCAATACGCTGGCCAGGGCCATGTTCGCATCGCGGCGCAAGATATTGGTGTTCTTCTCTGCGGTGCTGGTGTTGTCGGTGTTGTTTGGCTCACTCATGTATGTGGTGGAGGGGCCCCAGCACGGCTTTACCAGTATTCCCAAAAGCATCTACTGGACCATCGTCACCATCACCACCGTGGGTTATGGTGACATCACTCCGCAAACCGTCATCGGGCAGTTTATTGCCGCGGCGGCCATGCTCACCGGCTACTCCATTATTGCTGTGCCCACCGGCATCCTGACCGCCGAGCTGGCCTCTGAAATGCAGCGCGAACGCAACCTGCGTCGCTGTCACAGCTGTGGGGTGGGTGGACACGAGAGCGACGCGCACTACTGTCGTTTCTGTGGGGCGGTGCTCAAGGCATCGGCAGAAAGGGATTAATCCCGGACCGGTCAGAGCTTGCCTGGGATAATCAGCGGCGGAATATAGCGCAACGGGTCATTGGCCGGGGCATTGTCAGCCAGCGGCAGGGCGATACGGGCAGCCAGGTCAGCGCCAATGCCGTCCAGCTCGCCCTGTTCTTCCTCGTCAACCGCCGTAGCGGCAGCCAATTGACGCCCATCCAGCAGGTGAATGTGGCCGTTAGCGTCCTCTGCCAGGGCGCTGCAGGATTCTACCCAGTCGCCGGTGTTGTAGTAGTCCACCTCCCCGATACGACGGATGGCGGCGCGGTGGATATGACCGCAGACGACGCCGTCGTAACCCATGCGCTGGGCGGCGTAGGCGACCGACTCCTCAAAATCGTTGATATAGGCCTGGGCCTTGCCGATACGGGATTTCAGGTAGCCCGCCAGCGACCAGTAGCCGTAGCCGTAGCGACTGCGGATGTCGTTCAGCACACGGTTGCTGTACATCAGCAGGTCATAGCCTTTATCACCAAAAAACTTCAGCAGGTGGTGGCAGCGGGTCACTGTGTCGAACTGGTCGCCATGGATTACCAGCAGGCGACGGCCGTCGGCGGTGCGGTGTTCGAAGCGGTTGCAGAGGTAGATGTTATCCAGCTGGCTGTTGGCAAAGCGTCGCAGGCACTCGTCATGGTTGCCGGTGATATAGCGGATGGTAACGCCCTGACGCGACAGGTTGAGCAGGCGGCGAATCACACGACTGAACTCCGGGCGCCAGTAGATCCCCTTGCTCATCTTCCAGCCATCGACGATATCCCCCACCAGATAGAGGGTGTCGCACTGCACCTGGCGCAACAGGTTGTCCAGTTGCTCCGCCTGGCAGTCGCGGGTGCCGAGGTGAACGTCAGAAATCCAGAGGGTGCGGTAGTGGTGAGTCATGGTGTCGGCCCATCTCAGGTGTTCCCTGCCAGTGTTGGCGCCAAACGTGACCTGCAGGTGACAGTGGGGTGACGGTCTGATGAAGATTCGGTGCTGTTTTTGTGACGCCAGGGGGCCTGTCCCTGCAGGGCGGCCGCTATTGCAGGTGGCACCTTCAGGGAATGCTTCTTACCTGCCAGCCAGGCCGGACCGGGCACTTTGCCGCCACTTTGCGGTATCATTGCCGCCGATTTTCAACGGCAGGCGAGGTAGTGAATGACCATTATTGAGGGCGATATCTGTCCCGGGTACGAAGCCATCGGGCAGACGTTCAAGACTCTCTTTGATCAGTATGGCGAGATCGGGGCTGGTCTGTGTGTCATCCACGAAGGCGAGACCGTTATTGATATCTGGGGCGGGACACGCAATAAGGCGGGGGATATCGCCTGGGAGGGCGACACCCGTTCCAACCTCTTCTCCGCCAGCAAGGCGGTGGTGGCGGTGGCGGTGTTGCAACTGGCTGAGCGCGGCCAGCTGCAGCTGGACGCGCCGGTAGCCGATTACTGGCCGGAATTTGCTGCCAACGGCAAAGCGGCTATTACCCTGCGACAGGTGTTGTGCCACCGTTCGGGGCTCAATGCCTTCCACGAGCGTATTGGCGATGAGGATATCTTCAGCTGGCAGGCCATCACCGCGGCCATTACGGCGGAGACGCCCTGGTGGGAACCGGGCACCCGGCAGGGCTATTCGCCCATGATTTACGGCTGGCTGCTGGGCGAGGTGGTGCGCAGGGTCAGCGGGCTGGAGAGTTTTGACGCCTATGTGCAGCAGCACATCTGTGCGCCGCTGGGACTGCAGTTGCAGTTCGGTCTGCAGGCGCAGCAGGTGGAGCAGGTAGCGGACCTGCAGCCGCTCAAGGTGAAACAGCAGGTGAAGGGTGGCAGCCTCATTGAAGTGATGCGCTCGGATCCCCGTGGTGTGGCCAATCGCGCCTTTTCCAACCCGCCAACCCTGCTGATGGGTACCAACCAGCCCGCCTGGCGCCAGGCCCAGATCCCGGCGGCCAACGGGCAGTCCTCAGCCCGGGACCTGGCCCGTTTCTACGCCTCGCTGGTGGACCTGACTGACGAGCGCCTGTTGAGTGCTGCAAGCCGTCCGTGGTTGTGGGAGCAGCAAAGTGAAGGGCTGGACCTGGTGCTCAATAACCCCCTCAGTATCAGTCTTGGCTTTATGCGTCTGTTGCCGGAGGGGGTCAGCAGCAGTCGTCATTTCTGTCACCCCGGTGCGGGCGGCACGCTGGGTTATGCCGACGTGGATCGCCGTCTGGCGTTTGGCTACGTCACCCGGGGCATGGGGCAGGCGGTGCTGTTCGATGAGCGCGCCGAGCAGCTGCTGAGTGCGGTTTATCACATTATTCAGGGAGGCTGAGGCGATGTCCGGCACAACCGATCAGGGGAATTTGGAGCAGTTGCAGGCGCGGATTGATGAGCTGGAGACGCGGGTGGCGTTTCAGGAGGATGCGCTGCAGGGCCTGGATGAGATCATCAGTCGGCAGGACCGCCAACTGCAACAGCAGCAGCAACAGCTGCAGATGCTGGCGGTGAAACTGAAATCGGTGGAGGGGCGTCTGGCGGAGCCATCAGCGGCAACCGTTGTGGATGAAAAACCGCCTCACTACTGACTCAACTGGCGTTGCTGTCAGGGCTAGAGCTTGCTGTCATCCTGCATCTGCTTCACCTGCCGCAGGCGCTCTTCCAGCAGTGCGGTTTTGTGGTAATTGCCCTTCACCAGGCGCAAGGCGTTCTGCAGCTGATGTTGTGCCTTATCGAAAATGCCATTGAGCAGGTAGTACTCCGCCCGTGCTTCGTGCACGCCAACGATATCACCGGCAAGGCCATTCACTTCGGCCAGTAAATACCAGATGTTGTCGTCTTTGGGCCGTTGTTTTACCTGCGCGGTAAGTGTCGCCTTGGCATCGTCGTAGCGACCGGCTTTCATCAGCAGCTCGGCGTAACGCATGTTGTAGGCGTGATGATTGGGCTGCCCGCGCAGGGCGGTTGACAGTATCTCCAGTGCGCCGGAGAGATTGTTATCGGCGGCCTCCACATTGGCGGAGGCAATTATATAGGCGGGCTCGTCGGGGCGTTTTTGCAGCAGTGCCGCAATATGCTCCCGGGCGCGTTGGGGCTGATTGCTGTCCGTCAGGGCAATGGCCAGACCGTAGCGGCTGGCCTCCCGGGACAGGGTTTCGCCCTCGAACTCTCCGGTAAAGCGTTTCACTGCATCCTGGGGGGTATTCTCATGCAGCAGCTGCGCGCGTACGCGCATCAGGTAAAAATCCAGATTCTGTGGATACTGCCGCTGTGAATACTGATTGGCGCGGTTGAGGGCGTCGGCCACCCGGCTTTCGGTCACCGGGTGGGTGAGCAGAAACTCCGGTGGGCGCTGGCTGTAACGGGTGGCCTGCAGCATGCGTTCAAACATGGCTGGCACCGCGTAGGGATCCTCGCCGGCTGCCACCATGGTGAGCATACCAATGCGATCCGCTTCCTGTTCATTCTGGCGGCTGAAGCGCAGCTGTGAATCCAGTGCTGCGGCCTGGGTGGCGGTCATGGCGGCAATACCGGCGTCGCCGCCGGCCGTGGCTGCCAGTACCAGGCTGGCCAGCAGGGCGGCCATGGTGGGAATGCTGTTTTGCTGGGCTTTTTCCACACTGCGGGCAAAGTGACGCTGACTGAGGTGCGCCAATTCGTGAGCCAGCACCGACGCCAGCTGACCTTCGGACGCGGCGTAGATGAACAGCCCGGTGTGTACGCCCACCACACCACCGGGTACCGCAAACGCGTTCATGGTGGGGTTTTTCACCAGAATCAGTTCCAGCTTCTGGTTGCGCAGCTGGCTGGACGCTGCCAGTCGGCTCAGCAACTGCTCCAGATAGCTCTGCATTAGCGGGTCGGCAGACGTAGGCACCCGACTGCGATACAATCGCAGCCACTTCTGGCCCAGCTCGTACTCCTGTTGTGGAGACACAATGGCCGAGCTGGAGTCGCCGAGCTCCGGCAGATTGATCTGCGCGCGAGCCGGTTCAAGCGGCAGTGACAGACACAGGGGCAGCATCCACCAGGCGCGGCAGAGACGCCGTAACACGGGAAGACGCGAAGGGTGGGGTGGGGTGTCTGACGTGAACACTGCGCTTGGATACCTTGCAAAAATTGGCCTAACTCTAACCCAGTTGCTGTTGCCCTGCCAGCAACAGCATAGACAGCGCTGATAGTGGATTGTTCAGTGTGTGAGGCAGGGCAGAGCCTTTCGGAGTGATAAAAATTATGCTGCAAGTGGATGCCCGCGGACTCAACTGTCCGCTACCGCTGTTGAAAGCCAAGCAGGCACTGAATGGACTCGGGTCCGGTGAGCAGGTGGAAGTGCTGGCCACCGATCCTGGTTCGCAGCGGGATTTCCGTACCTTTGCGGAACTGAGTGGGCACAGCTTGCTCAAAGATGCCGAAGAAAACGGCTGCTTTGTCTATGTGCTGCAAAAAGCCTGATGACCCATCACCGGTCTGCAGTGGTAAGCTGCTGGCCCAGCGCGGTGCCATATCATTGTCGTAAGGAGTAGTTGAGTGCTCAGAATTTTGCGCGGATGGGTTGATCGTTTCTTTGGTCATGAGGAAGCGGTGCTGCTGGCGGTATTGTTGGCCGGTAGCCTGATCCTGGTGATTACCATGGGTGCGGTGCTCGCTCCGGCTATCTCGGCCCTGATTATCGCATTCTTGCTGCAGGGGGTCGCTGACAGGTTGCAGCGCTGGGGCTTGCCCCGAGTACTGGCCGTGGCCATTACGACCCTGTTGCTGATGACGGCCATGGTGGTGAGCTTCGTCTATTTGATCCCGGTGTTGTGGCAGCAGAGTGCCAAACTGGTGGGCGAGTTGCCTCGCATGCTGACCTCTGTGCAGCACTGGCTGCTGCTGTTGCCGGAAAGGTACCCGGCGCTGATCAGTACTGTGCAGATCGAAAAGATCATGGCAGCACTGGGCGAAGAGCTGGGCAGCATGGGGCAGGTGGTGCTGAGCTTCTCGGTCTCCAACCTGCCGATGCTGGCTGGGTTGGTGGTGTACCTGATTCTGGTGCCGATTCTGGTGTTTTTCTTCCTCAAGGACAGCGAGCTGATTAAAAGCTGGTTGTCCGGATTTCTGCCCAGCCACCGGCCCATGCTGCGCCAGATCTGGCACGAGATGGATGACCAGGTGGCCAATTATGTGCGCGGCAAGGCCATCGAAATCGTGGTGGTAGGCGTGGTCTCCTATGTGGCTTTTCTGGTGCTCGGGCTTAAGTACGCGCTGTTGCTGGGCTTGATGGTGGGGCTGTCGGTGATCGTCCCTTATATCGGCGCAGCGGTAGTTACCATACCCGTCATGGTGGTGGGGCTGTTCCAGTGGGGCTGGGGTGGCGAGTTCTACTGGCTGTTTATCGTCTACTGTGTAATTCAGGCCCTGGATGGCAATGTGCTGGTGCCGCTGTTGTTTTCCGAAACGGTCAATCTGCACCCGGTGGCTATCATTCTGGCAGTGCTGATGTTCGGCGGCTTGTGGGGCTTCTGGGGTGTCTTTTTCGCCATTCCGCTGGCCACCCTGGTGAAGGCGGTGCTCAACGCCTGGCCCTCGCCAGCCCAGGGGGGCGCCTCGGGCGATGTGGTTGAAAGCGACAAGGGTGAGTAGTATCTTGCCTGCTCGGCGGCAAATCCCTCGTGATTGCTGATGTGCCGGGATCGGTTTGCCCCTGAGGTTGACGGGAGATTTCTTTGCGTTTCAAAAGTAACAACCAGATGTCTCCACGGAAGGCGTACCAGCTCTGTTGCTGGCTGTTGGCGGCACTGCCCCTGCTGGCGTTTGCTCAGGCTGCGACCCTGGCGGCGACGGAGGCAGTCACAGAAAGTCCCGACACTGTTGCGCCGGTTACCAGTCGCAATGACGATCGCGCCTATCGCTATACCGAACTGAGCAACGGGCTCAGGGTCCTGCTGATCTCCGATCCGTCGGCTGACAAGGCGGCTGCGGCGCTGGATGTGGATGCCGGTAGTGCCGATAACCCGGAAGACCGCCCGGGCCTTGCACACTTTCTCGAACATATGCTGTTTCTTGGTACCGCCAAGTACCCGGATGCCGATGAATACCAGAGCTTTATCAGCGCTCATGGTGGCGGTCACAACGCCTATACCAGCAACGAGCACACCAACTACTTCTTCGATGTAGACCCCCGCTATCTGGAACCGGCGCTGGACCGTTTCTCGCAGTTTTTCATCGCACCCTTGTTTACCGAGCAGTACGTAGAGCGCGAACGCAACGCTGTGCACTCGGAATACACGGCGAAGATCAAGAACAGCTACCGCCGTGAGATGGATGTCTGGCGCGAGTTGGTCAACCCCCGCCACCCGTCTTCCAAATTCAGTGTGGGCAGTCTGGAAACCCTCGCCGACCGCGAAGGTGATCCGGTGCGCGAGGACCTGCTGCAGTTCTACGAGGATTATTACTCGGCCGATCGCATGACACTGGTGGTGCTGGGGCGCGAATCGCTGGATCAGCTGCAGGGGCTGGTGCAGGCCCACTTTGCGGCAGTGCCGAAGCGCAAGGTGAAAAGCCATGAGCATGATGTGCCGCTGTTTGGCAGCAATACCCTGCCGCTGCGGGTGCAGATCAAGCCGGTGAAAGAGGAGCGGCGCCTGACCCTGGCTTTCCCGGTGCCGCCGACGCAGCGCTACTACCGCGAGAAGCCGCTGCAATACATTGGCAGTATTGTTGGCCACGAAGGGCAGGGCAGTCTGCTGTCACTGCTGAAGCAGATGGGCTGGGCTGAGGCTCTCAGCGCCGGGGGCGGTTACGGTTCCCGTGACCAGACCACCTTTAATATCACCATCTCACTCACCCCCGAGGGGTATCGGCAGCAGGACAAAGTGGTGGCCGCCACCTTCCGTATGCTGCAGAAGATCCGTGAGTCCGGTGTGGAAGAGTGGCGCTTTGACGAGTTGCAGTCGCTGGCGGATATGGAGTTTCGTTTCCTGGAGAAATCCGAGCCCATTGATACGGTCAGTCAGCTGGCCAACAGCATGCACGATTACCCGGTCAGGGATATCGTCCGCGGCCCTTACCGTTACGACAAATACGATGCCTGGTTGATCAAGCGCTACCTCAAGTACCTGCGCCCGGACAATCTATTGTGGGTGGTCACCGCGCCCGACGTGGAGACAGATCGGGAGAGCCAGTACTACCAGGCTGCCTATGCGGTGGAGTCGCTGCAACGGGAAGCGACGACGATGGCGAAGGCCGACCTCGACAAGTTGCAGCTGCCGCAGCCCAACCAGTTTATTCCCAAGCGTCTGCAGGTAAAGTCGCCGCCGGCCATCGGTCGCAGCTCTGCGCTGCCTGAGCCTATCATGCGCACTGACGCCCTGGATGTGTGGTTTCAGCAGGATACCGCCTACAACGTGCCCAAGGCTGAGGTGCGTATTCGCGCGCTGTTGCCGCGGGTCGGTGGCAGCGCCCGTTCTGCCGCCCTGACTCATCTCTACGCCGCCCTGGTAAACGACTCCCTCAACGAGTTCGCCTACCCGGCCTCGCTGGCAGGGCTTTATTTCAGTGTGCGCGCCACCGGGCGCGGGCTGGACCTGAGCCTCAGTGGTTACAATGACCGCCAGGGATTGCTGCTGAACCGTATGTTGGGGGTGATCGATCGCAATCGCTTTGATACCGATCGGTTCAACAGTATCCGCCGCGAACTGGTGCGCAGCTGGCGCAACCAGACTTCGGCACCGCCCTACGATCAGCTGCTGCGCAAGCTGCCGGTACTCACCTACAGCCCCTACTGGGATCAGCTGGACATGGCGAATGAGCTGGAGACGGTGACGTCGCTGGAGTTGCGCCGCTTCTCCGAGAAGCTCTGGCAGGGTAGCCAGCTCAAGATGCTGTTTTACGGCAACCTGTACCGGCAGGAGGCGCAGCAGCTGGCGTCCCTTGTCGGGCATCGGCTGCATGCCGCGCCGGACGACGAGGACAAGCCGGTACTGGTGAACCACTCGGCGGTGGCGAAGTTGCCGGACAGGCCTTCCCGTTACCACCTGCAGGTGGATCACAACGATACCGCGGTTGTGCTCTACCAGCAGGCCCTGGGCGACAGTGTCCGCGACCGGGCGCACATGTCCATGCTGCAACAGCTGCAGCGGGCGCCGTTCTTTCACCAGCTGCGCACAGAGCAGCAGCTGGGTTATATCGTGTTTGTTTCGGCCATGGGCTTCAAGGATGTGGCCGGCAGTCTCTGGGTGGTGCAGTCGCCGGCGGCCCCGGTAAGTGACGTGGTCGATGCCATGGTGGCGTTTGCGGGCCAGCCCCCGGTACGGGATGGGGAGTTTGAAAAACAACGCCAGGCGCTGCTCACCGGCCTGCTGGAGGCGCCGCAGAATTTGGCGGAACAGGCAGAGCGTTACTGGTCTGAAATCGTTATGGATGCCAGCCAATTCGATCGCCGGCAACAGCTGATTGAGGCCGTGCGGGCGCTGACTCCGGAGAGTGTTACGGTATACGCGCACCGGCTGCAGCAGTCCGGGCGTCGCCTGTGGCTGACGGCAGATGCCGAGCCGGATGCGCCGGCGCCGCAAGTCCCGGTAGTGGACCTGAACCGCTTTAAAACCACCCTGCAGTCCTACCAATACCCCTGATCATTGCTGTCGGCCATCATGGCTGAACAGCAATATGTGGCCTTGCGGCCTGTTTTTGTAATTTATCTACAAGAATTTCCTGTCATACCTGTATGAAAATTAAGCGAATTCGGCGTTTGTGTGTAAGTGCGGGGGTTGGTTTGTTGAAATTGATGTTGCTCTAGTGTAAAAATACTACAAATTTGGTCACGCCCCGTTCAGGCTGCAATCGCTCGCCTGATGCCTATACTCCAAGGGGGCTAAGAGGGCGCTATACCCGCGCCGAGTCAGGACAGGAAGAGGATTATGACTACAGAAGAGAATCGGATTCAGGAGGATGTGGATGCGGCCGAAACCCGGGAGTGGCTGGATGCGCTGCACTCCGTAATCCGATACGGCGGCAAGGGGCGGGCGGCGTTCCTGCTGAAACAGCTGGCCGAGCGGGCCACCAATGCGGGTGTGCGTCTCCCCGCTGCCATCACTACGCCTTACCGCAATACCATTCCGGTAACCCAGGAAAAGCGTATGCCGGGCGATCTGTTTATGGAGCGCCGAATCCGCTCCCTGATCCGCTGGAATGCCCTGGCCATGGTGATGCGGGCCAATGACAATAACGAGGGTCTTGGCGGCCACATCTCCTCATTCGCTTCCTCCGCCACCCTCTACGATGTGGGCTTTAACTACTTCTTCCGCGGTAATGACGGTGAGCAGCAGGGTGACCTGATCTATTTCCAGGGGCACGCCTCCCCCGGCATGTACGCCCGCTCCTATCTGGAGGGGCGTTTTGACGAGACCGAGCTGGACAACTTCCGTCGCGAAGTAGACGGCAATGGCCTCTCCTCCTATCCCCACCCCTGGCTGATGCCGGACTACTGGCAGTTCCCAACCGTCTCCATGGGTCTTGGGCCCATCCAGGCTATCTATCAGGCGCACGTGATGCGTTACATGTCGGCGCGCAGCCTGGCCGCCCGCGGCGACCGCAAGGTGTGGGCGTTCCTGGGTGACGGCGAGTGTGATGAGCCGGAAACCCTGGGTGCCATCTCCCTGGCGGGGCGTGAGCAGCTGGAGAACCTGATCTTTGTGGTCAACTGTAACCTGCAGCGCCTGGACGGGCCGGTGCGTGGTAACGGCAAGATCATTCAGGAACTGGAAGGCGTATTCCGCGGTGCCGGCTGGAACGTGATCAAGGTGGTCTGGGGGCGTCACTGGGATGCCCTGCTGGAAAAAGACAAGACCGGCCTGCTGCAGAAGCGCATGGACGAAGTGTGCGATGGCGAGTTGCAGAACTACAAGGCCAACGGCGGCGCCTATACCCGCGAGCACTTCTTTGGCAAATACCCGGAGTTGCTGGAGCTGGTCAAGGACCTGAGCGATGAGGACATTATGTACCTCAACCGTGGCGGTCACGATCCGTTCAAGGTCTATGCCGCTTACGCCGATGCCGTGGCGCACAAAGGCCAGCCAACCGTCATCCTGGCGCAGACCGTAAAAGGTTATGGCATGGGTACAGCGGCCGAGGCCCAGAACGAAACCCACTCCGTGAAGAAGCTGGATCTGGAAAGCCTCAAGCGCTTCCGCGATCGCTTCGGCATCCCTATCTCTGACGACGAACTGAAAAACGTACCTTACTATCGCCCGGCGCCTGACAGCCCGGAGATGGTCTACATGCGCAAGCGTCGTGAAGAGTTGAACGGTTTCCTGCCGGCCCGCAAGGCGACATTCCCGCAACTGCAGACGCCGTCACTGGACGCTTTCAGTGCGCAGCTGAAGGGCAGTGGTGAGCGTGAGATCTCCACCACCATGGCGTTCGTGCGTCTTCTGTCGACCCTCACCAAGGACAAGAATATCGGTGAGCGTGTGGTGCCGATTGTGCCGGACGAAGCGCGTACTTTTGGTATGGAAGGTATGTTCCGCCAGCTGGGTATCTACTCCTCAGCCGGGCAGAAATACACCCCGCACGATCACGACCAGATCATGTTCTACAAGGAGAGCAAGACCGGCCAGATCCTGGAAGAGGGTATTAACGAGTCCGGAGCCATGTCGGCCTGGATCGCCGCTGCTACCGCTTATGCCAACAGTGGCGTGCCCATGGTGCCGTTCTACATCTTCTACTCCATGTTCGGCTTCCAGCGCATTGGTGATCTGGCCTGGGCGGCCGGTGACAGCCAGGCGCGCGGCTTCCTGATTGGCGCCACCGCCGGTCGTACCACGCTGAACGGCGAGGGCCTGCAGCACCAGGATGGCCACAGTCACTTGCTGGCCAGCACCATCCCCAACTGTCGCAGCTATGATCCGGCTTACGGTCACGAGCTGGCGGTGATTGTACAGGACGGTCTGCAGCGCATGTTCGAGAAGCAGGAGAACTGCTTCTACTACATCACTACCATGAACGAAAACTACACCCATCCGGAGATGCCGGTGGGTGTGGAGCAGGACATCATCAAGGGCATGTACCTGCTGAAGTCCGGCAAGAAAACCAAAAAGGCCGATCTGCGGGTGCAGCTGCTCGGTGCCGGCACCATCCTGCGGGAAGTGGAAGCGGCCGCCGAGATTCTGCGCAACGATTACGGGGTTGAGTCCGATGTCTGGAGCCTGACCAGTGTTAACGAGCTGGCCCGCGACGGTCAGCGTGCACAGCGTCACAACCTGCTGCATCCGGAAGCGGCTCCCCAGGTGCCATTCGTCGCCCAGCAGCTGAAGGGGCGCGATGGCCCGGTGATCGGTGCAACCGACTACATGAAGAGTTACCTGGAGCAATTGCGTGGTTTAATTCCTGCCCGCTTCAGTGTGCTGGGTACCGACGGCTTTGGCCGCAGTGATACCCGCTCCAGGCTGCGTCGTTTCTTCGAGGTAGATCGTTACTTTGTGGTGCTGGCGGCGCTCAAGGCGCTGGCGGATGAGGGCAAGCTGGAGGCAAAAGTGGTGAGTGATGCCATGAAAGCCTTTGGTATCTCCGCTGACAAAGTGGATCCACTGAGTTGTTAATCGGGAAACGGATAAGGAGCGCTTGTGGCTATTGAAATTATTCCTGTCCCGGACCTCGGTGGTGCTGGTCAGGTAGAAGTGATTGAAGTGTGTGTTGCGGTGGGCGACCAGGTGGAGGCGGAGCAGTCCCTGCTGGTGCTGGAGTCGGATAAGGCTTCAATGGAGGTCCCGTGCCCGCAGGGAGGCAAGGTCATCTCGCTGAAAGTCAAAGAGGGTGACAGCATCTCCGAAGGCGACGCCATTCTGGAATTGGAGGTGGCTGCAACTGCGGCAACCGATAAGCCGGCCGAGCCTGTTGCGGCCGTTGAATCGGCCCCCGCTGCTGCAACCTCAGCACCTGTGGAGGCTCCTGCAGCTGTATCAGCCGCGCCTGCCGCCGAACAGCTGGTTACTGTGCCGGATCTCGGCGGTGCCGACCAGGTGGAAGTGATTGAGCTGTGCGTGGCCGAAGGTGACGAGATTCAGGAGGGTGACTCCCTGGTGGCGCTGGAGAGCGATAAGGCCTCCATGGAAGTGCCATCGCCATTTTCCGGCAAGATTGTGGCTTTGAAGCTGGCAGTGGGTGACAAGGTTTCCGTTGGTGCCCCCCTGGCCATGATGCTGGTGGCTGGCGCAGCGCCGGCGGCAGCTGCTCCGGCGCCAGCCCCGGCCCCGGCTGTTGCCGAGAGCCCGGCCAAAGCGGCCAGTGCCGCGGCACCGGCGCCGGTGGCGGCTCCTGTCGATGATCGCGCGGCGGCCCAGGTGGCCGGCGCGGACGGTGGCGGTGTCTACGCCGGTCCGGCAGTGCGCAAGCTGGCGCGACAACTGGGTGTGGACCTGACGCGGCTGAAGCCGTCTGGCCCGCGTGCGCGTTTCACCAAAGAGGATGTGCGCAGTTACGTCAAGCAACTGGTGGCCGACGTCAACAGTGGCAAGGTCAGCGCCAGTGGCGGTTCCGGTATCCCGCCCATTCCTGAAGTGGATTTTGCCCAGTTCGGTGATGTAGAGCTGGTGAAGATGAGCAAGATTGCCAAGGCGACGGTGACCAATATGTCCCGTGCCTGGCTGAATGTACCCCACGTCACCCAGTTTGATGAAGCGGATATCACCGAGCTGGAGGCTTTCCGTAAATCCATGAAAGCGGAAGCGGACAAGCGCGGTGTGAAACTGACGCCACTGCCGTTCCTGATGAAAGCAACCGCTGCTGCGCTTGCAGCCGAGCCTTCGTTCAATGTCTCCCTGCACGCCGACGGTGAGCACAAGGTACAGAAGAAGTACATTCACATCGGTATGGCGGTCGATACCCCGGCGGGACTGATGGTGCCGGTGATCCGCGATGTGGATAAGAAGGGGCTGTGGGAGCTGGCGGCAGAGACCGCGGCCATGGCCGACAAGGCTCGTGCCGGTAAGCTGATGCCCAGGGATATGCAGGGTGGCTGCTTTACCATCTCCAGCCTCGGCGCCATGGGCGGTACAGGTTTCACGCCGATTGTGAATGCTCCGGAAGTGGCCATCATGGGGGTCTCCAAGGCACAGATCAAACCGGTCTGGAATGGTTCGGAGTTTGAGCCACGGCAGATGCTGCCGCTGGCGGTCTCCTACGACCACCGCGCCATCAACGGTGGCGATTGCGGGCGCTTCTTTACCTATCTGGTGTCGGTGATCAGCGATATCCGTCGCCTGCTCCTGTAAGTTTGTGCAGGCATTGCAGTCCAATAAAAAACCGGCATTTGCCGGTTTTTTATTAGCGCTCGTCCGGCTGCTCCAGAGGGGTGGTTCAGGAGAGCACAAATTGGCTGCAAAACAATCCGGGTTCGCGGTGGGGGTGGGCATTATAGCCACCTGGCGCCGAAAATCAGACAGCGGCCTGTCCAGAATGCGGGGAAATCACTGTTATCTGCTGATGCGCTGACTATAATAGCCGTCACTTACAATAAAACGAGGCGCGAAGGCCCTCAGTCTGGCCGCAGCAGCGGTCACGGCGTTCACGCTTGCTGCCAAACCACCATTGTTAATGGGACCGTTACATGATCATCAAACCCAAGGTTCGCGGTTTTATCTGCACCACTGCTCACCCCGTCGGCTGTGAAGCCCATGTCAAAGCGCAGATCGATTTTATTAAAGAGAAAGGCGCAATTGCCGGTGCCCCCAAGAATGTGCTGGTGATCGGATGTTCCAACGGTTATGGCCTGGCATCCCGCATCACTTCTGCCTTTGGTGGTGGTGCCAATACCCTGGGTATCTGCTTCGAGAAGCCGCCAACCGACAAGCGCACCGCGTCCGCCGGTTACTACAATACTGCTGCGTTTGAAAAGTTTGCCCACGCCGAAGGGCTGTACGCCAAAACCATCAATGGCGACGCTTTCTCTGACGCCTGTAAAGAGCAGGCCATCAGCATGCTGAAAGAGGGCATGGGCAAGGTGGACCTGATCGTCTACAGCCTGGGTGCGCCACGTCGTCAGGATCCCAAAACCGGTGAGCTTTACAGCAGTGTGCTGAAGCCCATCAACCAGACCTACACCTCCAAGAACCTCAACACCGATACCCTGACCATCTCCGATATGACCATCGAGCCGGCCAGTGAAGAAGAGATCCTGCACACCGTCAAGGTGATGGGTGGCGAGGACTGGGAGCTGTGGATCGACGCGTTGAAAAACGCCGGCGTGCTGGCGGAAGGTTGCAAGACCGTAGCCTACACCTACCTGGGTGAAAAACTGACCTGGCCGATTTACGGCCACGCCACCATTGGCAAGGCGAAAGAAGACCTGGATCGTGCGGCCAAGGCCATTAACGGTCAGCTGGCGGGCCTCAACGGTGGTGCCAATGTGGCGGTACTGAAAGCCCTGGTGACCCAGTCCAGCTCCGCCATTCCCATCATGCCGCTGTACCTGTCACTGGTGTACAAGGTGATGAAGGAAGAGGGTACCCACGAGGGCTGTATCGAGCAGCTCTATCGCCTGTTTACGGAAGGCCTGTACACCGCCACTCCACGCCTGGATGACCACAACCGTTTCCGCATGGATAACCTGGAATTGCGCCCCGAAACCCAGGCCAAGATCGAAGCCCTGTGGCCACAGGTGACCGAAGAGAATCTCTACGAACTCACCGACTTCAAAGGCTATCAGGATGACTTCCTGGGCCTGTTCGGTTTCGGTTGGGACGGTGTGGACTACGACGCCGAGACCGATCCGATGGTAGAAGCGGATTTCTGAGATCCCTGATCGCTGATAGGCGCTGGCAACGGCGGCCTCCTGTACGGGAGGTCGCCGTTTTTGTTATTCGGGTACAATTGGATTTTACGCGTCAGCGGTGTGGCTGGCAGTACACTCATCGCAAGCGGGAGATACCCCATGGCGGATCTTCATACCACCCTGATTGAAATCGAATTGAGTTACGGCAAGCCGGTGCACCTCAGTCCTCTGGTGACCCGCATCACTGCCAATAACCCCAGTCTCTTTACCGGTCCCGGCACCAATACCTACATTGTTGGTCGTGAACGTTTTGCCGTGGTAGACCCGGGCCCTAATGAACCTCAGCACGTGCAGGCTATCCTGGAGTTTACCGGTGGCCGTATCGATTATGTGCTGGCGACCCACAATCACGAGGATCACTCCCCTGCGGGCAAGCCCCTGGCTGAGGCCACCGGCGCTGCGTTGATAGGCCTGCAGCCGGATTCGGCGCTGGAGTGGATCGACACCACCTTCACGCCCCTGCAGTCCGTTGCCGAGGGGGAGCGTATCGCCGGCGATGGCTATACCCTGCAGGCGATCTATACACCGGGCCACCTGCGTGACCATGTCTGCTTCCTGCTGGAGGAGGAGGGTATGCTGTTCGCCGGCGATCACATCATGCAGGGGGCAACGGTCATTATCGTGCCACCCCATGGCGGCACCATGTGGGAGTACCTGGCGTCGTTGCAGAAGTTGCAGAATCGGGGGTTGCAGACGCTGGCGCCGGCCCACGGACACCTGCTGTCGCAGCCGGATCAGGTGCTGCAGGAGCTCTACGATCACCGTATGTCCCGCGAGCACAAGATTCTGGAAGTGCTGCGGGAGCAGCAGCGCGGCACCATTGAGCAGCTGGCACCGCTGGTCTACCCTGAAGTGGAGGGCGACCTGATCCGGGCGACACACGTTATCCTGGGGGCGCACCTGCAGAAGCTGGTGCACGATGGCATCGCCACCCGGCATCACAAAAAGCACTGGATTGTGGAGGAAGAGATCTGGGAGATCGCCGAATCCGGGTGAAGTGTGCCCGCCAAACTGCGGACAGATAGGCCATTTTCAGGAATCGTCAGGGGATTAGAGGTATGCAGTATCGCCCTTTAGGGAACAGCGGCTTGCAGGTGAGTGCCATATGTCTGGGCACCATGACCTGGGGGCAGCAGAACAGTGAAGCGGAAGCCTTTGAGCAGCTCGATTACGCGCTGGATCAGGGGGTTAATTTTATCGATACCGCCGAGATGTACCCCGTGCCGCCGCGGGCGGAGACCCAGGGGCGTACCGAGGCTTATATCGGCAACTGGCTGGCCAGCCGTGGCTGCCGGGAGAAGGTGGTACTGGCCACCAAGGTCACCGGCCGCGGTGACAATAACACGGGGCTGGACCATGTACGAGACGGTCCCCGTCTTAACAGGGCACAGATCTTTCGTGCTATTGACGATTCACTCACGCGTTTGCGTACGGATTATGTGGATCTCTATCAGGTGCACTGGCCCGAGCGGGACGCTAACTACTTCGGCAAGCTGGACTACGTGCACGGCAGTGATGATGGCGTCGATATTCACGAGACGCTGGCGGCGTTGTCGCAACTGGTTGCCGACGGCAAGGTACGCCATATCGGCCTCTCTAATGAAACACCCTGGGGAGTGATGCGATACCGGCAGTTGGCGGCAGAGCATGGGCTGGCGTCGGTGGTTTCCATTCAGAACCCCTACAACCTGCTCAATCGCACCTTTGAAACCGGGCTGGCGGAGATGGCGATCCGCGAACAGGTGCCATTGCTGGCCTACTCGCCACTGGCATTTGGTGTCCTCAGTGGCAAGTACCTCAACGGCCAAAAGCCGGCAGGCGCGCGTCTGACCCTGTTTGAGCGCTTTGTGCGTTACCAGGGAGCGCGCAGTGCGGCCGCGACCGCCGAGTACGTGGCTCTGGCACGGCAGTGGGGGCTGGATCCCGCTGCCATGGCGCTGGCGTTCGTCACCGCGCAGCCGTTTGTGGCCAGTAATATTATCGGCGCCACTACCATGGCGCAGTTGCAAGCCAATCTGGCCAGCATTGAGCTGACCCTGTCGGAGGAGCTGGTCGCCGCCATTAACCGCATTCACCAGCACAATCCCAATCCGGCCCCCTGACCGGGGTCGTAGCAGAGGGCCGGGCAGTTGAAGCCCTGGCCCTCACATTCAAGGAGGTAGATGAGTATGTTGGATACACAGAACCATACCATGAATGACCTGTTCGGCCAGCTGGGGCTGGGCACCAGTGATGAGGCGGTTGAGCACTTTATCGGCAGTCATCACCTGGCCGCTGGCGAGTGCCTGGCAGACGCCCCGTTCTGGAATCGCTCGCAGGCGGTGTTCCTGCGGGAAGCGGTGCAGGATGACGCCGATTGGGCTGAAATTGTCGATCAGCTGGACGCCCGTTTGCGCCATCCGGGGCGGGCCATGAGCTCCCCCGTGATCCACCATTGACGGGGCTTTGGGCGCAGAAAAGAAATTGGCACTGGAACTTGTGTCGGGGGTAGGGCGTCAGTACCATTACGCCTTTGCTTTACCCCCCCCTGACGGAGACAGTTCATGATTCAAGGTAGTATGGTGGCCCTGGTTACCCCAATGCAGGCAGATGGTGCTCTGGATTGGAAGGGACTCCACAAGCTGGTGGACTGGCATATTGAGCAGGGCACCCACGCTATTGTCGCTGTGGGCACCACCGGTGAGTCGGCAACTCTGGATGTCGACGAGCACCTTGAAGTGATCCGCAAAGTGGTGGATCAGGTGCATGGCCGCATCCCGGTGATTGCCGGTACCGGTGCCAACGCCACCAGCGAAGCCATTGAACTGACCCAGGCGGCCAAGGATGCGGGCGCTGATGCCTGCCTGTCGGTTACCCCCTATTACAACAAGCCCACCCAGGAAGGTCTCTTCCTGCACCACCAGGCGATTGCCAAAGCGGTAGCGTTGCCCCAGCTGCTCTATAACGTGCCCGGCCGTACTGGTGTCGATATGGCCCCGGAAACGGTGGCGCGTCTCGCCGCCGTGGACAACATCATCGGTATCAAGGAGGCCACTGGCGACATGGAGCGTGCGCGCTGGCTGGTGGAGAATACCCCCGATGATTTTCTGCTGATCTCCGGTGATGACCTCACCGCGGTGGAGCTGATGTTGCTGGGTGGCAAGGGTGACATCAGTGTCACCGCCAACGTCGCCCCGGCGGCAGTGGCAAAAATGTGCGAACTGGCCATCGCCGGCCAGGCGGCCGAAGCCCGCGCCATTCACGAGCAGTTGTTGCCGGTACACCAGGCGATGTTTGTGGAGTCCAATCCAATCCCGGTGAAGTGGGCTGTTGCGGAGATGGGACTGGCAGCTGCCGGTGTGCGTCTGCCGCTGACACCACTTTCCGGGAAATACCATGCCCAGGTACGCGAGGCGCTGCGCGCTGCCGGCCTGCTGTAAGTAGTACCGACCGATAAGACGATACAGATAATGACGAGAATAACGATAGCGCGCGCCACGCTGGTGGCTGCTGTGGCAGCTGTATCCGGCTGTAGTTCACTGTTTGGCCCGGATGGGTACTTTCGCGACCGCGGTGATGATTACCTGAAGGCCGACGTTATCGAGCCCATGCGCCTGCCTCCGGGCGTCCAGCAGCAGCGGGTAGAACAGCTGTATGTTATTCCATCCAGTAACGGCGAAGTCATTGAAGGCGAAACCTTCGAGGTGCCGCGGCCACAAGCGCTGTCAGACAACGCCTTTACAGATCGGGTCAAAATCCAGAAGTTGGGTGATAAACGCTGGATACTGGTTAGTGCTGCCCCGGCAGAGATCTGGCCACAGGTGCGGGCTTTCCTGACCCAGTACAACCTGAATGTGGCCTACACCAATGCGGCCAATGGCATCATCGAGACCGATTGGCTGCAGTTCAAGGGTAGTGAGGGCACCAGGGATAAGTATCGTCTGCAAATCGAGCAGGGGGTGCAGCCCGATTCCACTGAAATTCATGTGCGCCACGTCAGCGTCGACGGCGCCCTGGCGGGCCCCGGGCAGATTAAATGGCCCGCCCGTTCCGTCAGCGCTGAGCGTGAGTCCTGGATGCTGGATGAGCTGGCGGCCAATATCGCCAGCCAGGGCAACACCGAATCCGCTTCGCTGCTGGCCCAGACCATTGCCGTTAACGACAAGGTGACTCTGGATACCGAAGGCGCCGAGCCGTTACTGCGGCTGGCCCTGGAACACGAGCGCGCCTGGGCAACCCTGCGTCACGCCGCCAACCAGGAGGGCTTCACCCTCTGGGACCAGGATGACGCCGTGGGCGTGTTCTACGTCGAGTACATCGAGCCGGATGACGAAGAGCCGGGCTTCTTCAGTCGCTGGTTTGGCGACGGCGGCAAGCCGCCGACATCACCTTACAGTCTCAGCGAGGTGCTGCAGCACCTGCAGCTCAATGAGGGTAGTCGTGCGCTCTTTGCCCAGGCACCGACAACCGGCGGCGAGCCGCTTAAGGGCGTGCCGGGCTACCTGATAGTGACGCGCCAGCAGGGCGCTCAACTGGAAGTGCGTATTCGCGATGGCTACGCCCGCAGCCTCAAGCCCAGGGAGGCCAAGAAGCTGCTGGCTGTGCTGCGCGGCAACCTGATCTGATCGGGATGAGGTTCGCGTCTCTCGGCAGCGGCAGTCGTGGTAATGGCACGCTGGTGGAGTGGCAGGATCAGCTGTTGCTGATCGATTGCGGGTTCACAATCCGCGAGGTGGAGCGGCGCATGCAGCGCCTGCAGAGTCACCCCGCGGCCATTACCGCCATTCTGGTTACCCATGAACACGGTGATCACCTGAAGGGGGTAGCGCCCCTGGCGCGCAAGTACAATCTGCCGGTCTATATGACACCGGGCACCTATCACAGCAAGTCCCTGGGGGATTTGCCCCGCCTGCAATTGATCGAGGGTTACCAGCCCCTGCAGTTTTCTGACCTGCAGGTGCAGCCGGTGGCTGTTCCCCACGATGCCAGGGAGCCGGCCCAGTTCCTCTTTTCGGCGGACGGCAAGACCCTGGGCGTACTCACCGATCTTGGTACCATCAGCCCCCATGTCGAGGCCCACTTCGGTGCCTGCGATGCCTTGTTGCTGGAGGCCAATCACGATCCCCATATGCTCGCTTCCGGCCCCTATCCGCCCTCACTCAAGCGGCGGGTTGGCGGTGCCTGGGGACATCTGAGTAACGAGCAGGCAGCCGGGTTCCTGGCCCGGGTTGACCTGCAGCGCCTGCGCCACCTGGTGATTGGTCATATCAGCCAGCAGAACAACTGCCTGGAGCGGGCCCGGGCCACACTGGAGCAGGTTGTGGCAGCGGTCCCCCATGTCTATTACGCCTGTCAGGACGAGGGTTTTGATTGGGTGCAGATCTGATGGGTCTGAATATGCCTAAGCTGACATAGCTGACTTTCATGACATATTTTCTCCACATCTTCCGGTGGCGCGTGGACAGAGGAAGCGAGGTGCAGGCGGGGCTTGGGCTGCATGCCTGTTGTGCGTGCTAACTGATTGAATTTTATGCATCAAATGTTGCTGGGGTGGGTGCGGTGCCCGGCTCTCACGGCGGCCTGTGGTGGCCGACGAGTGTTGCAGGTCAATAAATGTCCACACACTTATCCACAGGCTTGGCGGGATCCTCCGGATGCTGAAGGTGATAATGCCTTGCCTGCTTAGAAGAAACGGATGCAATGTTACGGTGGCTGGTATATTTTGGAGGCCGTGAGTCGGCAGCCAGTTCTGGCCGCCCTCCAGAGAATTCAGGCAAAAGGAGTCGCAGCAGTGGACGAGCGCCGCAAATTTGAACGTCGCCCCAGTAATATTCGGGTAGAGCTCTGGCACCCCTCCATTGGCAAAATGATCGGATCTACCCAGGATATCTCCGATGGCGGGGCGTCGGTCATGATTGAGCACCCCCCCATACCGCCGATCGGTACGGTGGTAGAGGTGCGCTTCAAGCGGGCGGTAGGGGCGATCAATGAGGAGCCGGTACGCATGCGGGTTATGCACCAGCACCGCAATATCGTCGGCCTGATGTTTACCCCGGTGCCGATTGACGCCTGATCCCGGTCTGCCAAGGGCCGGCTTTTACCGTCCCGGTTATTGTCGGCACTGCTGAGGCAGTGTCAGAGCGACGGTTGATTGCTGTTGCAGTTGCAACAGGTCACCGCACGCCAGTGACGGGTTGTTACTCAGGTCTGCCTGCTGCAGGCGTGGCAGGGTCAGCAGTACGCTGGCCGACTGCAGCCGGTTGTCGTTCAGCAGCAGCACTTCCAGTTTTGACAGGTAGCGCAATGGCTCCGGGTCAGTGAGCGAGTTGTTGCCGAGGTTCACCTGTTTCAGGTTGCTGAATATCTCTATGCCTTTAAGGCTTTGCAGTCCGGCATGGCTGCAGGTGAGCTGCTGTAATTCTTCTGGCGCAGTGACAGCACTGTCTTTAATGGCCTGGTCGAGGCAGTTGCGTAGGGCGCTATCTTCGGTAGTAAAGGCAGTAAACAGCGGTGGCGGGGTATACACCACATTGTCATTGAAGGTCATCTGATAGCGGCTGCAGCCCGCCAGCAACGTCGCAGTAAACAAGCACAGCGTCATATGTTTCAGAAATTGCGTAAAAGATGTTGGGCGGGACGTGTTCGCGTTCATGGAATGTTCAGTGCCAGCTGTGTAAAAATCCGATTGTAGCAATTTGCAGTAGCGCGAACCTCAATTTCGCGTAAGGGCAACCACAGGCGGGCAGTCGTGCTGCACGGCCGGGACCCGGTTGCTGCAGGAACTCCAGCGTACCGGTGCATAAAACAGAGTCACCGGTACGGCAACAATCTGAATAAAGGAAATGCACTATGAAACGTTTTGCCTGGGCGCTGATTGCCGTATCCCTGGTGGCTTGTACCACAACCGATCCATACACCGGTGAGCAAAAAACCAGCAACACTGCCAAGGGTGCCGGTATTGGTGCTGTGCTGGGTGCTGTAGTGGGTGCTGCCACTGCCAGTAAAGATGATCGCGCCAAGGGCGCTCTGACCGGCGCTGCAGCCGGCGGTGCTGTGGGTGGCGGTGTAGGTTACTACATGGATCGCCAGGAGGCGGAACTGCGCCAGAGCCTGCAGGCCAGTGGTGTACAGGTACGTCGTGAGGGCGACACCATCCGCCTGATTATGCCCGGCAATATCACCTTTGCCTCCGGCAGCAGCGATATCCGTGGTGATTTCTACAACACCCTGGACGGCGTCGGTAAAGTGCTGGCGAAATTTGACGAGACAGCCATTCGCATCGCCGGTCATACCGACTCCACCGGCAGCCTGGACCTGAACCAGCGTCTCAGTGAGTCCCGTGCCGACAGCGTTAAGCGCTACCTTGTTTCCCGCGGCGTGGCCGGTGGCCGTGTTCACACCAACGGCTATGGTCCTCGTCAGCCCATCGCTTCCAACGCCACCGAGTCCGGTCGTCAGGCTAACCGTCGCGTTGAGCTGGAACTGATTCCGCTGAACAAGTAACAACCGTTCTGCACGACAGGCTCGTATCCGGCAGGGACGGGTCTGTCGTATCTCCCTGCGCCTTCTGCTGCGCTTATGTGTTTCTCCCCCGCCAGTTGTTGATCGATCAGGATTCGCAGAGTCCATAGAAGCTCTGGTTTTAGCGCCGATTTCACCGGGCGTGTGACATCTGTCCACTGCCGCCTCAGGCAGACTTGAAACCCTGTACCCGCCCTCTATATTCTGGGCCACCTTCTTCGTCGTCGTGTGGCACCAGTGTGCACCCCGACTACCACCATGACAGAGTCTCTGTGGCTATGATCGAGATACACCATCTGCACAAACAGTTTGGCCGCCTGCGAGCCGTCCAGGACCTGTCGCTCACGGTGAGGCCGGGAGAGGTGCTCGGCTTTCTCGGTCCCAACGGCGCCGGTAAATCCACCACCATGCGTATGATCGCCGGCTTTTTGCCGCCGGACAGCGGTTCCATTGAGGTCTGTGGTCATGACATGTTGCGCCAGCCATTGGCGGCCAAACACAACATCGGTTATCTGCCGGAAGGGGCGCCGGCGTACAGTGACATGCGGGTTCGCTCCTTTCTGCAATTTGTGGCCCGCGTCCGGGGTGTGGGGCGGGTGAATGCCGTGGTCGATGATGCGCTGCAGCGTCTGCAACTGGAGCCGGTGGCCAATCGCCCCATCGAGACCTTGTCCAAGGGTTTTCAGCGTCGCGTGGGTATCGCCCAGGCGCTATTGCACGAGCCGCAAGTGCTGTTACTGGATGAGCCTACCGATGGTCTGGACCCCAACCAGAAACATCATATGCGGCAGCTGATTCGCGAACTCTCCGATGACAAGGTGGTCATGATCTCCACCCATATCCTCGAAGAGGTGGAAGCCCTGTGCCAGCGGGTCGTGATCATTAATGCCGGACGCCTGGTCGCCGATGCGACGCCGGCGGCCCTGAAGTCCACATCGGTCTATCACCGTGCGGTGGAGCTGGAGCTGCCGGAGGGTGGGCGTTACCGCAGTGAGCTGGAAGCGCTGCCAGGCATCGCCCGTGTGTTGCTGTCAGAGGAGCAGTGCCACGAGCTGTTACTGGTGCCGGAAGCCGGCTGCCATATCCTGCCGGTGGTAGAGGCGTGGCTGGCGGAGAGACAGTTGCAGGCGCAGGCGGTGGCCTTATCGTCGGGACGGCTGGAGGATGTGTTTCGCCGCCTCACCACCGATGAGCCTTTGGCAAGCCAGCAGGAGGCGCTATCGTGAGTGCACGCAAACTGGCACCTGCCAGCCGTATCCTTATTGTCACCCGGCGTGAGCTGCGGAGTTATTTCACCACGCCGCTGGCTTACCTGTTCCTGGCGGTATTTGTCATGCTGAGCGGTTTTCTCTGTTTTCAGCTGGGGGATTTCTTTCGCCGCGAGCAGGCGGATTTGTTGCCCTTTTTCAGTTTTCACCCCTGGCTTTACCTGGTGCTGATGCCGCCGCTGGCCATGCGCTTGTGGGCGGAGGAGCGTCGCAGCGGCACCATTGAACTGTTGATGACACTGCCTGTGTCCACCTTCGATCTGGTGCTCGGGAAATTCCTCGCAGCCTGGCTCTTCAGTGGTGTGGCCTTGTTGGCGACTACGCCCATCTGGCAGACGGTCAACTATCTGGGCGACCCGGACAACGGCATTATTGTGGCGGCGTATCTGGGGAGCTGGTGTATGGGTGGCGCTTTTCTGGCGCTCGGCAGCCTGCTGTCAGCGTTGACGAAAAACCAGGTGATCGCCTTTGTGATGGCGCTGTTTGTCAGCCTGCTGTTTCTGCTGCTGGGATTTGGGCCGCTGGCGGCGGTACTGTCCCGACTGTTACCTGAGTGGTTGGCAAGCTTGCTGATCTCCATGAGCTTCCTGACCCATTATCAGGACATCGCCCGCGGGGTGCTGGATGTGCGCGACGTTGGTTTTTTCCTGGTCTTTATCGTCACCGGCCTGTTGGCAACGGTTGCGGCGGTAGAGTGGAAGCGGGCGGAGTAGGGCGATGAGAGGACTGTTTACCCGCTATCGTGGCTATAGCCTGCTGGCCTGTGCACTGTTGCTGGTGTTGCTCACGGCGCTGTTGCAGCGGCTGCCGGCCTGGCGTCTTGATCTCACCGAAGAGCAGCTTTATTCCCTCGGCGAAGGCTCACGGCAACTGCTGCAGGGGTTGGATGAACCGGTGACCCTGACCCTTTATTTTTCTTCCTCGCTGGCCGGTGACCTGCCGCAGGTGCAGGATTATGCCCGCCGCATCGAGGACCTTTTGCGCGAATACCGCGCGATCAATCCCCAGCGCCTGCAGGTGCAGGTGGTGGACCCGGAACCGTTCAGTGAAGCGGAGGATGTTGTTACCGCTGCCGGTCTGCAGGGGGCCCCTATTACCCTGGGCGGAGACTCGCTCTATCTCGGTCTGATCGCCAGCACAGGTGACAAGCAGGAGGTGATTCGCTTCTTTAATCCGGACAGGGAGCGCTTTCTGGAGTACGACATCACCCAGACGCTATACCGCCTGACGCAGGCGCGATCGTCGCGGGTGGCCGTGCTCAGTCCGCTGCCTCTGTTCGGCGGTTACGATGTCCGGCGTCGCAGTAATACCGGCCCCTGGGCGGTCATCCAGCAGTTGCAGCAGATTGCCGAGGTGCAGGAGCTGGCGCTGCCGCTGGCGACGCTCACGCCGGCGGACGCTGACGTGCTGCTGCTGGTACACCCGCAGGAGCTGGACGAGCGCAGCCGTTACGCGGTGGAGCAGTTTGTTCTCGGCGGCGGACGGGCGATGATTTTTGTCGACCCGCAGGCCGAGATCGACGGCCGCAAGCCGGGGCGGGTGAGCTCTTCGGATCTGCCACAGCTGTTGCGCGCCTGGGGTGTGGATTACAGCCCTCAGGAGGTCATCCTGGACCGGGCCCGTGGTCTGCGCCTGGCCACTTCCCAGCGTGGACCGTCGCTGCCGCACCCGGGTATTGCCGGCCTCACCGGCGAGGATCTCAATGCAGACTCAGTACTCACGGCTGAACTGGACACTGTGAATATCGCGGCCAGTGGCCGGCTGTTGCCCATACCTGATCGCGGCTTGCAGTTTGAAACTCTGCTCTCCAGTTCTGCAGACAGTCGCACGATGGCGGCGGAAGCCTATGTCGCCGTGCGGGATCACGGTCGCTTGCTGCTGAACTTTGAGCCGGATGGCGAGCGCAAGACGGTGCTGGCGCGAGTCAGTGGTCACGCCCGTTCCATCTTTGATGTGCCGCCATCGCTATCGGCCCCGCTGCCTGCAAAAGATGAGGGTGATGAGTCAGCGGATGAGGCGCAGGAGGCTGCACCGGCGCGGATGCCGGAGCATCTGGCTGAGGGTGATATCCAGTTGCTGGTGTTTGCCGACGTGGATCTGCTCAGCGATCGGATGTGGGTGCAGGTGTCGAATTTTATTGGTGAGGCTACCCTGATTCCCTGGGCCAGCAACGGCGACCTGATCGCCAATTCGGTAGAGAGCCTGGCAGGCAGTGGTGCCCTGATCGGCTTGCGCTCCCGTGGCCAGTACGCGCGTCCTTTCTACCGTCTGGACAAGTTACGTGCACAGGCGGCCGCCGCCTTCAAGGAGCAGGAGCAGGCACTGCAGCTGCAATTGCAGGAGCTGGAGCAGCGCATTGCCAGCGTTGCCCCCCGTGGGGACGATGACCTGCAGTTGATGCTCACCGAGGCCCAGCAGGCCGAGATCCGTGCCTTCGAGGCACAACGGCTGCAGACCCGGCGCGAGCTTCGCCAGGTGCAGCGCCAGCTCAATGAATCCATCGAGCAGGTGCAGTGGCGCCTGCAACTGGTCAACCTGCTGCTGGTGCCGCTGTTGTTGATGCTGACCATGACCGCGATGCTGATCTACCGCCGGCGTCGTGCCGGGCTGTAGTGCCACCGGGTGACAATATTGTCACCCCGCTGACAGCCGGGTTATGCTGCCGCCCCCTGACTCAACCACCGCTTGCTGGCCCCTATGTCTGTGTTTCACCCCGCTCTGTTGCTTGCCCATCCCGGACTTGAACTGCCCGATGATATCGCGGCGACAGTTGCGTCGTTGCAGTTGCAGGTGGTGGATGCGGTGGAGCATTTGCCGGACTGCGGCCAGCTGCTGCACTGGGACGGCCAGGCGTTGTCGCTCTGGTCGCTGGGGCGCAAGGCGCCGGGACCGGTAAGGGTAGAGTTTGCCGGTGGCGCCGCCGATCACCGTCGCAAGTTTGGCGGCGGCAGCGGCCAGATGATTGCCAAAGCCGTGGGGGTGAAGTTGAGCCGACCACTGACAGTGCTGGATGCCACCGCCGGGTTGGGGCGTGACGCCTTTGTGTTGGCGGGGTTGGGCTGCCGGGTGTTATTGCAGGAGCGCCAGCCGGTGGTGGCCGCACTGCTGCAGGATGGCCTGCGCCGTGCAGGTCTGAGCGCCGATCCGGAGGTGCGTGGCATAGCCGCGCACATGACGCTTTTGCAGGCCGACAGCCTCGCGGCCATGCCCGCTGCGGATGTGGTCTACCTCGACCCCATGTTTCCCGAGCGCAGCAAGTCTGCCAGCGTCAAGAAAGAGATGGCGCTGTTTCACCATCTGGTGGGCGCCGACAGTGACGCCGATGCCCTGCTGGCGCGAGCCCTGCAAGCCGCCCGCTACCGGGTGGTGGTCAAGCGGCCCCGCAAGGCCCCTTTTCTCGCTGAACGCAAACCCTCCTATGAATTGAGTGGCAAAACCAGTCGCTACGACATCTACGTTAACGCCAGGTTACCGGACTGACCAGCCGCCTCCCGGCGGGCAGCAATGTAGTCTGGCATATGCGCAAATTTGACTTCTGTTAGGCTGCTTTTGCGACCATTGATTTGTATCAAGGTGGCACATCCTGGTAAGAGTATTTTGACGCCAATAATAAAAGTTGTGAGGGCGTTACACGCAATCGGAATGCACCCTATCGAGCGTCAGCTTTACCTTGACCATCTCCACATTACCCAAGTGCTGCGCTGCTTTGAGCGGGCGCTGGACGGCTACCGCAACCAGTCTGATAGTGCCGGGTACCTGGCGTTGATACTGGATGTGCTGGATTACATCGAAGTATACCCGCAGCGCTGGCACCACCCGGTGGAGGATCGTATCTACGCACTGTTGCTGCAGCGGGTGCCCACCCTGTTGGAGGTGGGATTGTCGCTCACGGCGGAGCACAAGCGGCTGGAACAGCTCACCAACGAACTCAATCACCTGTTCACCGCCATTGCCAACG
The DNA here is from genome assembly GCA_033283175.1 of Cellvibrionaceae bacterium SEMH9. Classification (GTDB taxonomy): domain Bacteria; phylum Pseudomonadota; class Gammaproteobacteria; order Pseudomonadales; family Cellvibrionaceae; genus Pseudomaricurvus. Next base: position 71,381 of record JAWMQM010000001.1, on the reverse strand, counting down.
ACTCCATGGTGCCCATGTCGCATCTGATGCGTATTTCGGACGAATTCCTGGAGGAGCAGCTGGCACATCTGGAGCGGGAAAATCGTCAGGTATTCCCGCTGCTGGCCCGAACCCTGTGCGACCCGGATTGGCAGCAACTGGAGCGTGAGTGCGGCCTGCTGCAGGACCCGTTGTTTGGTGATCGTCTGCGCCAGGATTATGAAAACCTGCACGCCTCTATCCTCACGTTGGACCGCCATCTGAGCCTGGTGAGTTGAAGAGTGCCGCTCCCGGCAGTGTTCGTTGTCGTGTTGTTTCCGCCGGGTTGATCCGGCTGCATTCAGTACCTGCGCTTTAATTCTCGCCTCAGGCTGTTATACTGATTCGTAACTTTTCCCGTAGGCTGTTGTGAATTTTTCCTTTATTGGCGTTGCATTCAGCGCTGGTTCCTGCGATTAAACAGCGGCAACAGATGCGGGAGCATTAACACCACAAGGTGGTGTATCTGTCACGGCAGAGCGCGTGTTACAAGCGTTCAACCGGTCACACGAAAGCCCCATGCAACCCATTGGGCAACGCAAAAATACATTGCATTGATAAGCAATGGTACGAAGAAACAGCGACTGACGTCAGTAATCTGTGCGAGTACAACTGTCAGTCAGCAGTAAGTCATTGGCCAGCTACAATTGAGTGAAACTGTGCATCAGCAGCGCTGGCGCATGGATTCCGGATCTGTCGATAACCAGAGGAGTCTGTTGACCTGAACCCCTGCAGGGATCGGGCGGGCGCAATGTTATGGGACCGCTGATTGTACCGATTGGTGCACTGTTATCCGGTGTGGCGCTGCTGCTGTTGGGCGTTGGGCTGCTCAACACCATTCTCGCTCTGCGCAGTGGCGTAGAGGGCTACAGTGACGCCATGCTCGGCCTCATCATGTCCAGCTATTTCGCCGGATTCTTCGTGGGTACCTACCTGGCCCTGCCGCTGGTGCGACGGGTTGGGCATATCCGTGCCTTTGCCAGCTGCGCGTCCATTGTTTCCGTGTGTGTCTTGCTGCATCAGTTAGTGATCGATCCCTACGCCTGGATGCTGTTCCGGGTTCTGACCGGCACCTGTCTCGTTATTCTCTACACCGTTATCGAAAGCTGGCTCAACGGACAGACACCGCCGGATAAGCGCGGCAAGGTGTTTGCCATCTACATGACCGTGAATCTGGCGGCGATGGCGGTGGCGCAGCAGTTGTTGCTTCTGGATCCCGGTATCACCTTTATTCTCTTTGCCCTGGCCAGTGTGCTGGTGAGTATCAGCCTGGTTCCCGTCACCTGGACACGCTTGCAGCAGCCGGTGGTAGGCCCCGTCTCCCGTATCAATTTGCGCTTGCTGGTGCAAAAGGCGCCGGTGGCAGTGGGCGGCGGACTGCTGTCCGGTCTCGCTATGGGCGCCTTCTGGGGGCTGACTGCCGCCTACGGTTCACGCATCGGCCTCAGTAACGCCATGGCCGCCAGTCTGGTGGCCTGCGGGATTGTGGGCGGGGCCCTGTTCCAATTTCCCATCGGACGCTACTCCGATACCCATGATCGCCGCCAGGTGCTGATGTGGATCAGTGTGGTGGCGACGGTGGTCAGCCTGCTGATGTTCTTCAGTGGTGCCAACCTCTGGTTGTTGTTCGGCTTGATGGCTGCTTACGGCGCTGTGGCGTTTGCGGTCTACCCGGTGGCGGTAGCGCACCTGGTGGATCACCTTGAGCCGGAGGATATGCTCTCCGGTGGCAGCGGCCTGTTACTGATTCATGGCGTTGGTGCGATGCTGGGGCCGCTGCTGGCGGGCCAGTTAATGGCCTGGACGAGTCCCTCCAGCCTGTTGCTCTACTGGGCCCTTGTGCAGGGCGGACTGGCATTGGTGGCATGGTTGTACCTGCAGATGAGCCAGGCGGAGGACCCGCAGGAACACGTTGCCGACTTTGTCCCCATGGTGCGTACCACACCATCGGCACTGGAAATGCTGCCGGCCGACAGCCAGGGTGAGATGTTTGAAGAACAGGTGCCGGTGTGGGGTAGTGATCCCGCCGCGGCAGACAACGAAATTGCGGATGATGCATCCGCTGAAAATGGCGAAGCGTCCCAACGCTCCGCCGATGTTATAGATCTGCACGAGAACCGAGGTTGAATTTGCTGTAACTCAAAGCCTGCAACAACTTCCGATGCGGCACACAAAAATCCAACAAGACCGCAACGCTATCACTCAGAGAGACCGTGGATCTGGAAACCTGAATCCTGACAGGAGGATAGTGTTATGTTACTTGCGACCGATCTGGACGGAACTTTTCTTGCCGGAGAGTCTGCCAGACGCCACCAGCTGTACCAGCTGATCTCATTGCACCCGGATATTGACCTGGTGTTTGTCACAGGGCGCGGCCTGGAGTCGGTATTGCCCCTGCTTTCCGATCCCACCATTCCCAGCCCCGATTACATTATCTGCGATGTGGGTGCCACCATTGTCGAAGGGGAGACCCTGCAACCCTTGCAGCCGCTGCAGGCCGAGATTGAGCGCCACTGGCCGGGCGAACATCAGGTGCAGGCGGTGATGCGCGATTTCCAGGGCGTCGTGCGGCAGGACGTGCCCCAGGAGCGGCGCTGTTCCTATTTCTGTGAGCCGGAGGCGGTTGCCGATCAGTTCCACCAGATCGCCGATGATCTCAATTGCGACCTGCTCTATTCGGCCGGACGCTACCTCGACTTCCTGCCCCGCGGGGTTAACAAGGGCAGCACACTGCGGATGCTGATCGAACACCTCGATCTCGATGAGGAGTCGGTACTGGTGGCGGGGGACACCCTCAATGACCTGGCCATGTACGAACAGGGTTTCCTCGGTGTCTGTGTGGGCAAGTCCGAGGGTGGGCTGCTGGACAGTACCGGCGATATGGGCAATGTCTTTCATGCTAATGAGCCTGGGTGTGGCGGTATTCTGGAAGCCTTTACCTATTTTAATTTTCTCTCCCATAAGGGCATTGATCATGAGACCCGCAGTAACCATCCTCCGGGTCAGTCGGACCTGGTGATCGTTTACCACCGCCTGCCGTTTGAAGAGTACCTGGACAATGGCGCGGTGAAAGAGCGCCCGCCGGGCTCACCCAACGGCATACTGCCTACCCTGCTCAGTTTCTTCGCCGACGGCAAAAAAGGTTCCTGGATTGCATGGTCAGTGTTTGATGAAAGTCATGACCAGTTCAAACGTCGCAGTAAAGTGGATGCCGATCTCTATCCCAATCTCACTGCGGCGAAAATTTCCCTGAGCAAGGATGAGGTGGATATCTTCTACCGCAAGTTCTCCAAGGAGGCCTTCTGGCCCACCCTGCACACCTTCTGGCAGGAGGCCACTTTCCGTGAGGATCACTGGCAGGTGTTCCTGCAGGTAAACCGGCGTTTTGCCGAGCAGGCAGCGGCAGAAGCGGCGGAAAACGCGGTGGTGTGGATTCACGATTACAACCTGTGGATGGTGCCGGCGTTCCTGAGGGATATGCGTCCGGACCTGACCATCGCCTTTTTTCACCACACCTATTTCCCGTCCGCCGACGTCTTTAACGTGTTGCCATGGCGGCGGGATATCGTCGGCAGTCTGTTGCAATGCGACCTGATTGGTTTCCACATTCCACGCCAGTCGGAGAATTTTGTCGATGTGGCACAGGGGGTGGCACCGGTGAAAGTGCTGGAAAAAAGCTCCTGTGCTCCGCGCTTCCTCACCTATGGTTGTGCAGTGGGACTGGATGAGATGACCAGCCAGATTGAAGTGCACGGTCGCAAGATTCAGTTGAGCGCCATGCCGGTGGGGCTGGATCTGAGCCGGATACAGCGGGCACTGACCTTGCCGGAGACGGAGGTGCGGGCCCAGCAGCTGCGGCAGGAACTGAGCGACAACCGGGTTATCCTGTCGGTCGAGCGGCTCGACTACACCAAGGGCATCCTGCCCAAGCTGGAAGCGTTTGAATTGTTGCTGTCGCGCCATCCGGAGCTGATTGGCGAAGTGACACTGGTAACCATCTGCGTGCCTGCGGCGAAGGAGATGAGTATCTACGATGAACTGCAGACCAATATTGAGCGCACGGTCGGGCGCATCAACGGTCGCTTCGCCCGCGTTGGCTGGACGCCGGTGCAGTTCTTCTTCCGCGCCTTCCCCTTCGAGGAGCTGGTGGCCTATTACGCGGTGGCGGACCTGATGTGGATTACCCCCTTGCGCGATGGCCTGAACCTGGTGGCGAAGGAGTTTGTGGCCACCCAGGGACTGACCGGTGGCAATGGCGTGCTGGTGTTGTCGGAGTTTGCCGGTGCAGCGGCGGAGCTGCGCGGTGCACTGCTCACCAACCCCCATGATCCCCACGATCTGGTTAACACCTGCTTCCAGGCCTTGAGCATGGACTACGACGAGGCCAAGGGGCGCCTGCGGGAAGCCTTTGATGTGGTGAGGCGCTACGACATCGACAGCTGGGGGCAGGAGTTCCTGGAGGCGGTGGAAGCCCTCGGGGCTGAGCGTGCGGCAAAAGTGCACACCACCCATTGAGGCGTGTCAGCTGCTCCGGCAGTCGACGGTGCCCGGGTGGTGGTGACCTTCCTTAGTCGGATAGCAGTCCGGGGAGTCAGGTCAGCTTCCAGACGTTAAGACCATCCGCCTTGCGCCGCCGGCGGCGCAGGCTCCGGTCGTCTTCGGCAATACAGTGCAGGGTCTGGTCGATGTCTTCGTTGACGGTGGCCCACAGATAGTAGCTGTGCTCCACAAAGCCGGTGACTATGTCGGAGCAGTCGATCTGGTTGATCTTGTGGTGCAACGCCTGTGGCCGTGATGGTCCATCGTGGCCGAGGCGATCCGGGTTGCCCTTGGTGGCATCGGAAATCTTCAGCGCCGCATCCCCGCGGTTGGAGTAGATGTACACCTGGCGGCAGATCTCCGGCAGCCGCATCATGGGTTTGCCGTTTTCAAAGACATTGTCATCCACATCTGCGGCACACATAAAGACGTTTTCGAACAGGCGTGGCAGGTGATTGCTGGTCAGGTGTTCCAGCAGTTTATCCAGACTGTTTTGCAGCACATAGTTACCCATGGAGTGGCAGAGCAGGTGCATGGACTGTTTGCACAGTCGTTGCTCCTGTTTCCTGGCGCCCACACGCAGCTGGATCAGGAAGTCGCGCAGCTTGAGAATGGCACGGCCCACTGCCTCACCGGAGCGGCGGGCATCCTTGCGGTCCGAGGTGTAGGAGCGCCACGGAATCATCTTGCCGTCCGATGGCCAGCTGAACAGGATCACCTTGACGCTCTTCTGTTTGTCCGGCACCGGGTTGGCCGGCATCTGCGGGGGCCGGTTGAGCATCAACTCCAGCGCCAGCGCGGAGCCCACCGCCTCGCTCCAGGAGACATTGAAGCCGTGGATGTAGATCAGCACATCGTTGGTCTCTTCCATGATCGCCTTGATCTCACGGAACATCTCCGCCGAGGCATTTTTTTGTTCGCTGATTTTTTTGTTGTCGGGGTTGGACTGGGTGACGGTGTCGGGAAAGGCCGTAATGGTCGCTTTCTCGGCTGCCTTGGCCAGCAGTCCGGAAAGTGTTTCACCGTTGCCTGTGCGGCGCGGGTCTTTTTCTTCCGTCTGCGCGAGCAGCTTTTTAACTTCGTCTGTATCCGCTTTGACGGTGAGTTTGCCGAAGCGCAGGTTGTCGTAACCGTCGCTGCTGAAACCGGGGCCGTAACCGCTGGGACGCCAGCGGTCTTTCCCTTCGTGACCGCGGTTGGTTGCAAAGTACAGGGTATACTGTGCCATCTTCTACCTCCTTGTAGGTGTCGGGCGGTGATGCCTGTCCGGGTTCCAGTATAGACGACCGCTCAGTCGTAGGGTTTGTATTCAATGGCGATAATGTCGTATTGGCGCTCGCCTTCCGGCGTGCGCAATACAATTTCATCGTCCAGATACTTGCCCAGCAGTTGCCGGGCCAGCGGTGAGTCCACGCTGAGCTTGCCGGCTTTGACGTTGAACTCATCGGGTCCGACGATCTGGTAGGTGGTCTCAATGTCGTCCTCGTCCACCAGCGTTACATAAGCGCCAAAGAAAACCTTGTTGCGCTCATCGGGAATGCGGTCGACAACAGTGAGTTCTTCCAGGCGCTTGGAGAGAAAACGCACGCGACTGTCGATCTCCCGCAGGCGCCGTTTGCCGTAGATGTAGTCGCCGTTTTCCGAGCGATCGCCGTTCTTGGCCGCCTGGTGCACGGCGTCGGTGACCTGTGGCCGTTCCACTTTCCACAGATGGGTCAACTCTTCCTGCAGGGCGCGGGCACCGGCGGGCGTGATGTAGGCCGAGCCCCGTTGTCTCGGCGGACGCCAGCGACTCATTGGCCCGCCTCCTTGTGGGTCAGGTGGCGCACAGCCACAGGCTCGATGGTGTCATCCACCGCAAAGCCAAACACCTGCCCGTAAAAACTCCACTCCGCCTCCAGACTGCGCTGGATGGCATCGGCACCGCGGAAGCCGTGGCCCTCACCGGCAAAGGGTACGTAGGCCACTGGTATCTGCTTGCGATCCAGTGCTGCCACCATGGCTTCGGCCTGGTTGGGGGGGACTACCTTGTCGTCCAGCCCCTGGAAGAAGATGACCGGGCAGTTCAGCTGTTCGGTGTGGCGGATGGGGGAGCGCTGCTGGTAAATGATCTTTTGTTGCGGGTAGGGGCCCACCAGTGAGTCCAGGTAGCGGGATTCGAACTTGTGGGTGTCCTGCGCCAGGGTCTCCAGGTCGCCGATGCCGTAGAGGCTGGCGCCGGCGTTGAAGCGATGGCTGAAGGTCAGTGCTGCCAGCACCGTATAGCCGCCGGCGCTGGAGCCACGGATGGCAATCCGGTCCGGATCGGCCAGCCCCTGGTCAATCAGGTAGTCGGCGGCGGCACAGGCGTCTTCCACATCGTGCAACCCCCAGGCGCCGTTGAGCTGTTCCCGGTAGTGACGGCCGTAACCGGTGCTGCCACGGTAGTTAACGTCCATCACGGCGAAGCCGCGACTGGTCCAGTACTGGATCTTGAGGTTGAGGCCGGTCTCCGCCGAGCCGGTAGGGCCGCCGTGACACATGACGAGCAGTGGTGGCAGTGTACCCTCCGGTGCCCGGTACTCCGGGTTCACCGGCGGGTAATAGAAACCGTGAGCCTCGGCGCCTGCGCCACTGTTGAAGGTGACGGGCTGGGCGCTGCTGATCCACTCCGCCGGCAGCGGGGTGGCGGAGGAGCGGGCGATGGTCTGCAGCTGTGCGCCGTCGAAGCTCAACAGGCGCGTGGCACTGGTGGGGCTCGCGGCCAGTAGCAGGGCGCGACCGTCGTGGCAGCGGACCTGGCCGATATCGGTAAACGGGCTCTCCAGTGGTGTCAGCTGATTGCTGCCCAGATCCAGGGTGGCCAGCTGCCACTGCCCCTGTTGGGTAAAGCAGCAGAGCAGTTCCGTGGCCGAGAGAAAGCCGTAGGTGGACATGCCGAACACCCACTGCGGGGTGGCAAACTCCGCCGGCCCAGGGGCGACGGGTTGCAGCGGCTGTTTGGCATGCTCCGGGTCGCAGCGGTAGAGGTTCCACCAGTCGTTGCGGTCCGACACCAGGTAGAGTTGGTTGTCGGGGCTCCACTGGGGCTGGAACACCGACTCGGCGCCAAAGCCGGCCACCAGCATCGCCGGTTGCGGCGTGCCGGCCTCGTCCAGCGGCGCCAGCCAGCACTGGCTGCTGTCCCAGGGCATATGGGGGTGATCCCAGCTGAGCCAGCTCAGGTAGCGACCGTTGGGAGAGACCCGGGGATTGGAAAAGAAGTCGTGACCGCTGACCAGTACCTCAACCCGGGGCTCCTGACCGAGGGCAATGGTGACCAGTTCGTTGGTCTCTTCCCTGGCGGTGCCGGCCAGTTTGGCGCGATGGTCTTCCCGTACGGCCAGCAGTCGCTGGCGGGGGGCGTCGAGCCAGAGGTCGGCGTAGCGGAAGTCGCCGGCGGGGGTCAGGGCGCGGGCGACGTCGTGCTCTTCGTCCCACTGGTACACCCGTTGATCCAGCGCATCGATAAAATAGAGCGAGGTATCGGTGGCCAGGTAACTGGCACCGCCATACTCATGGGCGCGGGTGCGCACACCGACATTGGCGGGCAGCGGTTCCCGGGCTTCACTGGCGCCGCGGGGCAGGAACATCAGGACGCTGCGGCCTTTCTCCTCGGGGCGTGACTCCACCCACCAGGCGCCCTGGCTAGTGAGTTGTGGCTCTCCCAGTTTGACGCTCTGGCGGGTGAGCAGGGAGGCGTGAACGAGGGATGGCCAGCTGCCGTAGGGCAGTTCGGCGGTGGTGTTTGAATTCATAATACCCGGCTTACTGTAATGACGGCGCAATGCATGGGTTGTCGATGCGCCTGAAGGTGGGGCCATTGTAGGGCAGCTGTTAGAATTGCCAAAACCCAACCGCCGGAGGCGATTCCGAAGCACTATGCCGGACCTGTTACAACACCTGCGCCAGACCCTGACGTCCCACAGTGACGTCCGTCGCTGGTGGATCGGGCTCAGTGGTGGCCTCGACTCCACCCTGTTGGCCAGCTGTGTGCAGGAGCTGCAACTGGATACGCCACTCCACTGTGTCTATATCAACCACGGTCTTTCCGCTTACGCCGATGAGTGGCAGGCGCACTGCCAGGCGTTCTGCCAGCAGCGACAGCTGCCGTTTACGGCAGTGGCGGTAGAGGTCCGGGTGACCGGGCAGGGGGTGGAGGCGGCAGCCCGTGAGGCCCGCTACCGGGCATTTGCAGACCTGTTACAGCCGGGGGACGGCCTGTTGCTGGGGCATCACCTGGATGACCAGGCGGAGACCCTGCTGCTGCGGCTGCTGCGCGGCACCGGCGTGGCGGGGCTGGCGGGAATTCAGCAGCAGCGTCAGCTGGGGCAGGGCTTGCTGCTGCGGCCGTTACTCGACGTCAGCCGCCAGCAGCTGGAGCAGGAAGCTCGCCAGCGCCACCTCAGCTGGGTGGAGGATGAGAGCAACGCCCAGACCCGCTTCGATCGCAATTACCTGCGCCTGCAGGTGATGCCCCTGTTGCAGGAGCGCTGGCCCGGTTTCCAGCGCCAGTGGCAGCAGGCGGCCAGCCTGTGTGGTGAGGCGGCGGCACTGGTGGAGGAGGTGGCAGCAGCGGACCTGGCGACCTGTAACCCCTCGGCAGGCAATGCGGGTACGAGCCTTGAGCTGTCCGGTCTGCGGGCGCTGAGCCCCTTTCGCCGCGCCAATGTGCTGCGCCTGTGGTTGCAGCAATTGGGGCAGCCCCTGCCGGAAGCGGTGCAGTTGCAGGAGGTGGAGTCGCAGCTGATACAGGGGCGGGCGGACAGTGAGGCCCAGGTGAGCTGGCGGTCAGTGCGGCTGCAGGTGCATCGCCAGCGCCTGTGGCTGCTGGCGGCGCTGGCGGCGTCCTTGCCCGGGGCGCCGGTGTGCTGGGATGGCCGTGCCGGGTTGCGCTGGGGTGACTGGCAGTTAACGCTGGAAAACGTCAGCAGTGGCGGCTGGCGCTGGCCGGCAGAGGGGGTGCAGGTACAGGCTCGTCGCGGCGGGGAGCGCTGCCACCCGGCCGGTCGCGCCCACTCCCAGACCCTGAAAAAGCTGTTGCAGGAAGCCGGTGTAGCGCCCTGGTTACGGCCACAACTGCCGATTATTACTACACTGGAGGGGGAGATGATCGCCGTAGCGGATCTGTGGTGCTGCCGTGGCTGGGAGTGTGGCTCCGGCCCGGGTGTACGGCTGCGGTGGGAGTATCGGCCGGCCTGAATGGGGGCGGCCCAGGGGTGCGGCTGGCGGGCCATTTTTCGTTGAGCCACCAGAGGCTTTCCGGTAGACTGGCGTCCCATCTTTAGGGCTAGCCGCAAGCGCTGTAAGCCGGTCTCTCCGGGATCGCTCCAGAGCCTGTCGAAGCAGTACGACAGGTGCTGCGGTATGCCGCTGTAGGGTAGTCGGCTGTGAGCTTGTTTCTACCCGAGGGCAGCCATCCAGCCCAAACCAAAAAATGATCGTTTAATCAGCAAGGTTCTTCATGACGCGATATATCTTCGTTACCGGCGGTGTTGTTTCTTCATTGGGCAAAGGCATCGCCTCCGCTTCTCTGGGCGCCATTCTTGAGGCCCGGGGCCTGAAGGTAACCGTGCTCAAGCTGGATCCCTACATTAACGTCGATCCGGGCACCATGAGCCCGTTCCAGCACGGCGAAGTGTTTGTCACTGAAGATGGCGCGGAGACCGACCTCGATCTCGGTCACTACGAGCGTTTTATCCGCACCCGCATGACCCGCCGCAACAACTTTACCACCGGTCGCGTCTACGAGACCGTGCTGCGCAAGGAGCGTCGCGGTGACTACCTGGGTGGTACCGTGCAGGTGATCCCGCACATCACCGACGAGATCAAGCGCCGTATCCTGGAGGGTGGCAAGGGCTACGACATCGCGATGGTGGAGATCGGCGGCACCGTGGGTGACATCGAATCCCAGCCATTCCTGGAAGCGGCCCGTCAGCTCAAGGTAGAACTGGGCCGTACCCGCGCCCAGTGGATTCACCTGACCCTGGTGCCTTACATCGCCACCGCCGGTGAGACCAAGACCAAGCCTACCCAGCACTCCGTGAAGGAGCTGCGTTCCATCGGTGTGCAGCCGGAGATCCTCATCTGCCGCTCCGAGCGCGAAGTGGATGCCGATTCCCGCCGCAAGATTGCCCTCTTCACCAACGTGGAAGAGCGCGCGGTTATCCCGCTGCCGGATGCCAGGACCATCTACTCCATCCCGCAGATGCTGAAAGACTACAACCTGGACCAGATTGTCCTGGAAAACTTTGGCCTGGAAGCGCCGGAGGCCGATCTCTCCGAATGGCACCGGGTGGAAGATGGCAAGCTCAACCCGCAGCACGAAGTCACCATCGCCATGGTGGGCAAGTACATGGAGCTGCTGGACGCCTACAAATCCCTGATTGAGGCCCTGACCCACGCCGGCATCCACGCCAGCACCAAGGTCAATATCAACTTTATCAATGCCGAAGATGTGGAAACCCAGGGCGTTGGCCTGATTGAAGGTGCCGATGCGATCCTGGTGCCCGGTGGCTTCGGTGAGCGCGGCATGGAAGGCAAGCTGACCTCTGTGCGTTACGCCCGTGAGAACAAGATTCCGTACCTGGGTATCTGCCTGGGTATGCAGTCGGTGGTGATCGAGTTCGCCCGCAACGTGCTGGGCCTGAAAGACGCCAACAGCACCGAGTTTGACCGCCACACCAAGAACCCGGTGATCGGCCTGATTACCGAGTGGGTGACTGCCGAAGGTGATGTGGAGAAGCGTGACGAAGCCTCCGATCTCGGTGGCACCATGCGTCTCGGTGGTCAGGAGTGCCGATTGGTACCTGGCTCCAAGGCCCGCGATATCTATGGCGAGGATGTGATCCTGGAACGTCACCGTCACCGCTACGAAGTGAACAACAATTATGTGGACCAGCTGCAGAAAGCTGGCCTCAAGATCGGTGGCTGGTCCGCCGACGACAACCTGGTGGAGATGGTAGAGCTGGAAGACCACCCCTGGTTCGTCGCCTGTCAGTTCCACCCCGAATTTACCTCTACACCGCGGGATGGCCACAAACTGTTCAGCAGCTACATTGAAGCTGCCCTGAAGCACAAGCAGGAGAATGGCTGATATGCAAAACAAGGTGATTGAGGTTCAGGGTATTCCGGTTGCCAACGACAAGCCTTTTGTCCTGTTCGGCGGCATGAACGTGCTGGAGTCCCGCGACATGGCCATGCAGGTGGCCGAGCACTATGTGAAGGTGACCGAGAAGCTGGGTATTCCCTACGTTTTCAAGGCCTCCTTTGACAAGGCCAACCGCTCTTCCATCTACTCCTTCCGTGGACCGGGTATGGAACAGGGGCTGAAAATCTTTGAAGAGATCAAAAAGACCTTCAATGTGCCGGTGATCACCGATGTGCATGAGTGCTATCAGGCGGCCCCGGTGGCTGAGGTGTGCGACGTGATCCAGTTGCCGGCGTTTCTCGCCCGGCAAACCGACCTGGTGGCTGCCATGGCCGCCACTGGTGCCGTGATTAACGTCAAGAAGCCACAGTTCCTCAGCCCGCCACAGATGAAAAACATCATCGACAAGTTTCGCGAGTGCGGCAACGACAAGGTGATGCTGTGTGAGCGTGGCTCCAACTTCGGTTACGACAACCTGGTGGTGGATATGCTCGGCTTCCGCACCATGAAAGAGGTGAGCGACGGCGCACCGATTATTTTCGATGTCACTCACGCGCTGCAGTGTCGCGACCCCATGGGCGCCGCCTCCGGTGGTCGTCGCCATCAGGTGGCGGAGCTGGGTCGCGCGGGTATGGCGCTGGGTATCGGCGGCCTGTTCCTCGAGGCCCACCCGGATCCCGACAACGCCAAATGTGATGGCCCCAGTGCCCTGCCTCTGGCGGCGCTGGAGCCCTTCCTGCAGCAGATGCAGGCCATTGACCAGGTAGTAAAGAGCTTGCCTGAACTGGATATCCGCTGAGGGACGCAGCGGCTGGTGCAGAACCGATTTTATTAAATCCATAAATCGAAACGCAGAATGCCGGCGCAGCGATTTGCCGGCCTTCCGCATTTCAACGAAAAAACAAACGGAGAGTTTGCTGAAATGACCAAGATTGTTGATGTGAAAGCCTACGAGGTGCTCGACTCCCGGGGCAATCCCACCGTCAATGCCGATGTAATCCTGGAATCCGGCGTGGTCGGTTCTGCCTGCGCACCTTCCGGTGCCTCCACCGGTTCCCGCGAAGCACTGGAGCTGCGCGATGGCGACAAGAGTCGCTACCTGGGCAAAGGTGTTCTGAAGGCAGTGGAAAACGTCAACACCACCATCAAGTCCCTGCTGGTGGGTATGGACGTGGCGGATCAGCGCGCGCTGGACCAGGCCATGATCGACGCCGACGGCACTGAAAACAAAGCTAATCTGGGTGCGAATGCCATTCTTGCCGTTTCCCTGGCTGCCGCCAAGGCCGCTGCGGCGGACAAGGGTATCCCTCTCTACGCGCACATCGCTGAAGTGAATGGCACTCCCGGCCAGTACACCATGCCTGTGCCCATGATGAACATCATCAACGGTGGTGAGCACGCCGACAACAACGTTGATATCCAGGAGTTCATGGTGCAGCCAGTGGCCGCCAAGAGCTTCACCGAAGCCCTGCAGGTGGGTGCTGAAATTTTCCACGCCCTGAAAAAAGTGCTGAGCAGCAAAGGCCTGAACACCGCTGTGGGTGATGAGGGTGGTTTTGCCCCTAACCTGGCCTCCAACGCCGACGCGCTGGCTGTGATCAAGGAAGCCACCGAGCTGGCGGGTTACAAACTGGGTGAAGATGTCACCCTGGCCCTGGATTGCGCCTCGTCCGAGTTCTACAAAGATGGCAAGTACGACCTGTCCGGCGAAGGCAAGGTATTCTCTTCCGAAGGTTTCAGCGACTACCTGGCTGAGCTGTGTGAGCAGTACCCGATCATCTCCATCGAAGATGGTCAGGACGAGTCCGACTGGGCTGGCTGGAAATACCAGACCGAAAAACTGGGCGACAAGATTCAGCTGGTGGGTGACGACCTGTTCGTAACCAACACCAAGATCCTGAAAGAGGGTATCGAGAAGAGCATCGCCAACTCCATCCTCATCAAGTTCAACCAGATCGGCTCCCTGTCCGAAACCCTGGACGCCATCAAGATGGCCAAGGATGCCGGTTACACCGCGGTGATTTCCCACCGCTCCGGTGAGACCGAAGACACCACCATCGCCGACCTGGCGGTGGCGACTGCTGCAGGCCAGATCAAGACCGGCTCCCTGTGCCGCTCTGACCGCGTCTCCAAGTACAACCGCCTGCTGCGTATTGAGGCGGAACTGGGTACGGCGGCTGCGCCTTACCGCGGTATCGCGGAGTTCAGCAAGGCGTAAGCCTCCCGCTGCAGCTAAGCAAACAGGCCGGTACTCCCGGCCTGTTTGCTTTGGGCGGCCTGTTTACTCTGGGCGACCTGTTTTGTATCCGGGCCTGTTTTGCGTTTGGGCCGGATTCCTTTACCATCACAGCAGTTTGGCTTGAGTGTTGCCTGTTACCATGACTCCGTCACTATGACCCCATCACCATGAAATGGCTGTTTCCGGTTCTGTTACTGCTGCTGTTTGCGCTGCAATACCGCCTCTGGGTGGGTGAGGGCAGTATGGCGGACCTGGTCCGTCTCGGGCAGGAGATAGAGACCCAGAGTCTGGAAAACGAAACGCTCAAGCAGCGCAATGCGGTTATCGCCGCCGAGGTAGAGGCCCTGAAGTCGGGCCTGGACGCGGTGGAGGAGCGGGCGCGGGAGGATCTCGGCATGGTCAAGTCCAACGAGACCTTCTTCATGGTGGTAGAGCCGGATAAGGCCAAGGGGAGATAAACAGCCCGTGCAAGCTGAGGGTGGTTACTGGGTCATAGTACCCGCTGCCGGTGTTGGCCGGCGTATGGGCGCCGACAAGCCCAAGCAATACCTGCCGCTGGCAGGCTCCACGGTTTTACAGCAGACGCTGCAGCGGCTGCTGCAATTGCCACAGCTGCGCGGCCTGGTGCTGGTGGTCAGTCCCTTTGACACGCTCTGGCGTGATATTCCCGCCGTCAATCATCCCCTGGTACGTGTAGTCAGTGGCGGTGCTGAGCGTTGCGACTCGGTTCTCAATGGCCTGTACGAGCTGGAGTCGGAGCTGCAGCCCCTGGATTGGGTGATGGTGCACGATGCCGCCAGGCCCTGTGTCACTGCGGCGGATATCGGCAATCTCGTCAGCGAGCTGCAGGAGCATCTGGCGGGGGGTATTCTCGGAGTGCCGGTGAGCGATACCATCAAACGCCTGAACGACAACTACGGTATTGAAGAGACGGTGGATCGCCAGGTTCTGTGGCAGGCGCAGACGCCGCAGATGTTTCGCTATGGCGTGTTGCTGAAGGCGTTGCGCGAGGCCCTGCAGGCAGAAGCGATCGTCACTGACGAAGCTTCGGCGGTGGAGCTGGCGGGCTATGTGCCGCTGATGGTGGAAGGGCGTCGAGACAATATCAAGATCACACGGCCGGAAGACCTGCCCATGGCGGAGTTGATCCTGCAGCAACTGGCAGCCGAAGAGCCGGCGGCCTGATGCTGTACGCCTTCACAGACTGATATCGCTAATTACGCAGGAAGTGATGATGAGAATTGGACAGGGCTACGATGTTCACGCCTTTGGCCCCGGCGACAAGATTGTGATCGGTGGTGTCGCGATCCCGCACACGCACGGGCTGGTGGCGCACTCCGATGGCGATGTGCTGCTGCATGCCCTGTGCGACGCCCTGCTGGGCGCGGTAGGGCTGGGAGATATCGGCAAGCATTTCCCCGACACTGATATGGCCTACGCCAACGCCGATAGCCGTGCGCTGCTGCGCATGGTCTATGCGAAAGTGAAAGCGGCTGGTTACCGTCTCGGCAATACCGATATGACCATCGTTGCACAGGCGCCAAAGATGGCTCCGCATATTGCCGATATGGTGTTTCGTATCGCCGCTGACCTGGAGTCTGAGGTGGGGCAGGTCAATGTCAAAGCTACCACTACCGAAAAGCTGGGCTTCACCGGTCGCCGGGAGGGGATTGCCGCCTACGCGGTGGTGTTGCTGGAACGGGGCTGATTAGGGGTGGGAAGCGATACCTCTGACAGGCACAAAAAAGGGCTGCTATTGCAGCCCTTTTTTGTGATCCACCTGACCTGAGTTCGGTCAAGGTGTGTCGGCGCCCGGCGGGTAGTGGCTGAACATGCTGGCCACAATCGCCTGAATGCGCTCATTGCGCTCCTGGGGGGTGATCTTCTCCTTGATCCGGCCGGTGCTGACGGTATGCCAGATGGAACGCTTGAGCTTCGGGTCCACCATATCGATCACCAGCTGCCCTTCGGTATATTCCCGCACCTGTATGTCGGTGGTAGCGAAGCCACCGTAACCACAGCGCCAGCAGTTGTAGAAGCCACCGCCGTAGAAGCGGTCATAGGTCTGGATGTCCTGCTTCTCTTTCAGCACCAGCATAAAACGCAGCTGCATATCCTCGCCGCTGGCAACTTCCTGTACACCTTTCATGGCCATCTCGTTCTTGATGGCCTTCTCGATACGGGCGCCCTCCAGAGTCATGGAGTTTACCGATTCGTCGTGGACGATACGGTAGGTGCGGATGCCGGAGAAGTTGTAGTCGGGGTTGTAGTCGACAATGGGTTCCGGTGGGAAGGTGCTGCAGCCGGCGGCCAGCACTACCAGCAGTGACACCAAGGCGATTTTGAACTGGATTTTCATGGTTCTCTCCTTCATCCCGCCAGCGTTGCGGTCAGGGGGTATTGCGCGGCTCGCCGTAACGAGCCATTACTTTGGTGGTCGGGGTGCTTATTCGCCCCAGAACTTCCACCACTTTTTACTTTTTTCTTCACGCATTTGCTGGCCTTTTTCGGAACCTTTACCGGTCTCGTTCTGCATTTGCTCAGCTTTTTTCTGCTTCTGTTTTTCCAGGCCCGGAGCACCGTCGTGATTCATATCACGATCCATATCCTGCTCCTTGTCCTTCATTTTATCCTTGTTCTTGTGCTCCTTGTCTTTCATTTTGTCCTTGGCGGGCTTGCCGCCTTCTTCCATCTCTTCTTTTTGCTTTTCCTCCCGCTCTTCTTTCATTTTGCGGAAGTGCTCACGCTCCTCTTCGGTCAGCTCGTGGCGTCCGGTCTGGGCTTGAGCCTTGCTTTCCATGTCCTTGTCCGCCATGCCTTTACCTTCCGGCTTGTCGGCGTTGGCGGCGACAGACAGTGTGGTGAGTAGTGCGAGAGTGATGAGTGGGGCTGCTTTCATAGTGCTTCTCCGGGCTTTGGTTACGCTATTCAGCGGCGGCTTAGGCACCGCGATTCCATGATATTTCTCAATCTGCTGACCGTGGCAATGGCAGATAGTTTCAACATAGCGTGTCCGGTGTCGTTGTGGGGTGACACCGGTCACGACCGATAGCGGGCTGGTTCAGCGGCCCATGAGCCCGCGAATAGCCGCGGGGATATCGGCCGGGAAGACCACAGTCTTGGTATTGCCGGATTTGGAAACATTCTCCAGCGATTTCACGTATTTCTCACCCAGCAGGTAGACAACAGGCATCTCCTTGTCGCCGATGGCTTCGGTGACCATGGCGATAGCGCGCTGGCTGGCTTCGGCCAGTACCACCTGAGCTTCGGCGTCACGGCGGGAGGCTTCCAGGCGGCCCTCGGCTTCCAGGATGGCTGCCTGCTTGTCACCGTCGGCGCGGGTGACTGTGGCACGGCGGGCACGCTCGGCGGCAGCCTGTTCTTCCATCGCCGCCTGCATGGTGCCGGAGGGGTTGATGTCCTGGATCTCCACGGTCTTGAGGGTAATCCCCCAGTCGGAAATGTCATCGGAGATGGAGTTTTTCAGGTGTGCCTTGATCTTGTCGCGGGAGGAGAGGGCATCGTCCAGGTCCATCTCGCCAATGATAGAGCGCAGGGTGGTCTGCACCAGGGTCTGGATGGCAATGCGGTAATCCTCAACACCGTAGACGGCCTTCTCCGGGGAGATAATGTTGATATAGGCCACGGCGTTGGCAATGATCACGGCGTTATCACGGGTGATCACTTCCTGTGAGGGAATGTCCAGCACGATGTCCTTGGTGGTGACTTTGTAGGCCACCTGATCAATGTAGGGGATGAGGATGTTGAGGCCGGGGTTGAGGGTGGTGTGGTACTTGCCCAGTCGCTGTACTACCCACTTGTACCCCTGTGGCACCAGTCGTACCCCCTTGCCGATGGTGACAATCACCAGTACCAGAATGGCTATTACGACGTACAAACCCGCGTCCATGTTTACTCCTTAATGTGTTTGAAAGTTGATTGCCGTGGTTACGCGGGCTCAGGCCTTTTCCACCACCAGCGTATTGCCGGAAACATCCACCACCCGTACGCGGTCGCCGTCGCTGACCGGCTCTTTGGAGATGATGGTCCATTCGTCGGCCCCCAGGATGGGTACCGGAAAGCGGATACGACCGCGGCGTTCGCCGTTGGGGGCGATAATGACCTGCCCTGTCTCACCAATGATGGCTTCGCGGGAGAGTCCGGCTTTGGTGCGGTCGACGGAGAGGGGTCTGAGGTAGCGGAACCAGGCGAAGGCCAGTACCGCCGACAGCACCGTCCAGAGCAGAATCTGGACATTGAGGCTCAGGCCCGGCACAAAAAACAGGACTGCGCCGATGATGACAGCCGCCACACCAAACCAGAGAATAAAAAACGAGGTGAGCAGAATTTCACTCAGGATCAACAGAACACCGAACACTACCCAGTGCCAGTAAGCGACTTCGAACACGCGGCAACTCCCTCTGTAAGTGGCGTCCGTTGCACCACCTGTCATTGTTGTCAGTGCCCAAGGGTATCCGTTGATTCCTCAATAGGCAATTGCTGCGCCAGTCAGCGGGTTTGCTGAAACAGTTCGCGGCCAATCAGCATGCGGCGTATTTCCGACGTGCCGGCGCCGATTTCATAGAGCTTGGCGTCGCGCAGCAGGCGGCCAGCGGGGAAGTCGTTGATATAGCCGTTACCGCCCAGGATCTGGATAGTGTCCAGCGCCATACGCGTGGCCAGTTCGGCGGTGTAGAGAATCAACCCGGCGGCATCCTTGCGACTGCACTGGCCACGGTCACAGGCGCCGGCCACCGCGTAGAGGTAGGCGCGACTGGCGGAGAGGCCAGTGTACATGTCGGCGAGCTTGCCCTGGATCAGCTGGAACTCTCCGATGGGCTGGCCGAACTGCTGGCGGTCGTGCACATAGGGGAGGACGGTGTCGAGACAGGCCTGCATGATGCCCACCGGACCTGCGGCCAGTATCGTGCGTTCGTAATCCAGGCCGGACATCAGTACCGCGGCTCCCTCGCCGATACCACCCAGAATGTTTTCCTGCGGCACGTCACAATCTTCAAAAACCAGTTCGCAGGTGTTCGATCCGCGCATGCCAAGCTTGTCGAGTTTGCTTCCGCGGCTGAAGCCGGGGGTGTCACGCTCGACAATAAAGGCGGTAATGCCCTTACTGCCGGCCCGGGGATCCGTTTTGGCGTAGACCACGTAGACATGGGCGTCGGGGCCGTTGGTGATCCACATCTTGTTGCCGTTGAGGCGGTAGTGATCGCCACGGGCTCCGGCCTTGAGGCTCATGCTCACCACATCGGAACCCGCCCCCGGCTCACTCATGGCCAGCGCGCCGATGTGCTCGCCACTGCAGAGGCCGGGCAGGTAGCGGGCTTTCTGGGCCTGGTTGCCGTTGCGGTGGATCTGGTTGACGCAGAGGTTGGAGTGGGCACCATAAGAGAGGCCCACAGCGGCACTGGCGCGGGAAATCTCCTCCATGGCCACAGCATGGGCCAGGTAGCCCATGCCGGAGCCACCGAACTCCTCGCTGGCGGTGATGCCCAGCAGCCCCATGGCGCCCAGCTGCTGCCACAACGTCATGGGGAACTGGTTGTCCCGGTCGATACTCTGAGCGAGGGGGGCGATCTCCTGTTGGGCAAACTGGCGTACGCTGTCGCGCAGCATGTCGATCTCTTCGCCAAGGGGGAAACGAAGCTGGGGGTAGTTGCTGCTCATGTGGTCATCCTCAAGGTCGGGTAGACGTCGATGTTCACCTGATCATATTTACAAAGCCATGCTGGCAGGGCCAGACTTTGTTGACCAATTCGTTTCATAACGTAAAAAGCCGCTGCAGATGGCCGCTGTTTGTGTGAATTAGAAATTACTAATATAATTGGACCGGTAACAGGTGAGGGCACTATGGACCTGACGGATTTGCAAGGGAACGCCTGTGAGGCGGCCGCCTTTCTCAAACAGTTGGCCAACGAGAGCCGATTGATGATCCTTTGTGCCTTGGCAGAGGGGGAGTTGTCGGTCAGCGAGCTCAATGAGCAGGTGCCGCTCAGCCAGTCGGCGCTGTCCCAGCACCTGGCCTCTTTACGGCGCTCGGGGCTGGTGGCGACCCGCCGTGAGGCCCAGAACATCTTCTACCGACTTCAGGGTGATAGCGCCGTGCGGGTGATTGCGCTGCTGAAGGATCTTTTTTGTGCTGCTGAGTGAGAGGGTTCCCGATCACAGCAGGCGATTCACCAGGCCACAGGCCGGGAGGGAGTAATGACTGTCAGCCACCTTTTATGGCGTCAGCTGTTTGACAGGGAGAGTTCAACCTACACCTATCTGCTGGGCGATACCCAGTCGCATGTGGCGCTGTTGATCGACCCGGTGACCGGGCAGGAGGAGCAGTACCTGCGCCTGTTGTCCGAACTGGGACTGAAGCTTGCCTACGCCCTGGATACCCATGTGCACGCCGACCACGTTACGGCGCTGGGCAAGTTGCGTGAGCTCACGGGCTGCACCACCCTGCTGGGAGAGCAGAGCCAGGTGGAGTGCGTCTCGCGGACCTTCAAGGATGGGGATGTGATTGTGGTGGGGGATATCGCCCTGCAGGCGCTGTATACCCCGGGTCATACCGACGATTCCTACTGTTTCTACTGGCAGTCGGAGCTGGGGGATCTGCTGTTTACCGGGGATACGCTGTTGATTCGGGGTACCGGTCGTACCGACTTCCAGAACGGTGATGCCAGGGCCCAGTTCCATAGCTTACAGCGTCTGCTGGAGCTGCCGGAGACGGCCTGGGTATTGCCTGCCCACGACTACAAGGGCTGGACCCGCAGTACCCTGGCGGAAGAGAAGGCTCACAATCCCCGCCTGCAGGTGACGGATGAGGACGCTTACGCCAGGCTGATGGCATCGCTGGATCTGCCACATCCGGCCATGATGGATGTGGCGGTGCCGGCCAACCGTGGCTGCGGTCTGACCGGCTCCTGAATCCTTATTCCGCTGCCGGAGTGCTTTCTTCCACCCGTGAACGCACCTGCCCGTCGGCGAGACGGGTGTGTATCACATCCCCGGGTCGCAATTGCGAGGCCCGGGTGACAATACCCCCCTGGTCATCCTTGGTCACCGAGTAGCCCCGCTGCAGGATGGCCAGCGGGTTGACGCTCTCCAGCACCGCCGCCTGCTGCCCCAGCAGCTGTCGACAATCCTTCAGTTTGAACGTCATTTGCCGCTGCAGCCGCTGCTGCAGCTGGGTCACCAACAACTGCTGCTGGCTGATCCGGCGGCGGGGATCGATGTGGGTTTGCCGTACGCTCAGCTGTTGCAGCCGGTGAACCTGATGCTGCAGCTGGGCGCGCATGGCACGCTGCAGGCGAATCTCCAGGTTATCCAGCTGCTGGGCCTGGGCGCGCAGCTTTTGCCCCGGGTGCTGCAGTCTGGCCGAGAGGTGCTGCAAGCGTTCCCGCTGCCGCAGCAGGCGGCGCTGCATGGCCTCCTCCAGCAGCACTTCATAACCGCAGAAGCGGTTCAGCATCTCGTCACCGCTGGGGGTGGCCATCTCGGCGGCCGCCGACGGGGTGGGGGCCCGCAGGTCGGCGACAAAGTCAGCGATGGTGAAATCCACCTCATGGCCCACGGCGCTGATTACCGGGATACGGCTGGCAAAAATGGCCCGCGCCACGGCTTCCTCGTTGAAGGGCCACAGGTCTTCCAGTGATCCGCCACCACGGCCGACAATCAACAGGTCGCAATCGCTGAGGCGGTTGGCACAGTCCAGCGCCCGCACTATCTGGCCGGCGGCCTCGCTGCCCTGTACCGCCACCGGAAACACCGACACGGGGATGGCGGGGAAGCGCCGCTCTGTGACATGCAGGATGTCACGGATGGCCGCACCGGTGGGCGAGGTGATCACCCCGATGTGACGGGGCAGTGGGGGTATGGCTTGTTTGTGGCGCGGGTCAAAGAGGCCTTCGGCCTGTAACTTGAGCTTGAGAGCGTCAAACGCCTGTTGCAGGGCCCCGAGTCCGGACTCTTCCATATGCTCGGCAATCAGCTGGTAATCGCCACGGCCTTCGTAGAGGCTGACTCTGGCGCGTATTAATACCTTCTGCCCCTGCCTGGGGGCAAAACGCAGCTGCTGGTTGCGGTTGCGGAACATGGCGCAGCGCACCTGCGCGTCGCTGTCCTTGAGGGTGAAGTACCAGTGCCCGGAGGAGGGGCGGGAGAAATTGGAGAGCTCCCCCTCCACCCAGATCAGGGGCAGGTGAACTTCCAGCAGTTGCCGGACCTTGCGGTTCAGCTGCCCGACAGTGAGTATCTGGCGCTGCTGGGCCGCAGCGGCGTGGAAAAAAGCGTCATCAGTCATGGCCGCATTGTGTCACCCGGCCCCCGTTCTGGTAAAGCCATGACTACACTGATGATAAGGGCAGAGGGGCGGGTAACGAGCCTGTCACGTCGACTTGTTACACAGCGTGGGAAATGGCTCCGGCGGGGATATAACGGTTTTCCCTTTAGCTCGATTTCGCCTATAATTGCGCGTTTATCCCGTACCCTGTTATTAAGCGATTTTTCAGGGGCCGCAGTCGATACCTGTGAGCCCCGGTACTGTCGTTTCTGCAGGGTATTACAAGTGATTGAGGTTTGACCCCCTATGTTGCGTATCGCTCAGGAAGCATTGACCTTTGACGACGTTTTGCTGGTGCCCGGTTATTCTGAGATAACCGCCAAGGACGTCTCCCTGAAGACCAAGCTGACCCGGGATATCAATCTGAACATTCCGCTGGTCTCTGCGGCTATGGATACGGTAACCGAATCACGCCTGGCCATTGCCATTGCGCAGGAGGGGGGTATCGGCATCATTCACAAGAGCATGTCCATCGAGCAGCAGGCCATGGAAGTGCGGGCGGTGAAGAAATTCGAAGCCGGTGTGGTGAAAGACCCGATTACCATCGATGCCAATGCCAGCATCCGTGACCTGGTGGCCCTGACCCAGCAGAACAACATCTCCGGCGTGCCTGTGCTGGATAATGGCGACCTGGTGGGTATTGTCACCGGTCGCGACGTTCGATTCGAGCGCAACCTGGATGCCAAGGTATCCAGCATCATGACCCCGAAAGAAAAACTGGTGACGGCGGCCGAAGGCGCTGAGTCCGACGCCGTGCGTGAGTTGCTGCACAAGCACCGCATCGAGAAAGTACTGGTGGTGAATGACCAGTTTGAGCTGCGCGGCCTGATTACCGTCAAGGATATCAACAAGGCCGAGCGCTACCCCAACGCCTGTAAGGATCCGGAAGGCCGCCTGCGTGTTGGCGCTTCCGTGGGTACCAGCCCCGACACCGACGATCGTGTAGCCGCCCTGGTGGCTGCCGGAGTTGATGTGCTGGTGGTGGATACCGCCCACGGTCACTCCAAGAACGTGCTGGATCGTGTTCGCAAGATCAAGCAGCAGTACCCTGAGGTGCAGGTGATTGGCGGCAACATCGCCACCGCTGAGGCCGCCCTGGCATTGGTTGAGGCCGGTGCCGACGGCGTCAAAGTGGGTATTGGCCCCGGCTCCATCTGTACCACCCGTATCGTTAGTGGTGTGGGCGTGCCGCAAATCTCCGCCATTGCCAACGTGGTGGCCGCGCTGGAAGGCACCGGCGTACCGGTGGTTGCCGATGGCGGTATCCGTTTCTCCGGCGACATTGCCAAGGCCATCGTTGCCGGCGCCCACGCGGTAATGATGGGCTCCATGTTTGCCGGTACCGAAGAGGCGCCGGGTGAAGTAGAGCTTTACCAGGGGCGTACCTACAAGGCCTACCGCGGCATGGGCTCCCTGGGTGCCATGTCCAAGACCCAGGGCTCTTCCGATCGCTACTTCCAGGATGCCAGTCAGGGTGCCGAGAAGCTGGTGCCGGAAGGTATCGAAGGTCGTGTGCCGTACAAGGGCCCTCTGGCGGCCATTGTCCACCAGATGATGGGGGGCCTGCGCTCCTCCATGGGGTACACCGGTAGCGTGGACCTGAACACCATGCGTACCAAGCCGGAGTTTGTGCGTGTGACTGCCGCAGGCATGGGTGAGTCCCACGTCCACGATGTGCAGATCACCAAGGAAGCGCCCAACTACCCGGTGGGCGGCCGTTAATCCGGAACCGTCCTCCTGAACTTGTACGGGCCAGACTTGAACAGAGTCTGGCCCGTTTTTAATCTTACCCAATGCCTACAGACAACTCACCGGAACAGACCATGACCCAGGACATCCATGCCCAGCGCATTCTGATTCTCGATTTCGGCTCCCAGTACACCCAGCTGATTGCCCGTCGCGTGCGGGAGATCGGGGTCTACTCCGAAATCCGCGCGTTCGACATGAGCGAGGAAGAGATTCGCGATTTTGACCCCCGCGGCATCATTCTCGCCGGTGGCCCCGAATCAGTAACCGCTGGTGCATCACCCCGTGCCCCCGAGTGTGTGTTTACCCTCGGCGTGCCGGTGCTGGGTATCTGTTATGGCATGCAGACCATGGCCGAGCAGCTGGGTGGTGCGGTGCAGAGCTCCAACATTCGCGAGTTCGGCTACGCACAGGTCAAAGTACACGGCAGCAGCGCGCTGCTGCACGATATCCGTGATCATGTAGACCACGACGGCAACTCCCTGCTGGATGTATGGATGAGCCACGGTGACAAGGTCAGCCAGATGCCGGAAGGCTTCCAGCTGATGGCCTCCACCGACTCCTGTGCCATCGCTGGCATGTACTGTGAAGATAAGGATTTTTACGGTGTGCAGTTCCATCCGGAGGTAACCCACACCCTGCAGGGCAAGCGCATCTTTGAACACTTTGTGCTGGAGGCCTGTGGTTGTAAGCCGCTGTGGACCCCAGCGAACATTGTCGAAGACGCCATCCGCAAGGTGCGTGACCAGGTTGGCGGCGACAAGGTGCTGCTGGGTCTCTCCGGCGGCGTCGACTCCTCCGTGGTGGCAGCGCTGTTGCACAAAGCCATCGGTGACCAGCTCACCTGCGTTTTCGTGGACAACGGCCTGCTGCGCAAGGACGAGGGCGATCAGGTGATGGACATGTTCGCCAAGAACATGGGCGTCAAAGTGATTCGCGCCGATGCGGAAGAGCTGTTCCTTGGCAAGCTGGTCGGCGTCAGTGACCCGGAAGCCAAACGCAAGATTATCGGCAACACCTTTATTGAAGTGTTTGACGACGAAGCCGCCAAGCTGCAAGACGTGAAGTGGCTGGCGCAGGGCACTATCTACCCGGATGTGATTGAATCGGCTGCTGCCAAAACCGGCAAGGCGCATGTGATCAAATCCCACCACAATGTGGGTGGCCTGCCGGAAGACATGGCCTTTGAGCTGGTGGAGCCACTGCGCGAACTGTTCAAGGACGAAGTGCGCAAGATCGGCCTGGAGCTGGGCCTGCCCTACGACATGGTCTACCGCCACCCGTTCCCCGGTCCTGGCCTGGGAGTACGTATCCTCGGCGAAGTGAAGAAAGAGTACGCGGACATCCTGCGCGAAGCCGATGCCATCTTCCTGGAAGAGCTGCACAAGGCCGATTGGTACCACAAGACCAGCCAGGCGTTCGCCGTGTTCCTGCCGGTGAAATCCGTTGGAGTGGTGGGCGACGCACGTCGCTACGAGTGGGTGATTGCGTTGCGGGCGGTAGAGACCATCGACTTTATGACAGCGCGTTGGGCACACCTGCCTTACGAACTGCTGGAGACAGTTTCCAATCGCATCATCAACGAAATCTCCGGCGTCTCCCGCGTCAGTTACGACGTATCCAGCAAGCCGCCGGCGACGATTGAGTGGGAGTGATTCGCCTTGGCGTAAAGCCTTAAACAAAACAGGGAGCGCTTATGGCACTCCCTGTCCGGATGTCGGCCCGACTTAGGCGTTACGACGCCTGCGCCAGCAAGGTACCATGCCAAGAAGTCCAATCAGCACCAGCCAGCTGGAACCAGGCAGGGGGATGGACGGTGGTGGCGGTGGTGGAGGCCCACCCTGAGGTGTAAAGGGAACGGTAGAAATCAGCTTTGCGCTCTCCCCGTTGTTCAGCCCCACGCTTTGCAGGCGCGTGTAGGCGTCAGTCAGTTCAAAGAAGCCGATTACATCCGCAAACGTCAGTGTGAACTCGAAGACTCCGATGCCGAGGAACCCGTTACTACCACCTCCATCACAGTTAGGTCCGGCGTACGCGCAATAATCCACGTTTAACGCGTTGCCGTTCTGATCGCTGCCGCTTGGGCCTGAGCCGGTAGACCAGCCGGCACTGGGGCTCGACAGAAGAGAAAATCCACCGGGAGCAAGGTCAGGGTCAGTACTGAATCCCCATCCGGCAAGCTCGGCGCCAGCATTGGACTGGTTGTTAAACGTGACGGTGAAGCCCCAGATATTCGCTACGACAGTATCCAGTGTCAGTGCGGCGGTGACGAAAACATTTTCTCCGGATATGGACGCGGCCCATTGGGCGTTCCAGGTTGAGCCAATGTCGGTGTCATCAATGATCACTGCAGAGGCGTTCGACGCCAATGCGGCGGTCAACGTTGCAGCGATAGCTACCTGTTTGTATTTCATGATCTCATTTCCTTATGGGGCAGCCTGATAAAGTAATCGGTGCCATGCGTTAATTAAGCATAAGGTGTGCCATTTATCTATTTCCTTTATTTTCAGTGAGTTACAAGTATTTTGAGGGGGCCTCCTGGCTTGAAAGTGTAAGTATTTCTGACGGTTTGGCGCCTTAATCAACTGAATACAGGGTCGATAAAGGCGTTAACTTATTGATTTTTGTGAATTAGTCGTCGTTTTTTGGCGTGTAAAAATTCCTGATAGTGGCACCGATTACCCCCTCTCCCAACCCGCCAGCAACAGGTTAGGGCCTTTTCCTCTGTGCTCGGCCCCGGTTTACGATTCTGGTCGTATTGAGCCGAAGTTCCGTGCAGCGCCTTCGGGTGTTTTCTTTCGCCTCACTTTCCTGTCCAGCCTGGTCTTCT
The DNA here is from genome assembly GCA_033283175.1 of Cellvibrionaceae bacterium SEMH9. Taxonomy (GTDB): domain Bacteria; phylum Pseudomonadota; class Gammaproteobacteria; order Pseudomonadales; family Cellvibrionaceae; genus Pseudomaricurvus. The sequence goes on along the minus strand of JAWMQM010000001.1, from coordinate 44,497 downwards.
CACAGGGCCACAGGATCAGTGCTAACCTGAACGTGTATGCCGCATGGGCTCTGCGCTATCGGTCCGAACAACCCAGTGGCAGCCCTGAGTATCAAAGCGGCGGGGGTACGCCATGTTGGAAACGATTAAACAAGCCGTTGCTGAGGCCGTTGCGGATATCATTTCGCTGCTGCCCGATCTCTTGGTTGCCGGCTTGTTACTGCTGGTTGGCTGGATGCTGGCGCGCTTTCTGCGTTTGCTGGTGGTACGGCTGGTGGACTTTCTGAACCGTTTTCTGGTGGGGCGCTTTCAGGCCACCAGACTCGAATATTTCTACATCAATTCACCCATCAAGCGACTTATCGGCCAGGTGTTCTATTGGGCCACCGTGCTGCTATTTATTTCATTGGCGGTGCGGGTGCTGAATCTGGCGGGCAGTGCTGTTTGGGTGGATCGTCTGGTGGTCTATCTGCCGTCGTTGCTGGCCGGCGGGATTATAATTATTGGTGGTGTTGTCGTTGGCGGATTTATCCGCAAACTTGTGGCTCACACATCCGCTGCTGCAAACCTGTCACAGCCGGAATTACTGGCACAAATCTCCCAGCTCGCCTTTGTGGTGATCGCCTTCATTCTTGGCCTGGATCAAATCGGTATTGATGTCACTTTTCTCGCCATGCTGTTCGGGATTGTGTTGGCTGCCATCCTCGGGGGTTTTGCCCTGGCCTTCGCGCTTGGGGCTAAGGGCCTGGTGGAGAACCTGATTGCCTGCCAGCATCTCAGGCAACTGGTCAAGCCCGGTGAGACGATAACGGTCGGCAGCTTAAAAGGCCGTGTGCTGGAGTTTACCGCCACCGGTGTTCTGCTGGATGCAGACGCCGGTCGTACAGTGTTACCGGCAAGAGAGCTGATGACCAGGAGCTTCACGATTCAGGTGGCTGAGGTGGATCATGGCATCGATTAACCCCCTGAGCCTTGATTTCCTCGCCAATAAACCGGATCGGGCGGCAGCCGTGTTGCAAACGCTGGATGCCGGGGACGCTGCTGGCTACCTGTCGCGTATACCGGTGCGAGTGCTGGCTCCGGTGGTGGAGCAGCTGGAGACCTGGGCGGCGGCACGGATTTTGGAACAGATGCCAGTGGAGAAGAGTGGTTCTCTTCTGGGGCAGCTGAGTTTTCCTGCAGCCGCTGCTATCACACGTTTGCTGCAACCACCGCTGCAGAGCTCTGTGCTCGAGTATCTTCCGGCAAGTTTGATGCGAGCGCTGCAGCGTTCCCTCAGTTACCCCGATGTCACCGTGGGTGCATGGATGGACAGTTCCAGTCCTCACTTTTCACAGACGCTGGTGGTGGCTGAGTGCATCGAGCTGCTGAAACAATCCGGGCAGCCCTTCGATATCCTGGTTGTGGTGGATGACAACCACCAGGTCAGCGGTGTAATGCCGGCGGGGCAGCTGTTGGTGGCAGATCCCGGTGCAATGATGGGTGACCTCGCCAATCGCTGTGAGCCCTTGCCCGCCCATTTGAGCCTGAGCGAAGCGGCCCACTTTGCGGAGTGGCAAAACTACAGTGTTTTACCCGTGCATAGCAGTCGAGGAGTGTTTCTGGGCACGCTCAGCCGCAAGGCTCTCAATACCGGGCTCGCTAAGCTGTTGCAAACCCCGGCGCCTGCAACCGGCAGTTCGCTGTTGAGTCACTTGACGCTGGCCATGATTGCCACCACCACAGGACTGCTGGGTGTTGTTATGGCGCAAGCCAAATCGGCGCCCGGCGTGGAGGCGGAGTGATGGCTTCTGCGGGTGTGGGTGTCGACGGGGTAGTCGCGGAGCGGGAGGTGACGCCGGGCATGGAGGTGGTTGACCACACGTTAACACGTCGCTTCCTGCTGGACTTTCCCCGTCACGCGGCGCGGATTATTGAAGCGACGGATCCGCAGGTGGTGGCTTCCATACTCGACGAGCAGGATGTGCATGTGCAGTTGCCGGTGTGGCTGAGCCTCTTGCCCAATGTCTCGGCGGCACTCCTGCCTGCTATCTCGCCCGAACTGAGCCGGCAGTTGTTGACCGAGTTACCGCCGCACTACGCTGTGAAAATTCTGGGGCAGCTGGAGGGGACTGAGCTACAGGTGCACCTGGCGTCGCTGGATGAAGGGGTGCGGCATGAGCTGACCACTTTGATGTCCTACCCCCGCAACAGCGCCGGGCAGTTGATGGATACCCGTATCACCCACTTTCGTCAGGATATGACGGCGGGGCAGGCGCTGGATTTCCTGCGTAATACCCGGCTGAAGACGGCGCGGGCCCTGTTTCTGGTGGACGGCAATGGACGCCTTGCGGGCAAGGCCCATATACAGGACATTGCCGTCGCTGACCCCGATACCGAACTTGGCGAATTGTCACAGCCGGTAACCGCAGCCGTTAGCAATACATCTACAAAGGAAGAAGTCTCGGAGCTGTTCGAGCGTCGTAACCTGCTGGATTTGCCGGTGGTGGACCTGGACAACCATCTGTTGGGTATTATCTATCACGCCAGTTTGCTGGAAGCCGCGCAACAGGAGCGCACTTCCGATGTGCTGGCCATGGTCGGGGCCAGCCGGGAGGAGCGGGCACTCTCGAGCCCGTTGTTCGCCGTCAAAAAGCGTATGCCATGGTTACAGATCAACCTGGTTACCGCGTTTATGGCGGCCTCCGTGGTGGGGTTGTTCGAAAGTACAATCGCGCAGTTCACCGCACTGGCCGTGCTGCTGCCGGTGGTAGCCGGGCAATCGGGTAATGCGGGTGCGCAGGCGTTGGCCGTAACCATGCGGGGACTGGCGCTGCGGGAGATTACCATCCGCCAGTGGTCGCGGGTGATGTTCAAGGAGGTGGGGGCTGGCCTGATGAACGGCCTCTGTATCGCGTTTACCTGTGGGATCGGTGTCTATTTGTGGAGCGGCTCTGTGGGATTGGTCATGGTTATTTGTACGTCCATGATACTGGCCATGGTGGCGGCTGGATTTGCCGGTGCCCTGGTGCCTATAATCCTGGTGCGGCTCGGGCAGGATCCGGCCCAGGCATCGTCGATCATCCTTACCACCATAACGGATATCGCCGGCTTCTTCGCATTCCTTGGTATCGCCTCACTGCTGGCGTCTATGCTGTGACCGTCCGGGGATTGCCCTACACAAATACAAAACACCTGAGCAATGACACGTCAGCAACAGCCTTTTACCATCGCCGGACAGCAAGTCAAACCCGGCGAGAGGGTCTACCTTAACGTTCCTGTGGCCAAACTCTACACGGACACCGATGTCTCCATCCCCGTTCATGTCATTCACGGGAAAAAGCCCGGCCCGAAAGTATTTGTCTCGGCGGCAGTGCATGGTGATGAGCTGAATGGTATCGAGATTATCAGCCGTCTGATCCACTCCCGGTCGTTATCCGTCTCCAGCGGCACCTTGATACTGGTACCTATGGTGAATGTGTACGGGGTGTTGAACCAAAGTCGTTACCTGCCGGATCGGCGTGACCTGAACCGCTCTTTCCCGGGTTCCGCCAAGGGTTCACTGGCGGGGCGGGTCGCCAACCTCTTTCTCACCGAGATCGTCAACCACTGCGACTACGGTATTGATCTGCACACCGGTGCGATTCATCGCTCTAACCTGCCACAGATCAGGGCCAACCTGGATGACGAGGAGACCGCGGCTATGGCCCGGGTGTTTGGGGTGCCCGTGTTGCTGAACTCCAATCTGCGGGATGGGTCGCTGCGCCAGGCAGCGATGGATTCGGGCATCAAGATTCTCCTGTACGAAGCCGGTGAAGCGCTGCGCTTCGACGAGCTGTCCATTCGGGCCGGTGTGAGCGGTGTGCTTAACGTATTAAGCCACCTCGGCCTGATTCGCCGACGCCGGCGCACGAAGCAGGTCCAGCCTTTTGTGGCCAACAGCAGCTCCTGGGTACGAGCCAGTTCCAGTGGCATCATCAAAACTGTGAAGGAGTTGGGGGATCAGGTGCAAAAGAGCGACGTGCTGGCCCACATTGGTGACCCGTTCGGACAGGATATTGATGTTATTCGTGCAGAGCGTTCGGGCTTTATCATCGGCAAACAAAACATACCCCTGGCGCAGGAGGGAGAGGCACTGTTTCATATTGCGTTTTTCGCTGCACCGGATGAGGAGGTTTTGGAAAATATTGAATCCCTGCAGGAGACCCACCTGCCCAATGGTGAACTCCAGGATGAGTTACTGGATTGACCGGCTGCTCCCACTGTCCGGTAGAACTGGCGTCGAGTAGTGCCGATAACCTGAACCCGGTTGTGCTTCGGCCGGGAAGGCTGGCTCGGTATCAAATTGATCTGACATTCGGTTTAGACCTGTTTTTAGGTGTCAGAATGTCGGTTAATTCAACATAAGAAAAATAACTGTAAAAAACTGTCTTCGAATTCATTCACATTTTTGGCAAATGATGGCGCTTTACTATACTGGATTCGGGAAATAAGTCTGAAGCCCGCATGGGCTGATTCTTCTTGGTGCCACGTTGATGTGGTTTCCAAGGAAGGTCGATACAGGCTTCAGGCTCACAATCACATATCGCTTTTCTTTCCAGGGAAGGAGGATGGCGCCATTGAAACCAGTATTGGTTGATAATTGGGATTGGAACCTTTCAGTCCTTCTCCTTTCTTCAGAGCCGGAAGCAAGACTGAGTGCATCTCCGGCGCCTTCTCTGAACACCTATGCCTTGCGTTACGCAGGTACACGTTATGTCTAGCCTTCGCCAGAAATTTACCAGTTTCATGATGCTTTTTGTGTCGTTGGCATTTCTTTCTGCGGCCGGTGCAGGCTGGTATTTCCTGGAGTACCAGAAAAGACTGGATTATTTTGAGCAGTTGAGGTTCAGGCAGTTGGCGGAGTCTGCAAGAAGCCTGGATACCAACTTGGCTAGTTTTAATGCACTTTCCCGGGAGTTGGATGAATTGGCCAGGTCGGATCTTTCGGTCATCTTTCCTATCTATAAAAAAATAAAGAAATCGACATCAGATGTAGCCTATGAAAATGACGTTTCTCCTCAGTCTGGACTGTTGTTGTTTACGGATGATGGCTGCAATCAAAAAGATAAAGAATGGGGGTTGAGTCTGGCTGATAGATTTTCCAGGCGAAATCCGGAGTGGAAGAAGGCGGTTAATTTTGATCTGGGTGATGGAAAAACAATTCTTTCAACCAAGGAGATTCTCTCTCGCCTTGAGATGGGAATGTGCTTGGCTGGTCAGTTGGCAGGGAGTCCTTACCCGAAAAGCATAAGAAAAGAAGATATAGTTAAAAGGTTGGATGATCTTGTGGATCTGAAGGCCAGTATCGATAAGGCTGTTGTAGGAGTTGGTGGGAGTGTAAGTGAAGGTTATGTAGTGGAAAGGCTGAAACTACTTGAATTGCCATCTACCATACTTACTAACCTTATTGATTCTCTAACCTGGTTCAGGTTTTATACATCTGACTTTAGTGATCTTCCTGAGTATGATGGTTATGAACATTTAACGGCGTCTGTACAGAGTCTCATAAGTGATTTCTGGAAAAGAAATCTTGGCTCTGAAAATGTTAATAGAAAACATATTCAGAAGATTGATTTGGCATTGAAGAAAGCGGGGGTTCATGAAAAAGTAAAATCCAGGAGAGCTCTGGAAAAAATCATCGATATTGTTTCCAGTCGTTACCAGGAAGATGGATCTGCGTGGTCATCGGTAGTTAAATCTCATCGTCTGGAGGTTAGTGCAGCTCCGGGGGGGGGTATATCGAAGTGTTCGGGTGACTCAGAGCCGGGACTATTATATTTCGATATGTTCGGTTCAAAAAATAACAAAAGCCCGTACCCGGATCGGGGGGTTGATGTAGTTGGTTGTGCATCAATTGTGGATTTTGTTTACAGGATTCCATTTTCCCAGCTTATTTCGTTCTCAGGGTACAGTTTTCCGATACTTCTGGTTGTTGATCGAAATGGTAGCGTTCTTTTTGCTGGGGGGAGTGGGTCTGAAAGCCTATACCAAGGAAAGTTTGAGGAAATTTTTAAAATTAGAAGTGGTTCGAATAGTGTTCGGGGGAGTGGGAATGAATTTGTCTCTGATAGCGGCAATGGATGGAAGAATTCAAGTGCTCTGAAAGTGGATTTTGCTGGAAGGGGTCATGACGCTTATGTATTGCCTCATAGGGTTGGATCGTCAATAGTATCTCAAGAGGAGGGTGAAAGCGGGAGAGGGCTCGGAACCCTCTACTTCGTGGGTTTGGTGCCGTCCGAAGTTGTCTCTAAAGAGGCTCTCAGGCTTAGCCCTTCGGTTTTTCTGATTCTGTCTGTTATCGGCGTTTCAATCCTATTGTCATTCCTTTTTCTTAAAATACGGTGGAGTCACATAAGTTCAGCTTTTACCCGAAGTGATCGGTATGTCGTATCGTCCGCGGTTGTAATAATGGCAATTATTGTTTCGGTTTCCTGGGTTTCATATCTGGTTTCTGATCGTATTGAATCAGATTTTAAGGGTGAAGCTAAATCTGCATTGATGGATATGAAGGCTTCATTTAGGGAGGAGCTTCTGGGAGCCTTTAATACGGTTGATATGGCGTTGCATGATCTTGGGGTTAGGGAATCCTTGCAGAGAGGTGTTAATGAGTCGTTGTCACCAGGTGAGCGCAAGAAAGTCATGGGCTATGAAGAATATAAGTCTCCATCGGATTGCGTTGATATTGTTCCGGGTGTGAAATCATATGTGACAAAATATTCTATTGGTGTTCATGGAAAATATTCTGGGTCCAGGTTCAGTAGTTCCGGACGGGAGCCATTCTTGTGTGGTCTCGAAGCGGGTGGGGGTTATCCGGCAGGGTCTAATCATCCTATTGAGAATTTGTTTATCATCAAAAAAGATGGGGGAATAGCAGGGAATATAATCCAGGGTTCGAAGTGGCTATTTCAGTCATCAAGGCCAAATCTAAGTCATAGAAAGTATTTTAAAAATGCACAAAAGGGAGACTTGGTTGAGTGGAATAATGACGGGGAGAAGCTCTCATTTTCGGTAGAGAGGATCTTCAATATATCGGATGGGGCAAGATCAACCCAGATTGCTATTCCATTGGAAAGTGAGTGCAAAAAGTCCGAAGGATGGAGGGGGCTCTCTGTCCTTTGTGATCAGATCGGGGGGGTGTTTGGGCCTGGGATGTCGGCAGGGAAGGGAGTCGTCAGCGATAAGAATGGTTCAACTGGATGGAGAGCAAAAGCTGATTTTTCAGGTTCGGTACTGTCTTTTGGATTGAGCTTTGTTTCCCTGATATCACCGGTTTTACCGAATAACCTGAATTATATTGTTTTTGATAATCGAGATGGCCAAGTTCTGTACCACAGTCAGAAATCCAGGGTACTGGTCGAAAACTTTTTCGACGAAAGCGAGCATAACAAAAAAATTAGAGCATATTTGGATGTAGTTGACTATGGTGCTGGAAATGCAGACAGGGTTCTGGAGTCTGTCGATGGGATATATCGGGGAAAGAGGACACGTTTTTATCTGACCCAGTTGGACAAGGCGCTTCCGTGGACTATTTTGGTGTACCACGATCTGGAGTATGTGCAGTCCTTTACCGCCCTCCATTTCCTGATTTCCGGTCTTTTTTGCGTGTTTCTAGTTGCTATCGTCTGCTTTATTCTGGTTCTTATAAGGCCTCTTCTTCCGGAGGATCTATTTATTTGGCTTTGGCCAAGAGCTGATGCTGTCTCTACCTATCGAAACTTGTCTTGGTGCCTCCTGCTGGCAATTTTGGTGGTTGGAATGTTTCTCGGAATTTTAGTAGGCCTCGCAAACTCTTCCGGGCTTCGATTGGTGATTTTGTCCGGTGTGGGTGTGCTGGGAGGGATTTTCATTCTGTCTCAAGCCAATAGAGTTTACGCGGTCTTGAGTGGGAGAAAGCAAAGCGCAGAGGGTTGTATGTTGGCCGGGCGTGCCTCCGGATTTCTGTCTCCTGCCACAGGGGGGGCTGGGAGGGTTGGATGTGGGTGTCTCGAGCCGTTGTCGCTTTCCCGAAAGATGGATACAACCAGACGAATATCGTTTTGGTATTCAATGTTTGTCACGCTGCTGATATTTCTTTTGGTTCTGATTCCCTCTACGTTAGTTGCCTATGTGGCGGGGGATGCCTTGATTCGCTCCATGGGTGACTACGACCGAATGGTAATGAATGTAGACAGTCAAATTCAGCTGAGGGACAGGCGGGAATATTTTTCACGGGTATATGGTTACGGTAAAGGCACCGATTTTGAGAATCGTAGAACGGAAGAAAAGCTGGAAAATCTGATTTATAGGGTTGGATGTGAGGCGGGGGCGACTTCAAATAACCAGTTGGAAAGACTGAAGGGGGCAAGTTGTCCGGTAGATCATGATTTTTCAGATTCTCCATCGATGGCAGGGCGTGATTTCGTGGTAAATGGTCTTCTGAATTATATCGCTGTCGGTTGGTCTCGTGCGGAGGTTCTGAGTTCACTGGTCATGGATTTACAGAGTAATTTAGAGGGTGAGTCCAAAGTAATAAAGAACAGCAGTGATCATGTTCCCAATTATAGTTATTCCTATCCGAGTTTATTTGGACTTGTTTTTTCCTCCTGGAATAGCGCCTTTGCAACTCTTGTATTTATGTTTCTACTGATATTGGTATTTCTGGCAGTGCGCTTTCTGGCGCTGTATCTGGTGGGTGCGATGGTCCCATTCAGTTATTTGGCCGGGGCGTACATTAAAAGGCAGTGCCCGGTGAGCTGGCTATCTGAATGCTCGGCGAACGCTGGGACGGTGAACGGTGCGGCAGTGGGTGTCGCGGCAGAGGATTCAGAATCCATTGTAAGTGGCAGTAAAAACCTGGTTGGAACGCTGCAAAAGGTGACTCCCAGTACGGGGCCTCATCATGCATTGCTAATAAGGCCGAGGATTCGAGCATTGGAATTCTCAAGCGATTTTCCAGTGTCGTTGAATAGCGAGTATGAGCGGGATAGTGCGAGTGGTCGCCGTTGCACTCCGGTTGATGTCTGGTCGATCACTACTGACAAAGGTCTGCGGGAATCATTGCTTGATGGCGCAACAAGAGAGGATAGTGATGACTCCAGATTATTACTGATTGACAATATCGAATCGGTAGCTTTCACTCGAAAAAATCGTCTGGCACTTCTGGATATATTGGAGCGAATTGTTCATTCCGGAGCTTGTGTCTCGGTAGTCGTATTGTGTGATGTTTCCCCCTTGTACATGCTGACAAATCAGGCGGAGTATCTCGATAAGGATCAGCTTGATGAGGTTGCGGACGCACAGGAGGTGGTTCGCTGGTCAAGATTACTGTGTTGCTTCCGTAAATACTACGACTGGTATCCTGAAGTCCTGCACCTGATAGGTGAGAAAAACTCTGCTTATTATTTGGTACGCGAAATTAGTATCTGGCCAGACCTGCATCCTTTACAGGAAGTTATTTCTGCTCAGTTAGGGGATGAGAGCTGGAGGCTGCTCAGTGAAGAACAGATTGTTCAATTTGTGGGGTCGCATGCAGCAAGTGAATATCGCAGACGTTGGGCTCTCTGCACACGGCAGGAGCGTTTACTGTTGTTCCAGCTTGCGAGTGGGCTGATGATTAACCCTCGTAATATTGGCCCGTTGGAGCATTTGATGCGTCGAGGTTATATCGTTCGTAACCCCCGTTGGTCAATTGCCAACAAGAGCTTCGCTCGCTTTATCCTCAGTGCTGAAGATGAAACGGTATTTGCCGCCTGGATGGAAGAGTCAAATCGAGGTTTCTGGCAATACCTCAAGGTACCCTTGTTGTTGGTCGCACTGACCTTGCTCGGTGTGGTTATATACAGTACGCAGACCAGGCTTGAGGGCTTCCTGGCGCTCTTTACCGGGGTGCTCACCCTTATTCCCTTGTTGATGCGCAATATCAGCCTGGTAAAAGGGCCGGGTGAGACCATACCGGATAATTGAAGCGAGCTCTGTTTGTGAGCTGATGTCAGGGTGGCGCAAGCTTCGGTGAATACAGAGGGGGGAGCCTTAAAGCTCCCCCACAGCCTCATGCGAAACGGAGCTCTTTCTGCCCAACAACCGCTGCTTCAACTCCCAGGCCACCAGATAATTCACCGGCACCAGAATCAACGTTATAAACGTCGCCAGCATCACCCCAAAGCCCAGTGAGATGGCCATGGGAATCAGGAACTGCGCCTGGGTGCTCTGTTCAAACAGCAGCGGCATTAAACCGATAAACGTGGTCAGCGAGGTGAGCATGACGGGGCGGAAGCGCGCCGGGCCGGCGTACTGGATCGCCTCCCAGACACTGGCACCGCGGCGGCGTTGCTGGTTGATGCAGTCCACCAGCACCAGGCTGTCGTTTACCACCACGCCTACCAGTGCCAGCATGCCGAGGATACTGAACAGGGTCAGTGACATCCCCATAATCCAGTGGCCGATAAAGGCGCCGAGGGTACCAAAGGGGATGACTGACATCACCAGCAGTGGCTGGGTGTAGGATTTGAAAGGGATTGCCAGCAGGCTGTAGATGGCGAACAGCACAAACACCAGTCCCACCAGCAGGCTGCCGAAGGACTCCTGCTGCTCGCGGGCTTCGCCCTCCAGCGAGTAGCTGATACCGGGATACTGCACCAGCAGTTGATCCAGGTAGCTGCTGATGTCACTGGTGACCAGTGACTGGTTAACCGAACTCTTGTCCACTTCCGCAGTGACATTGAGGGTGCGTTTGAGGTCGTTGCGGTAGATGGAGGTGGGGCTCTGGCCTGGTACCAGGTCTACGATCTGGGCGACAGGAATGCTGCGGCCATCGGCGGTGCGGATGCGGAAGTCCTGCAGGTTGGCTACGGCTTCCCGCTCGCTGTAGGGGAAGCGCACCATCACTCTTACATCGTCGCGACCGCGCTGAATACGCTGCGCTTCGTAGCCGTAAAAGGCTTCACGTACCTGACGGATAACGTCCGACTCGGACAGTCCCAGGGCGTAGGCTTCAGACTTGAGCTGGATCTGCAGCTCCTCCTTGCCGCTCGACATGCTGTCGGCGATATCGTAGACCCCCACGTGAGTGGCGAGGCGGGTTTTAACGTGTTCCGCGGCGTCCTGCAGGGCGCGGAAGTCATTACCGGCGAGCTGGATATTGATGGGGCTGCCGGCGTGCATAATCTCCGAGCGGAACGAAATTTCTTCGGCACCTACAATCTCGCCGATCAATTCGCGCCAGTCGTTGACCAGCTGGCTGTTGTGCAGGTTGGCGAAGGCTACCCGCTCTTCCGGTGCCAGGATCTCAAACTGTACCCGGCCGTAGTTGGTGCCCTTGCTGCCCCAACCACCGCTGCCGGTACTGGCGTAGACGTTAAGTATGATCGATTCACCGGTCTCGTTGTCGTGGTACTTCTTCTTCAGTTGCAGGGCCGCATCGGTCATATGTTCGATGTGGCGGTCGGTGACGTCAAAAGGGGTGCCGGCGGGCATGGTCAGCACGGCGGCAATGCTCTCCGACTCGATGCGGGGGAAAAAGACAAACCGGGTCCAGCTGCTGGTGAGCACCGAGGCAACGATAATAAAGACACCGACGAAGACAGCCAGGGTCACATAGCGCTGCCGCAGCGCTTTGGTAAGGAACGGTTTGTAGTAGCGCAGGATGGCCTGTTCAAAGCCGTTGGCAAAACGCTGCTGCCAGGCGCTGAAGCGGTTGGTTTTGCGCTGTGAGTTTATTTTGATGTGTTTCAGGTGTGAGGGCAGGATAAATTTCGATTCAATGAGGGAGAAAATAAGGATTGGAATTACCACCACGGCAATGTTGTTAAACATCATGCCGCGGGAGCCGGCCACCATGGCCATGGGCAGGAACGCCGCCACCGTGGTGAGGACACCAAAGGTCACCGGTGCGGCGACTTCCTGGGTGCCGTGAATGGCGGCGGCCTCGCCGCTCTCCGCATTCTGCATATGCCGGTAGACGTTTTCGCCGGTGACGATGGCATCGTCCACCACTATCCCCAGTACCAGCAGGAAGCCAAACAGGCTGATCAGGTTGAGGGTGACTCCGAAAAACGGCATAACCATAAAGGCACCCATAAAGCTGATGGGGATGCCGATAAACACCCAGAATGCCACGGAAGGACGCAGGAACAGGGTGAGAAGCCCCAGTACCAGCAAGCCGCCCTGCAGGGCGCTGTTGGCCAGCAGCTGCAGGCGTTTTTTCACCACCTGCGAGCGGTCGCGCCAGGTACTTACCTCGATCCCTTCCGGGATGAGGTCCTGCTGTTCGGCCAGGTAGGCCTTTACCTTATCGGCCACTTCAATGGCGCTCTGGTCACCGACACGGTAGACCTCGATCATGGCGGCGGGACGACCGTTAAAGCGGGTGAGGATGGGGTCTTCGTTGAAACCGTCCTTGACGGTGGCGATATCCCCAACCCGCACGATACTGCCGTCGCGCTTGGTGGCGACCACGATGTTCTCGAATTCCGGGCGCTCGTAGGCCTGGCCCTTGAGCCGAATCAGTACATCACCGCCCTGGGTTTTGACGTTGCCGGCGGAGAGATCCAGTGAGCTGGCGTTGATGGCGTCAGCCACGTCGGAGAGGCGCAGGCCGAACTGGCGCAGTTGGTCGTGGGAGACCTCCACCGAAATTTCGTAATCGCGCACATCGCCCAGCTCCAGCTGGGTGATACCGGGTACGCTGAGCAGGCCGTCGCGCAGGCGTTCCGCTTGCTGGCGAATCTCCTTCTCGGTGACGTTGCCGGCAATGGAGACCGAGATCACTTCCCGGGTACGCACCGCCAGACTGGTGATGGGCTTCTCCGCTTCAGCCGGGAAGGTATTGATAGCATCCACGCGGCTTTTGATGTCGTTAAGCAGTTCCCGGGCATCGTAGCCCGTCTCGACTTCCACGGTTACAGAGCTGCTGCCTTCGGCGGAGCGGCTGCTGATTTTCTTGATGCCTTCGAGATCCTGGATCGCTTCTTCTATGCGGATGGTAACCGACTGCTCCGCCTCTTCCGGTGTTGATCCCCGCAGCGAGACAGAAATGCTGATGGTGTCCTCACCAAACGTGGGGAACACCTCCAGTGGAATGTTGAGTTTCAGGGATGAGAGGCCGAGAAACAGGATCAGCATCATCAGCAGGTTGGCGGCAACCGAGTTGCGGGCGAACCAGGCAATCATGGGGTTTGCGCTCCGCTGTTGGCGGTTTGAACGGCATTGAGGTCGGCCACGGCGGCGCCTTCGGGCCCGCTATTAACGATGGCCACACGGGTACCGCTGGTGACCTGACCGAGCGGAGAGGTCACCACGGTATCGCCGGCTTTCAGGCCGGAGCGGATAATCGTCTCGCTGGGATTCTGGAACAGAACTTCCACTTCCCGTCGTTGCAGCAGGCCGTTGTTCACCAGATAGACAAAACTGCCCTGGTAGAGACTGCTGGTGGGGATGACAATGGCGTCAGCCAGTTGGCGGCCCTGCAGGCGGGCGGTGACATACTGGCCAATTTTCAGCGGGGTGCGGTTGTTGTTGTCTGCGCTGAAGGGGTTTTCAATCTGGGCGATGACATAGAGCTGGTGGGTGTCGGCATCAATGGCGGCTTCGGTGCGGACAATTTTCCCCTGCCAGTGTTGCTGTGGTCCCAGTTCGCTGATGATGGTCACGTCCGGCAGTTGCACGTTTTTATCATCCACGCCGCGGAAATCTTCCGGCAGGTCGATCAGTGCCAGTTCGCTGTTTTTCAGTGGCAGGCGGATCTCCAGCAGGTCGGAGGCAAAGATATCGGCTAACTGCGAGCCGGCGCTGACAAACTGGCCAAGGTCCACGTGGATGGTTTTCACGCGCCCGTCGTAGGGCGCACGTATCTGTGTGCGCTCCAGGTCCAGTTGGGCTTTTTCGTAGTTAGCGCGGGCGGAAAATACCTTCGCTTCGGCGGCCGCCAGCTGTGGCTTGCGCAGTACCAGGTCCGGTGCGGCATCATCGTTGCCCAGCCGTTTCCAGTCGATCTGTGCCTGTTCGGCACGGGCTTTCTCTTCCTCCAGCGCCAGCTTGGCTTCTATCCAGCTGGCCTGGGCCACTTTTGCGGCGGCCGCATAATCGCGGGAGTCAATGCGCAGAAGCACGTCACCCTTGCTGAAAAAACCACCGTCGCGGAAGGCCCCGTTGACCTCCACAATAACGCCATTTACCTGCGCCACCAGCAAGCTGGCGGTACGTGGCTGCACGGTACCAAAACTGGAAAGCATAAATTCGTAGGTTTGTGGCTGCAGTGTTTCGGCTTCCACCTTGATAACCGGCGCCGGCATGCTACCGTGCACCCGCGGTTGTGGCTGCAGCAGCTTGATGACTACCGCAAGCACCACACACAGTCCCAGCACGGCCAGCGCGATTACGAGTTGTTTGGGTAAGGCCTTTTGCATATCTAACTCACTGATAGTGGCCGCCGAGGGCCAGTAATAATTGAATGCGGTTTTGCAGCAACTGGTTGCGGATGGTGACGACGGTATTTTGCGCGGCAAAGGCGCGGCGCTGGGCTTCCAGTACAGCGGTGTATTCCGATAGCCCCTTGCGGTACTCGTCGAAGGCGATGGTCTCTGCCGCTTCGGCAAATTTTTTCGCTTCTTCCACCTGTTCCAGCCGCTGGTTGAGGCTGGTTTCGTTGGTGAGGGCCTGGGCCACTTCGCTGAAGGCAGCGTGCAGGGCCTGCAGGTATTGCTGCTCTTTTTCCAGTACCAGTTGCCGCTGTTGTTCTTCCGCGGCTTTCAGTCGGCCGCCGGCGAACAGCGGCTGGCTGAGGTTGGCCAACAGGTTCCAGGCCAGGGAACTGGTGTCCAGCAAGGTGTCCAGCTCGTCGCTGCTGTCACCGGCCCTGCCGGTCAGGCTGAATGAGGGGAAGCGGGCCTTGTGGGCTGCCGCCAGGTCGCGGTCGGTCGCCAGCAGTTCCAGGTACGCCGATTGCAGATCGTAGCGATAACGTACGGTCTCGGTATTCAGCTGGGAGAGATCCAGTGGGGGCAGCGCCGGCAGGCTGGCATCGCTGCCTGCTTCCGGCAGTTCACCTGAAGGGTATTGGCCCAGCAACAGCTGCAGCTGGCGTATGGCGTCCCTGGTGGTGGCCTGCTGCTGGTAGAGGTTGTTCATTTCGGCGGACAGATCCGTGCGTGCCAGGTAGACGTCGAGGGCGGCGTTAATGCCCTGACGATAGCCGTATTCAATGATATCGAGGTTGGTCTTGAGGTTGTCCACCCTCTGTCTGAGCAACTCCTGCAGCTGGGTGGCGGCTTCCACGTTGTACCAGGCTTGTGCTACCTGGCCCGCCAGGGAGAGTCGCAGGTAATCGAGATCGGCTTGCTGGGCCTGGTAGAGGTAGTCGGCGGCCTTGCGGCCATCCCGCAGGCGTCCCCACAGGTCCACTTCCCAGCTGATTACCGCGTTGGCGGCGAAGTTGTTGTCATAGCTGGTGGTGCTGGAGGTAACGGTTTTGCTGCGCTGACCGTCCAGCTCAAGGCCGAGGCTGGGCCAGAGGGTGGAGCCGGCAATAATACGTTGCTGACGGGCGGCCTCCAGCCGTGCCAGTGCGGCATTGATGTCAAAATTGTCCTGCACAGCCTGGTCAACCCAGCGATTCAGGGCGGGATCGGCGAAGCTCTGCAGCCATCCGGTAGGGGGTGGTGCGGGGAGCTCTTCCTCGCTGCTGAAGGCGGCCGGCAGCTGTGCGCTGACACGCTCGTCCCGTGGCTGGGAGAGACAGCCGGTTAAGGCGACCACAGAGGCCAGCAAGCTGTAGCTGAGCAAGCGGCTTAGGTTGTTGTTTGAAGTCACTGAGTGCCCTGATTGTGCTGCTTGGTGTATTGCTATTGTTAGTTACGAAAATACAAAGGCAACAGACCAAAACCCCTGTCCGTGGTTCCCCGCAGCAGGGGGTCTGTTACTGTGGCAAGAGTAGCGAGTTTTACCTTGGGTGTCTTTCTGGCCTGGCAGATTTTACACCGCTTTACCTTTGTATCAGGGCCGTTACAGGCGCGACACACATGGCTGTATTCGTCCTGTCAGCCGCGCTGGCGGCGGATAAACCTTGCGTGTTAGGGGTTGGGCCTGTTTTCCGCTGTATAAAGGCGCTGATTTTTGGGAAAATGGCCGCCTTTGCTGCCTGTTGTATCCGCGCATTTCATAAGGTTTTCCTAAAGGTTTCTCTCCTATGTCCCGTCCTCTGGCCAAGCCCATAGCCGCGCCGCCCCTGTTCGGCTATCCCCGTTACTGGGCCGAGTGCTACGGCACCGCACCCTATTTGCCCATGAGCCGGAAGGAGATGGATGAGCTGGGATGGGATTCCTGCGACATCATTATCGTTTGCGGCGATGCCTACGTAGACCACCCCAGTTTTGGTATGGCGGTTATTGGTCGTTTCCTGGAGGCCCAGGGCTTTCGTGTCGGTATCATCGCCCAGCCCGACTGGCGCAGCGCTGAGGCCTTTACCGCATTGGGTAAGCCCAACCTGTTCTTTGCGGTGTCCGCGGGCAATATGGACTCCATGATCAACCGCTACACCGCTGACCTGAAGGTGCGCAACGACGATGCCTACACGCCGGACGGAGCGCCCGGCAAACGTCCTGACCGCGCAGTGACCGTTTACGCCCAGCGCTGCAAGGAAGCGTTTCGCGACGTGCCGGTGGTGTTGGGGGGTATTGAGGCCAGCCTGCGGCGAATTGCCCATTACGACTACTGGAGTGATGAAGTCCGGCGCTCGGTATTGTTCGACGCCACGGCCGATATCCTGCTGTATGGTAACGCCGAGCGCGCTATTGCCGAGCTGGCCCACGAGGTGGCGCTGGGCAAGGATATCCGTGACTTGAAGGAGATTCGCGGTACTGCGTTTATCCGTTCCGGGGTGCCGGCGGGCTGGACCGAAATTGACTCGACCCGCATCGACTGGCCGCAGCACATCGACGAAATCCCTAACCCCTATGCCATGGGTGAGGATGAGGGCAATCCGGCCACCTGCAGCAAGGCCGATAACAGCGCGAAAGACGATGACGTTGCGGAAGAGGTAGTGCGGATTATCCCTATGCCACTGCAGGGCAAGAGCGATTGGCAGCTGGAGAAGACCTGTGTGCGTCTGCCCAGCTTCGAAAAGGTGAGCAAGGACGCCGTGCTCTACTCCCACGCCTCGCGGGTCCTGCACCAGGAGTCCAACCCGTACAATGCACGGGTGTTGGTGCAGAAACATGGCAATCGTGAATTGTGGGTCAATCCTCCGCCGATCCCACTCTCTACCGAAGAGATGGACGGGGTGTTTGCGCTCTCCTACCAGCGCCGTCCGCACCCGGCCTATGGCGATGCCAAGATTCCCGCCTACGACATGATCAAGACTTCCGTGAATATCATGCGCGGCTGTTTTGGTGGCTGTACCTTCTGTTCCATTACCGAGCATGAGGGCAGGGTGATCCAGAGCCGCTCGCAGGAGTCGGTGCTGAAAGAGATCGAGGAGATCCGCGATAAGGTGCCGGGCTTTACCGGTTCCATCTCTGACCTCGGCGGACCCACCGCCAATATGTATTTCCTCAACTGCAAGGATGCGGTGATTCACGCTAACTGCCGACGTCTCTCCTGCGTGTTCCCGACCATCTGCAAAAACCTGGTTACCGATCACAGTCCCACCACCGAGCTGTATCGCAAGGCCCGGCAGATTCCGGGTATCAAGCGTATCGCTATCGCCTCGGGCTTACGCTACGACCTGGCGGTACGGGATCCGGAGTATGTGAAAGAGCTGGTTACCCATCATGTAGGTGGCTACCTCAAGATCGCGCCGGAACACAGCGAGATGAACACGCTGGAAAAGATGATGAAGCCGGGTATGGATACCTACTACGACTTCAAGCGCATGTTCGACAAGTTCTCCAAAGAGGCGGGCAAGGAGCAGTACCTGATCCCGTACTTTATTGCCGCACACCCGGGCTGTGAAGACGAGGATATGCTCAACCTGTCGTTGTGGCTGAAGAAAAATAAATTCCGCGTCGACCAGGTGCAGACGTTCTATCCGTCGCCCATGTCCCTGGCTACCGCCATGTACCACTCAGAGCGCAACCCGCTGCACAAGCTGAGCTACAAGAGTGGCAAGCTTTACATCCCCCGCAAGCTGGAGCAGCGGCGCCTGCAGAAAGCCTTGTTGCGCTACCACGACCCCAAGAACTGGGCATTCCTGCGCAAGTCACTGCTGGATATGGGGCGCAAGGACCTGATCGGTGATGGCCCCAATCAGCTGGTCCCCTGGGATGATAAAAGTGCCGGCAAGCAGTATGGCGGTTATCAGAAAGCCATTGGCTCCCAGGGACGCAGCGCCGGTGATGGCGCCCGTTCCAGTGACCGTCGCAAAGGCAAACAGGTTGCAGGCCGCGGCGGCCGTAGCAGCGGCAAGCCGTCCCGTCGGCGCTGAGGATTGAGTATGTTTTCTCTCGAGTGGCCTTTTGCCTGGGGCGGGCCGGCGGTGAGTGGCGATTTTCGCACCGAGCCGGAAGATTTCTGTGTGGATGAAGAGCTGGGTTTTGAGCTCAGTGGCAGTGGCGAGCATGTCTACCTGCAGCTGCAGAAGCGGGGTGATAACACCGAGTGGCTGGCCCGCAATATTGCCCGCCTGGCGGAGGTGACTCCGGCGGATGTGGGCTACGCCGGTCTCAAGGACCGCCACGCGGTAACCCGACAGTGGTTCAGCGTCTACCTGCCCAAGGGGGCCGAGCCGGACTGGCAGCAGCTGCAGTCAGAGAGTGTGCAGCTGCTGCAACACACCCGCCACAGTCGCAAGCTGCGCCGCGGTGATCACCGCTGCAACCGCTTTGTCATTCGCTTGCGCCACCTGCAAGGTGATCTGGTGCGGCTGCAGCAACAGCTGGAGCTTCTGAAAGAGCAGCCAGTGCCCAATTATTTTGGCCCCCAGCGCTTTGGCATTGAGGGCGGCAACCTGGAGCTGGCACAACGCCTGCTGCTGGGCGGGGAGAAGATCCGCAACCGCCAGCGCCGCGGCATGGCGATGTCGGCCGCACGCTCATGGCTCTTTAATACGGTGCTGGGCGCGCGGGTGGCAGCGGGTGACTGGCAGCAGTTGACGACGGGTGACCCGGGACTGGATGGAATGCCCAGTGGCCCCCTGTGGGGACGGGGCAGGCCCCTCAGCAGTGAAGGCTGCCTGGCGCTGGAGAGCGAGGTGTTGCAACCCTGGGCTGGCTGGTGTGACGGGCTGGAGCATGTGGGCCTGTTGCAGGAGCGCCGGCCGCTGGCGCTGGCGGCATGGGAGTTTGGCTATCAATTGCAGGGCGACGATCTGGTGGTGAGCTTCGCCCTGCCACCGGGGACTTTTGCCACAGCCGTATTGCGTGAATTGGCTTTCCTGAAAGAGGTGCCACGTTCGGTGGATGTGCTATAGTCCGGCGGAAGATGCAGGATCCGGCGACATAAAAAATCCCGGCAGAGCAGTGGGTTATCAGAGCCCTGTTACTGCCAATAAATGCCAGCCGGGCCATCTCGGGGTCATTGTTACGGGTTTGTGGGGGAACAGAACAGGGTGAGCAGCCTGCAGTTACAGGGTATCGGGATGACGTCCCAGAGAACCAGGCAACGCCTGGTGCAGCGGTTAAAGGAGCAGGGCGTAACGGATATCCGCGTTCTGGATGTCATGGCAGAGACTCCCCGCCATATCTTTCTCGATGAGGCCCTTTCGCACCGGGCCTACGAAGACACCGCCTTGCCAATCGGTTTCGGCCAAACACTCTCACAACCTTATATCGTTGCCCGCATGACGGAGATTCTGCTGAATGCCGCCGGCAAGTTGCAGCGGGTTTTGGAAGTAGGTACCGGTTCCGGTTACCAGACCAGTATTCTCGCCCAGCTGGTGCCCCAGGTATTCAGTGTGGAGCGCATCAAACCCCTGCAGGACAAAGCCCGCGACCGCTTGCGTCAGCTGGGCTTGCGCAACGTGGAGCTGAAACACGCCGATGGCGGTTTTGGTTGGCCTGAACGGGGTCTCTACGACGGCATCCTCAGCACGGCCGCACCGCGGCAGGTACCTCCTGAGCTGCTGGCGCAACTGGCGCCCGGCGGTGTGCTGGTGATCCCGGTGGGCGCTGACGAGCAGCACCTGAATCTCATCATGCGCGATGGCGACAGCGACAAATTTGTCACCCAGGTGCTGGAACCCGTGCGGTTTGTGCCCCTGCTTTCCGGCGTCACCCGCTGACGCCGCTACCTCGCAGCAGCGGGGTAACCCTTCCATCCTCAATCGGTCTGAATTCAGGGAGTCCCATGTTGCAGGGAATTGGTAAGTATTTGACGGTGTTCCTGCGTGGCATGGCCATGGGGGCGGCCGATGTGGTGCCCGGGGTTTCCGGCGGTACCATCGCCTTTATTACCGGTATCTACGGGGAGCTGATTGACTCCCTGCGCAGTATCGACCATCGCGCTGTGCAGTGTCTGTGGCAGAAGGGCATAAAGGCGGCCTGGAGCCATATAAATGGTAACTTCCTGCTGGCGGTCTTCGCCGGGGTACTGCTCAGCATGCTCTCCCTGGCCAAGCTGGTGACCTGGTGCCTGGAGCAGCAGCCCATTCTGGTTTGGTCCGGCTTTTTTGGCCTGGTGCTGGCATCGGCATTGGTGCTGTTGCGGCAGGTGCCTCATTGGACCCTTTGGCGCGGACTCTGGCTGTTGGCGGGCCTGGCCCTCGCGCTGGGGGTGTCGGTGTTGAAACCGTCGCAGCTGGAGCCCAGCCCGCTGATCCTGTTTGGTGCCGGTGCCATTGCGATTTGTGCGATGATCCTGCCGGGTATTTCCGGTTCGTTCTTGCTGTTGATGATGGGGCTTTACACGGCGGTTATCGGGGCATTGTCACAGCTGCAGGTGTTGACGCTGCTGCCTTTCGCGGCTGGAGCTGCGCTGGGGCTGCTGGCATTTTCCCATCTTCTGAGTTGGTTATTACACCGATTTGCTGCGGCTACCATGGCATTTCTCACCGGTATACTGCTCGGTTCTCTGAACATCATCTGGCCATGGAAGCAGACTCTGGAGTCGGTCGTTAACCGGCACGGTGAGCTGGTCCCACTGGTGCAGCAAAACCTGTTGCCCCATCAATACGCGGTAATTACCGGTGAGGCGTCACAGTGGTTGTTGGCGTTGGGTTGCGCGTTGAGCGGTTTTGTTATCGTAGTGGTAATTGAAGCCGGTGCTGGGAAGGAGTGAGAGAGGTCTGTAGAATTTTCGCCAATGCGGGGATGAGATTTTCGTGGAATATGCTTATCACGGAATAAGGAGTCTCTGCAGGAAGTCGGTAAATGTCACAAAACGCCCCTTATTTTGTGGCTTGTGTAACATTTAGATAGATGCAATTCTCATATCCCCAAATGGGGAAGAAACAATTGATTATATTACTGGGCCGTAACCGACTGTCGGAGAAGCTCTCGCCAATGCTCAAAGGCCGCTGCCAAACAATAATGACTCACAGTGGCGTGTTCAAGATTTTGAGCATGATTCTGCTGCTGTCGGCCTGTGCTACCGGTGGCAACCAGGCGCCGGTGCAGGAGCGTGGTGCCGCCATGAGCAGTGGGCGCAACTACCATATCGTCGCCCGGGGTGAGACCCTCTATTCCATTGCCTGGCGTTATGCAGTCGATTACAAGTCGCTGGCCCAGCGCAACCGCATTGACCGCAGCTACACCATCTATCCCGGTCAGACCCTGTACCTGGACCGACTGCAGCCGCTGGCGGTGGCGCCACAACCGGCAAAACCCAGGCCGTCTGCGCAACCGTCACAGAAGCTAGTGGCGGTGGCAAAGCCCGTGCCGGCTCCTCGTTCAAAAACCCCGACAGTAGCTCCCAAACCCGCTCCCAAGCCTGCCGCCAGACCAGTGGCCGCTGCCGGTGATGTGGCCTGGCAATGGCCGGTCAGCGGACCGGTGATCAGCCACTTCTCGTCACAAAAAAGTCTTAATAAGGGAGTTGATCTCCGGGGACGTTTGGGTGAGCCTGTCCATTCCGCCGCCGCTGGCACAGTTGTGTATGCAGGCAGTGGTATACGCGGATACGGCAATCTGCTGATCATTAAACACAGCGAGCGCTACCTGAGCGCCTATGCACACAGTCGCCGCTTGCTGGTCAAAGAAAAAGAGAGTGTCAAAGCCGGTCAGAAAATTGCCGAGATGGGTAACAGTGGCACCGACCAGACCAAGTTACATTTTGAAATCCGGCGTGATGGCAAACCAGTAGATCCCTTGCTGTATCTGCCTAAACGTTAACCACATGGGGTATCCCCCCCGGTGACAGAGGAAGCCAAAGCGTAACAGGAGTAAGAACGCTGCTGAGCAATTCGGCAGCTGCGTTGAGTAGCGCGTTGAGTAGAAAGTAGAGTGAAGAAGTTGGTCCACTGACTGAGGTTGGAACGTAAGGTCTCAAGGAAGTAAGAAGAACCTGCTACATACATAAACCGAAGACTCACAGGGCTAGTACCATGGCAGTACAGGAAGCTATCTATCGCGACAATGACGATGTCAACACTCCCAAAGATCTCAATTTCCTGGAGGATCAGGACAAGGACGATACCCCCGCACCAGCGAGATCTTCATCAGAACGCCTGACCGGTATCGAACCGGATAAATACCAGAAAAACCTGGACGCAACACAGCTGTACCTGAACGAAATCGGCTTCTCGCCGCTGCTCACCGCAGAAGAAGAGGTGTTTTTTTCCCGTAAATCGCTGCGCGGCTGTGAAGCCTCACGCAAGCGCATGATTGAAAGTAACCTCAGGCTGGTGGTGAAAATCGCCCGACGTTATGTCAATCGGGGGCTGTCACTGCTGGACCTGATTGAAGAGGGCAACCTGGGATTGATCCGGGCGGTGGAAAAGTTTGATCCTGAAAGGGGTTTTCGTTTCTCCACCTACGCCACCTGGTGGATTCGCCAGACCATTGAGCGGGCCATCATGAATCAGACCCGTACCATTCGCCTGCCGATACATGTGGTCAAGGAGCTCAATGTCTATCTGCGGGCGGCCCGCGAACTGGCTCAAAAGCTGGATCATGAGCCCACTCCGGAGGAGATCGCCAATCTGCTCGACAAGCCGGTGGCGGATGTCCAGCAGATGCTCGGGTTAAATGAGCGCATCAGTTCCATGGACGTGCCTATTGGCCATACTTCGGATAAGTCCCTGGCGGAGACTATCCCCGACCAGCAGGTGTCGGACCCCGCGGCGCTGCTGCAGGATACTGACCTCAACGACAGCCTGGATAGCTGGTTGACGGAGCTGACGGATAAGCAGCGTGAGGTGCTGGCCCGTCGGTTTGGACTGCGCGGCTACGAGAGCAGTACCCTGGAAGAGGTGGGGCGTGAGATTGGCCTGACCCGGGAGCGGGTGCGACAGATCCAGGTGGAGGCACTGAAACGTCTGCGGGATATACTGGAGCGTCATGGCCTTAATGCCGAGGAGCTGTTTAGCACGCTCTGAAGCAATCGGCAGGGAGCAGACACAAAAAAACGCGGCCATGGCCGCGTTTTTTTGTGTCTGCAGATGAGCGGATCAGCGCTCCAGGTACTGCAGCTTGTTTTCCACGCCGTCCCACTCTTCAGCGTCTGTCGGCGCGTCTTTTTTCTCGGTGATGTTGGGCCACACTTCCGCCAGCTCGGCGTTCAGCTCCAGGTAGACTTCCTGGCCTGCTGGCAGCTCATCTTCGGAGAAGATGGCGTCGACGGGGCACTCAGGCTCGCACAGGGCGCAATCAATGCACTCGTCCGGGTGAATAACCAGGAAATTAGGACCTTCGTAGAAGCAATCTACTGGGCACACTTCCACACAATCGGTGTGCTTACACTTAATACAGTTGTCGGCAACCACAAAAGTCATGGTCTGAACTCCGTTTTACTCAGTTGGAATTTTCATGGGGGTCAGGCTAATCGGCGGGATTGTACCAGCTAGATCCATCGGCGGGGAGACTTTCTCGGATATTGGTAATTGATTTTCCCGATATGGCCGCAATGGGAGTGAGTGGTCGGCCCCGGATCTACCTACCCCGGGGCCGACTCAACTGCATTACAGCAAGCCTTTCAGCTGATAGAGCATATCCAGCGCCTGTCGCGGGGTCAGGTCGTCGGGATGCAGCTTCTGCAGCGCTTCCAGCGCGGGACTGGTGGCAGCGGCAAACAGTTCACCCTGCGCCGGGGAGACGGGCTGTGGATGACTTGCTGGTGGGAGAGCGGTTTTTGCGGGTGGCTTGCCGGCATCGCCCTCCAGCTGCGCAAGCTGCTGCTGTGCAAGATGGATAACCGGCGCAGGAATGCCAGCCAGCTTGGCCACCTGCAGGCCATAGCTCTTGCTGGCTGGCCCCTCCTGGATGTTGTGCAGGAAGACAATATTGTCGTGGTGCTCGGTGGCATCCAGGTGGACGTTGGCCACTGTGGGGTAGTCTTCGGGCAGTTGGGTCAGCTCAAAATAGTGGGTGGCAAACAGGGTGAAGGCCCTGACCCGTTCCGCCAGCTGGATGGCACAGGCCCAGGCCAGCGATAGCCCATCAAAGGTGCTGGTGCCGCGGCCAATCTCGTCCATCAGCACCAGGCTGCGATCACTGGCGTTGTTGAGGATGTTGGCTGTTTCAGTCATCTCCACCATGAAGGTGGAGCGGCCGCCCGCCAGGTCATCGGATGAACCTATGCGGGTGAAGATGCGATCCACCAAGCCGATGGTGGCCTGCTCCGCCGGCACGTAGCTGCCGATATGTGCAAGCAGGGTAACCAGCGCGGTCTGCCGCATATAAGTCGATTTACCGCCCATGTTGGGGCCGGTAACGATCAGCATACGGCGCTGGTCGTTGAGTACCAGGCTGTTGGGCACAAACGGGTGGTCGGAAACCTGTTCCACCACCGGGTGACGCCCGGCCACGTAGTGAATCCCGGGCTCGGCGGTCAGCTCCGGTGGCGTGAAGTTAAGGCTGTCGGCGCGCTCCGCCAGGGTCGCCAGCACATCCAGCTCGGCCACGGCGGCGGCGGCAATCTGCAATGGCAGCAACTCCTCGTTGAGGCGCTCGATGATCTCCTCGTAGAGCCCTTTCTCCCGCGCCAGGGCTCGGCTCTTGGCCGACAGGGCTTTGTCCTCGAACTCTTTCAGTTCGGGAGTAATAAAGCGTTCGGCATTCTTCAGGGTCTGGCGGCGGATATAGTCTGCGGGTGCCTGTTCGGCCTGACCGCGACTGATTTCGATGAAATAGCCGTGCACCCGGTTGTAACCCACCTTCAGGGTGTTGATCCCGGTGCGCTCCCGCTCCCGGGTTTCCAGGTCCAGCAGGAACTGTCCGGCATTGGTGCTGATGTTGCGCAATTCATCCAGCTCGCTGTCGTAACCTTCGGCGATAACGCCACCATCGCGTATCACCACCGGAGGATTGTCGACGATGGCGCGATCCAGCAGCTCTTCCAGCTCGGGGAAGGTGCCGATCTCGGTGGCGAGGCTGCGTAGGTGGCCTGCATCCGCTTCCTGCAGCTGGCTCTGCAGTAACGGGTAGGCGCTGAGGGAGGCAAACAGCCTTGACAGGTCCCGCGGTCGGGCCGAGCGCAGTGCCACGCGGCCCAGAATCCGCTCCAGGTCACCGATCTGGCGCAGGGTTCCGCGCAGGGTTTCAAAGTGGTAGTTGGTGAGCAATGCACTGATGGATTGCTGACGCAGCTTGAGGGTGGTCAGGTCGCGCAGTGGTCGGTTGAGCCAGCGGCGCAGCAGACGTCCACCCATGGCGGTGGCGCTGGTATTAAGCACGTGGAAGAGGGTGTTCTCGTCGCCACCGGTCAGGTTGGTGTCCAGCTCCAGGTTGCGGCGGGTGGCGGCATCCATCACTACCGCTTCTTCGCGGTTTTCGCTCTGCAGCGAGTTGATGTGGGGCAGGGCCGTGCGTTGGGTCTCCTTGGCGTAGGCCAGCAGGCAGCCGGCAGCGGCAAGGGCGACAAGCATATGATCACAGCCAAAACCGGCCAGATCCTGAGTGCCAAACTGCTGGGCCAGCAGGCGCTGGGCGGTCTCCAGCTCGAACTCCCAGGGCGCGCGCCGGCGCAAGCCTCGGCGCTGCTCGGTAATCTCGCTGATGGCCAGGTTGTCTGGTACCAGTAACTCAGCGGGACTGAGGCGCTGCAGTTCGCCCAGCGCGGCCTCCAGGCCCTCTACCTCCAGAACCTGAAAGCGGCCGGCACCGATGTCGAGGCTGGCAATACCAAACTGCTCTTCGTGAACGCACAGGGCGACCAGCAGATTGTCACGGCTGGCATCCAGCAGCGATTCGTCGCTCACTGTTCCCGGAGTGACAATACGCACCACCTTGCGCTCCACCGGCCCCTTGCTGGTGGCGGGGTCACCAATCTGTTCACAGATGGCCACTGAGACACCCTTACGCACCAGCTTGGCCAGGTAGCCGTCAGCCGCGTGGTAGGGAATACCGGCCATGGGAATGGGCTCGCCGTTGGATTTGCCGCGAGCGGTGAGGGTCACGTCCAGCAGCTCGGACGCCTTTTTGGCGTCGTCATAAAACAGCTCGTAGAAATCCCCCATTCGATAGAACACCAGTTCGTGGGGGTGCTCCGCCTTTATCCTCAGATATTGTTGCATCATGGGGGTGTGCGTGGATTCCGGCGCACTGGACTGATTTACGCTGTTTGTCATCACTACTCTGTGGCTGCTGAAGGATTGGGTTTGATTGGTCGATGCTCCCGGGCCTGTCTTTTACACCGCAGGCTTGCCCTGTTACCGGTAGGTGGGGGGCATCATTATGAGTTTGGATTCTACAGGTATCGACGGTGGTGCTGTAACCACCGGGCCCGAGGCCGGCATTCACCCAGTGGACGGATGGCGGTGGGGTGTATTGCTGCGGGCGGAATCCGGAGGCACTGCGCGGTCAGAACCTGAGAGGCAAGTCTACGTGCCCTGCAAGGATTAGGGAATTGCTCTGTGTGATGTCACAACCTGTGCGGCTGCCCTGGCCAGTCACCGGTTATGGGGGGCGATCGAAGCCGCTATGGGTAACCAGTTTTCCGGACAGGGAACAAATATTCAAAATCTGTGGGGCAGTTCATAAAATTCGAAAAAATAGCATTGCGGATTGTCTGTTGGTCTGCGCAATGGCTTTACCCAGCATTGGCAGATTCTGTCAAAAGCGGTCTCTCCCGAATCTCAAACTTAGAAATACTGGTTGGAAAATAGACTGCCTAATTACCCGTGATTCTTAAATTTATCTTTTAAAATCGAATTGCTATAAACAAAGTCCATGCATATCGTGTGGATAAAATCAAGACCACAAAAAAAATATGGTTATGTCGCCTAAATCCTCTTGTTAAAGGATCCCCTCTCGTTAAAATCAAATGAAATATTAGGGATTGCTGAACTTGCAGGGAATGTAATATCGGCTTGAGGGGAACCCTGTGATAGACCAATTCTCGGCGGGAGCGTCGTCTTTGTTGGACGTCGTAATCCGTTCACGACAGAACAAGAGCGTTCTGCATATCCGCTTCCGCGATGGTGGCGAGTTACTGATTCTGGGGAACAAGGACATCTATCTGCACAAGGCATGCAACGTAGCAGAGATGATGTCCGCATTTTTTGATTATGCAGAAGCGGTTGAAATCGACCATCGGTCGCCCATTCTGGCGGAGTTTGATGGAAAGGGGCGCGCCTTGCCTGAGTTGCTGTGGGTGCTGACCGCAGCCTTGCCAGCGCCACAGAAGGCGGAGCTCTGTAAAAAGACGGACGTCTACCGCCTCAGCAGCTGGCCCAATCTCACCCGCTTACCTCACCGATCGACCGCCTATTCGATTGCGGCGCTGCTCAGCCGCCAGCCGCATTCCTGCCGGATTATCGCCAGTAAGTTAAAGATTGCAGTGGAAGACGTGCATGACTTCTGTGCGCCGGCACTGCAGAGCGGGCATATTGAGCCGGTCAGTAAATCTGTTGAAGTGGCTGTTGAGGAGTTGCTGCCAAAAGCCAGCACCTCCTTCCTCTCCTCCGTGCTGTCGCGGTTACAGGGTTAAGGATTGGGTGACATCAATGGAGCATAAAATCATCTTCGCCGGTACGGTGAGCGCTGGTAAAACCACGGCTATTTCCTCGATCAGTGATATCGAAGTCGTTGCAACCGAAGAGAAGGCAACCGACGAAACCGCGCAAAAAAAATCCCTGACCACCGTGGCCATGGATTACGGTGTGATGAAACTGGATGGGGGGGACCGGCTGCATCTCTATGGCACACCGGGGCAGGAGCGTTTCAGTTTTATGTGGGACATCCTCACCATGGGAGGACTCGGTCTGGTTATCCTGATCGACAACACCAGTGAGTCCCCACTGGAGGACCTGCGCTTTTACTTTACGGCGTTTAAGGATTTTATCCGCAAGAACCCGGTGGTGATAGGCATCACCCATATGGACGTCAGTCCAGTCCCCCGCTTGTCTGACTTTCACGCTGTGATTAAGCAAGAATCCGGCGCAAGTGTCCCGATTATGGAGGTGGATGCAAGAGAACCTGCAGATGTGAAAAACCTGCTGCAGGCGCTCTTCGCTCTGATCCAGTTCAAGGCTGCATAGCATGGATGCGAGTGGTGCCATCTTGTCGCTGTCCGGTTTTGGCCTGTCGATGCTTGAGCGGGTGATATTGGCCGACGTCAATCTGACCATCTCTGAATCGGGTATTACCTGTCTGGCCGGGCCGGCCGGCACCGGTAAATCCACCTTGCTGCGTACCCTGGCCGGCTTCAATGCCAGTAACCCCAATATCCAGACCTGGGGAGAGGCGCACTACTGCGGCGCTCCTCTTGGGGCAGGGGATAGTCCGGCCATGGTGATGCAAAGTGCCAGGCTGCTGACATCCAATATCCTGCAGAACGTTCTCTACGACCTGCCCGAGAAAGGCACCCTGGGACTCAGCGATCAGCGTGATCTGGCCATTCGCCTGCTGGAGGACGCCGGTCTGCCAGCACTGGTGGATAAGCTCTATCGCCCGGTACAGGAACTGGACTTCGCCGACAGCCGCTATCTCTCCATTGTGCGCATCTGCGCCAGCAATCCCTGCATGATCTGCCTGGATGAGCCGACGACGGGCCTGAATGAGGAGGACTCCGCGCGTTTGCTGGAGTATATCCGCTACCAGAGCGGTAAGCGGGCGGTGCTGATTACGCTGCATAACCAGGCGCAGATGATGGCTCTCGGTGGCAATACAGCACTGATGACCGGTGGTGTTATCAAGGAGATGGTACCCACTGCGCAATTCTTTGCGGCGCCCGCGACTGATGATGCCAAGACGTTTGTCCGCACCGGCTCCTGCCCGTCGCCGTCGCCGGGATCTGTGCAGGTGAATCCGGACGATGAGCTGCTGCATGAGGTGATCGCGCCAAAGCCGGCGCCGGCCTGGAAAAGTGAAAGCTTTGGGCCGAGGGATTTTCTCTGGCTGCACCGGGGGCAGTTGGCGGGCACACCACGCCCGGGGGTCTTCCATGAAACCGCGTATGACCTGGCGGCACTGAAGCGCGTCGGCATTACCTGCCTGTTGAGTCTTACCGAGCTGCCGCCCAACGAACCGGCCATAGAGACAGACCTGCTGGCCGAATTTGGCATTCGCCACGGCCAGTATCCGATACCGGATATGCGCGCGCCCAGCGTGGAACTGGCAACCACCATCTGCCGCAAAATCGATGAGTTGATCTCCGGCGGTGACGTGGTTGCCGTGCATTGCCGTGCAGGCCTGGGACGGACAGGGACGGTTCTGACGGCCTACCTGATCTGGCAGGGCGTGGACGCGATTACGGCTTTGGAAACCGCCAGAAAAATCGAGCCTCGCTGGGTTCAATCCCGGGAGCAGGTCAATTTTCTGGAGCAATTTTGTCAGTACGTACGAGGCGAAGAGGTAGAGCATGCTTAACAGGCTATTGCGGGAAAACGGGCTGCAGGGCAGTCCTGAAAAAAGTGATAGCGCGCTGCGGGAACTGCTTGCTTCCTTTCTGACAGAGGGCACGTTCTCCGAGCCATTGACGACGACAAGCGTGGTCGCGGAAATTGACCAAATGACGACAGAGATCAAAGACGCGCAAATTGCCAGCAACTAGCCTGAAGACGAAGTTGCAGCGATAGCGGTGCCCTGCGCAGGGCATGCGGATTATTAAAGTGATGGCTGGACGGTGCGGAACCCAACGTCCGGACAAGAACGATGCCAGCCTGATGGCGGGCCATAGCAGAATTTACCCGAAGGCAGGGGGCGACCCCGCATGCGGGGAAATAACCAACTAAAAAATCAACTTGAAACTTTATGAGGTAGCCGTAAATGGGAACTTTAGATGATGCATTGGCAAAAGCGATTGCCGCTGTACCGGAATGTCTGGCCGCAGGTTATGTCGATGTAGGCAGTGGCATGTTGCTGGGAGTGAAAACTGTGGACTCCCACCCCAGCGAAGTGCTGGACCTGCTGGCCGCCGCCACCCACGATCTTTTCCAGGGGCCCAATGTGTCCAGTATTGAGCAGTTGTTTAAGCGGGCTCGCGGGCTGGTGGATGACGGCTATCACTACTTTAAGGAAGTGATCGTCAACTCCGAGAACCTGATTCACGTGTTTATCCGCAGCAAGAAAGATCCGGATCATGTGGTCTGCTTTGTCTGCCGCCTGTCCGCCAACCTTGGCATGGTGCTGACCAAGTCCCGCAGTCAGCTTCCAATTCTGGAAAACGCACTTTGATTGACTGGCCACAGCCCTTGGGGGGGCTGTGGCCCTGCTGATTTTCAGGAGAGCAAGTTTCGATGAATATCGAATCCAACGCGTCGCAAATCCGTTCCGTACTGCGCAGTCTGAATGGGTCATCTGATGGGGAGATTGAAGCGTCCGTGGTGATCAGTACCGATGGTTTTCCTTTGGCGTCGGCGCTGAATGACAATATCGACAGCGATCGCTATGCGGCAATGAGTGCATCGTTGCTGGCCCTTGCCAACCGCACGATCGAGGAGATCCACATTGGCAAGATGCGTCAGGTCATGGTGATTGGAACCGAAGGGATGATGCTGCTCAACTACGTCTCTTCAGAGGCGGTATTGGCTATAGCGGCGAGACCCAAGGCTAATCTGGGCAAGATCCTCATCAATACCAAAAATTGTGTCGCCAGGCTGCAGCCATTCTTTAAATAAACAAGACCAGCGTCCATTCCGTGCTGGTGCTGCACGCAGGAAGGCTTCCTGCTGAACTGTGACCGTCTGATTGGGCACGGGGCAACCCTGCCGGACCTGACCTTGTCGTTGTTCCCGTGGCTGCGCCAGGCCCCTGCGGGATCGGCGTCCCGATCGCCAATACGGTGTCGCTACCTCTCCAGTTACTCTGCTTGCATGGCCAGGGCCGTAGCAGGTGCCGTGAATTAAAGGTGTAATCGAAAATGAAAGAGTTAACTTACGACGGTCAGGTGTATACCTGTCGTGAGGGGGAAACGGCGCTGGAGGCACTGTTGCGTCACGGAGTGGGGGTGAACTACTCCTGCAAGAACGGTGTATGCAATGGTTGTATGTGCAAGGCAGACCAACCCTCCAATGCGCTGTTTACCGGTGCGCTTGCGCAAGACCTGATAGGCAAGGGGTATTTCCTTCCTTGCCGGACCTCGCCGTTTACCGGGTTGAGCTTTGGGCCGCCTCAGTCCGGTGACATTACGGTGACTGCCGCTGTCGTAGAAAAGACCCTGGTGGCGCCCACGATCCTGCGATTGCTGCTGGAGCCTTACAGAAATATGTCGTGGGAGGCGGGGCAATTTGTTCACCTATTTCACCCGGACGGAGCCTGGCGTGCCTACTCCATCGCATCCACTCCTGACGATACACCTTACATTGAATTGCATATCCGGGTTATCGCCAGGGGCAAGGTAAGCTCCTGGCTGGCCAGTGAGGTGGAGGAGGGGAGTGAACTGACCATCTCCCAGGCAATGGGCAACAGCTTTCTCAGGGCCGATATGGAAAACCTGCACCTGATTGCCTTTGGTGTTGGCTTGTCTTCCGTTATGGGTATCGCGCGTGAGGCGCTTTACCAAAACCAGGTCGGCTGCAACCGGAAAATCCGCCTGACTCATGTGGTGAAACGGCCCGCCGACCTCTATTTACAAGCGGAGCTTGAAACTCTCGCGCAGATGCATCCGGAGCTGGCGGTCCAGTTCCTGGTGGAGCCGGAGCTGACTTCCCCCGTTGTTGACCGCTTGGCGGGTGCTGTTATGACAGCGTCCGGTATGGGAATCTCGCCCCACGTATTTCTGTGTGGCAACCCGGAGCAGGTCGGCACCTTGCAATCGGTGTTGGTGGGTTGGGGCTTTAGCCGGTTACGCATCGTTTCCGACCCCTTTGAACGCCATCCCGGTGATGATGCCAGTGATGGCAGGCCGTTGCCGGGCGAGGCGGGGACAGCATCCCCCTCCGATGGGTACGGCATCGGGGAGGAACGCCCCTGGCCGGCACCCTGCGAGCCATTGTGGCAGCGGTTGCAGGCGGGCGGTGATCTGTTGAAAACCATCATTGATGATTTCTACGATGCGATTTTCGAAGACGAGATCATGGCGCCCTATTTTCAGAAGTTCACCAAACAGCGCTCGAAAGAGAAGGTGTACAGCTTTTACAAGCAGCTGTTCACTGGTGAGAAGTGTTACTTCGGCGATCGTCCCCGCAATGCCCATCACTGGATGGTGATTCCCAATGAAGTTTACGATCACCGTTTGCGGTTGCTGCTCGGCTTTATGCGGAAGCACGGCCTCTCTGAAGAGATGGTGGCGTTGTGGCTTCCCTACGAAGAGTACTATCGCACGGATATCGTCAAAACTGCTCCCCGGGGGCGTAAGGTGGGTGATATCTATCAACCCGCCGGAGGGTTCGACTACGAAACCCTGGATGAAGGTTCGGTGTGCGATGCGTGCGAAGAGTTCGTGGATAAGGGGACGCGGGTTATGTTTCACCTGCGTACCGGACAAATCTATTGTCCGGCATGTCACGACAAGGCGGCAGTGGCTGACGCCTGAGAGCTGTGCCGGTATCCGGCAAGGCGTTGGAGAGCCATAACCGGAGTCGCCTTTGGGGACACCGGGGTCATAGATGGATCCTAGAAGTAGCGTATCACCCGGTTAATGGTTTTCAGTGTTAATAACTGCAGCTTGGTGGAGTTGATCTGTGGGGTCGACATGCAAGCCAGGTAGCCTTTGTCCTCAATGGGAAGCAGGCAGACGCAGCCGCTGTCGGAGCGGACAAATATCTCCTTGACGTTGTGATAGTCCACCTCATTAATGACCTGTTCGCACAGCCGTTGCAATTCGGCGAAGTAGGCCCCGAACAGATCCGGATCAGAAATATTTCCGCGGTGCGAGATGGCGAAACCATCCTTACTGGTCACCATGGAGATCAGGATTTCAGGGCAGGAGTCGTGCAGCTCTTTCAGTAAGTTTTCAATACCTTCCGACAAGGGATGCTCCTGGCGGGTAGTGAGTCCGGCAATCATTATTATGCAGTGATGCGCTTGGCGGTAGCCTGACGGTTGTTGGTTTCAGTATCCGGTGCGCTGCTGATTCAGTCGCTGGTTACCGCGGTCGCAGACATTTTCCGCTTTCGTTTTTCACCACTTGAGTGTCACTCGAGTGTAACGGATCAACTGTAGTGATTCCATGGCAAAGCGCGGACTTTGAAGGCTTTTTTGATCTCGGTCTGATGTCGCAGTTCTGCGTGGGAACAGGCAGCGGATGGTGGGGCAGAATCAATGACGTGGTTAGCAGTAGCGTCTCTCTGCTTACAGTTTCGGTTGCAGGCAGAGTGATGGAATTTCAGTGCCGGAGCCTCGCAGTGATCCCCCGGCGTCGCTCTCTGCGGGTACCGGTCAGGAAGCTGCAGCCCTTGAATCTGCTCGGATGGCGTCTCTGCTTGGTGGTCACTGTTGGCTTCCCCTGGAGAGAGCCTGTTCGGCGGCGCCGCCTGTGATAATCCTGAGCCTCGTTGCGACTGAGCCGACTTGTTCCTGCGCCAGCCTTCGCGCATCATAAACACTGGCTTTGAGGCGACCTACCCCATGAATTTTGATCCCCGGACTTTGGCCCACCAATTGGGCATGGAACTGTTGCAGCGGCATTGGCGCGTAGGCACGGCGGAGTCCTGCACCGGCGGCATGGTGGCAGCGGCCATCACTGATATTGCCGGCAGCTCGGGCTGGTTTGACGAGGGCCTGGTCACCTATGCCAATGCCAGTAAGGAGCGGCTGCTGCAGGTGCCTGCCGATCTGCTCCGGCAGCATGGGGCGGTCAGCCAGCCGGTGGTGGAGGCCATGGTGGCCGGGGTTCTGGCCCGGGGCGCGGACCTGGCCCTGGCCACCAGTGGTGTCGCCGGCCCGGATGGGGGTACGGCCGACAAGCCGGTGGGGACCGTCTGGTTCGCCTGGGGTAGTGAGGGAGGGATCCATTCCGGGGTGCAATACTTCGATGGGGATCGACAGGCGGTACGCCAGCAGGCCACAATTTACGCTCTGCAGGGGGCCTTGGCCTACCTGTCGAAATCTACTGTATAAAAAAATAGTACTGTTTTCTTGTACAGTAAAAAATTCTGTGCTTCAATGACCCCATACTTGCAAAAAACGCCCCTGGTGCTCATCTGATTTAACGCCCTGGCGTAGCTGTCGAGGCATGAATCAGCACCGCGGCAGGCAGCAAGACATTAAACCAGCCACGAATCAGCTTGTGATTCAGTAAAAGATGATTCAGTAAAAGATGATTCAGTAAAAGATAAAGACGCGCGAGGTCAGTCATGGATCCGAATAAAGAAAAAGCTCTGCAGGCCGCACTGGGACAGATTGAACGTCAGTTCGGCAAAGGCACTGTGATGCGCATGGGTGACCGTGAGCGCGAGCGTATTCCGGCGATCTCCACCGGTTCCCTGGGGCTGGACGTGGCCCTGGGCATCGGCGGCCTGCCGAAAGGCCGTATTGTCGAGATTTACGGGCCGGAATCCTCCGGTAAAACCACCCTTACCCTGCAGGTAATCGCCGAGGCCCAGAAGGCGGGTGGCACCTGTGCCTTTATTGATGCCGAGCATGCCCTGGACCCGATCTACGCAGAAAAGCTTGGTGTCAATGTGGACGACCTGATCGTTTCCCAGCCGGATACCGGTGAGCAGGCCCTGGAAGTGGCGGACATGCTGGTGCGCTCCGGAGCCATTGATGTGCTGGTGGTAGACTCGGTGGCGGCACTGACACCCAAGGCAGAAATTGAAGGGGAGATGGGCGACCACCACGTGGGCCTGCAGGCCCGCCTGATGTCACAGGCCCTGCGTAAGATCACCGGTAATATCAAGAATGCCAACTGTCTGGCGATCTTCATTAACCAGATCCGTATGAAGATCGGCGTTATGTTCGGTAACCCTGAAACCACCACTGGTGGTAATGCCTTGAAATTCTACGCCTCTGTACGTCTGGATATCCGTCGTATCGGTTCTGTGAAGGACGGCGACGAAGTGACTGGCTCCGAGACCCGGGTCAAGGTGGTCAAGAACAAGGTGGCACCGCCCTTTACCCAGACAGAGTTCCAGATCCTCTACGGCCAGGGCATTAACCGCCTGGGCGAGGTGATCGATTTTGGTGTCAAGCTGGGTCTGGTGGAAAAAGCCGGTGCCTGGTACAGCTATCAGGGCGACAAGATAGGCCAGGGTAAAAACAACGTGGTGAGATTCCTGCAGGAGAATCCGCAGATTGCCCAGACCATTGAGGCGAGTATTCGTGCTGAGCTGTTGCCGCCGCCGACTTCCAAGCAGGCTGCAGTAGCAGAAGCTGAAGAGGCCGAGGCCTGAAGCCCGGCGCGCAAGCGCAGAAAACCGTAAATTCTCACCAATAGTGAATCTGCCCGCCGCCACGGCGGGCAGGGTCTCTCTTCCCAGGGAGGACTTCAAATGACCACGGAAGCCCTCAACCCCGAACAGTTATCCCGCCAGTTGCGCTGGAATGCCATGGAACTTCTGGCTCGTCGGGAGCACTCCCGGCTGGAGCTCTCGCGCAAGCTCAGGCAACGTTTTGCCGATACGGATGATCAGATCGAAGCGGTACTGGATCAGCTGGAAGCCGACAGTCTGCTTAGCAATGCCCGTTTCGCTGAGGCTTATACCAGCATGCGCTTGCGCAAGGGATTCGGTCCCGCCAGGATAGCGCAGGAGCTGAAGGAGCGGGGTGTGTCTGCCGGGCAGATCAGGGATACGCTGGCGACGGCTGACGTGGACTGGTTCGAGCAGTCGCGGCTGGTGCTAAACAAGAAATTTTCCCGCCCCCCGGTCGATGCTGCAGGACGCGCAAAATGTGCCCGTTACCTGCAATACCGCGGATTTGATTATGAGCAGGTTCGCTATGCAATTGAGGGGCTGGAGGGCTGAAACCAGCCTCACCCGTGGTTGTGCCTGAGAGCTCCTGTCTCCGGGGACTCGCCGTTTATATTTTACGCTTCATGTTCAGATCAACTCCTGGTCATCCAGAAAGTTGTCTTTAATCCGCTCGTTGAGCGAGGCTCGCAATTTCTCTCGCAGCAGCAGCTTGTCCTGCACTGGCAGCGGCAGTTCGGTAAACAGAATCAGATTTTTTTGGATTAACAGCTGAATCAGGTCCTCAGTGACCCGTGCCAACTGTCGGTCGGATACTTTCAGCGCACCCCGGGCATCCTCCCGGCTTGTCAGGCCGAGAAACTGCATCACCTCTTGGTTGTCGGCCGGCAGAAACTCATCCTGGCCGGGGACCGGCTCTTTCAAAAGGGCAACGATTTCATGTTTGGCATTGCGAATAGCGTAGGGCACAGGGCAGTCCACTTCAGGTTAAGGCCAGGGCATTTTAGCTTAATATTCGTTTACAATGCGCACAGCTGTGGCACATAGTAGCCACTAAATGCCTGCTGTCCGCCACTTATAATTCATGACTACGATAGAGCCCAAGGTGCAACAATCTGTTTTCGATCCTCTGCTGACCTGTCTGTTGCAGGTTGCCAGGATTGAGCATCGTCCCTGTTCCGTGGCATCGGCGACGGCGGGGTTACCACTGGTTGATGAGAAGCTCACGCCGGAGCTGTTTGTCCGGGCCGCGGCGCGGGTGGGGTTGAAGTCCAGGGTTGTAGCTAGGGACCTGCAGCAGGTAGGGCAGTTGCTGTGCCCTGCAGTGCTGTTGTTGAAAGACAATGAGGCCAGGGTGCTGGTGGAGGTGGATGCCGCCAGTGGCAGCTTCACCTTGCTGGATACCGAAACTGACGGTCAGCAGAGATACAGCCTGGAGCAGCTGCAGGAACTCTACAGCGGCTTCTGCATCCTGGTTCGCCCGGCGTTTCGGTTTGATCGTCGCACAGAAATGGTTCGGCCGCGCCAACAGCACGGGCACTGGTTCTGGGGTGTACTGGCGGGTTCCTGGCGTATCTACCGCGATGTGCTGCTGGCGAGTCTGTTGATCAACCTGTTTGCACTGGCCAACCCGTTATTCGTCATGAACGTTTATGACCGTGTTGTGCCCAACGATGCCCTGGAGACCCTGTGGGTCCTTGCCATTGGTGTGCTGATTGTCTACGGGTTTGACTGGTTGCTGAAAGTACTTCGCTCCTTCTTCCTTGAGGTCGCGGGCAGGAAATCAGATGTACTGTTGTCGGGCTTCATCTTTGAGCGGGTATTGGGGGCCCGGCTGAGTGAAAAGCCCGAGTCCGTGGGTGCCTTCGCCAGTCAGTTGCGTGAGTTTGAGACGGTGCGCAACTTCATTACCTCGTCAGTGATATCAACGTTTGTCGACCTGCCGTTTACCCTGCTGTTCCTGGTGGTGATCGCCTGGCTGGGTGGGATGGTGGTGATTGCACCGCTGGTGGCGGGGTTACTGATAGTGGCAATTGCCCTGTATCTGCAGGCTCCGTTGCGGCGGGCGGTGGAGCAGAGCTACCAATCCTCAGCCCAGAAGAACGCGACGTTGGTAGAGACTCTGGCGAATCTCGAAACGGTAAAGATTCTTGGGGCTGAAGGCCGGCTGCAGCGCAACTGGGAGCGGGCGGTTGGTCATCTGGCCTTATGGGGCCAGCGTTCCCGCATGATCTCCACCTCATCCTCTACCGTTGCCGGAGTCGTGCAGCAGGTGTGTTCGGTGGCAGTGGTGGTGATTGGTGTCTACCTGATTGCTGAGCGTGAGCTCACCATGGGGGCCTTGATTGCCTGTGTGATGCTCTCGTCCCGCGCGTTGGCACCGATGGGGCAGGTGGCGGGCCTGTTACTGAGTTACCACCAGGCCCACACAGCGTATCTGGGTTTGCAGGGGGTAGTGGACAAGGCTCAGGAACGCGATGAAGAGGCGCCTTTTGTGCAGCGACCATACCTCCAGGGTGCCATTCGTTTTGATAACGTCTCTTTTGCCTACCCCGGTGAGGAGACTGTGGCCCTGAAGGGTGTTTCCTTCAGCATTGCCCCAGGTGAGCGTGTCGGTGTGATTGGCCGCATCGGCTCCGGCAAGAGCACCCTGCAGAAATTGATGCTGGGACTCTATGCCCCGCAGGAGGGTTCGGTACTGGTCGATGGTGTGGATATAAAGCAGATCGACCCGGCCGACCTGCGTCGAAACATGGGGTGCGTACCGCAGGACGTTGGTCTTTTTTACGGCTCTATCAAGGACAATATTGTGTTTGGTGCTCCCCATGTGGAGGACGAAGAAATCCTGCGTGCCGCGACGATTGCCGGCGTTACCGAGTTTGCCAATACCCACCCGGCTGGCTTTGATCGCTCAGTGGGTGAGCGTGGGCAGGCGCTGTCCGGTGGTCAACGGCAGAGTGTCGCAGTGGCCAGGGCCCTGCTAAATGATCCACCCTTGTACCTGTTTGATGAGCCCAGCAGCGGTATGGATAACGCCTCGGAAGTGCAGCTGAAAGAGAATCTGGTCGCGGTGACTGAAGGCAAAACGCTGATACTGGTTACCCATAAAACGGCATTGCTGACACTGGTGGATCGGTTGTTGGTGCTGGATCGCGGCAAGTTGGTGGCGGATGGACCAAGGGACAGTGTGCTTGAGGCGCTGAAAAAAGGGCAGTTGCGTGTTGCATAACGTGAAAAAGGCGCTGCTGGCAGAATGGGCGAAAGAGTCCCCCTGGCGCTCCTGGTTTGAACCTGGTGCCCGGGCCGAGGCCGACGATATCAGTTATATCTCCTCCGCGGCCGGAATGGTCATGGAGCAGTCTCCCCGGGGCGGTCAGCAACTGTTATGGGCGATTGCCGCCTCCTTTATCGTGATGCTGATCTGGGCCGGATTGGCCGAAGTTGATGAATTTACCCGTGGCGAGGGCAAGGTGATCCCGTCCCGGCATGTGCAGGTGGTGCAGAACCTGGAGGGCGGTATCCTCGCCGAACTCTACGTCCAGGAGGGGCAGCAGGTGCAGCAGGGTCAGCCATTGCTGCGCATAGACGACACCCAGTTCTCCTCCTCCCTGCGTGAAGCCGATGTCACTCTCGATCAGTTGCAGGCCAGGCTCGCCCGCCTCGAGGCAGAAGCGGGCGGCCAGCCCTTTGTAACCGAAGGGCTCCCGGACATTAACGCCGCTGTCCTGCAGGAAGAACAGGCGCTGTACGCAGCTCGACAGCGGGAGTTGGCCAGTCGCAACCAGGTGTTGCGGGAGCAGGTGACGCAGAAGAATCAAGAGCTCTCCGAGTTGCAGGCCAAGCGCCAGCAGGTGGCACGCAGCCTGGAACTGTTGCAGAGAGAGCTGGAAATGACCCAGCCGCTGGCGGAAGAAGGGGCCATCTCCCGGGTAGAGCTGTTGCGCCTGGAGCGGGAGGTGAATGACCTGCGTGGCAGCCTTGAGAGCACCGAATTGTCGATACCGCGAGCCCGTTCGGCACTGGAGGAGGCGCGTCAGAAACTGAGCAATGCAGAGCTGCTGTTTCAGGCCGAGGCCCGTAAGGAGCAGAGCGATGTCAAATCTGAACTGGCGCGTCTGCTGGAGACCAGTGGTGCACTGGAGGACCGGGTCAAGCGCACCCTGGTGACGTCGCCTGTGGCTGGCTCGGTCAAGCAGATGCTGCTGAAGACCATTGGCGGTGTTATTCAGCCAGGTATGGATATCGTGGAAATCGTGCCCACCGAGGATAAATTGCTGGTGGAGGCCCGGGTGCGGCCGGCGGATATTGCCTTTTTGCACCCGGGTCAGAAGGCCATGGTTAAAGTCACCGCCTACGATTTCTCCATTCACGGTGGCCTGCAGGGCAAGGTGGTTCACATCAGCCCCGATACCATCCTGGACGAGCACGACGAGAGCTTCTACCTGGTACGTATCGAGACAGACCGCACCTTCCTTGGCAGCGAGGAGAGGCCCCTGCCTATCATTGCCGGGATGACGGTCAGTGTCGACATCCTGACTGGCAAGAAAACGGTGCTGGATTACATCCTGAAGCCCATCGTCAAGACCCGTCAGCTCGCTTTGCGCGAGCGTTGAATAGCGCGCCATTGGGGTGCGCCAGCTCCCAGGCCCTGCTTAGGGCCTCCATCTACCCGCTCAGCTTTTCCTGTATGGCCCTAGCCCCCGTGGTTACTGGTCTGTGACCATTGTGGCGGATATTACTTTTTCTTGATCTATGCTAAAAAGTGCTTAAACGCCTATATCTTGATAATTAAAAACTTTGTAGAATCTCCCAAAATTTATGTGACATGGATCACATATGGGGGTTTCAGGGGTGAATCAGTTCTCAAAAATGGCTTTTGCAGTAGGTTTTCTGCTGACGGGTGCTGCACACAGTTATGGTTTGACGCTGCAGGAGGCGATCGCCGCGACTCTGCAGAGCAATCCGGAGGTGCTGGCTGCCCGTAATGAATACCTCTCCAGAAATGCCGAGGTAAAGCAGGCCAGATCCGACTACCTGCCGACCGTGGAGCTGGGGGCCGGGTTGGGACGGCAGTCCCTGGAAAGCCCTTCAACCGGTGGCGACGAGGTAACCCTTACACGTCAAGAGGCGTCAATTTCGGCCAGGCAGCTGTTGTTCGATGGCTTTGCGACCTCGTCCGAGATCAAACGTCAGTCCGCTCGCAGTGACAGCGCTGCCTTCAAGGTGCAGGAAGCCGAAGAGAATGCCAGCCTGAGGGTGGCAGAGGCTTACCTCAATCTGTTGCGTCACAACGAGCTGTTGGCATTGGCACGTGAAACCCTCTATGAGCACCAGAATATTCACGACCAGATGGTGCTGCGCAACAAATCGGGTGTTGGTAGCAAGGCGGATCTGGATCAGATCAGCGCCCGTCTGGCCCTCGCCTACAGCAATATGATCGCAGCACAGAGTAATTTGCTGGACGCGCGCACCAACTTCTATCGAGTGACCGGTCTCTCGCCGAACCTCGATGAGTTGAGTATGCCGGAGAGGCCGTCAGCACTGCCAGCCTCACTGGTATCCGCTGAAGAGCTGGCGTTGCAGCAACACCCCACCCTGCAATCGGCTACCGCCGACGTAGAGTCCGCCGAGGCGCAGTACCAGGCCAGTGAAAGCAATTACTGGCCTCGTGTGCAGATTGAGGCTGACAAGCGTTGGGATGAAAATATCGACGGCGTTGAGGGTGACCGGGAAGATCTGATCGTGGCTGTGCGTCTCACCTACAACCTCTACAACGGTGGTGGTGATAAGGCGCGTCGTCGCCAGACCGCACATCTGGCGGAACAGTCACGGGATGTACGTAACAACACGCGCAGGCAGGTGGTCGAGAGTCTCAGGCTGTCCTGGAGCGCCTACCAGACCATTACCGAGCAGATGAAGTACCTGAAGATGCACGTGGAATCTGCACTCAATACCAAGGCTTCCTACAACAAGCAGTTCGATATCGGGCGCCGCACCTTGCTGGACCTCCTTAATACCGAGAACGAAGTGGTTGATGCCAAGCGGGCCCTGGTCAATGCCAGGTTCGATCACCTCTTTTCCCAATACCGGATATTCAACTCCATGGGGCAGCTGTTGCAGGAGTTAGGGAGCTCCGCCTCCTGACCCGATGTTAAGCCGCCTTTTGGCGGCTTTGGTGTTTTAAAAGACAAGTAACAACGGACGAGAGTGTTATGGCAAATGGTGATGCGGTGAATTCTCAGGCTCAGGCAAACAGATCCGGGGTTGTGGCCCAGGTTCTTGCCGTCCAGGGCGACGTGATTCACACCGCAGCGGCTGGCAAGAGTGCAGGTCGCAGCCCCCGCGTGGGCGATACAATTGCTGTTGATGACGGCCTGCGGACTCTCGGTGCCAGTGCTATCGTTCTTGGCTTTAAAAACAACACTGTCGTCACCCTCGGACATGATCAGGATGTAACCCTTGATACCAGGTTTCTGAACCTGCTGGAGGCGATCCTCGAGCGTGAAAGTGCTGGTGGTGTGATCAGCTTTGACCGCATTGAAGAGGCTTTGGAAGGCGGCCTCACCCTTGATGAAATCCTGCCTGCCACAGCAGCGGGTGAGGGTAACAACAACCGTGCTAACACTGGCGAATCGGGTGCAGCGGGCATCAGGATCGCTTACAACGCCGACGCCACCACTCCCGACAGTGGCTTTGACTCCTTTAAAATTGATGGTTATGAGAGCATTCAGGGGCTGCGCGAATACCCGGCTGGAGAACTACAAACTGCGGCTGCCCTCCCCAATACACCATCAACTATAGGTGGGGATACCAGCGGTAGTGGAGAGGAAGATGGCGGGGCTATCACCGGTACGCTGACGGCCACCGATCCCGACGGGCTGACTGACGGTAGTTATTTCTCGGTCAGCGGTTCGGCCTCCAATGGTACGGTAACCATCGATCCCGAGTCCGGCGCCTGGAGCTATACCCCCAACCCGGACTTTCATGGTACCGACGGCTTTATCGTCACCGTCACTGATGACAAAGGGCATGCCACCACCCAGGAAATTGCAGTCACCGTCACCCCGGTTAATGATCCGGCTACGGTCAGTTCTGCCCACGTCATCCTGACGGAAACCGATGCTCCTCTGACTGCCAGCGGCACCCTCACCAGCATCGATATCGATAACGACGATAATGCC
This sequence comes from Cellvibrionaceae bacterium SEMH9, assembly GCA_033283175.1. Lineage (GTDB taxonomy): Bacteria > Pseudomonadota > Gammaproteobacteria > Pseudomonadales > Cellvibrionaceae > Pseudomaricurvus. The sequence continues at coordinate 1,522 of JAWMQM010000001.1, read as the reverse complement.
TTTACCCCGGCTTCAGTTTCAGGCACCTACGGTGATTTCTCCATTGATGCCAATGGTAACTGGGCGTTTACTGCGAACAGCGCCTTTGATGAGCTAAATGTTGGCAGCAGCTACACTGAAACTTTCAATGTCACCAGCGTTGACGGAACACCGACTCCTGTCCAGATCACCATTCAGGGAACGAACGACGGTGTGACGCTTAGAAGCGCTATTCCGCACCAGGAGCTGGACGAAGACTTCGCAAGCTACACCATTGACCTGAACGCAGCGTTTGGTGATATCGATGCAGTCGCAGGTGAACTGTTCTTCACTGTCACTGGCAACAGCAATATTAGCGTTTCCATTGATGCTAATGGTATCGCCACCATCTCTCCTGCGACCCCTGACTGGCATGGTAGTGAGTTGCTCACCGCTACCGCGACCGATGCCGGGGGCCAAAGCGCTAGCCAATCCGTTATTTTTAACGTGTTACCGGTAGCTGATGTCAACAATGACAATGTAACTACTGACGAAGATGTGGCCATCAATATCGATGTGCTGGCAAACGATACGTTTAGCGATACGAACGCTGAAGTGACATCCGTGAGTCAGGGTAGTAATGGCAGCGTGGTTGTTGAGGCCGATGGCACAGTGACCTATACCCCGAATGCCAACTACAGCGGCAGCGATAGTTTTACCTATACGGTAACTTCCGGTGGTGTAACTGAAACGGCCACTGTGACTGTCGATGTTGCCCCGATTGTTATTCCGCCGCCACCGCCACCGCCACCACCTCCGCCACCGCCACCGGCGAATACACCTCCGACGACATCGCCCGTGATATTAAATGCGATAGAGGAAGACAGTGGCGTACGAATTATCCAGGAAGCAGAGCTGCTGGCCAATGCCAGCGACGTGGACGGAGACACCCTGGGCGTTGTGAATCTGGTGATCAGTAGCGGCAACGGCTCGCTGGTGAATAACGGAGACGGGACCTGGAGTTACACGCCGGCGTTGAATGACGATACCGAAGTTATTTTTGGCTATGAGGTTCATGATGGCTTAGCTTCGGTAAGTGGTACTGCCAGTCTGGATATTACGCCAGTAGAAGACGCGCCGGTGATCGACGGCGTGTTCACGGGAACCGTGGCCGAAGACGGCACGCAGACGGCCAGCGGTACGCTGACCATCAGCGACGCGGACAGCAACGACAACCCGATCAGCTTCGCGGATGTGGCGAGCACCGCGGGCACGAATGGTTACGGCAGCTTCGAGCTGAGCGGCGGCACCTGGACCTACACGCTGAATAACGCGGCGGTGCAGTTCCTGGATGCAGGTGAAACCACCACCGACAGCATCACCTACACGGCGACCGACGGCAGTACGCAGACCATCACGGTCACCATCAGCGGAGCGGAAGACGCGCCGGTGATCGACGGCGTGTTCACGGGAACCGTGGCCGAAGACGGCACGCAGACGGCCAGCGGTACGCTGACCATCAGCGACGCGGACAGCAACGACAACCCGATCAGCTTCGCGGATG